>CAVZSB010000030.1:0-64802 GCA_963777635.1 uncultured Alphaproteobacteria bacterium
AATCATGACACCACTCTTTGAACCACACCGTCCGCCCTTAATGCCACGCGGATACGAGGCAGCACTAGCATCCCGCGCCGCTAACCTAAACCGGGAACGGTCGCCGCGCCAGAAAAGACAACAGGCCTACGCGACAAGCCTGTGACGCCGCTGCTTTCGCTGTCAAAGGAAGCCGGCGACCAGGACGGGTTCCAGGCAGCACGAGGGCGATCGCCGTCGCTTCCGCCATCAGCCAAAGGGGTGGGCGGTTAGAACGGGTTCCAGGTAGCGTGGGGGGTAAATTTGAGATAGCCGACGTTGGCCCCGAGCCGCAGCCCGACGCCGGAACGGATCGGCACGACGATGATGTCGTTGACGGCCAGCGCGGTCATGCCCAAGCCGCCGATGAAATACGCCGAACCCTCAACACCGCCGAATCGCTCGAAAATCGCCTCGGTGCGCGGCAGGTTATAGACGAGCATCATGGTCCGGGCGCCGTTGGCGCCGGCATCGAAGCCGATCGACGGTCCCTGCCAGTACACACGCACGTCCCCGGCATTCTTGGTATAAAGCGTGCCGTCGCCATAACGCAGCCCGCCGACAAAGGCGCCGCCGGCCTCCTCGCCGAGGATGTAGCCGTTCGGCAGCCCCCACTGACTACCCGCCTTCTCGACTAATTGGGCCAGTTCGCGCGACACGCCGCCAAAGAAATGATGGCCGGCATCGATGACCTCGTTGGGCGAGAACTGGTTGGTCGCCGGGGGTTGCGGTGGCGGCGAAGGTGCGACCGCCGCCGGCGGCTGGGGCGGCGGCGGTTGAGTAGGCGATGCGGTCTGTGCGGAGGCGGCCAAAGCTCCGAGGCCAGCCAGGATCGGGGCCACAACGGCGAACCGCCAAGCAGAATTCATCGAGTGTCCCCCGGTTAACCCCACGCTCACGCGCTGCAGCTAATTTTCGGCGCAGCCTGTTTCATATTGCGTAAAGCCGATCCGAATCGGCCGATACTTCGCTTAAACTATGACCACAGCACGGCAACAACGGAAGCTCCACTGCCTGGGCATCGCGGCCTTGGCCGGCCTCTTGTCGCTGCTGCCAGCCGTCACGGCTCCGCTTGCCGCGACGTCCGAGAGGATCGTGGTCGACCGGAATTCCGGGCTGGCCATCGGCGGCTACGATCCCGTCGCCTTTTATACCGACGGAAAGCCGGTGCTCGGAGATGATGGCATTGAACTCACCTACGGCGGCGCGGTCTGGCGCTTCTGCAACATCGGCAATCGCGAAGCGTTCGCTGCGCAGCCCAAGGTCTACATGCCGCGCTTCGGTGGTTACGATCCGGTCGGCGTTGCCCGCGGTATTGCGGTTGCAGGCAATCCGGACACTTGGCTGATCAGTGAAGGCCGCCTGTTCCTGTTCTACGACAGCGAGCGGCTGGGAATTTTCAGGGCAGATCCGGAGCGCATTAACAGCGCTGCCGAACGCAAATGGCCGGACGTGCTGCGCACGCTCAGCCCTTGAACGTGCCTTTCAATATCGGGCGTTGGGCGCTGCTTGGGTAGGCGCCGGTCCGCCCGAGGCGAGAAATGCGGGGATTCGTCGTTCCGGCGTGCCGTAGGTTAAAGCGGCGCCATCGGGCCGAGCCACGCTTCCACTCGCGGCGACCAGCAAGGCGTGGCCAGCAGCCACGTCCCAGTCCCGCGTCGGCCCAAGCCGGGGGTAAAGGTCGGCGGCGCCCTCGGCCAGCCGACAGAATTTCAGCGAAGAGCCGCAGGCGATGCAGCGTGCCTGCGGCAAGCTTTCGATATACGCCCGGGTCGCTGCGTCGAGGTGAGAGCGGCTCACCATGACGATCATTTCGTCATTGGGTCGTGAGCGGGTGTGGATTGGCTCCGGCGCTGACGTGTGGTGCGCCGAAAACCGAAGCCGCTCGGCGCCACGGCCGACGATGCCGCGCCAGATAAGCCCGAGCGCCGGCGCCGTAACGATACCGAGGATCGGCCTGCCGTCCGAGACGAGACCGATATTGACCGTGTATTCATCCAGGCCGGCGATAAAGTCACGGGTGCCGTCGAGCGGGTCGACCAGGAAATAGCGCTCACTCTGCGCGGGCATGTTGTTCCGCTCGGCTTGCTCTTCCGAGATGGCCGGCAGACGTGGTTCAAGACCCGCGAGACCCTCGCGGATCACTGCGTCAGCGGCTTCGTCCGCGTTTGTCACCGGCGAGCCATCGGCCTTGACGCGGACGCCGCCGCTCCCTCGCGCGCCCAGAATTGCGGTCGCCGCGGCGATGCTGATCGCGGTCAACTCCGCCATCAGGTCGTCGCCGGCAGTGGTGTCGAAGGTTGGCACGGCGACGTCCTCGATGTTGCCGGATCATTTCCGGAATAGCCGGATGCTTGGTGACGCACGATTGCCGAATCGCACGCGCTGTGACACCCCAACCGGAGCCTAACGCAATTGAGCGGAGTTTCTCATGTCCGCCCCTGTTTCCGGCCCCATCGCTATCGGCGCCCTCGACCTTGCGGCGCTGCTGTGTTCGCGCGTTTGCCATGACCTGATCAGCCCGGTCGGGGCCATCGTCAACGGCATCGAGGTCATGGAGGAAGACAAGGGCGAGGAAACGAAGGCCTTTGCGCTCGATCTGATCAAGAAGAGTGCATATCAGGCATCGGCGAAACTGCAATTTTGCCGGCTGGCCTTCGGGGCTGCAGGCTCGGCTGGCGCCCAGATCGACTTGGGCGATGCGGAAAAGGCGGCGCGGGGGCTCTTTGAGGACGGTAAGATCACCTTGGTATGGAACCTACCGCGCGAATTATTGGCAAAGAACCGCGTCAAGCTCCTTCTGAATATGTTGCTGATCGCAGCAGGTACAATTTCGCGCGGCGGAACGTTGACCGTCGATCCGGCCTCGGGCGCTGAGGGGGTAATCGGCTTTGTGGTCACGGCTTCCGGTCTCAATGCCAAATTGAACCCGGTCACCGCAGAGCTTCTTGCTGGCAGCCCTGCGCATACCGTCGACGCACACGCCATTCAACCACTCTATGCGGGTATCTTGGCCAGGGATTGCGGCCTGGTGCTTTCGGCGGACTGCGAGGACGGTCGGGTTGCATTAACGGCCCGCTAACCGTTCGGCCTGCTACCAAAAAGTGCACGTTCGACGGCGTTGGAACGCTTCCCGCAACCGAAATTAAACGCTTTCACAACACACTGACGCAAGTCTGATCGGGCGTTTCGCGTCCGAGCGGCGACGGCACGCGTTCTGCGTGCGTACGGCGGTGGCGCGGCGGCGCCGGCCGTCGAAAGCGCGTGTGCTGACGAGGCGCCTCATGGATGATCTGCTTCGCGAGTTCCTGACCGAGACCAATGAGAGTCTCGATCGGGTCGATGCGGAGCTCGTGCGCTTCGAGCAGGAGCCGAACAACCGCGAGATTCTCGGCAACGTCTTCCGCCTCGTCCATACCATCAAGGGCACTTGCGGATTTCTTGGGCTTCCCCGGCTGGAGACGCTGGCGCACGCTGCCGAGAGTCTGATGGGCAAGTTCCGCGACGGAATGCCGGTGACGACCGACGCCGTCACGCTCATCCTTTCTACCATCGACCGCATCAAGGCCATCCTTGAAGCAATTGAAGCCAGTGAAGCCGAGCCTGCCGGCGATGACGTGGATCTCATCGGGCAACTCAATCGCCTGACTCTGCATGAGGACGTAAATCCGCAACCGGCACAAGCGGTCGAGCCAAGGCCGCAGCCGCAGCCGGCTGCCGAGGTTGCGGCGGAGGCTCCACCGACCGCAACGGTGGCCGACAAGCTTGGTGCGGACAGGTCCGCAGAAGAGTCCGTGGTGGATCGATCCGACGAGGAGCGCGGCGAGCGGCTGGCAAGCCATTCGATCCGTGTGCACGTCGACACGCTTGATCAACTCATGACGACGGTTTCCGAACTCGTGCTTACCCGCAATCAGCTCCTGGAGATCGTGCGGCGCCACGAGGATTCCGATTTCAAGGCGCCGCTGCAGCGGCTCTCCAACGTCACCGCCGAGCTCCAGGAAGGCGTGATGAAGACGCGCATGCAGCCGATCGGCAACGCCTGGCAGAAACTGCCGCGCGTCGTGCGCGACCTGTCCGCGGAGCTGGGCAAGCAGATCGAGCTTGAGATGCAAGGCGCCGAAACCGAACTCGACCGCCAGGTGCTCGAGTTGGTCAAAGATCCGCTCACGCATCTTGTTCGCAACTGCGCCGATCACGGCATCGAAACCCCGGCTGAGAGGCTCGCCGTGGGCAAGCCGGAAAAGGGCAGGATCCGCCTTTCGGCCTGCCACCAGGGCGGTCACATCGTCATCGAGATCGCCGACGACGGCCGCGGCCTCGATCTGACGCGCATAGGCGCCAAGGCCGTCGAACAAGGATTTGCCGACGAAGCCGCGTTGGCGGCGAAATCAGAGACGGAGATCGGCAATCTGATCTTTTTGCCGGGTTTCTCCACGGCCCGCGAGGTGACCAGCATCTCCGGGCGCGGCGTCGGCATGGACGTCGTTCGTTCGAACATCGAGCAGATCGGCGGTACGGTTGATTTAAGATCGACTCCCGGCGCCGGGATTGCGTTCGCCATCAAGATCCCGCTTACGCTGGCGATCGTCTCCGCGCTCATCGTCGAGGCGGGCGGCGAGCGCTTCGCCATTCCGCAGCTGTCGGTACTGGAGCTTGTGCGCGCATCGAACGGCGGCGAGCATCGCATCGAGCGGATCCAGGACACGCCCGTCTTGCGACTGCGCAACAGGTTGCTGCCGCTCGTCCGGCTGAAGGAAGTTCTGCGCATCGGTGAGAGTAATGGCGAAGGCCGCAAAGGCTTTATCGTCGTCACTCAGGTTGGTGCTCAGACCTTTGGCATCGTTGTCGAAGGCGTGTTCCACACCGAGGAGATCGTGATCAAGCCGATGTCGTCGCGGCTGCGCCACATCGCGGCCTTTTCTGGCACCACGATTCTCGGTGACGGTACGGTCATCATGATCCTCGATCCGAATGGGATCGCACAAGCGCTCGGCCGCGCCGTCCCGATGGCGCAATCGGAGCAAGTTGACATTGATGACGGTGTCGACGCCGGCAACGAAGATTTGACGTCGCTGCTCGTATTCCGCGCCGGTTCGCAACAGCCGAAGGCGGTGCCGCTCTCGCTGGTCGCGCGGCTTGAGGAGATTGATTGCCGACGGTTCGAAATCTCCAACGGCCATTGCCTGGTTCAGTATCGCAATCAGCTCATGCCGCTACTGCGCGTCGATACACAGGGCGGCGTTAAGCAGGACGGCACCCAACCGATTTTGGTGTTCTCCAATAATGACCGCTGCATGGGCCTCATCGTCGATGAGATCGTGGACATCGTCGAGCAGCGCCTCAATATCGAAGTGGCGAGCGAGCGTCCCGGCGTGCTCGGCTACGCCGTGGTAAAGGGCAGCGCGACCGAGATCATCGACCTCGGCCATTTTCTGCCGCAGGCTTACGCGGATTGGTTCCACCGCAGGGACGCGCGGTCGGTGCCGCTTGCGCGCAAGATAATGCTCGTCGACAATTCGGCGTTCTTCCGCGATATGCTCGCGCCACTGATCAAGGCGGCTGGCTATCAGGTTCTCGCTGTCGCCTCGGCCACTCAAGCGCTCGCCGCGATCAAATCTGGCGCGCGAGTAGACGTGGTGGTTACGGATATCGAAATGCCGGACATGGACGGGTTCGGGCTGGCGCTGGCGCTACGCGACAATCCCGCCACCGCTGCCATTCCGGTGATTGCGCTCTCGGCGATGGTTTCCGCCGATGCAGTCGAGCGCGGCCGAGAGGTCGGTTTTCATGATTTTGTCGCCAAGTTCGATAGAGCCGCGCTGATCGCGGCGATCAAAGAGCAGACTGACGATCTGCATCAGGCGGCGTGAGCGCCCGATACCAAGAGGCTTCGATGCAGGACGAGATCGAGTTCGCGGAATTCGTTACGTTCGCTATCGCGGGCCAAATGTTTGGTCTGCCGATCGCGCGCGTCCAGGATGTATTCAAGCCGGCGCGCATAACACGCGTGCCGCTGGCGGCACCGGAAATTGCCGGCGTTCTTAACCTGCGCGGCCGCATCGTGACGACAATCGACATGCGCCGCCGGCTCGGCGTGAAGCAGCGCGACGAGGGTGAGGCGCCGATGGCGATCGGGATAGAGGCGAACGGCGAATCGTTCGGTCTGCTGGTCGATGCGGTCGGCGAGGTTCTTAAGGTGCCGGTTTCCGACCGCGAAGCCAATCCGATCAACCTCGACGACAAGCTCGCTGCGCTGTCGGGGGGTGTTTACCGGCTGGAAGGTCAGCTCCTTGTCGTGCTTGAAATCGACCGGGTGCTGGATCTGCGTGGCGAACGCGCGGCGGCATAGCAAGGGACCAACATGGCGTGCGTGGAATTGCGGACAAAGAAGCATCAACGCGGGCTCGCCCGCGAAGCATGGAGTGAAGTATTATGAAGACGTGTTTGATCGTCGACAACTCCAGCGTCATCCGCAAGGTGGCGCGGAGGATTCTCGAAGGTCTGGAATTCCAGATTGCGGAAGCGGAGAACGGCGAAGAGGCCGTCGAGGCGTGCGGCCGGGAGATGCCCGACGCAATTCTGCTCGACTGGAACATGCCGAAAATGGATGGCTATGATTTCCTGCGGGCGCTTCGCCGCTTGCCGGGCGGAGACAAGCCAAGAGTGGTGTTCTGCACAACCGAGAACGATGTCGCGCACATCGCCCGCGCACTCCATGCCGGCGCCAACGAATACATCATGAAGCCGTTCGACAAGGACATCGTCGAGGCGAAGTTCCAGGAAGTCGGCCTGATCTGACGGCTTCATTGGAATACCCGGATTTGGCGTTCGCTTTGAAGGAAGTTCGAGTGTGAGTGTCAGTCGTGCCGAAAGTCTTGAGTTCATGAGTACCGTCCTGGCGGCTCGCGAACCCGCTTCCGTTTGCGAAAGACGCATCCGGGTCATGGTCGTCGACGACGCGATTGTCGTGCGCCGGCTGTTGACGCGTTGGATCGCAGCCGAGCCCGATATGACGGTGGCGGCATGCCTGCGGACCGGGCGCGAGGCGGTCGAGCAGATCGAAGAATGCGATCCCGACGTCGTCGTCCTCGACATCGACATGCCGGAGCTTGACGGCCTCTCGGCGCTGCCGCTCCTGCTCAAAAAAAAGCGCGACCTGATCGTGATTATGGCGTCGACGCTCACCAGGCGGAGCGCGGAAATCAGCTTCCGGGCGTTGTCGCTTGGCGCCGTCGACTATATACCGAAGCCCGAACTTACGGCGGCTTCCAGCGCGTTTCAGCGCGAGTTGATCGAAAAGATTCGAAGCCTCGGGCGCCGCTGCCATTCGCTGGATCGCGCGCTGACGCCGGATGCCCCCGAACAGATGATCTCGACATTACGTCGGCGCGGCGCAACGCAACCCGAAGCCTCGGCTTTCGCTTTGCGGCCTTTCGCCGCGACCCTGCCGCGCGCGCTGCTGATCGGTTCCTCGACCGGGGGACCGCAGGCGCTCGCAAGATTGATCGGGCAGATCAGCGCCACGATCGAACGCGCGCCAGTATTGATCACGCAGCATATGCCGGCGATCTTCACCCCGGTTCTGGTCGAACATCTGACCCGGGAGAGCGGCCGGCGCATAAGCGAAGCCGAGCACGAGGAACCGGTCGTCGCCGGCAAGGTCTATGTCGCGCCCGGAGGGCGCCACATGCGCGTAGTGCGCGGCCGCTCCGGTCCGGCAATTGAGCTCGGAGACGATCCTCCGATCAATTTTTGCAAGCCGTCCGTCGATGCGCTCCTGTCATCGGCGGCCAAAGTGTGGGGCGCGACCAGTCTTGCTCTCGTTCTCACCGGCATGGGCAGCGACGGAACGCGCGGCGCGACTGATATTGCCGCCGCCGGCGGGAGCGTGATCGCCCAGGACGAAGCCACCAGTGTGGTGTGGGGCATGCCGCGTTCCGTCGCTCTTGCCGGCCTGTGTTCGGCGGTTCTCCCGCTCTCCCGGATCGGCCCGGAGCTTAATCATCTGTTTCGTGGAGCCCGCGCGTGACGCCTCTCGACTACGATTTTCTGCGCAGGCGGCTCAAAGAGCGCTCCGGCCTCGTGTTGTCCGGCGACAAGCAATATTTGGTCGAGAGCAGGCTTCTGCCTATCGCTCGCAAGGCCGGCTTCGGCCGCCTTGATGCTCTGGTAGCCGCACTTAGGCAGAACGCGGACGACCCGCTCATGACCAAGGTCGTCGAGGCGATGACCACAAACGAAACGTTCTTTTTTCGGGACAAAACTCCGTTCGAGACTTTCCGTTCGGCGGTTCTGCCGGAGCTTTTGGCGGCGCGCCGGATCACGCGCAGCATCCGTATTTGGTGCGCGGCGGCTTCGACCGGTCAGGAGCCTTATTCACTGGCCATGGCGCTGAAAGAGATGGACGGCGTGGTTGCCGCCGGATGGCGGATCGAGCTGATCGCGACCGATCTTTCCAACGAGGTGCTGGAGAAGGCGCGCAAGGGCATTTACAGCCAGTTTGAAGTGCAGCGCGGACTGCCGATCCAGCTGCTTGTCAAATATTTTGCCCAAGACGGCGAGATGTGGCAGATCGCGCCGGAAATTCGCGCCATGGTCAAGTTCCAGCAGTTCAATCTCTTGTCCGATTTCTCTCGGCTCGGCACTTTCGATGTGATCTTTTGCCGTAATGCATTGATCTATTTCGATAAGGAAACCAAGATTGATGTGCTCAACCGTCTCAGCCGCGTGGTCGCCCGCGATGGTCATCTCGTTCTCGGCGCAGCAGAAACCGTGGTGGGATTGACCGCCGCCTTCAAGACCGTGCCGGATTTGCGCGGCTTTTACGCGCCGAACGTGCGGCCGTCGAGACTGCAAACGGTTGGTGGGGAGAGGCCGCCGCCGCGCTTCGCCGTCGTCAATGGCGGACGCTGAGCCTGCGCAAGAAAAAGCCCCGGCCGATGGCCGGGGCTTTTTGTTTTTCAAAATCGGTGGTGCTTCAGGCGGAGATTTTCGCCTCGTCCTCGCTCGGCTCGCGCAGCACATAACCGCGGCCCCACACCGTTTCGATGTAGTTCTTGCCGTTTGAGGCGTTGGCGAGCTTCTTGCGCAGCTTGCAGATGAAGACGTCGATGATCTTCAGCTCGGGCTCGTCCATGCCGCCATAGAGATGATTGAGGAACATCTCTTTGGTCAGCGTGGTGCCCTTGCGCAGCGATAGCAGCTCCAGCATCTGGTATTCCTTGCCGGTCAGATGCACGCGGGCTGCGTTGACCTCGACGGTCTTGGTGTCGAGATTGACCACAAGATCTCCGGTCTGGATGACCGATTGGGCGTGGCCTTTAGAGCGCCGCACGATGGCGTGGATGCGCGCCACCAGCTCGTCCTTGTGGAACGGCTTGGTCATGTAGTCGTCGGCGCCGAAGCCGAGACCTCTAACCTTATCCTCGATCCCGGCCAATCCGGTCAGGATCAGGATCGGCGTCTTGACCTTCGATACACGCAGGCTGCGCAAGACTTCGAAGCCCGACATGTCCGGAAGATTAAGGTCGAGAAGGATGATGTCGTAATCATAGATCTTTCCAAGATCTATCCCTTCCTCGCCGAGGTCGGTCGTATAGACATTGAAGCTCTCGGATTTGAGCATCAACTCAATCGATTGCGCCGTGGCGCTATCGTCTTCAATCAGCAAAACGCGCATGCCAGTCCCCTTCCTCGCCGCGCGGGGCATAAGGTCGGCAACGCCGTTACGGCGGCCCCCGAAAAACGCCTTGGGACAAACTGATTCGAGACTGTAAACGCGCTATGGTTAACAAAACCTGATTCCCACATGCAAGCATGTCCTAGGCGAATTTCAGCGAATCGCCTTAAGATATTGCAAGAAAGAGATTTTCGAGCCACGTGGTCGCTCACAGGTCAGGTTAAGTTTCGGCGCTAACCGACTCCGGTGACTCACCCTTCCAATCGGGCTTGGCGAGCCGCCGTATCCCCAAGGACGACGCAATGATTAACGGCCCGGGTAAATACACCGTTAAGACGCCCAACTTAGTAACCATTTGTGGCCTCCCGGCAGGTGTGCCGTGAAGGCACTGGCCGAACAGATCAACGAGCTCGACGGCATCGAGATCTACGGCCGCGTCGTCGGTGTGCGCGGGCTGATGGTGGAAGTTGCCGGACCGCTGCACGCAATGTCGGTCGGTGCGCGGGTGATCATTGAGACGCCCGGCAAGAATATTCCAAGTGAAGTGGTCGGATTCTCCGGGCCCTTTGCGCTCTTGATGCCGTTCGCTCCGCTCGAAGGCGTGCGGCGCGGATGCCGTGCACTTGTTTCTGCGGTTCCCGGCGCCGTGCGGCCCTCGGCCGGTTGGCTGGGACGCGTGGTCAACGCACTGGGCGAGCCGATCGACGGCAAGGGAGCGCTGCTGTACGGGCCGTCTCCCTATGCGTTCCGCAACACGCCGCCGCTTGCGCACGCGCGCCGCCGCGTCGGCGCGCCGCTCGATCTCGGCGTGCGTGCTCTCAATACCTTCATCACCTGCTGCCGTGGCCAGCGCATGGGGATTTTCTCCGGCTCCGGTGTCGGCAAATCGGTGCTGTTGTCCATGCTCGCGCGCAATGTTGCCGCCGATGTCACCGTTATCGGCCTGATCGGCGAACGCGGCCGCGAAGTGCAGGAGTTTCTCCAGGACGACCTCGGCGATGCCGGTCTTGCCCGCTCCGTGGTCGTTGTTTCAACTTCCGACGAGCCGGCATTGATGCGCCGCCAGGCCGCCCACGTAACGCTTGCCATCGCTGAATACTTTCGCGATGAGGGCAAAGATGTTCTGGTGCTGATGGATTCGGTCACCCGCTTCGCGATGGCGCAGCGCGAGATCGGGCTTTCAGCTGGCGAGCCGCCCACGGCGAAGGGATATACGCCGACGGTTTTCACCGAGCTGCCACGGCTTCTGGAACGCGCGGGACCCGGCACCGAGCAGGGCACGATTACCGGTATCTTCACCGTCCTGGTCGACGGCGACGACTATAACGAGCCGATTGCCGACGCCGTGCGCGGCATTCTTGACGGCCATATCGTCATGGAGCGCGCTATCGCCGAGCGCGGCCGCTATCCGGCGATTAACGTCCTCAAATCGATATCGCGTACCATGCCGCGGGCGGCCGATCCGGACTACCTGCCGGTCCTCAATCGGGCTCGGCAGGTCATGGCGACGTATGCCGATATGGAAGAACTCATCCGGCTCGGGGCATATCGAGCCGGAACCAGCCCCGAAGTCGACGAAGCCATTCGATTGCACAAGCCGCTTGAGGCTTTTCTTGCCCAAAGTAAGGAAGAAGCAACCAGGTTGGCGGATGGTTATCAGCGACTGGCCCAGATCATGTCGGTTTCGGAAACCGAACGCTAACGTTATCACGGCACAATCGCGATCTGCGGCGCCGTGCGGCGGACGTCGACCGGCGCCATCGTCCAGCGCCTTCGGGGAGTAACAGTAGATGAAGTCCCGTGAGACGCTCATTCGCCTGAAGAAGTTTCAGGTTGACGAGAAACGGCGCAAGGTCGCGCAAATCGAGACCATGATCGCCGAATTCGAACGCATGGCGGGGGATCTGGAGCGCGAAATCCGGGTCGAGCAGGACCGCGCAGGCATTCACGACCCCGGGCATTTCGCTTATCCGACCTATGCCAAGGCGGCGATTACCCGCCGGGAGAACCTCAAGCGCTCGGCCGACGAGCTGCGGACCCAGCTTGAGGACGCCAAAATGGCGCTTGGCGATGCGTTTGATGAACTCAAGAAGGTCGAACTGCTCGACGAGCGCGACCAGATGCGTGAACGCGAGGCTGAAAATGCCTTGGAGCAAGCGGAACTCGACTCCATCGCGCTGATGCGCATCCGCGGCGCCGCGCCGGCCTGACCGCCCGCTCTCCATGCGGAAGCCGGGGAGCCACTTCGTGAGGAAACTCTGTCCGGTTTGTCGCCTTCTTCAGGGGATGGAGCCGGCGATATGAGCCGCCGCGCCCCTCAAACCGCGTAATCGCCCTCGACGAGCGCCCGCTTCCCCGGCGATAATCAGATCGCCGCGTGAGGTTCCCGAGGGGATGGCCAGGGCCGGGGGCAGTGATGTTGACGCAAGCGGAATTGGTCGAACTGCTCGCAGCCGTCGCCAAGGGTGACGCTGCCGCATTCGAGCAGCTCTATGAGGCCACCCGCGCGAAACTCTATGGGGTGCTGCTGCGTATCTTGAGGAAGCCTGAATTGGCGGAAGACGTCATGCAGGAGACTTACCTCAAGGTTTGGAAGATGAGCGGCAAGTTCGATCCGGCGCTGGCTAGTCCCATCACCTGGATGGTGGCGATCGCGCGCAACCGCGCCATCGATATCGTGCGCAAGAAGGGCGAAGTCTCGATAGAGGACGAGCCTGAGGCGATGGAGGTCGCGGCCGACACTCCCGCTCCGCTGGCCCGTCGCGAAATGACCGACGAGCTCAAGCGGCTCCTTGCGTGCCTTGGCAAGCTCGATCCGGAAAAACAACGCATCGTGCTTCTGGCCTATTACAGCGGCTGGAGCAGGGATCAACTCTCAAAGAAGCTCGACATCCCCGTGAACACAATCAAGACTTGGTTGCGCCGCAGCCTGCTCGAGATCCGTGGATGTATGGGGGCGTAACTTGAAGGAGCTTTGGTAGCCATGCTTGACGAAGACCAGGACACGCTTGCCGCCGAATACGTGCTCGGCACGCTTTCGGCTGAAGAGCGCGAACACGCCGAGGCATTGCTTACCTTTGACTCAGGTTTTGAGGCGGCGGTGCGGCAATGGGAACGACGGTTGGGCGAACTCAACGTTATGGTTGAAGCAGTCGAGCCGCCGAGTGAACTCTGGGATCGGATCAAGCACCAGGTCACGCCGGTCGAGCCGGCCGTCGCAACGGATGCCGCGGAGGTCACTCACGATTTGGAAGAGCCTTCGGCTGCTTCCGACCTACTAGCCTTGGAGGAGCCGGCGCCGGAGCCGGAGCTGACGGAAGAAACAGAAGCGGCGCCACCCGAAGAAACGCCCATTGCTGCTGAGCCGGCCGAACCGCAAGAAGTCGAACGCAGTGCTGACGTTATTCGCCTTGGCAAACGCGTCCGTCGCTGGCGCCGCCTGACGCTCGCCGTCGGGGCGATCGCGGCCTTGCTGGCGATTTATGTCGCCGCGTGGCAGACCAAGCCCAATCTCATTCCGGCGCAGTTGCGGCCGGCCGGGGCCGGGATGATGGCGCGGTCCGACGGCTCGGTGCGCATGCAGCAGGACCGGCTCGTTGCCGTGCTTCAGCAGCAGCCGACGGCGCCTGCCTTCCTTGTCACGCTCGATACCCAGCAGCGGAAGTTGTTCGTGCGCCGGGTGTCGGCCACTCCCGAAGCGGGAAAGAGCTATGAGCTGTGGCTGATATCGAGCCGCCTTGGCGCACCGCGTTCGCTGGGGGTGGTCGGCAGCGAAGAGTTCACGGAGCGGCCGCTTGCCGGAAACTATGACGTCGAGACGCTGCGTACCGCAAGCTTCGCGGTTTCGCTTGAACCGGCTGGCGGATCAAAAAGCGGTGCGCCCACCGGTCCGGTTTTATTCACGGGTCAGGCGGTTGAATCGCTCCCGGCCTCGCAGCCACCCAAGCCGGCGAGAACCTGATCAGCCGTGCCGATTGTTTGTTAATGGACGACGGGAAGCCGGCCGCTTAGGGCCGTCAGCTGACCGGCTTTGACGAGCGGCGTGGTACCGAGGTCGACGTCGCTGAAGCGGGCGAAAATGCCCACAGCCGCGACGATCGTCGCGCACAAAAGGCCGATGACTACGATCTTCAAATGCGTGCGGCGGTCCGCACTATACATCGAATGATTCATCAGACCCTCCCGGTTCTCACCGGCGGTTGCGGCTTTCGGGGCAATACGAACTCATTTGACTTGATAAGTACGTGACGGCGGTCACTCCTGAAACGCGTTTCACCAAACCTTGAACAGCCCGTGATGATGTTGAAAGCGCGGGCGGTATCGCCGGAAGAACCGGCGTTTCGCGCTTGTGATGTCGCCTTGCGGATCATCAAGCAAATCGCCCTAAATGCTCGCGACCGTCTTCAGCCGCGCCCGCGGGTGAATTTCGGTCTGCGCCAGCACGCTCGTCTGCGCGCGGAAACGTTCGACGATGCCGCGCACGAACGGCCTGATGCCGGGCGAAGTCACCAGCACCGGCGCTTCGCCGTCGCGCGCTGCCTGCTCGAATTTTTCGCGAACCTGATTGATGAAATCCGTCAGCTTGGACGGCTGCATGGCGAGGTTGCGCTCGTCGCCCTGGCCGACGATGGATTCGGCAAATGCCTGCTCCCATTTTGCGGTGAGCGCGATTATCGGCAGGTAGCCGGCCGGGCTGGTGTGCTGGGCGCAAAGCTGGCGCGAAAGCCGCGCGCGGACATGCTCGGCCAGCATCGACGGATTGCGCGTGCCCGCCAGTCCATCGGCGATGCCTTCCAGAATGGTGGCAAGATCACGGATCGAGACGCGCTCGGCGAGGAGAATCTGCAATACGCGCTGAATGCCGGAGATCGTGATGTGCGCGGGTACGATGTCCTTCATCAAGTCGCTCTGTTCTTTCGGCAGCTCCTTGATCAATTTCTGCACCTCGCCATAGGAGAGGAGTTCCGACATATTGGCCTTGATCAGTTCGGTGAGATGGGTGGCGAGCACGGTCGCCGCGTCGACGACGGTGTAGCCCCTCACCGAGGCTTCTTCCTTGAGTGAAGCATCGACCCACGTCGCCGGCAGGCCGAAAGTGGGCTCGGTCGTGTGTACCCCGGGCAGCGTTACCTGCTTGCCGGCCGGATCCATGACCATGTACTGGCCTTGCCAGACCTTTCCGGCGCCGCACTCGACTTCTTTCAGCTTGATCACGTAGCTGTTGGCGTCGAGCTGCACGTTGTCGAGGATGCGCACCGCCGGCATGACGAAACCCATTTCGGATGCGAGCGAGCGCCGCAGCGCCTTGATCTGCTCGGTGAGGCGGTCATTGCCGTCGGTACCGTTGACCAGCGGCAGCAGCGCGTAGCCGAGCTCGATCTTGAGATCGTCTATTTTGAGCGTCGTCGAGATCGGCTCTTCCGCCGGCGGCGCTTTCGCCGCCTCGGATTTAGTCGTTTCGGTCACAAGCGCCTGCTTGTGACGGCGTTCGATAATGTAGGCGAGGCTTGCGGTGCCGCCGCCCAGCGCCAGGAATGGCAGCATGGGAATGCCGGGCAGGAGCGCCATGACCAGCATGACCGCAGCAGACATTCCGAGCGCCTTCGGATACCCGGAAAATTGACTGAGCAATGCCTTGTCGGCGGCGCCGGAGATACCGGCCTTTGAGACCAGCAGGCCTGCGGCGATCGATACGATCAGTGCCGGTACCTGCGTAACCAGGCCGTCGCCGACCGACAGCAGCGTGTAGGCGTGGGCTGCTTCGGAAAAGCTCAGGCCTTGCTGCATGATGCCGATGACCATGCCGCCGATCACGTTGATCAGCACCACGAGAAGGCCGGCGATGGCGTCGCCACGGACAAATTTGGAGGCGCCGTCCATCGCGCCGAAGAAGCCGGATTCGTCTTCCAGCGTTTTGCGCCGCTGCCGCGCGTCCTTCTCGTCGATCAGGCCGGCGGAAAGGTCGGCGTCGATCGCCATCTGCTTGCCGGGCATCGAGTCGAGATGAAAGCGTGCGGCCACTTCCGCGATGCGGCCCGAACCCTTGGTGATGACGACGAAATTCACGATCACAAGAATGGTGAAAACGATAATGCCGATAACGAAATTGCCGCTCATAACGAAACCGCCGAACGCCTCGATGACGTGGCCAGCCGCGTCCGGACCCTCGTGCCCATGCGACAAGATCAGCCGCGTCGAGGCGAGATTGAGGGAGAGCCGCAGCATGGTGGCGATCAACAGCACGGTCGGAAATGCGGAGAATTCGAGTGGCGCCTGGATGAACAGCGACGTCATCAGGATCAGCACCGAGAACGTGATGGAGATGGCGAGCGCGAAATCGAGCAGCAGCGCCGGCAGCGGCAGAATGAGCACAACGAGGATGGCCATCATGCCGATGGCGAGGCCGATGTCGCTGCGCCGCAGCAAAGAGCCGAGGTCCGAAAGCCGCGTGAGCGTCAACGATCGATCGCCGCGGTCGGCCGAGGTTGTGTCGGTCATGCCGGTTGTTTGCGCCCGTTGGCTACGGTCACGAGTTCCGAAGCTGTGCGCGGCGGGTATGGTGCCGCCGGCACGTAAGGAAGGAAAAGGAGCCGCGCTCGCGTCCAAGATTGCCCCGAAGGTGCGGTGGAAACGGACTTACCCCCCGGCAAAATGTGCCGGGTTTATGGTTACCGGGGAGTTAATATTTCGTCCGGTTTGGGAGGAATTCCGGGTCGGCGCTGGCTCGGGCGAGGTTCGGAGGTGGCTGCTTTCCGCCTTTGCCCGGGGGGAGCAGTGATAGCGTAACATCGCGAATTGATCATATGCTGCGCCGGTTATTCGGATGGAGTCGCGGCATGAATTCGCAATCGATGACGTCCTGGACGCACGATCACGCCTTCCTCGGCGAGCATCACGGCGCGCACGAGCGGCGAACCTGGACCGTGGTTGCGCTTACCGCGGTCATGATGGTCGCCGAGATTGCCGGCGGTATGCTGTACGGATCCATCGCGCTCGTCGCCGACGGCTGGCACATGGGAACGCATGTCGCCGCGCTCGCCATCGCCGGGCTCGCTTATCTGTTCGCGCGCCGGCATATGCACGATGCGCGCTTCTCGCTCGGCACCGGCAAGTTCGGGGAACTCGCCGCGTTCGCCAGCGCCATCGTCCTCGGCATGATCGCGCTCGGCATTGCCTATGAGTCGGCGTTGCGGTTCCTGCATCCCGTCGTGATTCACTTTCGTGAGGCCGTGCCGATCGCCGTGCTCGGGCTGTGCGTCAACCTCGCGAGCGCCTGGTTATTGCGCGAAACCCATGATCACGTGCACGGGCCGAGCCGAGGTCATCGGGATCACGATGGCCACGGCCACGACCACGACCACGACCACGATCATGGCGGCGCCCGTGCTGCGCATCGGCAGGATTTGAACTACCGCGCCGCTTATGTGCACGTGCTCGCCGATGCGCTGACCTCGGTTCTGGCCATCGCGGGCCTGTCGGCGGCGTGGGCCTTCGGGTGGACATTCATGGATCCGCTGGTAGGGCTCGTCGGCACGATCGTGATTTTATCCTGGTCCGTGAGCCTGATACGTGCAGCGGGGGGCGTTTTGCTCGATACTGTTCCCGATCCGGCGCTTGCCCAGCATATTCGCGAACGCATCGAGACCGGCGGCGACCGGCTGGCCGACCTTCATCTTTGGCGCCTCGGCCCCGGTCATGCTGCGATGATCGCGTCCATTGTGTCCGATTCACCATTGCCGCCGGCGGTGTACAAACAGAGGCTTGAAGGCTTGACCGGACTTTCGCACGTGACGATCGAAGTCAATCAATGCGCGCTTGTGGCCGAGTAACCAATGGCGAGCCGGCACAATGGGCGTCGCTGCCGGCAAAGACGCCGGACAAACTATTTGCTATTCGCAATTCGATGTTCGCTTGCCGTTGCGGTCGTGGTAATGCTTTCCGCTCACGCACGCAGCCAGGAGCGACCGGCCGGCTTCGTCGACGCCGCCACGGTCGTTCCCGGCCTCATCCTCGACATGCGCTACGCCGGCTCACACAATTTCGTCGGTCGGCCGATCGACGCCTACGAGGCGCCGCGGTGCCTGCTGACCAAGGCCGCCGCCGATGCTCTCGCCGACGTTGCCCGCGATCTCGCTCCGCGGGGTCTCGTCCTTAAGGTCTTCGATTGTTACCGGCCGACCCGCGCCGTGGCTAATTTCGTGCGATGGGCGCGCGATGTCGACGACACCGTCGGCAAAAAGGAGTTTTATCCGGCGATCGACAAGCGCACCCTGTTTCAGAGCGGATATATCTCCTCCCGCTCCGGTCATTCGCGCGGCTCGACCGTCGATCTCACCCTGGCACGGGTGGACGGTCATGAACTGGACATGGGGACACCGTTCGACTTTTTCAGTCCGCTGTCATGGGCCGCCGCCGGCGGCATCGGCAGCGAAGCGAAGGCCAACCGCGCGCTGTTTGCCGCGGCCATGCGCCGCCGCGGCTTCCGTCCTTACGAGAAGGAATGGTGGCACTTCACGCTGTCGCACGAGCCGTTCCCGGCCACCTATTTCGATTTCCCGGTACGATGAAGCGTCAGGCGTAACCGGGAGGCGGCACGAAGCCGCCAAACTCCCGTTCCATGAGTGCGGCAAAGGCGATCGGCGTGCGGTCTTCCAGATATGGGCCGATAATCTGCACGCCGATCGGGAGACCGTTCTCCGAAAGGCCGATCGGCGCCGCGGTCGCCGGCAGACCCGGCGTCGTGGCGACCTCCGGCCATACCAGTTGATCGAAAAACGAAAATTGTTTTCCGTCGATGTCGATTCGGCGTTCTGGCATCGGCGTGTGATCGTGCGGAAAGGCCACTGTCGGCATCGGCGGGCAGAGCACAACATCCCATTCGCGGAACACGGCGGCCCATTTTTGCCGGAGACTGATACGCGCCATGTCGGCCGCGGCCCATTCGCGATGGCTCAAGATCGCGCCGCGGCTTCTTTCGGCCTGAAGGCTGTTGTCGTCGGGCTTAAAAGCTGCGGCCGCGGTTTGGGCCTGCGCGTAGATCTCCTGCGGCCATCGCTCAGACAAGGCCGACATCAAGAGACGCATGTAGAGCCGTCCCCGACTCAGCGAGATCGGGAAGGAGCGGGCTCGTATGCGCGACCTTGACACCCGATTTGACCAGTTGCTGCGACAAGCGATCGAGCGCCGCGCGCACGGCGCGAGCCGTCGGCAACAGCGGATGATCGTCGATGACGAGGACGCGGAAGTCCCTGAGCCGCTCGTGACGCGGGGCTGGCAACGCAAGGCGATAGGCGATCCCGTCGCGGGCTTGGTCGGGCCCGGCGGTTATTTCAAGCGCTAAATCGAGATCCTCGGCGCTGCGCGCCATCGGCCCGACCACAGCAAGATCGCTGACGCGTTGCACCGTACCGGGAATACGGTGCCCGCGCGGCGGTACGAGATTTAGCGTCGGCTTGTGAGCGTAAACGCCGCAATAATGCGCCGGCACGCGCAGCGAGCCGCCGATATCCGAGCCGAGCGACAATGGACCGAAGCCGGCGGCAAGGGCAGCCGACGAACCGCCAGACGATCCGCCCGGGGTGCGGCCGATATCCCATGGACTGTTCGTCGTGCCGTAAATGTCGTTGTAGCTCTGCCAGTCGCCCAGCAGGAACGGCACGTTGGTCTTGCCGAGGATGATGGCGCCCGCCGCTTTGACGCGCGCGACCGCGAGCGCATCTTCGCGCGGGACAAAGTCCTTGAAGTCCGGTACGCCCCAGGTCGTCGGCAAGCCGACGATGTCGAAGGATTCCTTGATCGTCATCGGAATCCCGAGAAGCGGCCGGCGCTCGCCACGGGCGAGCGCGGCGTCCGCGCTCCTGGCGGCGTCGCGGGCGCGATCGAAATCGCGCGCGATGACAGCGTTAAGCTTCCCGTCGAACTTTTCGATGCGCGCGATGACATGATCGGTCAATTCGAGCGAGGAAATTGTCCGCGCCGCAAGCGCAGCGACGAGTTGTTTGGCCGTGCCGTAATTCAGCAAATCGTCATCGCGGCCTTGACCGGTCATGTCCTCGTCCTCCAACGCGCGTCCGTTTCGGCACCACCATAAATGTCGTCTGGCTCCCGCACCAGCCTGCGGGTTTTCATCGGACCGAGATCGACGCCGATGAGCGCGGCGGAGCAGATTGCTGCGCTTATGCGTCCAGCATTCGGCGAATGGCGGTGGAGAGCAGTTCGCTGGTGAGCGGCTTTTGGATCAAATCGACCCCTGGATCGAGACGGCCTTGATGGACGATGGCGTTGCGTGAATATCCCGTCATGTACAGAACCTTCAAGAGCGGCCGCTGCTGCTTTGCTTCCTCCGCGAGCTTGCGTCCGTTCATCCCGGGCATGACGACGTCGGTGAGGAGTAGCTGGACGCTGCGGTGCGCGTTCAGCAAACCGAGCGCATTTTCGGCATCGCCCGCTTCGAGGACGTCGTATCCGAGCGTCTCGAGTGTTTCCACGACGTAGCCGCGTACGTCGGCATCATCCTCGACGACGAGTACGCATTCTCCGGAACGGCCGCGGCTGGGTTCCGGTTTGCGCACTTCCGCTGGTGGAGCCTTGCCAAAGAACCGCGGCAAGTAGATGTTGATCGTGGTCCCTTCGCCTTCCTCGCTGTAGATTTTGACATGGCCGCCGGATTGTTTGACGAAGCCGTAGACTTGGCTAAGCCCAAGCCCGGTGCCTTGGCCGGATTGCTTGGTCGTGTAGAACGGTTCGAAGGCGCGTTCCCTGACCTCTTTCGCCATTCCCGCGCCTGTGTCGGTTACCGAGATCTGCAGGTATTGTCCCGGCCGGACATCGGCATTCTGTCTGCAATAGGATTCGTCGAGATAGGAATTGCTGATTTCGATCGTGAGCTTTCCGCCGTCAGGCATGGCATCGCGGGCATTCACCGCCAAATTGAGAATGGCGGCCTCAAGCTCCACGGGGTCAGCCTCGACCGGCCAGGCGCCGCCGCCGCCCACGATCTCGAGTGACACGTCTTCTCTCAGCGCGCGCCGCAAGAAGTCGGATAGACCGTTCAACGTGCGATTGACGTCGAGCACGGCCGGATGAAGCGGTTGCTGCCGGGAGAACGCCAACAGGCGCTTGGTGAGCGTCGCGGCGCGCTGCGCGCCATGCATGGCGTTTTCCAGACGCCGCGCCAACCTTATCTGCGCCCCTTCTTTCCAGTTTTCGAGCTGAAGTTGTGCGCTTTCGAGATTGCCGATGATGATCGTGAGCAGATTGTTGAAATCGTGCGCAACGCCGCCGGTGAGATGACCTATGGCATCGAGTTTTTGCGACTGACGCAGTGCTTCCTCGGCAAGCGACCGCCTGCCGATCTCTGCGTAAAGCCGCTCCGTTCTCCGCAATACCGCTAGCAAAGTAAAGAACAGCAGCAGTGTGACCGGGATGCCGTAGATCAGATGTGCCGCCATCTCCCGGAACCATTCACTCCGTATTGCCGAGATCGAAATGCCGGACGTCAGGTACAGCGAGGTCGTGCCGAAACGGCGAAACGCGAAGCGGCGCTCGACGTGATCGATTACAGACACCGCGGTGTACATCCCGCCAACCGGTGATTGCTTGCTCGTTCGACGAAATCCGCTGTTCTCACCCAGGCGGTCAGGTGCGTCGGGCGGCGCCGTGGGATAGCGAGCCAAAAGCAGACCGTCTCCGCGGATCAGCGCGAATTGCTGATCCTCGCCATAGGCCAGCGTCGCGAAAAAGCGGAAGAAATTGCTGGGAAGGACCGAGGCCTCGACGACACCGACAAAATCGCCGTCGCTCTCAAGCCGCCGGCTCACGGTAAAGAACGGCCGCGCGTTGAATAGCGATTGATAAACTTGGCCGTAATAGGTTCCGATGTTGTTTTGGACGTGTACCGCGAAAAAATCCCGGTCGGAAAAGCTCAGATCGGGGGGCGGATGGATCCAAGACGAAACCAGCGGCCGCCCGTCCTTGCCGTAGACCCAAATGGACTGGATAGCCGGAATCTGGGCTACCAATTTTTTCAGCTGGGAATGGATCCGGCCCTCGTCGCTGCGGATGTCGGCGTCGGACATCCCCGCGACCAGGTCGCTCGCCGTACTCAGCGCCAGGTTGACGAGCTCAAAAGATTTTTGCGCTTCTTCCTGCTCGACATCGAGCGATCGTGAAAGGCGCTCGTCGGTCAGCGCCTTGAGATTGCGATAGCTGTTCCACGATGCAAACCCGAAGAGAAGGCACGGGGCGAGCAAAGACGCGGCCATCGCGAGCCGCACCAGCCTGATTGTCAGCGACCGTGCCTGCATTTGTGGACAATTCCGCTAGCAAGCTAAATTAGTTTGAGATTTTGGCAAGCGCTTCTCCCGCCCGAATGGATCGCGCCCGGCCCGATTGGTTTAGGCCTTTGCCGTCGCGGCCATCGCGTATATGGCAAAGGCAAACTGGAGGGTGCGATGGAAGAACTCAACGGCCGCATGATTGCATGTCAGATATTGATAACCGGCCTAATTGCGCGCGTCGCCAATGACTCCAAGGACCCCTTAAGGTTCCTCACGAACTTCCGCGACGAAATTCTGGCGGTCGTGCGCCAGGTGAAGATCGGAGGCGCCCTCGATACCGATCGTGTGCGTCTGACCGCCGAGCAAACAGTCGATGAACTGTTTTCACTCATGAAGCCGCCTAGCGTGGAAGAATAGCTGCTCGGCTTTCGGCGTATGTCGCATCCGAACCCGTGCCGCTCGCGAGGCTCGGTTACTGCGCCGTAATCCGCTTGTGCCAACAGGACTTGGAGTGAAGTTTAGATTTGATATAAATAGCCAAACAACCTTTGTAATTATAATAATTCGAAATTTAATACGTCGATTTCCAGGTAGATTATAGTATTGTTTCGATTGAATACTGTAGCTTGGTTTGATTCTTAATTTTGTTTTCTTTAGGTTCGCCCGCGTCGCGTTGATGCCGCAACTGGACCAGCCGTGGCGTTTTTGGGACGGGGGCGATCATGAGCATCGTGTTGCGGCCAAATTCGCTGCGCGGATTCGCGGCGGTCGGCCGGCTGGAAGCGGCGTTGGAGCACGGCCCGACGCAAAAGGTCACGGTCGGCTGTTTGATTGCAGTGGCTGCAATGAGCGGCGCAGAAGCGCAGGAGCAAGCGCTGCCGCCGGTTACGGTCGAAGCGCCGATCGCGCGGCCGAAACCTCCGGCTGCCAGGCCCTCGCCGGAACATAAGCGGGTGCGCGCCGCGCTCCGGCGCGCAGCGAAGGCCAAGGCCGCCGAACTGGCCAAGCAGCGAGCGGCCGAGGCGAAAGTGCAAGCGGCGCAGCAAGATCCCTATGCGGATCCGGCGGCCCCGTATAAGGCCAATCGGCTTGAGTCATCCAAGGTCAGCGAGCCGATCGCCGACACGCCAAGAAGCATCACCGTGCTGACGAAGGAAGTTCTTCGAGACAAGGACGCCACCAGCCTCAAGGATGTCGCGCGAACGACCCCTGGCGTGACAATCGGAACCGGTGAGGGTGGCAACGCCTTCGGCGATCGGTTTTTCATCCGCGGCTTCGATGCGCGTAACGATGTCTTTGTTGACGGCATCCCCGATCCCGCCGTGAACATCCGGGAAAATTTCTTCACGGAGCAAATCGAGATCCTCAAAGGACCGTCGGCCACGATAAATGGCCGCGGCACGGCCGGCGGCGCGATAAACATCGTCACCAAGCAGGCGACGACGGAGGCCAGCTTCTACAACGCCGACTCGAAATTTGCGAGCGACGCCACCAAGCGTTTCACCTTCGACGTCAACCAGGTCATTACTCCGACTCTCGCCATCCGCATGGATGGCATGTGGCGAACGCCAATAATCCGAGCGTGACTTTACCACTGACGATCGCTGGGGCGGATTGGCGGCAGTGAAGTGGACGCCGACCAGCGCCATAAGCGTGTCGGCCAATTACATCCACACCAATCTGAGCGGACTGCCCGACTTTGGCGTTCCCTATAACACGTTGGCCCGCGCTCCGGTCACTTCGGTCGGCGTTCCGCGCGATACCTATTACGGGTTTGTGAATCGCGACTTTCAGCAAGCGCAGCAGGATATCGGAACGCTGATCGGGCAGTTCCAGATCAACGACCATCTGTTGTGGACCAACGAGTTCCGGGATGAGCGATCGGTGCTCAACTACATCGGAACAACTCCCGAGCAAGGAACCGGGAGGGGTGGCAATTGTAATTCCGGCGGCGGCAATTTCGCCAGCCCGAACCCGGCCAACTGGATGGTCTGCCTCAATCCGCAGAGCCGTTACCAGGTCACCAACGTACTGGCCGACCAATCGTTTGGGACACTCAAGTTCGACACCGGACCAGTCCGCAATACGCTGATTGCCGGGGCGGAGATTTCACATGAAGTCACCAGCCTGGACTCTTACACCGGCTTGAATTCGGAGGCCGTCGGTCCCGGCGCCTTCGCCAGCGGCACCATCGGTCCCGTCTCGGTGCTGAATCCGCCGAACAACTTGGCCTTTGGAACTCCGTCGGTGACCGGCAACCCGAATATCATTCCGGTCAATACCGAAAGCCTGTTCGCTCTCGAAACGGCAAACTACCGGGATTTCGTGATCCTGACCGCGGGTCTGCGGTTCGACCAGTACGACATCAGCGCCAGCAAGAGCGGATTCTCGACCGTGTCGGCGTCGTCCGGCATGTGGAACTACAATCTCGGCGCCGTGGTCAAGCCGATACCGATTGCCAGCGTCTATGTCGCCTACGGCACGGCCTCTCAGCCGGTCGGCGCCGAACTTGATGGCACATCGGCAAATTATGGCGGGCTCAATCCGTCATCGCCGATCACTCAGATCTTCAGCCCGGTGGAAACCACGGCGGCGGAAGTCGGCACCAAGTGGGAGCTTTTGGACAAGCATCTGCTGGCAACAGCCGCGTTGTTCCGCACCGACGTCAGCAACGCTCGCGAACTGGTACCGGCCGGCTTTGCGAACGCCGGTACCATCCAGGCTGGAGCGGCCTACCACGTCCAGGGCATCGACGTCGGCGCCACGGGCAAGCTTACCGACAAGTTGAGCATCTTTGGCGGATTTGTGCTGATGAACAACCGGGTCGACGCCTCGGCGGTTCCGACCAACATCGGATTGCCGCTCGCCTTCATCGCCAATCAATCCTTCAACATCCTGACCAAATACGAGGTCAATAAATATCTCGAGGTCGGCGGCCAGGCGACTTATCGTTCGCAAATCTACGGCGGCACGCTGCTCGCGGCCAATCAGGGCACCGTACTTCCGGACTACTGGCGTTTCGACGCCTTTGTCGAGGGCTACTTGCTCAAGAACTACGAGTGGAAAATCTTCGTGAACAACATTTTCAACAAGCTCTATTACGACGCCTTCTACCAAAGCGCGGCGCCGTTCGTGCTGGTTGCGCCGGGTCGTGTCGTGGGAGCGCAGATCACGGCGAGATTTTGAAATTGTTCTAATTCGAAGCTTGGAGCAAATAAAACGGATTTGCGGGGGGCGCGGCAATAAAGTTGTAGCGAAAATCTGTTCGGTTCGTCATGGTGCGCGCCGCGGCTTCGAGAGTCTTTTATCAGTCGCGGCGAGACTTTCGAATTGATCTAATTCAAAACAGCGGGTGTGAATGCTGATTTGCGTCCCCGACGTGTTGAGCAAGACCGACGTAGCGAAATTCCGTGCCGCGATGGACGCTGCCATGTGGGAGGACGGCCGCTCGACCGCGGGCTCTCAGTCGGCCTTGGTCAAAAAAAACGACCAGTTGCCGCCGAACGGCGCCCTCGCGCGGCAGTTAGGTGAAATCGTCGTCAAAACAATCGTTGCAAATCCACTGTTCGTATCGGCGGCGATCCCGAAGCAGATCTTTCCGCCGTTGTTCAACCGCTATGGCGCCGGCCAGCATTTCGGAGTGCATGTCGACAACGCGGTGCGCGGCGATCATCTGACCGGGGCGCGCATCCGCACCGACCTGTCGGTCACGCTGTTTCTTTCCGAACCCGACGAATATGACGGCGGCGAATTGATCGTCGAGGACTATTACGGCTCCCACGAGGTCAAGCTGCCAGCCGGACATCTGGTGCTTTATCCCGCATCCAGCCTCCATACGGTGACGCCGGTGACTCGCGGCGTGCGGGTGGCGTCGTTCTTTTGGTTGCAGAGCATGATCCGCGACGGCCACGCGCGGAGCCTGATTTTCGACCTCGATACCGCGATTCAGGGACTAGCCGCGCGGCTAGACCGCAACGATGCGGACGTCGTCAGGCTTACCGGCATCTATCACAACCTGATCCGCTACTGGGCCGAAGTATGAAACTCTTTTGCATGCGCGCCGCGGGCGGCGTTCTTATTGTGCTTGCGACAATCGGGTCTGCGTCGCCGCTGTGGGCGCAAGGTCGCCAGGCAGCGCCGGCGGGGTCTACTCCGGCAGCGCAACCGGTTGCAACGCAGCCTGCGGCGCCCCAGTCCGCTATCGTCCCGTCGGCCACGCCTGAGCCGGACCAAAGCAGGGCGGTGACGGCGGGCGACGATGCCGGCCGATCGGTCACGGCTGCCGGGCGAATTCAGCGCGATCTGTCGCCGTGGTCCATGTTCCTTGGCGCCGACATCCTGGTCAAAGTCGTGATTGTCAGCTTGGCGTTTGCCTCACTTGCGACCTGGACGATTTTCTTTGCCAAGACCATGCAGCTTTCGCGCGCGGTGCGGCGGCTTCGCGCCGCGCTGGCGCGCGTGGCGGAAATGAGAACGCTGTCCGAAGCGCAAATGACGTTGGGTCCGATCGAGACTGTTCTGTCGTCGCTGCTGAGAAGTGCGCTCCAGGAAGTGAAATTGTCCGGCGACAGCGCAAGCGACGAAGGCATCAAGGAGCGTGCCTCGTCGCGTTTTTCCGAGATCGCGCGGGCCGAGGCGCGTTCCATACGCCAGGGCATGGCGATCCTGGCAACGATCGGCGCAACCTCGCCCTTCGTCGGGTTGTTCGGCACGGTCTGGGGCATCATGAACAGCTTCATCGGCATTTCGAAGGCACAAACGACGAATCTCGCGATCGTTGCGCCGGGCATTGCTGAAGCGTTGCTCGCGACCGCTGTCGGACTTGTTGCGGCGATCCCTGCGGTGATCATCTACAATCATTTTTCGCGCGCAACCAAGGGCTATGTCGAGCTTGTCGGGCGCTGCTCCGGCGTCGTCGCCCGACTGCTTTCGCGTGACCTCGATCGTGTGTGCGATCGGCTGGTGGCGCGGGCGGCGGAGTAGGCGATGGCCGCTGCAATTGGCGATTTGGATAATGACGACGACGACTTCGGCGAGGCACACGACATCAACGTGACGCCGTTCATCGATGTCATGCTCGTTCTTCTCATTATTTTTATGATCGCAGCGCCTTTGTCGACCGTCGATCTTCCGGTCGATTTACCGACGTCGACGGCGCTGCCGCAGAAAAAGCCGGACAAGCCTACCTACGTCACCATCAAGTCGGATCTTGCTGTCGCCATCGGCGAAACTGCGGTCAAGCGCGTCGATCTGGTACGCTCGCTTGACGCCACGTCGGAGGAGGGCAAGGAGCGCCGCATCTTCCTGCGCGCCGACCGCGGGGTGCCCTATGGCGAATTGATGGATGTGTTGGAGCGCCTGCGCGTCGGTGGCTATAGCAGGATTGCGCTGGTGGCGCTGGAAGGCGTTCCCGATTCGACGCAAGCGTCGCCTGCAATCGGTCAAACACCGTCGCCGCAATAGCGAATGTCCGATCTCGAACAACCTCGCCACTTGTCACGGCCGATCTGGATTCTGGCGGCCCTTGGCGCTGTTGCGCTGCATGTCGGGGGTATCGCGGCGGCTCTGACGTCCATGCAACCGGACGACGATACCGACCTCGGCGCACCCGCAATCGAGATCGGCGTGGAATTGGCGGCGCCGCGCCTCGATGCAAACGATTTGCCGGTCGGACCCGACACGGAAGCGACGGCCGCATCGCCCGCCGTCGTGGAGCAAAAGGCGCTGATCGAGCGCAGCGACCTGCCGAAGGCGGCGTCGACCGAGACCGACGATCCCGACCGGGTCGTCACGCCAAACGAGACAAAAAAGCCGGAAGACGATCCCAAGATACCGACGGTCCAAACCACCGCTTCGACTGAATCGATCGCGACGGAACAAACGGCCGTGCCGACCGTCCAGAGCGCTCCGGTATCCGCCCAGTCGGTCGCTCCGGTGGCGGGAATCGGCACGAGCAAGCGGCGTGACCGCGTCACGTGGCAGAAGGCACTCGCGGCGCATCTCAACAAGTACAAACGCTATCCGTCGGAACGAATAATGCAGCATGCCGAAGTCGTCGTGTCCTTCGTGCTCGACCGGATCGGACACGTGGTGTCGACGCGGATCGTGAAAGGTTCGGGCGATCCGGCTTTTGACGCCGCGGCGAAAGCCATGCTTCAGCGTGCGGACCCCGTTCCGCCGCCGCCGCCGCTGGTGGCCGACGAAGGGTTGAGCTTCACGCTGCCCGTCATCTTTCACGTGCAAGGAGCCGAGACGACAGCGACGACCGGTCATAGCCCCAAATAGAATTTCTTGATCAGGTCGTTGTTGTTGAGCGCCTCGGCGGAGGCGCCTTCGAAGGCGATCTTGCCGTGCACGATCACGTAGCCGCGGTCAGCGATGCGGATAGCCTGAGTGAAATTCTGCTCCGCCATCAGTACGGTAAGATCATATAGCTTCTTCATCTCGGCGATGGCTTCGATGGTGCGGGCCACGAGAATAGGCGCGAGCCCCACTGAAGGCTCGTCGACCAGCAGGATTTTTGGCGCCAGCATCAAGGCGCGGCCGAGCGCGAGCATTTGCTGTTCGCCGCCGCTCATGCTGCCGGCAAGCTGGCTGCGGCGCTCGGCTAGTCGGGGAAACGTCTCGAAGCAAACCTCGAGATTGCGGGCGAGCGCGCGGCGCGCCGTGGGGCGGAACGCGCCGAGCAAAAGGTTCTCCTCGACCGTCAGTTTGGGAAACAGGCGGCGTCCTTCCGGCACCAGCGCGATGCCGAGGTCGACGATCTCTTCTGTGCTCCGGCCGACAAGATCGTGGTTGATGCCGTCGATCTCGGCGATGATCGACCCCTCGCTGGGCTGCACGATGCCCATGATGCATTTCATGAGCGTCGATTTGCCGTTGCCGTTGGTGCCGAGCAGTACCACGGTCTCGCCGCCGCCAATGTTGAGCGAGACGTCCTCGATCACGCGCACGGCGCCGTAGGCGGCATGAATGCCGGCGATGGTGAGACTACTGGCCAAGGTAGGCTTTCTCCACTTCCGGCTCGCGCACGACCTCGTTCGGATCACCGTCGGCGATCTTGCGCCCGGATACCAGGACAACGAGGCGCTGCGAAAAGCTCATCACCGCGCTCATGATGTGCTCGATGAGGATGATAGTGACGCCCTGACCGTTCAGGCGCAGGAGCAAGTTCAAGATTTCCTCGACCTCGGAATGCGTGAGACCGGCCATCAATTCGTCGGCGATCAGAAGTTTCGGCTCCGCCGCCATGGCGCGCGCAAGTTCGAGCTTGCGCATTTCGACCTGGGTAAGTTCGCGGGGCAGCCGCCTTGCCTTGTCGTCGAGACCCACCTCGCGCAGGAGATCTACGCAACGCTCCTCGACAAGGCGCGTCGAGCGCCCGACGCCGCCGCGCGCCGCCACGGTGTAGAGGAGGGGGATGCGCATGTTGTCGAGGAGGCTGAGGCTGGCGAACGGCCGGGGCAGTTGAAAGGTGCGGGCGAGGCCGCGGCGGGTGCGCTGGTGCGCGTTGGAGCCGTTGAGCAAGTGCCCGTCAAAGCTCACCGAGCCCGCTTCGTTCTGCAGCGTGCCGCAGATGCAATTGACCAGCGTGCTCTTGCCGGAACCGTTCGGTCCGATCAGCCCGACCCGTTCACCCGCCTTGACCGAGATCGAGATGTCCTCCAGCGCGACGAAGCCGCCGAAGCGCTTGCCGAGACCGTCGACTGCGAGCAACTGGCTCATGGTAACTGCCCCGATGCATCGGCTTCGACGCGACCGACTCTTCCGGCCGGCCGGTGTTGAAGGAATTTGGTCGCCAGTCCAATGATGCCGTTTGGCGCCACAATAACAAATCCCACGAGCAAAAACCCAACGATCAGCAGATTTACGGCAGACGATATGGTTACGGTTGCGATCTGCTGGAGCGAGCCGAGCAGTATCGCGCCGATCAGAGGTCCCGCCCAGCTCGTCGTGCCGCCGATCAGCGGCATGGCTATCGAATTAACGCTGTAGTCCAGACCGAAGGCGGAACTCGGCTGGAGATAGCCGATGTAATACGGAAACGGTGCGCCCGCCATGCCCATCAGCGCGCCGGAAATCGTGGTCGCGATCAGCTTGAGGCGCAACGTCGGCACGCCGGAGGCTTCTGCCGCCAATTCGTCGTCGCGAATGGTGGCGAAGCCGTAACCGAGCCGCGATCGCTCGATACCCTGCGCCACCGTGATCGCGCCGACCGCGAGCAGCATCATGATCGCGAACAGATATTTGATATAGCTGATGTGATGGTCAAACAGAACGATCGCTTCCGGCCGCACGATGTAGGCGCCGCGCGAGCCGCCGACGAAATCCCAGTTGACGATGAGTGTCTCCAACACTACGGCGAGTGCGAGCGTCGCGATGGCGAAAAACGCCCCGCGCAGCCGCAGCGTCAGATAACCCATGCCAAGGCCGACGACGCCGGAGACGACGCCGCCAATGATGACCAGGACGGGGACCGGCACCGGGTGGATCTTGTACAAGGCGACCGTCGAATAAGCGCCGAGCGCAAAGAAGGCCGCCGAACCGAAATTCACGTAGCCGCAATAGCCGCCGAGGATGTTCCATGCCGTCGAGAGCACGACGTATTGCAGCACGACGTAGCCCGCGAAAAAATAATACTCGTTGCCGAGCGCAAGTGCCGCCGCAAAAATCATGGCGCCGGCAACCAGGCAGATAAGAAAGAAGATGTCTGAGCGCACGTCTAGCGTCCCAACAAGCCGGCCGGCCGCACCGCCAGCGTCAGCAACAAAAATCCGAACGACACGGCGGGCGCCCATGAGGGGCCGTAGAATGTCGACGTGAGGCTTTCGACGATGCCGACCAGCATGGCGGCGATGACGGTTCCCGGCAAGCTGCCCATGCCGCCAAGCACGCAGATCGCAAATACCCGACCGATATACTCGCGTCCGACCGATGGTTCGACCGGCTGGATGACGATGAGAAAGGCTCCGGCCAGCGAGGCGCTCGCAATCGAGATGCCGAACGCAATCCGCTTAATGCGAATTGGATCGACCGCCAGGAGCTTCAGCGCGAACTGGTCTTGCGCCACCGCCATGATGGCGCGGCCGAGAAAGGTGCGCGTCAGAAAAAGCTGCAACACTGTGATCATCAGCAGCGACACCAGGCACGGCACCAGAATGCGCAGCGGAATGTCGAGTGGCCCGATATGAAAGGTCGGGCCGATATAGGGCGCCTCGACGTAGCGGTAGTCGACGCCGAAATAGAGTACGAGCGTTACTTCGGTGATGAACAAAAGACCGAAGAAGAAGGCAAGGCCGCGCAGCGATTCCTGGCCGCGTTTCTCGAACGAAAGATAGTAGATCTGATAGATGCCGGCTCCAAGCGCGTAGAACGCCGGCATGACCAGGATGCTGGCAATGATCGGGTCGATCCCGAGCGTGGCATTGACGATGTAGGCGACGTAGGAACCGAGGATGATGAAGGCCGGATGGGCGATGTTGACGATGTCGAGAATGCCGAAGGAAAGCGATACTCCGGCCGTCACCGCCGCGTAGAAGGCGCCGATCAGGATGCCCGACACGATGGCATTAATCAGTAGATCGGACGAAAAGATCATTCTCAGTCCTGGCCGCGTGCACAACGTGCCGGCATGATTGCCCCGGAAGCGCTGTGCGCGCGTGCGATCCGAGAAGACCCTGCGCTCTACGCTGCGGCCTGCACCGTATCGGGAAGCGCAAGCGGCTTGTTGGCGCTGGTGAGGAATTCGATGGTCATGAACACCATCTCTTTATCGCTGATATTTTCCAGATCGTGGACCTTGAACTCGCCTGGCCCGTAGGTTTCGTGCCGCGTTTCGCCCGGCTGGTAGGTGTATTCGACCGTCGTACCGTCGTAAACATGCTGGCGGGCGCGCCCGCCGGTGACATTGGTCCAGAAGTAATCGAGCACGTGGCGATGGAAACCGAACCGCTCGCCCGGCGCCAGCCTGATCATCCAAACCCGGACGCGTTCATTTTCGGAGAGGAGCATGTTGCCGACGCAGCCGTTATTGTTCTGCCGCTCGTGCTCGAATTCAGCGGCAATGTCGGCTGGCCAAGCCGACATGTCGGCTCGATCGTTGGTCTTCTCCAGCATTGTCAGGGCCATGGCCTTGCTCCAATGATTTTCTGCACAATTTTGCACAATACAGAAGGCTTCCGCCTATTGGCAAATCGTTCTGGCAAATAGCAAGGTGTCGGCATGCCAAGGCGCTCTTGCCGTCGGCGGCCCGGCATGCCGGGCCTCGAAGCGCGCGTTTGGCGTAGCGAGCGCGTGGCGTTAATCCTCAACCGAGAAGCCGTTTACGGCTGCGGGCAGCAGCCCCAGCTGTTTCACGCCGTGGGAGCGTATTTGCCGGCTGCTGCGCGACGCATTTCCCGCCAACCGCGATCGCTGTGGGATCGGCCTTGCGGCATCGCCCGCAGCACCACCAGAGGCGGGTCGACGATTTATACGTGCTGGCCGCCGTTGATATGGATCTCGGCGCCATTGACGTAGGAGGAAGTCTCCGTACACAGCACGTAGATGATCTTTGCCACTTCGTCCGGCGTGCCCAGGCGATGCATCGGGATCATCTCGACAATCTTTTCGGTGCCGGGCGAAAGCATCGCCGTGTCGATCTCGCCTGGCGCGATGGCGTTGACACGAACACCGACGGCGCCGAAGTCGTGTGCCATCTCACGGGTAAGCGCGGCGAGCGCCGCCTTCGACGTCGCGTAGGCTGCCCCGGCGAAGGGATGCACGCGCGAGCCGGCGATCGAGGTGACGTTGACCACTGAGCCCTTGGCGACCTTGAGCTCGTCAAGAAGCCCGCGCGCCAGCGTGATGGGGGCAAAAAAGTTCACTTGAAAAACGTGGTGCCAATCGTCCTGAGAGGTATCGATCGAGTCGAGTCGCTTGCCGCCCGCCGCTTTCGGTGAAATCGCCGCGTTGTTGACCAGCGCATGCAATTCGCCGTCGAGCCGCCGTTTGATCTCAGCGATTGCCGCGTCGGTATTGTCGGTGTCGGCGAGGTCGACCTGGATGTGGTCCTCGGGCCCCGCCTCCCACGGACAATTCTCCGGGAAGGGATGCCGCGAGCAGGTGATGACGCGCCAGCCGGCGGCGGAAAACCGCTTGACCGTGGCGTGGCCGATGCCGCGGCTCGCCCCGGTAAGGAGTAGCGTCCGGCGTTGCCGGTTGCTCGTTGGAGTCTTTGTCTGTTCCGGGCTCATGGATACAGCCGCGCTTTATTCCACGGGGCGTGCGGGTCGGCGCGCCGGAATCTGACGCGATCGTGCAGGCGAAACGGCCGTTCCTGCCAGAATTCCATTTCAACAGGCACCACGCGATACCCCGACCAGTGCGGCGGCCGCGGCACCGTGCCGATTGCGAATTTCGCTGTGCTGCGGGCGACCGCCTTCTCGAACGCCAGGCGGCTTTCGAGTGCGGCGGATTGTTTGCTCGCCCACGCGCCGATCTGCGCCATGCGCGAGCGCGAGGCGAAATAGGCGTCGGCTTCTTCCGCAGCAACAGGTTCAACATTGCCGCGCGCGCGGACCTGGCGCTGCAGCGACTTCCAGTAGAAGGTCAGCGCGGCCCTTGGCGCTTCCGTCAATTCGCGGCCCTTCACGCTGCCGAGATTCGTGTAGAAGACGAACCCGCTTTCATCGAAGCCCTTCAAAAGCACCATGCGCGCATTGGGCAGCCCGTCGGCGTCGACGGTGGCGAGCGTCATGGCTTCCGGGTTGACCGGCTCCGCGCGCGCGGCCTCGGCGAACCACGCTGCGAACAGCCGAAATGGTTCGTCGGCTTCGGTGAAGTCACCGCCTGTTAACCATCCGGGGTGTTCTATGGAGGGAGCGTCGGACATTGTGTTGGAGTATCCAGGTGCTCGCGTGCGGCGATCGGGAAGCGGGCCGCTGGGCTCTATATAGTGGAATCAAAGGCCTGCGCCTATGTCGGCCGTCGCACCGCCTCGCTTCCGTTGCGGCCATCCTCGGCGCCTTTTCCGCAGCAGGCTGCTCCTACCAGCTCGAAACGACCTACTCCAAAGCCGATGCCGACGTCGAGCAAACGGGCGCCATTTCCCGAACCAGCCAACCGACGGTGGAAGCGGCGACCGCTTCGGTTCCTTCGGAAACCGATTTGGCTTACGCCCGTGCGGCTGCCTCTGACGCGCTTGCGCGCGGATCGAAAGACACAAGCGTTCCGTGGGAGAATCCGAATACCGGCGCGGGCGGCAATATCACGCCGCTCGCAGCGCATAACGAGGGCAGTTTCGCCTGCCGCAATTTCCTGGCGAGCTACGTCCTCGGGCAAGCACAGGCGTGGCTGGAGGGTGAGGCCTGCCGAACCGAACGCGGCAAGTGGGAGGTGAAGAGGCTCAAACCCCTCAAGCAGGGCTGATCGGGTGCTTATCGCGGTCCAATTAGGCAACCGCATTGCACGCCGGTCGCCAAAGTCCCACATTGATGACCATGGGCGGGCGGGGCCGGCCCCAAAACCGAGCGGAGTTACTGGGGGATGCGTGATCCCTATGAGGTGCTGGGCGTCGACCGCAAGGCCGCCGCAGCCGACATCAAAAGCGCTTTTCGTCGCCAGGCGAAAAAACTGCATCCCGATGCCAACAAAAATGATCCGAATGCGGCGTCGCGCTTTGCCGAGCTCAATGCCGCGTACGAAATCCTCGGCGAGGAGGATAAGCGCAAGGCATTCGACCGCGGCGAGATCGATGCCGAAGGCAAACCCCGCTTCCGCGGTTTCGAAGGATATGGCGGCGCCGCGGGTGCCCGCCCGGGTGCGGGTTTTGGCCCCGAGAGCGAATTCGAATCTTTCAACTTTGGTCCCGAGGGCTTTACCCGCAGCACCAGGCGGGGCCGTGCGGGCGCCGGTGCCGGTGCCGGTGCTGGCGGCTTCGAAGACATCCTGCGCGAGGCTTTCGGCGGCGCGCGCCGTGGCGGAGCCGGCGCCGCCTTCGAGGCCGAGGATTTCGGCGGCGGTGCGAACGTCTCAGCTTCGTTGACGGTGTCGTTGCCGGACGCCGCCCACGGCGCCACCCAGCGCATCCGGCTGCCATCCGGCAAGGATGTCGAGGTGAAAATTCCCGCCGGTATCAGCAACGGCCAGCAAATCCGGCTCCGCGGCCAGGGCATGGCGGGACCGAGCGGCGCGGCGGGAGATCTGCTGATCACCCTGTCAATCGCTCCGCATCCGACCTTCACGCTTGACGGCGCCGATATCCGGCTCGATTTGCCGGTGACGCTTTACGAAGCCGCCCTCGGCGCCAAGGTTAGGGTGCCGACGCTCGACCGGGCCGTCGAACTCACGATTCCGCCGGGCACGAGCGGCGGACGGACCTTCCGCCTCAAAGGTAAAGGCTTCCCGGCGAAAGAGGGGGCGGGCGATCTCCTCGCCACGGTCCGTATCGTGCTGCCCGAAAAGGCCGATGCCGACTTCGAAGCGCTGATGAAGAAGTGGCGGACCGAGAAGCCTTACGATCCGCGCAAGGCAATGTAAGTCCTCGACCCAGGTTGCGCGTCTTTGCCGATCAGCGTACCCACCACCTAATGGGCAGCGGGGTCTTTACGTTCGACGCGATATCGCGGCCGGGCCGGCGTGAGTGGGTCGCCATCGCGCTTGTCGTCGCGCTCATGCTGCTGTTTCTTCCAATGGTCATGTGGAAGACCGTCGCGCTCGGCCAGGGCGATGTGCAGGTCTTCTTTCGCGCCGGGTGGGCGATCTGGACCGGGTATCCGCTGTATGAGATCGCCGATCACCACGGCTGGACCTATCATTATCCGCCGACCTTCGCATTGTTCATGGGCCCGTTTGCAAATCCGCTGCCGGATCATCCGCGGCCGTGGTGGGCGCTGCCGTATCCGGCGGCGGTGGCGGTTTGGTATCTCGTCAATTCCGCGTGCCTGCTGCTCGCCCTTCATGTCTGGGCCAACGCTTTGGAGCGCTATCGGCTTATCGAGGCGCGCGCGGGATATTTGCAGCGTCCGTGGGCACTGCGGCTCGGTCCCCTCATTGCGCTCCTGCCTTTCATCGGCGACGGGTTGGCCCGCGGCCAGCCGGCGCCGGTGCTGCTTTTTCTGGTCGTGTTATTTTTAGCCCTCTACGTCGAGAACCGCGCCGCGGCGGCGTCATTCGCTTTCTCGCTCGCCATCACCGTCAAATTGTTTCCGCTCGTGCTCGCGGTCATTCCGTTTTTGCGGCGCGACTGGAAGTTCATGGTGTGGACGGCGGGCTGGTGTTTTCTTCTTTTGCTCTGCCTGCCGGTGGTTTGCCTTGGGACGGCGGCGACGTTCGAGCTCTACCGCATCATGTTCACCGAACACCTCGCCGGCATTGCCAGCGGGGCGATGTCAATCAAGATCGCGAGCGAGGTCTCGCCGGGCGGCTATTCGAGCATCGGCATTGGAGCCGTCGTCGCGCGCCTCGCCGCCGGCGAAGCATTCTATTCGGCACCGCTGCCGCAATGGGCGTCGGCAATCCAATTTTTGTTCAATGCCGCGGTCGTCGTCGCCGTCGTCGTACTCGGCCGCGGCGGTTTCTGGAGTTTGCGTGGGACGCAACCTGCCGCCGGCTATCCGCTCCTCGTTGCCGGTGCGGTATTGTTCGCAGCGATACCGCTGATGATCGCTTTTGCCGGACCGCAATACGTCACGTTCGCTGTTCCACTGATGGCTGTGCTCTTCATCGAAGGGTGGCAGCGGAGAGGCGAGGAGGTCATTACGGGCACGATGATCGCATGGACCGTCGCCGCGTGGCTTTCGATGATTGCGCTCGAGGTGCCCTGGAACTGGCTCAAGCTCGGCGGGCCGATGACCTGGGTCTTGCTGCTTCTCGGCCCGGCAAGTCTTTCGCTCATTCGCAGTGTGTCGATGAAGCAAGCTGCGACAAGTTGGCCCAAAACCCTCCGGTTAGGCAATTAGATCCGCGTATCCGGCATGCGCGCTTGATGGCTCCCTCGGGCCTATGCCATAGGAGGTCCGGCGCGGAGCTCGTCGAGCGGGGGGCAGAGAATGCCGGAAATCTCGGGCCTCATGCGCGGCAAGCGCGGCCTGGTCATAGGGGTCGCCAATCAGCGCTCGCTGGCTTGGGGCATCGCCAAGGCTTGCCGTTCGCACGGCGCCGAACTTGCGTTCACCTATCAGGGGGACGCGCTTAAAAGGCGCGTCGAGCCGCTCGCCGAGGAAGTCGGCGGTATCGTCGTCGGTCATTGCGACGTCACCGAACCTGCCACGATCGATGCGGTATTCGCCGCGCTGCAATCGGCCTGGGGCACGATCGATTTTCTGGTGCACGCGATTGCATTCTCGGACAAGGACGAACTCGACGGACGATTCGTCGACACCACGGCGGACAATTTCAGCAAAACCATGCTGGTGAGCTGTTACTCGCTGACGGCAATCGCGCAGCGTGCCGAGAAGCTGATGCCGAACGGCGGCGCCATGCTCACGCTCACCTATTACGGAGCGGAAAAGTGGATGCCCCACTATAACGTCATGGGCGTTGCCAAGGCCGCTCTGGAGGCGTCCGTCTGGTATCTCGCCGCCGATCTCGGCGTGAAGAATATCCGCGTCAACGCCATCTCCTCTGGGCCGATCAAGACGCTCGCCGCCGCCGGTATCCGCGACCTCCGCTATATTTTCAGATGGAACCAATACAATGCGCCGCTACGGCGCAACGTGACCATCGAGGACGTCGGCGACGCGGCCGTCTATCTGCTGTCGGATATGTCGCGCGGCGTTACCGGCGAAATCCATCACGTCGACGCTGGTTATCACATCGTCGGCATGAAGCATCCCGAGGCGCCCGATATCACTGTCGGCAAGGAATAATCGCCTTTCTCGGTCCGCCCGCCGGCGGCCGCGGTGGCGCCGAGTTTGCCCTGAGCAACAACTTCACCCTCAAAGGCGAAGTATTGTCGTCGATCTCGGCTCTTATAACGCCGCCGTGGCCGCCACAAGCGCGGGCGGCGGGAAGCCTGCTTCGTTCACGGCATCGCTGGCGCCGGTTGGCTTCGTCGTGGGGCGCGGCGGCCTGAATTTTCGTTTCTAGCCATTTTCGTTTCTAGCCAATGCGGCGGCTGAAAACAGCAGCGGCCGGACCTGGGTCCAGCCGCTGTCACGAAACACCGCTCAAGGCGCCTCGCGAATTTAGAAGGTGATGACGCAACCTCGATACGAGGTCGCGCTGCATCACGTCTTCTTCATCTTCTTCTTCTTCTTCGGCTTGCTAGCCATGATGTGTGGTCCTTCTGGTGTGATGATTCCACGGTAGGGTTGAGTTCAAGCTCTCCGAGCTTTGTTTCGGTCCCTTGGCCCTAGTCCCCTTACCGAAGGACAGGATGCCATAAGCGGGGCGTAACCGCAACATATAAATCGTAAATAACCCTGATTTTTCCGTAGCTTAACGGATGTTCAGCTTTTCATTAACTGCTGTTCAGCGAGATGAATAGACCATGAACGTCGCGGGAACGCTGGGCCTTGCCGATTTGACCCCCGGGAGTCTGCGGGCTACCCCTTCAGCGCGCAAAATCTTTCAACAAGACATTCCACAAAACTATTCAACCATGTCCTTCAATACGTTCGGACATTCCTTCCGGGTGACCACCTTCGGCGAGAGCCATGGGCCTGCCATCGGCTGCGTGGTCGACGGCTGCCCGCCACGCATCGCGCTGAGTGAAGCTGACATTCAGCCCTATCTCGATCGACGCCGGCCGGGCCAATCGCGCTTCACCACGCAACGCCAAGAGCCCGACGCAGTCAAAATCCTTTCCGGCGTATTTTTGGATGAGGCGACCGGGCAGCAGGTTACTACGGGTTCGCCGATCGCGCTCTTGATCGACAATGTCGATCAGCGGAGCAAGGACTATTCCGGAATCAAGGACAAATACCGGCCCGGCCACGCTGATTTTACCTACGACATAAAATACGGCTTGCGGGATTATCGCGGCGGCGGTCGCCAATCAGCGCGCGAGACGGCGATGCGCGTGGCGGCCGGGGCCATTGCGCGCAAGATCGTGCCCGGTTTGCTGGTACGCGGCGCCCTCGTTCAAATGGGCCCACACCGCATCGACCGCACGCGCTGGGATTGGGCCGAGGTCGACCGCAACCCGTTCTTTTGTCCCGATCCGGGAAAGGCCGTTTTTTTTGCGGACTATCTTGATGGGATCCGGAAAAGCGGCTCCTCGGTCGGTGCGGTGCTGGAGATCATCGCCGACGGCGTGCCGCCGGGTCTCGGTGCGCCGATCTATGGCAAGCTCGATGCCGATCTCGCCGCCGCCTTGATGAGCATCAATGCGGTCAAGGGCGTCGAAATCGGCAGCGGTTTTGCCGCGGCGGAGCTTTCTGGCGAGGATAACGGCGACGAGATGCGCGCGGGCAATGACGGCAAGCCGACCTTTCTCTCCAATCACGCCGGTGGCATTCTCGGCGGCATCTCGACCGGCCAGCCTGTGGTCGCGCGTTTTGCCGTCAAGCCAACGTCTTCGATCCTCACGCCGCGGCGCACCGTTGACCGTTACGGACACGAGACCGAGATCACGACCACCGGGCGCCACGATCCCTGCGTCGGCATTCGCGCGGTACCAGTGGGCGAAGCGATGGTGGCGTGCGTGATCGCCGATCACTATCTGCGCCATCGTGCCCAGGTCGGCGAATTTCCGTCGTGGCCGTTTCCGCGGCCGCGAAGCTGATTGCAGGTTCGCCGACGAGATCGAAAAGGAAAGATGGAAAACGCCCAACAACGCATCCAGGCAGCCGTAGCCGCATTTGCCCGCGGCGATCTTGTCATCGTGGCCGATGACGACGACCGCGAGAACGAGGGCGATCTGTTCGTCGCGGCTTCGCTGTGCACGCCGGAAAAGATGGCATTCATCATCCGCCACACCTCCGGCATCGTCTGCGTTCCGCTGGCCCAGGACGAAGCGCGGCGGCTTCATCTCGATCCGATGGTTGCGCGCAACGACGCCCCTTTGGGTACCGCCTTCACGGTTTCGGTGGACGTTCGCCACGGCCTGACCACCGGCATTTCCGCGGAAGAGCGAACCAATACCGTGCGCGCTCTTGCCAACGGCAATATGGGCGCGGCTGACTTCGTGCGGCCGGGCCATGTGTTTCCGCTGGTGGCCAAGGAAGGCGGCGTTCTGATGCGCTCAGGCCACACCGAAGCCTGCGTCGATCTTTGCCGGCTCGCCGGCTTGCCGCCGGTTGGCGTGCTCGCCGAACTCATGAACGACGACGGCACCGTCATGCGCGGGCCGCAGATCGCCGCCTTGGCCGAGCGGCACAAGCTGATGCGTGTCTCTATCGCCGACCTGATCGCCTATCGACAAGCGCGGGAGAGATTGATCGAGCGCGTCGGCGAATTTCCGGTAGAATCCGAGATCGGAATGCTCGCCGGTTATGCTTTCCAGACACCGTTTGATCCATTTTACCACATGGCTTTTGTTTACGGCCGTATCGGCGATGGCACAAATGTGCTGACGCGGCTGCACCGCGCTAATCTCATTTTGGATGTGTTCGGCGGCGCCAAAGCCATTCGCGGCACGCTCGATCGCTTCAAGGCGGAGGGCAGTGGCGTACTCGTTATCTTGCGGGACGGCGCTGCCGGCGTGCCCGTGGTTGCGATTCCGAAGTCGGACGAAACTGCATCGGGCGAGGCGCGCAGCCGGCAATGGCGAGAGGTTGGTCTCGGCGCGCAGATCCTAAAGGATCTCGGTGTCACCTCGATCCGGCTCCTGAGTTATTCGCGTAAAATGACGTATGTCGGCCTTTCAGGTTTCGGTATTGAAATCGTCGGCACTGAGCCGGTCGAGGTGTGAATGCGCGCGGTGTCGCGCGTTGGCAACAATCGAGGGATAAAATGAGCAGCATCATGCACACGATGGGCAGTTATCGAATTAGCCTGCGTCGAATTGGTCTCGCCGCAGTGCTTGTCAGCCTCGGCATGACCTTGTCGGCATGCGGTTACAACACCATTCCAACTTTGGAAGAGCAGGCCAAGGCGCGCTGGGGCGACGTCCAGAACCAGTATCAGCGCCGCGCCGATCTCATTCCCAACTTGGTCGCGACGGTCCAGGGCTACGCCGCCCAGGAAAAGAGCGTCCTCACGGCGGTCGTCGAAGCGCGCGCCAAGGCGACGCAGGTTAAAGTCGACGCCTCACAACTGACGGACCCGGATAAGCTCAAGGCTTTCCAGGATGCGCAAAACCAGTTGTCGGGCGCGCTCGGCCGCCTGCTGGCGGTGACCGAGAATTATCCGGATCTCAAATCAAACGCGAATTTCCTTGCCTTGCAGTCACAGCTCGAAGGCACGGAGAACCGCATCGCGGTGGCGCGGCGCGACTATATCGAGGCAGTCCGCGCCTACAATTTGTCACTCCGCACTTTCCCGACGCTGCTCTGGGCGAAGACGATCTTCGCGGGAAACAAGCCGATGGCTGTATTCACCGCGAGTGAGGGCGCGGAAAAGCCGCCGCAGGTGAAGTTCTAGCGGTCGTGCGGTGAAAGTCAGCGCGTCATTGTTGGTGTTCGCGCTGCTGTTTTGCGTCGCCTCGGCGGCGCTCGCGCTCGATTTTCCGCCTTTAACCGGTCGCGTCGTCGATCAGGCGGGAGTCATGACGGCTGACAGTCGCGACGATATCGAAGCCAAGTCGAAGGAACTTGAAGACAAGTCCGGCATCCAGCTCGTCGTCGACGGCGTCATCAGCGTTCTCCACGGCGATTCGGCGGAATGGCAGCCGAAGGCGGCGCTGCGTGTCGACGACATTCGTACTGGCGATCTGGGCGCGCTCTTTATGTTTCTCTTTATTGTCACCCTTCTCGTTGTTGCCGTTTGGCAAAATGTCCGTTCGGGCCATTATGTCGTCCGCCACGGCCGACGGGTTTTTGTGCCGGCCGGCCACTCGTCGAGTTCTTCCAGCTGGAGCAGCAGCGACTCTTCAAGCGGCAGTTCGTCCGATAGTGATTTCTCCGGCGGCGGCGGCGCGTCAGGGAGCTGGTGATGAAGCGGTTTTCCACGCGACTGACTATTGCGGTCCTCTTCCTCTGTCTGATGCCGGCCGTCGTATTCGCCTTGGATTTTCCGCCGCTGACCGGCCGGGTTGTCGACCAGGCGGGAGTCATGAGCGCGGCGAGCCGGAGCGACATTGAGGCGAAGTCGAAGGAGCTTGAAGACAAATCCGGCATCCAGCTCGTCGTCGCCACGGTGAAGTCGTTGCAAGGCAGCGACATCGAGACCTATGCCAACGAGCTATTCCGGTTCTGGAAACTCGGCGAGGCGAAAAAGAACAACGGCGTTTTACTCCTGGTGGCGCCGGCCGAGCACAAGGTGCGCATCGAGGTCGGCTATGGTCTTGAAGGTACTTTGACCGACGCGCTCTCCTCGGTGATCATCTCAAGCGCGATCGTTCCGCGCTTCAAGGCGAACGATTATTCCGGCGGCATCCAGCGCGGCGTCGAGGGCATCATCGCCGTACTTACGACCGACGCCAGCGAATGGCGTCAAAAGGCCGACGTCCGGGCTGACGATTCATCGGGCGATTTCAACAAACTATTTCCGATCCTGTTTCTGGTGCTGCTGATCTTTTTCATCTGGTACCTGATCCATCAAGCGAATGGTCCGGGCTCAGGTCCGGGCGGTACGGGCCGTCGACGCGGTCCGATCATCGTTCCGCCCTTGGGCGGCTCCTGGGGCTCGGGCTGGGGCGGCGGCTCCTCCGGCGGCGGTTTTGGCGGTGGGTTTTCCGGTGGCGGCGGCTGGTCGGGCGGTGGCGGGGCGTCGGGGAGTTGGTGATGGAGTTCAGCAAGGAAGATCACGAGGCGGTGTCGGCCGCTATTCAGCAGGCGGAGAAGCGCACGAGCGGGCAGATCGTTTGCGTACTCGCACACGCATCGTCGGACTATGCTCATATTCCCATCTTGTGGGCGACTGCGCTGGCGCTCATCGCTCCTTGGCCACTTATCAACTTCACGCCGTGGAGCGTGCAGCGGATCTTTCTGATTCAACTCGTGGTTTTTATCGTAGCCGCACTTGTTTTTTCACTGACGCCGCTTCGGTTTGCGCTTGTTCCTCGAGGCGTGCGCAGGGCGCGAGCGCATCGCGCCGCGCTTGAGCAATTCGTCGTCCGCCGCATCGCCGCAACCAAGAACCGCTGCGGCATTCTGATCTTTGTGTCGCTCGCGGAACGCTACGCGCGCATCATCGCGGACGATGGTATCGCCCAGAAGGTGCAAGCATCCGAATGGCAAGCGGCTATCGACGCTCTGAGCGGCAACATGCGCGCCGGCCACATTGCGCAAGGTTTCGCCGCCGCGATCGAACGCTGCGGCACCGTGCTTGCGACACATGCGCCGCCCGACGGTTCGCCCAACGCGCTGCCCGATCGGCTCTACGTGATGTAGCCGGGATCGCCTTGCAAACGGCCGATCACCGAGAAATGATTGCTCATGAACTTTGATTTGTGGGCATACAGACCGGCGTCGCGATCCGCAGATGCAAGGAAGGTTCCGATGTCCGAGCAAAGCCTCACCCCCGGCCCCACACGTCACGACCGCCGCGCAATTCTTGGCATGGGCGGCGCGCTCGTTCTCGGCGCGGCGCTGAGGCCGCTGTCCGCGTCGGCGCAAACCAAGCAACGCATCGGGGTCATCGGCTCGGGTCATATCGGCGGCACAATTGGCGGATTGTGGGTCAAGTCCGGCCACCCCGTACTGTTTTCGTCACGCCATCCTGAAGAACTGAAAGATCTGGTTGCCGGCCTCGGTGAGCTTGCGAAAGCCGGCACGGTCGATCAGGCGATCGCCTTTGGCGACGTCCTGTTTATCGCGGTACCATATGCGGCGCTGCCGCAGATCGGCCGAGATTACGGCGCGGCGCTCAAAGGCAAGATCATGCTCGATGCCTGCAACGCCGTCACCGCGCGCGACGGCTCGATAACCGACGAGGTCGAGCGTGAGGGCGTTGGCGTGATCTCGCAGAAATATCTGCCGGGTACGCGGCTGGTTCGCGCCTTCAATACGCTCAACTACAAAATCTTCGCCAGCGAGGCGAACCGTCCCGATCCGAAGCTCGCAATCCCGATTGCCGGCGACGACCCCGAAGCGGTGCAAATCGCGGCCGGCTTGATCCGCGACGCTGGATTTGATCCCGTCGTGGTCGGCAAGCTTGCGGATGCCAGCCGCTTCCAGCGCGGCGGGCCGGGTTACGGGCAGGCGCTGAGCGCAGCCGAGCTCAAGCAGAAGCTGTCGCTCGCGCCATGACTGGCTTAGTTGCCGCGCTTCGGCGTGGCACGAACTGGGCGATACCCGCAACACCGCAGGAGCGCGCGGCAGCGCTCTGGTCGTTCGCCTATTTCTTTACGCTCCTTGCCGGATATTACGTCTTGCGGCCGTTGCGCGATCAGATGGGAATCGCCGGCGGCGTGCGAAATCTGCCCTGGCTGTTCACCGCCACGTTCGTGACGCTCATCATCGCGCAACCCCTGTACGGCACGCTGGTGGCCAGACTGCCGCGTGCGCGGTTTATCCCCTTCGTTTATCACTTCTTCATCGCCAACCTTGTGGTGTTCTGGCTGCTGCTGACGCTTGATATCGCTCCGGTGATCATCGCCCGGGTGTTCTTCGTATGGGTGAGCGTGTTCAACCTGTTCGCGGTCGCGGTGTTCTGGTCGTTCATGGCCGACCTGTTTACCGCCGAGCAAGGCAAGCGCTTGTTCGGATTCATCGGCGCTGGCGGCACCGCTGGCGCGCTTTTAGGTCCGCTCATCACCATCGGGTTGTCGGTGCCGCTGGGCGCGGTCAATCTTTTGATCGCGGCGGCAGTGCTGCTGGAATTGGCGGTTTTCTGCGTATACCGCCTCGAGCGCGTCGCCGCGCCGCAGGAGCTTGCCAAAGCGGGCATGCGCGTTGACGAGCGGCGTATCGGCGGCTCTGCCTTTGCGGCGCTGCCCGAGCTTATTCGCTCGCCCTATCTCATCGGCGTCGCCGCGTGGATCAGCCTGCTGTCCTTCTGCGCGACGATCGTCTACTTCGAGCAGGCCAATATCGTGGCTGCGGCCGTGCATGGCCGCGACGCGCAGACGCGCATCTTTGCCGGCATCGATCTCGTGGTCGGTCTGCTCAGTCTGGCGACGCAAGTGTTCGCCACGGGACAGGTGCTCAAGCGGTTCGGTACCGGTGCTGCTGCCGGCGCGCTGCCGGCCGTCTATGTCGTCGGCTTTGCCGCGCTGTTCCTGACGCCGACGCTCGCAGTCGTGGTAGCTCTTCAGATCGTTCAGCGCTGGATGAATTTCGCCATCGCCAATCCGGCGCGGCAGGTTTTCTTCACGGTGCTCAGCCGCGAGGAGAAATACAAAGCCAAGAACCTGATCGACGTCGTGATCTACCGCGGCTCTGACGCTTTGTATGGCTGGGTATTCGACACCTTGCAGTCACTGGGATTAAAACTTGGTGCAATCGCGCTGGTCGCGTTGCCGGTCGCCGCAGCCTGGCTTGTTTTGTCGGGAGTCTTGGGGCGGGCACAGGAGCGCCGCGCTACACTCGTGGATGCTGAAGCGGCGCAGGGAGGAAACCGATGAGCTTGCATTTAACGCGGCGTGAATTCGCGATGGCAACCGGCGCGGCAATGCTCGCGTCACCGGCACTCGGCCAGACCTCCGCGCCGCTCGCCCGCGCCATCCCAAGCACCGGGGAATTGCTGCCAGCCGTCGGGCTCGGCACCGCGCAGGTCTTCAACACCAATGACGAGGCAACGCGGCAGAAGGCGGCCGCGGTACTGCAAGCGCTCATCGCCGGTGGCGGACGTCTGGTCGACACATCGTCGGTCTATGGCGAAGCCGAAACCGTGCTGGGTGAGGTAACGACATCAGGTGGTCTGCGTCAAAAGCTTTTCATCGCCACCAAACTGGAGTCGCCCGACGCCGCGGAGCTCAAACGATCACAGGCCCGATTGCAGACGATGAAACTCGATTTGCTTCAGTTTCACAACGTCCGCGATCCGCAGCAGTCGCTGGCGCAGTTCAAAGAATGGAAGGCACAAGGCGTGTGCCGCTATATCGGCATTACCTCGACCAGGCGCGAGCAGTATGCCGCGATCGAAGCAGTACTCCTGCGCGAGAAACCGGATTTCGTGCAAATCGACTATTCACTCGACGACCGTGAATCCCAGAAGCGCATTTTGCCCGCAGCGGCCGAGGTCAAGAGCGGCGTGCTCACCGCATTGCCGTTCGGTCGGGCGCGACTGTTTCGCGCCGTGCGGGGCAAGGAGGTTCCGGACTGGGCGCGCGGTTTCGCCGAGACCTGGGCGCAGTTTTTCCTGAAGTATCTTCTGAGCGACCCCCGGGTAACTGCGGTTATCCCCGGCACCGCCGATGCCGCGCATATGACCGACAATCTCGGCGCCATGCGCGGTCCGCTGCCCGACCCCGACCAGCGCAGGCAAATGGAGGCGTTTGCCGATGCGTTGTAGACGACCCCCGTGCCGCATAAATGTGCCTATGGCCAGCGGCCCAAATCCGGGTAGTCTCCGGGCCGGTAAAGGAATTCGAGAGACCCAGATGCCCTGGCTTTCGTACAATTCGCGCCGAATTCACTACGAACTGGCTGGTCCGGACGACGGCCCGGCTTTTGTGCTGATCAATGGTCTGACCCAGTATGTCAAGCTTTGGATACCCTTTCGCGATGCGCTGGTGGCGAGGGGGTTTCGCGTCGTCAGCTTTGACATGCTCGGACAGGGGCAATCCGACAAGCCGCGCCTGTTCATCGAGCAATCAGACCAGGTCGCTGTACTCGGCGAACTCATCGCCGAATTGGGAGACCGGCCGATTTTCCTCGCCGGGATAAGCTTCGGCGGTGTGATCGCACTGCGCTACGTCATCGAGCATGGCAACACCGTCGCCGGGCTGGTGCCAATGAGCAGTTTTGCCGAGTTGCCACCGCAGCTGTTTCGATTTGGCGCAGCGCTGCGAACCGCGCTTGTTCTCGGCGGCACGACATTTCTTCAGGACTTGCTGTTTCCCATGAATTTCTCGGGGGAGTGGCTCGAAGCGAAAGCTCACATAATCGACTTCGCCAGGTACCGCGGATGGCTGGTCAATGACGTGTATGCGTTGCAGAATCTGATGGAATCTTTTCTCGACTTTGAGCCGCTGACGCCGAAACTGTCGGCGATTACCGTGCCGACCATGATCCTGACCGGCGAGTATGATTTCCTTACGCCGCGGCCGGTGCAAGACTCGCTGCGCGTTCACATTCCGGAAAGCGAACTCGTCATCGTGCAACGCGCCTATCACGCGTTCACGCTGGAGAAGCCGGAATTGACGGCCTATCTGGCGGCGCGCTTCGCCGAGGATGTGATGTCCGGACACTGGCAGGGCAAGAAATCGATCTGGCTCGCACCCGAGGAGATCGGCGGCGAATTCATACCCTTTCCCGGCCGGCTACGATCATCTGCGCGCCGTTCCGGTACGGTTGCCGCAAGGAGCCGAAGCGCAGCCTGAACTGACCCACAGTGTGGCGACGCAGCGCGATGTGATCGAGGAGGAGGCGGTGCAAAGCGAGGTGACGTCTCCGTGAATGCGCTTCTTGGCCCGATCGACCAGGATGGCCGCATTCCGCCGGCGCAGCAGACCCGCGTGGCGGCCTTTCTGTTGTCGGCGCACGGCGCGCAGGCGCGCCAACTCGCTGCCGCGTTACCGGCCCGCTTGCATCATCCATGGCAGTTGGAATTGCACTCGCAGTTTTGCCGCCAGATGGAGATTATCTCGTTGCTTATGCGATCAACGTCATGGGTCCCGGATCCGACGCTGCCATTCAGTTTCTGGCAGTGGGAGCTGGCATGGTTGCCGAGACCGGGAAAAATGGCGGGCGATGCGTATCACAGCCTGCTCGTCGACATGGCGGCATTCGGTCACGCACTGCACGCCGGCATCCGGCCAGCCGCGCTGTTACCGGAGAGTGTAGCGCCGGCCGACCCTTTCGTTTTGGCGATGCGCCGCATCGAATTCGAAAGCGGACGGTTGCTTCAGGCCCAAATCCTGTTCCTCAAAGGCCCGGAGCTTATTTCGGTTCGCGGCGAAGTCGCTGACGCGGTCGAACGGCGACACGACCAGATGCGCGAGCACTGGCTCGCGATGCTGCATAGCCTGAACATCGACACCGAGTAGCGGATTTCTCCCGGCCAGCCAATGCGATAGGCTGGCAAAAGCTGGTCTTGCAATTGTCACAAGTCACCGCCACGATACAATTTGCGAATTTGAGGTTTTATGATCACCGTTCCCGAATTGGCCGCGGAGGAATTGGGGTCGTTCCTTTCTTCGCATTTGAGCCGTCGCTTTGGATCGACGCAGGCCGGTCTTACCGAACTTATTCCGACGGTCGCCAGGCTGGCGCTTGAGTGCATTGGCAACAGCGACGCGCTCTACCATACAGTTGAGCATACCATGCTGGTGACGCTCGTCGGCTACGACATCATGAAAGGCCGATCGTTGCTCATGCAGACGTCCGCCGACGACTACGCCCACGTCATCATCGCCTGCCTCCTGCATGACATCGGCTACGTGCGCGGCATACTCATGGGAGATGGCGAGGACGGGTACGTGATCGACGCCAAGGGTGGCAAAGCCAAGCTTTCGCGCGGCTCGTCCGATGCAGCGCTTACGCCGTACCACGTGGAACGTTCGAAGCTTTTTGCGTTGGATCGACTCGCCGAAATGGAATTGCTCGACGCGGCCAGAATTGCGCGGGCGATCGAATTCACGCGCTTTCCCTCCGCCATCGAACCAGAGCGTCAGGACACCGAGGAAGGTTCACTGGTGCGCGCTGCCGACCTCATTGGTCAGCTCGGCGATCCGCATTATCTGCGCAAGGCAAACGCGTTGTATTACGAGTTCGAAGAAGTCGGCATGAACAGACAGCTCGGCTATGCGTCGCCCGCCGATCTGACTGATTTATATCCACAATTCTATTACAACAGCATTGCGCCGCACGTTCAGACCGCCATTCGCTATCTCAATGTGACGTCGAGCGGCCGCCAATGGATAGCATCGCTCTACAGCAACGTGTTCCGCGCTGAAAGCGAGCTTAGCCTGTCGGGGCCGCAACGCTGAAACGGCCCGCGCATCGCTGAGGGTGCAGCGGACCTGACACATAAGAGCCGGAGGGCCGCCATGAACAAGATCGGCGAAATCAAACCCGAAGCAGGCGCGTCGGCGTCCAGCCGCTCGCCGTATTTTTCGGAGGAGCACGAGCTTCTTCGCGCCCAGGTGCGCCGCTTCGTCGAAACCGAGATCAAACCAAAAGCGCTGGCCTGGGAAGAACAGGGTTTCGTGCCGCGTGAAGTGTTGCGCCGCATGGGCAGCCTGGGGTTTTTCGGCATCCGCTATCCGGCCCGCTACGGCGGATCGGAGATGGACGCACTAGCGACCGTCGTACTCGCGGAAGAGCTAGGGCGCTCGACATTCAGCGGGGTGGCGACAACCGCACTCGTCCACTCCGAAATGGCATCCATTCATGTGTTCCGGGCCGGAAGCGAGGCCCAGAAGGACAAATGGATGCCGGGCATCATTGCCGGCGAGGTCATCACCGCCGTGGCCGTGACCGAGCCCGACGCCGGTTCCGATGTAAAGAGCATCCGCACCTTCGCGCATCGTGACGGCGACAGTTACGTCATCAACGGCGCGAAGATGTTCATTACCAACGGCGTTTATGCCGATCTTTATTGCGTGGCCGCGAAAACCGACCGGTCGGGATCGCCCAGCCGGGCGATCACGATGTTCCTGGTCGAGAAGGGCACGCCCGGCTTTACCGTCAGCCGCACGCTCGACAAGCACGGCTGGCGCTCGTCGGACACGGCGGAACTGCATTTCGACGACTGCCGAATTCCGGCCGAGAACCGCCTCGGCGAAGAGGGTCGCGGCTTCTACGCGATCATGAGGAATTTCCAGAACGAACGGACCACGATCGGCGCGACGGCGATGGGAGAAGCGCAGGCCGCGCTCGACCTCACGCTCGACTATGTGCGCACGCGAAAAGCCTTCGGCGCTCCGTTATGGGCGCGCGAAACCATCCGTCAGCGCCTGGCGATGCTTTCAGCAAAGGTCGAGGCGGGCCGCCAGCTTGTCTATCACGCGGCCTGGCTCGACACACAGGGCATCGACGCGACCAAAGAAGTGTCGATGGTCAAGGCTTATTGCGGCGAACTCGTCAACGAAGTCATGTACGCATGCGTGCAGTTTCACGGCGGCATGGGCTTCATGCGCGAGAGCACCATCGAGCGCATGTCGCGCGACGCGCGCGTGCAGAATATCGGCGGCGGCGCCACCGAGGTGATGCTGGAAGAAGTCGCGAAGCGGCTGTAACGGGATCGCGCCCGTAGCCTCGATGCTATCCCTGATACGCCCGATTGGGAATCGGGAAACCGCAGCTCGACCCGTCGGTCACCTCGACCTCATCCTCCCAGGGCAGCCGATATTTGCCGGCGGCGAGATCGCGCATGTAGGTGTACGGGCAATCCTGCGCGCCGCCTTTGACCGCGACGAAACCGCGATGGCCGAACTGATAGATATTGTTCTCGACACCCCAGATCCGCCGCGCTTCGTCGGCAAGCTTCGGCCGCACCTCAGCGGTGATGATTTCGTCCGGCGCGCCGTTGCCGGTCGCGAGAGGCACGCCGTCAAAATTGACGATCATGCCTTCGCCCATCGAATTGAACACGCCGTCACTGCCGGCCATGCAGACATTGGCGGTGTACATCAGATTTGAGAATGCGTTGCTTTGGTTGCTGACTTGCCAGGCGTGGCGGATCGGTGCCGTATAGCCGGCGGTGCGCAACATGATGTTGGCGCCCTTATAGGCGCATTCCCGCGCCATTTCCGGGAACATGCCGTCGTGGCAGATGATCAGCGCGACCCTGCTGCCATTCGGTCCGTCGCACACCGGAATGCCGAGATTGCCGGGCTCCCAAGGCTCGACCGGTACCCATGGATGCATCTTGCGGTAATAGAGCTTGACCTCTCCTTCGTCGTCGATGATGAGGCCGGAATTGTACGGATTGCCGTCTGGATTGTACTCCATGATGGAGAAACAGCCCCAGATGCGGTTGTCGACGCAAGCCTTCTTGAAGCTTGCGACTTCCGGACCGTCGAGCCGCGACATTAGTTCGGCATTGGTGTCCATCGACAGGCCGTGCAGCGAATATTCGGGGAAAACGACGAGGTCCATCGTCGACATGTTTTTGCGCGCCTTCTGAACCATGGCGCAAATCTTCTTGGTCTGCGCTGCCAGATCGCTTTTGGTGGCGATCGTTGGCAATTGCAGCTGAACGAGGCCGATGACCACGCCATCGGGGGTCTTGTTCAATCCGCCGAGCCCACTCATCCAGAATCTCCTTGTCCGCTCGTAGCTCCCGGGCGGCCGAAATCTACACCACGGCTCGCTGCAAAAGCTGCCTATTTTTCGAGCCGCGCGACGATCTCGACATGGGCCGCATAGCGGAATTGATCGACCGGTGTGACCTCGGTGAGACGATAGCCGCCGCGCACAAGCTCGCGCATATCGCGGGCAAAGGTTGCCGGGTTGCACGACACGGCAACGACGATCGGAACGCCGCTTGCTGCGAGTTCGCGCGCCTGCATTTCGGCACCCTGGCGCGGCGGGTCGAAGACGACCGCGTCGAACAATTTTAGCTCCGTAGCCGTCAGCGCGCTGCGGAACAGATCGCGCCGCTCGATCTCGACGGGCTTGAGGCCGGCGGCGGACGCGGCGGCGCGCTTGAGGGCTGCGAGCGCTCCATCATCGTCATCGACCGCGCTGACCCGTGCCCGTTCGGCGAGCCGGAGCGCAAACGGGCCGACGCCGGCGAACAGGTCGGCGACTTTCGCCGCGCCGGTGCAGGCCGCGAGTACAAGCCGCGCCAGCGCCGCTTCGCCTTCATCCGTTGCTTGCAGAAATGCCGCCGGTGGCAATTGCACGGTCGCCTTGCCCATGCGCAAGGTCGGCGTCCGCGCCAGCGTGATCAACTCGCCGTGCCGCGTGAGCCGTGCGAGATCGTGCCTGGCGGCAATGCGCGCGAGCGCGGCAACGAGCGCCGCCGTCAAGGGACCCGAGCCGCGCACATCGACATCGAGGCCGTCATCCGTCGCGGTGACGTGAATGTCGAGCGGCTTGTTCGCCGTGGCCAAAGTCTCGGCGATGGCCCACGCCGCTTTGAGGGCGCCGCCGAGCTTTGGTGAAAGCACCGGGCAGCGGTCGATCGCGACCAAGTGGTGGGAGCGCGCGGCGGAAAATCCGACTTCCAGTACCGACCGGGTGCCGCTTCTGGCATGGAAGACCGCACGGCGGCGGCCTTCGCCATGCGCGTCGATGAGTTCGGCGACCGGAAAGTCCAGTCCGGCCTGCCGCAGAGCGTCGACCACGAGATCGCGTTTCCACGCGCGGTACTGGATCGTTTCCCAGTGCTGCATGGCGCAGCCGCCGCATACGCCGAAATGCGGACAGATCGGCGCAATGCGTTCCGCACTCGGCCGTTCGACGTTGAGCAGCCGGCGGCGATCGGGATGGCCGGCAACTGCTTCGACCTCGACCGTTTCGCCGGGCAATGCGCCAGAAACGTAGATCGCACCTGCGGGGCTGTCGGCGATACCGTCGCCGCGATGGCCGATGCGGGCGATCAGAAGCTGCTCAACCACGCTGCGCCCCGATCAGGAACTCGCGATTGCCATCGCCGCCAAGGATCGGTGACGGTATGAGATCCTTCGACGCGCCATCCGAGCGAGGTGAGGAACGCCGACGATATCATCGCACACGGCGCGATGAATCTCCGGGTCGCGCACGATGCCCCTCTTGATGCCGGACCGTTGAACCTCGAATTGCGGCTTGATCAGCGCCACGACGGCCGCGCGCGGCTGCAGAAGCTTGCCGATCGCCGGCAGAATGAGCTTGAGCGAGATGAAGCTCACGTCGACTACGGCAAGGTCTGGCAGCTCGGCGAGCCGCGACGGGTCGAGCGTTCGGATATCGGTTTGCTCCATCGAGACGATGTTGCTCTGCCCGCGCAGGCGGGAGTGAAGCTGGGCGCTGCCGACGTCGATTGCGTAGACCAGCCGGGCGCCGCGCGCCGTCAGTAATTCGGTGAAACCCCCGGTCGAGGCGCCGACATCGAGGCAGATGCGGTCCGTGACGTCGAGATGAAAATGATCGAGGGCCGCCGCAAGCTTGAGCGCGCCACGCGACACATAGGGATGCGCGGGCGCGGACTCGATCACGGCGTCGATGGAGATCGTATCCGACGCCTTGCGCACCAGCACGCCATCGGCGGTCACTAGGCCAGCCACAATTGCCGCTTGTGCCCGCGCGCGGCTTTCGAACAGGCCGCGCGCCACCAAAAGGCGGTCGGCGCGCTCTCGTGCAATCATAGAATAATTATACTCGACATCATGCCCAGTCTTGCGACGGGCATCCGTGCTCATGACAGGCTGCGAGAAGCGTGTGGCCGGGACCAGCCCGGCCTCAATAAAAAATCGCTGACAAACTGGACCGGCCTACCTCGCCAGCTTCACCACGTCGCCGCGCAGGTTCTGCCCGAGCGCCTCAAACGCCTTGGTGACGATGCCTTTGGCGTCGAGGCCTGCCTGGGCGTACATGGCGTTGGGCGAATCCTGGTCGATGAACACGTCCGGCAGCACCAGCGAACGGACTTTCAACCCGCGGTCGAACACCCCGTGCTCGGCGAAGGCTTGCATCACAAAGGAGCCGAAGCCGCCAATCGAGCCTTCCTCGATCGTGAGCAGCACCTCGTGCTCGCGCGCCAGCCGCAGCAGCAGATCGACGTCCAGCGGCTTGGCGAAGCGGGCGTCCACGACCGTCGTCGACAGCCCGTGTGCGGCGAGTTCGTCGGCCGCCTTGAGGCATTCGCCGAGCCGCGCGCCGTACGACACCAGCGCAACCTTCGTGCCTTCGCGCACGATGCGGCCCTTGCCGATCTCGAGCGGCTTGCCCTCTTCCGGCATTGGCACGCCGCGGCCTTCGCCGCGCGGATAGCGCAGGGCGGAAGGTCGGTCGTCGATCGCCACCGCCGTCGCCACCATGTTCACCAGATCGGCTTCGTCTGCCGCCGCCATCAGCACGAAATTCGGCAGGCAGCCGAGATACGCGATGTCGAATGCGCCGGCGTGAGTCGGCCCATCGGCGCCGACGAGACCGGCGCGGTCCATGGCGAAGCGCACCGGCAGACGCTGGATGGCCACATCGTGGACCACCTGATCGTAGGCGCGCTGCAAGAATGTCGAGTAGATCGTCGCGAACGGCTTGAAGCCCTCGGTCGCAAGCCCGGCGGCGAAAGTGACGCCATGCTGCTCGGCAATGCCGACATCAAACGTGCGCTTGGGAAATTCCTTCTGGAAAAGATCGATGCCGGTGCCCGAAGGCATGGCCGCGGTGATGGCGACGATCTTGGGATCCTTGCGGGCTTCCTTGATCAAACTCTCGCCGTAGACCTTTTGGTAGGCGGGTGCGGACGCCTTGGCTTTCACCTGCGCGCCGGTCGCCACGTCGAACTTGACGACGCCGTGATACTTGTCAGCCGATTTCTCCGCCGGCTCGTAGCCCTTGCCCTTTTGCGTCACGACGTGGACGAGGAACGGACCGTTTTCCGCGTCGCGGACGTTTTTCAGAACCGGCAGCAGATGGTCGATGTTGTGGCCGTCGATCGGGCCGATATAGAAGAACCCGAGTTCGTCGAATAGCGTGCCGCCGGTCACGAGGCCGCGCGCGTATTCCTCGATGGCGACCGCGCGCTTTTCCAGCATCCTGCTGGGAAGGCGTTTGGCAACCTGGCGGACCATGTGGCGCAGACCACGATAGGTGCGCCCGGAAACGCGGCGGGCGAGATATGCCGAGAGCGCACCGACCGGCGGGGCAATCGACATATCGTTATCGTTGAGGATCACGATCAGGCGGGAATTCATCGAACCCGCGTTGTTCATGGCCTCATAGGCCATGCCGGCCGACATCGCGCCGTCGCCGATAACGGAGATGACGTTGTTCTTTTTTCCCTCGAGGTCGCGGGCGACTGCCATGCCGAGGCCGGCGGAGATCGAAGTCGAGGAGTGTGCCGCGCCAAACGGATCGTATTCGCTCTCGGCGCGCTTGGTGAACCCGGACAGGCCACCAGCCTGGCGCAGCGTGCGGATACGGTCGCGACGGCCGGTGAGGATCTTGTGCGGATAGGCCTGGTGGCCAACGTCCCAAATAAGCCGGTCGGCCGGCGTGTCGAAAACGTAGTGCAACGCTACCGTCAGCTCGATCACGCCAAGCCCGGCACCGAGGTGACCGCCGGTGACCGCTACAGCGTCGATCGTCTCCCGTCGCAGTTCGTCAGCAAGCTGACGCAACTGGCCTTCTTCAAGTTGCCGCAGATCACTCGGCGTTTTGACAACATCAAGCAACGGCGTTTTCGACGGAACGGTCACGCGAATGCTCCTTCTTATTGGCCTTTTTTGGCCGCAGCGGCCCAATTGGCGATATTAGGGTCCAGCCCCACCAGTGCCCCTGCACACACGCATAAACCCCCAGTGCTTACACCATTAAGGGCCGTGAACGCAATTTGGGCAATATCGATTTTCCTAGAGCGTAAATGGGACTCCCGGGGAGCGTCGCAACCTCTTATGTTGGGCAAATCGGATAGTTGCGCCGCGCCAAAAGCCGCCGGAAGGGCGCTTTTCAGGTCTTTGTCCGGTCATGAAGGCCGAACCATCGCTAAACGCATGAGTTGACCGTCGTGGCGCTCGAAACCTACCGAAAAAAGCGACAGTTCAGTGTGACGCCGGAGCCGCGTGGTCGCAGGGGCGCCCGGGACGGTCACCGCTACGTGATTCAGAAGCATGCCGCGCGGCGGCTGCACTACGATCTGCGGCTCGAACTCGACGGCGTCATGAAAAGCTGGGCCGTCACGCGGGGCCCCAGCCTCGATCCCAACGAAAAACGCCTCGCGGTTCACGTCGAGGATCACCCGATCGAGTACAATTCGTTCGAAGGCACCATCCCGCAGGGTGAATACGGCGGCGGAACCGTGATGATCTGGGATCGCGGCAGCTGGCATCCCGAAGGCGATCCACATAAGGGCTATGCCAAAGGCCATCTCATTTTCGATCTCGACGGCGACAAACTCCACGGCCGCTGGCATCTGGTGCGCATGCGCGCGCGGGAACGTGAGCGCCACGAGAATTGGCTGCTCATCAAAGCCAAGGATGAAGAAGCTCGCGGCCCGCGCGACAAAGATATACTTGAAGAGAAGTCGCGCTCCGTTGTGACCGGCCGCTCGATCGAGGAGATCGCCGAAGGCAAGGGCAAGAAACGGGTCTGGCATTCCAATCGCGCGGCCGGCGGCGGATCGGAAGAAAAGGCCGCGTTCAAGCGCAAGATCCAGCAGATCACGGCAAGGCCCGCCGCCAGCCTGGCGGCGAAAGCAAAGCGCGCAGCGCGAAACGTCGTGAGCAAACGGACTGCAAAAGCGCAGCCAAATGCGGCCAAGTCAAAACTGCCGGAATTTGTTTCGCCCAGCCTTGCCACGCTGTCCGACAAGGCGCCGAGCGGTTCGAATTGGCTTCATGAAATCAAGTTCGACGGCTATCGCATGGAAGCGCGGCTCGAACACGGCAAGGTGCGGCTATTGACGCGCAAGCGGCAAAATTGGACGCATCGGTTTCCGCCGGTTGCCGACGCGGTTGCGGCGCTGCCCGCCACGACGGCTTTACTCGACGGCGAAGTGGTCGTGGAAGACGACAATGGCATCAGCAATTTTTCGCTTTTGCAGACTGACCTGAAGGACGGACGCACCGACCGCTTCGTCTATTACGTCTTCGACCTGTTACACCTCGATGGCCGCGATCTGATCGCGACACCCCTCATCGAGCGCAAGGCGGAGCTTGAAAGATTGCTGAAGGGAACCGGCAAGAGCGGCGTCGTTCGCTACACCGGTCATTTCGACGACGCCGGACCGCTTATCCTCCGCCACGCTTGCGAGATGGGGCTCGAGGGTATCGTATCGAAACGCCGCGACGCCTCCTACCGCTCGGGCCGGTCGGACAACTTCGTCAAAACCAAATGTCACGGCCGCCAGGAATTCATTGTCGCCGGCTATACGCCGTCGGCGGCAGTGCCCAGGTCGATCGGTGCGCTCATCGTAGCCGACCATGAGCATGGCCGGCTTCGCTACGCCGGACGGGTCGGTACCGGCTACACCCAAAAAATGGCGCACGATTTGTTCAAGCGCCTGACGGCGCTGAAGACCGATCGGCGCCCGGTCGAATTGCCGGCGGACGAGCGCCGCAAGGACATCGTCTGGGTCACGCCCAAGGTTGTCGTCGACGCCGAATTTGCCGGAGTGACCCATGGCGGGGTGCTGCGGCAGGCGTCGTTCAAAGGGATCCGCGAGGACAAAACCGCGGACGAGGTGGTGCGCGAAGTTCCGGTTGTCGTAGCCGCGACAGCCAGGCGCGAGCCGGTGCGTCGAATGGCGAGTTCTTCTTCGAAGCCGGCCAAGCCTTCTTCGAAACCCGCGAAGCCTTCGGCCCAAGACAAATCTTCGGCTAAAGACAAATCTGCAGACAAATCTGCCCGCTCGGACGGCAGCGGCGAAACCCTCACGCATCCCGATCGGGTTTACTGGCCGGACGTCGGCATCACCAAGAAGGATCTGGCCGAGTATTACGTCTCGGTCTGGGATTGGATCAAACCGCACATTGTCGATCGCGCGCTTTCGCTGGTGCGTGCACCCGAGGGGATAACCGGCGAAACGTTCTTTCAAAAACACATCGCCGCTAACGTCAAATTTTCGCCATTGCGCCGCGCGGTGCCGGGCAAGGATCATGACGTGATCGCCGTACAGACCCCCGACGATCTCGTCGCGCTGGTGCAGTCCGCCGCATTGGAGATTCATGTCCGCGGATCGCGGCTCGGCAGCCTGGAAACTTGCGACCGCATCGTATTCGATCTCGATCCGGGGGAGGGGGTGGCGTGGTCGCAGATTGTTGCTGCGGCGCGTGAGACGCGTGAGCGGCTCAAGGCAGAGAAGCTGGAAAGCTTCGTCAAGCTCTCGGGCGGCAAGGGCATCCATGTCGTCGTGCCGATTGCCGACGCCGATTGGGAGACGACCAAGCTCTTTACGCAGCGGATCGCCGCACGGATGGCCGCGGACACTCCAAAACTCTATCTCGCCAAGATGACGAAGTCGCTGCGCAAGGGACGTGTTTTTATCGACTATTTTCGCAATTCGCGCGAGGCCACGTCGGTAGCGCCTTATTCGTCGCGGGCGCGGCCCGGCGCGCCGGTATCCGCGCCGATCACCTGGGAGCGGCTGTCGCGCACCACTGGCGGCAACGATTTCACCGTGCTCGATCTGAAAAAGCGCCTCAAGGACGACGCCTGGGCCGAGATCGGCAAAGTGCGGCAGAAGCTGCCGGCTTTGCCTCGTCGCCGCCGGGCGTGACCCGGCGGTCCATGCCGAAGAATGACGAAAACTATCCCGCGAGCTTGAAGCGCTCGATCTTCGGCTCAAAGCGCGCACGAAAGATTTCCGCGTCGAGCGGATCCTCGAAGCAGTAGCGTACGAAAGCCGCGTAGTCGTCCTCGACATACATGTCGAACTTGCCGACATGGGCGATGAGGAAATCCAGAATCTCGCTGTCGTCGGTTAATTGTCGCCGCGGCAGAACCACCTGATGCGGGCATTCCGCGTCGAGCTTGCGCAGCCATGCGCTCTTTTTGTCCGGGTCCATCGTTGCCTCTACCTCTTGACTCAGACGGGCAATTGTTCTCTTTTTGTTCTAGAGAGTCAAGACCCCGGCTAAACCCAAAATTCAAGAGCGTTAACAATGGGTGTGGAGACGCTCGGCGACGCTAAAACTTCCGGCTGGCGCGTCACCGTGCGTTGCAGCTACGGCCGTTCCGAGGGCCCGCGTTCGCAGTCCAGCCGTGAGTGCAATTACCGAAAAGAACTGGACATGGAGACGCTTGTCTGGACGCGCGGAAGGGCGTTCCCGCTTTCGCGGCTTGAAAGCCGGCTGCGCTGCCCGCGATGCGGATCGCGCTACGTGGTGGTGCTGTATCAGCCGCCGCGCAACGCCGCCGCGCCGATCGATTCGATCTAAATCGATCGCGTCCTAAGGTTTCGAAAGCCGGCGCTTGTTGGCGCGCACGCGTCTTCTGAAAACGGTCAATGCTTTCCCGGCGACGACGTGATCCTTGTGGCCGTTCATGATTGCAACGGTCGCCGCAACCTGCGCTTCGGCGACGGCGGCGATCTTTTCCACCACCATGCGGTTCAGTTCGTCCTGCCCGCGAGCATCGCCCGACGCGAACCGCAGCATGCGAAGCGCGACAACGCTTTGCGCTTCGATACCAAGCTGAAACGTCTTCAGCGTCAGCGCGAGCCAGGGATTCCAGGGATTGATGACGGTCATGCCGCGGCTTATTCCACATCCAGCGGTTCGGCGCCGGTGGGATTGCCGCCGGCGTCGAGCGTAATCTTTTGCACGCGGGCCTCGGCCTGGTGCAACAGCTCCTCGCAGCGGCGCTTGAGCGCCTCGCCCCGTTCGTAGATCGCGACCGATTCCTCGAGCGGCACTTTTCCGTCCTCCAGGCGCTTGACGATCGACTCCAGCTCTTCGATGGCTCGCTCGAACGAGAGCTGGCCGACGTCGGTGTCGTTCTGAGTGTTCAAGCTTTGCTGCGCCATCGCCGGCTTTCCGACTCGTTTCAAGCCTTATATCAGATAGTTACGGATCAGATAGTCCCGCTAGCCCCGCATCAGCGTCGTAACGTGAGCCGCTGTCGAGTATGCCAGTGCTTCAAGGTCATAGCCGCCTTCGAGCAGCGACACAACGCGGCCATCGGCGCATTGATCCGCAATATCCATGATCTTCTGCGTCGCCCAGGCAAAATCGGCCTCGACGAGATTGAGGTTGGCGAGCGGGTCGCGCATGTGGGCGTCGAAGCCGGCCGAAATGATGATGAGCTCCGGCCGAAAATCCAGCAGCCGCGGCAGAATGCGATCCTCGAATGCGGCGCGGAAAGCTTCACCGCCGTCGCCGGGCCGTAGCGGCGCGTTGACTACCGTATCGTACTCGCCGGTTTCGCCTACCGCGCCGGTGCCGGGATAAAGCGGCATCTGGTGGGTAGAGCAATACATGACTGTCTTGTCCGCCCAGAAAATCTCCTGCGAGCCGTTGCCGTGGTGCACGTCGAAGTCCACGATTGCAGCACGGGCCATGCCGTGATGCTTCTGCGCATGACGTGCCGCAATTGCGGCATTGTCGAACAAACAAAAGCCCATCGGCCGCGCGGTCTCGGCATGATGACCGGGAGGCCGGGTGGCGACAAAGGCGTTGACGGCCTTTTTCGTCAGCACCTCGTCGACCGCGTGAACGGCGCCGCCCGCGGCACGCAGCGCCGCTTCGAAGGTGCCGGGAGACATCGAAGTATCGGCGTCGAGTTGCACCAAACCTTCGGTCGGCGTCGCATCGCGGAGCTGCGTGACGTAATCCATCGGGTGACAGAGCGCGATGGTTTCGAGCGCAGCTCGCGGCGCCTGGACGCGCGCAAGCATCTGGAATTTCTCCGCCTCGAGCGCGTGCGTGATGGCGCGAAGCCGGTCGGGCCGCTCGGGATGACCGAGCGGCATCAGGTGTTCAAGACAGGCGGGGTGGGTGACGAACAGCGTGGACATGAAAGTGATGTTCTATTGAGCGAGCGCCGCGTCGGCGCCTGTTACGCTGAGCGCGCCTTCGACGACAGTGCGTTCGAGCCCCGCCGCCTGGACGGCGAAATTCTCGGCGAAAAACCGCGCCAGAGCAATGCGCGGGCCAGCATCGGCATTGATCCGCAATCGCCGCGAGCGCCTGCTGGGCCAGTAGACAGCCGCCGGCGGCGATGGAAAACAACCGCAAATAGGGTGTCGCTCCGGCGAGCGCTTCGTCCAAGCTCTTGTCCGTGTTGGCAAGCATCCAGCGCGTTGCGCGCGTCAGGCTCGCAACCGCCTCCTCCAGCCGTACGCCGCTCCAGCCGAGCGCCGGATCGTTGGTCGCATTCACCGCTTCGACGACGCCGCGCAATTCGCCGAGATAAGATTCCACCACGGCGCCGCCATCGAGGGGCAGCTTGCGGGTGACGAGGTCGATCGCCTGGATGCCGTTGGTGCCTTCGTAGATCGGAGCGATGCGCGCATCGCGATAGAATTGCGCCGCCCCGGTTTCCTCGACAAAGCCCATGCCGCCATGCACCTGCACGCCGAGCGATGCGACTTCGACACCGACGTCGCTCGAAAATGCCTTGGCGAGCGGCGTCAGCAGCGAGGCGCGTGCGTGCGCCGCCGCCCGCGCCGCCTCGTCGGTCCCGCGCTCGGCGCGATCGAGCGCCAGCGCGGTCACGTAGCAGATGCTGCGTGCGGCCTGGGTGAGGGCCCGCATGGTCATGAGCATGCGCTTGACGTCGGGATGCGCGATGATCGGCGCCGACTCCTTGGCCGGCATGCCGGGAATCCGGCCCTGGCGGCGTTCGCGCGCATAGGCGACCGCCTGCTGCGTGGCACGTTCGGCAATGCCGACGCCTTGCAGGCCGACGGCGAGGCGGGCGCGGTTCATCATCGTGAACATGCAAGCCATCCCGGCATTTTCTTCGCCGATAAGATAGCCGGTCGCGCCGCCGTTATCGCCGAGAACCATCGTGCAGGTCGGCGAACCATGGATGCCGAGCTTGTGCTCGATCGAATGCGCGCGCACGTCGTTGCGCGGGCCAGGAGTGCCGTCCTTGTCGAGCAGGAATTTGGGCACGAGGAACAACGAAATGCCGCGCGTGCCGGGAGGCGCATCGGGCAGTCGCGCCAGTACGAGATGGATGATGTTGTCGGTGAGATCGTGCTCGCCGTAGGTGATGAAGATCTTTTGCCCGGTGATGCGGTAGGTGCCGTCGGCGGCGCGTTCGGCGCGCGTGCGCAGCGCGCCGACGTCAGATCCCGCTTGCGGCTCGGTGAGCTGCATCGTGCCGGTCCATTCGCCGCTGATCAGTTTTTCGAGATACGCCCGCTTGAGCGCCTCGCTGCCATGGGCGCTGAGCGCATCGACCGAACCCATGGTCAAAACCGGGCCGAGCGCCGAACGCCATCGAGGCGCCGTTCCACATTTCCGTGCAGGCGGCGTTGACCACCTGGGGCAGCCCCTGGCCGCCCCACTCGGAAGGCGAGGCGAGTCCGTTCCAGCCGCCCTTACACCAGCCGTGATAGGCTTCTTTCCAGCCCGGCGCGGTGACGACCGTGCCGTCCTTGAAGGTTGCACCGACGCGGTCACCGACGCGATCGAGCGGCGCGATCACTTCGCCAGCCATGCGGCCGGCTTCCGTCAGCACCGCCTCGATGTCGTCCATCGTGAGGTCGCCAAAAAGACCTTCTTCGAGAACCGGGAGGAGCCCCGCCCCAAATTTGAGCGCGAAGCTCATGTCGGCGAGGGGGGCTTGATAGGCCATGGGGGAGTCTCCCGAAATCATCCGTGGAACAGGCCGCGCCATTATGGCGAATTAACCGAATTTCCACGAACTATAATTATGCAACTAGTTACCCACCCCTTTTTTGGGGTGGCGGCCGAGCTGCGACTGCGATTTTTTGCTTCGCTTTCTCACACCGGGTGTTTGGGCCGGGTTGTTCGCGATTAACGGGAGTTTGAGTAGCAATCGAGACGTGATTAAGGAGCAAAAAGGTAGCTTCCAAGTAGCAATCCATCGATCGTTGCCAGCCGCGCCAAACGGTCCGGGAGCGGCCATCCTCGCTGCCCTCGACCATAAGGCCGGTTCGGAGTGTCGGTCGGCTGGGGCGGTTCGTAGCGACGGTCAGGAGGGCACCGGTTAAGGGGGACGGTTCGAGAGGCCCGGATCGGAGGGACGGTCCGGAGGAGAGCCAGTTCGGAGGGACGGTTCGGAGCGACGGTCCGCCGGAGCACCGTTAGAAGGGACGGTTCGGTCGGGTGGAAGCGACCATGTCCCAGAGCCGCGGAAAGCCGACCGACGAATCAAACCGGTGCACAAGGAGCAGCAGGAAATCCAGTTATGCCCAGAGGTTCGAAATCCGGTGAGCGCCGCGGCGGTCGCAAACGCTGCACGCCGAATAAGCGCACTGTTCTCACGGAACGGATCCTGGCACTGGCGGCGCGACACGCGACGGCCGCACGGGCCGAATTGCTCGCCATTGTGGTCGATGATCAAGTCCTGCCGCCGCACATCCGACTTGCGGTGGCGCGGCGATCCTGCCCGGCGCCAAGGCCCGCCAAACTGGCGTCAAAGTCACAAGCGTCCCCGCCGGCGTTGCCCACGCGCACCAACGGCGTCACGGCGCAATCGCTCGCGGCGCTCGATCCGCTTTTGCGCGTCACCCAAGACATCACCGCTGTGGAGGAGGTGCGGCGCCGGGCGGCAGCGGACATAGCCTTGTTCTTTCTGCCGCACTATTTGGGCCGCAGAACGAAGAAACGAAAAAAGTTTCCGGCTGACGAGTTTGGCTTTGCTGTCGATCCGAAGCACGCCAGGGAACTACGTGATCTCGATCTGGAGCTAGGCTGCTTGGTGGTCGGCGTGAGCCGTGGCAGAAAGTCAAGTCCCGCGGCTTTTGCGAAAAAAGTCAGCACCCTGCAGGCTCGCCGAGCAAAGATCGAGCGGGAGCTGCAAAGCCCTCCACCCGAGAAATACTTCGGGGAAAAACATGTGGAGCAGGACGGAGCTTTGTCGAGAGACTCGTTACTGGACCGCGATAAAGAGGCGCTCAGACATTTCGCTCGACGCCGTGCCAATAAGAACGTCCTGACCGCCGAGGAGGATGCCGAGGAAGCGCACCTGACGGCGCGGGTGGCGGCGTTCCTTAACGGGCCGGAAGAGGTGGCGCGCAAGCACTTAGGACAGTTGGAGGAGAAGGACCGAGCGTTCGGGAATGGTTGGGGGCGGCCGTTGACACGACCGGAACGCGATACGCACCGCCTGCTTCGCCTGCTTTATCCGCTGACGCCGCCGCGGATGGAGGAGGTAATCAAAACGCGCGAGGGGTTAGGCCTTCAATTCGAGCATCCGTTCTTGACCGAAACGGTGGCGCCGGACGGCAACCACTATCCGCCCCCACAGCCATTCCTGGCGGCACCTTTTTATATCAGCGATCCGAACCTGCCGCGGGAACAGCGCTTGGGCGAGACCGGGATCCGGCCACCGCGCCGCATGCGCGACCGACCCCATGCCAGATTTGTGGCGCAACAGCCCTGTCTGCTCTGCGGGGGTCGGCCGGCGGACGCGCATGCGCTACGCTTTACCCCACACCCTCTGTTCCCCCGATTCTTCACTGACGAGTTCATGGTGCCGTTGTGCCGGGCGCATCATCGCCGGGTCCATCGCGCCGGCGACGAGATGACATGGTGGCGCGCCTGGTGGATAAGGAGTGGCCGCAACCCAAAGTACGAACCGGTGGCGAAGGCGCGCGAGCTCTGGCGCGCCTCGCATGCGACGACGACCGCCAACCGCCGCCTTAAGGCGAGCGCGGGTGCACCGAGCGCAAATTGACACATCGCGCACCCGCCAATGCAAACTGAAACGACAGGAACGACGGGTGCGGCCTCGCCAAAGCGCTGCGGAGGGCGAGCCGAGATTGATCGCCGACCGGCGCACCGCTATGGTGACCCTCGGCCGATAGCGCGCCGCCAGCCATCGGCAAATCCCTCGGGTGAATTGGGGCGTAGCCAAGTGGTAAGGCAGCGGATTTTGATTCCGCCATTCGGAGGTTCGAGTCCTCCCGCC
>CAVZSB010000031.1:0-43006 GCA_963777635.1 uncultured Alphaproteobacteria bacterium
ATCGCTCTGGTGATGTCTTGTTTGAACTTCGCGCCGGCCTGATCGACGAAGGCTTTATCCTTCGGTTTGGGCTTGGCGACCCGCATTTCCAAGTGCGTGCTGCCGCCCGGCCGGTCCTCGACGGCACGGGTCATGACGATCTTCGGCGTGCCCGGGATCGGAAGCAGCGTGCTCACCGTGAAGTAGTCGAACGGACGCCAATCGAGCACCTCCTCGACGATGGCGTTCTTGCCATGCATGCAGTGATTTTCAGTTCCCACTCCTCTGCGTCCATTGCCTGACTTTTCGATAATGGCGTCAGTGGGCCACCATTTCTCGCGTTGGTCGGGCACGGTGAGATATTCCCACACCGTCTGGCGCGGCGCCGCGATATCGAATTCGAAGATCACGTAGGCTTCCTCGCGGGCGACCTCGACGCGCGTGGCCTCGTTTTCGTTATTCCACGCCGCTTCCAGATCGCGCAGCCAGACTCTCACATCGCCGATGATGTCGATTGTCTCGCGATGCTCGGTAAGTCCCTGCGCCGCCGGGTCGATGCCCATCGTCTCGATACAGGCGTCGCTGTACAGCGCGTAGGCGCGGTTGCCGACCTTTTCGCTCACTGTGTTCTTGAGGAGCCGGTGGACGAGGATCACATCGCGTCCGGCAAGCTCTTCGCGCCCGCCCATCTTCTGCTTCACCATCTCGCCGTGATGGACGACAAACTTGAAATCGAGATCTGCCATCGCGACGCAGGCTTTGCATTCGCAGACCGAGGCCTGCTTGATGTCGCGCACGCGCCGGCGGAATTTGAAATAGGCCGACTCGATGGAATCCTGCAGCATCGAGCCGTCGACCTTCTCGGTCGCCGCGTAGACGAAAGCAGCATCGCCCTCGAATTTGGCAAGCCGGAATGGCGGCCGCAGCCCCTTGACCACCGTATCCATCAAATCGGCGATGATGTCCTGCGCATGGTCAAGTTCGACCCCGGCGAGAAAGTTCGTATAGCCGGAGATATCGGCGATGGCGAAATAAGCAGGTTCAGGTTTCGGAAGCATTGCAACCTCCAACGCCGGTGTTCGCCGGCTTACACCAGGGGAATGTGGTGTGATCCTTGCTCAGGTCACGCGCGTTTTTAGTCCGTCGCGCCAGGCCATCGCTTCGAGTTCGACTCGGACAGCGTCCTCGATCGGAATCACGGGTCGCGCCTGGAATTCAAAAGCACAGAGGGTGGTGCTGAGCTTGTGGATCTCCAGCGGATCGTCGCAGTCCACCAGCATGTGTCCGCCCCATTCGCCGACGCGGATGACGAACATCTCGATCTTGAAATTGTTCGGCGCCTTCCACTGAGTGAAGACCTCGAGAATTCGCTTCTGGGCATTCTCGTATTCGATGGCCGATCCTTGCGAGCGTTCGTTCCAGGTGAGTACGTACTTCATGGCATCCTCATTTTGTTTGAGCTGAAATCGTCTGGGCGGCCTGTTTGCGAGCGGCGGCCTTTCGAAATGAAATTTCTGTTTCGCGGATGGCGTTACGACCAGAACGCGTCCCAGGCGTAGAGATCGTAAAAGTGCTCCCGGCCGATCAGTATCCGGCCGTCCTTGAGCTCGAAGACGATGCAGCAGAGCACATCGAGACGCTTGCCGTTCCGCTCCGCGCTGTTGTGGTGGACGCTGACGACACGACCGTCATCGCTTTCAAGCACGTTCAGCAGATTGGCCCGGAAGGTCCTGCCGGTCTCCCCGCCATAGCGGCCGAACTGGGTAAAGACCGCGTCGCGGCCTTTGCGGTCGCCGGCGATGGGACTACGCCCGGGCGTGTGCCACGAGGCCTTCTCGTCGAACAGTTTCGTCAGCGTGGCGATGTCCGCTTTGTTGAAGGCTTCGTAACCGCGCCGGACAATCGCGGCATTTCCGTCGGATCCCATGGGGGCGATCTTGATCGCCGACGTGCTCGACATGGGGGGCTCCCTCTCATGGGCGGCGCCACGATGGCGCGTCTCACGATTGCAGGATGGCGGCAACGCCAGGCCTGCACATGGGGAGGATTCCCTATGCCGCGGATATTCCCTGCTGAACAAGACCGCGTTCGAGGGCGAAGAGGGCAGCGGCGGCCCGGGTGGAGACGCCGATCTTGGAATAAAGGCTCTGGATATGGTTGTCGGCGGTCTTCGGCGCGATCTCGAGCTCTCGGGCCGCTTCCTTCGCCGTATGCCCGGCCGCGATCAGCCGCAGAACTTCGATCTCGCGCGGTGTCAGACCCGCGAGGCGCTCGGTCGCCTCCCGGCGGGCGGGTTGACCGGCGCGGGCGAGAACCGCCTCGACGGCATCGGGGCAGAGCTTTCCTTCCCTGACGGCGCCGCGGAGCTTTGCGGCCGCTGCTGCATCGCTCAAGGCGGCGCGATAGGGGCGCGCTTCCCTGGCGGTCTGAAAGGCTTCCGCAGCAGCAAGGATGCGGGCGGCAGGCGAAAGGTCGGCGCCGCGAACGTAGCGATGATAGCCGCTGCCGTCGAGACGCTCGTGATGGCGCAGCACCAAAGCCGCGACGGCCTTGCCCTCCCCGCCCAGAGACGCAAGCGCGCGCTCGCCATGATAGGGATGAAGCCGTGCCGCGTCGGTCTCGCGTGCGGTCAGGGCTCCGGCCCGCATCCAGGTCGAGACCGGCACCGCCAGCTCGCCGATATCATGGGTGTATGCCGCCCAGCGGATGTCGCGAATATCGGAAGCGGGAAGGCCCATATGCTTGCCCGCCGCATCGGCAAGCGCCGCCACCGCGCGCGAATGTCCGAACGTGAAGGGCATTCTCATGTCGATCATATCGGCGATCGCCAGGTAGGCTTCCTCACACCCTTCCTCGTCGAGCACGGCGTGGGGAACAGGCTCCAAGGCCAGGATAGTCTCGCGGTCGACCGGCCCATCGAGTCCTTCGAGCAGGCGTTCGGCATGAGCGAGGAACAAATCGGCGAGTTCCGGTTCGTAGGCACCGCCGCGGCGTTTTGCGATCATCGATGCCATTGTCTCCATGCCATGGGCCTCGGTTAAGACAATTGCGTCCTGAGCCAACGTCACCATGCGGACCGGAAGCGTGACGTCTTTGCCTTTCAGGCCTCGCGGCAGCCCGTGCCCGTCCCAGCGCTCGTAGAGCTGACCGAGATTGTTGCGGATCTCTTCCGAAAGACCGATGCGCTCCGCGATCCTCTGGGCCACTTCGCAATGGCCGGCCAGAATAGGAACGCTCACCTGCAAAGCTTCGGCGAGGCCCTGTTGGACGGCTTTGGCCAATTCCGCGGGCGGAGCGTCCGCGAAAAGCCGCGTAAAGGCGCGAACGAACGCTTCCACGATTTCCGACTGGTTGCCCATGTCGATGCGGGCGATATCGCGGCGAAGCGCGATCTCATCGCCGAACGCGGCCGCCATCAGGTGGGTGTCGGCATTGCATCCGATGTAGCGAAGCAAGGCCTGGTGATAGACATTGCGGCGTTCACGGATGTCGAGACTCGCAAGCTCGGCCAGCCGCATCGCCAATACGCAGGATCGGAGCGCAAAATCCCGTGACTGACCGGTGGCCAGATCTGTCGCATAGGCGAGCGCCATCAGAAAGTCAGCGCGACGAACCGCCAGTGCCGCCATTGTTCGTGTCCTCCGCCAATAACGGGCGGGCGATTGTAGGGCTATTGCGATCTTGTTGCAGGCAATACTGACGATGATTCAGTTCATCGCCGGCCAGGCGCCGCCTGGCCGATCCAAATGGCGACAAGTCCGAATGGCCGCGCTTGCAGCGCCGTCGGCCGCGACGCGGCACGTTAGTTGACGGCTGTCCCTACGCGTTGAGGGGGATCGAGCTCTCTGAGCCTCGGATCAAGCGCCAGCGGTCAGCGGATGCTGGTCGACTTGGTCCGCGACGCAACCGGATTGCCTTTGGTCGACTTGCCTCGGGCGCTGTCGGCGAATTGACGGTGACCAAGTTGATCGGTGTTCCTACCGCTCGTTTGGCGGTGACCGCGGCGGCCGACTGATTGGTCCTGGCCAACTTGGTTCGCGACGTCGCCGGCGAATTGACCGTGACCGCGTTGACCGGCGCCCCCGCCGGTCGTTCGGCGGCGACCGCGGCGGCCGGCGGCGACCTCGACTGATCAAAATGCGTGAGCGCGACGCGGCACGCTTCCGAGACACGGCTGGAATTGGAGATCAGGCAGTTCGCGACGCGCTCGCGGTCCGGAATAAATTGTGAGCAGACCGTCATGGCGTCATTCATGCACGCCGCCTGGTCCTCTTGCTGGCCGGCGGCCGCAGGCAGCGGTGCGAGTGCGATGCAAAGCAACAACGTCGCGGGCGCTAAGCTGATTTTCATAATACCCCCCACCCTATTCGAAATGAGAATAAAAAAAATGAAGGGCTTCACTCTATTGCACTTAGGTCGATTAGGAATGTCGCAAGGATTGTGAGAACGATACGAAGGTATAGCGGAGCGGCGTCGCACCACGGTTCCAGCTTCGGACAGACTTTCAGCTGCCGCGATACGTCGAGTAGGCCCACGGCGTGAGCGAAAGCGGCACGTGATATTTGCCCTCCGGCTCTGCGACCGCAAAACGCACCGGCACAACGCCAAGGAACGGCGGGTCGGCCATCGGCGTTCGGCGGCGCGCGAAATAGTCGCTGACCGAGAAGCGCAGTTCATAGGTCGCGATCGGGATCGGCGCGGCGGCAATGAGCGGCTGGTCGGTACGGCCGTCGGCATTGGTGACGGCGCGTTTGAGCGTGCGTGCGGTGCCATTGCCCGCGACCTCGCAGAACTCGATCGATACTCCCTCCGCCGGATGGCCGCCATGGACGTCGAGCACATGGGTCGACAGGTGCCCATGCACCTTGAGACGATCGGGTCCCTTGACCCGCTGATCGAGCCGCAAGGCGGCGATGCGGAAGATTTCGGCCAGCGCCGTTTTTCGTTCCGTCGCCGGATCGTTCTTGAGCCGCCGCTCGAACTCGCGCAGGATCGATTCCTTGCCATGCCGCCTTACGCAGACGATGAAGGGCATGCCGAACTTCGCACGGTAGGCGTCGTTGAGGCGGTGGAAGGCGGCGAATTCCTCTTCGCTCAAACGGTCGAGACCCGCGCCGGCCTGTTCCGCGGTGGAATCGGCCGTCAGCTTGCCTTCACGCGCAGCCTTTCCGGCAAGATCGGGGTGACCGTCGATCAGCGCGCGCTGGCGCTCGTCCGGGGCCTGGCGGACGGCGTCCGTCATGACCCGATAGAGCGTCGCGACGCTTACGAATGGCCGCGCCGCATAGGCTTGGTCCGCAACCCACGGCGCAAGCTCCATCACCTCGCCGATCGCTGCGGCGAAGGCATTGCGGTCGGCGGCATTGAGGGCGTCGAGCGAAACCGGTTCCATGCGAACGATTAGGCCCTACCCGGTCGCCGACGCAACAGCGCCGAGATGGTGCTCGCGATACCAGTGATGCGCGATGTCGAGGCGGGTGGCGATCCAGACCCGATCGAAGCCGCCGACATGGTCCAAAAACCGCATGAGCCCCGCGGCACGGCCGGGTCGGCCGGCGAGACGGCAATGCAGGCCGATCGACATCATTTTCGGCGCGCGCTCGCCTTCGCTGTAGAGGAAATCGAAGCTGTCGCGCAGATAAGCAAAGAAATCATCGCCGTTGGTGAAGCCCTGCGGGTTGATGAAGCGCATATCGTTGGCGTCGAGCGTATACGGGATGATCAGGTGCGGCGCTTTCGATCCGCTCACCCAATAGGGCAAATCATCGGCGTAGGAATCGGACGAATAGAGAAAGCCGCCCTCGGCGAGCACGAGGCCGAGCGTATGTCCGGAGGTGCGGCCGGTGTACCAGCCGAACGGCCGTTCTCCCGTCGCCTCGGTATGCAGACGAATGGCCTCGCGCATGTGCGCCGCTTCGTCGGCCTGCGAGAAATCCTTGTAGTCGATCCATTTGAGGCCGTGGGATGCGATCTCCCAGCCGGCCTCGCGCATGGCGGCGACGACCTCGGGATTGCGGGCAAGCGCGCTTGCCACCCCGAACACGGTCACCGGAATGTTGCGGGCGGTGAACAGCCGCCATAGCCGCCAGAAGCCGGCGCGGGAGCCGTATTCGAACATCAATTCCACGTTCATATGGCGCTGGCCGCGCCAGGGCTGCGCCCCGAGAACATCGGAAAGAAAGCCCTCCGACGCCGCGTCGCCATGGAGGATCGAGTTCTCCCCGCCCTCTTCGAAATTCACCACGAATTGGAGGGCAACGCGGGCGCCGCCCGGCCAGCGGGGATCGGGCGGCGTGCGCCCATAGCCGGCGAGATCGCGTGGATATTCGGCGGAAGGGGGGGACATCACGGCTCTCGCTGCTAGAGCATGATCCGGAAAAGCCTGCCCCGGACTTGATCCGGGGTGGACCCCGGTTTTCCGAAAAGATCATGCTCCACCAAAATCATAGAGAGCCAATCGATTCAACCTGAAGCGATTAGCTCTCGCGAGCCCGGCATCCGCACCATGACAGAGGCCCTGCCCCGCCTTCAAGTGTCGATCGTTTTGGCTCCCGGGGCGCCGTCAAAGCGTGCAATTGACCAGGCGTCGCGATGCCTCCATTAAAGCGCGGAATCCGAGGGAATCATGCTCGAGAAGGTGGCTGACCATTTGGCATTCGGCGAGCCGATCTCGAACCGGCTCATCGAACTCGCCGCGCTGAGCGACGAACCCGGGCGCCTCACCCGGCTTTATCTCGGGCCCGCCCATCGCCGGGCCACCGACCTCGTCGCCTATTGGATGCGCGATGCGGGGATGTCGGTCCGGATCGATCCGCTGGCGAGCGTGGTCGGCCGCTATGAAGCCGGCGACGGCGGCACCCACACGCTGATGCTCGGCTCGCATATCGACAGCGTGCGAAACGCCGGCCGCTTCGATGGACCGCTCGGGGTCGTCACCGCCATCGAGGTGGTGAAAGCCGCGTTCAAATCCGGCAAACGCTTTCCCTTCGCGATCGAAGTGATCGCGTTCGGGGACGAAGAAGGCGCGCGCTTTGCCAGTACGCTCGGCGGGTCTCGCGCGCTCGCCGGCACCTTCGATGAAAAGACGCTCGATGAACTCGATGAGAGCAACATTTCGCGGCGCGAGGCTCTCACCGTGTTCGGCTGCGATCCATCGCGCCTGTCCGCGGAGAAACGCTCGCCGGAACAATCCATCGGTTATGTCGAAGTTCACATCGAGCAAGGCCCGGTGCTGGAAAAAGAGGGTCTTCCGCTCGGCGTTGTCACGACCATCGACGGCGTCACCCGCGGAACGGTCGAGGTCAACGGCGTCGCCGGCCATGCCGGCACGGTGCCGATGCCGATGCGCAAAGACGCGCTGGCGGCCGCCGCCGAAATGTTGCTCGCCGTCGAAGAGCGGGCGCGGGCGCGGCCCAATCTGGTGGCGACGGTCGGCCAGCTCGAAGTGCCCCGGTCGGCGCCGAACACCATTCCAGGACGCGTCCGCTTCACCCTCGATATTCGCAGCCCGTCGGATCCGGAGCGCGAGAAGGCGGTCGAGGACATCAAGGCAACCCTCGCCGCGATCGCCGAACGCCGGGGCGTGACGCAGCGATTTACGCCCGGCCACCAGGCGCCCGCGGCGCATTGCGACGAGCGGCTTTCGGATCAGCTGGCGGCCGCCGCCCTGGCCTGCGGCGCGACACCGCGCCGGATGCCGAGCGGCGCCGGCCACGACGCGATGGCGTTCGACAAAATCATTCCGTTCGCCATGCTGTTCGTGCGCTGCCGCGGCGGCGTGAGCCACAACCCGGACGAATTCGCCTCGCCCGCCGATATCGATATCGCCGCCCGCGTTCTTTCGACCTTTCTCGACAGGATTGGAACCCAATGACCATTCTTCACATCAAGGCGGGGCCGTACGACTTCGAGGCGCAGACCGAAGACGCGCTGGCGCCGAAAACCTGCGCGAAGTTCATGACCCTCCTGCCCTACCGGCAGCAGATCATCCATGTGCGCTGGAGCGGCGAGGGCTGCTGGATTCCGCTCGGCGAACTCGATTTCGGCTTGGGTTATGAGAATCCCACCAGCCATCCGGCGCCGGGCGAAATCATCCTTTATCCGGGCGGCATCAGCGAGACGGAAATTCTGCTCGCCTACGGCGCGGTCGCGTTTTCCTCAAAGGTGGGGCAGCTCGCCGGCAATCACTTCCTGACCATCACCAAGGGCCGCGAGAATCTGACGGCACTGGGCAAAATGACTTTATGGAAGGGTGCGCAGGACATCCTGTTCGAGCTGAAAAAGTAGACGGTCGGCGGCTTGGACTTTGGCAGAGCGGCCGGCGCATAATATTGCCGGCTGACCGGCAGAAACTGCGGGACGACGGAGTAACCGAGTATGAGCGAAAGTGCGACGCTGCGGATCGGCATCGATACCGGCGGCACTTTTACCGACATCGTTTGCGTCGACGACAAATCGGGCTCGATGCGGGTAACCAAGGTTTCGTCGACGCCGGCTAATCCTGCCGTTGCGCTGGTTCGCGGCGTCCATGCGATCCTCGGCGAATGGGGCGCAGGCGTCGACCAACTCGCCGTGCTGGCGCACGGCACGACAGTCGCAACCAATGCGCTCCTGCAAGGCGAGATTGCCGGTCTTGGCCTGATCGTCACAGATGGCTTTCGTCATATCCTTGAAATCGCCCGCCAGGCCGTGCCCGAGGGCTACGGCAATTCGTACTTCTGGGTGAAGCCGGAGCGCATCGTCCCGCTTCGCTATGTGCGGGAGGCGGGCGGCCGGCTCAACTTCCTCGGCGAGGAATTGCGGCCGCTCGACGAGCAAAGCATCCGCGCCGCGGCGCGGTTCTTTCGCGAAGCCGGCATCAATGCCGTCGGCATCTGTTTGATACATTCCTACGCCAACCCTGCGCATGAGCGCCGGGCGGCGGAAATCGTGCGCGCGGAATATCCGGACTGCACGCTGTCGCTGTCCTGCGACGTGCTGCCCGAATATCGCGAATACGAGCGCGCCGTGACGACGCTGGTCGACGCGTTCATCAAGCCGCACATGAGCCGCTATCTCGATCGCATCCGCGACGAGCTCGGTCCCGAGCTGAACAAAAAGCCGTTCCTGGTGATGCAATCGTCGGGCGGCGTCGCCAGCCCCGATCAGGTCATGCGCAAGCCGATCACGACGGCACTGTCGGGACCGGCCGCGGGCGCGCTCGGCAGCGCGGTGATCGCGGAAATCGCCGGTTTTCCCGATCTGGTGACGCTGGACGCCGGCGGCACCTCGACCGACCTCTGCCTGATCGAAGGCGCCAAACCGAAAATCACCAATGGCGGCAGCGTCGGCCGTTTCCCGGTGCGCATTCCGATGCTCGATATCAAAACCATCGGCACCGGAGGCGGATCGATTGCCTGGATTTCCCGCGAAGGCAAACTCCGGGTCGGCCCGCGCAGCGCCGGCGCCGTGCCCGGCCCGATGTGCTACCCGAATGGCGGCGACGAGCCGACCATCACCGACGCCAATCTCGTGCTCGGCCGCATCCCGCCGGCGCTGATCGGCGGCGGCATCAAGCTCGACGTCGAACGCGCACGCGGCGGATTGCAAGCGCTGGCGGCGCGCCTTCCCGGCGATCTGAGCGTCGAGCAATTGGCCGAGGGCATCATCGAAATCGCCAACTGGGATCAGGCCAACGCCATCCGGCAAATGACCATCCAGCGCGGCATCGATCCGGGCGCGTTCGCGCTTCTGTCGTTTGGCGGCTCCGGGCCGGCGCAATCGTCGGCGGTCATGGAATTGATGGGGATGAAGACCTGCATCGTGCCGCCGAACCCGGGCAATCTGTCCGCCTTCGGGCTTCTGGCGGTCGATTGGCGCACCGACCACATCGTCACCAAGGTGATGCACGAAGAGTCTGTTGATCTCGCCGCGCTTGCGGCCATCTACGCGTCGCTCGAAAAAGACGGCATTGCGACCTTGGAGAAGGACGGCATCGCGCCATCTAAAATCGCGCTGCTGCGCGAAGCCGATGTGAGGTACGCCGGACAGTCGATGGAGGTGCGGGTACCGGCGCCAGCGGGCAAGATCGACGCGCAATTCGTTACCGGCCTGATCGAAGCGTTCCACGCCGCGCATCGGAAAACATTTGGCTACAATTATGCCGGCCAGCAGAAAGTCGAGCTGGTGAATTTTTGCGTGTCGGCTTTCGGCATGATCGATCGACCCAGCATTCCCGAACTCGAGAAATCCGGAGTGCCGCCAAAGCCCGGCAGCCGGCCGGTTTATTTCGACGGCAAGTTCCGCGACACGCCGATCTTCGCGCGCGCCGCGTTGGCGGCGGGCTTTACGCTCGAGGGACCGGCCATCGTCGAGGAGTTCGGCTCGACCACGGTCGTGTTTCCCGGCCAGAAACTGACCGTCGATCCGCACGGCATCCTGATCGTGCGCGCCGCCGGCAAAGCCGCGGGGGCAACGCAATGATGAACGTGCACAGCAAGCAATGGCCGTGGCCGACCGCGCCGGATCTGCCCCGGCGCGAGGTCGACCCGATCGTCCTGCAAATCGTCGAAGGCACGCTCAATTCCATCGAGGCGGAAATCGAATTCGCCATCGAGCGCACCGCACGCTCGCCAATGATCCGCGAGGCCCACGATTATCGCGTCGGCCTGTTCGATCGCTATTGCCGCAAACTTACCGGCCGCTCCTACTCCGCGATGCCGAATGCGGTAGTGCGCGATTTCCCGCCGCACACGATGCGGCCCGGCGACGTGTTCCTGATGAACGATACCTACCTGACCGAGGGATCGATCGGCCACCTGCCCGATCTGTGCAGCACCGTGCCGGTGTTCCACCAGGGCGAAGTCGTCGCCTACATCCAGGCGTTCGGCCACCACGACGACATCGGCGGCCGCGTCCCCGGCTCGATGCCCGGCACCGCGACGACGGTGTTCGAGGAAGGCCTCGCCGTCCCGCCGATCAAATTCTACAACGCCGGCGTCCGCAACGACGCGGTGTTCACCATCATCAAGCGCAACACGCGCGTGCCCGAGACGCTGGCCGCCGATCTCGACAGCGAGGTGCAGGCCTGCCTGATGGGCGCGCGCCGCATGGCGGAATTGTTCGAGCGGTTCGGCCGCGAGACCGTGGAAGCCTGCTTCCAGGCGATCCTCGATACCTGCCGCGATATTTTCCGCGGCGAATTGCTGCCGAAGATCGCCGACGGCGAATACCGCTGGGAAGATTATGTCGAACACGACGGCGTCACCGATCCGAAGCTGCACAAGCTCGTGCTGACGCTGATCAAAAAAGGCGAACGCCTCACGCTCGATTTCACCGGCACCGATCCGCAATCCACCGGACCGATCAACTGGCCCGCCGACTATGCCGGCGGCGCCTTTCTGATCAAATGGATCGCGCCCATTCTGCGCAACCTCGCCGACACGCCCGAACGCGCCGCCGAAATCCACGTCAACGAGGGCGTGTGCGAAGTCTTCGATATCGTGTTCCCACCGAAGGGCACGCTGATAACGCCGGAATGGCCGGCCGCCACCAACGCGCGCTCGTTCGTGCTGCTGCGCTGTCTCGGCCTGCTCGCCGGCGTGGTAGCGCAGGCAGCTTTTGGCCGCATGCCCGCCGATCAGGAGACGATCCGCTACACCGGTTTCTACGGCATCGACCGCAACGGCAAGGCGTTCCTCTCCCGCGAGGTTCTGGGCGGCGGTTCGGGCGGCCGCTATTATGGCGACGGCAACGACGCCATCCACATCGTCCCGGACTCGCGCAACCAGCCCGCCGAGTTCACCGAGACGCGGTTCCCGCTCCTGGTCGAGAAATTGGCGCTGCGCACGGATTCCGGCGGCGCCGGCAAACGCCGCGGCGGCCTCGGCTACGACAAGCATTACCGCGCGCTGGTCGATTGCCGCACCATCGTCACCGCCGACCGCGTGCGGCTCGGCTGCTACGGCCTCAATGGCGGCAAGGCCGGCACGCCGTTCTGCGTGACCGTCGACGCTGTTGGCAATCCGCACGACCTCGGCGGCCTGGTCGACGGCGAGCCGGTTCTTGCCGGTCAGATCGTGCGCGTCGTGACGACGGGCGGCGGCGGCTGGGGCGATCCGCTCGAGCGCGAGCCGGAACTCGTCGAGCGCGACGTGATCGAGGGCAAGGTTTCGCCCGCCGCCGCGCGCGACGATTATGGCGTTGTGCTCAAGGCTGGCGGCGGCGAAAACGCGTTCACGGTCGATGCGCAGGAGACAGTCGCCCTGCGTGCGAAACTGAAATCCGCACGCACCAACAAATTGCCGATGATCGATCGCGGCGAAGGCTTCGAGAAAATGATCCGCGGCGAAGTCAAGCCGTGGACGCGCACAGCGTGAAACTTCCCTTTCCCCGCTTGCGGGGAGAGGGGGCCGCGACCCCCACCTCATCCTGCTTCGGGCGAGGTAGGTCTTGCCACCGAGGTCATTGCCGGGGCTTGCCCGGCAATCCATGCTGCGGTTGAACTTCGCGCCACCTCGCGGTGAGTTTCTAAGGAGGAGAGATGCGCGGGGGTCCCGCTGACCGGGCTATTAAAGAAACAAGGATCAAGCGTAATGGCTATCGAGGTTGCCAAAGTCGAATTGAAGAACGTGCAGGATGCGTCGGGCGTTGAGGCGTGCATCCGCAACGGCCAATTTAAGGCCGACGAGGTCATCGCCGTCATCGGCAAGACCGAAGGCAACGGCGGCGTGAACGATTTTACCCGCATCCTCGCCGATCAGGCGTTTCGCGCGGTGCTGCGCAAGCACGGCAGCCGCTCCGAACAGGAGATCGCCAAAATTCCGATGGTCTGGTCGGGCGGCTGCGACGGCGTGATCACGCCGCACGCGACGGTTTTTGCCCGCAACGCCAAGCCCGGCGCGGCAGGGAAATCGCGGCTCGTCATCGGCACGGCGATGAGCGCCGAGATTATGCCGGAAGATATCGGCCGGCCGGCGATGGTCGAGAAGGTCGCCGAAGGCGTGCGCGCGGCGATGCGCGACGCCGGCATCGACGATCCGGCCGACGTGCATTACGTGCAGACCAAGACGCCGCTGTTGACCGTCGACACGGTGCTGGAGGCGCAGGCGCGCGGCAAACATGTCGCCTGCGAGGTGCACGATTCGATGGGCGTGTCGAACGGCACGACCGGCCTCGGCATTGCCGTGGGCTTGAGCGAAATCAAGATGCCCAAGGCGGAAGAAATCTGCCGCAACCTCGATCTCTATTCCGCCGTCGCCTCCTGTTCGTCGGGCGTCGAACTGACGCAGGCGCAAATCGTTCTTCTCGGCAACAAGAACGGCGCCGGGGGCCGCTACCGTATCGGCCATTCGGTGATGAAGGACGCGCTCGACATCGACGGCATCTACGAGTCGATCCGCAATGCCGGGCTCGATTTGCCGGCGCGGCCCCGCGCCGAGGACCTCAACGGGCGGCTGGTCAATTGTTTCATGAAGTGCGAGGCGGACCGTACCGGAAAATTGCGCTCCCGCCGCCAGATCATGTTGGACGATTCCGACGTGTCGTGGCACCGCCATATCAAGGCCGCGGTCGGCGGCCTCGCGGCGGCGGCGATCGGCGATCCCGCCGTATTCGTATCCGTCGACGCCATGCATCAAGGGCCGCAGGGCGGCGGACCCTGCATCGCCATCATCGACGCGGGCGAATGACGCCCACGCCGCACGCGGCTTGCTTGCCGTTCCCGTCATCCTGAGGCGGTCGCGGAGCGACCCTCGAAGGATGAATGGCCAGGGCGGCGGTCGGGCCGTCGCCCCAATCGAAATCGAAAAGCCCGGTTTCGGAGGTTCAAGATCAAGTCGGCTACAGCCGACTTGGTTGGCTTGCTCTGCTCGCATCTCAGGGTGACGGAAGTGATCTTAATGCTAACAAGTGAAGCCTGACTTGATATTCACTCGCCGAACCGTCTTTGCAGTAATCGCCGCCTTTGCTGCGGCCGGGTTAAGTTTTTCCGCCGGTGCGAGAGCCGCGGACAACGTGAAGGTCGGCGTCTTTCCGGTCAGTTCGTCGCTGCCCTATTTCGTCGCCCGCGATCTCGGCTATTTCCAGGAACTCGATATCGATCCGGAAACGATCGTCCTGATGGGCGGTCCGCCCAACGTCGCGGCGCTGATCACCAACCAGATCGAAGTCTCGGTCGTGCTGGTGACGCTGGAAGGATTGAACGCCGACCTCAAAAAGCCGGGCGTGGCGATGTATGTGGCCATGAATGGCCAGAATGCGGCGCACCGGATGGAGCAGTTCGTCGTGCGCGCCGGCCTCGCCGACAAGGTGAAGTCGCTCAAGGACTTCAAAGGCCTCAAACTGATGTCGGCGCCGGGGCCGGCGAACTTGAATACCGCCAAAGGCATTCTCGCCAAGGTCGGCCTCAAGGACGGCGATTACACGATCGACCAGCTCGATATGGGCCAGCACATCAACGCCATGAAGGCCGGCACGTTCGACGGCGGCTACACGCTCGAACCAAACGCAACGGTGATGAACCAGCTTGGCTTCGCCAAGACCGTCGAAGCCGGCGTAATCGCCAAATACGTTCTCGGCGATCCGGAGGCGGACCCTTTTGCCGCCGGCTGCGCCTTCTCGTCGGAATTCATCAACAAGCGTCCCGACGTCGCCAGGCGCTTCGCGCAGGCCTGGGCCAAGGCGCTTGTCCTGATCAAGAACGACCCGCAGGAGGCACGCAAACACCTCCTCAAGAATACCATGACGCCGGAGAATGTCGTCGATACCGTTCCGATGCTTGGCTACACCATGGTCAAGGATATGAGCCCCAAACAGATCGACGATTTGCAGAAATTCGCCGATTTCGGCCACGATATCGGCGTCGTGCCGGAAAAGGTCGACGTTCGAAAATATCTCAAGTCCTACTGATGGATTCGCGCATGGCGAGCTCAGTCGGCACAGGCTTTCACGGCCCATGCTTTGTTGGTGCTGGTCGTGCCGGCAGGTGACGCCCGATGAGCGCCGCGCCGCAGGCGCTTCCGCAAACGGCCGGCGCAGTCCCGCCGCCGGCCAGCGAAGCGGCGAAGCGGCTTCACGTCACCGTTCGCGGACTGAGCAAACGCTTCGACAGGACCGTCATCTACGATAACTTCGATCTCGACATTCCGCGCGGCGAGCTGATCGCGGTATTCGGGCCGAACGGCTGCGGCAAGAGCACGCTGATCAACATGATTGCCGGACTCGTTCCGGCCGACAGCGGGCAAATCCTCTTCGACGGCAGGCGGCTCGACGCGATCAAATTCGGTTATGTGTTTCAGAATTATCGCGAGGCGCTGTTCCCCTGGATGCGCGCCTTCGACAACATCGCCTACCCGCTCAAGCTGATGCGGGTGCCGCCGGCGCAACGCCGCGCCCGCGCTGAAGCGCTTGTCGGCCATCTCGGCGTCAAGCTCGACCTCGGCCTTTATCCCTATCAGATGTCCGGCGGGCAGCAGCAGCTCGTGTCAATTCTTCGCGCGCTGGTCGTCGAGCCGGAAATTCTGTTCCTCGACGAGCCGTTTTCGGCGCTGGACTATGAAATGACGCTGTTCATGCGCGAGCAATTGCAGCGCATCTTTCTGGAAACCGGCACCACCACGATCCTTGTGTCGCACGATCTCGAGGAGGCGGTATTTCTTGCCGACCGCGTCCTGCTGCTGTCGCGGCATCCGGCCCGCATCGCCGCGTTCACGCCGGTCACCGCGGCGCGTCCGCGCACCGACGCCACGCTCTCCAACCCGGATTTCGTGCGCACCAAAGCCGCGTGCCTTGAAGTGTTCCAACGCGAGGTCCGGCGCCCATGAACACGCAAAAGGGCGAGGCGCTGTTGCCGATCGTCGGTGTCGTTGGTCTGCTGGCCATCTGGTCGCTGGCCTCCTGGCGCCAGTGGGTCGATCCGGTGCTGCTGCCATCGCCAGCTGCGACATTCAATTCGCTGTGGCGCGGGATGGACGGCGGGCCGCTCGGCTTCGATTTCGTCAAGACCGTGTATCGGACCGCGGCTGCGACGGCGATCGCCGCCGTTATCGCTATCCCGCTCGGCATCGTGCTGGGTTCATCCGAGCGGCTCTACCGCTCGCTCGAATTCGTCATCGATTTTTTTCGCTCGACCCCCGCTTCCGCGATGTTCCCGCTGTTCCTGATACTCTTTGGCGTCGGCGACGAGACGAAAATCTCGGTCGCCGCGTTTGGTGCCATCCTGGTGATTTTGTTCAACGTCGCCTATGGCGTCATGAATGCGCGCAAGACGCGGCTGTTGGCGGCAAAGGTCATGGGCGCTTCACGTTTGCGTGTGCTGTTCGACGTGATGCTGCTTGAATCGCTGCCGCAGACCTTCGTCGGCCTGCGCAACGGCGTGTCGCTCGCCCTGGTCATCATCGTGGTCGCCGAGATGTTCATCGGCTCGCAGGATGGCCTCGGCCACAGCGTCTTCGAAGCACAACAGCTATTCGACATGCCGCGGATGTACGCGGCGATTTTCGCTGCCGGCGCACTCGGCTATTGTCTTAATCTGTTGTTTCTGCTCGTCGAGCGGCGCTTCGTTCACTGGTCCGGGAAATAGATCTGCCATGTCTAATGATAAGCCATGTCCGACAATCATCTGACACGCAAATCGGCGCGTGAATTGGCGCGCCTCATCCGCACCCGCGCCGTCAGCCCGGTCGAAGTGCTTGACGCTTATCTCAAGGTCATCGAAGCGCTCAATCCGAAACTCAACGCCATCGTCACGCTCGTCGCGGATCAGGCGCGCGATCGTGCGCGGCACGCGGAAATCGCTGTCCTGAAAGGCGAACCACTCGGCCCGATGCACGGCCTGCCGATCGGGGTCAAGGACGTCACCACCACGGCCGGCATCCGCACCACCTTCGCCTCGCCGCTGTTCAAGGACTACGTGCCGGAGGAGGACGCCGAAGCCGTGCGCCGCCTCAAGGCGGCCGGTGCCATCGTGCTCGCCAAGACCAACACGCCCGAATTCGCCTGCGGCGCCAATACCAACAACGTGCTGTTCGGCCCAACCCGCAATCCGTGGAATCCGGCTTTGAGCCCGGCGGGCTCCTCCGGAGGCTCCGCGGTCGCCGTCGCCTCGGGCATGCTGCCGATCGCCCAAGGCACCGATTTCGGATGCTCCATCCGCATTCCCGCGGCGTTCTGCGGCATCGTCGGCCTGCGCCCAACGCCGGGGCTGACGCCAAGCCATCCGATGGCGCTCGCCTGGGACCCAGGGCAGCTCCACGGCCCGTTGGCGCGCGACGCCGAAGACGCCGCCCTGATGCTCGATTCGCTGGTCGGCTTTAGCCGTATCTCGCCGATTTCGGTGGCGCCGCCGTGGCAAAGCGCGCTGGCCGAACTCGAGCGCAGCGAGGAAATAAAGGGTCTGCGGATCGCTTACGTCTCCGACATCGCCGACATCGGCGTCGAATCGGAAATCGATACGATCTGCCGCGACGCCGCATCCGCCTTGGGCAAACTCGGCGCGCAGGTGGAAGAGATCAAATTCAGCGCCGGCGATGGACGGGCGCCCTACCAGACCTGGCGCGGATTTTGGATGGTCGGCCAGCAATATGAGCGGCTGAGCCAGATCGAGCAGTTCGGACCCAACCTCAAAGGCAGCGTCGAGGCCGGGCTGAAGTTGAACGCCATCGACTTCGCCGCGGCAGAGCGCACGCGGCATCAGGTTTTCCTGCGTTTTCAGCAGCTGTTCGAGCGCTTCGACATTCTGTTGACGCCGGCGGCGCCGGTGAAGCCCTATCCGGTCGAGCAGAATTTCCCCGACCGCATCAACGGCCGCAGCTTTGAAAACTATATCGACTGGATTGCGCCCGCTTATCTCATCACGCTGGTCAGTCTGCCTGCCGCGACCGCGCCGGCCGGCCTGTCGCGGGACGGACTGCCGATCGGCATGCAGATCGTCGCGCCGCGATTTGAAGAGCCGATGATCCTGCGGGTCGCGCGCCAAATCCACCGCGCCAGCAAGGTCGGCTGGCCGCCGCTCGCGGCCGGAAATTAAAATGCCGGGTGATATTGGAAGCCGCTGACGCGCCCTTCTGGGCGGAGTATCGTCTTATTTTCAGCACCTTACGTAAAATATACGCAATTTGCAGGTTGCGTATAAAACAACTTGAGACGCGGAGCGGTTTAAATTATACGCAATTTGCAGAATGCGTATAAGACAAGAAATGTTCCCATGCCTCCGCCTCCCCTTCTAATGCAGACGACCTACGCGGAACTCCTTGACCGCTGCAGCGCGGCGGCATTCAACGAGGCATTTCCCGAGGACGGCACATTTGTCCCCAAAACAATCAACGACAAGCGATATTGGTACTTTCAACGGTCATCCGACGCCGGCCGCGTACAAAAGTACGTCGGCCCTGAAACACCCGAGCTTCTGGAGCAGATTTCGCGACACAAGCAAATACGGGAAGATGAACGCGAACGCCGGGCACTCGTGTCGAACCTCGTCCGTGCATTCGGACTTCAACGGCCGGTCAAAGAAATCGGAGATATTATTGAGGCCTTGGCAAGGGCTGGGGTATTTCGTCTTCGCGGAATCCTTGTCGGGACCGTCGCGTTTCAAACGTATGCGCCAATGCTCGGCGCGCGACTCCCACATTCAACTTTACAGACAGGGGACATCGACATAGCCCAATTCAGAAACGTGTCAGTAGCCGTGGGCGATCAAACGCCTCCCGTGCTCGACGTGCTTAAAAAGGTGGACAAAACATTCCGTGCCGTTCCCCATATTCATGAACACAATGTCACAAGCTACGTTTCCGAGGGAGGACTTCGGGTCGACTTCCTCACCCCAAACGAGGGGCAGGATGGCGACGCTCCTCAGTACCTTCCCGCATTTCAAACCGACGCAGACCCCCTCCGGTTCCTGGATTTTCTAATCCACGACCCTGAGCCCGCAATAGTCCTACATAACGCCGGAATTCGGGTGCTCGTCCCATCACCTCACCGTTTCGCAATTCATAAATTAATAATTTCGCGCCGCCGCCAAGAAGGAACCGCCAAGCGAGATAAAGATGTTCGCCAATCAGCGGCACTGCTTGAAATACTAAATGACAAGAGACCATACGACCTTAAATCTTCCTGGAATGAAGCGTTCAATCGAGGCCCTGCTTGGCGGAAATCTCTCGCCGAAGGTTTAAGCCAAATTCCGCCAGAAATTCGCGACGCAGTCTTAAAGACCGTGGGCGATGTTCGAAGCATAATTCCCGGAATCGATCTGACTTTTAGTGACGCTCGTGCCCGATATGATTTTGAGCGGGATATTGTCACGTTTGTTGGAGAGTTGCTCGGACGAGGCGCACGCTGTGCAATCAGCCGAGAAGCGCTGGATGATAACTTCGGGGTAACGACCAGCCTCACCAATGAAGAGCGGCTCGATAAATTTCGCCAAAACAGATCGACGATCGAGCAGATGGCGAGAGAAAAATATCTTCACTGGCCGATCGAGGACCCCGAAACCACCTTGGTCAAGACGCTGGAGGTACCGAGGTTGCAACAGGCTATTGCCAAAAAAGAGAACGGGCAGAAAACGTGACCGTTCAGCAACGCCACGACTCCGATGAAGGAATTAGATTATCGGCCGCAAACCAGGCATGCCGTTTGCACCGCATTTTCCTGGAACGCTTCACATGACCAACGACAAACACCGGCACTCTGGATCAAGGATCCGCTCGCCATTCTGGCGCGACGGCGCCGAGCGTGGCGTCGTGGTGCAAGACGGCCGCATCGTCGAACTCGTCGCCGCCGGCCGCAATCCCGGCACGCCGGACGTAAAGGTATTCGATGCGGGCCAGCATGTGGTGCTGCCGGGACTGATCAACACCCATCATCACTTCTATCAGACCCTGACCCGCGCGGTTCCCGCGGCGCTCGACCGCGAATTGTTTCCCTGGCTGCAGGCGCTCTACCCGATCTGGGCGCGACTGACGCCGGAAGCGCTCGATCTCGGCATGACGCTGGCAATGGCCGAGCTCATGCTGTCCGGCTGCACGACGACGACGGATCATCATTATGTCTTCCCCGCCGGCCTCGAAGACTCCATCGACATCGAGGTGCAGGCGGCGCGGCGCCTCGGCTTGCGGGTTCTGTTGACGCGCGGCTCGATGAACCTCTCGCAGCGCGACGGCGGCTTGCCGCCGGACAGCGTGGTGCAGGACGAGGACACCATCCTTGCCGACAGTGAGCGCGTGGTGGCGCGCTACCACGAAGCCGGCGACGGCGCGATGGTGCAGATCGCGCTCGCGCCGTGCTCGCCATTTTCGGTGACGACCTCGCTGATGCGATCCACGGCCGAGCTGGCGCAGCGGCTCGATGTGCGCCTGCATACCCACCTCGCCGAGGCCGAGGACGAGAACCGTTTCTGCCAGCAGATGCACAATTGCCGGCCGCTCGATTATCTGGAGGATTGCGGCTGGCTCAACGATCGGGTCTGGCTCGCCCACGGCATCCATTTCGACGCCGGCGAGATCAAGCGCCTGGCGCGCGCCGGAACCACTGTTTCGCACTGTGCGTGCAGCAATCAGACGCTGGCGTCGGGGACTTGCCCGGTATGCGATATGGAAGACGCCGGAATGCGTATCGGCCTCGGCGTCGACGGCTCGGCCTCGAATGACGCGTCGAATTTGATGCAGGAGGTTCGCGCGGCGTTCCTGCTCCAACGCAGCCGTTACGGCGTCACCAAAGTCAGCCACCTCGATGCGCTACGTTGGGCGACCAAGGGCTCGGCGGCCTGCGTCGGGCGAACCGACATCGGCGCGATCACGGCCGGCGCGCAAGCGGATTTCGCGCTGTTCAAGCTCGACGAATTGCGGTTTTCCGGCAGCGGCGATCCGCTCGCGGCGCTCGTTCTCTGCGGCGCCCACCGCGCCGACCGGGTGATGGTCGGCGGCCGCTGGATCGTGGAGAACGGTCAAATCCCCGGGCTGGATCTCGCCGATCTTATGCGACGGCACTCGGCTGCGGCGCGGACGCTGCAAGGCGGCTGACGCGGGCCTGCACAAGGACTGCGCTGGCGCTGCACAGATTCGATCCATCATCGCGGCGGGCAATTTGGCGTAAAATGGTTGCCCAGTTTGGGCCGGTTCCTCGAGGGCTAACGATGCAGACCTATAATGTCGATATCGCCGGCGAGCCGGTGACGCTACCGATCGTGCCGATCAACCAGCGGCTCGCCATCTCGCTGTTGATGGTGATCGATATGGGCGTGCAGTTCGGCGAGCGTATCGGCAAGGCGCTTGCCGCCAAGCTCGGTCCGCTCAAACCGGACATCGTCGTCGGCGCCGCTACGCTCGGTATCCCCGTGGTCATCGAAGTCTCGCGCGCGCTCGGCCTCGACCAATATGTCATCGCCCAGAAGTCGCCGAAGATCCATTTGGCCGACGCCCTGGTGCAGGAGGTGCAGTCGGTGACGTCCGCCGGCAAGCAGCGCCTGATGCTCGATCGCCGTGCCGTGCCGCTGCTCGCCAAGCGGCGGGTCGTTGTGGTCGACGACGTCGTGGCGACCGGCTCCAGTCTTGCGGCGACGCTGGCGCTGGTGCGCTCGGCCGGCGCCGAGATTGTCGGGGCCGGCGTGATCCTGACCGAAGGCCACGATTGGGAGAAAACCCTCGGCGCCGATGCCGGCCTGGTGCGCGGTCTGGGCCATATCCCGCAATTTGCCCTCGCCGACGGCAAGGCGACACCGATGCCGGAGACGCTATAGTAGCCGTGACGGGTAGGTTAGGCCGACCGACAGGAGGTGGTTATGAACGATCTGCGCGGCTTCATCGCCGGGATGCCGAAGTGCGAACTGCATGTTCACATCGAAGGCACCCTCGAGCCCGAAATGAAATTCGAGCTCGCGCGAAGGAATGGCATGTCGCTGCCGTACAAAGACGCGGCCGAGATGAGAGCCGCCTATGATTTCCACGACCTGCCCTCCTTTCTCAAAATCTACTACGAGGGCATGAGGGTCCTGGTCCACGAGCCGGACTTCTTCGACCTGACCTTCGCCTATCTCGCCAAGGCGCATTCGCAAAACGTGCGCTACGTGGAGATGTTCTTCGATCCGCAACCGCATACCGGGCGCGGAGTGCCTTTCGATGTCGTGATCCGCGGCATCCGCCGCGCGCAGCTCGAAGCCGAACGCATCCTCGGCATCAAGAGCCAGCTCATCATGTGTTTCCTCCGCGACTGGAGCGCGGAATTTGCCATGACGACGCTGGTGCAATCGCTGCCCTATCGCGAATGGATCATCGGCGTCGGACTGGACTCGGACGAAAAGAACAATCCGCCGGTGAAGTTCAAGGCGGTGTTCGAGCGTGCCCGTAAGGAAGGATATTTCCTGACCATGCATTGCGACGTCGATCAACAGAACTCGACCGAACACATCCGGCAAGTGCTGGAGGAGATCGGCGTCGACCGCATCGATCACGGGGTCAACGTGCTGGACGACAAGCGGCTTTCGGACGAAGTCGCCCGGCGGCAACTCGCGCTCACCGTTTGCCCGGTTTCCAACGCCTTTGTGACCAACGGCAGCAAGGCCAAGGAGATCAAGCGCATGCTCGATCTTGGCATCCGCGCCACGGTGCATTCCGACGACCCGGCCTATTTCCGTGGTTACATGAACGAGAATTTCGTTTGCACCCAGGAGGAGGCCGATCTCGGTCCGAAGGAATTGGTGCAACTGACGCGCAATGCCTTCGAAAGCACCTGGCTGCCCCGGCCGGCCAAGGACCGCTTCCTGGCGGAGCTTGAGGCGTACGCGGCGCGCTGACGTTTGTCCCGGCTTTGTGCCCGGCATCAACGTCACAGGCGCGCCACGGGCGTGTGCTTACGATCTACATTGGGCTGAAGGCGGCGGTCGCCGGCTTTGAACTGCACTACCCTGCAAGGCGAAAGCAGCCTACGGCAAGGTACCGCCGTTGACTGTTCGTTCAGCCTGCTCAAGCATTACGCATCGCAGGAAGTGCGCAGCTTAACCGAGCTGTGCTACATCCAACGCTGGCGCGGTGAAGCAGGGGATTTGGGCGCGGCTTCACATGGCGCCATTTGGGCGGTGAGCATGACAAACAAGAGCGGCGTACATCCGCAACCGGTGCGGAATCGGCTTCCGTTCGAATGCATTGCCCTGGTGCTGCAGGGCGGCGGCGCACTCGGCGCCTATCAGGCCGGCGTCTTTCAGGCGCTCGTCGAGGCAGGCATCGAACCCGACTGGGTTGCCGGCATATCGATCGGCTCTTTCAACTCCGCCATTATCGCCGGCAATCCGCCCGGCACCCGCGTCGACAGACTGCGGGAGTTTTGGGAAAGCATCACTGAGCCTTATGTGCAGTGGCCCGCGCCGGATGTGTGGCCCAGCGAAGAAGTTAATTTCGGCGTCCATCGGGTGCCACAGGCGCCCGGATTTTGGACATTCGCCAGCAGTCTCGTGCCGGCATTGAACTTCGAAACCACGCGGGGCCTGCTTAATCAATGGGCGGCCGGGCGCGCGCTGTTGAGCGGCACGCCTGCTTTCTTTGCGCTACGGCCGGTGACGCCCTGGTGGTGGCCCGCCGGCTCCCCCCAGGCGACAAGCTATTACGACACGCGCGCGCTCGCGAGCACATTGGAGCGGCTAATCGATTTCGATCGCATCAACGATGGGCCGACGCGTCTGAGCGTCGGCGCCGTCAACGTGCAGACAGGCAACTTCAGGTATTTCGACTCCACGACGGACCGCATTGGGCCGGAACACATCATGGCAAGCGGCGCGCTGCCGCCGGCATTTGCCGCGGTCGAGGTCGATGGGGAATATTATTGGGACGGCGGCCTTGTCTCCAACACGCCGCTGCGCTGGGTGGTGGACGGCCGCCCGCAACGAGACACGCTGGTGTTTCAAGTCGATCTCTGGCCGTCGCGCGGCGAGTTTCCGCGCAATATGGCGGACGTGAACACGCGGCAAAAGGAAATCATCTATTCGAGCCGCACCCGCGAGAACTCCCAGCGGTTCATCGAGATGCAAAGCGTCCGCAACTGCTTCTCCTCGTTATTGAAGAGGCTGCCTCCTGAATTGGCGGACGATCCGGAATTAGCAGTCTTGCGTGAATTTTCCGAACGCAAGGACTGGAATTTGATCCACCTCATCTATCGCGCGAAGGGCTATGAAGGCGATTCGAAGGACTACGAATTCTCGCGTCTGAGCATGGTGGACCACTGGCGCACCGGTTACGACGACACGATACGGACACTGGCGCATCCCGAAGTGCTGGAGCGTCCGCGCACTCCCGACGGTGTCTTTATCTTCGACATTGCCGAACACGAGCGAGACTAGGCCGCGGCCGCCAATACAATACGCCTTGGCCCCAACCGAGAGGACATCATGAAAGAAGCCGATGTGCGTAAGCGCGCCTTCGCCATGCCGCTCACCAGCCCCGCTTATCCGCCCGGACCATACCGCTTTCTTCAGCGCGAATTTCTCGTCATCGCCTACCGGACCGATTTGGATAAATTGCGCGCGCTGGTGCCCGAACCGCTTGAGGTCGACGAGCCTATCGTCAAATACGAGTTCATCCGGATGCCGGATTCGACCGGCTTCGGCGACTACACGGAGACGGGTCAGGTCATTCCAGTCTCATTCCGCGGTCGCAAAGGCGGCTATTCGCACTGCATGTTCCTCAACGATGAGCCGCCCATCGCCGGCGGGCGCGAGTTGTGGGGCTTTCCCAAGAAGCTGGCGCAACCAAGCTTGCGGGCCGAGATCGACACGCTGGTCGGCACGCTCGACTATGGCCCGGTGCGCGTCGCTACCGGCACGATGGGTTACAAACACAAGCCGGCCGACCTCGCAGAGATAAAGGCGTCGCTCGAGGCTCCCAACTATCTGCTTAAAATCATTCCGCACGTCGACGGCACGCCGCGCGTTTGCGAAATGGTCGAGTATTACCTGGAAGATATCGATTTAAAGGGCGCCTGGACCGGACCCGGCGCGCTCGAGCTTCATCCCCACGCGCTGGCTCCGGTCGCCGAACTGCCGGTGCTGGAAATCCTCTCGACGACACACATCATCGCCGATTTGACGTTAGCCCTGGGCAAGGTGGTCCACGATTATCTGCGCTAACAAACGACCTATCTGCGCTGAGCGTCGATCGCTGTTTGCTTCCCGTGTCGTCCAACGCGTCCGTCACCAACGGCAGCACGGCCGAGGTGATCAAGCGCAGGCTCGAACTCGGCGTCTGCGCCTGACGCGGCCGCCGTCGCCCGCAGTAAGACCGCTAGTCCTTCTTCGGATGCGGCGTGCCGATATACGGGAATTCCTTGAGAATGTCGGTGTGCGGCTTGAGACCGCTGGGTGGGATGTCACCCTTCGACAGGAAGGCCAGGCGGTGATCGATGACATCGTCGGTAAAAACGCGGCCGTTGGGATATTTCGCCGGCTTCGAAGGATTGAAATTCAGCATGTCGGGCAGAATGCGGTCGGCGTCGATCGCGGCAATCGCCTCCTCACGGGTGTAGTTGCCGGTATGTCCCATCAGGTGGACGAACATATCCATCCAACGCTTACGATCGTTAACCGGTTCGCTGGCGTTGTATTCCAGTTTGGTGTCGTCGGTGTTGAAAAAGCTGCTGACACTCGGGTGGCCGGCGCGATCGACGTGCAGAAGCTTGCCATCCTGGCGCACGCTGCATCGGCCCCAGATACTGATCTCGGCATTGGCGCCCAGCTCGCTGGTCGGCAGTTCGATCACCGTCGAGCCCACATTGGCTTCGGTATTTGAATCCACGCCGGTCCACGGCGATTTGCCGCCAAGGTGCGGCGCGGTGAAATTTCTGCCGCCCGAGGTATCGAACAGATTTTTGATACCGTCGAAGTCAAAAAAGAAGGCGTCGCTGCGCGCGCCGGCGAAGAAATTGTAGGCGCCGGACTTGACGATGTTGGGTTTGGCGCCGAAGGAGACTTCGGCATCGGCGATTATTTTCGTTCCGACGGCCTCGACGGAGCGGGCCTCCGCGCCTTTTGCGACAAAGACGTTTACGGTCTGCCGGCCGTTTTGCGGCTTTGAGAACACGTAGCTTATCGCGATGTCGGTGAGGCAATCTCCATCGTTGTCAATATTGAGGCGATAGATGGCGTCGGGATGGAGCGCGTCGGCGGACGGATTTGCGTTGAGAATGATCACGGTCCTTGCCGGGTCCGTGGGCGACTGGAACGCGTAAAGGTCGCAGAGGTCGAGGCGTTGGTCCCCGAGAGGCGGACCGAGACTGAGCCCGGTAAAATGATTAGACATTTTTTCTCTCCTTTAAAAAATCGAGAGGCCGATCGGTCAGCGATGATAACAGATGCGGAATATTGATGTCTCATGACATTCTTTTGACCGTCACCGCATGGGTCAATGAAAATGGCCGGGTGCGAGCCCGGCCATCGTGTTGTTTGATCGGAGACGAAATAGAAGACGAGGAAGAATCACTTCCCCGGAATCTTGTCGTCGATGCCTTTGACGTACCAGTTCATGCTCAGAATCTGGCCGGGATCGAGATGGTCGCCGCCCTTGCACTCGACGACCTTGCCGTCCTGGTTGGTGATCGGGCACTTGAAGGGATGGAACTTGCCGCTCCTGATGGAGGCCTCGGTGTCCATCGCCATCTTCTTCACGTCGTCGGGCATGTTGGTGTAGGGCGCCATCACCACCATCCCTGAATCCAGGCCGCCCCAGGTGTCTTCGGACTTCCATTTGCCGTCGAGCACGTCCTGAGCACGCTTGGTGTAGTAGCTGCCCCAATAGTCGGTATCCGCCGTCAGCTGGGCTTTCGGACCGAACTTGATCATGTCGGAAGATTCGCCGAACGAGTGGATGCCGCGTTGCTCCGCGATTTGCGTAGCGGCCGGCGAGTCGGTGTGCTGCGTCAGAATGTCGGCGCCCTGATCGATGAGCGCTTTGGCGGCGTCGGCGTCCTTGCCCGGATCGAACCAGCTGTTCACCCAGATGATCTTCACCTTCATGTTCGGATTGATCGACTGGGCGCCAAGCATCGTCGCGTTGATGTTGGAAATGACCTCGGGGATCGGAAACGACACGATGTAGCCGATGATGCCGGTCTTCGACATCTTGGCGGCGATCTGGCCCTGGATGTAGCGCCCTTCATAGAAGCGGGCGGCATAGGTGCTCATGTTCTTCGCGCGCTTGAAGCCGGTAGCATGCTCGAAAAACACGTTCGGGTATTTGTTCGCCACTTTCAGCGTCGCGTCCATGAAGCCGAACGAGGTGGTGAAGATCAGCTTATGGCCGGTGCGGGCCAGCTGCTCGATCGAGCGTTCCGCGTCGGCGCCCTCGGGGACATTCTCGAGAAAGGTCGTCTCGACCTTGTCGCCCAGCGCCTTCTCCATCGCCTTGCGGCCGAGGTCGTGCTGGTAGCTCCAGCCAAGGTCGCCGACCGGGCCGACATAGATGAACCCGACTTTCAGTTTATCAGCTGCGTAAGCGTGGAATGTTACGGCGGCGATCCCAATGACCGCAGCCAGGCCCACGACGTTCCATTTCTTCATGATCTTACTCCGGGGTTGGCAGAGACGAACGCCTGTTCAGTTCTGACGAACGTCTCTTCAGTTTCTCCGCGGCGGGACACGTCCGCAGTATTTTCAACGCTTAGCGGTCAGGCACGAAAACCAGACCCAGCGACGCAGGCGCAGCGGACCCGGCGGTACCGCGCGTCCTCGAAATCAACACGAGAACGATGACCGTGGCAAGGTAGGGCAGCATGTTCATCACTTGCTGGGGTATATTGAGTTGGAGCGGTTGCAGGGCGAGCCCCAGGATACTGACGGCTCCGAACAGGTAAGCGCCGATGACCAGGCGACCCGGCCGCCAGGAGGAGAAAACCACCAGCGCCAGAGCGATCCAGCCGCGCCCCGCTGTCATCCCCGGAACGAAAAACGGCGTATAGGCGAGCGGTAGATACGCGCCGGCCAATCCCGCGCAGGCGCCGCCAAACAGCACCGCCAGCATGCAAATCCTGAGTACCGGATAGCCCAGCGCGTGCGCTGAGGCATGATTATCGCCGACTGCCCGCAGCACCAAGCCTGCGCGCGTCCGGTAGAGAAACAGCCAGATGGCAATAACAAGGGCGATCGAGACGTAGGCGAAGGCGTCGTCGCCGAAGAGAATGCGGCCGACTACCGGCAGATCGGTCAGAATCGGCAGGTGGAGTTGCCCGGCCGGTACGATCTGCTGGCCGACAAAGCCGGCGCCGATCAGTCCCGACAGGCCGATGCCAAAAATTGTCAGCGCCAAGCCGGCGGCAACCTGGTTGACCGCGAGCCCGAGCGTCAGGAAGCCAAAGATCGCCGACAGGGCCGCGCCGGCAAAGATCCCGCACAGCGCGCCGATGAGAGTCGATCCAGTCAGGTAGGCGCCGGCAAAGCCGCAGGCGGCCCCCATGATCATCATCCCTTCGATGCCGAGATTGAGCACGCCGGAACGCTCGACCACCAATTCGCCGGCCGACGCCAAAAGCAGCGGCGTCGAGGCGGTGATGACCGTCAGAATAAAACTGACCGAGAAAATCAGCTGTAGGATGTTGTGGAGCGTTTCAAGCATGGGCCGGCACGGCTTTTCGCACCGACCGCAGCAGGCGGATCCGGTAGACGATGAATGAATCGCAGGCCAGCACGTAGAACAGCAGAATGCCCTGAAAGACCTTGGTGAGGTCGAGCGGGACCTTCATCGAGATCTGCGCACTCTCACCACCGATGAAGGTCAGGGCGAGAAACAGCCCGGCGACGAGGATGCCAACCGGATTAAGCCGCCCGAGAAAGGCGACGATGATGGCGGTGAAGCCGTAGCCCGATGACACACCCGGGTCCAGATGGCCGATCGGTCCTGCCACCTCGATGATGCCGGCGAGTCCGGCAAGCGCTCCGGAAATCGCGAAGGTGAAGAGGACCAGCCTGTTGGTGTTGAAACCCGAAAAGCGCGCCGCCCGCGGCGCTGCGCCGACCACCCGGATCTCAAATCCTCTTATGGTGCGGCCGAGGAGCACCGTCACCAGCATCACGACGACAAGGGCGATGATCGAGCCGGCATGCAATCGGCCGGTGCCTTCCAACAAAGTCGGCACGGTCGCGACGGGATCGAATGCGGCCGTTGTGGGAAAGTTCAGGCCCTGCGGATCGCGCCAGGGGCCGCGGACCAGATAGTCCATGCCGAGATTGGCGACATAGACCAGCATCAGGCTGGTGAGGATTTCGCTGGCGCCGAAGCGCACTTTGCAGATCGCCGGAATAAGCCCGTACAGGGCGCCGCCGAGTGCGCCCAAGATCAGCATGACCGGCAGCACCCAATGCCCGACATCGGTGCCGTTAGTACGCACGGCGAGCCAGCTGCCGCACACGGCGCCGACCAGAAATTGCCCCTCGGCGCCGATATTCCAGATATTGGCGATGTAACACAGCGCGAGACCGACCGCGATCATCACCAACGGCGTCGCCTTCACCGCGATTTCCTGAAGTGAAAAAGGATCGGTCAGCGGTTCGATGAAATAAACCCAGAGCGCGGCGATCGGGTTCTTGCCTATGATGGCGAAAAGGATCGCGAATGTGACGAGGGTGAGCGCGATGGCGATCAACGGCGAGGCGATCGCGATCACCGCGGAGCGCTCAGGACGACGTTCAAGCACCAACTGCATGCTTTGCCTCTTGCTCCCCGCCCTGCCCGGCGGCGGCGGCGCCGCCCATCAGCAATCCCAGCTTTTCGCGCGTGGCCTCGGCTGCGCTCAAAGGCGCCGACAGCCTGCCGTGGAACATCACAGCAACGCGGTCGGCGATCTCGGCAAGCTCATCGAGGTCCTGGCTGATGACCAGCACCGCAGCGCCGCGCCCGGCAAGATCGATCAGCGCCTGGCGAATTGTCGCCGCCGCGCCGGCGTCAACGCCCCAGGTCGGCTGACTGACGACGAGAACGCCGGGCTCGCGGAGGATTTCGCGGCCAACGACGAATTTCTGCAGGTTGCCTCCCGAAAGACTTACCGCCTCCGGATCGCGCTTCGCCTTGCGCACGTCGAAAGTTTTGGTCGTGCGGTCGACATGCGCAAGCGTTGCCAGCCTGTTGATGAAGCCCTTTTTGACCATACCGCTGGCGGCGTGGCCGGTGAGCAAAGCATTCTCGGACAGCTTCATGCGCGGCGCGGTGCCGTGGCCGAGCCGTTCTTCCGGCACGAAGGCGGCGCCCATGCGCCGGCGTTCGGTCACATTAAGCAAACCGGCGGCAGCACCATCGATGACCACCGTTCCGTCGCCCGGTGACAGGCGTTCCCCGGACAGCGCGGCGAACAACTCATCCTGACCGTTGCCGGCAACACCGGCGATGCCGACGATCTCGCCGCCACTCACCTCAAGCGATATCTCGCGGAGATGCGTGCCATGCGGATCGTCCGGTTCGAGCGACAATTTGTGAATGACGAGCCGCGGCACCGTCGTGCTGCGACCGGACGCAGCCTTTACCTCGCCGATCTCGCCGCCGACCATCATGCGGGCGAGCGACGCGGCGGTCTCCTGCCGCGGATCGCACGTCGCCACCTTCTTGCCGCCGCGCAGGATCGTCGCCGTGTCGCACAGGCGTTTCACCTCTTCGAGCTTGTGGCTGATGTACAGAATGGCGCGGCCTTCGCTCCTGAGCCGCCCGAGTACGGCAAAGAGCTGGTCCGCCTCCTGCGGCGTCAGCACCGCCGTCGGCTCGTCGAGGATCAGGAGCTTGGGATTTTGCATGAGCGCACGAACAATCTCGATACGCTGGCGTTCGCCGACCGAGAGCCGCCAGACCTCGCGCTTGGGATCGAGCGGAAGGCCGTAAACCCGCGCAGTTTCCTCCAACCGCTTCGACATTGCGGAGAACGACTCGGTCGGCGGCAGGCCGAGCGCGACGTTCTCTGCGACCGTAAGGTTCTCGAACAGCGAGAAGTGCTGGAACACCATCCCAATGCCGAGATTGCGCGCCGCCGACGGGCCGGATAGCACGACTTTTTGCCCCATCCAGCGGAGTTCACCGGCGTTCGGCTGAATCAGACCGTACATCATTTTCACAAGCGTCGATTTGCCCGCGCCGTTCTCCCCCAAGAGGGCGTGGATTTCGGCCGGATAGAGATCAAGATCGATGCCGTCATTGGCGAGAAAATCGCCGTAGCGCTTGCTTATGGAAATGGCACTGAGCAGCGGCCCGGACCGTGACGAACCGGCTTGTGATGACGCATCGAGCATGGAGATCGCCGTACTTCCCCTGTGTTTTACCAGGCTTCTCGCCGGTTTCGTTGCAAGGATCGTTCCATTATTGGATCGATCTTCAGGCCCTCTTCACGCGACATCATCCGACAAAATCGGCGCGAGCAAAAGGAGGGCAGCAAAGAAATCTGCCTAAAACGGCAGCAAGGCGACACGCTTGCGCTCGTTGCGCCGGTTCTGCCATTCTGGATTTCCGGGGTCGGGACAAGGGGAGCCCCATATCGTGGAGCTGATACTCGCTAAATCGGCGAGCGCGATCCTTCGCTGGCTGCATGTCGTCGCCGGTATCGCGTGGATCGGCAGCTCGTTTTATTTCATTCACCTCGATCTCAGCCTCAAGCCGCGCCCTGGGCTGCCGGCCGGCGTCAAGGGCGACGAGTGGCAGGTTCACGGCGGCGGCTTCTATCACATGATGAAATACCTGGTCGCGCCGGCGCAAATGCCGGACAGCCTGACCTGGTTCAAATGGGAAGCCTACACGACCTGGCTGTCGGGCTTCGCGCTGCTGGTGCTCGTTTATTATCTCGGCGCGGATCTTTTCCTGATCGACAAGTCGGTGCTCGACCTCACCGCTTTGCAGGCGGCGGGTATTGCCTTTGTCAGCCTGGTGATCGCGTGGCTCGCCTATGAGGGCCTGTGCCGGTCGCCGCTCGGCCGCCACGAGATTGCGCTGGCGCTCGTCGGCTACGTTTTTCTGGTCGCGCTGACCTACGGGTTCACTCACGTCTTCAGCGGCCAAGGCGCCTTCACCCAGATCGGCGCGCTTATCGGCACCATCATGGTGGCGAACGTCTTTGTGATTATCATTCCGTACCAGAAGAAGACCGTCGAGGCGATGCTCGCCGGAAAACAGCCCGATCCACGATGGGGTGCGCTCGGCAAGCAGCGCTCGGTTCACAACAACTATCTGACGCTTCCAGTCGTTTTTCTGATGCTGAGCAATCACTATCCGCTGTTTTTCGCGACCCGTTTCAATTGGCTGATCGTCGCCATCGTGCTCGCCATCGGCCCGGTGATCCGGCATTTCTTCAATTCGCGCCATGAAGGCAAGGGCAGTCCGTGGTGGACCTGGGGCGTTGCCGCCGTCGGCATGGCGGCGATCGCCTGGCTGTCGGCCGCCGGTCCGCGCGCGACGACGACCGGCGCATTGCCGCCGCCACCCAAATTCGCCGATGTGTCCGGCATCATATTGTCCCGTTGCAGCATGTGCCACGCCGCCGAACCGGTCTGGGACGGCATCGCTGCCGCGCCGAAAGGCGTGCTGCTGGATTCCGACGACCAGATCCGGCGGCATGCGCCGCTGATCGAGATCGTCGCGGTCCGCTCGAACGCGATGCCGCCGGGCAACATCACGGACATGACGAACGACGAGCGTCGCGTACTCGCCTCCTGGCTTGCCTCGGGCGCGCCGGCGCAATGACGAGACGGCGGAGTTGAGTGTGCGCGCAATCCGCGGCCGGCTTTTGACCTTCCTGCGGGCGCCGACCGGCGCCGGCGACGCGCAAAGCTATCGCTTCATCGAAGACGGCATCGTCTTGGTGAAAGACGGCCGGATCGAAGCGGTCGGACCGGCGCACGACATCACGGCGCGGCTGCCGGCCGGCATACCGACGGAGGTTTTTGCCGACGCCCTGATCCTGCCGGGATTCATCGACCCGCACATCCATTTCCCGCAGACCCAGGTGATCGCGTCCTACGGCGCGCAGCTGCTCGAATGGCTGGAGAAATACACCTTCGTCGAGGAGCAGAAATTCGCCGATCCCGCGCACGCCGCGCGCAACGCCGAATTTTTCCTCGATGAACTGGCGCGTAACGGCACGACCACCGCGCTCGCTTATTGCACCGTGCATCCGGGTTCCGCCGACGCGCTGTTCGCCGCGGCGCATAGGCGCAATGCCGGCATGATCGCCGGCAACGCCATCATGAACCGCAATGGCCCGCCCGGACTCCTGGCGCCCGCCGGCACGGCCATCGCCGACAGCCGCGATCTCATTCGCCGCTGGCACGGCACCGGCCGGCAGCGTTACGCCGTGACGCCGCGCTTCGCCATCACGTCGACGGAAGAGCAGCTCGCGGAAGCGGGCGCGCTGCTGAAGGAATTCCCGACCGTTCTGATGCAGACCCACCTCGCCGAGAACCACAACGAGATCGCGACGGTGAAGCGGCTGTTCCCGAACGATCCGAGTTACACCGCCGTCTATGCCCGCTTCGGCCTTCTCGGCCCGCGCTCGCTGATGGGGCATTGCATCCATCTGGCCGACGACGAAGTCGCGCTGCTGCGCGACAGCCAGGCGGTCGCCGTGTTCTGCCCGACGTCGAACCTTTTCATCGGCAGCGGGCTGTTTGATTATCAGCGTCTTGCCGCAGCCGGCGTGCGCATCGCGCTTGCCACCGACGTCGGCGGCGGCACCTCCTATTCCATGCTGCGCACCGCCGCCGAGGCCTACAAGGTGATGCAGTTGCGCGGCCAGAACCTGCCGGCACTCGCCGCCTTCGACCTGATGACGCGCGGCAATTCGGCGGCGCTCGGCCTCGAAACGGAAATCGGCACGATCGCGCCCGGCGCCTTCGCCGATCTGGTCGTACTCGATGCCCGCGCCACGCCCGCCATGGCGCATCGCATGGAAGTGGCGCGCAATCTCGAAGATGAACTCTTCGTTCTGATGACGCTCGGCGACGACCGTGCGGTGCGTCAAACCTACATCGCCGGCGAGCCGGCGCTTTAGTTTGTGTTAGCGCCGCATGTTGATCAGCCGCGTCGCGGACAGCCGCGGCTTCGATTTCAAATCGATCGCAGCAATCCGCCATCGCAGGCGATAGCCTGGCCGCAGATATAGGCGGCCTGTTCGGAGGCCAGAAACGCAGCCAACGCCCCGAACTCTTCCGGCCGCCCCAGCCGCCCGGCCGGAATCTGCGCTGCGATGGCGTTGACGTCGATACCAAGGCCGCGAAGGCGCTCCGTCAGCGTATAGCCCGGCATGATCGCGTTGACCGTGATGCCGTCACCCGCCACTTCGCGGCTGAGCGCGTTGACCAGCCCGTGCAGGCCCGGCCGCAGCGCGTTCGAGATCATGAGGTTCGGCAGCGGCTCGTCCGCCGAGACCGACGTGACGATCATGATCCGGCCCCAGCGGCGCTCGCGCATGGCCGGCAAACATCCGCGGATCAGCTGCACCGTGCTCATCCAGAGCCCTTCGAACGCGTTGCGCCATGCGTCGTCTCCAGTAGTGTCGAACGTGCCGGCCGGCGGGCCGCCGGTGTTCACTACGAGGATGTCGATGCCGCCGAGACGCTCGTTCGCACGCCGCAATATCTCGTCCGCTGCACCGGAAACAGAGAGATCGCCAACAATGCCGTCGGCGCCGATTTCCTTCGCCGCAGCTTCGATGCGCTCGGCATTGCGCGCGCAAATCGCCACCGCCGCGCCTTCCGACCGCAACGCTTCGGCAATCGCCCTGCCGAGGCCGCGCGAAGCGCCGGTCACCAGAGCGCGCCTGTTGGTCAATCCGAAGTCCATCTCCCCTCCTCGCCGAAATTTTGGCGAACGCGCTATCGGCGCAAGTGTGAGTTCGATCCCGCCGAGGCCCGCGGCCTCAAAACGATAGGCCGACGGCCGATCCGGAAATTTTGTCGTCACCAGGTTTCCGGTCATGATGACGTCTCCGGCGCGCAATCCGGTTCCCGTCTCGGCGAGATGGCCGGCAAGCCATGCCACCGCATGGAAAGGGTGGCCGAGAACGTCTCGCCCCGATCCCCGATCGGCGGGCGCGCCATCGATGGACACCACGCCCTCGATGGCGGCGAGATCGGGCCAGGGTTGCGCGAATTCCCCAAGGACGATTCCCGCATTCCAGGAATTATCGGCGATCAGGGAGAGAGCATCGAGACCGCCATAGTCGGCATTGCGGTCGTCGACGATTTCGATCGCTGGGCAGACCGCATCGACCGCGGCGGCGACTTCTTCGAGCGTGAGCTGGTGCTCGTCGAGCAAAAGGTCGCGGCCGATGCGTACCGCGATCTCGAATTCCAGGCCGATCCTCCCGTATGCTGATACGCTCAGGCTGGCGCCGGAGCCATGAACGCGGTCATCGAGAACCACGCCCGCGATCGGACTATCGATCCCGCACATTTCCTGCATGCGCTTCGAAGTGAGCCCGATTTTGTATCCGGCGACGCCGGTGTCGCGGTCTTGCATCTGCAAGCGCACATATTCGCGCTGCACCGCATAGGCGTCGTCGACATTTGCGATTCCGAAAACAGCGGCGAACGGATGGAACCTCGCGCCGCCGCGGTGCTCGTTCATCAGCGCTTCGGCGGCCTCGATCGCTGCGTGTTCCATCGCGCTTTCGCTCCGGCTTCGTCGTGCGCAGATCATCCGGCCGCGTTACGTCTCGGCCTCACCACTTCCCGGCGACAGGCTGGTTTGGTAGGTCCACTTGATAGGTCCACCTGATACGTCCACCTGGCGCCGCTGCCGCGCCCGGAGAAGCAACAGGATGCACGAGATCGATACCCTGATCAAACGGCTGCCGAAGTGCGAGTTGCACATTCACATCGAAGGCAGCCTGGAGCCGGAAATGATGTTTGCGCTGGCGCGGCGCAACGGCGTGCGACTGCCTTATGCATCGGTCGACGCGCTGCGGCAGGCCTACCGGTTCGGCAACCTTCAGGACTTTCTCGACATCTACTATCAGGGCATGTCGGTGCTGATCACCGAGCAGGATTTCTACGACCTCGCCTACGCGTATCTGCAACGCGCGCATGCCGACAATGTCCGGCATGTCGAAATGTTCTTCGATCCGCAGGGGCACACGGCCCGCGGCGTTGCCTTTTCCACCGTGATCGGCGGCCTGCACCGCGCCATCGCCGATGCCGGACGTGAACTCGGCGTGCAGGCAAGCCTGATCATGTGCTTTCTGCGCCATCTCGACGAAGCCGACGCGGAGAAGACATTGGATTCGGCACTGGCGTTTCGCGACAAGATCGTCGGCGTCGGCCTCGATTCGTCAGAAACCGGAAACCCGCCGAGCAAATTCAAGCATGTATTCGCGCGGGCGCGCGAAGCGGGATTGTTCCTCACCGCGCATGCGGGCGAAGAAGGCCCGTCGAGCTATGTGTGGGAAGCGCTCGATCTGCTTGGCGTCGGGCGGATCGATCACGGCAATCGCTCGCTCGACGACGATGCGCTGGTCGGACGGCTGGCGCGCGAGCGGATGGCGCTCACGGTGTGCCCGCTTTCCAACCTGCGCTTGCGGGTGATCGACGATCTCAAGCGCCATCCGCTGCGGCGGATGATGGACAAGGGGCTCGTGGTTACGGTCAATTCCGACGATCCGGCTTATTTCGGCGGCTATGTGAACGAGAATTACCGCGCCGTGTCGGATGCGCTGCAGCTTGGACGCGATGAGAGTCATAGCAATTGTCCGCAACGGCATCGAAGCCTCGCTGATGACGAGGCCCGAGAAGGACCGTGCGCTTACGGAGGTCGACCGCGTTCTAGCCGAGAGCGCCTGACACCGCTGGGTCCGGACAATGTGCTGATAAACGCGCCGCATACAATGTCGACTCGCAGCGCCACCATAGGCTTTATATGTCTTAATCTGCCTTGCATCGTGACCGGCCGTGGCGTCCAATTGATACCATCTGGTTGTGTGCGGGACCGGGAGGTTTGATCATTCGCAGCATCTCGCTCTCGGCAGCTGTCTCGGCAACGGCGCTTCTGGTCTTGCCTTGGTGCGCGGTCGCACCGGCCGAAGAGGCACATCCCGAACGCGCCACGTTCATGAGCCTTGACGGCCACACCACACTTGTCGGGTATGTCTTTGCCCCGCACGGCAAGGCCGGCCGCGCACCAGCGATCGTGATGATGCACGGCCGCGCCGGCGCTTATTCGTCGGAGGCGAATGGGCGATACGACGCCTCGACATTGTCCAAGCGGCACCGCATGTGGGGCGAGCTTTGGGCCAGCCTGGGCTATGTCGCGATCCTGGTCGACGGATTCGGGCCGCGCGGATTTCCGCACGGCTTTCCGCGCTTCAGCTACGATCAGCGTCCGGAGTCCCTCAACGAAATCACCGTGCGACCTCTCGATGCCTATGGCGGCCTCGCCTATCTGCGCACCCGCCGCGACGTCATTGCCGATCACGTCGGTCTGCAAGGCTGGTCGAATGGCGGTAGCGCCACGCTCGCCAGCATGGCCGAGGTCGCCGCCGACACGCCGGGAGCCGCGATGCGCGGCCCCACGACCGGCTTTCGCGCCGCTCTTGCGTTTTATCCGGCCTGTGGGTTGAAGGGAATGTTCGAGGATGGTGGTTACAAGCCTTACGCGCCCGTCCGCGTGTTACAGGGCGACGCCGACGAAGAAGTATCGCCCAAACGCTGCGCGACCCTGGTTGAAAAGAGTCGCGCCTCGGGGGGCGATATCGAAATCAAACTTTATCCGGGCGCCACGCACGATTTCGACGATCCGGGGCGCTCGCGGCAAAGCGTCGAAGCCAATGTCGCAGCGAAGGCCGACGCTCTGGTGCGGGCGCAGACTTTTTTCGCCCAACAGCTCGAAGGCCGGGCGCCGAAGTAGTATCGGCGGCGCGCCGGCCTAAAAGACCACTCGCCCAAAACACCCACGACCGGCCATTCGATCTTTCGAGATGGAGACAATGCCATGGCGCAGCACGGACCAGCGGACGCACCAAACTTCAAGGAACTTGAGCGGCGAGGCTGGGGCGCCAAGGCCGACATCTATGATCAGTTTGCCGGACAGATCACCATCGGCGCCGTAGAGCCGCTTCTTGATGCCACCGGCGTCGGTTCTGGCATGCGCGTCCTCGATGTGGCCTGCGGGCCCGGCTACGTCGCCGCCAGCGCCGCCGCGCGCGGCGCGCATGTGATCGGAGTAGATTTCGCGGCGGATATGGTCGGCGAGGCACGGCGCCGCTATCCGGGGATCGAATTTCGCGAGGGCGACGCTGAAAACCTTGCGTTCGACGCGGCAAGCTTCGACGCCGTCGTCTGCGCCTTCGGCATTCTCCATATCGCCGACCCTGATAAAGCGATTGCTGAGGCCTATCGGGTTCTGCGTCCGGATGGGCGCTATGCCTTCACGGTCTGGATGGGTCCCGACCGGCACGATTTTTTCGCGATCGTCCTCAAGGCAATCGAGCAGCACGGCAACATGCAGGTGTCGCTGCCGCCGGCGCCGCCGATCTTCCGTTTCAGCGACCCCGCCGAATGTCGCAACACGCTGACGCGGGCTGGCTTTGTGGACGCCTCCATCGTCGAATTGGCGCTCGAATGGCGCGCGCCATCGGTCGAGGCCATCCTCGATTTCATGTACAAGAGCACGGTGCGGACAGCGATGGTGCTTGAGCGCCAGACTCCCGACGCACTCGATCGCATCGATGGAGCGGTCCGCGACGGCGCTGAGCGCTTCGCGCGCGGGGGCGCTTACCAGATTGCGTGGCCGGCCGTGCTCGCCGTGGCGCGCAAGCCAAACCCGGCGAACTCCTGAACGCCGCCTGGGGCCGAAGTCCGTTCTCCAAAGCGACCGGAACTTGTCTTGGCGTGTTGCCGATACGGCCCGGAATGTGTCACACTGTCGATGTACGGGAATCAGTATAGCTTCTACAGAGTTGCCGGCCCGCCGCGGGTGCCTGTTAGACCGGCGTTGGGACCCAAAACATATTCGCCGTAAGCAAGGAGCTCTTCTATGGCCGTTCTGACGTTAAAGGTTATCGCGAGTTTTTTGCAATTGCATGGGCCCGGCGCGACGATCGAGAGCGACCATCCAGGGATCGACGCACTGCTCGGCGATGTCCGCGGACAAATTTCGGATCAAGGCATTGTTTCGGACAAACCTGCGGCTACCGAAGTTTACTTCAGGAGAGGCGGTTTTATTCGGGGGGCGGGTTACGGCGGCGGATTTCGCCGCGGCGGTTTTTTGAGATACTAAGACTTCTGTCGATCTCTATCTCCGGCAGTTTCGGTATAGCGCATGTCGTTGCTTATAACGTCCCGGAACATGCCGCCTTCCACAGTCAGCCGATCGCGCAGCTACTGATTAAAGTAGCGACGCGATGCAACATTGACTGTTCCTATTGTTACTGGTTCCGCGACGCCGCCGTCTACGACAAGCCCAAGCTCATGAGCGCCGATGTGCTGCAACAACTGTTGCAGCGCATCGAAGAGCACCTGGTCAAGCACTCCCCGCAAGACTTCCCCCTTATTTTGCACGGCGGCGAACCGTTGCTGTGGGGGGTCGAGAATTTTGCGCGGATTGCCGAGGCCTGCGCGGCCATATCGTCACGGACCAATTGCGCGATACCCATCGCGGTGACGACGAACGGCGTCTTGATCAATGAAGCCTGGCTGGACTGCTTCGAGACTTACAACATTTCGGTGGCGATCAGCCTGGACGGGCCCGCCCACATTCACGACGTTCATCGCCGGAGCTTCCAGGGCACCGGCACTCACGCCGCGGTCGAGCGCGCCGCGCGCATGCTGGTCGCGCGCGATATCGGCGTAAGCGCGTTAGCGGTCTGCAATCCCGCGCATCAGCCGAAGGAATACGTCGATTTCTTCGCCTCATGCGGAATCGCCAACTACGATATCATGATGCCGGATGCGACGGTCGACGAGAAGCCGGCGCTTATCGCTCCATTCTACAATGGCCTATTCGACCTGTGGCTGGAGGCAAACCGCTACAAACGGACGGTCAACATCCGCGTCGTTACCGACATGGTCACGGCGCTGCTCGGCAACGACGCGCCGACCGAGGGCGTCGGTTACAAGCCCATCGAACTGTGCACGATCATGACCGATGGGACGGTGGAGGCCCACGATGTGCTGCGGATTGCAGGCTCCGGCGTCACGCGGACAACGTTCAACATCTTCGACAATGCCATCGACGATGTGAGGAACGAGCCGCGCTGGAAAGACGCGCGCGAGGCTTCGATCAATCTCAGCGCCAAGTGCCGGGAATGCAAATTCATGAATGCCTGCGGCGGCGGCTATCTTCCGCACCGCTTCTCCAAGAACAACGGTTACGACAATCCTTCCGTCTATTGCGACGACCTGTACGCAATGTTTGAAAACATGCAGTCAGTGCTTGAGCGCCATGTTTACGTCAGCAAGCCTGGCGGCGAACGGCTCAACGTCGGGGACGAGTTGGCGCGCACGTCCATTTAACGCCTGCGCCGTCGCCACTTCCATGAGCCTTGGTTGCGCGAGGACGCGCTAGTGATAGCCGATGTCCGAGCGCACCTTGCCGCGGAACACCCAGTATGACCAGGCCGTATAGAACAACACCACCGGCAGCAGCACCAGCGTGCCGATCAAAAGGAAGGCCTGCGTGCTTTGCGACGCCGCGGCCTGATAGAGCGTAAAATGTCCCGGTACGATCATCGGCCACAAGCTGATGGCGATGCCGAGATAGGACATCAGGAACAGGCCCAAAGCAGCAATGAACGGCCCGTATTCCGACCGGTTGTTGAGCGACCGCCACTCATACACGACGAGGGCGGCCGTTATCAGCGGCACCGGCGCCAGTATCGCGATGTTCGGCCACGAAAACCATCGGTGCGCTATGTGCGCGTCGATGTGGGGCGTCCACAGGCTGACCACGCCAACGGCAATCGTCACGCCAATCAGGCAATAGCGGCCGAGCCCCCGGGCCCAGTCCTGCAGCGGCCCTTCGGTTTTAATGATCAGCCAGCCGGCACCGAGGAGGCTGTAACCGAACATCAGGCCGACCCCGGCGAAAACGGAAAACGGCGTGAAGCAGTCGAACGAGCCACCGACGAACTGCCGCCCATGCACTTCGAACCCCTGAATGAAAGCGCCGAGGATCACGCCTTGGGCAAACGCCGTGACAGCCGAACCGGCGGCGAAGGCATGATCCCAGAAGGTGCGGTGTTCCGAGTCCCGATAGCGAAACTCGAAGGCAAGCCCGCGAAAGACCAAGGCCAAGAGCATCAGCAGGATCGGAAAATAGACCGCGGGAATGATGATGGCGAAAGCCACTGGAAACGCCGCCAGCAGGCCGACGCTGCCGAGAATAAGCCAGGTTTCATTACCGTCCCAGAACGGCGCGATCGAATTCATCACCAGTTCGCGCGCCCGGCGGTCGGGCGCAAAATTGTAGAGCATGCCGACGCCGAGGTCGAAACCGTCAAGCGCGACATAAAGAAAGACGCCGATGGCGAGGATCGCCGTCCAGATTGGTACGAGGTTGAGCGTCGCTGTCATCGTGCGCTCTCCGGCGCCACCGACGCCAACGCCTCAATCGGGGACTTTGGTTTGCCGGCGGCAATGGCCGATGCATCATCGGTCGGAACCGGACCGCGCCAGACAAGGCGGAGCATGAGCCAGAGGCCGAACGGATAAACGACGAGATAGACCGCCATGTACATCAACAACGAAATGAGAACGTTCGATCCGGTCAGCGAGGGAGTGACCGAATCCGCCGTGCGCATCAGACCATAGACCGTCCAGGGCTGCCGTCCGACCTCGGTCGTGGTCCACCCGGCGATCACGGCGATGAATCCGAGACTTGACGTGAACTGACAAAGCCGAAGGTACCATCGCGTCCGATCCAGCCGGCCCAGCGCCAGCAGCAGGAGACCGCCGGCGACGACAGCCAGCATCAGCACGCCAATGCCGACCATGATCCGAAAGGCGAAATAGACGATCGCGACCGGCGGGCGCTGATCGGCCGGAAAGTCCTTGAGACCTTTGACTTCGCCGTCCCAGGAATGCGTGAGATAGAGACTCCCGAGTTTTGGTATGGCGATCTCGCCAAGGTTGCGTTCCGCCGCCTGGTCGGGCCAGCCGATAATCGAAGCGGGCACCCCGCGCCCGCCGTCCCACAGGCCCTCGATGGCGGCGAGTTTCGCCGGCTGATACTCAAGCGTATTGAGTCCATGCTGATCACCGAGGACCAGCTGCAGCGGCACGAAAATCGCCAGGAACCACAAGGCGAGCCGCAACATGAGGCGTCCTTCATCGACCCACTGCCCGCGCCGCACCGTATAGGCGCCGACGCCGAGAACGACGAACGCCGTCGTGACGTAAACGGCGCCGACCGTATGGGCCAACCGGTACGGCAGCGACGGACTAAAAATGATCTGAAGCCAATCCTTGGGGAAAAAACGGCCGTCGATCAGTTCGTAACCGCTGGGCGTCTGCATCCAGCTGTTGGTGGCAAGGATCCAGAACGCCGAGGACAGCGTGCCTGCGGCCACCAGCACGGCGGCGACGAAATGGACCGATGGGGGCACGAGTTTCCGGCCGAACAGCAATACGCCGAGGAAAGTCGCTTCGAGGAAAAAGGCGGTCAAACCTTCATAGGCCAGTAGCGGCGATATCACGTTGCCGGCAGCGTCGGAGAAGCGGCTCCAGTTGGTGCCGAACTGAAACGGCATGATGATGCCGGATACGACGCCCATGCCGAACGAAATCGCGAAAATCTTCAGCCAGAATTGCGACAGTTGCAGGAAAACCGGACGCTTGGTCAATGCGAACGCGCCCTCAAGGAAGGCGATGAAGGACGCAAGGCCGATCGTGAAAGCCGGAAGAAGGATGTGCCAGCCCACCACCCAGGCGAATTGGATGCGCGATAAAAATTCAGGATCAAGATGCATCGTCCGGCATCCCCTCGCTGGCTTGCCCAGCCGGCGTCACGAACATCACTGCGCGAATGGTTCGTGGCGAATTCTATACCACCAAATTTGTGCCCGCGATGACGTTCGGCAGGGTGCGACAAGCCGACCGACCCGTCGGTGTCTCACCAGAGCGGCG
>CAVZSB010000032.1:0-210833 GCA_963777635.1 uncultured Alphaproteobacteria bacterium
GTCGCGCTCTTGAGCTGGCCGCAGGCGGCCAGAATGTCGCGGCCGCGCGGCGTGCGCACCGGAGAGGAATAGCCGGCATTGAAGATGATTTCGGAGAATTTCTCGATCTGCTCCCAGTCCGAGCACTCGTACTTGCTGCCCGGCCAGGGATTGAACGGGATGAGGTTGATCTTGGCGGGGATGCCCTTGACCAGACGCACCAGCGCCCGCGCATCGGCGAGCGAGTCGTTGACGCCCTTGAGCATCACATATTCGAAAGTGATCCGCCTGGCGTTGGAAACGCCGGGATAATTGCGGCAGGCCGCCAGCAGCTCACGCAAAGGATATTTGCGGTTGAGCGGCACCAGCTCGTTGCGCAGTTCGTCGGTGACGGCGTGAAGCGAGATGGCGAGCATGGTGCCGATCTCGTCGCCGGCGCGCGCGATGTTGGGCACCACGCCGGATGTCGACAGCGTGATGCGGCGCTTGGAGATGCTCAAACCATCGCCGTCGGCAACGACATTGAGGCCATCGCGAACGGCATCGAAATTGTAAAGCGGCTCGCCCATTCCCATCATGACGACATTGGAGATGAGCCGCTTCTCCGGGTCCGCACCGGCCGGCGCCGCCGCCCGTTGCCAGTCGCCGAGCCGGTCCCGCGCCAGCACGACCTGACCGACGATCTCGCCGGGCGTAAGATTGCGCACGAGGCGCTGCGTGCCGGTATGGCAGAACGAGCAATTTAGCGTACAGCCGACTTGGCTCGAAATGCACAGCGTGCCGCGATCGGTCTCCGGAATGTAGACGCATTCGATGTCGTGGGGCCGGCCCTCGAATTCACCGGGAAGCCGCAACAGCCATTTGCGCGTGCCGTCGACGGAAATCTGCTCCGCGGCGATTTCCGGGCGCGCCAGCGTGAAATGCTGCGCCAACGCGGTGCGGAGTTCCTTCGACAAAGTCGTCATTGCGTCGAAATCTTCGACGCCGCGCACGTAGAGCCAGTGCCAGATCTGTTGCACCCGCATGCGCCGCTGCCGCTCCGGCACGCCGGCCTCGCCGAGTGCCTGGGCAAGCGCAACGCGCGAAAGTCCCACCAGCGAGGGCTTTGCGGGCGCGACATAATGTTCCAGCGGCCGCTTCTCGATGGATGCGGCAGGCGCAATGTCCTCCGGCTGGCCGGCGGCAAAAGGAGCGGTCATGATCGATCCGAAACAGCAACGCGCCTTGAACAAGGCTTGGCGCGACTTAAACGAGGCTTGGCGCGACTTAAACGAGGCTTCGATAAGCCTCGCGGTTAGATAATTCGTCCCGACCGAAAGGGCGAGCACTTATGTTTTGTTGCTTGCAGTCCGCTATTTAAGTCTGTTACAGTCTTGGTCGGTGCGGTCGACGGCCTGCGCAAGCCCCTTGAGCGAGAAAATATCGGTCGATCGCGTACCTTTCGCGGAGGTGCCCTTTACCACCGCGTTCCCGCCGACCCGCATGGCCTCGATCAACTGGGTTTCTTCCGTGGCGTTTTTGATCCAGGCGCCGTCCTGCTGGGTATAGAGCGCAAATGAAGACGATCCGACCGCGATGGTTGCATCGGAATTCGGCTTGAAGGGGTAACCGATGATGATCGAGATCTCGTTACTCACCTTTTCCCCCGGCCGCGATGCAATGAACATATAGGGCGGATTGCGCGTCTTGCCGGCCGGACTGGTCTCCGACGTCGCCGGCTTGGCGATCGCAAAACAAATCTTTTTGCCGCCGGGCGAAGCGGTATAGGCGCCCCAGTCGCCGTATTGCCCAAGCAGCGTCGGCTTGGCGCCACCCACGGCCGCGGCGGCAGGCTCCGTGGCGGCCGCCGCGTGCGGCTTGTGCCTGGCAGGCTTTTTGGCGGTCGACTTGGGAGTCGACGCAGCGGCTGGCGCCGGAGGCTGCTGGGCAAGCGCCGGAGTGACGCAAGCAGCCGCTGCAAGCAGTGGCAGGAAAAGCCGCCAGCGGCGACGGATGACCATCTGGCCTCCCCGGTTACGGCGCTCGGGTAAATCCAAGCCCTTCAACTTTAACCGATTTCCGCCCACTAAGGAATGAATTCGGCAATGCGAAGGCGGCCCGGATCAACGGCCGTCTTTCAATGGGCGCGCGTTTGCTGTTTATGAATCTGCCCGTGCGGCCTCGGCAACCAGCATGAAAGATCGCCATGAAAGCCATCCTCTGCACCCGTTTCGGCACACCGGACGACCTTGAGCTTGCCGACATTCCGCAGCCTTCCGCCGGCCCCGGCGAGGCCGTCGTACGCATCAAGGCGGCCGCGCTTAATTTCTTCGACCTGCTGATCATTGCGGGCAAATACCAGCACAAGCCGCCGTTTCCGTTTTCTCCGGCGTCGGAATTCGCCGGCATCGTCGAAAGCGTCGGCGCCGGCGTGACCGACGTTGCTCCCGGCGACCGGGTGATGGGTTCGACGGGCTGGGGCGCGGCGCGCGAAAGTATCGCCGCTGCCGCGGATCGGCTGGTGAAGCTCCCTGAAAATCTCGATTTCGAGCGCGCCGCCGGCCTCACCGTGACTTACGCCACGACGCTCTATGGGCTGCGCGAGCGCGGCGATCTCAAACCGGGCGAGACCCTGGTAGTGCTTGGCGCGTCCGGTGGCGTCGGCCTGGCAGCGATCGAGATCGGCAAGATCATGGGGGCACGCGTCATCGCTTGCGCCTCGTCCGAGGAAAAGCTCGCTTTCGCCAGATCGCATGGCGCCGACGAAACCGTGAACTACGCGAGCGAGGATTTGCGCGACGCGCTGAGGCGGCTCGGCGGCGCAAATGGCATCGACGTCGTCTACGATCCGGTCGGCGGCGCGTATGCGGAACCGGCGCTCCGCTCACTGGGCTGGGAGGGACGCTATCTGGTGATCGGCTTTGCTTCCGGGGACATTCCCAAGATTCCGCTCAATCTGGTTCTGCTCAAGAGCTGCGACATCCGCGGCGTGCTCTGGGGCAGCTGGTCGATCCGTGAGCCGCAAGGCCAGCGCGCACTCATGAACGACATTGCCCGCTGGTGCGCCGAGGGCAAACTCAGCGCCCACGTTCATGCGGTCTATCCGCTGGCCGACACCGCGAAGGCGCTCAAGACCATCGCCGACCGGAAGGTCATGGGCAAGATCGTACTGCGTCCGTGATCACGCATCAGCACGCATGCGCGTCAATGTGCGCCGGGCCGCCTCGCGATGATCGGGCGTGATATGCGACGCGACAAGCTTGATGGCGGCCGCGAGCATCGCGGCATCGTCGGTGTAGCCGATCACCGGCAGCACATCCGGGATCAGATCGGCCGGCAGCACGAAATAAGCAAGCGCGCCGACCAAAGCCGCCTTCACGTGCGCCGGAGTCTCACGATCGAACGCGCAGTAATGCGCAGCGATCAAATCTTCCGCGAACGGCAATCGCGCCGCGAGCTTGCGCAGCTTGCGCCAGAAGCGGCGGCGGACTTGTTCCTCATCGGCGGCGGCGTGGCTCGCCGGCGCCTCGGCATCCATCCAGGCCGCGGTTCGGTATCGAAACGGCATGCGATCCTCGCAACGCTTTTCGCCAAAAAGCCGGAGCGCCAATCGATTCAATCTCAATCGACTCGCGCTGTGTGGAGCCTCACAGGTTGTCCGGCCAGAGAGTTGCGATGGGTGTTTAGCCGATGCTGGTGTGTGGTGGTGCCAATTGTATCGATGCAGCCAGATCGGCAGGTTTCGGTGCTCTGCCGTGAGTGATGATAGGCCTGGGCGTAAGCCCACTCGCGCAGAGAGGTCTGGATGAAACGTTCGGCCTTGCCATTGGTTTTAGGTGTGTAGGGTTTGGTGCGGATGTGCTTGAGACCGAGCCGCTTGCAGAGCCGGCGGAAGGCGAAGGATTTGTAGCAGGAACCATTGTCGGTCATGACGCGCTCGACCTTGAGCCGAGGCTCGTAGTAGGCGAGAGCGGCTTGAGGAAGGCGGTGGCGCTCGCTTCTCTCGCTGGTCATCACCTGGCGAAGGCGATGCGCGAGGCGTCGTCGATGGCGACATGGACGAACTCCCAGCCCGGGCCTTCACCACGAGCCGCAGGTTGCTTTGTCCGCTGCGGTCGCGGTGATGCGATGGCCGACACCATCGATCTGCCGAGCTTCTTGATATCGAGATGGATCATCTCGCCGGGATGGTCACGCTCATAGCGGCGCACCGGCTCTGCTGGTTCCAGAGCGGAGAGCTTGTTGAGACCCAGCCGTCGCAGTATGCGGCTGACGGTGGCCGGTGATACGCCGACTTGCGCCGCTATCTGCTTGCCGGTGTAGCGCTGACGCCGAAGGGCGGCAACCGCATCGACAACAGCCTGCGGCGTCGGCCGATACAGCCGATGCGGCCGGGAGCTGCGATCGCGCAACCCCGCGTGACCTTCACAACGATACCGATCAACCCACTTTCGAACGGTACGCGAGCAGACGCCTGCGGCATCGCTGACGGCCTTCGGCGTCTGCCCGCTCGCAACCTGCCGTGCAATTCGTTCTCGACCGCGCGGAGTCAGACGGGCATTCTCGTGCACGTTCATCCGGTTCTCCTTGGAAGTCTGAAGTAGCAACTCAGCTCGGTAGAAGGATGGAAATATTGAAAGTATCTAGGTGGTTGCCAAAAGCGGCGCGCGCAAGGCCGGCTACCGGGGCCCTTTGGGACCGGACCCGTTGGCCCGCACCGAACGATTATCTCGCGTATCTGTCCATCGCCTCCGCAAGCTTCACGTCAAGCTCGGTGAGGCCGCCGGCGTCATGGGTCGACAGCGTAACGTCGACCGTCTTGTAGACATTGGACCACTCGGGATGATGGTCGAGCTTCTCCGCCATCAAGGCGACACGCGCCATGAAGCCGAAGGCTTCGTTGAAATCGGCAAACACGAATTTCTTGCTGATCGCATCGCGACCCTTTACTTCGCTCCAGCCTGAAAGCCGCGCCAGCGCGTGGCTGCGTGCATCGCCGGAAAGTTTTTGCGCCATGTGCAGTCTCCGTCCGTGAATCGAGCTCGGCATCCGCCGCTCTCGTAAATCGGCGGCAGTATCATTACGTACATAGTGTGCCGCTGGTATGCAGGAACTTCAAATCCGCCAAGCCAGCAAACCGCGCTGAAACGGGCGAGATTGCCGAGAGGGGCGCCGCGTCATGTCCTGGTCTCTAAATATCGGGTCGGTCGCCGGCACCGCAATCCGCATCCATGTGACTTTCGTTTTGCTGCTCGCCTGGATTTTCGGCGTGAACTACATTTCCGGAGGGCCGCAGGCAGCCTGGAGCGCGCTGCTGTTCGTGGTGCTTTTGTTCCTGTGCGTGCTGTTGCACGAATTCGGGCACATTTTTACGGCGGGCGCGTTCGGGGTCCGGACGCCCGACGTGATTCTGTTGCCGATCGGCGGCGTGGCGCGCCTCGAACGCATTCCAGAACAGCCGAGCGAAGAATTCCTCATTGCCATTGCGGGCCCTGCCGTCAACGTCGTCATCGCGCTGCTGCTGATATTTTTTGCCGGCGCGAACCTTTCCGCCGACCACCTCTCCGCTCTCGAGAGCGCGAATGTCAGCATGATCGACCGCCTCGCGGCGGTTAACCTGTTCCTCGCGCTGTTCAATCTGATCCCCGCTTTTCCGATGGACGGCGGGCGGGTGCTGCGCGCCCTGCTTGCGAGCCGGTTTGGCTATGTCCGCGCCACCGAAATCGCGGCGATGATCGGACAATGGGTCGCGTTCGCGCTCGGCTTTCTCGGCCTGTTCGGCAATCCGATTTTGATCTTCATCGCCATTTTCGTCTATCTCGCCGCCTCTGCCGAAGCGCATCTTGTGGCGACCCGCGCCATGTCGCACGGCGTGCCCGTCAGCGCCGCAATGATAACGCAGTTCGCGACGTTGACGCCGGACGAACACGTGGACGCCGCCGTCGAGACGCTGTTGCGCACCAGCCAGGGCGAGTTTCCGGTAGTGGACGGCGATGGCCGGCCGGTCGGGGTGCTGGTGCGCAACGACCTCATCCGCGCGCTGAAAGAGCGCGGCCCCGACGCCCGCGTCGCCGATACCATGAACGAGCGCATCCCCACGGTGAACAACCGTAGCTGCCTCGACGAGGCATTCCGGCTGTTGCAGGAAAAGTCGGTGCCGGCAGTCGGCGTGGTTGAGGCGTCGGGCCGGCTGGTCGGTCTGGTAACGCCGGAGACCATCGGCGAAATGCTCATGCTGCATCAGGCCCTGCCGGCCGGCATACGGTTCGGGCCCTGGGGGCCGTCGTCTGGGCAAAGCGCGGCTTAAGGAATGAACCGCATCGGGTTGCGCCTGCTGCCCGGTCAAATTTCCGCCGCCGCCCGCAATTAACCAAGGCAATTGTTTAGGCGGCTTTGCCGGCGTCCCGCCATGGCGGCAAATCCGCAGGGCCGTGTTAAGATTTACCATGCCGCCGAAACTGCCGCGCCGTCCGCCCCTTGCCATGAAGCTTTGGCTTTCGCAGCGCTTCGGCCGAGCGAAACCAGGCGAGGCCTCGTCCGCAGCGTCCGGCCAGACATTGGGCAAGGCCATGGGTATCGAATCGCTGGAGCACATCGTTCGCAACAGGGTCAGGATGTTCCTGCGCAACACGTGGCTGGTGGCGATATTGGGAACGCTCCTTATCGGCGCCGGCATCTATGGCGCCATCTACATCAGCATCGCACCAACCGACATGAGGATAGCCGCCGGACCTGCCGGCGGCACCGACGTGAAATTCGTTCAGTTGCTGGCGGAACGATTCGCCAGCGAACGCGACAAAATCCGGCTGCACCTCGTCACCACGGATGGACCCAAGGAGAGCGCGGAAGCGTTAGCCAACGGCAGCGCCGATCTCGCTATTCTGCCCAGCACGACCGGCAATTCGCTGGTTTGGCCGGTGGTCGCCATTGTCCGCCAGAATGTGATGGCGCTCATCGTCCCAGCGTCGCCGCCAAGCGTCCCCGCCAAGAAAGAGGCAACGCCACCGCTGAAGAAAGAAGAAACCGCCAGTACCGAAAAGGAACAAAAGGCCGGCAAGGATGCCAAGAAAGCCGCGGTCGCCGCCAAGGGCACTGCCAAAGGCGCCAAGAACGATAAGAACGATAAGAGCGGCAAGGGCGCGAAGAACGCGAAGGTCGCAAAGAAGGGCGACACCGACAAAGACGAAGAGGCAGACGGCGGCGACGACAGCAGCAAGGACACCGACACCGCCGATGCGGACAACGCCAACAAGCTGGACAAGGTCACGAAACTCGCCGGGCATCGCGTCGGTATCGTCACCGGAAGCGTGGCGACAAAGGACTTGTTGGACGCGGTGCTCAATCACTATGGCGTCCCGCTCGGGCAGGTACAGGTCTCGTTTGTCGATCCGAAAACCGCTGCCGACGCCGTCAAAGCCAAACAGGTCGATGTGCTGTTCGCCGCGGGCCCGTCAACCGGACATGCGATCAATGACGCGATCGCAGCGGCCACGCTGGACGGCCGCGCGCCGAGTTTCATCGCCATCGATCAGGCGGAAGGAATCAATAAGCGCAATCCTGCTTTCAATTCCATCGACATCGATGCCGGCACCTTCGGCGGCAACCCACCAACTCCTGATGACAGCCTCACGAGTCTGAGCTTCGCCGAATATCTGGTGGCCCGGAAAGGGTTCAGCCACGATGCCATTTCCACGTTATCCAAATTGATTTATTCGTCACGGCTCGCGCTTGCCGCAGCGATGCCGCATGAGATCAAGATCGAGGCGCCGTCGACCGATAAAGACGCCAACGTCCTGGTGCATCCGGGAGCGCTCGCTTACCTGACCGACGATCAGAAAACGTTTTTTGACCGTTACGGGGATACCATCTTCTACGGCTTGCTGATTTTCCCGATATTCGGATCAGCGATCGCCGCCGTGGCAAGTTATTTCACCCGTACCGGCCGCACCCGAAGGCTGCGCCTGTTGCAGCGCCTGCTCGATCTCGTGCGCAAGGCGCCGACCGCGCCATCACTCGAGGCGCTCGATCAGATGCAGAGTGATGTCGACCAACTGGTGGTCGCGATCATCCATCAGGGCGAGCGCGAAGAATACGATCAGTCGGTGCAGATGTCGTTCTCGCTCGCGCTGGATCAGGTTCGCTTTGCGATCGCCAGCCGCCGGGTCGTTCTGCTCGGCCAGGGCGCCGCCGACGACTCAAGCCTGACGCCAAGCCCGATTCCAAGCCGAGCACTTCGAAGGCCGCAGCAGCCTGACCGGATTACGCCGCGGCGGCACGCCGCGGCTGCGCCGAGTAGAACGACGCGTTCTGCTCGCCGCGCAGCGCCTCGCGCGAAAACGTAATCATATGGTGCCCGACGACGCCCATGCTGAGCGCGGCGTCGATCTGGCCGCGACGGAGCGCAGGCAACACCGCCTTCCAGAACCAGCGGCGATAATCCGAAAAAACTCCGATGCGCCACGCAATGTTGCACGCCAGCACGAGCGCCACGCTGAGATTGTTCCAAGTGAGCTTGCCGCGCACCGGCCCGATGAGCCGGTTGGCGTAAGTCCCCTCGACCTGCCGGGCGAAGCGTTCGAACAGTCGTTCCGGGGCGTAGGCGTGGGCGATGCAACGCCGCCACATCGCCACCACCTCGCCGTACGGACGCAGGAACCGCACATTGCTTTCAAGATCGCCGTCGTCGGCGACGATCCGGCCATCGCGCTTGAGGCGATCCCACAGCGGCGTCTTCGGCAGCGCCTGAAGCAGGTTTATGGTGAGGATCGGCACGTTCGATGCGTCGATAAAGGCTTTGAGCCTCGCCTCGGTGTCGGCGGTGTCGGTATCGAGACCGAGGATGATGCCCGACGTGACCTCGAGGCCGTAGCTGTTGAGCGTACCGATCGCCTCCAGCATCGGCAGCGTCGCGTTCTGCTCCTTGCGCATATGCTTGAGCGCATCGACTTCCGGAGTTTCGATGCCGACGAATACGGTGTGAAACTCCGCTGCGCGCATGAGCGCCAGGATTTCGGGCTGCTTGGCAAGATTGAGCGTGGCCTCGCAGCCAAACCGCAACGGGTGGCCGCGCCGCTTCTGCCACGCGATGAGATGCGGCAGCATCTCGCGCGTCGCCTTCCGGTTGCCGATGAAATTGTCGTCGACGAAATAGACGAACGACGGATAACTTCCTTGCGCCAGCATGGCGTCAAGCTCGGCCGCGAGCTGCTCGGGCGTTTTCAGCCGCGGCTGGCGGCCGTAAAGCGCCGGGATGTCGCAGAATTCACAACGATAAGGGCAGCCGCTGGAGAATTGCAGCGAGCCGAGCAAATAGCGATCGAGCCTGATGAGGTGATAGGCCGGCACCGGAAATTCGGAGAGCGACAGGCGCTCGATGGTCTCGAATCGCACTTGCGCCGGCGGCGGCGCGCAGTCTTCGTCGAGGCGGGCCAGCAATCTGTCGGTGGCCTCACCGATCTCACCGACATGAAGATAGTCGAAGTCGGGATACATTTCCGGCGCGCCCGACACCGATGGCCCGCCCAGCACGGCCACCTTGCCAGCGGCTTTCGCGCGGCGCGCGATGTCGTGAATCTGCGGCGCCTGGACATGCATGCCGCTGACCATGACGATATCCGCCCACGCGAAATCGGCGGCGCTGGCCGGCCCGATATTCTCGTCGATGAAGCGAACCGGCCATGGCTCGGGCATGTAGGCCGCAATCAGCAGCAGGCCCTGCGGCGGCATGAAGGCGCGCACCCGCCCGAACAGGTGATAGGCGTGGGAAAACGTCCCGAACGAGGGCGCATAGGCCGGAAACACGCAAAGGATCTTGCGGGCATTGCTGACAGGCAGCGGGCAACGCAAATGGACCCTCCCCTCCTTAACCAGCCGCGGTTTTCGCCCCGGAACCCGCCCGAATCATTCAATTTCGGCCGACTTCAACCACAATCGCCGGCCGGTGCTGGTACGCATTGCTAACTGCCGGCGGCTGACTATATTCCGGGCGCAATGCACGGGCCCCCTCTCGGGGCCCGCAACAATTTAAGACCGCCCCAAAATGAAGCTGCGCAACATCGCCATCATCGCTCACGTCGACCATGGCAAGACCACGCTGGTCGACCGCCTGCTGCAACAATCGGGCTCTTTTCGCGAGAACCAGCGTGTTGCAGAGCGTGCACTCGATTCCAACGACCTCGAGCGCGAGCGGGGCATCACCATTCTGTCCAAGGTCACGTCAATACTGTGGCAGGACATCCGGATCAACATTGTCGACACCCCCGGACACGCCGATTTCGGCGGCGAAGTCGAGCGCATCCTCAACATGGTCGACGGCGCGCTGGTTCTGGTCGACGCCGCCGAGGGCCCGCTGCCGCAGACCAAATTCGTAGTCACCAAGGCGCTTAAGGTTGGTCTGAGGCCGATCGTCGTCATCAACAAGGTCGATCGGCCCGACGCCCGCCCCACCGAAGTTGCGAACGAAGTCTTCGACCTGTTCGCCGCGCTCGATGCGAGCGAGGAGCAGTTGGACTTCCCGATTCTCTACGGCTCGGCGAAGCAAGGCTGGATGGCGTCCGACGCCAGCGGTCCCAAAGATCAGGGCATGGCGCCGTTGTTCGATCTCGTCGTCCGCCACGTGGCGCAGCCCGCAGTCGAGGAAGGTCCGTTCCGCATGCTGGGGACGATCCTCGAATCGAATCCTTATCTCGGCCGCATTGTCACCGGGCGCATTTCCTCCGGCTCGGTAACGCCGAACCAGATGATCAAGGTGCTTGATCGCAATGGCGTCCTGGTCGAGGAGGGGCGCGCAACCAAGGTGCTGGCTTCCCGCGGGTTGGAGCGAACGCCGATCGACGAGGCTTTTGCCGGCGACATCGTCTCGATCGCGGGCCTGCCCGACGCGACGGTCTCGCACACGCTTTGCGCGACCGAAGTAACCGAGCCGCTGCCGGCGCAGCCAATCGATCCGCCGACGCTCGCCATGACGTTTCGCATCAACGATTCGCCGCTCGCCGGCACCGAAGGCGACAAGGTGCAAAGCCGCGTCATCCGCGAGCGGCTGCTGCGCGAGGCGGAAGGCAATGTCGCGCTGCGAATTTCCGAATCGATCCGAAAAAGACTCCATGGAGGTCGCCGGACGCGGAGAGTTGCAACTCGGCATCCTCATCGAAACCATGCGGCGCGAAGGTTTCGAGCTTTCCGTATCGCGCCCGAAGGTCTTGTTTCAGCACGGCGCCTCGGGCGACCTGCTCGAACCCATCGAGGAAGTCGTCATCGATGTCGACGAGCAGCATTCCGGCGTGGTCGTGCAAAAGCTCGCCGAACGCAAAGGCGAGCTGGTGGAGATGCGCCCGTCGGGCGGCGGGCGCGTGCGACTCAACTTCTATGCGCCGACGCGCGGACTGATCGGCTATCACGGCGAACTTCTCACCGATACGCGCGGCACCGCGGTGATGAACCGCTTGTTTCATGCCTACGGGCCGCATCGGGGCGACATTACCGGGCGGCGCAACGGCGTGCTGATCTCGACCGACCAGGGTGAGGCCGTCGCCTATGCGATGTGGAATCTGGAAGACCGCGGCCCGATGATGATCGAGCCGGGCTGGAAGGTCTATCGCGGCATGATCCTCGGCGAGCACACGCGCGACAACGATCTTGAGGTCAACGTGCTCAAGGGCAAGAAGCTGACCAATATCCGCACCCATTCCAAGGACGAAGCGATTCGCCTGACGCCGCCGATCCGCATGACGCTGGAAAAGGCGCTTGCCTATATCCAGGATGACGAACTGGTCGAGGTCACGCCCAAATCGATTCGCTTGCGCAAGAAGCTGCTCGATCCCAACGAGCGCAAGAAGGACGAGCGGCGCAAGGAAGCCGAGCGCGTGTGACATCGCACGGCCGGGCCATGGCCGGAACGGCGCTTTGCGGCAGCGCCGATTACCTCCGCCGAAATCGCCGCTGGGCGCCGACGCGAATGCCAACTCCGGAAACATTGTCTGACCAATGGTTTCGGTCGGCTGTCATGAAACCGTGTCGCTCTTGCAACAGCCGGTCAGATTGTGGAGCCGCACGCATTTTTTTCCGGACAACGATGGCGCGGCCGGTAATAATCCACACCGTTAACCGATCGTGAATCGTGGGACTTGAAGGCACCCGAATCGCTTGATTTGATCGCGCCATGAGCACAATCCTCATCGAAATCCGCCGCGCCAAGCCGTACGATGCCGGTGCGGTTGCGGACGCCCACGATGAAGCATGGCGCGCGGCATATCAGGGCATCATTCCCGGCGCCGAACTCGAGCGGCTCATCAATCGCCGCGGTCCGGCGTGGTGGGACAGCGCGATTCGCAAAGGCAGCCGCATCGCGCTTCTGCAATTCGGCGACAAGGTCGCCGGCTATGCCAATTACGGTCGCAATCGCGCGCGCAGCCTTCAGTATGATGGCGAGATCTACGAGGTGTACCTGCGGCCTGAATTTCAGGGACTGGGGTTCGGTCGTCGGCTGTTCACGGCAGCGCGCCGCGACCTCGCGCAGAGCGGACTTAAATCCCTGATCGTTTGGGCGCTGTCGGAGAACGACACCGCGGTGGAATTCTACCGCGCGCTCGGCGGCAAGACGGTCGCCCGTTCGTCGGAAAAATTCGGCACGCGCGTGCTCGATAAAGTCGCCTTCGGCTGGAATAGCTGAAACCGGACCTGCAATGTTGACGGTGCAGGCAGCGGGACCGCTCAGCGGTCGTCCGTCAGAAGGCGACGCAATGCTGCGATGATCGCCGCGGCTCGGCCCTCGATCCGGACCCGCTTCACCCGCGATTTTGCACCGGCCGCGATTGTGACGTCCCGGACCGCGACGCCGGCCGCAGCAGCGATCAGCCGGCAGAGCGCGGCATTAGCCTCGCCGTCGGAAGCCGCAGCACGCACCCGAGCCTTGACGACAGCCTGGCCGTTGTCCCGGCGCTCAATGCCTTCGATTGCATCGCGCCCGCCGCGCGGCGTCAGACGCACATCGACGAGGACCGCGTCGGCCAACTCCGTCCATGGCAGCCCGGCGTCGCTCAAAAAACGTTCGGCAGAATATAGAGCTCGATGACGTAGCGGATAAAAATGATGATCAGGAACAGGACGACGGGCGAAATGTCGATGCCCCCAAGGTTGGGTAGCAGATTGCGGATCGGGCGCAATGCCGGCTCGGTGATGCGATAAAGAAACTCGCCGATCATGCCGACGACCTGGTTCCGCGTATTCACCACGTGGAAAGCCACCAGCCAGGAAAAGATCGCCGCCGCGATTACGATCCAGATGTAAAGTTGGAGGGCAAGATCGATGACAAGGAAAAGGGCGCGCATGGACCACTTTCGCTGGTGAAAGACGGAGCGAACCTAGCCATTTGCCGCCGCGCGAACAAGCGCGAGCGGCGCATCCTTGACAGCTTTGGGCCCCGGCCCTAAATGGCCCGAACTCGCCAATTGCCGGCACTTCATCAGCGTGATTGTGCCCGCGGCGGGGGCCGTAGCTCAGATGGGAGAGCGCCGCAATCGCACTGCGGAGGTCAGGGGTTCAAATCCCCTCGGCTCCACCAGCCTTCGCTCGCTGCGCGAGCTTCGGCTCGGCAAGCCACCCTAAGCCCAGCGACCCTAAGCCCATGGACGCGCAGCGACCTATAGGCCGGGCAAGCTATAATCGCCCCGCCACAAATATGCCCCTGGAATGCTATGCTCCTGGAACGTTCAGCCGCGCCGCAGCATCATGTTCGCAAGCCGATGCGCGGACCCCTCGCCGACAAGCAGCAAGGAACGAAACTCATGCGACCGATCATCACACTACCGGCACTCCTGCTGTTGTGGCTCGGATGCGCCACCCCCGCTCTGGCGACTGCCCCCTGCGGCGGCGATTTCGCTACGTGGCTCGAGGGGCTCAAAGCGGAGGCCGCTGCGCAGGGCATCTCGCAGCGCACGATCCAGTCGGCGCTGGGCGGCATCACGTACGACCCCGGCATCATTTCACGCGATCACGCCCAAGGTGTCTTCCGGCAGAGCTTCGAGCAATTCTCCGGCCGCATGGTGCCGCCGCGGCTGGCGAAGGGCGCGAAGCTGCTGAAGCAGTACGCACCGGTCTTCGCCCGGATCGAGCAGCAGTACGGCGTACCGGGCCCGGTCATCGTCGCCATCTGGGGGCTGGAGACCGACTTCGGCGCGAATTCGGGGAAATTCGCCACCATTCGTTCGCTGGCGTCACTCGCCTACGACTGCCGCCGTCCGGACAAGTTTCGCCCTGAAGTGATCGCCGCTTTACGCATTGTCGATCGCGGCGACATGAACCCGAATGACATGCACGGCGCCTGGGCCGGCGAGATCGGCCAGACTCAGTTTCTGCCGTCTTCCTATCTCAAATACGCTGTCGACTATGACGGCAATGGCCATCGCGACCTCATCCGCAGCGTGCCGGACGTGCTCGCTTCGACCGCCAACTATCTGAGGGGTTACGGCTGGCAGCGCGGCCAGCCTTGGGGCGAAGGCACCGCCAATTTCCAGGTGCTGCTGCAATGGAACGCGTCGCAGGTCTACACCAAGACGGTCGCCTACTTCGCCCAGCAGCTCGCCGCCACCCAGTAAAGCTGCGGTCCCGCTTTGGGCGGCAGCGCATTACGAAGTCTCACGCAGTCTGACCGGTTCCGATCCACCGGCTGAGAAATCCGCCAAGCCAGGCGCGGGCGCTATAGTCGTAAACTTCGCGGTCGGCAAAGTGCGCGGCGCGGGGTTTTGCGCCCGGCATTTCCAGGCGCACGTGGCCGACGGTCGTCCAACGGTGCATCGTGGCGTGGGTCACGTCGGGATGAAATTGCAGGGCGTAGCTGCGGCGGTAGCGGAACGCCTGCACCTTGAACATATCGCCCTCGGCCAGCAGCTCCGCACAGCCCGGCAAGTCGAATCCCTCGCGATGCCACTGATAGACCTGTTCCGGCCAGGGGTTGACGACGCCAAGCCCGGCGGGCGTCGGCCGGATCGGATAATAGCCGATCTCTGCCCGTCCCTCCGGATGAGGAAACACTTTTGCGCCGAGCGCCCGCGCGCACATTTGCGCGCCCAGGCAAATTCCGAGGAAAGGCTTGTCGTCCCTCAACGGCACACCGATCCACTCGATCTCGCGGCGGATGAAGTCGTCCGCGTCATTCGCGCTCATTGGACCGCCGAAGATGACGGCGGCGGCGTGGTCGAGCATGGATTCCGGCAACGGATCGCCGAAGCGCGGCCGGCGCACGTCGAGAGCATATCCGAGCTGCTGCAAGGCGTGACCGACCCTTCCGGGCGTGGAGCGCTCCTGGTGGAGAACGATCAGGATCGGCTGTGGCATGGTCGATAGAATCGAGAGACGCCCCGCTATTGTTGGTATCGCGTTCGCCCGCAAATTCAAGGTCAAGCCGCTATGAACGGCTCGCCGCCTGGCGCATGCCCCAATCCAGCAGCGGCAGAAGCCAGGCGCGCGGCATGAGCTGCAAAAGACCCACGCCGATCTGGTTGCCCGCCCCGGCGACGACCACGCGCCTGCGGCGCTTGAATCCGTCATAGCCGATCTGCGCCACACGCGCGGCGGAAAGGGTCAGCACGCCCCCCATACGGTCGCCTGAGAGACCGGCACGCGCCTGGAATTCGGTCGGCACTGGACCGGGACAGAGCGCGGTAACGCTGATGCCACGCGGCGAAAGTTCCTGATGCAAAGCTTCGCTGAACGACAGCACGTAGGCCTTGCTGGCGTAATAGACCGCCATGCCCGGTCCAGGCATGAAGGCAGCGACCGACGCGACATTGAGGATACCGCCGCGATGACGCGCGAGACTGTCGACGAAAGCGAGCGACAGCTCGGTCAGCGCGCGGATGTTGAGATCGATCATCGCCAGCTGCTCCTCACGGTCGAGCGTTTCCGCCCTGCCGAGGAGTCCGAAGCCGGCATTGTTGACGACGATCTGAGGCTCAACGCCGCGCGCCGTCAGTTCTGCGGCGAGGCTGGAGATGGCGTCGCGCTTTTCCAGATCGGCACTCAGGACGATCGGCCGCGATTTGCCGCCGGCGGCGATCTCGTCGGCCAGCCCGTTGAGACGATCCGCGCGCCGCGCCACCAGCACGATTTCATGCCCGCGGGCGGCGAATACGCGCGCAAGCTCGGCACCGATGCCGGCCGATGCACCGGTAATCAGCGCGATCGGCCTCATGCGCCGGATTCGCCGGTTTCTTTGGCGACGCGCCGCCGCAACTCGATCCGCTCCCGCGCCGACACGCCGAGAAGATCGGCGGCGCGCCAAAGCAAATTATCCTCAAGCTCGTCGCGCTGCCCGTCGGCATAGACGATCTCCCACATCATCTCGACGACGCGAGCGCGGCCTTCCTCGTCGAGGATGCGGTTGAGCAGACTGGTGAAGTGGTAGAGATCGACGGCTTCGTGCTCGGCCTGCGTCGCCTTGTCGATCAACTCATCGGCCAGCTTATCGTCAAGGGCAAAGCGCCGCTTGACGACGGATTGCAGCTTGTCGCGCTCGCTCTGCGACATCTCGCCGTCGATCGCGGCGGCGTGGACGAGCAGCGCCGCCGCCGCGAGGCGGTAGTCGTTTTCCGCGAACTGGCTTGGATGTTTTTCGCCCTCGACGAATTCGGCGACGAAATTCCTGAACGATTCAAACATGACCTTACCGTGACCCAGATGACCCTACCGTGACCCAGGGGCGCTCATTCCCACGTTCATATGCGAGGCTAACGCGCGCCACGCAAGCCCGCGCTCCGCCTCTGGCGAGGCCAGCGCGGCGTCAACCTGAGGTCATTCCGCGGCCGTGGCCTTGGCCGCCGCCTGTTCGCTGACGAATTTCTGCAGCGTTACGAGATCGGGCTTGCCGGAGCCAAGCAGCGGCAATTTATCGAGCACGATGATTTCGGAGGGGAACATCAGTTCGGACGCGTGCTTGCCGCGCGCATAAGCCTGAAAATCGGCCCGTGTCGCACTGTGTTTGTCCGTCACCAGCACAAGGCGCTCGCCCTTGCGGGCGTCGGGAACAGCGACCACCGCCGAGTTGTAATTTGGCCAAAGCTCGGCCGCGAGCATCTCGACGGCCGCAAGCGAGATCATCTCGCCGCCGACCTTGGCGAAGCGTTTGGCGCGGCCCTTGATGGCGATGTAACCCTGTTCGTCGATGGCGACGATATCGCCGGTGTCGTACCAGCCTTCGTGCGGAGGCTCGAGAACGCCTGGCTTGTCGGCCCGCAGATACCCGAGCATCACATTGGGCCCTTTGACGAAGAGCCTTCCCGCGCCCTCGTCGACGCCCTGCACCGGTTCGATCCTGGCCTGCATGCCCGGCAGCAGCCGGCCGACGGTGCCGAATTTGTTGAACATCGGCGTGTTGAGTGCCAGCACCGGTGACGTCTCGGTCACACCGTAGCCTTCGAGAATGCGCAGGCCGAACTTTTCCAGATAGATGCGCCGGGTCGATTCCTTGATCGGTTCGGCGCCGGCCACGATGTAGCGCAACGAGCGGAAGTCGTACGGGTTGGCCATGCGCGCATAGCCGGCAAGGAAGGTATCGGTGCCGAACATGTAGGTGGCGCAGATGCCGTAAACCAATTCCGGCACGGTGCGGTAATGCAACGGCGAAGGATAAAAATAGGTCGGCACACCTGAAATAAGCGGCAGCACGATGCCGCCCATGAAGCCGAACGAATGGAACGCAGGCAGCGCCATGAACAGCCGGTCGTCGCGGCCAAAATCGATGCGGGCTTCGGCCTGGGCGACGTTCGACAGGACGTTGCGAAACGAGAGAACCACGCCCTTGGGCGTTCCTTCCGTCCCGGAGGTGAAGAGGATAACGGCCCAGTCGTCGGGCTTGCGCGCGACGAGCGGCCGCCTCGCCCGCAATGCGCCCGAGAGCTTGTCGGTGAAACTCACCGTCTTGCGGACGTCTTCCAGATAGACGATGCGAACTTGCTTCTCGATCGCCGCGACGAGCTTATCGAGGCGCGCTTTTTCCACAAAGGCGTGCGCAGTGAGAATGGTATCGATTTGAGCGGCGCGGCAGGCGCCGAGGACGTTCGCGGCGCCCGAACTGAAATTGATCATGGCCGGCACGCGGCCGCCGGACATCAGCGCCAGCACCGTCACGGCGGCGCCGTTCGACGTCGGCAGCATGACCCCGATCGGACGCCCTTCGGGCGCGAGCGGCATCAATTTCGCACCCAGGATGCGCGTAGCCTGCAGCAGCCGCTTGTATGTCAGCTGGCCGCTGGTCGGGTCTTCGACCGCCAGCCATTTGCCGCCGTGGACATGTGCCGCATCGATGACCGCCTCGACGACCGTCCGGTCGATACGGGCGGTGCGGAACATCAGATTGGACATCACATCGTAAAGCGCCGCGCCTGCGGCCAGACGTCGTTTTCGTCCCTTGAGCTCGGGATCGACATTGAGCTTCACCGGTTCGAGAATCGTCACCTTGAACTTCGGGAACCAGCGGCGGCGCACCTGCGCCTCGGTCAACCGGCTGAAGATCGTCCGTTCCGGCCCTTCGATGCGAACCGGGACCACCATCGCGTCTGACTTGTCGGCGATCATCGCCGCGCCGTCGTAGATTTTCATCAGGCTGCCGGTGATGGTGATGCGGCCTTCCGGAAAGATCACCAGCATGTTGCCGTCGCGGACGGCGTTGATGATGGTCCGCAGCGCCATCGGCTTGAGCGGATCGAGCGCCATGGTGCGCACGAAGGGCAGGAAGGGCTGGATCCACCAGCGCTGCGAGATGCCAACGTCAACGGCGAAGACCGGGCGCTTCGGCAGCAGCGCCATCGCCACCGGCGCATCGAGGAAGCTCACATGGTTCATCGCGATGATGGCGTTGTCGCCGGCCTTGGCGACGTTCTCCAAGCCCTCAACCTCGAGGCGGTATAAAACGCGGAGAACGATGGAAAGAAAATCGTTCAACCAGCTCGCCGGCATGGTGCGGGCGATCACGACGGCCACGACAAGGTTGGCGACGCCGATCAGCGCGAACAACAGCGGCGTACCGAAGCCGAGCTTTTGCAGCACGGCGAGGATGATCGCGCCGACGACCATGAACGCGGCATTGAGCACATTGACGGCCGCGACCACGCGGGCACGGTGATCGGCGCCGGCCCAGGCCTGCACCGCGCTGAAGGTCGGCACGATGAAAAGACCGCCTGCGATCGCGAGCCCGGCAAGGTCGACAGCGACATGAATGCTATGCCGCACGGCGAAAAACGCGCTGACGCCCAGCGGATGCGCCGGCGTCGCGATCGCTGACGTCGTCCAGCCGAGATCGAGCGAGAAAATCCCCAGCAGCACACCGCCAATCAGCGTCGGCAAGAGGACGATTCGCCCGTGCGAAAGCCACGCGGCGAGGCCGGAACCCACCGCCACGGCGACCGAAAAAATCGTCAGGAAGACGGTAACCACGCCTTCGGTACCGCCGAGGCGGTATGTCACCAGCGGCGGCAACAGCGACATCACCAGCGCGCCGACAAGCCAGAACCAGCTCGACACCAACGCGCCCCACCACAATCGGGGCTCGGCGCGGACGTATTTGATCAGGCGTCCGGTGGAGGCAAAAATGTTGCGGTTGATCGTGAGGTGGGGGGCACCTTCGCCGGTGGGCGGAATGAAACGGCTGGCGATCCAGGATGCCACCGACGACACCATCATCAGCCAGGCGAAGTGGATCGGGTCGCCGCCCTCCTTTGCCGCAAGCCCCGCAACGATGGTGCCGAGCAGGATGGCGAGGAAGGTGCCGCCCTCGACCAGCGCATTGCCGGTTGTCAATTCCGTGGGTTTGAGGTGGTCGGGCAGGATGCCGTACTTGATCGGTCCGAACAGCGAAGCAATCGTCCCGTACATGCCGACGGCGATGAACAACAGCGTGATCGAGTGGAAGGCAAAGCCGGCGACCGCAAGCGCCGCGACGCCGATCTCGACGAACTTCAGACGCTGCGCCACCAAAGCCTTGTCGAAACGGTCTGCGAGCTCGCCGCCGATACCGGAAAGGAAGAAGAACGGCGCGATCAGCGTAGCGCCGGCGAGCGTGATCAACGCCTCGGCGTTGCCGCCGGCGATGTGGAACAGAATGAGAAAGACCAGCGCGGTCTTGAGGAAGTTGTCGCCGAAGGCAGAGAAGAACTGGCACCAGAACAGGGGCGCGAAACGTCGCGCCGTCATCAAGGACGTAGACATGGCTCTCCCGCCGTTCCCTCAGCTGAGTTTATTTTAGACGGCCGCGCCAGCCTTGGCGACGTGAATTCGCGCGACAATGGTAAACCAACGCAGCTCGACGGAATAATGGCCGCGTCCAATTCGGCAACCGAATCAGGTGGATACGGCGCTGGCTATTCGGCGATGACGCGGCCTCTGGCGGTGTCGTCATGATACTCGCCGATAAAATCGTAACTGCCTGGATTGAGCGGGCCGATATGAACGACGCCTTGTGACTTCCCGGCGATCACCTTTTCGACCTTCAGAGCCGCCGAATCGAATTCTTCCGACAGCGCATCGGTATTGATGACCGTCAGGGAGAGCCGCCTGCCGGCAGGCACGTGGAGTTCTGCCGGCTCGAAGCGATGCGCACGAATGGTGACGGTGGCCGCGTACGCCTTCTCGGCCACTTAGTGCCGCGCGCGGCCGAAACGGCGCGGACCGGTGTCGGTGACGCCGAGATGAGTTTCCAGGGCGGTGCGATCGTTCAGCAGCGTCGCGCTGTCGGCGGCGTGGACCACGGCGCCGCGCTCGACGATAACCGCATGATCGGTGACGCCCTAGAATTTTTTTCGCGTTCTGCTCGACGAGGATCGCCGACATGCCCTCGTCACGGATGATGCGGCGCAACGCCTTCAACAGTTCGTCGACAATGATCGGCGCCAGGCCTTCGAGCGGCTCATCGAGCAGCAAGACGCGCGGATTGAGCACCAGCGCGCGGCCGACCGCGAGCATCTGCTGCTCGCCGCCGGAGAGCTGATTGCCGAGATTTTGACGGCGTTCGTTAAGCCGGGGAAACATCTCATAGACTTTTTCCGTCGTCCACCGCCCCGGCTGCGCCACCGCGGTCAGGTTCTCGTGCACGGTGAGCGATTTGAAGATATTGCGCTCCTGCGGCACCCAGCCGACGCCGACGTGAGCGCGCTGGTCGGGCCGCAGCTTGGTGATGTCGCGCCCGTCGAGCGTGATCTTTCCGGAGAAATAGCGGGTAACGCCCACGATCGTGTTGATCAACGTCGTTTTGCCCATGCCATTGCGGCCGAGCAGCGCCAGCGCCTGTCCTTCGGCAAGCGACAACGAGATGCTCGACAGCACCACGGCCTCGCCATAGCCGGCCGAGAGTTGCTCGATGTTAAGCAGATCAGCCATCGAGCTCTTCGCCGAGATAGACCGCTTTGACCCGCGGATCGCGCGCAACCTCTTCGGGCGCGCCGTCGAGCAGCAGCCCGCCATTGACAAGGACGGAGATACGATCGGCAAAGGAGAACACGAGGTCCATGTCGTGTTCGATCAGCACAACGGTAACCTCCGCCGGCAGTTCGGCAATGGTGGCAAGAAGCTCCTGGCGCTCGGCGTCCGGCACGCCGGCCGCCGGCTCGTCGAGCAACAGCACCTGCGGCCGGCAGGCGAAAGCGAGCGCGATTTCGAGGAGACGCTGCTTGCCATAAGGCAGGATGGCGGTGCGCGCGTGCATGACATCGGTCAGACGGAAACGTTGAAGGATCTCGGCAATCTCGTCGGTGACAACGGATTTGCTGCCGGGAACCCGCCACCACTGCGCCCCTACGCCCATGCGCTCGGAGATCGCCTGGCCGATGGATTCAAGCGGCGTGAGATCCAAAAAGAGCTGATTGATCTGGAACGTCCGCGCCATGCCGAGCCGGACGCGTTGGTGCGGCACGACCGCGGTGATATCCTTGCCGTCGAGGATAATGCTGCCTGCGGTCGGCCTGAGCACGCCGGTCAGCAAATTGATCACGGTTGTCTTGCCGGCGCCGTTCGGCCCGATCAAAGCGTGCCGCGCACCCTTCTCGATCGACAATGAAACGTCGTGTGCGGCGACGATGCCGCCGAAGCGCTTTTCCAGGCCGATTGTTTGCAGAATCGGCATCGGCATGGCTTCAACGCCCCGCCGCCGACGCGCCGCCGGTCGCCGCGGGACGCTTCACGAGGCGGACGGCAAGACTTGAAATGCCGGCGCGCAATGCCGTTGTCCATTGCTCCACCCGTTCGCGGCCGACCAGCACGATGATGACCAGCACGAGGCCGATCCAGAACTGCCAGTATTGCGGCGTGAGACTGGCGATCCAATCCTGCAGGAATTTGTAGATCACGGCGCCGATCAAGCCGCCATAGAGATAGCCGGTGCCGCCGATAATCAGCACCAGGAGAAGATCGGCCGAGCGATCGAGCGACAGCACGTCGAGCGAGCAGAAAGCGGTCGTTTGCGTGAGGAGGCCGCCGGCAATGCCGGCGAATCCCGCGGATGCCGTATAGATCATGATCAGCCGGCGATTGACCGGAATGCCGATCGCAGCAGCGCGGAGCGGGTTGCCTTTCAGCGCGCGCAGCGACAGGCCGAACGGCGAATACACGATACGCCGGGCGATGACGAAGCACACGAACAGCACGGCGAGGCTGTACACATAACCGGTGTGTCCGAACATATCGAACCGGAACCTGCCGAAGATCGGAGCGATGTTGATGCCCTGGAGTCCGTCGGCGCCGCCGGTGATGTTGGAAAAGCGGTTGGCAAGCTCGCCGAGCATGAGCGCGACACCCAGCGTGACCATCAGCCGCGTCAAATCCGAACCGCGCAGCACCAGAAAGCTGGTGACAAACCCGAGCGCCGCCGCGACCAGGCCCGACAGGATGAGCGCAACGATCGGCTCGTCGACGATGCCGTATTTGGCAAGGAGGCCGGCGCAATAACCCGCAAGACCGAAAAACGCCGCCTGACCAAGCGAGATGATGCCGGCATAGCCAAGGATCAGGTCGAGCGAGAGCGCGAAAAGCGCAAGGATCGCCGTCTCGGTCAGGATGAGATGCTTGCTCGGAAACAGCCAGATGGTGGCGAAGGCGAAAATCCAGAACGCGATCTCAAGCGGCGACCAGTGGGATCGGCGCGCAAGGTAAGCCGAGACGTCATCGGAGACGGCGGTCATCGCGCTTACCGTGCCGCGCTGCGGGCGAACAGGCCCTGTGGCCGCCAGATCAGAACCAAGATCATGATCGTATAGATGACGAATGCGCCGAGCTTCGGCACGTAATACTTGCCGGCGACGTCGGCGATGCCGAGCAGGATCGAGGCCAGGAACGGCCCGGTAATGCTGGTCGTGCCGCCGACCGTGACCACGATCAGAAAGTAGATCAGATATTTGAGCGGGAAGGTCGGATCGAGCCCGAGAATTTCCGCACCGAGCGCGCCGCCAAGCCCGGCAAGTCCGGAGCCAAACGCGAAGGTGATGGCGAAGACCGCGCCGACATTGATGCCGAGTCCCCGCGCCACGCGCTGGTCATCGACGGCGGCGCGCAGGCGGCTGCCGAAGCGGGTTTTGGCGATCGCCAGCTGCAGTCCGATGGTGAGCAGGCCGCAGATCAGAATGATGAGCAGGCGATATTTGCTCATGCCGACGCCGAACACGTTGAACTGTCCTTGCAGCGCGTCGGGAATGATGACGAATTGCTGCGAGGATCCCATCACATAGTCGACGGCGGCCACCGACATGAACACCAGGCCGATCGTGAACAGCACCTGATCGAGATGGCTTCTGGCATAGACGTGAACATAGAGCGTGCGCTCGAACAATCCGCCGATCGCCGCCGTCACCAGAAACGCGATCGGCAGCCCGAGAAGAAACGGCACGCCCAGGCGGTTGACCAGGATCACCGTGCAATAGCCTCCCGCCATGGCGAAAGCGCCATGCGCGAGATTGATGAAATTCATCAGGCCGAGCGTGATCGAAAGGCCGCATGCCAGCACGAACAGCAGCATGCCGTAGGCAATTCCGTCGAACAGGATCGTCAGCATGAGGGGCCGGTTACTCTATCGTCATTCCGGAAGCCAACGATATCGGGACTGGCCCGAGATCGGTGGCGCTCCGGATTCATAACCGCAGTCCTGCCGTCATTGCACGGTCCGTGATCACGGCCCAGGCGCAGGCGGCCACCCGCGCCGGGGGATGGCGTGTTGGCGGCCTCTACTTCTGTTCCGCGGCCTTTACCGGATCCTTGACCGCCGGGAAGGTTTCGAATTCGACGTTGTACAATTCGCCGTTCTTCTTCTCCACCTTGCGGATGTAGATATTTTGGACGATGTCGCGGGTCTGCGGATCGATCGAGATCGGACCACGCGGAGATTCAAAGGCAATACCCTTCATCGCCGCAATCAGCGAGTCGCCGTCCGTCTTGCCGCCGGTCTTTTTCAGCGCTTCGTACATGAGGTTCATGCCGTCATAGGCGCTAACCGCCATGAAGTTCGGCCGCATACCGCCATTCGCCTTCTCGAACGCGGCGACAAAGGCCTTGTTGGCCGCCGAATTGTGGTCGGCGGAATACATATGCGCCGTCACGGTGCCGATTACGGCGTCGCCCATGCCTTTGATCAGATCGTCATCCATGACGTCGCCCGGGCCGATGATCTTGATGCCGGCTTTGTCGAGGCCGCGCTCGACGAACTGCTTGACGAAAGTGCCACCCTGCCCCGACGGAACGAAGACGAAGATCGCGTCGGGCTTTTGATCGGCGGCGCGTTGCAGGAAGGGCGCAAAATCGGGATTGGCGAGCGGGAAGCGGATGGACTCCAGAACCTCTCCGCCTTTCTTCTTGAACTCCGCGGTGAAGGACTTTTCGGCGTCGACACCGGGCGCGTAGTCGGAGATCATCGTCACGACCTTCTTGATCCCGTTGGCGGCCGCCCAGTCAGCCATCGGCACCGTCGATTGCGCCAGCGTGAAACTGGTGCGCGCGATGTAAGGCGACTTCTCGGTGATGATCGACGTGCCGGCAGCGGTCACGATCTCGGGCGTCTTTGACTCTGCCGAGAGCGGGGCAACGGAAAGCGCGGCCGGCGTGACGCCAAAGCCGGCGAGGAACGTGACCTTGTCGTTGACGATCAGCTCTTGGGCAATGCGCTTGGTGTTGTCGGGAACCGCGGCATCGTCCCTGATGATGACCTCGATCTTCTTGCCGGCGACCATGTCGCCATGCTGCGCCGTGAAGAGCTTGATCGCCGCGGCTTCCTGTTTGCCGGTGGATTGCTGTTGTCCGGTCATCGGCAGGATGAAGCCGATCTTGACCGTGTCTTCCGCAAAGGCACCGTCGATTGCCGACAGGCTGAGCACGGCGGCGGCGGCGAAAAAGTAGCTACGCAACATGGCTTCCTCCCGAAACGCGGCGGTTTTGGCGCCGTTGAGGTGGCATAGCCATTCCGGCCGGTCTTTGTCCAGATCACAGGTTGTCCCAGGTCAATGCCGGTCCCGCTTTTAGACCGCGTTCCGGCCCTTTATCCGGATTCCTAAAGGCCGAAAGGCGCGCGTTCACTAGCTTTATGGATGGAGTGCGTCACCGGACAAAAGCAAGAGGCCCTGGTGGTGCCAGGGCCTCTCGGCGGTGAGGCTTTTGCCGGGCTGTCACCCGGCCGTAGTCGGTCAGGTCACTGGACGGTCTCACCGTGCAGCGCGAGATCGAGGCCCTCGCGCTCGACGTCGTCGCTGACACGAAGCCCGATAACCATGTCGACGATCTTGAGAATGATCAGCGTTACGATCACGTCGTAGGCGAAGACGATGGCGACCCCCATGATTTGATTGAGCACCTGATGGGGATTGCCCTCGAGAAGGCCCGCGGTGCCGCCATACGCCGCCACGGCGAATACGCCGGTGAGGATAGCGCCGGTCGCGCCACCGACCGCATGTACACCGAACGCATCGAGCGCATCGTCATAGCCGAAGAAATGCTTGAGGCCGGTGACGCCCCAATAGCAGACGATACCGGCCGCGATGCCGATGGCGAACGCTCCCATCGGTCCGACAAAGCCGGAGGCCGGCGTGATGGCGACGAGACCGGCAACGGCTCCGGAGCAGATGCCGATCACCGTCGGCTTGCCGCGCATGATCCACTCGACGATCATCCAGGTGAAGCCGGCCGTCGCCGTGGCGAGGTGGGTGACCAGCATTGCCATGCCGGCCTGCATTCCGGCGGATACCGCGGAACCGGCGTTGAAGCCGAACCAGCCGACCCACAGCAGCGAGGCACCGATCATGGTGTAGACCATGTTGTGCGGCGGTGCGGTGTCCTTGCGCTTGCCGAGCATGAGGGCGGCCATCAGGCCTGCGGTACCCGAATTGACGTGAACCACGGTGCCGCCGGCGAAGTCGAGCACCTTGAACCAGGCGGCGTCGTTGGTGGAGTTGAATATGCCGTCCGGTCCCCAGACCCAATGCGCGATCGGCGAATAGACGAAGATGGCCCATAGGCCAATGAACCAGAGCATGGCCGAGAACTTCATGCGTTCCGCGAAAGACCCGGCGATAAGCGCGCAGGTGATGATCGCGAAGGTCAGCTGGAACATCGAGTAGACGGTTTCGGGAATCGTCGGCGCCAGCGGATTGGGGTTGCCGATACCCTTGGTGATGTCGCTGACGATCCCCTGCAAGAACGCGCGATCGAGGCCGCCGATGAATGGCGTCCCGGCGCGGAAGGCGAGACTGTAGGTGAAGAAAAGCCAGAGAATGCTGACGAGGCAGGTGATGGCAAAACTCGTCATCACCGTGTCGCCAACGTTCTTCTTGCGCACCATGCCGCCGTAGAACAAGGCGAGGCCGGGGATGGTCATCATCAGCACGATGGCCATCGAGGTCAGCATCCAGGCGGTATCGCCGGAATTGGGCGAGCAATTCGTCAGGATCTTGGCATCGCACGCGGGAGGCGGCGCCTCGGCCGCCGGCGTCTGGGCTGTCGCCGTGGCGGTCTCCGCATAAGACACTTGGAAACTCGGCGCGCTCAGCAGGAATGCCAGCGCCAGCGCTCCGGCGAGAGCGAGCAGCCCGGCACGCGAGAATCTCTTGAAGCTCATGATTTTCACTCCTGTCCGTGTCGATTCGGGTGCGGGTTGCTAAAGGGCTGCGGCGTCGGTCTCGCCGGTGCGGATGCGGACCGCGTGGTCGAGACCAAATACGAAAATCTTGCCGTCACCAATTTGTCCGGTCTTCGCAGCGGCGCTGATCGTCTCGATAACCTTGTCCACTTGATTGGCTGCGCAGGCGATTTCGAGCTTGATCTTCGGCAGGAAGCTCACCGCATATTCGGCACCGCGGTAGATTTCAGTGTGGCCCTTCTGCCGGCCGTAGCCTTTTACCTCGGTCACGGTCAGCCCCTGCATCCCGATCTTGGTAAGTGCGTCGCGGACCTCGTCGAGCTTGAACGGCTTGATGATGGCCATGACAATTTTCATCGGTTCAATCTCCCCATCGCTAGTTGTGCCGCGACACTCACCGAGCGGCACGAGCTAGCGATGACCTCGTTGAAATGTGGTCCCAGCGCAGTTTGACGGCGTTCAGTAATCAAAGGCCGTGCCAGTTCAGCCGAAGGGGCTCTAACGTGCTGGCAATCCACGGTCATTCGAGTGTTTCCCTCGACCAATGCCAGCCAGTTTCAGGACGGCGTCGGGCAGCGCGCCCAAACAACAGACAGGCTGCATAATTACTAGGCTGGCGGCAATTTTTCGCCGGCTAAGGGGGGCCTGCATGTGGATAATACGGGCTCAACGCACGAAACCGCCGGAACCCGACCGCTTTTCGGCTCTATAGCGCGTCGACGTCTGTTTCGCCGGTACGAATGCGCACGGCCTGGTCGATGGGCGTGACGAAGATCTTGCCGTCGCCGATCTGCCCGGTTTTGGCTGCCGCGCCGATTGCCTCCACAACCTTTTCCGCTTGATCGGAAGCGACGGCGACCTCGATGCGGACTTTGGGCAGGAAGTTCACGGCGTATTCGGCGCCGCGATAGATTTCCATGTGGCCCTTTTGCCGCCCGTAGCCCTTCACCTCGGTAACGGTCATGCCGTGAACACCGATCGCGGTGAGGGCGTCGCGCACCTCCTCGAGCTTGAAGGGCTTGATGACGGCAATGACAAGTTTCATGGATCAGTCCCGGGTTTTGAACTCGGACGATATCCCCGCCCGACGCGCGATGCACGGTCAATCGACTTGATTTAACCCGGCTTGAGTCAACAAGGCTTGGCTCAATCAGGCTTAACTTGATCCGGCTTGGCGCGGCGCTGACGCAACAGACCTTCTTGCGCCACCGAGGCGACCAAGGTGCCGTCGCTCGCGAAGATCGAGCCCCGGGAGAAGCCGCGCGAGCCGACGAGATTCGGGCTGTCCTGCGCGTAGAGCAGCCATTCGTCGGCGCGGAAGGGACGATGAAACCACAACGAGTGGTCGAGGCTCGCCGCCATGATGTCCTCGTTAAAGACCGTCCGCCCATGCGGGATCAGCGCCGCATCGAGCAGCGTCATATCGGAGGCATAGGCAAGGACGCATTGATGAATGGCCGGCTCGTCGGGCAAGCGGCCGGTGGCGCGAATCCACATGTGATAGCGGCCACCTTCGAGCTTCTCGCCGAGATAACGGCCATACTCGACCGGCCGCAATTCGATCGGCCGTTCGCTTTGATAATAGCGCCGCACCGCATCCGGCATGAGCGGCAATATGCGGTCTTTGACTTCGGCTTCGCTCGGCAGCGCATCCGGCATCGGCACCTCCGGCATCGGCAGCTGATGCGTCAACCCATCCTCCGCCACGTGAAAAGACACCGACATCGAGTAGATGGCGCGGCCATGCTGGATCGCATTGACGCGCCGCGTGGTGAAGCTCTTGCCGTCGCGGATCCGATCAACCTCGTAGATGATGGGCACCTTGGGATCGCCGCCGAGAAGGAAATAAGCGTGCAGCGAATGCGGCGGACGCAACGCCACGTCCTCGACCGTGCGGCACGCCGCCACCAGGGCTTGGCCGATGACTTGTCCGCCGAACACACGCTGCCAGCGCGATTGCGGCGAACGGCCGCGGAACAGATTCACCTCGAGCGTTTCGAGATCGAGAATGGCCAGAACGTCCTGAATGGCAGAGGACATGCGCAAGTTCCAATCGGCGTCACGGGGGGAAACGGCGGCCTTGACGGCCTTTCATACGAATTCGCAGGCGCAGCGGTCGATGCTATGCTGCCAATCGGCGGTGGCCAAGAATTAAAGCCGGAATTGAAGCCAAGAGTTGGAGCCAAGAGTGCAGGCGTATCGCCCATGAAACGGCAGTTATGAACAGCGCAGACGACCACGTTGACGTTCTGATCGCCGGTGGCGGTTTCGCCGGTCTTACGCTCGCGATCGCGCTACGGCAGGGTCTCGGACCGTCGGTCGCGGTGACGGTCGCCGACCCGATGCTGGGCCGCAGCCATGACGCCGACGAACGCGCCTCCGCGATTGTCGCCGCAGCGCGCAGGTTGTTCGAGACGCTCGGCGTTTGGGAAAACGTCGCCGACGGAGCGCAGCCGATCCTCGACATGATCGTCACCGACAGCCGGGTCGACGACGTGGTGCGGCCGGTGTTTCTCACGTTCGGCGGCGAAGTAGAGCCTGGCGAGCCTTTCGCGCATATGGTCGAGAACCAATTCCTGATCGCCGCGCTCGAAGCGAAGGCGAAAGCGGCGGGAGTAAAGCTGCGCACATCCGCCGTCGGCAAGATCACTCACGCCGGCGAGCGCATCGCCGTCGAGCTTGCGGACGGCACGATTTTCAGCGCACGGCTCCTTGCGGCCGCCGACGGCGCGCGTTCCTCGATCCGCGAGCATGCCGGCATTGCCGTGCACGGCTGGGACTACGGCCAGTCGGCCATCGTGACCAATGTCGGCCACGAACGCGACCACGAAGGCCGCGCCGTCGAGCACTTTCTCCCGGCGGGGCCGTTCGCCATCCTGCCGCTCAAAGGCCGCCGCTCATCGATCGTCTGGACCGAGACAACCAGCGAGGCGGATCGCATCATCGCGCTACCCGACGACGCTTTCCATTCCGAGCTCGAACGGCGTTTCAAGCTGCATCTCGGCGAGATCACCACGGTCAGCGCACGGCGCGCTCATCCGCTCGGTTTTTTTGTGGCGCGCTCCTTTATCGCCGAACGCATCGCGCTCGTCGGCGACGCCGCCCATCTCATTCATCCGATCGCCGGACAGGGCCTCAATATGGGCCTGCGGGATGTCGCCGCACTCGCCGAGGTTATCGTCGACGCCGCACGCCTCGGGCTTGATCCAGGCGATGCAGCCACCCTCGAACGCTATCAACGCTGGCGACGGTTCGACACCATGACCATGGGGCTCGCGACCGACGGGCTTAATCGGCTGTTTTCCAACCGCTCGCCGGTGCTGCGGGTGGTGCGCGATGTCGGCCTTGGCCTGGTGGATCGAGTGCCCAATCTCAAGCGTTTGTTTATACGGGAAGCCGCCGGCCTGGTCGGTGACGTACCCAAATTGCTGCGCGGTAAGTCATTGTAATCGTTCAAGCCTCAAGGAAAAATCCGGAACTGGCCGCGCGGCCACAGAACCAAATGCTGCGCGGTAAGCTATTGTGAATGTTCTGTCCAATAAGCCAGCGCCCCACGGCGGAAATACGCAGCATGGCATTCAACGAAATCCTTGTCATAGGAGCGGGCGCCTGGGGTACGGCGCTGGCCTTGACCTGCGCCCGCGCCGGCCGCGTAGTTTCCTTGTGGGAGCCCGAAGCTGCAAATGCCGCCCAGCTCGCAGCCAAGCGTGAAAGTCTATTTCTGCCGGGGGTCCAACTCGATGAAGCTGTCACGCTCGCCTCTGGCCTCACGGACGTGGCGCGCGCGCAAGCGATCCTCCTGGTCGTGCCGGCGCAGGCGGTCCGCGTCGTGACGAAATCGCTGGCGTCCTCGATCACGGCCGGCACGCCCGTGATCGTGTGCGCCAAAGGCATCGAGCGCGGCACCAGGACATTCATGGCGGAGTTGATCGCCGAGTGCGCGCCGAACGCGATACCGGCGATCTTGTCCGGACCGAGTTTCGCCGCCGACGTCGCACGGGGCATGCCGACGGCGGTGACACTGGCGGCGATCGACGACAAACTCGCCGGCGAGCTGGCGCGGGCAATCGGTTCGGCGAACTTTCGGCCTTATCATTCCACCGATGTGCGTGGTGTCGAGATTGGCGGCGCGGTCAAGAATGTGCTCGCCATTGCCGCCGGTGTCGTCGCCGGCCGCGGGCTGGGCGCCAGCGCCCAGGCGGCGCTGACGACGCGGGGCTTCGCCGAGCTGGTGCGTTTTGGCCGAGCCTATGGAGCGCGGCCGGAAACAATGATGGGCCTTTCCGGCCTCGGCGATCTGCTGCTGACCTGCTCCAGTCCGCAGTCGCGCAATTTCAGCTTCGGCATTAACCTTGGGCGCGGGCAAAAGCCCGACGCCATTCACGGCGGTCTAGCCGAGGGCGTTTTCACTGCCCCGGTTCTGCTGGAGATGGCAGGCGAGCGCGCCGTCGACATGCCGATCGCAGCCGCCGTCGCGGCGCTGCTTGACGGAAGAATGAGCGTGGACGAAGCGATCGAGTCCCTGTTGTCGCGTCCGTTCAGGGCGGAGGAATGATGATGGCGTACTGGCTGTTAAAGACCGAACCGGAAGAGTTTTCCTGGGACGATCAGGTCAAGCGGGGCGCCAAGGGCGAGACCTGGAGCGGCGTACGCAATTTCACCGCGCGGCGGCATCTCAAGGAAATGAAACCGGGCGAGAAGTTTTTCTTCTATCACACCGGTGACGAGAAGCAGGTGGTGGGTATCGGCGAAGTGATCCGCGAGGCTTATGCCGACCCGACGGCCGCAAAGGGCGAGCCCTGGGTCGCCGTAACCACGACCGCAATCGAGCCGCTGCCCAAGCCGGTGACGCTGGCCGCGGTCAAGGCGGAGCCGAAGCTAAAGGAAATGGCGCTGGTGAAATATTCGCGCCTGTCGGTACAGCCGGTGACGGCGGAGGAATGGAAGCTGGTCTGCAAGATGGGAGGCCTGCCCGCGCGATAAGGCGCGTCGCAGCGGCAGGCTTGTCCGCCAAAAGGCGGATTTGAATATCGGACGCAAAGCGAGACAATACCAACGTGAGTGTGTGGTCGGGAGGACGGAATGTCGGACAAAGTCTATGAGGTGCCCGCGGAGTGGTCGAAGCGTGCGTTCGCCGACGGCGCCAAGTACCGCGCGATGTATGACCGCTCGATCGCCGATCCCAATGGCTTCTGGGCGGAACACGGCAAGCGCATCCATTGGTACAGACCGTTCACCAAGGTCAAGAACACCTCCTTCGACCCGCATCACGTCTCGATCAAATGGTTCGAGGACGGCACGACCAACGCCGCCTACAACTGCATCGATCGTCATCTCGCCAAGCGCGGCAATCAGGTCGCCATCATCTGGGAAGGCGACGATCCCAAGGACTCAAAGAAAATCACCTACCGGGAACTGCACGATAACGTGTGCCGCTTCGCCAACGTGCTGCGCAACCGCAATGTCGAGAAGGGCGACCGCGTCACCATCTACCTGCCGATGATTCCCGAGGCGGCATACGCCATCCTCGCTTGCGCGCGCATCGGCGCGATCCACTCCGTGGTGTTCGGCGGCTTCTCGCCGGAATCGCTCGCCGGCCGGATCGAGGACTGCCAGTCGAAAGTCGTCATCACTGCCGACGAAGGCTTGCGCGGCGGCCGCAAGGTGCCGCTCAAGGCCAACACCGATGCAGCGATCGAGAAAGTCGAGGGCGGCGTCGACCATGTGATCGTGGTCAGGCGAACCGGTGCGCCGGTCGACATGCTGCCGGGCCGCGACGTCTGGTATGACGAAGCCGCCGACATGGTGACCGCGGAATGCCCCTGCGCGGAGATGCACGCCGAGGACCCGCTATTCATCCTCTACACGTCGGGCTCGACCGGAAAGCCGAAGGGCGTGTTGCACACGACCGGGGGCTATCTTGTCTACACGTCGATGACACACCAATACGTCTTCGACTACCACGACGGCGACATCTACTGGTGCACCGCCGACGTCGGCTGGGTCACGGGCCACAGCTACATCGTCTACGGACCGTTGGCGAACGGCGCCACCACGCTGATGTTCGAGGGCGTGCCGAACTATCCGACCTCCTCGCGCTTTTGGGAGGTGATCGACAAGCACAAGGTCAACACCTTCTACACGGCGCCGACGGCGATCCGCGCCCTGATGCAGACCGGCGACGACCCGGTGAAGAAGACCTCCCGCGCATCCTTGCGGCTGCTCGGCTCGGTCGGCGAGCCGATCAATCCGGAAGCGTGGGAATGGTATCACCGCGTGGTCGGCGACGGCCGCTGCCCGATCGTCGACACTTGGTGGCAGACGGAAACCGGCGGCATCCTCATCACGCCGCTGCCGGGTGCAACGCGGCTCAAGCCCGGCTCGGCGACGCTGCCGTTCTTCGGCGTCCTGCCGCAGATCGTCGATCCCGAAGGCAAGGTGCTCGAGGGTGCGGCCAGCGGCAATCTTTGTATCGCAAACTCCTGGCCCGGCCAGATGCGCACGGTCTATGGCGACCATCAGCGCTTCGTCGACACTTATTTCAGCGCCTATCCGGGGAAATATTTCACCGGCGACGGCTGCCGCCGCGATGCCGACGGCTATTACTGGATCACCGGCCGCGTCGACGACGTCATCAACGTCGCCGGACATCGGCTCGGCACCGCGGAAGTGGAGTCGGCGCTGGTGGCGCACCCGAAAGTGTCGGAAGCCGCCGTCGTCGGCTATCCACACGACATCAAGGGCCAGGGCATCTACGCCTATGTCACGCTGATGAGCGGCGAACAGCCGACCGAGGACCTGCGCAAGGAACTCACCGCCTGGGTGCGCAAGGAGATCGGACCGATCGCCTCGCCCGATCTCATCCAGTTCGCGCCGAACCTGCCGAAGACCCGATCCGGCAAGATCATGCGCCGCATCCTGCGCAAGATCGCCGAAGACGAGTCCGGCAGTCTCGGCGATACCTCGACGCTCGCCGACCCCGCGGTGGTCGACGACCTCGTCACCCATCGGCAAAACAAGAAAAGCGCCTAAATCAGCGGACCTTGGTGAGGCGGGAAGACCGGCATTGCGGCCGATCTTCCAGGCGTGATGCATTCACGACACACTCTTCAAAAAAATCACGGTGTTGCGCCGGGGACACTGAGGGAGCGCGCGCGTTCGGCTAGGATGCCCATTAGTCAGCCGGACGGACGGGTGCTGGGCGTTCGGCGCTTTCTTGGTAAGGGCTTCGACGATGCGAGCGAAAATCCTGCTTTCGGCAACTCTTGCTGCTGCGGCCTGCGCGTTTGCGGTCGTACCGCAATCGGCATACGCGCGCGGCGAGACGGTCACGATGAAAGAGACGTTCATGCCGGGCACCATCGTGGTGCGCACCAACGAACGGCATCTTTATTACATCACCGGGTTCGGAACCGCCATTCGTTATCCGGTCGGCGTCGGCCGATTGGGCAAACAATGGTCGGGGACGTCGTTCATCTACGGCAAATACATCCATCCCGCCTGGACGCCTCCGGCCGATGTTCGGCGAGACAAGCCGAACCTGCCGAATGTGATTCCGGCCGGCTCGCCGAGCAACCCGATGGGCTATGCGGCCATGGTGCTCTCGGGCGGCGAATACGCCATTCACGGCACGAACCAGCCGAGCTCGATCGGCCACTTCGTCTCTTACGGCTGCATCCGGATGTACAACGAGGACATCAAGGATCTCTACGATCGTGTCAGCGTCGGCACCCGGGTCGTCGTTCAGTAATTCTGGGGGTTTCTGGGGGCAGTAATTCTGCGGCAATAATTCCTGGGGGTCAGTCATCGGGCGTCGAAGCTCGGTGACTGGCAGGGGGATCAGGGTCGGACATCAGGACGCTTCAAAAAGATCCTGATGTCCGACACCTGACAAAAGCTTTCAGCAAAGCAGCGCCAGAAAATCAGCACCATTTGCCGCGCCGGCCGCCATCGTAGCTGCGCGCCCAGCCGCCGTTGAGAAGGGCCGCGGAAACATCGGTCGTATCGCGGGTGGCAGCCAGCGCATCGACGCGGCCGCCATACTTGTCCAATCCGACACGCGAAATCATGACACCGCCCGCCGCCAGAATGGATTGCAGCGCGGCGCGCGCGGCTTCCGCCTTGTCGTGCTCCTCGGCGCAGCGGGCATGAAGTTCCGGCGCATCGATATTGCGCAGCCGCACTTTGGTGTTGACGTCGAGGCCGGGCCAGACCCGCACGCGCGCCTCGAACGTATCGCCGTCGATGACGCGGATGATTTCGGCCGGATAAGCGAGCGCCGAGTCGGACTGCGGCGGCGAGCCCTGCACGGGGTACGAAACAGGCTTACGGTCGCTCGTTGCCGGCGCCGCTAAATGCTGCGGCACCGCCCCCGGCCGGATTATTGCGCCGGCCGCAAATCCCAAGCCGAAGATCACGGCGCCAACCGCGGCCGCGCCCCCGAATCCGCCGGAGCGGTGCAGATGGCTGAAGGCCGGCAACGACAGGTGCTGCGCCACGCCCATCCACTTGGGTTGATAGGATCTCTATGGGATTATATTCCGTATAAGCGGAATATAGTCAAGATCGGATGCTGCCGTCTCTGCTTGAGAACCCAAAAACGTGTAAACACCTTTGACTTATTGGACAGTGTGTATACATACACACATGCGCAGCCGAGAGGTTATTGCTGCCCTGGAGGCGGCCGGCTGGCGCGAGGTGGCCCGCAAGGGAAGTCATGTGCAGTTCAAGCACCCTACGTTACCGGGGCGCGTTACCGTTCCGCACCCGCAGCGCGACATCCCGAAGGGCACACTTCGCAGTATCGAACGACAATCAACCCTCAAACTGAGGTAAGCCCATGCGCCAGTATATTGGTCTTATCCACAAAGAAGCGGACAGCGATTTCGGCGTATCGTTCCCGGATTTTCCGGGACTGGTTTCTGCCGGAACATCTTTGGACGATGCACGCGCCATGGCCGAAGAAGCTCTCGCTTTTCATATTGAGGGTTTGGTGGCTGATGACGAAGCCATTCCGGAGCCGTCCAGCCTCGAAGAGGTCATGAACGATCCCAACAACAGGGATGGAGTGGCCATCCTGGTCGCCGTGAAAGCGGAAGCGCGCAAGGCGGTGCGCGTGAACGTCACGCTGCCCGAAGATGTGCTGGAGCAGATTGATCGTTATGCGGCGGCTCATGGATTTACGCGATCCGGCTTCATCGCGCAGGCCGCAAAAAAAGCCATGGCACTCGAGGGGGCCTCTTAGTTTCCCCAGCGGAGATGCTACCGGCCGCTAGAAATCCGACGTCAAGCCGTTGATTTCCCAGTCGCCGTAGCGGGTTGGTTCGGGGCCGTCGCGGCCCTGGATTTCGTTCGGGTGATCGACCGGGTGGCGATCGCGCTCGGCGCGGCGGGCCTCCGCTTCGGCCAGCGCCCGTTCCGCCGCCGGCGTCAAAGGCGGCTTTTCGCCAGCGCGTTCCTTCGCGGCATCCGCTACGGGCGTGGGCGTTTTTCGGTCGGTCGACATGGCCTTCACTTGGCGTAACGGCCGCTCGCCTGCAAGGAGGGATCGCAACGCCCCGATCGCCCGTTCACGGCCGCTCGCCTGCGGCGGCCGATCCGTGCCAAGAAGGCCCGATGGCGGCTGCACCCAAACCGAAGGCTCGTTCGAACAGCCACGACGACGCGGTTCCGGGCTTGGCGGCCCGGCGCATCGCCGCCGATATCGTCGATGGCGTGCTGCGCAGAAACCGCGCGCTCGACGAACAGTTCGATGGCGCCACCGCCAATGCCGGACTTGCCGCTCTTGCCGAACGCGACCGCGCGCTGACGCGGGCGCTGGTCGCGACGGTGCTGCGCCGTCTCGGCACCCTGCGTCATCTCATCGGTATCTTCCTCGAACGCGGCGCGCCGGCAAAGGCGCCACAAGTCGACGCGGCCCTGCTGATCGGCGCCGCGCAGATTTTTTTTTGGACGTGCCCGATCATGCCGCGGTCGACCTCTCCGTCCGCGTCGTGCGAGGCGACCGCCACGCGGCGCACTATGCCGGCCTGGTCAACGCGGTGCTGCGGCGGATCGCGCGCGAAGGCCCCGAGCGCCTGGGCGGTCTCGATACGGCGGTTCTCGATACGCCGGAATGGCTGATGGCGCGCTGGGTGAAGACATACGGCGAGGCGACCGCCCGCGATATCGCCATGGCCAACGGGCGCGAGCCGGCGCTCGACGTGACGGTCAAAAGCGACCCGGACCTCTGGGCGGAGCGGCTTGGCGGCCGGGTATTGCCGACCGGGTCGGTGCGCGCGATCGTGCACGGCTCGATAACCGGCCTGCCGGGTTTTGCCGAAGGCGCGTGGTGGGTTCAGGACGCGGCGGCGGCTTTGCCGGTGCGGCTGTTCGGCGCCGTCGCGGGGCTTCGCATCGCCGATCTGTGCGCGGCGCCCGGCGGCAAGACCGCGCAGCTTGCCGCCGCGGGCGCCCGCGTCACTGCGGTCGATCGCTCGCCGGCGCGCCTCGCCCGGCTGCAGGAAAACCTGAGCCGCCTGTCGCTCGCAGCCGAGCTTGTCTGTGCGGATGTGCCTGAATGGACGGCCGAGCCGTTCGATGCCGTTCTGATCGACGCGCCGTGCTCATCGACGGGCACCATCCGCCGCCACCCCGACATACCGTGGCTCAAGCACCCAGCCGACATCACAAAGCTCGCCGCGCTGCAGCGGCGCCTGATCGAGCACGCCGTCGCGCTGACCAGGCCGGGTGGTACGCTGGTCTATTGCACCTGCTCGCTGGAGCCCGAGGAAGGCGAGGACATCGTCGCCGGCCTGCTCGCCCGGGAACCGCAGATGCGCCGGGCGCCAATTACGCCGTTGGAGGTTTACGGCCACGGCGAGTTCATTACCGGCGCCGGCGACCTGCGAACCCTGCCCTGTCACTTCCCTGACGCTGATTCGCGGCTGGCCGGTATCGACGGCTTCTATGCCGCCCGGCTGGTAAAGCACTAGCGTTTACTACAAAAAGCGGCCCCGTTAGCCGTTCACGCACCGTTCCGTTATAGGAAGGACACGGCGGGACGGCTGGGCGACCTCGCCGATGGAGGGTGGGGCGCAGCGATGGCGCGCGTTTCAGTCGCGAATCGTGCGAAACTGTCTTGGCTTTTGCTGCGCAGCGGACTGCGGCAGCTTGGCGGGCGGATCATCGGCCATCCGATGGTGCCGTGGCCGTTGCTGCAGCTCAAGGCCGAACGGCTCTTGATCGCGCCGCAGGATCTGCGTACCGCCGACGCCACCCGCGCAACCGAGATCTATTCCGGACGTTTCGCCTTCGCCGGCAAGGTCGTGGTCTGCGACGGCCGCTCGATTTTCGAAATGACGCCGCCGTCGGACGATTGGGCGGCGGAATTGTCAGGGTTCAGCTGGCTGCGCCATCTGCGCGCCGCCGATTCCGGTATTGCCCGCGCCAATGCGCGCGCGCTGGTCGACGAATGGATCGCACTCCAGGGCGCCTGGCATCCGATCGCCTGGCGCCCCGACGTACTGTCGCGGCGCCTCATCTCATGGCTCAGCCAAGCGCCGCTCCTCTTGCAGGATGCCGATGTGCGCTTCTACCGGCGCTTCCTGCGCAGCCTGGTGCGGCAAATACGTTATCTGCGCCACACCGCAGGCGAGAGCCATCGCGGCGTGGCGCGCGTGCAGGCCGCGATCGCGCTGTGCTTCGCCGCGCTCTGCATCGCCGGTCAGGCCCGCCACATCAAAGCCGCCACCGCGCGGCTGAAAAGCGAACTGGAGCGGCAGATCCTGCCCGACGGCGGCCATATCAGCCGCGATCCTGGTGCGATCATCGAGGCGCTGATCGAACTATTGCCGCTGCGGCAAGTCTACGCGTCGCGCAACATCGCGCCGCCGCCGGCGTTGCTCAACGCCATCGAACGCATGATGCCGATGCTGCGCTTCTTCCGCCATTCCGACGGAACGTTTGCGCATTTCAACGGCATGGGCGCGACGCCGGCAGAACTCCTGCTCACACTTCTGGCCTACGATGACAGCCACGGCGCGCCGTTGTCGAACGCGCCCTATTCGGCCTATCAGCGGCTCGAGGCGAGCGGCGCGGTTCTGATCATGGATACCGGCCGCGCGCCGCCGATCGAATCGAGCCTGGAAGCTCATGCCGGCTGCCTGTCGTTCGAGTTCTCGTCACCGAAGCAAAGCCTCATCGTGGTCAATTCCGGGATGCCGGCGATGACGCGGGAGGAATGGCGACCGCTGGCGCGCGCAACGCCCGCACATTCGACGGTGACGCTCAATAACGAGTCCTCCGCGCAGATCGTTGAAATGCCGACCTTTCGCCGCGTCCTCGGCGGCTCGCCGCTGCTGCGCGGACCAAGCCACGTCAATGTGTCGCGCGAAGACCGGACCGATGCGATCGCCGTGTGGGCCAATCATGACGGTTACGCGAGCCGTTACGGCATCGTGCACGAGCGCAGCGTGACGCTTGCCGCCGACGGTACGCGCCTCGAAGGCGAGGACCTCCTGCTCGCCGCCGACGGTGGGCCGCAGGTGCGCACCGAACAGGATCGCTACGCGGTGCGCTTTCATCTGCATCCCTCGATCAAGGCGACGCGGCTCACCGACGGGCGCGGCGCGCTGTTGATCATGCCGAACAAGGAGGCTTGGACCTTCCACGCTGGCGAACATCGCGTGCATCTCGAGGACGACGTCTATCTTGCCGGAAACGGCGGTCCGCGCCGGGCAGTACAGATCGTCATCAGCGGCCACGCCCGATTGGAACCGCGCGTGACCTGGAGTTTTCAGCAAACCAGCGCCAGCGCGCTCGCGACCGCTGGCGGGACGCGCCGCGCCCGCGAGGCAGAACCCAGGCTGCCGCTGTGACAGTCAATTTTCCGCTGCCGTAAAGCCGGCGGAGCGGTTAGAAAAAGACCATGACCGAGCATCTGCGCCGCGCATCCCGCGCCCTCATTTCCGTTTCCGACAAAACCGGCATCGTCGAATTTGCCCGCGCGCTGACCGGCTACGGCGTCGAGCTCGTTTCCACCGGCGGCACGCGCAAGATATTGAGCGACTCAGGCCTCGCCGTGCTCGATATTTCCGATCTCACCGGCTTTCCGGAAATGATGGACGGCCGCGTCAAGACCCTGCATCCGGCGGTGCATGGCGGGCTGCTCGCCATCCGCAACAATGCCGGTCATGCCGAGTCGATGCGCGCGCATCGCATCCGCCCGATCGATCTGGTGGTGGTCAATCTCTACCCGTTCGCGGAGACCGTGGCGCGCGGCGCGAGCTTCGCCGACTGCATCGAGAATATCGACATCGGCGGTCCGGCGATGATCCGCTCCGCGGCCAAGAACCACGGCGATGTCGCCGTCGTCGTCGAGCCCACCGATTACGCCGTGGTGCTCGAAGAGTTCGCGCAGCACGGCGGCATGACGACGCTTGAGCTGCGCCGGCGGCTCTCCGCCAAGGCTTTTGCGCGCACCGCCGCCTATGACGCCGCGATCGCCAACTGGTTCGCCAACGAACTCGGCAACGAGGCGCCGGACTATCGCGCCATCGGCGGCCGGCTGATCGAGGAACTGCGCTACGGAGAAAACCCGCACCAGTCGGCGGCCTTCTACCGCACGCCGGAGCCGCGCCGCGGCGTCGCCACCGCACGGCAGATGCAGGGCAAGCAGTTATCCTACAACAACATCAACGACACCGACGCCGCCTACGAATGTGTCGCCGAATTCGATCCGGCGCGGATCGCCGCCTGCGTCATCGTCAAGCACGCCAATCCATGCGGCGTTGCCGAAGGCGACAGCCTCGCGGCTGCCTATCGCAAAGCGCTGGCGTGCGATCCGGTGTCGGCGTTCGGCGGTATCGTCGCGCTCAATCGAACGCTCGACGCCGATGCCGCGCGCGCCATCACCGAGATTTTTACCGAGGTCATCATCGCGCCGGACGCGACTGACGAAGCGATCGCCATCGTCGGCGCCAAGAAGAATCTTCGGCTTCTGATCGCCGGCGGCCTGCCCGACCCGCGCGCCCGCGGCCTGACGGCAAAGACCGTCGCCGGCGGCCTGCTGGTGCAATCGCGCGACAACGCCGTCGTCGATGACATGGCGCTCAAGCCGGTGACCAGGCGGGCGCCGAGCAACACGGAATTGCGCGACCTGCTGTTTGCCTTCCGGGTCGCCAAGCATGTGAAGTCGAATACGATCGTTTACGCCAAGGATTCCGCGACGGTCGGCATCGGCGCCGGGCAGATGAGCCGCGTCGACGCCGCACGCATCGCCGCGCGCAAGGCGCAGGACGCGGCGAAGGAAGCCGGCCTCGCGACGCCGGCGACCAAGGGATCGGTCGTCGCCTCGGACGCCTTCTTTCCCTTCGCCGACGGTTTATTGGTCGCCATCGAGGCCGGCGCAACCGCGGTGATCCAGCCCGGCGGATCGGTGCGCGACGACGAAGTCATCAAGGCCGCGGACGAGCATGGCATCGCCATGGTGTTCACCGGCACGCGGCATTTCCGGCATTAGTGGTCTCGTCATTGCGAGGAACGAAGCGACGTAGCAATCCACGGCGGGCAAAAGCCAGCTGGATTGCTTCGCTACGCTCGCAATGACGAAGTGAGTGCCTCTCATCCGTGTCAGGAACTAAGCTCGCAGCATCACACCGAAGCGGTGATCCACTGTTCGAGCTTCTGCTTGGGCGCGGCGCCGACCTGCCGCGAAGCGAGCTGGCCGTCCTTGAACAGCATGAGCGTCGGGATCGACATGATGCCGAACTTTGCCGCGGTGCCCGGATTCTCGTCGACGTTGAGTTTGACGATCTTCACCTTGCCGTCGAGCGATTTGGAAATCTCTTCGAGGGCCGGCGCGATCATGCGGCACGGCCCGCACCATTCCGCCCAAAAATCCACCACCACCGGTCCGTTTGCCTTGAGGACGTCCTGATCGAACGTCGCGTCGGTTGTCTTGTCGACCATGGAAATCCTCGCTGTTCCGATAAGATCAAGGGCAGGGCGTGAAACCTATGAATGGAGTCCTTGCGCGTCAAGGGAACTTCACCGGAGCGTGACTTTGCTTGAGTATTTCGGCCAAAGCCGTCTCCATCACCGCCCCGGGGACCTCGATCACCCTCGGACCCTGGGTAAATATCAGTGCGGCGCGAATCGTTTTTTCCGGGTAAATGCGGCCCAGAATTGCCCGGTAGAGCGCGAGCTGGCCGATATAGGGTTTCGGCACGTCGGCGAGGCACGCCGGAACGGCGCGGTCGGTCTTGTAATCGGCAATCATGACGGCGTCAGGCGTAACCGCCAACCGGTCGACCTGACCCGACACAGCGATCGAAGCGCCGGCGCTGCCGGCCAGCCGGCCGACGATCGGCACTTCAGCACGGCTGCCCGGCGCGAACACTTCGGCAAAAATCAAATCGTTGAGGATGGTGAGGAGTTGCCGCGCGATCTCGTCGTGCTCGGCGGGAAGGAAATCTGCCGCGGCGTTGTTCAGATAGCGCGCGATGGCGTCCTTGCGGCCAGCCGGCGGAATATCGGGCAATGACTGCATCAGCCGGTGCACGATGCGCCCGCGGGCAAGCGCCTTGCGGCGATCGGCGGCCGAGCCGTGTGCGTGCGCGAATTCGCGGCCGATCTCCTCATCGAATGCCGAGGAAGGCGATAACGGCGCCGGCCGGCTCGTGCCGGCGGATGCCGGCTGGCGCAGCCATTGCGGAATTTCGGATGCGCCGGTCTTCACCGCCACATCCGGCGGCGCCGGTCGGTCGGCAATATCGGGCGCCGCCTTGCGAAAGCGCAGAACCTTTTCACCGTCCTCCTCTTCCTCGACGAGAAACGGCTTGAGCGGCTCGACGACGAGATCGTACCAACAACCAGTCGGCCGCCGGCGTTCGCCGTCAGCGCCGCAAACGATCAGCCGGTCGGCGGCGCGCGTCATGGCGACATAGAGAAGCCGCCGGTATTCGTTTTCCGCTTCGGCCAGCGCCGCCTGACGGGCGGCCGCGACAATCTCAACGTCGTCGTCCTTGCGTCCCGCCCAGATCACGGCGCCGTCGGCAAGCTCCAGCAGCCGCGGCGGCCGCGGGCCGGAGGGCGGCGTCATCGTATCGGCGAGAATGACGATGGGCGCTTCAAGCCCCTTGGCGCCGTGAACCGTCATGACGCGCACTTCGTTACGCGCGATTTCCATGTCGCGCTTCACCTCCGCGCGCGCCGCACGCAGCCAGGCGACGAAGCCCTGCAAGGACGGCGTCGCCCGCCGTTCGTAATCGAGCGCAAGATTGAGAAATTCGTCGAGCGCATCGTTTGCCTCGGCGCCGAGACGCGCAAGGAAGCGATGCCGGCCGCCGCGGGCGCCAAGTACGCGCGCATAGAACGCGAAGGGAGACTGGTGACGCGCGGCGTCGGCAAGCTCATCGAGCGCCGCGGCCGCCTCGGTGAACTTTTTCTGCTCGGCGGATTTTTTCGTCAATGCCGCGCGCAACGATGAGCGGCCGCGATCCGCGGCCAGCACGAACAAGTCGTCGTCGGAAAAGCCGAACAGAGGACTGCGCAGGACCGCCGCCAGTGCCAGATCGTCTGCCGGCAACAGCAGCGCGTCGGCGAGCGCCATCAAATCCATGACCGCGATGTGCTCGGTAAGCACAAGGCGGTCGGCGCCTGCCACCTCGACATTCTCGTTCTTGAGCGCGCGGATCACCGCCTCGAACAACGGCCCGCGCTGGCGCACCAAAATCAGCACATCGCCGTAGCGCGCGGCGCGGCGATCCACACCGACCGGCGCCCGGCCTTCGACCAGACGGCGCACGGTGCGGGCGATCCGCTGCGCCAGCTTCACGCGCGGGCTTGTTTCGCTCACCGTGTCGAACGGCGCGTCCCAGCCCTCGATCTCGATGCGTTCGTCGGGTTTTTCCGGCTCCCAGACTTCAACCAGGCTCGGCGGCGAATCCGGCAAGGCGATGTGCGGCGGGAATCCGTCACTGTCCGAGGTAACGCTCGCCGCCATGCCCTGCGCCTTGAACACCTCGTCGACCGCGGCGAGCACGCTTTCGCCAGAACGGAACGAATGCTTGAATTCGCGGAAGACGAATTCAACGCCGCTGTCGTGATACGCGCGCTCGAAATATCGGCGCATGGACGCGAACTGCCTGGGCGCCGCATCCTGAAACGAAAAGATCGACTGCTTCTCGTCGCCAACGGCGAAGATGGTGCGCCTGACCTCACGCGCGCCCTTCCCCGCGGTGAATTCGGCAACCAGCCGGCGGACGATCTCCCATTGCTTGTTGCTGGTGTCCTGCGCCTCGTCGATCAAGAGGTGATCGATGCCGAGATCGAGCTTGAAATGGACCCAGGCCGCTTCGAAGTTGTCGAGCAACTCCAGCGCCTTGTCGATCAGATCGTCATAGTCGAGAAGGCCGCGGCGTCCTTTTTCGGCGGCATAACGGGTCAGGACCGCGTCGGCGACGATCAGCAACGCCGCGCTGCGGTCGCGGCAGATCACGGCGTTGCGCCGATCGAGAATCCTGCAAACGCGCGCCTGCTCCGCACCGAGAAGCGCGACCAGCGCCGCGTCCTTGATCGCCTTGGTGACGATGGATTTGCGCGGGTTGCCTTCGTCGGTACAAAAAATTTCCAGATAGAGTTCAAGGCGATTCGATCCTGACAGTGAAATCAGCGCGTTGAATCGCCGCGCCTGCTCGCAATCCGTCTTGTTGCCTTCCGCGAGTGCGGCAGCGATTGCCGGCCACTCAGAAGCCGCGATCAACGCGCCGGTGAAGAACTCGGCTTCGATGCTGTCGAGGCTCTCCTGCGGCTCCAAGCCAAGCGCGCGCGAGAGGCCGGCAATGGCCGCTTCGACGCTGCCGGCATTGCCACGCCAGCGGATGATGGCGTCACGGCGGTTGATCGCCTCGCGCACCACGTCGCGAAACGTCTGGTCGGCGCCGGCGCTCATGGCGATGCCGAGCGCGCGGCCGAGCGCGCTGTCGGGTTCGGCAGCGCCTTCAAGCAACGCCGCCAGCGTCAGTTCTTCGAGAAGCTCCACCTGCGCCGTCTCGTCGAGCACGGTGAAGCGGGCGGCGACGTTCGCTTCAAACGGAAACTGATGCAGAAGCTGCGTGCAGAAGGCGTGGATGGTCTGCACCTTGAGACCGCCCGGCGTCTCCAGTGCGCGGGCAAAAAGCTGCCGCGCCCGTGCCCTGCGGGCTCCGGCCGCTCTGCCGCCCTGCTCGCCGATGGCGGCGTCGAGCGCGTCGTCGTCAAGCGTGGTCCAGCGTCCGAGCGTGTCGAACACGCGCTTCGCCATATTCGCCGCGGCCGCCTTGGTGAAGGTCAGGCAGAGAATTTTTTCAGGCTGCACGCCGGCGAGCAGAAGATTGATCACGCGCTGCGCCAGCACGTGGGTCTTGCCCGACCCCGCATTGGCGGCGACCCATGCCGAAACGGCAGGATCGGATACGTCGCCCTGCAATTGCAGCACGGCGGGCGGTATGATGCTCGGCGATCTCATCGCGGTGCGCCTGAATTCATGCAGCACCGGGAATGTCGTCTTCGGGGCCGCCGGTGGCCGACCATTCCTTGACGCGTGCGAGGTGATCGTAATCGCCGTAGCGCGCCTTCCACATCGGATGCACGAGCGAGCGATAGGGCTCGTTGTCATCGTCGAACCGCCGCACCAGGGCCGAAAGCTTTTCAAAGGCCCGATCGGCCTGGCTGTCCGGCGTGCCCTCCTTGAAATCGAGCGGCATGAATTCGCCGGCGCGCGCCCCGCCCTTGAGCGCCACATAGGCAAGAGTAGCCACCGAGCCGCCGGCCGGAATCGGTACGGTATTGAAGCCACCCCGGCGCAGCATGGCGGCTTCGAGCGTGAGTTGCGGCGCAAGTCCGGTGCGGACCTGCCGTTCGGTCCGCAATGAGCCGGTCTTGTAGTCGAGGATGACGTAACGGCCGTCACTGTCGCGTTCGATGCGGTCGGCAACGCCGCTCAGGGTGAACACACCGTCGGTCAGCGGAAATTCGATCTGGCCGCGGACCTCGGCGGCAACGAGTGTGAAATTCGCGCGCCGCCCGGCTTCCCAGCCGCCGAACCATTGCGCGATACGGCGGAACCGCGGCCACCAGAACGCTCGGGCTTCCGGGAACTCTTCGAGCGTCGCAAAATGCTTTTTCCCCATCGCGATCAGTTCGGCCGCCGGATCGGAAGGAAGACTGTCGGCGAAGCGCTCGCTGAATTCGCGCAGCACATTGTGGATGACCGTGCCGCGCTCGGCGGCGCCCGGCGCTGCATCCACCTCATCGAGCGGCGCCAACCGCAACACGTGCTTGGCGTAGATGGTGTAGGGATCGCGCAGCCAGTGCTCGATCTCGGTGACCGAAAGCCGCTTTGGCCGTGCCGCACGCGGCGGCATCGGCGCGGGACGCGTTTCGGCACGCACGTTTTCCGGCCGGTCGAGCGTGCGCGCCCACGCCAGATAGACTTCGCCGCGATCAAGCACCGCCTGCCAGCGCCGCGCACCGGCCACGGCGGCAAGGCGCTGAACGAAGCGCGACGGCGCGGTCGGCGCACCGCCGATCTTGACGGCGCGCGTCAGGATCACTTCGCGGGCGCCGAGCATTTGCGCGAAATCGTGCGCAGAAAGCCCGACGCGGCGCTCCGGAAGGTCGAGCCCGAGTTGCTGGCGCATGGGGCGGCTGAGCCAGGCATCGGTTCGGCTCTCTGGCGGCCACGCTCCCTCGACAAGGCCACCAAGCACCACGCGATCGGCCTCGGTCAATCGCGCTTCCAGGAGCCCGAGGATGCGCACGCGCGTCCCCGCTTGCGGCGGCGGCCGCACCACGCGACCAGCCAGCGCCGCGGAAAACAGCTCGACATAATCGGACGGCAAAATGCGGAGTGTCGTTGCCGCATCGCTCGCCGCCAATTCATCAAGCGCATCGGCAAGCTTGGTACCGTCGGAACCGGCGAAGGCGAGCTCGCGGCCGCCGTCGCGCGACAACGCGGCGAGAACGTCGCGATGCCGCGCGGCAATCTCGCCGAGCGCGTGCTCCCGCTTGCCGATGCTTTCGAGCGGCCGCAGCGCATCGGCAAGCCCTCGAACGAGATCGCCGGCGGCGGAAAGGTCGCTGTCGGTAAGGCCCATACGCGGATCGGAGCGGTGCAGTTCGGACGCCTCTTTGCTGCGCGCTTTTCCGAGCTGCACCCGAAACGCTTCGAGTGCGCTGAGAAGCCCGGCAGTACCGGGCCGCGGACGCGGTCCGCGCAGGATCGCGCGCTCGAGTGCTGCGACCGCGCGCGCGGTGTCGCGCGGGCCGACCCGAAACAACGGATGTTTGAGGAGCGCGAGGAGCGTCACCGGAGCGAGTTCGCCAAGCGCCGCCTCGGCGGCGAGCCGGGCAAAGATACCGGCCGGCGTGTCCGTGAGCGGATCGCCGCCGGAATCCTCCGCGGCAATTTCCCACCGTTCGAGCGCGGCGGTGACGCGGCGCGCCAGCGCGCGATCCGGCGTAACGAGCGCGGCGGTCTTTTTTTCCTCGACTGCCTCGCGCAGCGCGACCGCGATGGCGAGCGCCTCGTCCTCGGCGTTGGCCGCCTCGACCATGGTGAGGGTAGAAAGCGCCGCGTCCGCGTGCGCCTCAAAACCGGCAGCCGCCGCGCGTTGCCGCCACAGATCCGTCGCCGCCGCCGGCCGCAAGACTTCCGATACCAGCCGCTCGCGGCCGCACGGCTCGACCAGGTTTTCGACCGCGTCGCGCGCGATGCCGATGCGCGCCAGCAACGCCTGCAGCGCGTATTGGGCGTGTCCCGGCGCCGGCGCAATGCCTTTGCCCTCGTGCCCGGCGATCAGCCGCCACGAGTCTTCGTCGAGATCGGTGTCGAGGCCGGGCAGCACGACGGCACCATGGGGAAGCCGCGCGATGGTCGCGATCAATTCCGCGGTGGCCGGGATCGAGCCGGTCGAACCCGCGGCGATCACCGGGCCGTCCGTCTTGCGCGCGAGGCGGGCGGCTTCGGCCTTGATCAGCGCATCGCGGCGCCTTGCCGGTTCGATGAAACCGCGCTCGTCCAGGATCGCCGGCCAATTGCTGCGCGCGAGTTCCAGGAATTTCAACGTGAGCTGCCAGTATTGATCGAGGAAGTCGGGCACGAGGCCGTCGAGCTTTTTCCACGACACGTCGCGCATCGTCATGTCGTCCATGAGCCGCGCCAGATCGTCGGCCAGCGCGCAGGCCGCCGCCGGCGTTTGGGCGACGAGCGGACTGCCGCTCGCCCCGTGGACTTCCGGCGCGTTCGCCCACTTGCGCACCAGTTGCGTCAGCAGCAGACGCCGTTCGAGACCGCCGAGCGCCGGCGGCAAATTCAGCGCATCCGCGGCGATGGGACCCGATGCGGCTTCGGCAAAGGCGATTTCATCTTCGTCGATATCGCCGATGGCGACGATGCGCGGCAGAATGGCGGCATCGATCTTCAGCGTTTCGAGAAAGGCGTCGCGCGCGAGCCGGCAGGCCCGCCGCGTCGGCAGATAAAGCGTGACGGCAGCGAGCGCGAGCGGATCGTCGGCGAGGCGGAAGCCCAGCTTGCCGCCGGTGATTGCCTTGATCAGCGTCGGCAGAAACGGCGCCGATGCTGGAATGGTGAAGACGCGAGTCCGCATGTGGACGATCAATTCACAACCGGCGCCGCTCCTGCCGATGCGCGGGCGAACCGCGACGGCGAAAAAGGCGCCTGGCTATTCTGTTGCGTGGTTCTAGTGCGTGGCGGCGAGCGCGGCTTCCGCGGCCGCGACCGCCTCCGGCGTGCCCACATGCATCCAAACGCCTTCGAGGCGCAAGCCGTAGAGGCGGCCTGCGTCGCCGGCACGATCGAACAACTTGGTGAGCGAAAATGCGCCGGCCGGAGCATCGGCAAACAACGCGGGCGTCAGGATGGCGGCGCCCGCATAGACGAACGGCACCACCTGATTCTCGGCGCGCCGGCGCAAACGGCCGTCGGGCAGCATGGCAAAGTCGCCGCGCCCGGTATAGCCGATGCTGCCGGCTGTCGGTGCCAGCAGCAGCAGCGCGTCCATCGCTTTCGGATCGAACGCTTCGGCCAGCCGCGTGAAGTTGGGCCTGACGCCGTCAAGCCACACCGTGTCGGAATTGACGAGGAAAAACGGTTCGCCGCCGAGCAGAGGCAGTGCCTTGGCAATGCCGCCGCCGGTCCCGAGCAATTCCGCGCGCTCATCGGAGATGACAATTTGCGGCCGTTGGCGTCCGGCAAGGTGGCGCTCCAGCGCATCCGCAAGATGATGGACGTTGACGACGGCAGTTTCGACGCCGGCGCCGGCAAGACGGTCGAGCGAATAATCGATCAGCGACTTCCTGCCGACTTCCACCAGCGGCTTCGGGATATGGCCATTATACGGCCGCATGCGCGTACCGAGGCCGGCTGCCAATACGAAGGCGCGGTTGGGTGTCATCGTCTCCCCCGGCCGACCTTCGCATCGGCCGATTCGCCCGCATCATAGCCCATCCCGGGATCAATCTCCTTGGCCGTCTGCGGGGCCGTCTTTCTGGGCCCTCTCCTGAACCAGCTTTTGACGGCAGATTGGCGGCATACCAGGCCTTGAGCGGCGCCAGGTCCGGATGCGCCAGTGATCGTTGCAAATAGCCCAATAGGCGCGGGATATGACGGAGATATTGCGGCTTGCCGTCGCGGCGGTCGAGCCGGGCAAAGATGCCGAGGATCTTGGTCGCCCGCTGTGCCGCGAGCGTCGCGTAAAGCCTCGCGAACGCGGCCGGGTCGAACCGCTGATCGTAAAGTCGGGCGCGGGCATAGCGGCTGAGCAGCGCAACCTCCAGCTCTTCCGGCACGTCGACGCGGGCATCCTGCAACAGCGAGGCGACGTCGTAGGCCGCGGGACCGATCAGCGCATCCTGAAAATCCAGCAGCCCGATCCGCGCCACGCTTTCCCGATCCGGAAGCCACAGCAGATTGGGCGAGTGAAAATCGCGCAGCACCCATGTCGGCGGTGCGTCGATCGCCGGCTGGAGTGCGTCGCGCCACAAGGCGATGAATTCCTCGCGCACGACGTCGGCAGCCGCAGCGTCTGCGCTGGGCAAATACCAATCGAGCAGCAGCTCGGCCTCGATCAGGAAAGCTTCCATGTCGTAGGACGGAATCCGGTACTCGCGATGCGGCGCGACCGGAAGCCGATCGGGCAGTTTGCGGCGATGCAGCGACACCAGGAGATCGACGGCGATCTCGTAGCGCGCTTCGATCGGCGCCGGCGGATTGCCTTCGACGATCCGCTCGTTGCCGAGATCCTCCATGATGATCAGCCCATGGTCGAGATCGGCCTGCAGGATCGCCGGCGCCGAGAGATTGCGGTCACGCAGACCCTGCGCCAGCGCGACATAAGGAATGACATCCTCGGCGAGATGAGCGATGGCGCTGTACGGCTTGCCGTCGCGTACTGGCGGACCGTCGGGACGGCGCGGCGCGTTCATCAGCACCATTGTCTGTTCCTCGACCACCAGGCGCTCGTAGATGCGTGTCGATGCGTCGCCTTCCATGCGCCGCCGCGGCACGTCGCCGAGCCCTGATTCCTCAAGGAAGTCACGCACCTGACCGATGCGCGCAACGCGCCTGGCAAAGGCGCCATAGCCGAGGACCCGCGCATGGCGGACCTCGCTGCCGAGTTGCGGCGCCAGCGTGAAGGTAATGTCGAGACGGTCGGGCGGCAGGAACCCGGCGGCGCGATCGGGCCATTCCAGCAGCACGATGGTGCCGACCGGCATGTCGTCGAATCCCAGTTCGGCGAGTTCCGCCGCGCCCGACAATCGATAGAGATCGGCATGCACCAGCGTAAAGCGCGGCAGTTCGTAGCTCTGCAGCAATGTGAATGTCGGACTGGGCACCTCGATCGTATCGTTGCCGGCCAAATAACGGATCAGCGCGCGCGCGAACGTCGTCTTGCCGGCGCCGAGATCGCCCGACAGGGTCACGAGATCGCCAGGCTCCAGCGTGGCCGCGATGTCGATCGCAAACCGCGCCGTCGCCTGCTCGTCCGGCAATGTTATGTTGAAAGTTGTCGCACCAGCCGGTAGCGGGAACATGTCAACCGTGCATGGCGACGACGACGCAGCAAATCGCCCAGAACAGGCAGTACTCGTAGCCGCCAGTCTGCCACAGCCATTTTCCGCCGCTGTGGCGCCACACGGCCCAGGCCGCGACGAACAGGAATACCGCTTCCACCAGCGCGACGTAGCGCGTTTGGATCGCAAATACCATGCCGATGGCGCAAATAATCTCGATGGTCATACAGGCGAAAACCCACGCCTTCGGCGGATACAGCCGGAAATCTTCGTAAATCTTGTAGGTGAATTCGAGATTGCTCGCCTTGGCGTAAAGATGCGGCAGCAGGAACAACCCGCAAATGAGGCGCAGGATGTTGAACTCGTTGGTCAGATCGAAATTCTGATAGAAACTCATGCCCGGCCCTTTCACGCTTTTATTGCACTAGGCCGCGGTCAGTTTAGCCGCCGCGCCGATCGGAAACGTGCACGTCACAGTCGTGCCCTGCCCGACAACGGACGCGATTTCGACGGTGCCGCCATGCAGTTCGACGAACGAACGTACCAGCGAGAGGCCGATGCCCGTGCCGCGATGATGCGAGCCAAGCGAATGCGTCTCGAACCAGTCGAAGACTTTTTCCAGCACCTCGGGCGGGATCCCCGGCCCATGATCGGTCACCGCAAAAATCAACCCACCGGCACGACGCTCGGCCAAAAGCGTAACGGTCCCGCCGGGCGGCGAAAAGCTCACGGCGTTGGCGAGCAGGTTGAAAAGGATCTGCCGTAAGCGACGCTCGTCGGCGATAAAGCTGCCAATGTTGGTCGCGGTCTGCATTTCCAGGACCAGGCCGGCACTGACCAGACGATCCTGCACGCCTTCGGCGGCGGCTGCCATGGTCTCGCGGATATCGACCGGCCCGAGATTGAGCTGCATGCGGCCGGCGTCGATGGTCGCAAGATCGAGGATGTTATTGATCAGCGCCAGGAGCGTATTCGTCGACACAGTGATGTAGTCGAGATATTCGCGCTGCTTCGTCGCCAGCGGACCGGTGCTCGGATCGCCGAGCAGGTGGACAAAGCCGATGATGTTGGTGAGCGGAGAGCGCAGCTCGTAGGACACGTGATGGACGAAATCGATCTTGATCCGGTCGGCGTCCTCGAGCGCCTCGTTGCGCTCGCGCAACGCCCGCTCGACGTTCACGGAGTCGGTGACGTCGTGGAAGGTCACCAGCGTAGCGCCGTCCGGAAGCGGCACGGTAGTGCAATCGACGACGCTGCCGTCGCGCCGCTCGAGGCGTCCCGAAATTGCCTCGCGGCTGTCGATCGCGGTCACGACCTGCCGCAATGCCTGCCACGTGGCGTCACCGCCATGCAGCGGCCGGCACAACGCCGAGATCGTCTCGATATGCGGCCGCTCGCTCCAGAGTCTGCGGCGATAGCGCCCACATGCGGGCGAAGGCGGAATTGGACAGCCGCAGGCGGCCGTCGCTGGCGAACACCGCGACACCTTCGGCCAGGTTGTCGAGCGTTTCGCCCTGAACGCGGATCAGTTCCTGAAAGCGCCGTTCGAGGTCGAGCCCCTTGGTCACGTCGTTGAACAGGTAGGTCACACCACCGTCCGGATTCGGCGTCGTGACGACACGCAAAGTCCGGCCGTCCGGCAAATGCCAAGTGTGTTCCCGCGCCTCGAGCGCGCGATACGCGGCATGAAGCTGCACTTTCCACTGCCGGAAATCCTGTTCCTCCGGCAGCTTGCGCGCAGCGCGCAACTCCTCGAGCACCGCCGAATCCGTCGGGCCCCCTTCGAGGTAAGCGGCATCGAGGTTCCACAGCGCCGCGTAAGCGGCGTTGTGGAAGGTCAACTTTTGGCCGGCGTCGAACATGGCGACGCCGGTTGAAAGCGCATCGAGAGTGCGGCGGTGCGCGTCGATCATACGGGCGAGCGCGCCGCGCATCGTCTCGGCTTCCGTGGCGTCGACGCCGAGCCCAACGCTGCCGGCGTCGGTACGAAAGTCGAATACGTCGAAGCTCCGCCGCGCACCGGCAACGATCGCAGGAAATCGGCCGGAATAGGCGCCGGAAGCCGCGCGGGCGCGGGCGATACTCTGGCGTGCAGAGCTGTCGAGGAGTTCGAGGTCCCGCTCGATGGCATCGGCAGTACCGGCTGCTTCGACGGCCCGCGCATAGGCCGTGTTGACGAAGGTCAATCGTCCCGCGGCGTCACGCATCCATATCGGCGAGGGCAATTTTTCGACCAGGGCGCGCAGCGAAGCGACCTCTTGCAGCAGCGCCTCGTGACGGCCGGCAAGATCGAGGAGTTCGCGTTTGACGCCGCTTGCATCCTTGAGGCGGAGCACGGCGCGGCCGGCGATGGCTCGGCCTTGCGCTTCGATCGGGCGGCCGCCGAGCGTCGTGAATGCCATCGCAAACGCTTCGCCGCGGGTGCGCAGGGCCTCGACAGCCTGCTCCATCGCGGCGGCCCGGGTTGGATCGAGCCAACTCCCGAAGGCCAGCACACGATGCGGCGCCGAAGCGCCGACGATCGCGGGATCGCCGTCGATGCTGGGCTCGTCGGAAGCCGCCGGCCAGTCGACCATGATCTGCGGTTCAGACAGCAGCAACGCGTTGGCGCGATCAATGTCGCCGCGCAGCACCGCCACCTCGTCATGCGACGAGGTCTCCAGTCGGGACAACCGCGCCCGCGTGCGCAGCAGCATAATGGCCGTAACCACTGCGAACGTTAGCAGACCGACGACCAGCACGAACACCGCAACCTCGTGCCGGTCGAAGCTGCGCGTTGCATCGAGGACAATTTCGTGCAGCACGAGTTTTGGCTGATCGGCGGCGTGCGCCGGCAATGGCAGCAATGCGCCAACGGCTACGGAAAATCCGCCGCGCCACGGACGAGCAACGCCCCCGCTCCTCCGGATCGTATCCGGCATGCCCCTTAGCCTCTGCTGGCTGTCACCGCTATCGCCAGCGGATCCAATCGCGAGCGAACCCGCGAATCGCTCGACTTTACTCTCAAGCGGAATCGCGCCGAAAGAGTCCAGATCGTGAACGCTGCGGGAGGGCGCCGTTAAGTCGCTCGATCAAGACCGTGCCGACGGCCCGCAGCGCTTGCGATGTGTCCTTTCCGCAGCAGCAACGGAATGGAACAGAAAGACTTCCGAAGTGAAAAATGGTTTCGCGGCAGGCGGTCATGGATTGCGACCGCCGACCCTGGGAGCGAAGCGCGATCAGTCGCCGCGAGCGGGATTTTTTGCCGAAATGCCGGTGGAACCAAAGCCGCCGGCCGCCCGTTCCGTCATATCCAGATTTTTCGTCTCGACCAGTCTGGCGCGCTGAACCGGCGCGACGACGATCTGTGCGATCCGCATGCCGCGGCGAACGATAAACGCCTCGGATCCCAGGTTGACCAGAATGACCTGTAGCTCGCCGCGATAGTCGGCATCGACGGTTCCGGGCGAGTTGAGCACGGTTACTCCGTGTCGTATGGCGAGGCCCGAGCGCGGCCGGACCTGACCCTCGTGGCCCGGCGGCAGCGCGATCGCTACACCGGTCGGAATCAAGGCCCGCGACCCCGGCGCGATCTCGACCGGCGCATCGTCCGCGACGGCGGCAAAGAGATCGAGGCCGGCCGCAAGCGCGCTTTGGTATTCCGGCAATGGCAGGTCGGCCCCATGCGGCAGCCGCACAATGCGCACCTCAACATCCTCACCGCCGCTCACCGCTTTTTTTCCGTCAGCGCAGCGGCGATCCGCTCGACCAGCGCGCGAGCAACTTCGTCCTTTGACTGCGGCGGCCAGGACTCGACGCCGTCCGCGGTGACGACATGGATCGTATTGGTGTCGCCGCCCATGATCCCGGTCGCAGGAGAAACGTCATTGGCGAGGATCCAGTCGCAGCCCTTCCTTGCCAGCTTCGCCTTGGCGTTGGCGACGACGTCATCGGTCTCGGCGGCAAAACCGATGACGAGGCGCGGACGGCCGGATTTGCGATGGGCGACGGTCGAAAGAATATCGGGATTCTCAACCAGTTCGATCGTCGGCGGCCGGCCCTGCTTCTTGATCTTGCCTTGGCTCGCCTGAAGCGGCCGCCAGTCGGCGACGGCCGCGGCAAACACGGCAACGTCGGCGGGCAACGCCTTGTCGACCGCCGCGAGCATCTGTCGCGCGGTTTCGACGTGAACCACCGATACGCCGGGCGGATCGGGCAGATTCACCGGACCGCTGATCAAGGCCACCTCGGCGCCCGCCGCGGCCGCCGCCGCGGCGATGGCGTGGCCCTGCTTGCCCGACGAGCGGTTGGCGAGAACACGGACCGGATCGAGCGGCTCGCTGGTCGGCCCCGATGTAACGAGCACGCGCTTGCCGGACAGCGATCCGGCGCCGCGCATGATCGCCTCGACAGCGGCAGCGATTTCCACCGGCTCGGCCATCCGCCCGGTGCCGGCCTCGCCGCGCTCGGCCATTTCGCCGGAATTCGGGCCGATGAGACGAACGCCGTCCGCCCTAAGCTGCGCCACGTTGCGCTGCGTTGCCTTGGCCTGCCACATATGCGGATTCATCGCCGGCGCAATCAGGACCGGTTTGTCGGTCGCCAGCAAAATGGCCGTGGCCAGATCGTCCGCGAGCCCATGCGCCATTCTGGCGATGAGGTCGGCGGTCGCCGGCGCGACCACGATCACGTCGGTATCGCGCGCCATGCGGACATGGCCGACGTCAAACTCGCTCTGCGGATCGAACAGATCGGTATAGGCGCGCTCCCCCGCCAGCGCGCCCACCGCAAGCGGCGTAACGAAATGCTGCGCGGCGGCGGTGAGAACGACGCGCACCTGCGCGCCGCGGTCCTGCAGGCGGCGAATGAGATCGAGCGATTTGTAGGCCGCGATACCGCCGCCGATGACGAGAAGAACGCGCCTCTTCGCCCTCGCAACTGCACGCGGCTCAAGCGGCGCCGGATGCGCGGGCGGATTGATGAGGTCCAGGGCTTCGCGGCCGGTTTCCTCGGCCGCCTGCCGCAGGATGACGCGAACCTCATCCTCCATCGAGCGGCCGTGCCGAACCGCGCGCAGCCGCAACAGCCGCTTGAGCTTGTCGTCGAGTTGCCGAACGGTGAGACTAGCCATCGCCTGCCCTGACAAAGTAATGCTAGCACCCCATTGATTGCATTGCAATCAATGCAATCATCGGATCAGCAACAGCACGATCCACAGCAGCAGGGCGGCGATCGCCCACAAGGCGATGACGGAGCCGCGGTTGCGGCGAGTTTCGGCCTTGTCGATTTCGGCGATGGTTTGCGGCGACAGCATGAGGCCGTCGCGGGTGACATCGTCGAGCTGGTCGAGCAGGCGGGCGCCCCGGGTCAAGAGACCCGGCACATGGCTGGCAAAACGACCGATCTCGCCCACACCTTGCATGGCGCCTTCGAGCTTGCCGGCGGGGCCGAGATACCGCGTCATCCATTCGCGCACCACCGGTTCGGCGGTGGACCACATGTCGAGCTTCGGATCGAGCGAACGCGCCACGCCCTCGACCACCACCATCGTCTTCTGCAGCAGCAGCAGCTCCGGCCGGGTGCGCATGTCGAACAGCCCCGTCACCTCGAACAGCAGCGTCAGGAGCCGCGCCATCGAGATGTCTTCGGCGGTGCGGTTGTGGATCGGCTCGCCGATGGCGCGGATCGCCTGCGCAAAGCTTTCGACGGAATGGTTCGCCGGCACATAGCCGGCCTCGAAATGAACCTCGGCTGCCCTGCGATAGTCGCGCGTGATGAAGCCGTAGAGGATTTCCGCGAGAAACAGGCGTTCCTTCAAGCCGAGCCGGCCCATGATGCCGAAATCAACGGCGATAAGCTTGCCGTCGTCGTCGACAAACAAATTCCCCGGATGCATGTCGGCGTGAAAGAAGCCGTCGCGCAAGGCATGGCGAAGAAAGGTCTGGATCACGGCGCGGGCGAGCTGCGGCAGATCGAGCCCCTTGGCTTGCAGGCGCGCGCGGTCCGACAGCGGCGTCGCGTCGATCCATTCCAGCGTGAGGACGTCCTTGCTGGTGCGGTCCCAGTCCACCGCGGGGACACGGAAATCCGGATCGTCCCTGGTGTTCTCCGCCATTTCCGAAAGCGCGGCCGCTTCCAGACGGAAATCCATCTCCACCGTCACCGAACGGCGCAAGGTGTCGACCACCTCGACCATGCGCAGCCGCCGCGCTTCGGCGGAAAGTTCTTCGGCGCGGCGTGCGAAATACATGAAGGAGCGCAGATCGGTACGGAAACGGCGCTCCACGCCGGGCCGCAGCACCTTGACGGCGACGGCCTTGGGGCCGCTGGCGGTCGCCACCTCGGCGCGGTGCACTTGCGCGATCGAGGCGGCGGCGACGGCGGGTCCGAAGCTTGCGAAAATCGCACTGACAGGTTTGCCTAACGACGCCGCGATCACCGCTTCCGCCTGCTCCTGCGGGAACGGCGGCATCTGATCCTGGAGCCGCTCGAGATCCTTTGCCAGCGCCGGACCCACCACGTCGGGCCGCGTTGCCAGAAACTGGCCGAGCTTGACGTAGCTTGGGCCGAGCCGGCTCAGCGCGGTCGACAGGCGCGTCCCGGCCTCGCCACTCGACGGCCGCTCGATGAGGCGCAGCACACGAACAAGCGGACGCGCCGAAGGCGGCATCACCGCCGGATCGATCGCGCCGAAAACGCCCTCGCGGGCGAAAACGAAGCCGGCGCGGCCGAGGCGGAAGAAACTCGCGAGCGCGGAGATCACAAACGCCAGCCGGAATGCAGCGCTACGATGCCGCCGGTCATGAGTTGATGGGAGACCCGCGCAAAACCGGCCGTGCGCATCATGCCGGCGAATTCCTGCGGCTTCGGAAACCGACGGATCAACTCCACCAGATAACGATAGGATTCGGCGTCGCCGGCGACGGCGCGGCCGAGCGCGGGAATGACGTTGAACGAATAAAAATCGTAGAGCGTGTCGAGGCCGGGAACATTCACGGCGGAGAATTCAAGGCAGAGAAACCGTCCGCCGATCCTGAGCACGCGATACGCTTCGGCCAGCGCCGTCTCGATCCGCGGCACGTTGCGGATGCCGAAAGCGATAGTCACGGCGTCGAAGCTGCGATCCTTAAACGGCAAAGCCTCGGCGTTGGCCTCGGTAAAGATTACCGCCTCGCCAAGCCCCTGTGCCGCGGCGCGTTCGCGGCCGACGGCGAGCATGTCCTGGTTGATATCGCAAACGGTGGCTTGCGTTCTCGCACCACCCGCCGCGACGACGCGAAAGGCGATGTCGCCAGTACCCCCGGCGATGTCGAGCAGCGCAAATGGCTTAGGAGGCAAATTTTTGGTCGGCACATTTTTAGGCGGATTCACCGCGGTGACCAGCGCGTCTTTCCAGGCGCGGTGCAGCCCGAACGACATCAGGTCGTTCATCAGGTCGTAGCGGCGCGCGACACTATGGAACACGTCGTCGACCAGCGCCTGCTTGTCCGCGAGCGGCACCTCCTGCGCGCCGAACGAAGCGGTATCCGTCATTGTTTACTTTCCCCGTTTGGCCAAACCATAGCGCGGCACCGCCAGCGGCGCTATGTCTGGAAAATTAACCCTGTTGCGAAGCCAGGCTTGGTTAAGCGATGCCCGAACTACCCGAAGTCGAGACGGTGCGCCGCGGTCTGGAACCCGCGATGGAAGGCGCGCGCTTCACCAAGGTCGAGGTTCACCGCGGCGATTTGCGCTGGCCGTTGCCGAAGGATTTCGCGCAACGCCTGCACGGCAAGACGGTGACCGGCTTGGGCCGGCGGGCCAAATATCTGCTGGCCGATCTATCGTCCGGCGACGTGCTGCTGATGCATCTCGGCATGTCCGGCTCGTTTCACGTTTTTCGCAACGCGGGCGACAGGACCGACGAAAACACCGTCGGTCGCTACTATCACGAACGCGCCAAGCATAAGGCGCACGATCACGTCGTGTTTCATATGTCCTCCGGCGCCATCGTCACCTTCAACGACCCGCGCCGCTTCGGCTCGATGAAAATCGTCGAGCGCGGCAAGCTCGATGCGGAGCCGCTTCTGAACCGGCTCGGCCCCGAGCCGCTCGGCAATGCCTTCGACGCCGCGATGCTGGCACGCGCCTGCGCGGGCAAGAAGACAAGCCTCAAGGCCGCACTGTTGGATCAAACAATTGTGGCCGGTCTCGGCAACATCTATGTCTGCGAGGCGCTGCATCGCGCGCGGCTGTCGCCAAAGCGCATGGCCTCGACGATCGCGACCAAAGCCGGGAAACCGAACGACCGCGCCGAGCGGCTCGTCGACGGCATCAAGGCTGTGCTCAACGATGCGATCAAGGCCGGCGGCTCTTCGCTGCGCGATCACAAACGCACCGACGGCGATCTCGGCCTTTTCCAGCACCACTTCCGCGTCTACGACCGCGAAGGCGAACAATGTCCAACGCCCGGCTGCCGCGGCACCGTCAAGCGCATCGTGCAGAATGGGCGCTCGACGTTTTATTGTCCGGTATGCCAGAAATGACGCCGGCAAAGACAATTCCGGGAAACACCATGAGCTACGAAAACATCGTCGTCGAGACACAGCGGCAAGGTTGGACTGATCCGGCTCAATCGCCCGCAGGCGCTCAACGCGCTCAACCGCGCGCTGATGCACGATTTGACGCGCGCGCTCGATGCATTCGAGGCCGACGCCAATATTGGCTGCATGGTGATCACCGGCTCGGACAAGGCTTTCGCCGCCGGCGCGGACATCAAAGAGATGGCCGACAAGACCTTCGCCGACGCTTTCCTCGGCGACTTTGCCGCGACCTGGGACCGCGCCGCCACAGTGCGCAAGCCGGTGATCGCCGCGGTCGCGGGCTTTGCGCTCGGCGGCGGTTGCGAGCTGGCCATGCAGTGCGATCTCATCATCGCTGCCGACAACGCCAAATTCGGCCAGCCTGAAATCAAGCTCGGCATCATCCCCGGCATCGGCGGCACGCAACGCTTCACCCGCGCGGTCGGCAAGGCCAAGGCCATGGACATGATCCTGACCGGCCGCATGATGGACGCGCAGGAGGCCGAGCGCGGCGGCTTGGTCGCCCGGATTGTGCCGCTGGCGAACCTCATGGACGAGGCGATGAAGCTTGCCGAAACCATCGCGTCGATGTCGCTGCCGTCGGTGCTCGCGGCGAAGGAAGCGGTCAATCGCTCGTTCGAAACGACGCTCGCCGAGGGCGTGCGCTTCGAACGGCGGGTGTTCCATTCGCTGTTTGCGTCCGCCGACCAGAAGGAAGGCATGGCGGCCTTCATCGCCAAGCGGCCGCCGAAGTTCGAGAACAAATAGTCACTTCCGCACGCAGATCACGCGCAACACGGATTGGGCCGCCGGCGTTGTTGCTGTCGTGGCGAGCGGGACATGCTGCGCCTGCAGAAACGCGCGGATCGCGCCGCTCGGCACGAGCATCGCCGATTGGCCGGCAGCACCGCCGCCGGCGACAGCGATTGTCTTGAGGTCCGCCATGCCGACCACGTGGCCTTGTGAATCCACGACGGCTGCTCCGGCAAAGCCGGGTTTCGGCGCCGGCTCGATGCCTTGCGCGGTCAGGTGCGCGGCCGCGCTGGTCGCTGCGGCCTCGCCGGCCTGACCCAGCGGATCGGCGACGCCGACAAGCGTGACGTCGCCCGGCTGGACGCTGTCGTCGGCGAGCGCGGCGGGGGCAAGATTGCGCGCACCGTAGAGGCGCAGCAGCGCAAGACCGTCTGTCTTGTCCTCGGCAATACGCGCGGCATGGCCGAACGGCGGCACCGTAATGGCTTCGCAGTCCTCAACGGCGTGCGCCGGCGCGATGAGGTCGCCGTCGCTACCGACCACGATTGCGGAGCCATATTCCACCATGCGGCGCAGGCCCGGCGGAGGCGGCGCACCGGGATCGGGAAATCCGGTGAATGCATTGGCAATCGCGACGGAAACAGGGCTCATGGTGCCTTCGGTTGCCTGGTCGTAGAGGATGGTGACGCCGCGCACCTCGCTGCCGCGCGCGTCGGCACGAACAATAAAGTTCTTCAGGCCTTGCACGCCGGCAATGGAGAACGAGTCCGGCTTGAGCGCGCTCGAGGCAATTTGCCGGTGCGCCGCTTTCTTTTCCTCATTGAACAGCGCCGGCAACGCCGCCTCGGTCAGGCGAAAAGTCTCGACCTGAATCTGCCCCTGCGTCGAAGTCCAGCGACTGCCGGAGCGTGACGCGCTCACGTGCGGCACGAGCTTTTCGGGCACGCCGAGGCGCGCGCCCGTCGCCGGATCCTCGACCAGCCGCCAGCCGACGGCCGCGGCCGAGAAAGCGGGAACCACCGCCATCGGATCGCTGTCCTCTTTGGGACGGCTCGCCCGTTTTGGCGCCGGCTTTTTCACCGCCACGGTTTGCACGGCCGATGGCGCTACCGGGCCGCGGGCGCGGGCATCCGTTGCGAGCACCCACACGCCCGCGACGAGGCCGACAACAATCGCCACTTTTTTGATGGTCATGGGCCCACCCGCTGAAACAGAAGCGTATCCGAACGGCGCACGATCGCCAATTGCTTCGCGGCACGAAGGGTGTGTCCTAAGGGCGCGCTCTCGTGGGTGGTTGCAGGAGCCGTTCGCGCCTATCTTAAAAGTTATGCTCAGCACCGACGAACTTGAACGCTATGCGCGCCACATCGTGCTGCCAGAGGTCGGTGGGCCCGGGCAGGCGGCGCTTCGCCGCGCACGCGTGCTGGTCGTCGGCGCCGGCGGGCTCGGCGCGCCGGTTCTGCTTTACCTCGCCGCCGCCGGCATAGGCACGATCGGCGTGGTCGACGATGACGTGGTCTCGCTGTCGAACCTCCAGCGGCAGGTCATCCATGCCACGCCGGATTTAGGGATGCCCAAGGTGGACAGCGCGGCCGCCGTGATCCACCGGCTCAACCCGCACGTCGCCGTCGAGTCGCACGGGACGAGGCTCGCCGCGCGCAACGCGCTCGATCTGATCGGGCGCTACGATCTGGTCGCCGACGGCTCCGACAACTTTGCCACGCGCTATCTCGTAGCGGATGCCTGCTACTTCGCGCGCAAGCCGCTGGTGACGGCGGCGCTCGGCCCCTTCGACGGCACGCTCACCACCATTCGCGCCCACGAGCGCAGCGGCGGTGGCGAGCCGAACCCGACCTATCGATGTCTGTTTCCGGAACCGCCGCCGCCCGGCACCGTTCCGGCCTGCGCCGAGGCCGGAATTCTCGGCGCGCTTGCCGGCGTCGTCGGCTCGATGACGGCGCTGGAGGTGATCCGCGAGATCGTCGGCTTCGGCGAGGGTTTGGTCGGCCGCCTCGTCATGCTCGACGCACGCGCGATGCGGTTTGAGACGCTGCGCTACGGTTGGGATCCGGCAAATCCGCTGACCGGCGAGAACCCGACGATCATTGATCTGTCGGCGCACGCCTGACGCTAACGGCCCTTCAACGCGTCACCGATATTTGATGATCGCTTTCGACGGTGCGGGCTAGTGTGCACCATAGGCTGTTGGCATCTTTTGGGGTTCGATTTTCAAGAACGCAAAGCCTTCGACGCCCCATAGACAGATCCGCGAAAAGAAGCCTGTTGCCTGATCGTGCGTGATCTTGATCGTGCAGACATATTCCGATTCCGGGAGTTAGGCGCATGAGAGAGAATCCCTTGGGCAATGCGTGGTCGTTCCTCACCGACGACCGCTGGTTGACACCGGTGTTTTGGCTTCTGCTTCTCGGCGCCGCAGCGGTTGCGGTGCTGGCGTGGCGGAGCGATCCAGCGCAACGCTCGGTGCGCCACATCGGTATCTGTCTGCTTCGCATCATCGTCGGCACGATGTGGTGGCAGCAGTCGCTATGGAAGGTGCCGCCGCACTACGACTGGGGTTTGATCCATTGGATGGAGGTGATGGTCGAGCATGCCTCGACGCAGCTGCAAAGCAATCTGGTGCGCGACTTTGTGCTACCCAACATTGCCGTGTTCGGACCGCTGGTCTACGCGATCGAGGTCGCCATCGCCGGCTCACTCATTCTCGGACTATTCACGCGGCTCGGCTCGGTGCTCGGCGCCCTGATGGCCATCAATCTTTGGCTGGGACTGTACAATGCTCCCAACGAATGGCCTTGGACCTACATGTTCTTGGTCGTGCTGGAACTCCTTTTCCTGCTCGATCCGCCCGGGCGCAGCCTCGGCATCGACGCTCTCCTTTGGCGCCGCCAGGAAAAATCGTCCGAAGGCGCGCCGGCGCTCTCCCTCGTTGCTTAATAAGTCGATTGTGCCCGCCTAACGCAGGGCTTTTGCGACCACGTCGAGTATCTTTAGCGCGTCGGCGGTTCCCTCCGCTTCGCCTTTCTCGAAGTCGCGGTCGGTTAGCCCCATTGTGTTGGTGACGTGCGCGAGACAAAGGACTGCCTTGTTTCGCCGGCGCGCAAATGTGTAGAGCGCCGCTGCCTCCATCTCGACTGCCAGCACGCCTTTGGCGCGGGCCGCGGCAACTGCGGCGGCGGTTTCACGGAACGGCGCATCCGTCGTCCAGCTTGGGCCGACATAGGCAGGCAGGCCCGCGTTCTCCAGCGCGCGCATCGCCAAGTCAACGATGTGAGGATCGGCTTGGGCAAAAACGTCGGGAGCGGCGTAGTGATAGCTGGTTCCTTCGTCACGCAAGGCCCGGTCGATGACGACAAAATAAGGAGGGTTACCAGCCGGCACGATTTGCCCTGCCGAGGTCAGGCTGATCAGGCTGCGGCAGCCGCATTCAAAGAGTTCTTCGGCAACCAAAACCGCGAAGGGCGCGCCGACCGCACACGCGATGATGCCGGCGGTCTGGCCCGCGAGCGGAAAGCTGTAGAGATCGGTGTGGTAACAGGGCCAATTGTCGAAAGGCTTTGCCTCGCCGGAACGCCTTAGACGGCGAACGATGTCGCCATCGGGATCAAGGACGCACACCGGCGGCACCTCGACGGCAGCCAATCGCTTCTGGCGGCGCGCTTCACGCAGCAAGGCGGCCGGTTCGAACACCGATGGGGCGTCCGGTTGCTTGTTGTCGAGAATTGGGGGCGAAGACAAGCGACCTCCTGCTGATTGAAAGAGCCGACCTTCATTGCCAGATACGATGAGCGTCTGTTCTTCGAACCGGAACACAAGATGAGCAACAACGAACGGCACGCCCACTGGGAAAACGTCTACCAAACCAAGGGCGAGCGCGACGTCAGTTGGTTCCAGGAAAGCCCGGAAATCTCCCTCGATCTCATTCGAGCGACCGGCGCAAATGCAAATTCATCGATTATCGATATTGGCGGCGGCGCGTCGCGGCTGGTGGACGCTCTTGTGGACGAAGGATTTGCGGCGATCACCGTTCTCGACCTTTCCGAAAAGGCGCTTGCAACAGCAAAGGCGAGGCTTGGCCCGCGAGCCGCCGGCGTTCAATGGATTGTCGCCGACGTGACGGCCTGGGAACCAGCCCAAACCTACGACGTCTGGCATGATCGCGCCGCCTTTCATTTCCTGACCGAACCGAAAGATCGCACGGCCTATGTCGAGCGTATCCTGCGCGCGGTGCGTCCCGGCGGACAGGTGATCATAGGGACATTCGCTCCCGACGGTCCCGAACGCTGCAGCGGACTGCCGGTCGTCCGTCACGATGCAGCGTCCCTCGTGAAAATACTCGGCACTACATGCGAGCTGATTGAAAGCCGCAATCACGCCCATCAAACGCCCATGGGGGCCATCCAGCGGTTCCAGTTCAGCCGGTTTCGCCGTTTGAGTTAGAGGGCAAGACTTCTGACCGGCAGCGGGTCAAGTGTAGCCGCTACTGCCGCGCGATAACTCCAGACCGGGCAGGAAGGCGAAGACGGAATCCTCTGGCTATTTGCTCCACGTCGCCATGATGGTCGAGCCCTTGAGCACCGACCATCTATTGTCGCCGGCCTTGACCACCGTGAAGCAGTGGTCTTTGGCGCCCTTCCAGGCGGTGCAGAAGCCGTCCTTCGAGAGCTTCCAGGTGCCCTCGCCCTTGCTGCCGGTGCCGATGGGATGGCGCTTGATCTTGCCGTCCGCCGTGAACGTCATCTTGAACTTGAGGCTGGAGGGTGTCGACGCGGTAAATGGCTGGCCGTTGAAGAAGGTCGCCTGGATGTCGCTCGGCGAAAGCTTTGCCGGCGCCGCCGGGCTGGCAGGGGGCGGCGAGCCGGCCGGGGGCGCCGCGTTGGCCGGCACGATATGGAGGGCGGCAACGGCAAGACTGGCCGCGACGGCCGCCACGACTGCACGCATGGTGAGCCTCCGAAGCTCAGGGTTCCAGATTGCCGGGAAGAGCGCCACGAAGAACGTCATGATAGGCAATTGCGCAGGATTCGCCATCGCTGTTTGCGATACGTTATCGCGCCTGACCATGATACACGCTGTTTGGCCGCATGTCGGTGGCGGAAGCCACCCGATTGGACATATTGAAGAAGCCGGCGACGGCGGCGATGTCCCAGATGTCGCGGTCGGTGAAGCCCAGTCGGCGCAACTCCTCCCGATCCTGTTCTTCGACCCGCCACGGCTCGGCGGTCAGCTTCACGGCGAAGTCGAGCATGGCGCGTTCGCGCGGCGACAGCCGCGCGGCGCGATAGTTCATCACCATCAGCTCGCCAAGCGCAGGATCGCTCGAAAGCTGGCGAACCGCAGCGCCGTGGGCCACGAGGCAGTAATAGCAGCGGTTATGCGCGGAAACCGCGACCGCGATCATCTCGCGCTCGAGCTTGCTCAAACCCGACGGCGCCAGCATCAAATCGTTATACATCGCGACGAAAGCCGAAAGCTTCTTCGTGTCGAAGGCATAGGCCTTGAGCACGTTAGGCACGAAACCCAGCTTTTCCTCACATTTGGCGAAATACGCCGCCATTTCGGGAGAAAGTGTCTCTGGCGGCAGATCCAGCGCAATTATCTGCGTGTCGTCGCCCGCCGTGGCGGGCGGCCGGGGCTTGGGCGGCCGCGGGCTTGGGCGCCCGGCTGGTGACGGCGGTTTTGCTGCTTCGCTTGGCCATTGTTGTTCCCTTGCGGCGGTGAAATTTGCTCAAGTCGCGGCGGTGGACAGGCCCGCATTATAGATCGTCACGGTAGCGGATGTGCGCGCTGCACGAGTAGTATCGGAGCGAATCGCGCCCGCGAGAGCCGAGAGGGGAAAACATGGCCGTGCAGAACATTCCCCGCCCCCATGAGGATCCCTCGAAGGAGACCCTTGTGGATGCGGCAACCGCCGTACTTGCCGGGCGCCGGCGCGATATTCCGCTGGATTTTCTCACCGAGCTGTATGGCCGCGCAGTGGCCGACGATCTCGATCGCTATAGCCCGGAGGAACTCGCCGCGCTCGCCGAGCAATCCTGGTCGTTTCTGCTCGAGCGCAAGCCCGGAGCGCCCAAGATCGCTTTCACGTCGGCGCGCTCGGCGCACAACCTCGCTGTGCTTGAAATTCTCAACGACGACATGCCGTTCCTCGTCGACTCGGTGCTCGGCGAGATCAGCGAGCGCGCGCTCGACATTCGGTTGCTGGTCCATCCGGTCTTCACCGTCGAGCGCGATGAGGCGGGAAGGCTGACGGCGTTCAGGGGAACGAACAAGGGCGAAGGACGCCGCGAAAGCTTCATTCACATTCATGTCGCCGGTCTCGACGACGACGGGCAGCGGGCGGAGATCGTTGCGGCGCTGGAAGAAGTCCTCGCCGATGTGCGCGTCGCCGTTGCGGATTGGCGGCCCATGCTGGCGCGCGCGAGTGACGTGGCGGCGGAATTGAAAGCCAATCCGCCGCCGTTGCCAGCCGAGGAAATCGCCGAAGCGATCCAGTTTCTGCAGTGGATCGCGGCGGACAATTTCACCCTGCTCGGCGTGCGGGACTATGGCTACACCGACAGCGGGCATGCGCTCGAACCCAAATTCGAGACCGGCCTCGGTCTGTTGCGGTCGCACGAGATGCGCTTGCTTCGCCGCGGCGACCAGCTCGTGACGATCACACCGGAAATCCACGAATTCCTGAAAGAGCCGAAGCTCCTGATCATGACGAAGGCGGCGGCGCGCTCCCGCGTGCATCGGCGTGTCTATCTGGATTACATCGGAGTGAAGCGCTTCGACCGCGACGGCAAGCTCGTCGGTGAATGCGTACTCTGCGGGCTGCTCACCTCCACCGCCTACACGCGCTCGGTGCGGGCCATTCCGTATCTGCGGCGCAAGGTCGATCGCGTCATCAGCCGCGCCGGGTTCGATCCGTCGAGCCATTCCGGCAAGGCGCTGGTCAATGTGCTGGAACACTATCCGCGCGACGAACTGTTCCAGATTGACGAGGATACGCTCTACGAGTTCGCGCTCGCGATCCTTCAGCTCGACGAGCGCCCGCGCGTGCGCGTGCTGCCGCGGCGCGATCGCTTCGACCGCTTCGTATCGGTGCTGGTCTACATTCCGCGCGACCGCTACGACAGCGAGATCAGGGCGAAGATCGGCGACTATCTCGCCAAGACCTTCAACGGGCGGATGCGGACCTTCAATCCGTTCTTCCCCGAAGGCCCGCTGGTGCGGGTCCACTTCATCATCGGGCGGTACGAGGGCGAAACGCCGGTCGTCGATCGCACCATTCTCGATCGGGCCGTCGAAGCTATCGTGCGGAGCTGGACCGACAAACTGGAAGAGGCGCTTTCGCTCGCGCATCTGCCGCAAGGCGGCCGCACCCTGTTCGCGCGCTATCGCGACGCCTTCCCGATCGACTATCGTGAAGTCTATTCGGCGGCTTCCGCCGTTTCCGATATCCGCGTTGTCGAAGCGCTCACCGCCGAGCATCCGCTCGGGGTCGAGCTTTATCGCGACACAAAAGCGCAGGCGGCGAGCGCCGGCCTCAAAGTCTTGAGCCGCAGCCGGCCGATCCCGCTCTCCGAACGGGTGCCGGTCCTGGAGAATATGGGTTTCCGCGTCGTCGACGAGCGCACCTACCACATTGCCCCGCGCGACGCCGCCGATGTCTGGTTTCACGACATGACGCTCGACGGCACGTCGGGCCAAAAGCTGGAGCTGACCGCGGTCAAGGAGCGGCTCGAGAGCTGCTTCCTCGCGGTGATGGGCGGACGCGCCGAAAACGACGGCTACAACGCGCTGGTGCTCGCAGCCGGACTTGTTTGGCGCGACGTCGCATTGATCCGCACGCTGTCGCGCTTCTTGCGCCAGGTTCGGGTGCCATTCTCGCAGGATTACATGTGGGCGACGCTGCGCAAGCATGCCGACATCGCGGCGCAGATCGTAAGCTTGTTCCACACCCGGTTCGACCCACACCTCGGCGCCCCGCCGGACGAACGCACGGCGCGCGAGGTGTTTATCGCATCCTCGATCGAGACCGCATTGCAGGCGGTCGACAGCCTCGATGAGGATCGGATCCTTCGCCGTTTCGTCAACGCGGTCCAGGCGGCGATCCGCACCAATTTTTATCAACTCGGCCCCGACGGGCAGCCGAAAGATCTCGTCGCCGTCAAATTCACCAGCCGCAAGCTCGATGGGTTGCCGCTGCCGCGGCCGCTCTACGAAATCTTCGTGTATTCACCGCGCGTCGAAGGCGTGCATTTGCGCTTCGGCAAGGTCGCCCGCGGCGGCATCCGCTGGTCCGATCGGCCGCAGGATTTCCGCACCGAAATCCTCGGCCTGGTCAAAGCGCAGAACGTGAAGAACGCGGTGATCGTGCCGGTCGGTGCCAAAGGCGGCTTCGTTCCGAAGCGCCTGCCGGCGGGCAGCCCGCGCGAAGCGGTCCAGGCGGAGGGCACCGCTTCCTACAAGCTCTTCATCTCGACGCTGCTCGACCTCACCGACAATATAGGGTCGGGAACGACCGGCGTCGTGCCACCACCCAATGTCGTTCGGCACGACGGCGACGACCCCTATCTCGTCGTCGCCGCCGATAAGGGCACGGCGACTTTCTCCGACATCGCCAACGAACTCGCCATCGCCCACGATTTCTGGCTCGGCGACGCTTTCGCTTCGGGCGGTTCTGCCGGCTACGACCACAAGAAAATGGGCATTACCGCGCGCGGCGCCTGGGAATCGGTCAAGCGCCATTTCCGCGAGATGGATGTCGATATCGGCAAGACGCCGTTTACGGTGGTCGGCGTCGGCGACATGTCGGGCGACGTGTTCGGTAACGGCCTGCTTCGCGAGACAACGACGAAGCTCATCGCCGCCTTCGATCATCGCGACATCTTTATCGATCCCGATCCCGATCCCGATCGCGCCTTCGCCGAGCGCAGGCGGCTGTTCGATCTGCCGCGATCGAGCTGGCAGGACTTCGACAAGACGGTCATCTCCAAGGGCGGCGGTGTTTTTCCACGCGCCGCGAAGGAGATCAGGCTTTCCGAGGAAGCGCAGAAGCTGTTCGGCGTCGGCGAGCGGCTGACGCCGCAGGAATTGATCCGCGCGATCCTGACGGCGCCGGCCGACCTTCTGTTCTTCGGCGGCATCGGCACTTACATCCGCGCCGCAGATGAGAGTGATGAGGCGGCGGGCGATCGCGCCAACGATGCCATCCGCATCGCCGGCCGCGACCTGCGCTGCAAGGTGATCGGCGAAGGCGCCAATCTCGGCATGACCCAGCGGGGCCGCATCGAGGCGGCGTCGCGCGGCGTGCGGCTCAACACCGACGCCATCGACAATTCGGCCGGCGTGAATACCTCCGACATGGAGGTCAATATCAAGATCGCGCTGAGCATCCCGGTACGGGATGGGCGGATGACGACGGACGCTCGCAATACGTTTCTCGCCAGCATGACCGATGAGGTCGCAGCCTTCGTGCTGCGCAACAATTACCTGCAACCCCTCGCGCTGTCGCTTTCACAGCGGCGCGGCATGGAGGATTTCGGCTTCCTGCAGCGGCTTATGCAGACGCTGGAAACGCGCGGACTGCTCGACCGCGCCGTCGAATTTCTTGCCGACGACGCCCAGCTCGCCGAGCGGCGCCGCCGCTCGCAGGCCTTCACCCGGCCGGAACTGGCAGTCCTGCTCGCCTACGCCAAGCTCAGCCTCTACGACGACCTGCTTGAATCGCCGGTACCCGACGATCCCTATCTCGGCCGCGAGCTCGGGCGCTATTTTCCGAAAGAGATCGCCGCGCAATTTCCCGACGCGCTCGAGCATCACCGGCTGCGCCGCGAGATTATCGCCACACAGCTTGCCAATTCGATGATCAACCGCGGCGGTCCCTCGCTGATCGTGCGCATCGCCGATCAGACCGGCGCCGCGCCGGCAGCGATCGCGTCGGCATTCGCCGCAGTGCGCGACAGTTACGGCATGACGGCGCTCAACACCGCGATCGACGAACTCGACAACCGGATTCCGGGAAAGCTTCAGCTCGATCTCTATGCGGCGGTACAGGACCTGCTGCTCGACCGCATCATCTGGTTCTTGCGCAACGTCGAACTGGCAAAAGGCCTCGCCGACGTGGTCGCGCATTATCGCGACGGCATCGCCGCCGTCGCGGCGGCGCTCGACAATGCGCTGTCGCCGGAAGCGTTGAACGCACGCGCCGCGCGGCGGAAAGAGCTGACGGATGCCGGCGTGCCGGAGGGCCTTGCCATTCGCATCGGCAATCTCGGGCCGCTTGCAGCCGCGACCGACATCGTCCTGGTCGCCGACCGCACCGGCAAGGCGGTGGGCGAAGTGGCGGCAACATATTTCGCCACCGGCGCGTTCTTTGGTCTCGACCGCATCGCGAGTGCGGCGACCACCATCCCGATCGCCGACTATTTCGACCGGCTGGCGCTCGACCGGGCGCGGGATTCCATCGGCGATGCCGAGCGGAGATTGACTGCTGCGATGGTCGGCAACGGCACTGCCGGCGCCGGCGCCGTCGAGGCTTGGGTGGCGCCGCGAAAAAACGAGGTGGAACGCATCCGCGGCGCGATTCACGAGATCGCCGGTTCCGGCCTCACGCTGTCGAAACTGGCCGTCGCGGCGAGCCTGCTTGGGGATCTGGTGAAGGAATAGCCGCCGGCCGCGCGGTCGGAGCTTGAACAAAAGAGAACCCCAAGCAGATACGCGCTTGGGGTTCTCAAGTTGTTGCCTCAACTCAGGCTTATTAACCGGGCGGCGGGGTGTCGGGGGGGATGGGGAGCCGCTCGGTCTGCCTTATGATCCGCACATATTGCGTGGGCCTCGCCGATGCAATGTAGTTCACGGGTTAGTGTTACCCGGTGCGGCAAAACGCCCTTTTCCAGGATGGTCACGGTGAAAATTGCCGCACCAAACGGCCGCAAGTGCGAACGGCGCGGCCGCGCGCCGGCGCATACCGACTAGTTACGGCGGCGAAACCGGACGCTCGTTACCGTTGAACGGCAATCGCATTAATTCGTATTCACGTCAGGAAAAATATTTTCACGCCAATGCCGCAATGCATTGCAACATTTTTCACAAGGTTCGCGCCGACCGCTGCGCAAACGAGGAAAATCCTTTAGATTAAATTTCGGACATGAATACGCGAGATCCAGCGCACTGGCGATCAAAGCCCGATCGTGATGGCGGCGAGGTTACGCTGTGAGCGCGGTTAACTCGATACAGTTCCTTTACACGCTCTCCGGCTTCGTTGTCGGATTGCTGGTCGGTTTGACCGGCGTCGGCGGCGGTTCTCTGATGACTCCGATATTGATTCTGCTGTTCGGGATTCATCCGGCAGCCGCGGTCGGCACCGATCTTCTGCATGCGGCGGCGACAAAAACCGCCGGCAGCGTTGTTCACGGCCTCAATGGAACGATCGATTGGCGCGTGGTGCGACGGCTCGCCACCGGCAGCTTTCCCATGACGGTACTCACCATCGCGGCGATGAGCGCGCTGGACATCAACGGCACGGCGGGCCGGGACTTCGTCAATGCGGCGTTGACGCTGGCGCTGATCGTAACGGCGGTTGTGCTGGTGTTTCGTGACCGGATCATCGCGCGTTACGCAGCGCGGCTTCGCGCCCTTGATCCGACGCGGGTAGCAGGCCTCACGATTGCGGTCGGTGCGGTTCTTGGAACGATGGTGTCAGTTTCGTCAGTCGGCGCCGGGGCTATCGGCGTGACGTTTCTCATTCTGCTCTATCCGCAATTACCGACAGCCAGAATCGTGGGAACGGATATTGCGCATGCCGTGCCGCTGACGCTTGTTGCCGGCATCGGGCACTGGCTGCTGGGTTCGGTCGACCTGCAGGTCTTCGTTTTTCTGATCCTGGGGTCGGTGCCGGGAATTTTGCTCGGCAGTTATGCCGCGGTCCGCATACCGGAAACCGCGTTGCGCGTCGTCCTGGCCATCGCCCTGATCGCAGTAGCGACGAAGCTCTCCTTTGGCCTTTTCCCCTCTCAGGGCAATGTCGTCGCGGTGCAAGCGCCGGCGCCTCGTTAGCGCATGATGCGGAAAAAGCCTGTCCCGGACTTGATCCGTGGTGGAGGCCGGTTTTCGGAAAAAGATCGTGCGCCACCAAATAGGCAGAGCGAAAGCGCGCCGATTTCCCCGCCATGACGGAACGGCTTACGCGTCGCGACCGCTTTCAGGCGATCCGTAGCGATGCAAGTCGCTGCCGTGGACGTCGAGCCATATCTTGGCCCGCTCGTGATCCGGGCAAAGCCGCTGGACCAGGCGCCAGAACCGGACGGAATGATTCATCTCGACGAGATGGGCTACCTCATGCGCCGCGAGATAGTTGAGCACAAAGCTCGGCGCCAGGATGAGCCGCCACGAATATGACAGGACTCCCGCGGTCGAACACGATCCCCAGCGGCTGGCCTGATCGCGCACCGACACGCGCTTGATGGTGACGCCGAGAGCATCGGCAAAATGCCGGCTCGCGGCTTCGAGCTCGCGCTTGGCTTCGCGTCGCAGAAAATCACCGACGCGCCGATCGATGTGCGGGGCGTTGCCGGCAACGCAAAGGAGCCGCTCGCTGCTTTCTTCCGACTCGGTCCAAACCGTGCCGCGCGCGCCGCGCCGATGCGCAATCCGGTGCGGCATGCCCCGCAGCGGAACAACGACCCCCTCGGTGAACGGCACGGCTTCCGGCAACCGCCCAAGTCGCGCCGCAATCCAGCCACCGTGCTTCTGTGCGAACGCGCGCGCTTCTTTCAGCGTGCCGCGCGGCGGAATGGTCAGGATCACTTCCCGGGTCGCGGCTTGGATCCGCAGCGTATAACGGCGCGCCTGCCGGTGACGCCGCACGCGCACGAGATAGATCGACCGATCGAAGACGACTTCGATGGCCTGAGGCTCACTCGGCCGACGGTAAAGAAGCGCACGATACGACATGGCCGACGACCCCGAACTCCACCCGAGGCCGAGTGTGCCATATCCGAAGAACTTGATAGTGCCTTTGATTGAGGCCGCGCGAGTATACAACATTTGGGGGCCCGACTGAGCGCGCTACCCTACATAACGTATTTTAAGAAATGAATAAAGTTTCATAGCTTAGCGAAAATCGCACCGCAGAAATTGACGCTGATGATTCCAAAATAGCGCTGATTTTTCAAAAGCTTGCCGCAGCGGCGACAATCCGGTGGCGGATTTGCGCGGTAAACCGGGCACTAGTCCGGCGATCACCGACCGGGGGTTGCGACTCAGTTCAGGCTGCCGGCATGCACGCGGGCCGCGCCGTTGGAGGCCGGGCGTCCGGCGGCACCGTTTTGCTTGCGCCGCACGTTGGAACCGGCCGACAAGATGAAGTCGGCAATGCGTGGCGCAATCTCGGAGCGAAAGCGCGACCCGTTGAACACGCCGTAATGGCCAACGCCGGGCTGGAGCCAGTGCGCTTGCCGGTCGGCGGGCAGGTTGACACACAATCGATGGGCCGCCTCGGTCTGGCCAACGCCCGAAATGTCATCGTGTTCGCCTTCGATGGTCAGCAACGCGGTGCGCCTGATCTGACCCGGATCGACGTGCCGGTCGCGATGCATCATCTCGCCCTTCGGCAGCGCGTGTCGCACGAATACCGTATCCACCGTCTGCAGATAGAACTCGGCGGCCAAATCCACGACCGCCAGGTATTCGTCGTAAAATTCCTTGTGTTTTTGCGCCGAGTCGCCGTCGCCCTTCACCAAATTCCTGAACAGCTCCCGGTGGGCCTCGATATGCCGATCGAGGTTCATGGTGATGAAGCCGTTGAGCTGCAGGAAGCCCGGATACACGTCACGCATGAATCCGGGATTGGGGAACGGCACCTTGGTGATGACGTTGCGGCGGAACCAGGCGATGCCGCGTTTCTCGGCAAGCGTATTGACGACCGTCGGATTGACGCGGGTATCGATCGGTCCGCCCATCAGCGTCATGGACGTCGGCGCATACGGATCGTCGTCCGCCTCCATGAGCGCAACCGCGGCAAGCACCGGCACCGCCGGCTGGCAAACCGCCACGACATGGGTGTCGCCGCCCAGCGCATGCAACATCGAGATCACGTAGTCGATATAGTCGTCGAGATCGAAATGGCCTTCCGACAGCGGCACCGTACGCGCGTCTTGCCAATCGGTGATGTGCACATCGTGATTGGGAAGAAACGCCTCGACCGTTCCGCGCAGCAATGTCGCGTAATGTCCCGACATCGGAGCAACGATCAGGAGCCGGGGCTGCGGGCGGCGCGGTCGGTGTTCAAGCGCGCGCTCAAAGCGCGTCAACCGGCAGAACGGACGCTCCCAGACGGTCGTTGTATGTATCGGCACGCGCTCGCCGCCGACCAGCGTCGATGGGATCCGCCACTCCGGGCGGCCGTATCGGCGCGTCGACCGCTCGAAAACCTCGGCGGCTGCGGCGATCGATTTTCCGAAAGTGGTGAAGTAGAGCGGATTCAGCGGATTCTTGAAAAGCAATCGTGTCGCATCGGCGACCGCGCGCGACGGGTTGAGCGCCGCGTGGCTCATTTCATAGAGCCAATAGAGCGGCGTCGACAACAAGGCGCCGCCCGGCATTGCGGGCGCGCCGCCAAATTCCCCAATCGCCATCTTGGATCCCCGGCCGGCTTGCTGCATTGCAGCAATATCAGACTGATCTGTCATACCACGATCATAAAAGCAATTTTTTCCTTATTCATTAAGTAGGGACGCATGGAGGCATCCGCGGCGTTTCGGCCACGGCATGCGGCTATTCGCCCGTCTGCATCAGCGAGCCTTGCCGGCGGGCGGCCTGCAGCAGCTTAAGGAAGCCGAATACGCCAGCGGCGAAGAACACCGCATTGAGCGCAAGCGCGTCGAGCATGAGATCGGCACGAAAAGTATGCTCGATCAGCAGCGCGCGCATCCCTTCGAACACATAAGTCGGCGGCAGCGCCCATGCCGCCGGCTGCAGCCAGACCGGCAACGTGGTGACCGGGTAGTAGACGCAGGCCAGCGGCATGAACAGAAACATGATCGACCAGGCGAGATTTTCCGCACCGAGACCGTTTCTCAGCACCAGCCCGGAAACGAAAATCCCAACCGCCCAGCTTGTGAGCATCAGGTTGATGAAGAACGCCACCAGCGCGAAGCCGAGACCGTAAAGATTGAAACCGAAGAAGATCACCGCAAGCAGCGTCACCGGAACGACGCCGATCGCCAGCCGCACGATGCTCATGACCATGAGCGCGGTGACGAATTCGACCGGGCGCAACGGGCTCATCATCAGATTGCCGATGTTGCGCGACCACATTTCCTCAAGGAACGAAATTGAGAAGCCGAGCTGACCGCGGAACAGAATGTCCCACAACAAAACCGCGCCGATGAGCGTGCCGCCGGCGCGAGCAAAAAAGCCGCCATTCTGCGTGACGTAATACTGGATGAAGCCCCAGGTAATCATCTGTACCGTCGGCCAGTAAATCAACTCGATCAGCCGCGGCCAGGACGAGCGCAAAAGGTACCAATAGCGCAGCATCATCGCTCCGACGCGGCGCGGCGAAAACCCCAGCGCGCCGTCCGCCGTCATGGTCATTGGGCGGCCTCGCGCACTTCGTCACGGCCGCGCGCGACATCGAGGAAAACTTCCTCAAGCGTGCGGCGGCCGTAGCGCGAGAGGAGCCGCGCCGGCGCATCGTCGTCCTCGATACGACCCTGCTTCATGATGATGACGCGCTCGCACAGCCGTTCGACCTCGGCCATGTTGTGCGAGGCGAGCAATATCGTGGCGCGGCGTTCGCGACAGTAACGCTCGAGATGCGACCGCACCCAGTCGGCGGTGTCGGGATCGAGCGAGGCGGTGGGCTCGTCGAGCAACAACAATTCGGGCGAATTGATCAGCGACTTGGCGAGCGAAACCCGCGTCTTCTGGCCGGCGGAAAGCTTGCCGGTCGGCCGATCGAGCAACTCGGTCAAATCGAACGCTTCGCCAAGCTCTTCGATCCGCTCGGCGAGATTCCGCACACCGTAGAGCATGCCGAATACCTTCAGATTCTGACGGATCGTCAGCCGCATCGGCATTTCGACATAAGGGCTCTCGAAATTCATGCGCTGCAGCACCCGGTAGCGCTGGTCCGGCATCGGCACGCCAAGGACTGTCACGCTGCCGGATGTCGGCGTGAGAAGCCCCATGATCATGGCGATGGTGGTGGTCTTGCCGGCGCCGTTGCCGCCGAGCAGTCCGGTGATCGAGCCGGGCGCGATCGCAAACGACACGCCGTCGACCGCCGGCGCGTCCTTGTAGATTTTGACGAGGCGCTCGACTTCTATGGCGGGCAAGACAGGCATGGTCCGCGCAGATGTGGCGTGTATGCCGGATCGGGGCAAGGGGCGGGAAGGAGGCCTTTGTCGCCTATGCTTTTCTCGCTACCGACGCTGTGACGCGCTTGCCACGACGCGTCATCACTGCCCGCCGTCTTCAGAGCCATGGCGATCGGCCCGCAACGCGTCCGGATGCGGCATGGCAATGACGTTGTAGCCGGAATCGACGAAATGAATTTCGCCGGTGACGCCCGACGCGAGGTCGGAAAGAAGATAAAGGCCCGCGCCGCCGAGTTCGTCGAGCGTTACGCCGCGATGCAGCGGCGAATGACGTTGCTGGAACGCGAACATCATGCGGGCATCGCCGATGCCTGCGCCCGCCAGCGTGCGGATCGGCCCGGCCGAGATGGCGTTCACCCGGATCGCCTGGCCGCCATAATCTACCGCGAGATAGCGCACCGACGCTTCGAGCGCCGCCTTGGCGGGGCCCATGGCGTTGTAGTTCGGCATCGCGCGATCGCCCCCGTTGTAGGTTAGCGTCAGCATGGCGCCGCCATTCGGCATCAGGGCTGCGGCGCGTTTGGCGGCTTCGGTGAAGGCGAAGCACGAGATCAGCATGGTACGCAGAAAATTCTCGCGCGTGGTGTCGGCGTAGCGCCCGGCGAGCTGTGTCTTGTCGGAGAAAGCGATGGCGTGAACGAGAAAATCGAGCGTCCCCCAGGTCCGCCCGATTTCGGCGAACACCGCATCGACCGAACCGAGATCCTCGACGTCGCACGGCAGCACCAGATCGGCCTTCACCGATGCAGCGAGCGGCTTGACGCGTTTGGCGAGCGCTTCGCCCTGAAAGGTGAAAGCCAGTGTCGCGCCGTGCGCGGCCAGCATCTTGGCAATACCCCAGGCGATCGAGTGGTCATTGGCGACCCCCATGATCAGACCGCGCTTGCCGTGCATCAAACCCTGCATGCCGACACACCCATTTCAGTTTCGTTCCGGGAAGGGAATTTACGCATCCAGCCGTTTGAACACGATGGAAGCGTTGGTGCCGCCGAAGCCGAAGGAGTTCGACAGCACACAGCCGAGCGTCACGTTGTCCCGGCGCTCGCGCAGGATCGGCATGTCGGCGAAAGCCGGATCGAGGTTCTCGATGTTGGCGCTCTCGCTGATGAAACCGTTGTTCATCATCAAAAGCGAATAGATCGCCTCGTGCACGCCGGTCGCGCCCTGCGAGTGCCCGGTGAGCGACTTGGTCGCCGAGATCGGCGGACATTTTTCGCCTGCACCGAACACCTCGCGGATCGCCTCGATCTCCTTGAGGTCTCCGATCGGCGTCGAGGTGGCGTGTGGATTGATATAATCTACCGGCGGCTTCACGCCTTGCAGCGCCATGCGCATGCAGCGGGCCGCGCCTTCGCCGGACGGCGCCACCATGTCGGCGCCGTCTGACGTCGCGCCGTAGCCGGCCAGTTCGGCGTAGATCCTGGCGCCGCGCGCCTTGGCGTGTTCGAGCTCTTCGAGCACCAGCACGCCGCCGCCGCCGCTGATGACGAAGCCATCGCGATCGGCGTCGTAGGGCCGGGAAGCTTTGGCGGGCGTGTCGTTATATTTCGACGACAACGCCCCCATGGCGTCGAACAGGACCGTCAGCGTCCAATCGAGATCCTCGCAGCCGCCGGCAAACATCATGTCCTGCTTGCCATACTGGATCAGCTCGTAGGCATTGCCGATGCAGTGGTTCGAGGTCGCGCACGCCGACGAGATCGAATAGCTGACGCCCTTGATCTTGAACCAGGTCCCGAGCGTGGCGGAAGCGGTCGAGGACATCGCCTTCGGCACCGCGAACGGGCCGATGCGTTTCGGCCCTTTGGTGCGGGCAATGTCGGCGGCCTCGACGATGGTACGCGTCGAAGATCCGCCCGAACCCATGACGATGCCGGTACGTTCGTCCGATACTTCGTGCGGTTCGAGGCCGGAATCACGGATCGCCTGCTCCATGGCGACGTGGTTCCAGGCGGCACCGCCGCCGAGAAAGCGCATGGCGCGGCGATCGACGGATTCGCTCGGGTCGAGCGTCGGCGCACCGTGCACGTGGCAGCGGAATCCAAGCTCCGCATATTTGTCGGCGCGCACCACGCCTGACCTGGCTTCGCGCAGCGAAGCCAGGACCTCCTGGGTGCTGTTGCCGATGGACGAGACGATGCCCATTCCGGTGACGACCACCCGCCTCATCTTCGCCTCGTCAAATTCGTTCCGCTGCGAGCGGCGGCCCGTTCAGGCTTCGCCCGTCTGCGGCGCCGCACTGTTAACTACCGCGACTTTGAGGTCGAGAGCACGAAAGATCACCGACCCATCGGCCGACAGCCAGCCGTCGGCAATGCCGAGCACGAGTTTCGAGCGCATCACGCGCTTGATGTCGAGGCCGTAAACCACCTTCTTCATCGAAGGCAGCACCTGGCCGGAGAACTTGACCTCGCCCATGCCCAGCGCGCGCCCCTTGCCTTGAGCGCCGAGCCAGCCGAGAAAAAAGCCGAGCATCTGCCACAGCGCGTCAAGACCGAGGCATCCCGGCATCACCGGATCGCCCTTGAAGTGACAGGGAAAGAACCAGAGATCGGGCTTAAGATCGAGAACGGCGCGGACCAGTCCCTTGCCGTATTCGCCGCCGACCTCGGCGATTTCCGAAATGCGGTCGAACATCAGCATGGGCGGCAACGGCAGCTGCGGGCCTTGGACAAAAAGCTCGCCCCGCCCGCATGCCAGCAGGTCCTCATACTCAAAGTTTGCACGCCGCTCCTGCATCTCCGACTCCGCCGCCCCTGACGTCCCAATCCCTGACTGTCGCCGTTCCCTAACACATGGGGTCATGGCGGCAAAGCCGCACCTCCCGGAACTGCGCCGGTCGCTGCCTTGGCATCGGTGTTGCGGCCGGCGCGGGGCCGCGTATAATGATTTCACTTGTAACGATCTCCTTTCAGCCTTAGGAATTTGCCGAACGCGGCGGTGCAGCAATGATCCAGCGTCCAAACGCTTCCGGCGCCCCGGCGCCTGAAGCTCCAAGCGGCTCCGGCGATCTCACCGGCTGCCCGTGGCATGACGTGAAAGCGAAGCTGCGCGAGGTCGGTCTGCGGCCGACCCGGCAACGCATGGCGCTTGGCTGGATTCTGTTCGGCAAAGGCGACCGGCACGTGACCGCGGAAATGCTTTACGAGGAAGCCAACCACGCCAAGGTGCCGGTGTCGCTTGCGACTGTTTATAACACGCTGCACCAGTTCACCGAAGTCGGCCTGCTGCGGCAGGTCGCGGTCGACGGATCGAAGGCGTATTTCGACACCAACAATTCCGAGCACCATCACTTTTTCATCGAAGATCGCAACGACCTGATGGACATCCCGGCAGCGGATGTGGTTGTCGGCAAGGCCCCGGTGCCGCCGGAAGGCTACGAGATCGCCCGCATCGACGTGGTGGTCAGGCTGCGGCGCAAAAAGCGCTAGGCCGCAGCGCAAAAAATCACTCGATCTTCTCGTCCGGATACACGCCCCAAAGGCAGTTCTGTTCGATCCAGCCGTCGAAACCATCGCCGATGAGGCGACACCAGCTGCCCGTGCATTGCTTGATCGATCCGAGAACGCCTGACTGCAATTGCGCCGTCACCGGGCTCTGGGCGTCGGGCTTGGCATGCAGCGCCGCCAGTTCGGTCTTCGATTTCATTTGCACCGCCGCAGTGCGCTTGCCGGAGAGCAGCGAGTGATAGACCCATCCCTCGGTGCCGTCGGAGTCGCGGATACGCCGCCAGTTTTCGAATTCTGCGGTGATTTCCACCGGCCAACCGACGCGGGTGTAGATCCAGGCAACGTCGTGGTCCTTGTCGGGGCCGCCGCGCACATTGACCCGATCCGTCTTGAGACTGACGAAGCGGGGCACCGGCAAGCCGCTGGTCTGCGCATCGCCGCCCGCATGCGCGGTCGCGGCGGCGAACGAAACCGTGACGAGGGCCGCCAAGAAAGCGATCCTCGCGGCCCGGACGGTGATGAACATGAACCCGCCATGCTGCGGCATTGCCATGAACTGAGTGCCCAAATGCGAAGCGAAGCGCGAGACCGCCGGGGAGCCCGGCGCGCTTTGTCGGAACGCAGCCATCTGCTAGAGAGAAACGATGAGCCGCCCCCCGGTCTTGAGTGTCGGCGAGGGCGGTTAACGAGACCTGAACGGGCGGAAACGTCAAAGGGCCTGGCAACCGGCGGGGCAGCGAATGGTATCGGGTAAAAAGCCGCTGGTTGTGGTCACCCGGAAGCTGCCGGACAGCGTCGAAACGCGCATGTGCGAACTGTTCGACACGCGCCTCAACCTCGACGACAAGCCGATGAGTCAGGCAGACCTCGCCGAAGCGGCCAAAGTCGCCGACGTGATCGTGCCGACGGTGACGGATCAGATCGACCGGGCCGTGCTCGGCCATTCCGGCGAGCAGCTAAAGCTGATCGCCAATTTCGGCAACGGCGTCGACCACATCGACGTCGCGACCGCGCTGCAGCGCGGCATCACCGTAACCAATACGCCAGGCGTGCTCACCGAAGACACCGCCGACATGACGATGGCGCTCATCCTCGCGGTGCCGCGGCGGCTGGCGGAAGGCGCCCAGGTGCTTACCGGCGACAAGGAATGGACCGGCTGGAGCCCGACCTGGATGCTGGGCCATCGCATCTGGGGCAAGCGGCTCGGCATCGTCGGCATGGGCCGCATCGGCCAGGCCGTCGCCCGCCGCGCCAAGGCATTCGGGCTGCAAATCCATTACCACAATCGCCGCCGCGTCGCGCCGCGCATCGAGGAAGAGCTCAACGCCACCTATTGGGAGAGCCTCGACCAGATGCTGGTGCGCATGGACATCATCTCCATCAATTGTCCGCACACGCCCGCGACCTATCATTTGCTGTCGGCGCGCCGGCTCAAGCTGATCCGGCCCGAGGGCTATGTCGTCAACACCGCACGCGGCGAGGTGATCGACGAGAACGCCCTCGCCCGCCTGATCGAAACCGGCGAGATCGCCGGCGCCGGCCTCGACGTTTTCGAACACGAGCCCGCGGTCAGTCCGAAGCTCGTCAAGCTCGCGCGCGCCGGCAAGGTCATTTTGCTGCCGCATCTCGGATCGGCCACGATCGAAGGCCGCGTCGACATGGGCGAGAAGGTCATCATCAACATCAAGACCTTCATGGACGGTCATCGTCCGCCGGACCGGGTTTTACCGTCGATGTTGTGAGAGCGGCGCGCTACGGCGGCCGATGAGCGATACCAGTGCATACGCTACGACGAACACGCCGAATTTCAGCTCAAGCGCCGCGGCATCTCGCAAAAGAGTGGGTCGAGGAGACGATCCGTAATCCTGACGAAACTGAAACCAAAGCAAATCGGCGGTCTTTTCTAAAGCGCCTGCCCACCGACATGTTATGTTGCATGTTGTAACGGCACGAAACGATCCAGAATAGTTATCACGGCCTACTTCGACAGGACCAAGCCATGCGCGTGAGAGTTGATCATCGGGCCGACGCGGTCAACGTCAATCTGACCGATCGCCCGATCAAAGACAGCGCCGAGGTAGCCGACGGCATCATTGTCGATTACGACAACGGAGTCCGTATCGTTGGCGTCGAAATTATTGACGTGTCGAAACGCACGGATGGCCCGAGGTGCTAAGGAAATCAGTTTCGAATTGCCGAAGGTTGGCTGATGGCGCTCACCGTTGCGCCACTTCAATTTCCGGTGAGGTAAAGGTCATGAGCCACAGTCGAGCGGTGAGGCGGGAACAGAGGGTCCGGTCGCGCAACAAACACTGATAACCGAGGAATTCATGGTGCCGGCGCTCGATCCCGGCATCGAGATCTATGTCCGCAACAAGCGGCCCGCCGACATGGCGACGTTCCGGCCCGAGCGCACATTGCTGTTCGTGCATGGCGCGACCTATCCGGCGCACACCACGTTCGATCTCAAGCTCGGCGGCCTGTCGTGGATGGATTACATCGCCGCCCGCGGTTACGACGTCTATCTGCTCGATCTGCGCGGCTACGGCAAATCCACGCGGCCGAAGGAGATGGCGCAAAAGCCCGACGCCAATCCACCGATCGTGCGCACCGACACCGCGGTCAAGGATATCTCCGCCGTCGTCGACTTTATCCTCAAGCGGCGCAACATTCCGCGGCTTGCGCTGCTTGGCTGGTCGTGGGGCACCTTTTCGGCGCCGACCTACACGATCGCAAACCCGAACAAAGTCGAGCGTCTCGTGCTCTATGCGCCGATCTGGATCGGCCAGACCGGCCGGCTCCAGCAAACCGATTTAAGCCGCATCGACGCCTATCGGACCGTGACGCGCGAACAGGCGCACGCGCGGTGGTATGCCGGCGTGCCCGAGGAAAAGAAGGACGCCAATATCCCGGCGAGCGTCTTCGAAACCTGGGCGGATGCGACCTGGGCCACCGATCCGGATGGCGCCAAGCTTGATCCGCCGGTCATCCGCGCGCCCAACGGCATCGTGCAGGACTGCGTCGAAACCTGGTGGGCCGGCAAGCCCTATTACGATCCGGCGAAGATCAGAGTACCGGCCTTGCTGATCACGGCCGCATGGGATGCCGACGTGCCCGCGTCGATGGCGCGGACGTTGTTTCCGCTGTTCGTCAATTCACCCGGCAAGCGCCTCGTCGAACTCGCCGAAGGTACGCACAGCGTCATGATGGAAACGAACCGCTTCGAACTATTCGAAGCGGTGCAGAAGTTTCTCGATGAGGGCGGCGCGCAAGCGTAGCCGCTTTCTCGTCACGGCGAGCGAATTAATCGGCGCGCAACAAAAACTTTCTGCTCATCGCTCCAGATACCAAATAAATCGCCTGCGGGCCTGGAAAAACAGCTAAAGAGTTTTCGCTCCTGAAAACATATGATCGGCACGAGGCAACTCCATGGTTGCCACGCCCAGGAGAGAAACAAATGGCGCTGAAAGACATCATCGTAGCGACGCAGGCTGATCTGCGCGCCAACGCCGATCACGCGGTCGCAATCTTTTCAGCCAACTCGCGTCAGGTCGAGGGGTTGCGAAGCGAAGCCAAAATTCGGCAATTTTCCCTGACCGTCGACGAACCTCCGAACCTCGGGGGGACGGACACGGGTCCAAATCCCGTCGAGCTGGTACTGGCGGCGCTCGGCACGTGCCAGGAAATTACTTACCGGGCTTACGCCACCGCGCTTGGCATCCCGCTCGAGAGCGTCTCCGTCAAACTGGAAGGCTCGCTCGACCTGCGCGGCTTCTTCGCCGTGAAAGACGGCGTTCGCGCCGGCTTCAACGAGGTCCGCGGCGTCGTCGAGCTGAAAAGCAGCGCGCCTGCCGCCGATCTCGCCAAACTGAAGGAAGTGGTCGACGCGCATTGTCCGGTGCTCGATATTCTGCGCGCGCCGGTGCCGGTGGACCTCAAGCTGAAAACCGAGCGGGCGGTCCAGGCAGCCTGATTCGGAGCAAAAATTGTAGGCCGTGCGAAGGCGCGAGCCTCGCGTCATTGCGAGCGAAGCGAAGACGCGAAGCGGCACGTCATTGCGAGCGCAAGCGAAGCAATCCAGTCCTGTGATCTATGTTCTGGATTGCTTCGTCGCTTCTCTCCTCGCAATGACGAGAGCATGAAGGCGGTTCCCTACCCTCTCCCCTCGCGGGAGAGGGTCACAGGCGTCCTCCGGACGCCGTTCTTACTTTTAGCGACGCGGATGCCAAGCATCGGCTTTGGCGAGCATCCGCGAGCGAAGCGGGTGAGGAGGCCGCGCGGGAAGATACCCCTCACCCTTCGGGGGTTTCCTCCCCCGTGCCGTGGAGACGGACGAAGAAGGGCCGCAATTGACCCGCCGCGGCCTTTCGTGTCACGTCCCGGGCCTTCATTGGGCATGATCTTTTCCGAAAACCAGCATCCACTTTTCGGGATCATGCCTTAGATAAAAGCTGAAAGCATCGCTACTCCAATGGCCATCGAACGTTACAACGCCGCCGAGGCGGAGGCCCGCTGGCAGAAAGTCTGGGACGAGCGCGGCATCTTCGCCACGAAGAACGAGGACGTGCGCAAGAAGTACTACGTGCTGGAGATGTTCCCCTACCCGTCCGGGCGCATCCATATGGGGCACGTGCGCAACTACACCATGGGCGACGTGGTGGCGCGGGTGAAGCGGGCGATGGGCTTCGACGTGCTGCACCCGATGGGTTGGGACGCCTTCGGCATGCCGGCGGAGAACGCCGCGATGGAGCGCAAGGTCCATCCGAAGAAGTGGACCTACGAGAACATCGCGGCGATGAAGGCGCAGCTCAAATCGATGGGACTGTCGCTCGACTGGAGCCGCGAAATCGCGACCTGCGATCCGGCCTATTACAAACACCAGCAGAAGATGTTCCTCGATTTTCTCGGCGCCGATCTGGTCGAGCGGCGGAAATCGAAGGTCAACTGGGACCCGGTCGACCAGACCGTGCTGGCGAACGAGCAGGTGATCGACGGCCGCGGCTGGCGGTCCGGCGCGATCGTCGAGCAGCGCGAGCTGACACAGTGGTTCTTCAAGATCACCGAATACGCGCAGCCGCTGCTCGACGCGCTCGAAACGCTCGACCGCTGGCCCGAAAAAGTGCGGCTGATGCAGAAGAACTGGATCGGCCGTTCGGATGGCCTGCTGGTGCGCTTCGCGCTCGACGTGAAGACGGCGCCGGGCGGCGAGACGGAACTGGAAGTGTTCACCACGCGGCCGGACACTTTATTCGGCGCGAAGTTCATGGCGCTGGCGCCGGATCATCCGCTCGCGACGGCGGCGGCGAAGAAAAATCCGGCGCTCGCGGCGTTCATCGAGGAATGCAAGCACCACGGCACTGCGCAGGCCGAGATCGACACCGCCGAGAAGATGGGTTTCGACACCGGCATCCGGGCGCTGCATCCGTTCGACAAAACCTGGAAGCTGCCGGTCTATGTCGCGAACTTCATCTTGATGGACTACGGCACCGGCGCGATCTTCGGCTGTCCGGCGCACGATCAGCGCGACCTCGATTTCGTCAACAAATACGGGCTCGGCAACACGCCCGTGGTCTGCCCGCCGGGCCAGGACCCGAAGTCCTTTGTCATCACCGACACCGCCTATGACGGCGACGGCCGCATGATCAATTCACGCTTCCTCGACGGCATGACGATCGCGGAAGCGAAGGAAGACGTGGCACGGCGGCTGGAAAATACATTTCTCCCTCCCCCTGAAAGGGGGAGGGTTGGGGTGGGGGTCAACGGTGGGCAAGATGACCCCTCCCCGGATCGCTTACAGCGATCCGACCCTCTCCTTTCCGGGGAGGATAACGAACGAACGAACCAGCCCGTTGCCCAGCGCCAAATTAACTTTCGCCTGCGCGACTGGGGCATCTCGCGGCAGCGCTATTGGGGCTGCCCGATCCCGGTCATTCATTGCGAGTCATGCGGCGTGGTGCCGGTACCGGAAAAGGATCTGCCGGTCACCCTGCCGGAGGATGTGACGTTCGACCGGCCCGGCAATCCGCTCGACCGCCATCCGACCTGGAAACACGTCAAATGTCCGCAATGCGGCGCGCCGGCGCTGCGCGAGACCGACACGATGGACACGTTCGTCAACTCGTCGTGGTATTTCGAGCGCTTCACCGATCCCTGGATCAAGACCGCGCCGACGGATCGGCCGATGGTCGATACCTGGATGCCGGTCGATCAATATATCGGCGGCATCGAGCACGCCATTCTGCACCTGCTCTATAGCCGCTTCTTCACCCGCGCGATGAAGAAGACCGGCCATGTCGGCGTCGACGAACCATTCGCCGGTTTGTTCACGCAGGGCATGGTCGTACACGAAACCTACCGCACCGCGGACGGCGAATGGGCGTCGCCGGCCGAGATCAAGATCGAGACGCAGGGCGACGTGCGCACCGCCACGCTGATCGAGACCGGCGAGCCGGTCGAGATCGGCCCGATCGAGAAAATGTCGAAGTCGAAGCGCAACACGGTCGATCCGGACGAGATCATCGCCGGCTACGGCGCCGATGTCGCCCGCTGGTTCATGCTGTCGGATTCGCCGCCCGAGCGCGACGTGGAATGGACCGAGCGTGGCGTGCAGGGCGCCTGGCGTTTCGTGCAGCGGCTGTGGCGGCTGGTCGGCGAGGCGGCCGAGGTAGCGAAAACGGCGCCGGCGGAGCGCCCGGCCGCGTTCTCGCCGGCGGCCATGGCGCTGCGCAAGGCGACCCATTCCGCCCTGGCAAAGGTCTCAGATGACATCGAAAAGCTGCACTTTAATGTTTGTGTGGCGGCGATCTACGAGTTCGCCAACAGGCTCTCGGGGGCAATCGGCGACATCGGAACCGACGAGGGGTCAGACGGAGGGGCAAGCGATCCGGGTGGTTCCACTCCCGCCCCGGATCTGCGCTGGGCGATGAACGAAGCGGTAAACGTTCTTGTGCAACTGTTTAACCCGATGATGCCGCATCTTGCCGAGGAATGCTGGGCCATGCTCGGCCACCAAAAGCTGGTCGCGGAAGCGGCCTGGCCGCAGGTCGAGCGCGATCTTTTGGTCGAGGACACCCTGACGCTGCCGGTGCAGATCAACGGCAAGAAGCGCGCCGACGTCACCGTGCCCCGCGGCGCCGCCAACGCCGATATCGAGACTGCCGTTCTCGCGCTCGATGCGGTAAAAAGGGTGCTGGACGGCAAGGCACCGAAGAAGGTGATCATCGTGCCGCAACGGATCGTCAATGTGGTGGCGTGATTTTTTGCGCGCGCCGGCAGGGCTGGTGCGTATTTGGCCGGTGCGGCTTGCCGTGGTGTTTATCGCCGCGAGCCTGACCGCCGGCTGCTGGCAGCCGCTTTACCGCGCGACGCCGAATGCCGATGGCGTACAGGACAAATTTGCCGCGATCGATATTCCGGTGATCGCCGCGCCCAAGGGAACACCGACCGAGCGCGTCGCCGTCGCCTTGCGCAACGCCCTGCAATTCGATCTGCACAACGGCGAACACGCGTTCGCGCCGACCTATCAGCTCAAGATCATTATCACGAACGTGCAATACACCGCCTATCTCGACCCGACCACCGGCCGGCCGAACACACAGATCTCTTCCGTCAATGCGAGCTATTCGTTGGTCGAACTGGCGACCGGCAAGACCGCGGTCAGCGACAGTACATTTGCGCATGTGGATTACGACATTCCGGGTTCGCAGCAACGGTTCGCCAAGCAGCGTGCGCAACGCGATGCCGAAGACCATGCGGTTCAGGTCGTCGCCGAGGCGATCAGGAACAGGCTGGCATCGTATTTCGTCGCCGGCACTTAGTGCTACTGTTCCGTCACCCTGAGGTGGCCGCAAAGCGGCCCTCGAAGGGCGACGGCCGCTCATCCTTCGCGGCTCGCTTTTGCTCCCACCTCAGGATGACGGTCTACAAATTTGATCCGGTCCGAAACGATTTGTTCCAATGGTCGCAATCAAGGCATCAGACGCAGAGGCATTTATTGCCCGTCCCGACCCGGCGCGCCCGGTCGTGCTCATTTTCGGGCCGGATGCCGGTCTCGTCAGCGAACGCGCCACCGCGCTCATCAAGGCGTCGGTCGACGACGTGAGCGATCCGTTCTCGCTGGTGCGGCTCGAAGCCGAGGAGCTGTCGGCCAATCCGGCGCGGCTTGCCGAGGAAGCGCAAACGATTCCGTTGTTCGGCGGCCGGCGCGCCGTCTGGGCGAAGGCCGGAAGCCGCAATATCGCGCCTGCGGTTGAGGCGGTTCTCGGCCTGCCGACCAGCGAATGCCGGGTGGTGATCGAGGCCGGCGATCTGCGCCGCAATTCGCCGCTACGCGTGCTGTGCGAACGCGCCAAAAACGCTGCGGCGCTGCCCTGCTACGCCGATACCGAGCGCGATCTGGGGCGGCTGGTCGACAGCCGAGATGCGCGCCGCCGGGCTGGCGCTCAAGCCGGACGCACGCGCCATGCTCATTCCGCTGCTCGGCGGCGACCGGGCGGCTTCGCGCAACGAGCTTCGCAAGCTCGCGCTGTACGCCCGCGGCCGCGCCGAGATCGACGTCGACGATATTGCCGCGGTGGTGTCCGACGCTTCGACGCTGGCGCTCGACGAACTCGTCGATACCGCGTTCGCCGGGCGGCCGTCCGACCTCGAGGCGCAGCTTGCCAAGGTGCGCGCCGCCGGGAGTCCCGTCGGCTCGATCTTTTTTGCCGCGCAGCGCCAGCTCGCGCAGCTGCACAAATGGCGCACGGCGATCGAGGGCGGCGCCCCGTTCTCGATCGACAACGTGCAGCCGCCTTTGCATTTCCGCCGCAAGGGCGCGGTCGAAGCGGCGCTCAAGCAGTGGAGCGCGGCGCGGCTGACCGCCGCCATGGCGGAGCTGGCGGACGCGGTGCTGGCGTCGCGGCGCATGTCCGCGCTCGCCGACACCATCGCCGAGCGGGCGCTGCTCTCGATCGCGGTGAAGGCGCGGCGCAGCGCGGCTTAGCCGTCATTACGAGCCAACGGGCGGGCGCGCGTTCACGCGCGTGTACGCGCTATTGCCCGAAGTGGCCGGCTCGATGACGGCTCCGCGGAGCAATTCTGTGAACCAAACACGACTCCTGGATTGCTTCGTGGCATTCGCTCCTCGGGATGACGGATAACGTCAGATTTTTCCAGGCTGAAGACTCGGGCGGCTCGTCGCTAGTCACTATTTCATTGACCATTGTCACGATATCGGTTATATTGTCTCGATTTTAGGGACGATTGATGATTCAACAAATTTGGCGCCTCAGCGAGCCTGGACCCGACAATCTCGGGCTCGCGTGCACCGACGATGGGCTGGTGCTCGGGCACACGCCGCTCATCGAGCGACAGAACGGACGTTTTGTCGTCCGCGAGCCGGAAGAAATCGAGCGGCTGCTCAAACGCGCCTACCCAAGCGTGGCGGCGGTCGAACGGCTTATGCCGGGCCTTGCGACTGTCGCCTCCGCCTTGAACGCAAACGATCCTTGTTTGGCGCGGATTGCCGCTGTTCATTTGAAAATTCCCGAGCTCCCAACCTCCGGCGCCCGCGACGCAATGGAGGTTGAAGACTACCTGATCAAATATGGCGCAGAGGATTGGGATCCGACGAAGCATCCGCGCGCGGGAACGCCACCCAACCCCGGTTGGTTCGCGCCAACTGGGGCGAGCGACGAATCATCGCCGACGCGAATAGCGCAAAACGACGACCCTGCGCAGCGCACGGATGCAGCCCAGAGCATTGGCGAAAACAGAGTTTTGTTTCCGCCAGGATCGCGCAACGACGAACTAGGCGACCTCCTCGAATGGATAGCGAACGCAGAGCCGAAAGATGATGCGGCGATTAGGGGCGAGATCAAACGGCACTTTTATGACGCGGGCGACCCAGCCGCCGGTGATGCTCTCAGCGCCGCCTTGAGCAATGTCCTCGGACCGGGCATTGAGCGCAAAGACCGACAGCTAATTCTCAATACCATTGGGCCTTATTCACAGTCCGGTGAAGACGATCAATCAACCGAGTTTCTAATCGACGCAGACTTCTTCTTTTAGGGATAATGCCGCCTGTCGCGGCCGCTGAGGCGCCCGCGCTCATATGGAGGCTCGGTTGGGCTAGGCGAGGTTGGTACTTGGACGCACTGTTCCGCGACGGGTCGTTGCATCCACTATCTCGGACCATTGATAATTTTAGTGAAGCAGGCGTTGCGACCAGCATCAAATCCATAGATTTAAACGGGGCTACATATCAGAATTTCGGGCGCCTGACCTCAAGACTCAAGAAGTACATCGACGAACTGGACACATACCCGGGGACAGACTGGGGCGGTGACGAAGTCGATCCTTCGGCCATTACTGGACGTGCGCTGAATTTGATAATTCCCAAAGGCAGCCTGACAGCCGCTCAAAAACCGGCCATCGAAGCTGCGCGGACACGGGCAAAAGCCTTGGGGATTGATCTCATCGTGACCGAATTCTAGGAGCAGATATGCACTGTCATCTGTATTTGCGGAAAGGCACAGTCTTCATCCCGACATCAGGAATAGTGCATAAAGGTTTGCATCGCGACATCGAACCGGTCGCGGTCGTCCCGGCGTCGAACGCCGATGCCATCCGGCAAGCGCTACACGCGACCATCGCCCGCGGCAATCCGCCAACACCCCATTACCCGCGCGGCTCTTATCCGCAGCCCGTCGTGGTAAAATATGCCGGCGTAAAAAATTGGGGAGCTTTCGCACGAGACGCGTTGCCGCCTTGGAACATCAAAGAAGAGAATGGGGTCTATCAAATTGTCGGTCGTCGGAAACGTCCCGATGGGTGGGCACGGGATCCCGAGCAGAAAATTGAATTCCCACCGGGATCGACAGTGGATCAGGTGATCGACCGCATGATCGCTATTTTACAGGACGCGGCGCCGGGCTCATCAAAGGCCTAAAGTTGCCAAGCCAGTTCTTCCCGGGAAGTTACGATCTTGGTCCTTAGCTTTGCCCCGGCATCTTACGTCGGATTTTCCAGGCTGAAGGTCTGGGTATCGTCGTCGTAAGCAAACGCCTCGGCGTAGCGGCCCCAAGCCGTGATCGAACGCAGCGTCGACTCGGCGTCCTCGGCGCTCATGTGGTCTTCGAGCTCATCGAAGAAGCGGCTCTTCGGCGCGACGTGGTTGGCGCGGTCCTGAAGAATGCGACGGACATGCGCGGCGAGCGGCACGTAGGTGAGAAGCTGGCGCTGGAAAATCTTCTTGCGATCGTCGGTGGCGGCATCGACGAACTGCTTGCCGGTTTCGGTGAGCTTGATGTCGCCGCCTTCGATTTCCGCGAGACGCAGCATTTGCAGCGCGTCCGCGACCGGGAACAGGTCGTCGCTTTCAAGATGTTGTTCGTCGGCAAAGACCGGAAGATCGGCGTGCCCGCTGTATTCGGCGGCGAGCGTTTCGAGAACGCCGGACAGAAGATTGGCCGAGACCCGCGGCAGAATGGTGTTGATGCTGGTCGCGACCGTTCCGGCAGCGGCGCCGATCTTCGGCGGGACCGCGGTGCGTGCCGTCATCGCCACGTAAATCTTCTCGACCAGATCGCGGAATTGCGTATCGAGGCGATTGCGGGGCTGTTTGAGATCGACCGCGATCTCGCGGATGATCCGGCCCGGATTGGAAGAGAATAGCAGGATGCGGTCGCACATCAGCACCGCTTCCTCGATATTGTGGGTCACGAGGATGACGCCCTTGATCGGCAGCTTGCCGTCGCTCCACAATTCGAGGAAATCGGTGCGCAGCGTCTCCGCGGTCAGCACGTCGAGCGCGGAGAAAGGCTCGTCCATCAAAAGGATGTTCGGATGAACGACCAGCGCGCGGGCAAAGCCGACGCGCTGGCGCATGCCGCCGGATAGTTCGCGCGGATAGGCGGATTCGTAGCCGTCGAGGCCGATGAGGTCGATTGCCGCGAGTGCACGCTTCCTGATCTCGGCTTCGGGAAGCCCGAGCGCCTCGAGGCCGAGCTGCACGTTTTCCAGCACCGTCAGCCAGGGAAACAACGCGAAGCCCTGGAACACCATGGCGATGCCGGGCGCGGGTCCGACGACCGGCTGACCGAGATAGGTAATGGTGCCGGCGGAGGCCGGCATCAGACCGGCGATCGAGCGCAGCAAAGTGGATTTGCCGGATCCGGTGCGGCCGAGAAGCCCGACGATCTGCCCCTGCACCAGTTGCAACTCGATGCCATCGAGCACCAGAAGCTCGCCGCCGTCGGCGCGCGGAAAGGTTTGGCGGAGCGCATGGATATCGAGAAGCGCGTTGCTCATAGGGAAAGCCTCAACCGATCCGGAACTTGCGTTCCGCGTAAAGATAGAGTGGACGCCAGAACGTGCGATTGATGAGAACAACGAACAGGCTCATCACCGCGATACCCAGCACGATACGGTGGAAGTCGCCGGCCGCCGTCTGCTGCGCAATATACGCGCCGAGGCCCTGCGCTTCGAGGTGCACGTTGCCCCAGCTCGCGACCTCGGCCACGATGCTCGCGTTCCACGAGCCGCCCGAGGCGGTGATGGCGCCGGTGATGTAATAAGGCAGCACCGCCGGCAGCGCGATGCGCCGCCACCATAGCCAGCCACGAACGCGGAAATTGGCGCCGGCCGCGCGCAGCTCGGCGGGAATTGCGCTGGCGCCGGCGACGACGTTGAAGAGAATGTACCATTGCGTGCCGAGGATCATCAGCGGGCTCAGCCAGATATTCGGATCGAGCTTGAGCGCGACGATCGCCGAAACCGCGATCGGAAACAGCAGGTTCGCCGGAAAGGCGGCAAGAAACTGCGCCACCGGCTGAACCAGATTGGCGACATGCGGCCGGGTGCCGACCCAAACGCCGATCGGAACCCAGATCACGCTGGCGAGCGCGATGAGCACGACGATGCGGCTCAAAGTCGCAAGCCCAAGCAGCAAGGTCGTGGCGACGTCTGACAGCGTGATGCCTTGGACCATGAAGCGCGCGAACTGCCAGAGCGCGACGGCGGCGAGAACGCCGACGATCGCGGTCCATTGGAACGTGATCCAGCCGTGCTGCTTCTGGGGCGCCCGGCTAACGGGCTCGGCGCTCCCGGACCAGCGCGCGATCAACAAGCGACGCCACAGCGACGCAAATGGATAGGTGATGTAGTCGACCAGCCTGGAGCGGCGCATCACGTTAAGCACCCACGATTCCGGCGCGACCATCCCGGGTTCCTGCTCGAAACGAAAGCGATCGGCCCAGGCGACGAGCGGCCGAAACAAGACCTGGTCGTAGACCAGGATGACGATGAGCATGGTGAGGATCGCATAGCCGACAGCCGTGAGATCGCGGTGCTCGATTGCCAGCGCGATGTAGGAGCCGACGCCGGGCAGCGTGATCGTCGTGTTGCCGACGCTGATCGCCTCCGCGGCGACGACAAAGAACCAGCTTCCGGACATCGACATCATCATGTTCCAGATGAGCTGCGGCATCGCGAACGGGACATCCAGGCGCCAGAATCTCATCCACGGGCTCAACCCGAAATTGCGCGACGCCTCGACCAGTTCGGTCGGCACGGTGCGCAACGACTGGTAGAAACTGAACGCCATGTTCCAGGCTTGGCTGGTGAAGATCGCAAAAATCGCCGCGAATTCCGCGCCCAAGACGCGTCCCGGCGCCAGCGCCATGAAGAAGACGACGGTGATGGAGATGAAGCCGAGGATCGGAACCGACTGCAGGATGTCGAGGAGCGGGACCAGCAATTTTTCGGCCCGCTTGTTCTTGGCGGCAAGGGTCGCATAGGTGAACGTGAAGAGGAGCGACAGCGCCATCGCGACGAGCATGCGGAGCGTGGTGCGGGCGGCGTATCCGGGCAAGTTGGCGGGATCAAGCGACACCGGCTGGCGTTGCAACTCGGCCAAAGGCTGGAGAACGTGGCGGCTCCCCTCTGCCAGAAAGGCCAATAGCCCGAGGATCAGAAGCACCGCGAGAACGTCCCAGCGCGTGAAGAAACGACCCCACCCGCCGACGGAAATTGGCACATTCAGCCGCATGTCCGCGATGCCCGACTTACGTTGGAGTTGTCACGCACTAGTCATGGAAATCGCGACCTTGATCCCCATCAGCGGCCGCGAGCTTGATGCGATCCCATAACATCGACGCGGCATTGTTCAAACATTATTACGTCCCTTCGTGCCAGCCTAACGTTCGAGGGTCGGCCCCTCGCGCCAGGGAATGGACTAGGATCGGTTGCGATCAACACACCAAGGCCGCATAACTTTAGTCGGTCAGCTTTTTGAGGCGCGTTTGGGCGATACGATAAACGGACAGACTATCGCGCTGCCGCCGCAGCTCGCGGACAAGCTGGCCTTGGCGCAACAGGCGTGGCGTTCAAGGGAAAACACGCAGCGCCTCTGGAGCAAAGACGCTTCGCTCTGGACCGGCCGCGATGAAGGCGCCTGGTTAGGCTGGCTCGACATTGTTGGCGACGAGCTACGCGACGCCGCCCAGCTCCGCGGACTTCGGCCACGAGCTGCGCGACAGCGGCTTCAGCGACGTTCTCCTCCTCGGCATGGGCGGATCGAGTCTTGGACCCGAAGTGTTGGCCAAGAGTCTGGGATCGGCGCCCGGCTATCCCAAGTTGCATGTGCTCGATTCCACCGACCCGGATCAGGTGCGGCGCTTCGAGAGCGGCATCGACGTCGCACGCACAGCCTTCATCGTTTCCAGCAAGTCCGGGACCACGCTCGAGCCGAACGTTCTGATGGATTATTTTTTTGCGCGCGTCTCCGACGCCATCGGCGACGCCGCCGGACGGAATTTTGTGGCCATTACCGATCCGGGGTCGCAATTGCAAAAGACCGCAGAGGACCGCGGCTTCCGTCACGTCTTCTTCGGCGTTCCGAGCATCGGCGGACGCTTTTCGGTGCTGTCCAAATTCGGATTGGTGCCGCTGGCAGCGAGCGGTCATGACGTCCGCACTTTCCTTGAACTGGCCGCCGCCATGGCGAAAGCTTGCGGGCCGAAGGCGCCACCGGCGGAAAACCCCGGCGTTTCGCTCGGTCTGACGATCGGCGTTCTAGCCCTCAACGGGCGCGACAAGCTTACCGTCCTCGCCTCGCCCTCGATTGCCGCGTTCGGCGCATGGATCGAACAATTGGTGGCCGAGTCGACCGGCAAGAAAGGACGCGGCGTTATTCCCATCGCCGACGAACCACTCGGCGACGTTTCGGCCTACGGCACCGACCGGCTGTTCGTGTATCTCCGCGACGAAGGGCAGCCGGATGCCGCACAGGACAACGCCGCCGATGCGCTGGAGCGCCGCGGGCACCCGCTCGTGCGTATTCGCCTTCATTCGCCGGCGGCTATTGCCCAGGAATTTTTCCGCTTCGAGATAGCGACCGCTGTCGCCGGCGCGATCCTCGGTATCAATCCGTTCGACCAGCCTGACGTGGAAGCGAGCAAGGTCGCAACGCGCGCGGTGACGGAAGCTTTCGAGAAGACGGGCGCGCTGCCGCGCGAGACTCCGGCGTTCGAGAAAAACGGCGTCGCCCTTTACACCGACCCGGACAATGCCGAAAAGCTGCGGAAGCTTGGCGCGGCCGCCACGCTCGAAAGCTGGCTCAAGGCCCACTTCGCCAGGCTCAATAGCGGCGATTACTTCGCACTCATTGCTTATCTCGATGCCACAGCGGCGCGGCTGACGGCGCTGCAAAGCCTGCGCGCGACCATCCGCGACCGAACGCACGCGGCGACGTGTTTGCAGTTTGGCCCGCGCTTCCTGCATTCGACCGGGCAGGCCTATAAAGGTGGCCCGAACACCGGCGTTTTTCTTCAGATCACGGCGCAGCCAATGCTCGATCTGGCCGTTCCGGGACGTCGTGCGAGCTTCGGCGTGATCGAGGCGGCCCAAGCCGCGGGCGACTTTCCAGGTTCTGGCCGAGCGCGGCCGGCGCGTGTTGCGCGCACATATCGCGGCGGACGTTGATCGGGGAATTGCCGCTATTGCCGCGGCGGTCCGGCTCGCGCTGCAATGACACCGTCACTACGCGCGTCTTCCGCGGTGGCGGCGCGCGGCGCAGAGGCGATGAGCCGCGCGGCAAACGGAATGCGCTGAAACGCCAGTATCGTGATCCAGCTCAGGATCACGGTGGCTGCGAAGACGATGAAGCCTTTGGCCAGAGCAAAAAGCGCAAACCCGAGCAGGGCGAATTGCAGCCAAATACCGAAACCGTAGTGCACGAGATAAAGGCTGTACGCATTCGTCGAAAGGCTGTCGAGAAGCGACGAACGCTTCAAACCGAAGCGCAAGCTTGATGCGATGACGAAGAAACAACCGCTGGCGCAGGCCAGAACGAAACACAAGGCGGCAGCGGTGTTGAGGACAATCGGTGCGGGACCGTTCATGGTCAGGGCGGTCACGCCCATCCAAAGAAACAACGATCCGATCGCAACCGCGAGCCACAGCTTCCAGCGCCGTCCCAGCTCCCCGTCGGCAGCGACAAGGCCGACATCGATCCCCGCGGTTCCGATGCCCACACCGGCGAAAAAGTAGACACCATAAAGCAGCGGTCGGCACCACTGCACGGAGAGGATTCCGGAATTGGACCACTCCCACGGCGTGAATGCGAGCGCCAGCGGCACATAGGCGACGGCCGAGATCGCAAGGAGCGCGGCAAAGTACACGACGGGGCGCCGACCCGCCGCCGCCGACCACTTGCCCAAGGCATCAAAGGCGCCGGGCGCAAGCCAATAGACGCCGGCTGCAACGAAATTCAATGCCAGCAGCTGCCACAGAAACCATACCTGCCCGTTGGGCAGGAAAGGCAATCCGAAATAGTGCCGCAAATAGGTGGTCACGCTCGGTTCGCCGCCAGTCGCAAGGTAGGTCGGATAGAAGGCCAGCGGCAAAAGAACGAGAATGCCGAGCAGATAGGGAACGCCGAGCCGCCGCAAGCGATCGCGAACAAAACCCAAGCCCTTCTTGCGTCTGAGGCTTGGCAACACGAACAGGCCGGACAGCAAGAACATAAGCGACATCAGGTAAACGTCCTGCCACGCGCAAAAAATATCGAAGCCGATCCATCGATGGCTGTCGACGATCGGAAAAGCGCGCCAGCCGTAAGGTGGATCGTCAAAGCTCGTCGGCCGAAACGGTATCCACTCGACATAGGCGAGCACCGAGTGGAAGGCGATCACAACGAGAATGACGACGGCCCGCAGGTTGCTGAGCGCCAAGCTGGAATTCGAACGCAAAGGGATGCGTGACATGAAAGCTTCAAATCCCGACAACGGCACCCGACCCCTGAACCGCTTTTGGTCCGGTGGCGGGGATAATCATCGGAATGCCCGGCGGCCATGGCAAGCGGGAAATGGGTTCTGATCGTCGCATTTTGGGCGGCCCTGCCACAAAAATCGTCGTTAAATCACCGCATTGTGGAACGAAATATGCGTCGGCCTCGATCGTATTTTGGCTGATTCTGTTGGTGGCAAGGTTGGTAGCAAAGATGGAGAAGCAAGTGGCGACGCATTGGACGAGACTCGTTGCAGTGGGGCTAGTTGCACTCTTCGCAGCCGTCGCGCCCGCTGCCGCCGAACCGTCGGTGGCCGGCCTTTGGCAAAAGGTCGACGAGGCGACCGGAAAGCCCGTCGTTTGGTTCCTGTTTTTCGATGACGGCGGAAGCTATGAGGGCGTAACGGCGAAGTTGTTTCCCAGGCAGGACGGCACGCCATCGCCGCGCACTTGCACCGCTTGCCCGGACGATCGCAAGGGTGCTCCCTTCCTCGGCCTTCCGCTCATCAGGGACATGAAGCGGGCTGGTTTGAAATATCGCGACGGCAATATTCTCGATCCGCGCGACGGCCACATCTACAATGCGACGATGACGCTCAGCCCCGACGGTCAGACACTGACGGTTCGGGGCTATCTCGGCTTTGAATTCCTCGGGCGGAACGAAACCTGGTATCGGCTGCCCGACGATGCCATCAAACAGCTCGATCCGGTTATCGTCGCCAAATACGCCAAATACATGCCGGGGCAGCTCACGACGTCGGCGATACGCCGGCCGCCGCAGGGTGCCGGCAAGTTTACCGCGCAGGCTCGCTAGAACGCACAGGTTCTACGAGCATCAGCGCCGCGCGTTGGACGTGCCGCGCCGATCAATCAGCGCCGACCCCGTACTCACAACCGGGTGCCGCATATTGGTAACGGGCGACGCCGAAAAAATCGCGTTCGACCACCGGACGGCAATGCGCCTGCCATTTGCGATCGCGCGCCACAGCTTGCGCCTTCTCCGCCTCGCCAAGAATTTCCGGCACCCCTCTCACGTAGGGGTCGCCAGCGATACCCCACTGCGCCGCGCAGTTGAAACTCCGCGCGCCGCCGACACAGCTGAGGGCAGCGACACCGCCGGCACGCGCCGACGTCAAGGTGGTCACCGACAGAACCATGGCAATTCCGGCCAATGCGATCGACCGCAACGCCGAGGACTTTTCGGCAGGACTATTGGTTAACACGACTCTCTCCCTGCGGGGGCGTGCCGATTGAATTCAATCGGGCTCCGCCCTCGTTTTGACGCTGCGCACGGGAACTCGACGGCGATTTTCCGCTATCGGCACATCCACGGGCGCGCTGCCGGAAGGCGAGCAAGGCGGGTGCCAGCGCAGCTGACCTGTTTTGGGACAGCGGCGACGGTTGCGCGTTAACGATTACCAGAACGAGACCAACGCGTTCTTGAGCCGCTTCCACTGCGGCTCGCCGGCCGGTAGGCCGAACCGGAGCCAGTTCGCGTTGTCCGGAAAGCTGCGCACCCAAATGCCGGCGCTTCCCAGATGCTGGAAGAGGGCGCCCGCTGCGGGCGTCCGCACCAGCCGGAACAGGCTCGTGCCACCGACAAGAGGAAGAGCGAGATCGGAAAGGATGCCGTCGAGCCTCCCGGATGCTTTATCGAGCCGATTTCGCGTCCGCTCGATCCAGTCTGCGTCGGCCAGCGCCTGCGTACCTATTGCAAGCGCCGGACCCGATACCGCCCACGGACCGAGCGCGGCGCGAAGCCGCTCGGCGGCCGACGGGGCGGCGAGCGCAAAGCCCAGCCGCAGTCCGGCAAGCCCGAAGAATTTGCCGAACGAGCGCAGCACGACGACGCTGCCGTGCGCGACATCGGGCGCGAGACTGGCGCCGGGCGGCCCCACATCCATGAACGCTTCGTCGACCACAAGCAGGCCGCCACGGCGGCCAAGGTCCTTGGCAAGCGCCAACAAGTCCGCGCGGGCAAAAAGGCGGCCGTCCGGATTGTTGGGATTTGCGACAATGACCAGCGTGGCGTCGCCGCACGCGTCGAGACCACGCGCAGTTTTGACGCCGTGCCCGGCAAGCGCGGCGGTGCGGGCATATTCGGGGTAGGTCGGCGCCAAAATGGCCGCCCGCCCTGGCGGCGCCAGGCGTGCGACCAAAGGCAACAATATCTGGGTCCCCGGCGCAGGCACCACATGCGCTGCCGCGGGCGCGCCGTAGGCCCGCGCGGCCGCCGCAGCAAGCGCGGAAACCGCAGCGGGATCCGGCAGGCGCGCCAACAAATCCGCCGAAAATCGCGGGACTGGGTAGGGTTTGGGGTTGATCCCGGTCGAGAGGTCGACGAAAGGTTCAGGCGCGCCGGGAAACAGGCGCCGGGCGGCGCCAAGATCGCCGCCATGCAGCAGTGGGTCGTCTTCGCCGCCTGACGGGATCATGTCCGTAGCGCTTGCCCTCGTCGCCATCTTGATCGAGCTCTTGTTCGGTTACCCGGAGCGCTTGCTGCGCGCGATCGGACATCCGTCGATGTGGATCGGAAATCTGATCGATGCGATCGAGCCTTGGCTCAACCGCGAAACGGCCAGACCGCAAACACGCCGCGCCGCGGGAATTGTCGCGGTGCTGCTCATTCTCGGCATCGTCGGCAGCATCGCTTTCGTCCTGCAATGGGGACTTCTGCGGCTTCCCTTGGGACTATTGGCTACGGGTCTCGTCGCCAGCACGCTTGTCGCGCAACGGAGTTTGCACCGGCACGTCGCGGAAGTGGCAACCGCGCTCGAAGGCAGCGGCGTCACATCGGGCAGGGCCGCCGTCGCGCATATTGTCGGCCGCGACACCGCAGGACTCGACACCGCCGGCATCGCCCGAGCCGCCATCGAAAGCCTCGCGGAGAACTTCTCCGATGCGATCGTCGCACCGGTCCTGTGGATGGTCATCGGCGGGCTCCCTGGCGGCGCACTCTACAAGGCGATCAACACCGCCGACAGCATGATCGGCCACCGCACGCCCCGCCACGCGGACTTCGGCTGGGCCGCTGCGCGGCTTGACGATTTCGTCAATCTGCCCGCATCGCGACTTTCCGCGCTTCTTCTTGTCGCCGCAGCAGCCCTGAACGCGGACGGTTCGGCCGCCGCGGCCTGGCGCGCCGTAAGGCGCGATGCCGCGCGCCATCGTTCGCCCAACGCCGGCTATCCCGAAGCGGCGATGGCGGGAGCGCTCGGCCTTTCGCTCGCCGGTCCGCGGTCTTATGACGGCGTGCTTGTCCGCGATGCCGTCATGGGCGATGGACGCCGCGAGGCCACCGCCGCCGATATTCGCAGCGCGCTCGCGCTCTACCGCTCCGCTGACGCGATCCTGATCGCGCTTCTCGCTTCCGTGGCGGGCGTCATCATCGCGCTAGGCTGAGGAGGCGATCGAGATCGAGATGTGCGGCCAGATGCGCGGCGAGCGCATCGAGCGTCCGCTCCACCAAATCGTCGTGCCCCACATTCGCAACGCCCTTGAAACGAGCGAGCCATGCCGCACGCTGCCGGTCGTCGGCAAACAGGCCGTGCATGTAGGTGCCGATCACCCGGCCATCGGCCGAAACCGCGCCGTCGGGTGAACCATCCGCAAGGCGGGCGAATGGCCGCGCGCAATCCGGGCCCTGTGTCACGCCCATATGCATTTCGTAGCCGCGAAACGGCGCGCCGTCGCTTGTCGTACCGGACGCCGCTTCGAGCCGCTTCTCCGCCGACAGCGTGGTTGCAACATCGAGCAGGCCGAGCCCCTCGACGGTGGCGGCGGGGCCTTCGATTCCCCCGGGATCGGCAATTCTGCGCCCAAGCATCTGATAGCCGCCACAAAGGCCAAGGATCACGCCGCCTCGGCGCCGGTGCGCGGCAATATCGATGTCGAATCCGGCAGCGCGCAGCGCGGCAAGATCGGCGATGGTCGCCTTCGAGCCGGGCAGCACGACGAGATCGGCGTCGCCCGGAAGCGCCTCGCCCGGCCGCACGTAAACGAGATCGACGTCGGGCTCGGCGTCGAGCGGATCGAGATCGTCGAAATTCGCGATATGCGGCAGGATGGGAACGACGATCCGAACCCGTGCGTCCGGCTTTGGCGGAGCGCTCCGTTCGAGCGCGAGCGCATCCTCGGCGGGCAGCAGACGCGCATCGGCGAAGTGCGGCACCAGACCCAGCGCCTCCCATCCGGTCGCCTGCGCGATGCGCGCCATGCCTTCGGCAAATAAAGCCGCATCGCCGCGAAATTTGTTGACGATGAACCCGCACACACGCGCCGCATCCTCCGGCGCCAGCACGGCCTTGGTGCCGATCAGGCTCGCGATGACGCCACCGCGATCGATGTCGCCGATCAGCACCACCGGCACGTCCGCGGCTTGGGCAAATCCCATATTGGCGATGTCGTTTGCCCGAAGATTGACTTCCGCCGCGCTGCCGGCGCCTTCGACGAGAATGATATCGGCCGCGCTTCGCAGCCGCGCGTAGCTGTCGAGCACGTATGGCAGAAGGTCCCTCTTGATCTCCTGGTAGGCGGCCGCTTTGGCGCTGCCATAGATGCGACCCTGTACGACGATCTGGGCGCCGATCTCGCTCTGCGGCTTCAGCAGAACCGGGTTCATGTGGACGCTGGCCGGAATACCAGCCGCGCGCGCCTGCAACGCCTGGGCACGTCCGATCTCGCCGCCGTCGCTCGTTACGGCAGCGTTGTTCGACATGTTCTGCGGTTTGAACGGCCGCACGGCGAGGCCACGCCTGGTGTAGGCGCGAGCAAGACCGGCGACGATCAGCGACTTGCCTACATCCGAGCCGGTGCCCTGAAACATGAGCGTGCGCGCCGGCACGATTCAGAACTCGATACCCGGCTGCGCCTTCACGCCGGCAGCGAAGTGATGCTTCACCAGCGTCATCTCGGTGACGAGATCGGCGGCGGCAAGAAGTTCCGGCTTGGCGTTGCGACCGGTGACGACGATGTGCAGACCGGGCCGGCGTTCGCCAAGCGCGGCAACGACGGCAGCGAGGTCCAGATAGTCGTAACGAAGCGCGATATTGAGCTCGTCGAGGACGACGAGTCCGAAGCTTTCATCCGCCATGAGTTCGCGCGCCTTCGCCCAGGCGCGTTCGGCCGCAGCAACATCGCGGGCGCGGTCCTGCGTTTCCCAGGTAAAACCTTCGCCCATCGTATGCCAGACAACTTGTTCGCCGAACCTCGCGAGCGCGTCACGCTCGGCGCTATGCCATGCGCCTTTGATGAATTGCACCACGCCGACGCGCTGGCCGCGGCCCAGCATGCGCAACGCAAGACCAAACGCGGCCGTCGATTTTCCCTTGCCGGCGCCGGTATGCACGATCAGGAGACCCTTCTCGATCGTCTTGCCCGCGACTTCGGCGTCCTGCACGGCTTTGCGCTTCGCCATTTTGGCGCGATACCGATCGGCATCGGCTTGGTCGGACGGTTCGCTCATGGCGTTCCTTTTATCGGGACCGGCAAGCCCGCGACCATGAGAACCACCCGGTCGGCGCGCGCCGCGATGCGCTGATTGAGGATGCCCTGCATATCGCGAAAACGGCGGCCCAGCGGAAAACTCGGCACGATTCCAAATCCCACCTCGTTTGCAACCACGACAACCGGCGAGACGGTGATTGCGAGCGCCTTTTCCAGATTCTGCATTTCCTGGTCGATGTCCGCCTCGGAAATCATGAGATTTGACAGCCACAGCGTAAGGCAATCGACGAGAATTGGTGTCGTACCGCAAGCCGCAAGCGCGGCCGCAAGATCGCTTGGCGCCTCGACGGTTTTCCAATCCGCGCCGCGGCGCGCGCGATGAGCTGCTATGCGTGCCGCCATTTCCTCATCGCGCGCTTCCGCCGTCGCGATATAGGACCAGGGCGGCTGCCATGGCGGCGGCAAGGCCGCAATCAAGCCCTCCGCGTAGCGGCTCTTTCCCGAGCGAGCGCCGCCGATGACGAGGGTGAGTTTCGATACGCTTAACATGACCTGTACATCGAGACGCGAAACGGGATCGCCAGATTGACAGGCTGGGCCATTGAAATCTATCACTAGACCCGACGGTCCCTCGCAAGAGGGTGAAAAGGGAATGCGGTGCCGGAACCTCGGGTCCCAATCCGCAGCTGCCCCCGCAACTGTGAGCGGGAAGTCTTGTCCGATTAAGCCACTGGAGGTCTCGTGCCCCCGGGAAGGCAGGATGAGGCGTCGATCCGCGAGCCAGGAGACCTGCCGTCTACGAGTCGACGCGACAAACATCGGTCGGGGTGTACCGGTGGATGATCTGAAAGACGAAAGTCTTTTGGTCCTCGCTCGCGTCGGCGGCAAGTTACGCGAGGACATTTCATGCTCACTTTCCTGAGGAAGGCGGTTGACGATGCGTCGACCGAACAGCGCACTAAAATCGTTGCAATCTACGTTCTTCTGATCGCGGTCAACGTCGCAGCCTGGACCTGGGCGGCGATCGCGCTCGCGGGGCGGCCGACGCTTCTCGGAACTGCCTTCCTCGCCTATGTGCTGGGCCTGCGTCACGCCGTCGATGCCGATCACATCGCCGCCGTCGACAATGTCGTGCGCAAGCTCATGCAGGAAGGCAAGCGGCCGGTCTCGGTCGGCCTGTTCTTTTCGTTGGGACATTCGCTTGCGGTCACGATCGCCGTCGCGGCGATCGCCACGATGGCGTTCCTGCTGGAGGGCCGTTTCCATCAGATCAAATCGATCGGCAGCATCGTCGGCACCGGCGCGTCCGCGTTTTTCCTGCTGGCGATTGCGGCCATCAATCTCGTAATTCTCCGCGGCGTTTGGCGAAGCTTTCGCGACGCGCGCCGCGGCATACCGGTCGCCGACCATGAGCTGGATCATCTGCTGTCCGGCCGCGGCTTTCTGGCCCGAATTTTTCGCCCGCTGTTTCGGATGGTGTCGCAAAGCTGGCAGATGCTGCCGATCGGTTTCTTGTTCGGACTCGGTTTCGATACCGCGACCGAGATCAGCCTGTTCACGGTTGCCGCCACTCATGCTTCGGGCGGCATGACCTTCGCCACCATCATGATCTTCCCGGCGCTGTTCACCGCGGGGATGACGCTGATTGATACGACCGACAGCGTCCTGATGGTTGGCGCCTACGGTTGGGCGTTCCTCAATCCGATCCGCAAGATTTGGTACAACCTGACGATTACCGCGATCTCCGTCGTGGTCGCCATCATGATCGGCGGCATCGAAGCGCTTGGACTGATCGCGAGCAAGTTGGGTCTCGAAGGCGTTTTTTGGGGCACCATAGGCGACCTCAATCAGGGGCTCGCCAATTTCGGCTATCTCGTCGTCGGGGTTTTCATCGTCAGCTGGGCAATCTCGTATTTCATCTATCGCTGGCAGCGGTTCGATCAGCCTTTGGCAGAGCGCGCTCAGGAGGCGCCATGACCGCCCCGCTCGCCACCACAGGAACTGAACGCGCAGCCTCGGCCGGCGCTCCCACAATCTATGTGTGCGTGACATGCAGGCCGGTCGGCGAGCCTGACAGCACATTGCGGCCGGGCGCGATCCTCGCTGCCGCGACCGCGCGCGCCGCCGCCGGCACCGAAGTCGAGGTACGCCCGATGAAGTGTCTCGCCAATTGCTCGCGCGGCCCCAGCGCCGCCATGCGTTCCGGCGGCTCCTGGACTTATGTGTTCGGCGGACTTGACGTCACTTGCGCCGAAGCTTTGGTCGAAGGCGCGCGTCTGCTGGCACGCGCCGCCGACGGCATTCTGCCGTGGCGCGGCCGCCCCGCTCCGCTCAAGCGCGGCTTGATCGCGCGCGTTCCGCCGATCGATTTTCAGGAGGTTGACGTATGAACGGCACGCTCGCGCGCGTCCCCTGCACCATCGTCACCGGCTTTCTCGGCGCCGGCAAGACGACGCTCATTCGCCACGTGATCGCCAACGCTCAGGGCCGCCGCCTCGCCGTCATCGTCAACGAGTTCGGCGATGTCGGTATCGACGGCGAAATCCTCAAAGGCTGCGGCAACGATGCGTGCCCGGAGGAAAATATCGTCGAACTGGCCAACGGGTGCCTGTGCTGCACGGTTGCCGACGAATTCGTGCCGGCGCTCGACGCCATTTTGGCGCGCGATGGAATTGAGCACATCGTCATCGAAACGTCGGGGCTCGCGCTGCCGAAGCCGCTGGTGCAGGCATTCCATTGGCCGGCGATCAAGGGCCGCGTCACCGTCGACGGCGTCGTGGTCGTCGTCGACGGCGCGGCTTTGGCCGATGGCCGCGTGGCGCACGATCTCAATGCGCTGGCGCAGCAGCGGGTCACCGACACGGCGCTGGCGCACGACGATCCCATCGAGGAAGTGTTCGAGGATCAGGTCGCCTGCGCCGATCTGGTCGTGCTCAACAAACGCGATCTCATCGATGCCGCCGGCTTCGCCAGGGCTCAGGCGGCGATCGCCGAAGTGTTGCCGCGCAGCGTGAAGATGATTGCCGTCGCCGACGGCAAGGTCGATCAAAAGCTGCTGCTCGGGCTTGGTGTCGGCACCGAGGACGATATCGGCAACCGCCGCACCCGGCACGACGCCGAAGAAGATCACGATCACGACGACTTCGATTCCTTCGTCGTGCCGCTAAAGGAAATCGCCGATCCCTCCGCGCTCGCTCGCCGCGTGACCGCGCTGGCGGAGACGTTCGATGTGCTGCGCGTCAAGGGATTCGCGGCGGTCGCCGACAAGCCCTTGCGCCTCCTGGTCCAGGCCGTAGGACCGCGCGTAACGCAACAATACGATCGGCCCTGGTCCGCCGACGAGGCGCGCGAGGGCCGGCTGGTGGTGATCGGACTGAAAGGACTAGACCGCGCGGCGATCACGCGAGCGCTTGTGGAGTAAACGCGGAACACGATGCCGGAAGAAATATGCTCGAACTAACGTCGAAGTGAAACATGCACCTGCTGGCAACGACTACGACGAATCTCGACGAGATTGTCGAAGCGGTCGACCTCGGCCAGCCGCCCGGCGATATCGCGATATTGTCGTTCGCCGACAGCGACCTCACCGCCCTGGCTGCCGCGTGGGACGCGGAGCGCTCCGCCCTGCCGCGCGTGCGGCTCGCGCATCTGCGCGACTTGCGTCACCCGATGTCGGTCGATCTGTGGATCGACCGTGTTGGCGCGCATGCCAAGGTAATTGTGGTCCGGCTGCTCGGCGGCCTCGATTGGTGGAAATACGGGATCGAGCGGCTGTCGGCGCTGGCACGCGAGCGCGGCATCGTACTCGCCGTGTTGCCGGGCGAGGACCGCGACGACGCGCGCCTCGCCGCCGCCTCGACCCTGCCGCCGGCGGAGCTCGATCGACTGCTGCGTTATTTCCGCGAAGGCGGCCGCGAGAACCTGCGCGCCCTGCTGCGCCAACTCGCCCGCCATGCCCCCTTCGAGCTTTTGGCGGACGAGCCCAAGAGCGAACCCAAGAGCGAGCTCAAGAGCGAACCCCAACCGGTGCCGCGTCTCGCCGGTTATCTGCCGCGCGAAGGTGCGCTCGATCTCGATCGGCTTGCCGCTGTCGCTCGACCCGGGCAAGGCGGTCGTGCCGATCATCTTCTATCGCGCGTTGCTGCTCGCATCCGATACCGCACCGATTGACGCGCTGTGCGCTGCATTGACGGCGCGCGGTCTTGCACCGGCGCCGCTCGTCGTGACCAGCCTGAAAGATACCGAGGCGGCCGCTTTTCTTCGCGACGCCTTTACGCGGCTGCGGCCCGCAATCATCGTCACCATGACGGCGTTCGCGGCGGGCGGCCATGGCGCCGAGCCGACGCCGCTCGACGCATGCGACGTGCCGGTGCTGCAGGTTGTCAGCGCCACGACCCAACGCGCGGCCTGGCGCGACAGCGCGCGCGGACTGGGCGCCGCCGATCTTGCGATGCACATCGTGCTGCCGGAGCTTGATGGCCGCATCCTCGCCGGTGCCGTCGCTTTCAAGGATCCGTTGCCGGCGCAGGAGGGTTTGGCTTTCACTGCGCTCGCCAGCCGGCCCGAAGCCGACCGGATCGAGATGGTCGCGAACCGGATCGCGGCATTCGTCCGCCTGCGCGCATTGCCGCGCGCCGAGCGCCGCGTTGCCGTGCTGATGCCGGACTATCCCGGCGCGCCTGGACGCACCGGCTATGCGGTCGGCCTCGACGTGCCGGCCAGCGTGACGGCGCTGATCGAAGATCTCGCGGCGGCCGGTTACGCGGTTTCCGGCGCACCCGCAGATTCCCGTGCACTGCTCGCCGCGCTTTCCGCCGGCGCGGATGATGCGACGCTCACGTTGGATGAATATCGAACGCTGCTGGCGGGGCTGCCGGCATCCGCGGTAGCGCGGCTGACCGAAGCCTGGGGCGAGCCCGCAGCCGATCCCGATGTCAGGGACGGCGCGTTCCGGTTCCGCGCGCAACGATACGGCAACATCATTGCCGCGCTGCCGCCCGATCGCGGCCGTTCCGCGGAACGCCGCGCGGATTATCACGATCCATCGCTGCCGCCACGGCACGCGCTGGTCGCCTTCGGCTTGTGGCTGCAACACACCGCCAAGGTCGACGCTCTCGTCCACATGGGCGCGCACGGCACGCTGGAATGGCTGCCGGGCAAAGCGGTCGCGCTCACCGCGGCATGTTTTCCGGAAATCGTCACCGGGCCTTTGCCGGTGATCTATCCCTTCATCGTCAGCAATCCGGGAGAAGCGGCGCAGGCCAAACGCCGCATCGCCGCGGTGACCATCGGTCATCTGCCGCCGCCTTTTGCCGCCGACGGGCTTTCCGGCGACGCGCGCGAGCTTGAGCGCCTGATCGACGAATATGCCCAAGCCGACGGACTCGATCGCCGCCGCCGCGAGCGTCTGGCGAAACTGATTGTCGAGAGCGCGCAGCGTAGCGGATTGGCGCGCGAGGCGGGGATCGGCAGCGCCGATGCGCCCGACGACGCGTTGCGCCGGATCGATGCCTGGCTGTGCGACCTCAAGGACCTCGCCATCAAGGACGGCCTGCACATTTACGGCCGACGCCCCGCAACGGACGATCCGCTCTGGCAGGCCAGCGCCGAAGCCGAACGTGCCGCGCTCCTCGCGGCGCTCGACGGCCGCTTCGTGGCTCCAGGCCCAGCCGGCGCGCCAAGCCGCGGACGGCGCGACGTATTGCCGACCGGCCGCAATCTCTTCACCGCCGACCCGCGCACGCTCCCGACCCAGACCGCGATGGATCTCGGCAAGCTCGCCGCCGACGAGGTTGTGCGCGCGCACCTGCAAACGCACGGCGAGGCGCCGCGCGCGATCGTGATCGATCTGTGGGGAAGCGCCACGCTGCGCACCGGCGGCGAAGAGATCGCACAGGGATTCGCGTTGATGGGCTGCCGGCCGATCTGGGATCCTGCCAGCGGGCGCGTGACCGGCATCGAGGTATTGCCGCCCGCCGCGATCGGACGCGCGCGTGTCGATGTGACCTGGCGTATCTCGGGGCTGTTCCGCGATCTTTTCCCGGCGCAGATCGCGCTGATCGATGCCGCGGTGCAGGCGGTCGCGGCGCGCGACGAAGAAGACGACGAAAATCCGCTCGCCGCGGCGCGGCGCGCAGCGGATGCCAGCAGCGCCACGCGGCTCGATCGCATTTTCGGCACGGCCCCGGGATCCTACGGCGCCGGCATCGAGGATTTGCTCGGCCGCGGCGCCGACACCGAAACCATCGGAACCGCCTACCTGGCGGCCACCTCGCACAGCTACGGCGGCGCTGCCGGCGATGGCAGCCAAGCCGCCGGCGCGTTCGCGCAGCGCGTCGCCGGCGCCGACCTTCTTGTGCACCCGAGCGACGATCCCGGCCGCGACCTTCTCGAAGGCGGCGAAGACGCAGCCTTTGTCGGCGGCTTTGCCGCGGCGGCAAAAATGCTCGGCCGCGCCGCCGATCTGATCATGCTTGATGTCACCGACCCACAACGGCCCCGAGCGCGAACGCTGTCGGCGGCGCTCGCACGTATCGTGCGGGCACGCGCCATCAACCCACGCTTCATCGCCGGGCAGATGCGGCACGGCCCGCGGGGCGCCGCCGAGCTGGCCGAAACCGTCGACCGTCTCGTCGCCTTTGCGGAAACGACCGGCGCGGTCGCGAGCGAATTATTCGATCTGCTGCACGAGGCTTACGTCGCCGATGCGACGGTGAGCGCGTTTTTGCTGCACGAAAACCCGCAGGCTGCGGGCGCGATTGCCGACCGGCTCGATGCCGCGCGGCGGCGCGGCTTTTGGCATCCGCGCCGCAACGACGTCGATGCCGGTCTCGCGGCTTTGCGGGCGGAGACCGTGTGATGAATCATCCACTCCGCCGCGGCGCCTGTCCCGGCCTTTCGGCGCCGATGCCGACCGGCGATGGATTGCTGGTGCGGCTAAGGCCGATCGGCACCGTCGCGCTTGCCGCATTCGAGAAGCTCTGCGCTGCGGCGCAGGAGCATGGCAACGGCGTCATCGAAATCACCGCGCGCGGCAGCATTCAGGTTCGCGGACTGAGCGAGCAGTCCGCGCCGCTTTTCGCCGAAGCTGTCGCGCGGCTCGGCATCGCGACGGAAGACGGCCCACCCGTGCTGAGCAATCCGCTCGCCGGCCTCGATTCCGCAGAAATTTTGGACGCCGCCGCGCTCGCCGCCGATCTTCGCAATGCGCTGGCGGAAACTTCATTGGCGGAGAGACTCGCCCCAAAGGTGTCCGTCGTCATCGACGGCGGAGGGCTCCACCTCGATGGCATTGCCGCCGACATCCGCCTCGCCGCCGAAGCGACGCCTGGCGGTCCGGTGCTTCACGTCGGCATCGGCGGCGATAGCGTCAGTGCAACTGAACTCGGCGCGGTTCGCGGCCGACGACGGCGTGGAAGCCGCCCTGCGGCTGCTTGATGTGATCGCGCGGTCCGGCAACGACGCACGCGCCCGCGATGTGCTCGCGACCGGCGGCAGTACGATGTTCCAGGCGGCCATCGCCGATTTGCTGATCGCCGACATCGCACCGCGCCGATCGCGCAGCTCGGCTGGGGCTGAGGCAATCGGTACGCATCCGCTGCGCGGCGGGTTGCTCGCTCGCGGCATTGGCCTCGCTTTCGGCCACGCCGACGCGGTCGTACTCAAACGAATGGCAAGGGCCGCGAGCGACGCCGGGGCCGGCGGCATACGCACCGCGCCAGGCCGGGCGGTGATGATTATCGGCCTCACGCATCCTTCCCTGCCGATCGTTTACCGCGGCTGCCGCCGAGCTTGGCTTCATCGTCAGCGCCGACGACCCGCGCCGGCATGTCTTTGCCTGCGCCGGCGCGCCGATCTGCTCCTCCGCGCATATCGCGGCACGCGCCATCGCCCCGCGCATTGCCGAAGCGGCCGCGCCCTATCTCGGCGCGTCGTTCCAGATTCATTTGTCGGGCTGCGCCAAAGGATGCGCGCACGCGGGCAGCGCGGCGCTCACCATCGTCGGCGCGCGCATGGCGGTGCGGGCTTATCGCCAATGGCTGCGCGCGCGACATTCCGTTCGGCGTCGTCTCGCCGGATGAACTTCCGGCCGCGATCGTGCGCCACGCGCGCGAGGCGAAGCGCGAGCTCAGCCATGTCTGAATCCCTGTCTGAGCCCACGGCCTATCTTCGCGACGGTGCGGCGATCTATGAGCGCTCGTTCGCCATCATCCGCGCCGAAGCCGACCTTTCGCGCTTTTCGGCCGAAGAAGCCGAGGTCGCGGTGCGCATGATCCATGCCTGCGGCGCCGTCGAGGCGGCGCAGCACATCGTGTTCGGCAGGAACCTCGTCGCCGCGGCGCGCGGCGCGCTCCGCGCCGGGGCTCCCATCCTGTGCGACGCGGAGATGGTCGCGCACGGCATTACGCGCGCGCGGCTGCCCGCGGGCAATGAGGTGATTTGCACGCTCAACGATCCGCAGGTTGCCGCTTTGGCGCAAAATCTCGCCACGACCCGTTCGGCCGCGGCGCTCGAATTGTGGCGGGATCGCCTCGCTGGCGCCGTCGTCGCCATCGGCAACGCGCCGACGGCCTTGTTTCGCCTCCTGGATCTCATCGCCGCCGGCGCGCCGAAGCCCGCGGCGATCCTGGGAATTCCGGTCGGCTTTGTTGGTGCGGCGGAATCGAAAGACGCCCTCGCCGCCGACCCGCACGGCGTACCCTTTCTCATCGTGCGCGGACGCACGGGCGGCAGCGCCATGACCGCCGCCGCCGTGAATGCTTTGGCGAGACCGGGGCTATGAGCAACGCAACAAACCCGGGAAAGCTGCTCGGCGTCGGCGTCGGGCCAGGCGATCCCGAACTGATAACGCTGAAAGCCGCGCGCGCTCTCGGCGATGCCGATGTGATCGCGCACTTCGCCAAGGCGGGAAACGCCAGTCACTCGCGGACCATTGCGGCCCGGCATTTTTCTGCCGGCGTTACCGAGCTGCCGCTGCTTTATCCGGTGACGACCGAATTGCCGAAATGCAGCGACGGCTATCGCGACGCGATCAGCGATTTCTACGATGAAGCAGCAATCACGATTGCGGCTCACCTTGCGGCCGGGCGTACGGTCGCCGTGATCTGCGAAGGCGATCCGCTATTCTACGGCTCCTACATGCATCTGCACACACGACTGGCGTCGCGCTTTCCGACCGAGATCGTCGCCGGCGTCACCGGCATGTCGGGATGCTGGTCGGCCGCCGGAATTCCGATCGCGCAGGGCGACGACGTGTTCACCGTGCTTCCGGCGACGCTGCCGGAAGATGAGCTGGCGCGGCGCCTGCGCGACAGCGCTGCCGCCGTCGTGATGAAGGTCGGCCGGCACCTGCCGAAACTACGCCGCGCGCTCGAAACGAGCGGACGCCTGCCGCGCGCCGTCTATGTCGAGCGCGGTACCATGGCGGATGCGAAAATGATTCCGCTGGCAACCAAGCCGGACGACGACGCGCCCTACTTCGCCATTGTGCTGGTGCCCGGCTGGGAGGAACGGCCGTGAGCGGGCATCTCGCCGTCGTCGGATTGGGGCCGGGCGATGCCCGCTATCTCACGCCGGAAGCGGACGAAGCATTAGCCGCCGCGCAAGCGCTGTACGGCTACGGACCTTATCTCGATCGCGTGCCGGTGCGCGCGGGTCAAATCCGCAGCGCCTCCGACAATCGCGAGGAACGTTCACGCGCCGCGGCGGCGCTCCGCCACGCGGCAGGGGGAACGCGTGTCGCGATCGTATCCGGCGGCGATCCTGGCGTCTTCGCCATGGCGGCGGCGGTGTGCGAGGCGATCGAGTCCGGACCGGAAAGCTGGCGCACGCTCGATGTCGTCATCGTGCCCGGGATCACGGCGATGCTCGCGGTCGCGGCGCGGATCGGCGCGCCGCTGGGTCACGATTTCTGCGCGCTGTCCTTGTCCGACAATCTAAAACCCTGGGATCTGATCGAGCGGCGGCTCGACGCTGCGGCGAGCGCCGGATTCGTGATCGCACTCTACAATCCGGTGTCGCGCGCGCGGCCGTGGCAGTTCGGCGCTGCGATCGAGCGGCTGCGCCGGCATTTGCCGCCATCGACGCCGGTCGTCTTCGGCCACGCCGTCGGACGGCCGCACGAAGCCGTGAATGTCGCGACGCTTGAGCATGCCGATGCCGCCGCGGCCGACATGGCGACGCTCGTCATCGTCGGTTCGCGGGAGACCCGCGTGGTCCAGCGCCCCGGGCGTTCGCCGCTCGTCTACACGCCGCGCGCCGTCGCCGAGGTCAGCGCATGATCGAGCCACGCGAGCACTTCTTCCACGGTCGCGACGCTCGGCGCTTCGGGTGCCGGCGGCCGGCGCAGCATGATCACTTCGACGCCCACAGCGCGGGCGGCGGCAATCTTGCCGTAGGTCGCAGAGCCACCGCTATTCTTCGCGACCACAACGTCGATCCAATGCGCCGCCATCAGCGAACGATCTTCGGCTTCGGTAAAGGGGCCGCGCCCGGTCACGTAGCTCACGCGCGGCAACGGCAATGGCGGATCGACCGGGTCGACGCTGCGGATCAGATAATTGTGTTGCGGCGCGGCCGCGAACGGCGCGAGTTCGTTCCGCCCGAGCGTGACAAAGACGCGCCGGGGGGATTTACCCAGCGCTTGCACCGCCTCGCTGACGGTGCTCACTTCGGTCCAGCGATCGGCGGACGACGGCAACCCATGGCGGCCGCCGCAGCGCGACGAATTGGACGTTGGACTCTCGCGCGGCGGCAACGGCGTTCGCCGAGATGATGCTCGCATAGGGATGCGTGGCGTCGATCAGCACGCCGATCTGCTCGCGCAAGAGATAGTCGGCAAGCCCGGCAGCGCCGCCAAAACCGCCGACACGAACCGGGACCGGCTGGCGCGCGGGCGAAACCGTCCGGCCGGCGAGCGACAGAGTAACGTCCAGATCGTGGCGGCCCGCCAGCCGTTCCGCCAGCATTCGCGCCTCGGTGGTGCCGCCGAGAATGAGAATCTTTCCGGGGACGGCTGTCATGTCGCTTCCTGACGCGATCCAAGCGTGAGACTGCCGCAACACCGCGCTGGCTGTCCATCATCGGTATCGGCGAGGACGGTGTCGAGGGCCTGAGCGCGACGGCACGCGGGCTGATCGGCGCCGCCGAGATCGTGTTCGGCGGGCGGCGTCACTTGAGCCTTGCCGCTTCGCTCATTCGCGGCGCGGCGCGGCCATGGCCGAGCCCGTTCGACGGCGCGGCCGACGAGGTGATGAACTATCGCGGCCGCCAGATCTGCGTGCTCGCCTCGGGCGATCCGTTCCACTACGGGGTCGGCGCGGTACTGGCGCAAAGAATCAATGCGCGAGAGATGATCGTCGTGCCAGCGCCTTCGGTGTTCAGCCTGGCGGCGGCAAGGCTTGGCTGGTCGCTACCGCAAACCACGCTGCTCTCGGTCCACGGACGCACGCTCGATCTTGTGCGCCCGCATCTGCAACCCGGTGCGCGCATTCTTGCATTGACCTCGGACGGCGGCGGACCGGAAGCCATAGCGCGGCTTCTCGCGCAATCGGGCTTCGGCGCTTCCCGGCTCACGGTGCTCGAAGCCCTTGGCGGGCCGCGCGAGCGCCTGCGGACGACGACAGCGGCGGCCTTCGGCGTCGGCGCGGTCGATCCACTCAACACGCTTGCGATCGAGGTGGAAGCCGCGCCCGGCGCGCGCATTATCGCGCGAAGCCCGGGACTAGCCGACGATCTGTTCGAGCATGACGGCCAGATCACCAAACGCGAGGTGCGCGCGGTGACATTGTCGTCGCTGGCGCCGCGGCGCGGCGAGCTTCTCTGGGACATCGGCGCCGGCGCCGGCTCTGTGGCGATCGAATGGCTGCTGGCCGATCCGCTCATGCGCGCGATCGCGGTGGAAAAGCGCAGCGACCGCGCGGCGCGTATTCGCCGCAACGCCGCCGCCTTCGGCGTGCCCGGCCTGGAGATCGTCGAGGGCGCGGCACCGGCTGCGCTCGCGAGCCTTGCCGCGCCGGACGCTGTCTTCGTCGGCGGCGGCGCCAGCGAACCCGGCGTGATCGACACCACGATCGAGGCGCTGCGTCCGGGCGGCCGTCTCGTGGTCAACGCGGTGACGCTCGAAACCGAAGCGCTGCTGATCGCTCGGCACGCCGCGCTCGGCGGCGAGCTTCTTCGCATCGCCATTTCGCGCGCCGGCGCAGTGGGCGGCAAAACCGGCTGGCGAGCGGCAATGCCGGTGACACAATGGGCCTGGACAAAACCATGATCGCCGCCGGCGTCGGCTGCAGGCGCGGTACGCCCGCGCCCGAGATCGAAGCGGCCATCCGCGCGGCGCTGGCGCACGCCAATATCACAGCCGACGCGCTCGACGTGATCGCCACCATCGAGGCGAAAAGCGGTGAGGCCGGAATTCAACACGCGGCGGAAAAACTCGGCGTTGCGGTGATCGTGGTGTCGGAGACGGACCTCAAGGCCGCAAGCGGCCGAACCAAAACCAGATCGGAACGCTCGCTTGCGCTCATGGGCGTTCCGTCAGTCGCCGAGGCCGCCGCCCTTGCCGCCGCCGGGCCGACTGCGAACCTGATCGCGGCGCGGCTTGTGGTCGGCACAGCGACATGCGCGCTCGCCGCTTCGGTGGCGGCGCCGGGAGCCGCGTCATGACCGTGCATTTCATCGGCGCCGGGCCGGGCGCGGCGGACCTGATCACGGTGCGTGGCCGCGATCTCATCGCGCGCTGTCCGGTTTGCCTCTATGCCGGCTCGATCGTGCCGCCCGCGTTGCTCGCCTATTGTCCGGCAGGAGCCCGCATCGTCGATACGGCGCCGCTGTCGCTCGACGAGATCGAGGCCGAGTTCGCGTCCGCGCACGCCGCCGGCCTCGACGTGGCTCGGCTTCATTCCGGCGATCTCTCGATCTACTCGGCGCTCGCCGAACAGCTTCGCCGGCTCGCGCGGCGCGGCATTCCCTATACCCTGACGCCCGGCGTGCCGGCATTCGCCGCCGCCGCCGCGGCACTCGAATGCGAATTGACAATACCCGAAGTGGCGCAAAGCGTGGTGCTGACCCGTGTCGGCGGACGCGCTTCGCGCATGCCGGAGAAGGAAAAGCTCGCGGCATTTGCGGCAACCGGCGCGACGCTCGTCGTCCATCTCGCGATCCATGCCGTCGAGACCGTCGTCGACGAAGTGACGCCGTTCTACGGCGCCGACTGCCCGGCTGCCATCGTGGTGCAGGCGAGTGCGGAGGCGCAACGCATCCTGCGCGGCACCCTTTCCGATATTGCGGCAAAGGCAGCAGCCGCGCGCATCGAGCGCACGGCGCTCATTCTCGTCGGCCGTGCGCTCGCCGCAGAGGATTTTCGCGACAGCGCGCTTTATGATCCCGATTACCGCCGCCGATTTCGCGGAGGCGCCGCATGAGACGCTCACGTCGGGGAAAACGGCGCGCGGCCAATCAAGGCGCCATCGCGGTCAAACAGCACGACCTCGATCGCCACGTCACGACCGGCGACCACGCGCTCCGCGGTTTGCCTTGCCGCACGGGCGACTGCATCGCCGAGCGCGACGCCTTCAGCGCGCGCCAGAGCAAAGGCTTCCGCCGCGGTGTTGGCCGCGACGATGCGCGCAGCGAGTTCCTGAGATCCGCCGGCGGCGCGAACGAAATCTGCAAGCAACGCGCGATCGACTTCGCCGCGCTTGGAATGAAGATCGGTGAGGCCTTGCGCGAGCTTGGTCATTTTGGCGACGCCGCCGGCGATGGTGACACGCGGCAGCGGATGCGCGCGCACGTATTTGAGCATGCCGCCGACGAAATCGCCCATGTCGATCAGCGCAATTTCCGGCAGGCCGTAGAGTTTTTGCACCGCGGCTTCGGAACTGGCGCCGGTCGCGCCGGCGACATGGGTGACGCCGGCGGCGCGCGCGACATCGATGCCGCGATGGATCGAATGGATCCACGCCGAGCAGGAATACGGCACGACGATCCCGGTGGTGCCGAGGATCGACAGGCCGCCGACGATGCCAAGCCGGCCATTGAGCGTTTTCGCGGCAAGCGCTTCGCCGCCGGGAATGGAAATCTCGACCTCTGCATCGGCAGCATGGCCGACGGCGTCTGCGACTTCAGCAATGGCGTCGCGGATCATGCGCCGCGGCACCGGATTGATCGCCGGCTCGCCGGGTGGAATGGGAAGACCGGGCCGCGTCACCATGCCGACGCCTTCGCCGGCGCGAAACGTTACGCCGGCCCCGGGAGCGCCAGGGCGCACCGTCGCCACGATCAGCGCCCCATGAGTGACGTCGGGATCGTCGCCGGCATCTTTGATCACCCCGGCCGTTGCGGAATTTCCTTCCTTCCGCGTCAGCGCCAGCACGAAGCTTGGACGTTCGCCGCGCGGCAGCGTCACCTCGACGGGGTCTGGGAAATTCCCCGGTGACCAGAGCGGAAAACGCCGCCTTTGCCGCCGCCGTGGCACAGGTGCCGGTGGTCCAACCCCGGCGCAATGGCCGTTCCTGCCGCTCCATGCGCCAACCTTTAGTCCCGGATACCGCCATCGTCATCACCGGAGCGAAAGACGATGACGGCCCGGGATGCTTTGACGGCTCGGCGGACATCGAAGTGAAAGCGCGCGGGCTCATCATCGCCGCGCCGCATTCCGGCGCGGGGAAGACCACGGCGACGCTGGCGCTGCTGGCAGCTTTGCGGCGGCGTGGCGTCATTGTGCGCGCCGCGAAAGCCGGACCGGATTACATCGATCCGGCTTTCCACGCGGCCGTTACCGGCACATCAAGCGTCAACATCGATAGCTGGGCCATGCCGGGAAAACTTCTCGACGCGCTTGCGGACCAGGCGAGCGATGGCGCAGACCTCGTCGTCATCGAAGGCGTCATGGGTCTGTTCGATGGCGCTACCGATGCAGCCGCGGCGCCGGGACGGCGTGGCGCGACCGCCGACCTTGCCGCGCACTTTGGATTGCCGGTTGTGCTGGTGATCGATGTCGCGCGGCAGGCACAGTCGGCCGCGGCAATGGTGCGCGGCTTTGCCACGCACGACCCGAGCGTCCGCATCGCCGGTGTCATTCTTAATCGCGTCGGCAGTGAGCGGCACCGCGCATTCGTTGCCGACGCAATCGCCGCGCTTGATATTCCGGTCCTCGGCGCGTTGCCGCGAGAAGCGGCTCTCGCATTGCCGGAGCGGCACCTTGGCTTGGTGCAGGCCAGCGAACATCCCGACTTCGCCGCATTGATCGATCGCCTCGCCGCGACGGCCGAAACCTACTTCGATCTCGACGCCATTACCGCCTGCGCGGGACCGTTTACGATCGCCCCGATCACGCAGGGCGCATTGGCGCTGCCGCCACCCGGTCAGCGCATTGCGCTCGCCAGCGACCGGGCCTTCAGCTTCGTTTATCCGCATCTGATCGATGCCTGGCGCGGGGCCGGCGCCGAGGTTGAATTGTTCTCACCGCTTGCGGACGAGCCGCCGCCGTCCGGCGCCGACTGCTGCTGGCTGCCCGGCGGCTATCCGGAACTGCATGCCGACAAGCTGGCCGGCGCGCGAACATTTTCCGCCGGACTGCGCCGTTTCGCCGAGACGCGTCCGGTGCACGGCGAGTGTGGCGGCTACATGGTATTGGGCGAAAGTCTGGAAGATGCGGCGGGCCGCCGCCACGCCATGACCGGGTTGCTCAGCCACGCGCACAAGCTTCGCCCGGCGGAAACTTCATCTCGGCTATCGCACTGCCCGACTGCTTTCGGCGAGCGTCCTCGGCGGCGCGGGAGCGCAAATTCGCGGCCATGAATTCCACTACGCGTCGCTGACGTCGCCCGGATCGGACGAACCGTTCGCAGAAATTGCCGATAGCGAAGGCCGCGCCTGGAAGACGACCGGCGGCCGGCGCGGCCGCGTCACCGGCACGTTTTTTCACGCTATTGCCGCAGCCGACTAAAGCATGATCCGGAAAAAGCCTACCCCGGACTTGACCCGGGGTGCAGGCCGGTTTTCCGAAAAGATCATGCTCCACCAAAAGCGCTTTACCTTTTTGAAGCCGCTTCGGCAGCAAGCCGCAAACACGTCTCAAATCCTGCAAGGTCGTAAAACAGATTGTCGGCGACGGCGCGGTGACGGACCATTGCGTGGCCGCCATGTTCAATCAGCGCGTTGTCGATCATCAGGTTATCGGCGTTGCCGAAATTCTCGACGATCATGCCGCTGGAGTCCCGCCATTCATTCTCGCCCCGATCGAGGGTGACGGTATCGATCAGCCTGCTGCGATCCAGCAGATCGTCAACGACATTGGTGTAGCCGAAAACTTTTTTCCCTAACCCGACCAACATCCCGAGTTCGAACACCGTTCCAGCGTCGGCACCAGGGCCACGAAACGGCGTCAGGTTGCAGATGCCGAAATCGGCGCGACGAATCATTCCTTCGTTGGCGCGATAAATCAGCCGATCCCGTCGTTCACTTTGGGAAGTCGTACGAATTTCATTGTCGAACGGATATAATCCCTCGAATCCGTATTTGGCGCAAAGTTCCTTTTTGCGCCGCCCTACCGCGACCGCATCGGGCAGAAAAACATCCGGACCCGCCAAGTAAACCGTCCGCATGTTGCGCCCGCAGCTGAAGGAAATCACCGTCAATTCGACGATACGTCAGAACCGCGCCGCTTTCCAGATTAGGCGAATTTCGGTAGCCCTAGGTTTATCGCACGCGACCCCGAGGCGTTGCCATGCAGCAACAGACCGTCGATGCGGCTCAAGAGCGTTCCCGACTAATCGATCATTTCAAGCGCGCATATCAAATCATCGTCGGATTGGCGATCACGCTCGCCTGCACAAAGCTGTTTCCCAACGACGATCCCAGCATCCCCTGGGATACCTCGTTTTGGTTGTTCTGCATCTTTTTCATTACCGTCGTGCCGATCTTTCACGGCGGCGATCGTTCGCTCGACGTCAAATACTTGCGCGCTCCGGCGGTCGGATTTTGGGGCCGGGCGGCGTATATATGGGACGTTTATATGCTGCTCATTACCGCGATTTTATTTGTCAAAATCGCGCAGGCGATCCCCGGCCCCGCGGTTCTGGGCGGAACGCCGCCGCCGACAACGCCGGTGCTGTTTTACAAATGGATGGCCATCATGCTGTTCATCGATGTAGGCATCCTGATTTTCGACGGGCTCAAAAACAGGCTTCTGCAAACGAGGGGTCAGGCGGAACTGGGCGCCTATGTAAAGTGGGTCGTCCTCAACGTCGCACTGGCGATCATCTGCCTGCTCGCAATGTCACACTCCGCATATCCGCCATATCTCTCGGCGAACACGATCAGCATCATCGTATTCGCGTTTGCTTTCCTGCGGACCGTATTGGATTACGTTTTCGGCAAGGGATTCCTGTTTCCCTAATGTCGTTTGCTCAAAAACGCGCTGCCGCTGGCGAGGCGTCCGAGACAATTCCCGGGATCACGTCACCCGCAGGATATTTCGCGTATCGGCCTGGTGCGCGGTCGCAGCGATCACCACGCCATCACGTCTTCATGGCCGCTTCAGGAAGCTCAAGTAGAAAGCCACGAACACCAAGACAATTCCTATATTCACGATCAGCCGTTCCCAGAGCCGGTTTCTGAAGAACAGGACATCCACAGCAACTATAGTGGCCGCCATCAGCACGCCGATCACGTATTTGCGAAGCGGCGACGCGAAAAAATGCGAAACGAGGCTCATGGTCAGGTCCCTTCCTATCAGCAGCCAAAGTGCGCCTTTCGACGGTGCCGCGTCTTCGAGGTCCGAAAAGTTTTGCAGCATCTCCGCGCGATGCCGTTGCAAGAACGCCGGCGGGTAGAGTGCCAGCAGCCGCGCGTACAGCCGTATCGACCAAGACCCTTTGTCCCGCGCCGGGCGCGTCATCACGTCATGCACTGCCGAGCTGGCGGCGTGCAATGACCGCCACACGCGACAGCCGCTCCGTTTCAGCACGTAACGCCGTTTGTCCAAGCGCCGTGAGCCTGTAGTAGATGCGGCGGGGATCTTGCGTGTTGCTTCTGGCAACGAGGCCCGCCTCGATCATGCGGTCGAGCGAACCGTAGAGTGTTCCTGGGCCCATTTTCACGGCGCCTCCCGAATCTTCCTTGACCTGCTGCATGATGTCGTAGCCGTGCCGCTCCTTGCCGAATAAGGCGAGGAGGATGTGAAACACTGCGGGCGTGAGCGGCACCACGGGTTCGGATTTGCTCATACGCATATTATATATCCGTAACGGATATAATCAAGCGCTGGCTGATTCCCGGCATTATTGTCGCTATTGGCACAGAGCAGACGTGGCGCGATGTCCGGCCTGAGTCCGCTTTCGGGGCAAGGCGGACATCAGTGTGCAGTGCCCGATCAACATGGCCAATGAGTACAGCGCGGGTTCGCGCGGCACGCCTTTTCCCAGCCGCCGATTGCCTCGATAAAGTCCCGCGTACTGTTGTCGCATCGGAATGCTTGCTATCGTGCGTTGCCGATGCGATCCGTCATCGCATTGTTGCCAGCACGCTTTTGGAGGCTCGCCCGGATGTTCCGCTTCTTGATCGTTACAACTTTCGTTGTGGCAGCCTTTGCCGGCCCGGCGTCAGCGCAACAAAAAGCCACAGCTCCGGCGGAGCTGGTGCAGCAGATCGAGTCGCTCGTCCAACGCCAGACGGACTTGCTGATGAAGAGGGATGCTGACGCGCTGGCGGCGTTATTCGTCGACGACGCGGTATATGCGACCTCGTCGGGCGATACGCTGTCCGGGCGAGAAAAGATCCGGAACTATTATGCCGCGACCATTCCCGCGCTGGGTGACAACTTCACCCGCGAGAGCAAGGTCGATGAGGTCCATGAGCTTGGCGCTGCGGTGTGGGTGCTCGGGCATGGCAAGACGGTCGTCAGGACGTCGGAGGGCGTGGCGGACCTGAAGGATCACTGGATCGCCATCTACGAGCGGATCGGCGGGGAGTGGAAGGTTCGGGCGCTTAGTCTGGGCGAGAACGTCGCCCTGATGCCCGCCAGGTTTTGAACGAAAGCAAATTTTCGAGAACGAGCGGCGGCGCCAAACGTTGAAAGGCTCGCCGCCGCCACTTGCAACAATCCGCCCGGCAACCGACACCCAGATCGATTTTCGACAGCGCGCAGCTTGACCCAAACAACGGAGCCTGCCTAGTCTTCCTGCCGGAATTGGATGGGGAAACGCATGCGCCACTCGACCGCGATGGGTGCTCTCGCGATTTGGTTCGTCGTTCAAGCCGTGCCCGTCGCGGCGCAAACTCCAACGCTGCAGCCCAATCCGCAGATCCAAGTTGACTATGTGCAGCCAAAGAACAGCTCGCCGGCGTCCGATCCCACGCAATACAACAGATATATGACCACCTACGAATGGCTGCGAGTACGGAAGCCGCTAGACGAGATACAAAGATTCTTGGCTCCGCTGAAGCTGCCGCGATCAATCAAGATCCAGGTTGATACCTGCGGTGCGGAGCGCCGCCCATATGTTTCCGGAGGCCCGGTCACGGTCTGTTACGAGCTCATCGACAAGATACAAAAAATTGCGGCCGGCGTTAAGGACAACGAGCCCCTCAAGCGAATGGTGATCGTAGGAACATTCACCCAGGCGGTGCTCCATGAGTTGGCCTACGCGGTGTTCGATGTGCTGGAGATCCCGGTCTGGGGACGCGAAGACGATGCGGCGGACAGGCTTGCTGCATTCGTTCTCCTGCAGTTCTCGGGTGAGATCGCACACACGACCATGGTCGGATCGGCCGAGTTTTTCCTGCTGTCGCTCCGAACGTGGACGGGCAGCGCGTTCGCCGACACGGCGTCGCCGGAAGGTCAGCGTTTCTACAATTTTCTCTGCATCGCCTATGGCGGCGACAGCAATGATTTTGGCGGCTGGACCCAGGCGCCAGAGGGTCAAGATCCGCTATTGCCCGACCGCCGCGCCCAACAATGCAGTCACGAGTACCAGCAAGTTCGCGCCGCCTTCAATCTGCGGATCATGCCTTACATCGATCCTGACCTGCTGCTGCAGGTCAAAGCCGAGCAATGGTTCTTGCCTGGCGAACTGAGCAAATGACGGTGGTGCTTACAGCGGTGGCTTTTCGAAAAGCCATCACCCTACGTGGCGGTTCATCGCCAAGCGGAGCGTCGCAATGAAATTCCTGAAGCTTGCTGCCGCCCTGACAATCCTGCTGGCGGCCCAGGCGATCTCTCTCACCCACGCATCTGCCGAGACTTGCCTGACAGATCCGGGGCCGAAATACCAGCCGATTGCCGGCTTGGACAATCCCGGTTTTCCCACCTGCTACCTGCAGCCCAACGACAAGAACAAGACCGCATACCAGGCGCTTCAATCAAGACATATCCTTGAGGTTTACAGTCAGTTTCTGTCACCGTTGCATTTGCCCCACCCGCTGACGCTGGTCGCTCTCAATTGCCAGCCGGATTTTCACAGCGACAGTCCCTTCTATTCGTCAGAAGATCGGGCGCTCCACTTCTGTTACGAATGGTACAATGACGTTTTGTACTATTCGCCCAAGGCGACGACGCCCGAAGGCGTCACGCGCACCAATGTCATTACCGGAATGTGGGCGGGAACACTCATGCATGAAACCGGGCACGCCTTGTTCGATATGCTCGACGTTCCCGTGTTCGGACGCGAAGAGGATGCCGCGGACCAGGTGGCGGCTTTCATTGCGCTGCAATTCAATCCCGACGTTCAGCGAACGATCATCAAGGGTTTTGCCTACTTCTGGCAAATGGCGGCCAAGGAAGGTGACGACCCGCCGACCGCCAACAACCCCAATCCGCCCAAAGATGTAGTACAGCGCTGTTTCAGCGACCCGCTATGCGCGTATTCGGACGAGCATGGCACCGCCAGCCAGCGCCTGTACAACACGCTTTGTCTTGGCTATGGCGGCAATCCCGCCGCCTTCAAGGATTTTGTGCAAATAGGGTGGCTGCCCAAGGCCCGCGCCGACGGATTGCGGCCGCGAATATCGCCAGCTTGCGCTCGCTTTCAGCAAGACAATTCTGCCGTTCGTCGATCCAGAAATGAGGAAGAAGGTGGAGGCAACCCAATGGCTACTGCCAGCGGAGATGCAGTAATAAACCGAGCGCGGATTTAGTACCGCGAGCGCACTACATCGCGGCAACGTCATCGGCCCAGCCCTAAAGGTCCGTCAACGGCGCAAATGTTGGAGGAATTACTCCCGCCCCCCGTTCTGTGCGTGGGCCTGACAGGCCATCGCGACGTCGCATTGAGCGGAGTCGCTGCCGAGGCAATCGAGCAAAGCATCGAGACTTTGCTGGCAGCGCTGCAACGGGCCCTGACGCCGGCGGTAGCCCGCGAGGCGAGATTTTTCTCCACCGCTCCTCCGGTGACTCGCCTGATCACAATGGGCGCGGAAGGCGCCGATCTTCTCGGGATGCGGGCGGCGAACCAGCGCGCCGTCAGGATTTCCTGTGTTATTCCATTTGCCCAGGACGAGTATCGCAGCGACTTTTCACCTGCGGCCGCGGCGCTCGCTGCGGACCTGTTTTCAGGTGCGGAAACCCTGCTCGAGCTTCCAGGACTGCGCAATGAGGGCCCCCGCGCCTACGAACGCGCGAATGATATCATCCTTTCGAACATCGACGTCCTCGTGGCGGTCTGGGATGGCGGCCGCGCGCACGGCCGCGCCGGTACCGGGGACGTGGTGCAAGCCGCGGTGGACAAAGGCGTTCCGGTATTCGTCATTGACCCGGCCTCGCCGGCCGCAGCTTCGTTGCTGGCGGCGCCGCACGGTGCAGATATCGAGCCGCCGGCCGCCAGCGACCTTAACCGCCAAGCACTGCCGTCTGATCTGACCGAATTCGTTCATGGCCTCATCAGCCCGCCGGCGAAGCGCGTGCAACGGCAGGGCCTGACCGACCTTGTCGCCGAAACCCCGCGGTCGGCCAGTTGGCGTTTCGAGTATCCGCTCTTGTTGGACGCCCTTGCGCGCCGGCCCAAAGTCCGGCGCACGTTCGCCGCCGCGGCTGCAGCGGTCGTGAAGACTCCGCCGTCCGGAGACGACGCTGCACTCCGCGCAGCGGCGGCCAACCGCAAGCGGCTGGAAAACGTCGAGCATGCGCACAAAATCGTCGACGGATTGGCGGTACAATACGGTCGCCGCTTTCGCTCCAGTTCCGTCAGTCAATATCTGATCGTCATTCTTGGCACCTGGCTGTCCGGGCTGATCGGGCTGCTGATACCCTCGCTGTCGGCGGCGTCGATCGTGGTGCAACTCCTGGCGAGCGCGCTGGTGCTTGCGGACGCGACATTTCGTGCAAGCCATCGCTGGCAGCAACGCTGGCTGGACTATCGCGTCGTTGCGGAACGGCTGCGTTGGCTGGGTTTTCGCTATTCATTCGGTCTCGGTCCCGGACGGCATATTCAGTCGGCCACCAAGAGGCGCAAATCCTGGGTCGACTGGTATTTGGTGCGCACGGCGCACGCCCTCGGCCCGCCGGAAGGAAGGATCGATGCGGTTTCGATCGCGGCCGCCGCCGACCACCTGACCGAAGTCGAAATACCGCAGCAAATCGACTACCATCGCACGACCTTTCGGCAGCTTGGTCTGCTGGAGAGGCGGCTGTTGCTCGCCGCTCACGGCTCCCTGCTCGCTGCAATTGGCGTGGCGGTGCTGCTCGGCATTACAGCGCTGCGGGCCGGCAGTCTGGACGCCGTCGGCTGGAAGCCCTTCGCCATCGTCCTGCTCACCCTCCTGCCGATCACCATGACTACGTTGAACGGTTTGCGGGTTGACGCCGATCTCGCACGGCTGGTTGAGCGCTCGGCGCAAACAACCGCGCTTTTGTTCCGCGCCAGGCGCGCCATGCTCACTGCGTCGCGCGATTACGATCACGTCGCTTCGAACATGCAATGGCTCGCCGCTATCATGAGAACCGAGCTGGAAGAATGGCGCTCCGTGATGGAGAGCCGCAGGTCCCGCGGCAGCGTGCGCCCGATCAAAAGGAAGCAGGGCCTGCGCCGCCGACTGGACTCCCTGCGGAAACGGCTAAATTAGGAGCGGGCCATGCGCATGGCGGAACGCCGCCGCTACGCCCGGCGGACTTCTTCGCTGGAGGAGGCGGCGATCGCCGCGGCATCGCTGCCTGAAGCAGTCAAATAGCGGTGTAAAGCGGCCATGACCTGCGCCCCCTCCCCGACCGCAGCAGCGACCCGCTTGACCGAGCCGGACCGAACGTCGCCGATGGCGAAGATGCCGGGGCGAGTCGTTTCCAGCTGCCGGCGGTCGCCGCCGGCATCCGGACCGGTCAGCACAAATCCCTTGGGATCGAGAGCGACGCCAGAACCGGCAAGCCAATCCGTGTTCGGAGCCGCGCCGATGAAAAGAAACAGATGGCGGACTGGTCGCCTAACGTCGACGTCTGAATCGCGATGCCGCCAGCGAACCGCCTGCAAAACGCCGTCGGTGCCTTCGAGGGCGGCGATCTGCGTACCCGTCAGAACTTCCACGTTTGGCAATCCGCTAATCCGGTCGACCAGATAGTGCGACATGGTCGTTGCCAGGTCGGCACCGCGGGCCAACAGCCAGACCTTGGCCGCCTGACTTGCCAAATAGACGGCTGCCTGGCCCGCCGAGTTGCCGGCGCCAACCAAAACTACTTCCTGCCCGGCGCAAAGTTTTCCCTCGAACGGCGAGGCCCAGTAATGGACGCTCGAAGACTCAAACGTATCCAGGTCGGCGACGTCGAGACTGCGGTATCGTGCGCCGCTGGCGATCACAACGGCACGGGCGTTGGCGCGCTCGTCATCGGCCAATTTCAGAACGAAATGTTCCGGATGCGACGCTGGGTTGGTTTCAAAACCAATCACTTCGTCAGGGATCGCCATTTCGACCCCGAATTTCTGCGCCTGATTGTACGCCCGCGCCATCAACGCATTGCCGCTGATGCCGGTCGGAAAGCCCAGATAATTCTCAATCCTTGCCGACGCCCCTGCCTGGCCTCCTCTGGCGCGGCAGTCGAGCATCAGTACTGAAAGGCCTTCCGATGCCGCATAAACCGCGGCGGCAAGACCGGCCGGTCCGGCTCCGACGATTGCCACGTCGTAAACGCGATTAGGGTCGATCGGCCCGACGAGCCCTAGGCAGCGGGCCAACTGGATCTCGGTCGGATTGCGCAGCAACTCTCCACCTTGCGGACACAACACAATCGGCAGATCGCCGGGATCGACGTTGAAGCGCTCGATCAGTGCCTTGGCCTCCGCGTCGGTTTCAGGATCAAGGCTTCGACGCGGATGCGAGTTGCTGCGGAGAAAGTGCTCCAGCCGAAGCACGTCGCCGTCATCGGCGCGGCCGACGATGATTGGGCCGCCGGCTCCGGTTTCGAGCAGACCGACGCGGCGCAGTATCAGGGCCCGCATGATCCGCTCGCCGAGTTCCGCCTCGGCAATGATCAGCGCCCGCAACCTTTCCGATGGAATGATCAGCGCCTTGACCGGCTCACGCGCGTAGGAATCGACCAACGCAGGCCGGCCAGCCAATTGTGCGAGTTCGCCCAAAAACGCACCGGGGCCCTGGGTGACAATGGGTATCTCCTGGCCCGACCCGTCACGCCGCACCGACTCTATCTGTCCGGCCAGGATGACGGCGAACCCCAATTCGACATCGCCTGCCTTCATTACGGTTTCGCCGACCGCGAAGGAGCGGACAGAACCGAACCGTCTAATGCGATCGATCTCTGATGATTCCAGTATCGGAAACATCTGATCGTAGCGGGTCTCAATGATGGGCTGGGGGGTCTGAGGCATCGCGATCGGCAACTCCTAAAATCAAACGAACCTTATGGGTTTAATCGGCGGCACGAACGATCTCTTCTTCGACATCGCGCAACCGGTCCTTGCCGAAGAAGATTTCGTTGCCGACGAAGAAAGTCGGGGCGCCGAAGGCGCCGCGCGCAACCAATTCTTGGGTATTCTTCAACAGCCGGTCTTTGACTTCCGGCTCCGCAGCGCGGGCTAGCAGAGAATCGGCGTCGAAGCCGGACTGGTTTAGTACTTCGCGCACCACCTCGGCATCATCCATCTTTTTCTGATCGGCCCAAACCGCCTTGAACACCGCGTCGACATAGCGCGCGAACACGCCCTCAAGCCGCGCGGCGACGGCACCCCGCATGATCAATAGCGTGTTGACCGGGAAAAACGGGTTCCAGGTAAATTGCGCGATGCCATGACGGCGAATAAAGCGCTCCCGCTCCAGCTGTTCGTATTCGAGCCGGTTTTTTACGCCCGCCATGCTTTCGGCGGGCGAACGGTTGTTGGTCATCTTAAAGACGCCGCCGAGGAGCACGGGCACGTATTCGAATTTGACGCCGGTCCGGCGCTCCACGTCGGGAACCACCAAATGCGCCAGATAGGCATTCGGACTGCCGAAGTCGAAGTGAAACTCCACCTTCGCCATCTCACCAGACCTCACCATAAGGACGAACATCGAGTTCGAAAGTCCAGGCGTCGCGCGGCTGCCGATAGAGCTGCCAATAGGCCTCGGCAACCGATTCCGGGTTCATCAATTGATCCGGTTCGAGGCGGTCCAGAGCCTCGGCGCCGCCGCGCTGCTTGATGCGCTCGCGCACAAACGCGGTGTCGACGCCGGCGTCGATGATGAGATGGGCGACATGGATATTTTTAGGTCCGAGTTCTCGCGCCATGCTTTGGGCGACCGCGCGCAGGCCGTGCTTGGCGCTGGCGAATGCCGCATAGCCGACGCCGCCGCGCAGGCTCGCCGTGGCGCCGGTGAAGAAAATGCAGCCCCTGCCGCGCGGCAGCATCAGGCGAGCCGCTTCGCGGCCGCTGAGAAACCCGGCATAGCAGCCCAATTCCCAGACTTTGCGAAACACCCGCTCGGTCGTTTCGAGCAGCGGAAAATTGACATTGCCGCCGACATTGAAAATGCAGACTTCGAGCGGGGCATGCGCGTCGGCGGCGCGCAGAAAGCCGGTAATGTCGTCTTCGTTCCGGGCATCGAGGCCGCGTGCGACAATCTCCCCGCCAGCGGCTTCGACAGCCGCGACCAAAGGCGCCAGCTTGTCGGCATTGCGGCGGCCGGCGAAGATCGTGAAGCCTTCGGCCGCGAATTTCCTGGCGATCGCGGAGCCGATAAAATCGCCCGCACCTATCACCGCCGCCGTGGCGTTTCGCTTGGTCAACGCTGGCTCCTTACAATCCGGTTGCAGCAGGCTCATCCGCCAGTATGCGCCCGACGATGCGTCGGCGAAACGGGTTCCCGATCCGGGAGAGCTTGCCAATATTTCGGTTCGCCGCCAGCATGGGAATTAGCTTCGCCGTTGGCGGCAGCAAGGATTTTCGCAGAAACCGCGGATCCCGGACCACGCTCGGTCACGCCGGGCCGCATGCTTTCAGAACTACAGGGAGGATATCCACTATGACCGTCAGAGTTGAGAAAAGCGGCGCGGTTTGGACGGTGATCCACGATCGACCCGAAGCCCGCAACGCGATGGATCCGGCAAGCGCAGACGCTCTGACGGCCGCTTTCCTTGAATTCGACGCCGACAAGAACGCTTCGGTCGCGGTGTTCTACGGCGCGGGAGGCGCGTTTTGCGCCGGCTGGGATCTCAAATACGTCAGTACGTTGAACCCGGCGCATCCGCTTGGCGAACTCGATATCCCGACCGCCGGGCCGCGCGGCAATAGCGGCGAAATTCCGCGCGGACCGCTGGGGCCTTCGCGGCTCGAACTGGACAAGCCGGTGATCGCGGCCATCGAGGGTCCAGCCGTTGCCGGCGGCATGGAACTGGGGCTGTGGTGTGATTTTCGCGTGATGGCGGAACAGTCCTATTTTGGCGTGTATTGCCGGCGCTGGGGGGTGCCGCTGATCGACGGCGGCACTGTGCGGCTGCCACGCATCGTCGGCCAGGGCCGCGCACTGGAGATCATTCTCACCGGGAGAAAAGTTCCGGCGGAAGAGTGCTTGAACATCGGCTTGTGCGAATACCTCACGCCGAAAGGCGGCGCGCGACAAAAGGCCGAAGAACTCGCACAAGAGATCGCGCGTTTCCCGCAGATATGCGTGCGCGCCGATCGGCGTTCGGCCATCAAGAGTCACGGTCTTGCCGTGCGCGATGCGCTGATTCAGGAATGGTACAATGGTCGCGAAGCGCTGATCGCTGATGGCGTATCGGGCGCTACCCGTTTCAAGGATGGCCTCGGCCGTCACGGCGATTTCCAAAAGATCCGGTAGATCGGTTTCGCCGGAAAAGCTCTGGGTTGTAGATTTTGCCAAGCGGCACCGATGTCCGCCGGGCTGATTTCTTGCTTCCCAAAATGGGGGCGCAAAAAACATGCATAACGATCTGCTAATGGCACGAGACAAATTTCGATAATGCGTTGATTCCCGTGGAAACCAGCCATTCATATTTACCCGGTGGAGAGACCTTTTAAGTCATAGTCGAACGAGGTTTCACACACTCTCTATCCGTTGACGGTGGAATTGAATGAGTTCCGCTTTTCGAACTCGCCAACCACACGAAGCGCTGCCACCGGAAATCTACATTCCGTTGGTCAACTCGCTTTTCAAGGAGGGCCGCACCCTCTTCGTCGGAACAATTGTCGTTGCGGCGGCGGTTTTCATTACCTATTGGAAGACCGGCGAGATCCTTCTTTTCTACTGCGCGCTAGCCGTCATCTTGGTCGCCTGTGTGCGCGGATTGACGATGCGCGCGTATTTCCGCGTGCGGTCGACGATCACCACGGCGGACGCGGCGCGGCGATGGGAACATCGTTACGTCGCGGGAGCGGCGGCGTCCGTCGCGTTGCTCGGAGGCTGGTGTTACATCTCGTTCACTCGTACCGCCGACCCGTATGCCGATCTTGTCAGTTTTACCATGACAATGATCTACGCGGGGGGCATCTTCGGGCGGAATTTCGGCAACGTACGCTTCGTCGTCGTGCAAGTCCTGTGTGCGTGGCTGCCGATGATGGCCGCGCTGATATTTTACGGAAATTTGTTTCATTGGATTTTTGCCGCGCTTCTTGCCCCGTTCTTTCTTGGGATGAAGTTCATGGCGGAGCGACTGCGTCGCACTCTGCTCGATGCGGTGGTCACGTCACGCGACATGTCGCTGTTGGCAAAGCGGTTCGACACCGCGCTGAACAACATGCCGCACGGCCTCTGCATGTTCGACGCCAATCATCGCGTTGTCGTCGCGAACCAGAGGCTCAATCAGCTGACCGGATTGGCACCCGACGTCGAGCTCAAGGGCTCGACCGTACGCGACCTGGTGGATGCCGGCGTCAAGGTGAACTTGCTTTCTGAGGCCAACGCCCAGGGCCTTATCGACAACCTCGAAAAGCGCCTTTCCGGCAGCGACGACGCTGCCTTCGTCACCGAATTGTCGAACGGGCGCACGCTCGAATTCACCGTGCAGCCGATGGAGAACGGCGGCATGGTCGTTCTGGTCGAGGATATCACCGAACGGAAGATCGCCGAGGCCAAGATCAATCATCTTGCCCGATTTGACCCTTTGACGGGATTGCCCAATCGCAACGTCCTGCGCGACCGCATGGAACTGGCTCTCTCGCAGTGGCGGCCCGACAACATGTGCGCCATTCATTTCATTGATCTGGACCAGTTCAAACAAGTCAACGACACGCTTGGGCATACGCGAGGCGACATGCTTTTGGAGGCGGTCGCCGAGCGATTGCGCGCCAACATCCGTGATGCCGACGTAATTTCGCGTTTTGGCGGCGACGAATTCGTCATCCTGCAGGCGCCGATAAAATCGCTCGAACAGTGCGAGGCTCTGGCCACCCGCGCGATCGAAGCGCTCGGCGGCACCTACGATCTGGACGGTCACAAGGTGGTGGTCAGCGCCAGCATTGGCATCGCCGTCGCCAAGAGCCACATCGATCCCGAGCAATTCCTGCGCAACGCCGACATCGCCCTCTATCAGGCGAAGACGGACGGCCGGGGTACCTGGCGCTGGTTCGAGACGAAGATGGAAGCCATCGCGCAAGCGCGCAGATCGCTCGAACTTGATTTACGGAGCGCGACCGAAAGCGAGGATTTCGAACTCTACTATCAGCCGCTTTATAATCTGAAGAGCCGACGCATCGAGACCTGCGAAGCGCTGCTGCGATGGCCGCACCAACAGCGCGGTTTGGTATCTCCGGCCGAGTTCATCCCTGTCGCCGAGGAAATGGGTCTTATCGTCGAGATCGGCAATCAGGTGCTCTACAAGGCCTGTTTGGAATGCCGCCGCTGGCCGGGCGAAACCTCAGTGGCGGTCAATCTGTCCTCGATGCAGTTCGATCGCTCAAACATCCCGGCGCTGGTGCGCGAGACCCTCGCCGCCACGAACCTTCCGGCTCACCGGCTCGAAATCGAGATTACCGAAACCACCTTGCTGCAGAATACACAGAGAACCCGCACCGATTTGCGTCAGCTCGCCGAACTCGGCGTGAAGATCTCCTTGGACGATTTCGGCACCGCTTATTCGAGTCTCAGCTATTTGCACAGCTTTCCGTTTCACAAAGTGAAGATCGACCAGTCGTTCCTGCAAGGCCTTGGGGACGACGAGCGCAGGGTGACGCTGCTGCGCGGCATGACCCGATTGAGCGCGCAACTGGGTCTGCGGGTCGTGGTCGAGGGGGTCGAAACCCAGGAGCAACTGGAACTGCTCGCCAGCGAGGACAGCATCGACGAAGTGCAGGGATTTCTGCTCTGCCGGCCCATGCCGGCGGCCGACTTGCGCAAGCTGCTGTACGCATCCTACGTTGCGCCGGCTCAGCTATCCTCCTGGCCAAAAAAGATCAGAAGCGACGCCGCGTGAGCTGCCGATCCGGCTATCGGCGCACGGTTCCAGACTGGAACCCGACAGATTAACCCTAATATACCGCGAAAATTGTAATCGCATTAACAAACTGTTAACCTCCTTCCATTGGCGCCTGCGTGGCGCCAACAGGGAAGTGTGAATGGGTAGCGTGGAAGATTTTCCACATCGGTCGCGTTCGACCGTTGCGGATCGTGCGATTTCGGAGGGCAGCTTTTCCGATCGCGTCGTGAGTTTCCTTGACAGGATTGATTGCCGCCTCGTGGAATACGGTGAAGAGCGAGAAGCAATCTTTCGTCTTCGCTATCAGGCCTATCTGCGCGACGAGGGGATCGTCCCAAACGCCTCAAGAAGGTTCTCCGACGCTTACGACGAGTTGGGTAACGTCTATCTTTTTGGCTTGTATATCGACGATAAGCTAGCCAGCTCCGTCCGCATTCACGTGGCCTCCAGAGAACATCCTGAATTTCCGACGCTGGAGGTGTTCCCCGAAGTTCTCCAGCCCAAGCTTGCCGCTGGAAACATTCTGGTCGATACGACACGATTTGTCGTCGATGAGAACCTCGCTCGGATTCATCGTGCATTGCCGTATGTCACGCTCAGGCTTAGCGGGATGGCGGCCCATCAATTCCACGCCGACTACCTGCTCGCCGCAGTGAGGGCGGAACATCAGGCCTTCTATCGACGGGTCTTCCGCTACGAGCTGGTTGGCGAACCGCGACCTTACCCGATGCTGACAAAACCGATCTGTTTGATGATGGTCAACTATCCGGCCTTTGTCGACCAGGTTCACCGGCGATATCCGTTCTTCCGCTCAACCCTCGTCGAGCGGCGGATGCTATTCCAACATCCCGCAAAGCGGACGCTTTCCGATCATGCACCAGCCGACACGCCTAAGGGACGCGCCACCAGTCGCTGACGAGTGGCCGCGCGCCGCCCGGCGAAACGCGGCTCGTCCGTTCCATGGTTACCTAAAACTCAACCCGGGCCATAAAAAACCGTAGTGCGGCTTCAGCCGGCATTTCGAAGCATCGCTTATAAGCGTGTCTACGTTGAAGCTATTCGGCGTGACAAGCGATGTCAGTAAACGACGATCTCGTGATCATCGATGCAGAGGAGCCGGCGGCCGCCCCGCGCGCGCTGCAGATCGCGTGCCCGGTGTGCGGAGCTGAAATTGCATTCGACAGAAGCCCCATCCCTCCTATGGACGAGTGCGGCTTCGAAAGCTATCGCTTCGAGTGCAGAGAATGCGGCGCTGTGCTTGCCGGAATCGTCGATCCTGCCGACGATGCGTTATTGCTCACCGAAACCGCCATCTGACGGCTTGCCGGCGTTGCTCGACGTCGCCTTCGCGATATTTCCAGATCGTCAGTGACCAGCCGCCAGGGTGTCCTTGACGCACTGTTTGATTGAGACACGGTCTTGTCAGATCGTCTTCCCGCGCTGGGCCGCGACAAGGCTTCACAGATACGTCTTTGGTGCGGAATGCTGCGCGGCGCGGCTCTCAATGCCGCTTTTCAAACCGCCCGCGGTCATGCGCCACCGAGAAATCCAGCTCCGGGCCAAGCGGCACGATGCGGGTTGGATTGATTGCCGTCATGCTCATGAAATAGTGCCGCTTGATGTGATCCATGTTCACGGTGTCGGCCACGCCCGGCACCTGAAAGAGATCGCGGAGATAGTTCGACAGATTGGGATAATCGGCGATCCGGCGCAGATTGCATTTGAAGTGACTGTTATAGACCGCGTCGAAACGAATGAGCGTCGTGAACAGCCGCCAATCCGCCTCGGTCAGCCGCGCGCCGACCAGATAACGCTGCCGCGACAGAAGCTCCTCGAGCCAGTCGAGCGCCGCGAACACGGTACGGCACCCCTCTTCGTAGGCGCTTTGCGTCGTTGCAAAGCCGGCACGGTAGACGCCGATATTGACGTCGCTGTAGACCCGCGCGTTAATGCGATCGATCTCCGACCGCAGCTCCGCCGGATAATAATCGGCGCGGTCGTTGGTCGACGAGGCGAACGCCGAATTGAGCATGCGGATGATCTCGGGCGACTCATTGTTGACAATGGTGCGCCGCTCCTTGTCCCATAGCACCGGCACCGAAACCCGCCCCGTATAACGCGGATCCGCCAGTAGATAGATTTCGCCAAGACGATGCTTGCCGTTGACCGTGTCGGCGATCGTGCCAGGGGTCGTTCCGAATTCCCAACCCTGCTCGCCCATGACCGGATCGAGAATCGACATCGAGATGACGCTCTCGAGTTCCTTCAGCTTGCGGAAAATCACCGTCCGGTGCGCGTACGGGCATGCCAGCGAGACATAGAGGTGATAGCGCCCGCGCTCGGCGGCAAAGCCGCCCTCACCCGATGGTCCGGCCTTGCCGTCCGGCGTCACCCAATTGCGGAAAACAGGCTCGGCCGGCACGAAACGCCCGCCATTCGCTCCGGCGTCGTACCATTGCGTGTGCCACACACCGTCAACGAAAACACCGTGCGCCATCGCGATCCCTCCTGCACAGACAAGCTATAGCAAGTGTATGTCCGGATGAGGAGCGGTGGGTCCGGGAACACGGCTTCATCGGCTTAATTGTTCCCGCCGGAGCGAGGGCAAAACGACATGCGTCATCATTGACAGGATGTATTGATGGGATGCGGCCCTCGCTACGCCCTTGCCGAGCACGGGCTCGTGCGCGAAAAACTATCGGCACCTGGGAGGAAATATCTGTGAAAGCGGCTTTCATCGAGCGATTTGGCGGTCCGGAAGTCTTGCAATACGGCGATTTGCCGGACCCCGTCGCCGGACCAGGCCAGATCGTCGTCGACGTGGCGGCGGCAAGCGTCAACGGCGCCGACTGGAAAGTGCGGGCCGGGCAATATTCCGAGGCTAAATTTCCCCTGGTGCTGGGCCGGGACTTTTCCGGATCGGTCGCCACGCTGGGCGCCGGCGTCGATGACTTGAAAATCGGCGACGCCGTGTTCGGCGTGCTCGAAGCCGGAAGGGAGGGCGCCTACGCCGAAAAGATCGCGATAACAGCCGCGATCGTCGCCAGGAAGCCGAACGGCCTCTCCCATGTTGACGCCGCCGCCGTGGCGCTGACCGGCCTGACCGCAGTCGCCGCCGTCGAAGCGTCTCTGAAACTGCAACGCGGCGAGAAGATCCTGATCCAGGGCGGCGCCGGCGGCGTGGCGAGCTTCGCGGTCCAGCTCGCCAAGCATATCGGTGCGCATGTCATCACGACCACCAGCACGACCAATATCGACTATGTACGCGGCCTCGGCGCCGACGAAGTCATCGACTACACCACGCAGGATTTCACCCGCGCCGCGAGGGATTGCGACGCGGTGTTCGATACGGTCGGCGGCGAGGTGGCGCGAAAATCGTTCGCGGTGCTCCGGCCGGGAGGCCGCGCCGCCTTCATCGCCTCCGGCCCGCAAGCGCCGCAGCCCGACCGCAACGACGTCACATCGCTTCGGCCCGCGGTCGGCCGCGCCCGCGCCCCGCTCGAACGCGTCGCCGCGTTGGTCACGACGGGCGCCGTGCGCCCGCCCGAGATCAAGCTCTACAGCTTATCGCAAGCCGCCGAAGCCCATCGCGTCAGCGAGGCACGTCACTTCCGCGGCAAGCTGGTCTTTCAGGTGCGATAAGCCGCTGACGCGCTTTTCGTCAAAAACAAATCAAAGGGAGAGAAAATGTCGCAGAGCCTGGAGGGGTATGTCGCGTTGATCACCGGTGGCACGACGGGCTTGGGCCTGTCGCACGCGCGCGTGCTTGGCGGGCGAGGCGCCAAAGTGGCGGTTACCGATTTTAAGCAGGAGAACCTCGACCAAGCGGCCACGGAGTTGCGACGCGCGGGCATCGAACCGCTTTGCCTCAAGGCCGACAATCGCGTCGCCGCCGAAGTGAAAGCCGCCGCGGCGAAGGCGGAGGCGACATTCGGCAAGGTCGACATCCTCGTCAACAATGCCGGCATCAGCGGACAAATGGCGGCGATCGAGGACATCGACGAGGCGTTCTTCGACAGTCTCTTTGCGACCCACGTCAAAGGCGCGTTCTTCGCGGCGCAGGCAGTCGTTCCCGGGATGAAGAAGCGCAAGTTCGGCAGGATCATCAATACCGGGTCGACATTTGCCATGACCGGCTCGCCAGCGATGAGCCATTATGCCGGGGCGAAAGGTGCGCTCACCGCGCTGACCCGTGCCTGGGCGCGCGAATTCGCGCCCTTTGCCATCACGGTCAATACAGTGTCCCCCGGCTTCACCGACACGCCGATGACGCGCAGCGATGTCACGCCCGAGATTTTCGAGGAAATCATCTCCGGCATGGCCCTCAAACGTCAGGTCTTGCCGGAGGAGATTTCCTACGCGGTGGCGTGGCTCGCCAGCCGGGAGAGCGACGCAGTGACCGGTCAGAACATCAGTCCCAATTGCGGTCAGGCGATCGTCGGTATCTAGGCGTTACTCCGGCGCCTTGCCGCCGTGCAGCCTTGCACTCGGATCTGAATTTCTTCCGCGCCTTGCCGTGCAGGCCCTTTGGCATTCGCCTGATCCGAGCAAGCCTTGGAGATGGCTTTCTTGCTCATGGATGACGTCGTGGCGTTAGGGGCGGGGGCGGGCGCGGGATCCTCCGCCCAGGCCGGTCCCACGCCGATCGCAAGCGACAAAAGCACGGCGGCAACGACGGACGATTTCGTCATCATGTTTCTCCTGATTGTGCGGGTTCGATAAGTTCAACTTATCACGGCTGCCGGGTCGGAAGTAGTCCTGCCTGAAGTAGTCCCGCCGATAACTCTTGCGATTGTTCCGTGCCGGCCAGCTCGCCGAATCGTCACGCCATTGACGCAAGAGCTTGCCGCACTTGTGTACTAACGGAAACGTGACCATCCGGTATGCGGCGCGCTTCGCCTAACCGGTGGGCTGGCGGATGGACCGCGCCATGATTAAATCACCGCCGACGTCGTAGCATAACGCCAGCGCCGTATCGCAAACGGTCTGGCAGCACTCAGAGCGCACCAATGTCCCCTCTTTCCCTCCTGCTCAACATCCTTTGGATGGTCTTTGGCGGCGTATGGATGGCCGTCGGCTGGTTCGTCGCGGCCGTGATCATGGCAATCACCATTGTCGGGATTCCGTGGGCACGGGCGGCATTCAATATTGCCTCCTATGCACTGCTGCCGTTCGGCCGGAAGGCGGTATCGCGCGCCGAATATCTCGGCAGCACGGATACGGGCACTGGGCCATTGGGGCTCATCGGCAACGTCATTTGGCTCGTGCTCGCCGGCTGGTGGCTGGCGCTCGGCCATCTGGTCACGGCGTTCTTTCTTGCCATAACGATTATCGGCATCCCGTTCGCCTGGGCGCATTTGAAGCTTGCCGGAATCGCGCTCTGGCCGATCGGCAAGATGATCGTTGATGCCGACGACGTGCCGCTGCGCTATCAACGCGCTGCGCAAAACACGCGCGCAATGTCGTAAAATCCAGGAACCGGATGAGGAGCCGTAGATGACCAGCCATCATTTCCACGCCGTGGTCTGGATCGACCATCATGAGGCGCGCGTATTCCATTTCAGCCCGACCGAGGTCGAAAAACTGCGTTGCATCCGGATCATCCAACCCGACACATTCACCACAAGGCGAATTCCATCGGCAGCGGACATGCGTCGGAAGATCACGCCTTCCTGCACGCGGTCGCCCAGTCTTTTGCCGACGCCGGCGCGGTCCTGATCACCGGACCGGCCAACGCCAAGACCGAACTGGTCAAGCACATCAGCCGGCACGACCCGGGGTTGATGAAGAACATCGCCGGTATCGAGACCGTCGATCATCCGAGCGATGCCCAACTGGTCGCGCACGCCCGGCATTACTTCAAGGCCGAGGATCTGATGCTGCCGCAGAAGGGCTGACCCACCGCATCCCCGATTTTTCGCAGGCACCGCATCGCGCCAAGTCTGCCGCGTCGTGTCTGCCACGCCAAGTCTGCCACACCAAGTCTGCCACGCCAGATTCACCGAAGTTGCGCACCGACCCATTCACCAAGCAGAGGACCATTCCATGCAGTCGTCATTGTCCCAGTCATCCGTCGCGGTTTTTGAAATTGGGCTGAATGCATTGTCGGGCGTTCTCGACAAGGCCGAGGCTTTCGCGGCCTCCAAGAAAATCGATCCCACCGTGCTTTTGCAATCGCGGCTGGCGCCGGACATGTTCAACCTTACCCGTCAGGTGCAAGTCGTGACGGATCAAGCAAGGCGCGGGTGCGCGCGTCTCTCCGGCGTAGAAGCGCCGAGCTACGAGGACAACGAGACCACCATCGATCAACTCAAGGCGCGCCTTGCCAAGACGGCAGCCTATCTGAAAACGCTCGACACCAAACAGATCGACGCCTCCGCCGACCGCGAGATCACATTTCCACTCGGGCCCAAAAAGGCCCAGATGAAAGGCGGCGACTACCTCAACTACTTCGTGCTGCCGAACTTTTATTTCCATTTGACCGCCGCTTACGCCATTCTGCGTCACTGCGGCATGGATCTCACCAAGAGCGATTTCCTGGGCGGCATCCCCATCAAGATGGTCTGACGGACCCGCGAGACCGCGGCGGGCTCGACCGCCGCGGATTTTCAAAGGCGGTGTGGACACTTTTGCCTGAGGATATGCACGCGGAATGCCGTGCTATCCTGGCGATTCATAGGCGATGAACCGGACGATTCTCCACCGGCCGTCAGCCTCTCTGCGGAACACGTCGATCCCGTATTCCTGCGAAACCGTCACCGTCTGATTACCCGAATTCGTAACGGTGAGGGTCCATATCAATCGCACCACTGCCAAATCGCCCGAGACCAGAATGTCCTTGATGGCCAGCGCGTAGGCGTATCGCTTGGTCGGGTCGGTCAAGGAGTGATGCAGGACATCGCAAATGTCTTTGTAACTGCGCTCGGGGTATCCCCTGTAATCATAGAGGAGGTCGGTGGAGAAAAGACCGCAAACCGCTTCCACATTTCGAGCGTTGAAATCCTCGGTCCATTTCATCAGCGCCGCGCGCACGGCGGCTTGCCCCAAATCCGGCGTTTGCGCCGTCGATGGCGATGCGAGCGGGTAAATGAGTATGGCTACCGCGAGCGTCCCATACAGCAGGCTTGCGGCGATACGTTGCACGATCATTGTTTCAATCCGATCGCAGTCTTGGCTCGCGATTGCGGCAAGGTTGCCCCGGATTTCGCTGCCGCTCAATCCGGGCTACCCTGACGGCGCTCGCGCAAAGGATTAGCCGCGTGGACCCGGAATTCATTCGCGAACTTTTCGCACCTTTCGGTCCGGTGACGGTGAAGCGCATGTTCGGCGGCGCCGGCATCTGGTCCGATGGCCTCATGTTCGCGCTTGTTTTCGATGGCGCGATTTATCTCAAAGTGAACGAAACCAGCATTCCGGATTTCGAGCGCGAAGGAAGCCGGCCGTTCGTCTATACCCGCGCCAAAAGCAAAGGCCGCGTCGGACAAGCTTCGCTGTCGTATTGGCGGCTGCCCGAGCGGCTCTACGACGATCCCGACGAGCTCGCGGCCTGGGCCAGCCGCGCACACGCCATCGCGCAAAACAAGAAACTCGCGCCACGCAGGCGGACGAAACAAAAACAGAGGCGCTCGGGCAAAAAATAGTCCGCTTACAGCGGCGCGCTGGCTTTGTTTTCGCCATCGCGTTTGAGCGCGATGCTCGCTTCCTCGAGATCGAGCTCGCGCTCTATGCGCCGGCGCGCCTCGTCGGTGATTTTCCCGTCCCGCAGCAGCCGATAAATGTACTCACGCTCGGCGGCAATCAGCTCCGCCCGCAGCTCCGTCGCCGCCACCACGGTGTCGAGCCCGTCTCCCCGGTCGCGCGCCACCTGTCCGGCGCGATCGTCGTGGCGCGCGCGCAGGATCGCAACGACATCCGGGTCGGTCTGGCCGTCTGCGGCGAGCCCCTCAAGCCGGTCCAGCCCGACCTTGAGTGCTTCGAGGCGCGCGGCGATCTCCGCATCCTGCTCGCGCCGGCGTTCGTCCTCGGCATCACGGGGCAACGCGAGCCAGCGCACGACCGCCGGCAGTGCCAGCCCCTGCCCGATCAACGTGACGACGATGACGGCGAACGTGACGAAGAGAATAAAATCACGGCGTGGAAACGGCGTGCCGGCGACCGTGGTCAGCGGGATGGCGAGCGCCGCGGCGAGCGAGACGACGCCGCGCACGCCGACAAACGACAGAGCGAACAACCACTGCCAGGGCGGCACCGGATCGCGCTTGGCAAGTGCCGGACTAAGCCACCGCGGCACGTAGGCCGCCGGGAAAGTCCAAATGAAGCGGGCAATGATCAGCACGGCAATCACGAGCGGCACGGCGATCGCCAGATCGCGCAGAAAGACCGCATCCGCGCGATCGAGCAGCGTGCGCATCTGCATGCCTGTGACCAGGAAGACCAGGCCTTCGAGCAAATAGACGACCAGGTCCCAGAAGAAGATCCCTTGCAGCCGCGTCGTTGCCGGAATGAGCAGCGGGCCGTTCCAGCTGACATAGAGGCCGGCGGCTACCGCCGCCAGCACACCCGATCCACCGAGGTGTTGCGGCACCAGGAACGCCGCATAGGGCGTCAACAGCGACAGCGTGATCTCGACGCGGGGATCGCCCGCCCACCGGCGCAGACGCAAGCTGAACCAGCCGATGCCAAGGCCGTAGGCAATTTCGCCGATGACAATAAGGGCGAACGTCCCGGCGGCCTCGCCGAAGGAGAACACGCTGGTGCCGACTGCGGCGACGGCAAAGCGATAAAGGATCAAAGCGGTGGCGTCGTTGGCCAAGCCTTCGCCCTCGAGCACCACGACCAACCGCCGCGGCAAACCCACACGCCGGACGATGGCGAGCGGGGCGACCACATCCGTCGGCGCGACGATAGCGCCAAGCACCAGACCGACACTAAAAGGCATGCCCAGCGCATAATAGCCGACTGCCGCAACCGCAGCGCTGGTGAACAGGACGCAGCCGAAGGCAAAGAGCGCGATCGGGCGGAGATTGAAGCGGAACTCGCGCCAGCTCATGGCAACGCCGGCCGAATAGATGAGCGGCGGCAGGATACCGAGCAGCACAAGTTCCGGCGCAAGCTCGATCCGCGGCAGGCCGGGAAGCAGCGCCAGCGCAATGCCGGCCACGACGAGAAGGATCGAAGGAGCCGTGTTTAGACGCTTGGCGGCAACGGCGACGACCACCAGCACGGCAAGCAGCAGCAATATCGTCTGGATGGTCGCCGTCATCTGTTACACGATGCCGGATATCCCGTCGCGGTCAAGCCGCTGCCTGCTGCGCAAGAAGTAGCCCGGGTTGAGCCGGGCGAAACCCGGGGAACCCATCGTTTGACTGAATGCCGCTCCCGGATTTCGCTACCGCTCAATCCGGGCTACGCTTGCTGCGTTCGACCGTGGCGCCTGGAGGTGCCCATGCACGATGAATTGACCGCGGAGGAGATTCGCGAACTCCTCCAGCTTGAACCGAACGCCACCTGCGGGTTTGTGCGGCAGACCTATCTGAGCAAGCGGCCGATCGCTCCCGGCGGCTTGCCGGCGCCGTTCGCCGACGGACGGCCTTTGGGCTCCGCCCTCTACTTCATGGTGACGCCGATCGCGCCGGTGCGGCTGCATCGCATCCGCAACGACCAGCTCTACCACTACTATCTCGGCGATCCGATCGAGCTGTTCCTATTGCACGCGGACGGCAACTTCGAGCGGATCGTCGTCGGACCGGACATTCGCGGCGGGCAGCGCGTCCAGCAACTGATCCCGGGCGATACGTTTCACACGGCGCGCGTGATCGGAAAACGCCGCTGGTTCCTCGGCGCCAGCACCGCATGGCCGGGCGTGGTGTCGGCCGACGCGGAGATCGGCAAGCTGGATGAACTCGCCGGAAAATATCCGGCTATCGCCGACGATCTGCGCGCGATCGCCGCGTCGGTGCGGAGCGTTGCGGCGGCAGGGGCGGGCGGCGGCTAATCCCAAGTGTGGATTGATAATAACCTTCCGACCCTCATCGTCGGCGTATGTGCCGCCATATAGCGTTTTTCCCGTACTGGACACCTTCGAGAAGCCCCGACGCTTAAGCCAACCAGAGAAATCAAACTCTTACCGTGCTCACCGTCGGGGTGGATTTGCACCTCATGGTCGGCACCTGCGCGCAACAAATGCATCGCGTACGCAACCATCACGGCACCTTCGTAAAGGTGGCTTCGTGCTCGCCGTCAGTCTTACCCAAACGGTTCGGCGGCGGCGCCAGCACTGTGACCAAGTCATCGAAATCCATAGGCTCTTCCCATAAAATCCTTTGTTGCGTTCGTTCCCTCACAAAAAGCTCTGCGGATCGACGTCGATGTCGAGCTTGATGCGAGCCCTTCGCCTTCGGCGCTTCGGCGAGCCAGTCGCGCAGATAAGCCGATAGATCAAAGTTGCGCGGCGCTTTCACCAACAAGCGCAGCCGATGCCGGCCGCGCACCAGCGAAAGCGGCGCGTCGGCGGGGCCGAGCACGCGCACCTCGTCGAGCGGCGGCGCGGCGCGCGCCAGCGCCCGCGCGTAGCCTTGCGTGTCGTGCTTGTCCAAGCCGGAAACGACGAGGCTCGCCAGCCGGCCGAACGGCGGATAGTGCGCGCCTTCGCGCATCGCGATCTCGGCGTCGTAGAAGGCGTCGCGATCCTGCGCGATCAGCGCGCGCATCACCGGATGCTCCGGCTGATGCGTCTGCAAATAGCCGCGGCCGATGCCGGCGTCGCGCCCGGCGCGGCCGACCACCTGATGCAGAAGCTGAAACGTGCGCTCGGCGGCGCGCGGATCGCCGTTGGAAAGGCCGAGATCGGCGTCGACGATGCCGACGAGGTTGAGCTTCGGGAAGTGATGGCCCTTGGCGACGAGCTGGGTGCCGATCACGATGTCGAAGCGGCCGGCGGCAACGTCGTCGAGTTCCTGCCGCAGCCGCTCCATCGTGGCGACGAGGTCGCTCGAAAGCACCAGGATGCGCGCCTGCGGAAACAATTCGCGCACCTCCTCCTCCAGGCGTTCGACACCAGGCCCGATGGCGGCGAACGAGTTCACCGCCTGGCATTTCGGGCATTCCGCCGGATGCGGCATGGCGAAACCGCAATGGTGGCAGACAAGCTGCTTGCGGAAGCGATGATCGACCAGCCAGGCGTCGCAGTTCGGGCAGGAGAAGCGAAAGCCGCAGGCGCGGCACAATGTCAGCGGCGCGTAGCCGCGGCGATTGAGAAAAAACAGCGCCTGCTCGCCGCGCTCGATCGCGGTCGCCACCGCGCCGGCCAGCGTCGGCGCGATGAAGCGGCCGGGCGGCGGCCGCTCCTGGCGCAGATCGATCGCCTCGACCGACGGCATGAGCTGGCCGCCGAAGCGCTGCGGGCAACGCGAGGCGCCGATAGCGGCCGCGCCGCGCGTTCACCTCGCTCTCCAGCGACGGCGTGGCCGACGACAGCACCACCGGGATGCGGGCGATATGGCCGCGCACCACCGCCATGTCGCGGGCGTGATAGCGCACGCCGTCTTCCTGTTTGTAGGCTTGATCGTGCTCCTCATCGACAACGACGAGACCAAGATCGGCATAGGGCAGGAACAGCGCCGAGCGCGCGCCGACCACGACCGAGACTTCGCCGTCGGCAACGGCCCGCCAGGTGCGGGCGCGCTTGCGCGGCGACAATTCCGAATGCCACTCGGCCGGCCGGGTGCCGAAACGCGCGGCAAAACGGTCGAGGAACTGGGCGGTCAGCGCAATCTCAGGCATGAGAATGAGGCTTTGGCGGCCGCGGCGGATCGCGTCCGCCACCGCCTCGAAATAAACCTCGGTCTTGCCGGAGCCGGTGACGCCATCGAGCAACGTCACCGAATAGCCGTCCGCCGCCACCGTTGCTTTCAGTTGCGCGGCAGCAGCGTTCTGGTCGCTGGTGAAATCCGTTTGCACAAAATCCGGATCGGGCTTTGCCGCGACCGGCTCCGGCGGCAGCACCACGGTTTCGAGCGTGCCTTCGTCGATGAGCCCATCGATCACGCCGGCGCTCACGCCCGCCTCTCGCGCCGCGTCGCTCTTGCCGCGCACCATGCCGTCGGCGAGCAGCGCGAGCGCGCGCTCGCGTGCCGTCGTCATCCGCTGCGGCGGCGGACCGGCAAGACGCACGCCGACGCGCTCGCGTTCGGCGCCGAGATTCTCGCCCATGCGCAGACACATCCGCAGCACCATGCCGCGCGAGCTGACGGTATAATTCGCGACCCAGTCGACGAAACTGCGCAGTTCCGGGCTGCAGCGGCGGCAGATCGAGCTTTTGCTCGACATCCTTGAGCCGGTTGTCGAGCCGGGGATTGGGTTTTGGGTTATCCGCCCAGACCACGGCGGTCGCCTCGCGGGCGCCGAGCGGCACGCAAACGATGTCGCCCGGCGCGAGCGTGAGGTTCTCGGGCACCCGGTAGGAATAGGCCCGGTCGAGGGCGACCGGGACCAGGACATCGACGACGCGTTTGGCCATGACCGACTTTCCGCACCGACTTTCCGCCGATTCCGGTCGGTTTAGGAAGGGGAAAGGGCTGCGAGGCTAAAGTGGCGACCAATTGCACCCTCCCCTAGAAGGGGAGGGACGGCGCGCATAGCGCGCCGGGGAGGGGTCAACGTGACGAAGGGTGCTCCCGGTTCGACCCCCACCCGGCGGCCTGTCGCCGCCGACCTCCCCCTTTCAGGGGGAGGCAATGAGAGGTTTCCAGGCGTCGCCCCCAAAGTCGCCGCCGAGATCGCGGCGTGGCTGCGCCATCTCGGCGACGAGCGGCGTTACTCGCCGAAAACGCTCGAAGCCTATCAGCGCGACGTGCTGCAGTTTCTCGCCTTCCTCACCGCGCATCTCGGCGGCGCCCCCTCGCTGAAAGACCTTGCAGCGCTTCGGCCGGCGGACGTGCGCGCCTTCCTGGCGGCACGCCGCGCCGAGGGGGTCGGCAGCCGCTCGCTGATGCGCACGCTCGCCGGCATGCGCGGCTTCGCGCGTTATCTCGAACGCAACGGCAAAGGCAGCGTCGGCGCGCTCTCCGCCGTCCGCGCACCGAAGATCGGCCGGACGCTGCCGCGGCCGCTCCCCGTCGCGGCCGCGCGGCGCGTTGGCGAATCCGAACTTTTGGCGGATGACGACCGTGCGCCATGGGTGCATGCGCGGGACGCCGCCGTGCTCGCTTTGCTCTACGGCAGCGGATTGCGCATTTCCGAAGCGCTTTCGCTCAAGCGCGAGGATTTCGGCAGCGGCCGCGATGCCATCACGGTCACCGGAAAGGGCCGCAAGCAACGCATGGTGCCGGTGCTGCCGCAGGTGCAGAAACTCATCGACGACTATGTCGCGCTCTGCCCGTACGATCTGCCGCAGGACGGTCCGCTGTTCGTCGGCGCCAAGGGCGGCCCCCTGTCGGCGCGCGTCGTCCAGCTCGCAATGGCCCGGCTGCGCGGCGCGCTTGGTCTTGCCGAGACGGCGACGCCGCATGCGCTGCGGCATTCGTTCGCCACGCACCTTTTGGCGCGGGGCGGCGATCTGCGCGCGATCCAGGAACTGCTCGGGCATGCTTCGTTGGCGACGACGCAGATCTATACCGAGGTCGATGCCGAACGCCTGATCGAGGCCTATCGCAGCGCCCATCCGCGCGCCTGACTGAATTTCGTGCTATCCGGTCACGCGCCGCTGCCTGGGCGGGAGAAGGCATTTAGAGGGGGCTTGGACCATGCCGGAAGCTCATGAAACAATGGAACATGCCGAGCACGCCGAACACGCGGCGCACTCGAACAGAAAGATCGCGCTCGTCATCGCGGTGCTTGCGCTGTTTCTCTCCTTCTCGGAGACGCTCGGAAAGAGCGCGCAGACCGAGGCGATCAGCGCCAACGTCGAATCCTCAAATCTCTGGGCCTTCTTCCAGGCCAAGACGGTCCGCATGACAATGGTGCGCACGGCTACCGAGGAACTGAAACTTCAAGCCGAAAACGCCAGCGATCCAGCGGTGAAGGCCGCGATGGAAAAGCAGATCGACACCTGGCAAAAAACCACCGCGCGCTATGATTCCGAGCCGGAGACGCACGAGGGCCGCAAGGAGCTTGCCGAGCGCGCCAAGGAGGCGGAAGCGAGCCGCGATCTCTCGCTGGCGCGATATCACCACTATGAACTCGCATCCGCAGCGTTCCAGATCGGCATCGTGCTTGCCTCAGGAGCGGTGATTACCAGCATGATGGCGCTCGCCTGGTTCTCAGGTCTGCTCGGCGTCGCCGGACTTGGCGTCCTGTCATTCGGCCTGTTTGCGCCGCACCTGCTCCCGCTGCCGTAAGGACGCGGCAGCGATGATTTCCCCCGGCAAGGCACAAAAGCAGGCGGCGCGCGCGGCGCGATTGTCGGCGGCTTTGCGTGAGAACCTCAAACGCCGCAAGGCGCAGGCGCGGGGGCGTAGCGAGGAGCGCGAGCCCGGCGGAACGCCGCCGTCCGGGAATGCGGCAGCGGAGCCGCAAACTCCCGACTTTCGCCGCAATCGGGGCCGCGATTAGGGTTTCGGGCCTCCGCAAGGAGGCCGCAGGGGGGCATTCATGGATCGTATTCGCATTCTCGGCGGCCGCCGGCTTAACGGCACCATACCGATCTCGGGCGCGAAAAACGCCACCCTGCCGCTGATGATCGCGAGCCTCCTGACCGACCAGACATTGACGCTCGACAACGTGCCGCGCCTTGCCGATGTGGCGCTCCTGGAGCGCATCCTCGGCAACCATGGCGTCGACATCACGGTCAGCGGCAAACGCGCCGGCGAGACCGCCGATCACGGCCAGACGCTGCATATTTCCGCAGCCGACATCATCGACACCACCGCGCCCTATGACCTCGTCTCCAAGATGCGGGCGAGCTTTTGGGTGCTGGCGCCGCTCCTGGCGCGCATGGGCGAAGCACGGGTTTCGCTGCCTGGCGGCTGCGCCATCGGCACGCGGCCGGTCGATCTTCTCATCATGGCCATGGAGCGGCTTGGCGCCCAGATCGAGATCGACAGCGGCTATGTGGTGGCGAAGGCGCCGCATGGGTTCAAGGGCGCGGAAATCGTCTTTCCCAAGGTGACGGTCGGCGGCACCCATACGGCGATCATGGCGGCATCGCTCGCCAACGGCACGACCGTGATCGAGAACGCGGCACGCGAACCGGAAGTCGCCGATGTGGCCGCTTGCCTCAACAAGATGGGGGCGCGCATTTCCGGCGCCGGTACCGAGCGCATCGTCATCGAAGGCGTCACCAGGCTCAACGGCGCGCGCCACAGCGTTTTGCCCGATCGCATCGAGACCGGCACCTATGCCATGGCGGTCGCCATGGCCGGAGGTGACGTTCTTTTGCAGAACGCACAGCCGGAACTGCTCCAGGCCGCACTCGATGTATTGCAGGCAACGGGCGTAACCGTAACGCCGACAGACCAGGGTATCCGCGTTGCACGCAACGGCGGCTTTCTGGCGCCAGTCGAGGTTTCGACGGCGCCCTTCCCCGCCTTTCCGACCGATCTCCAGGCGCAGCTTATGGCGCTGATGACCCGCGCGCAGGGCACCTCGCATATCGTCGAGACGGTGTTCGAGAACCGTTTCATGCACGTGCAGGAGCTGGCGCGGCTGGGCGCACGTATCCAGCTCGACGGTGAGCAGGCGACGATCGAAGGCGTCGACCGGCTCAAGGGGGCGCCGGTGATGGCAACCGATCTGCGCGCGTCGGTGTCGCTGGTGATCGCCGGCCTCGCCGCCGAGGGCGAGACGATCGTCAATCGCGTCTATCACCTCGATCGCGGTTTTGAGCGGCTGGAACACAAGCTCGGGCGCTGCGGCGCCGCCATCGAACGGCTGGCGGGGTAGCTTCGCGGCCCCCAGGACACGACCGGCCTCAGCGGAACACGGGTCTCGGCCGTAGAAATGCGCGGGCGCATCGCTTATCTCTAGGGCGAAACGCCTGAACCAATAAAAACGCCCCGGGAGTTCCGCATGGCCTCTGCCCCCTCTTCGCTGGTCGACCGCGCAGGCCTCGACCGGCAACGACTAGCCAAGATCATCTCTCGCGGGCTCGAAGGCGCCGACGACGGCGAACTCTTTCTCGAATATCGCCAGGCCGAAATGCTGGTCTTCGACAATGGCCGATTGAAACAGGCGACCTACGACACGTCGCAGGGATTTGGCCTGCGCGCCGTCAAGGACGAGGCGGTCGGCTACGCCCATGCATCGGACGTTTCCGAAGCGGCGATCGCACGCGCCGCTGATGCCGTTCGTGCGGTCAAGGGCGGCTATTCGGGCACCTATGCCGCCCCGCCGCCGCGCACCAACGTCAAACTTTATGGCGAGGATAGCCCGCTGGGCAGCCCCGCATTCGAAACCAAGGCCCGGCTGCTTGAGACCATCGACGCCTATGCGCGCGCCAAGGACCCGCGCGTACGCCAGGTCTCGGTCAGCCTCGGCGCCACCTGGCAAGCGGTCGAAGTGGTGCGTGGCGATGGCGAGACTTATCGCGATGTCCGTCCGCTGGTGCGCGTCAGCGTTTCGGTCGTGGTCGGCGACGGCGACCGGCAGGAGACCGGCAGCGCCGGTTACGGCGGCCGCGAGGGCTATCAGCGCTTTATCATCACCGACACCTGGCAAGACGCCGTCGACCGGGCGGTGCGCCAGGCCCTGACCAACCTCGATGCCGTGCCCGCGCCGGCCGGCGAGATGGATGTCGTGCTCGGCCCCGGCTGGCCCGGCGTCATGCTGCACGAGGCGATCGGCCACGGGCTCGAGGGCGACTTCAATCGCAAGAAGACCTCGGCCTTCGCCGGCCTCATGGGTGAACGCGTCGCCGCCAAGGGCGTCACCGTCGTTGACGATGGCACCATCGCGGCCCGCCGCGGCTCACTGTCTCTCGACGACGAAGGCACGCCGACCAATCGAACCGTGCTGATCGAAGACGGTATTCTGGTCGGGTACATGCAGGACCGGCAGAACGCCCGTCTGATGGGCATGAAGCCGACCGGTAACGGCCGCCGCGAGAGCTTCGCGCACGTGCCGATGCCGCGCATGACCAACACCTACATGCTCGCCGGCACGCGCGATCCGCAAGAGATCATCGCTTCTGTGAAGAACGGCATCTACGCCGTGAATTTCGGCGGCGGCCAGGTCGACATCACCTCGGGCAAATACGTGTTCGAATGCACCGAGGCCTACCGCATCGAAAACGGCAAGCGCGGCGCTCCGATCAAGGGCGCCATGCTCATCGGCAACGGTCCGACCGATCTGAACCGCATTTCCATGGTCGGCAACGACCTCGCGCTCGACGACGGCATCGGCACCTGCGGCAAGAACGGCCAAGGCGTTCCTGTCGGCGTCGGCCAGCCGACGCTGCGCCTTGACCGCATCACGGTCGGCGGCACGGGCTGACAAGCAATTCCGCCGACGCAAAGGGGTTCGCCATGCAGCGCTGGTTCAAGCCGATCGCCGATATGGCTGCCATCCTGCTTGTGTTCACGGCCGCAAAGGTCGCGATCGCCGAGCCTTATTACGTGCCGTCCGGCTCCATGGAGCCGACGCTGCAGATCGGCGACGAATTGCTGGCCACCAAATATCCCTACGGTTACAGCGCGGCTTCGCTGCCGCCGTTCATCGCATTCCCGCAGACCCAGCGCGTCCTCGCGGCGCTGCCGCACCGCGGCGACGTCGTGGTGTTCCGTTGGCCCGGCGATCGATCGCAAATTTGGGTCAAGCGGGTGATCGGACTGCCGGGAGATCGCATCGCGCTGCGGAACGGGCGCGTGTGGATCAACGGCGCGCCGGTCGCTCTCAAGGCCGACGGTGTCGGTCAGGCGGAAGCTGAGGACGGCTCGCTGCAGCCGGTCGCGCGCTTCACCGAAACGTTGCCCGGCAATCGATCCCACACGATCTTCAAGCACGACAGTTTCGGGCCTTATGACAACATGCCCGAAATCGTCATCCCGGCCGACCACCTCTTCGTCATGGGCGACAATCGCGACAACTCGGCGGACAGCCGGATTGCGGTCAGTCACGGCGGTGTCGGTATTTTGCCGGTCGGCGACCTGGTCGGACGCGTCGAAGCCCTGGTCGGATCGTGGGATCTCGCCGTAGCACGGCAGCCGGTATGGACATGGCCGGCCGGCTTGCGGTTGTCCCGGTTCTTCACCGCGGTTCAATAGCGCGCCCGCGCTATCGCACCACGCCGGAAATGCAGCACGGCCGGTTCCGCGGCGGCTTGATCACTTCCTTCAGGTAGCAGCGCGGTACCGCCGCGCCATAACCCGCCCGCCGGTAGGTCCAGGCGCGGCAGCGCGGCTCTCCTCGGCAGGCCGCCGCGCAGGTTTTGCCGCGCGGATCGGGCGTTGTGTCGAAAGACCGGTAGTCACCGCCGGCGCGATCGATCGCGAATTCGACTTCGCCAAGGCGCGGCTCGACGACACCCGCGCCGCGCACGCCCGACACACAGCAGGCCGAGCGCGTACGCGGCACCACCTCACGTTTGAGCCAACACATGGCGACGTCGCCCGAGACCGACGGATAGGAAAAGCTCCACGACCGGCACGCCTTGTCGCGCTCGCAGCGCGAAGCGCACACGGCCGGATCGCCGTTAGGTACCGGACCACTCGCATAGTCGCCGCCCGGCCGGTCGAAGCCCGTTTGCGCATTCGCAGCCGTATTGCCCGCCGCCGCAAGCAAAAGAGCGGCGAAAACAACGGCGCCAAAGATCATGGTGAGTACGCGCATGCCCCGCCTCGCGCTGCGTCGCCACTCGCCCCCGACGCAGAGAAGAACGCGCTTCCCGGCGAAATGCCACAAGAATTTTGATCGGCTGAAAGTCAGTATCGCAACTTAGCTAATAAAATCTGCGCCGAGCTGCTCTTCGCCCTCGCGGGCGCTCTCATGCAAGCAGCCGTCCGCTCAACCGCGAAAGTGCTTGGATAATTTGAGGCCTTGCGCCTGATAGTTCGAGCCGATGCCGGCGCCGTAAAGCTCATCGGGTCGGGCCAGCATTTTTTCGTAGACCAAACGGCCGACGACCTGACCGTGCTCGAGGATGAACGGCACTTCGCGCGACCGCACTTCCAGAACGGCGCGGGCGCCGAGACCACCGGCGCCAGCGTAACCGAAGCCCGGGTCAAAAAAGCCGGCATAGTGCACGCGAAACTCGCCGACGAGGGGATCAAACGGCACCATCTCAGCGGCATAGTCCGGCGGCACCTGCACAGCCTCGGTCGAAGCCAGGATGTAAAACTCGTCAGGATCGAGAATAAGACTCCGGTCGGCGCGCGCGGCGATCGGCTCCCAGAAGTCGGCGATATCGTAGGCGGCCCGCCGCTCAACCTCGATCACCGCGGTGTGGCGCTTGGCGCGATAGCCGACAATGCTCTCGCCCCTCGCTATTGCTCCGCCGGAAAGATCGACGCTGACCGCGACGCCATCGCCCATCACCGCCTCGGCGCGATCGACGAGCCGCTCGTGGGCGTGCAGCGCGCGCAGCTTTTCGGCGTCAAGCAGGGCGTCGCCGTGGCGAAAGCGGATTTGCGACAGCCGCGAACCTTCGCGCACCAATACCGGGAAAGTTTTTGGACTGATCTCCGCATAAAGCGGCCCGCAATAGCCACCCTCGACGCGATCAAAGCCGCGGGTCTCGTCGGCGATCACGCGGGTGAAGACGTCGAGCCGTCCGGTTGAGCTTTTCGGATTCGTCGCGGCCGCGATGTCAGGCGGCAGCGCCAGGCTTTCGATAAGCGGCACGATATAAACGCAGCCGGTTTCCAGCACGGCGCCATTGCCCAGCGCGAACTCGTGGAGCTTCAACTCGGCAATGCGGCGAGCGACCGCAATGCCCGGACCCGGCAGGAAGCTCGCACGCACGCGGTAGGCGATCGCGCCCAGCCGGAGGTCGAGACTAGCCGGCTGGATTTGGTCGGAAGCAAACGGGCGCGCGGCCACGATCCCGCCCGCCTTCGCCAGTGCCGCAATCATGCGGTCGGGAAGAATGCCCCGGTCCGAAGGTGCAAAGGAAAGCGGCACGCGATCACCACGTCGTTTCACCGCACGCCGCGGCGAAAATTGCTGCTGCAACGATCTAACCCGATGCCCGGCTTGACGGAAAGACGGGCGCAGCGTATGAGGCGCTTTATCCCGTGGTCATTTGAGCCGGCCGGCTTGCAAGCCACGTAAAACAACTTGCTAAAAGGCCGGGGACGCGTGAGCCCGGCCTGAGGATTATTCCTCCCGGCCGGGTTTTGTTTTTGGCCAATCAGGAGGGCCAGATGTCCGCGTCGGCGCATGATCGTTATCGTCCCGAAACCCGGCTTGTTCATTCCGGCACGCTGCGCTCGCCATTCGGCGAGACTTCCGAAGCGCTGTTTCTGACCCAGGGCTACGTCTACGACAGCGCCGCCCAGGCCGAACGCCGCTTCAAGAACGAAGAGCCGGGTTTCCAGTATTCGCGCTTCTCCAATCCGACGGTCGCCATGTTCGAGGCGCGCATGGCGGCGTTCGAAGGCGCCGAGGCCGCGCGGGCGACCGCGACCGGCATGGCCGCGGTGACGCTGGCGCTGACCGGTCAGGTCAAGACCGGCGATCATGTCGTGGCCGCCAAAGCGCTGTTCGGTTCCTGCCGCTATATCGTCGAGGATTATTTGCCGCGTTATGGCATTTCCTCGACGCTCGTCGACGGCACCGACCTCAACCAGTGGCGGGACGCCGTGCGCCCGAACACCAAAACCTTCTTCCTGGAAACGCCGACCAATCCAACGCTTGAAATCATCGACATCGCCGCGGTGGCCGAGATCGCCCACGATGCCGGCGCGACGCTCGTCGTCGACAACGTTTTCGCGACGCCGATCTTTCAATCGCCGCTTGCGCTCGGCGCCGACTGCGTCGTTTATTCGGCGACCAAACATATCGACGGTCAGGGGCGCTGCCTCGGCGGGATCATCCTTGGCTCGGAAGAGTTCATCCAGAAGCACATTCATGTGCTGCTGCGTCAGACCGGACCATCGTTGTCGCCGTTCAACGCCTGGGTGATGCTCAAGGGACTGGAGACGCTGCCGGTGCGGGTCCGGCGGCAGACCGACAGCGCAGCGACGCTTGCGGTCGCGCTGGCCGAGCATGCAAAGATCGCGCGCCTGATCTATCCAGGCCGGCCCGACCACCCTCAAGCCAAGGTCGCACAAAAGCAGATGCGCGGCGGCTCGACCCTCGTCGCCTTCGACATCAAAGGCGGCAAGAACGCCGCGTTCCGCTTCCAGGATTCGCTCAAGCTCATTCGCATCAGCAATAATCTCGGCGACGCCAAGAGCCTCATCACGCATCCGGCGACGACGACGCACCAGCGGCTGGCTCCGGCGCAACGTGCCGAACTCGGCATCAGCGACGGCTTGGTACGCCTCTCGGTCGGGCTCGAGCATCCCGACGACATCGTCGAGGACGTGCTGGCGGCGCTGGAAATGGTTTGAAGCTTTTGAGCATGATCCGGAAAAGTGGAGGCCGGTTTTCCGAAAAGATCATGCTTCGCCAAATTGCATGATCCGGAAAAAGCCCGCGCCGGACTTGATCCGGGGTGGAGGCCGGTTTTCCGAAACGATCATTCGCCGCCAGAAAACCGGCGCGTCAAATAATTCAATCTAAGACGATTGTGCTCTAACGCCCGGAACGGGCGGACGCGGATTCGACCGGCCGGGTTGCCGCCTCGGCGATCGCGGTGGCGAGGAGTTTCGCCACGCAGGCATAACTCCAGTCGTTCATGTGCAGCTGGTCCGGCGAGGCGAAGACGTCGAACGGGATGTGCTGAACCTCATGCCAATGGCGCATGAGCGCAAAGCGGCTGAACAGATCGACATTCTCCTGCTTGGCCGCGAAGGCGATCTGATCTTCCATGCCTGGCGTTTCGGATTTGGCGAGCACACTCGGCGTGTACTGCATATCGATCAGCACGACGTCGGCGCCAGCTTGCTTGAGCCGCGCGATGCCCTCGCGCAAAAGGACGGAATGCGATTTGAGCGGATATTCGCGCAACACGGAATTGGTGCCGATCTGCCAGAGTACCAGAGCCGGATGCGCAGCAATGACGGCAGTGTCAAACCGCGCCAGCATCTGCTCGGTCTCTTCGCCGTTGACGCCGCGGTTGAGTACCGTGATGTCGCGCCCGGGAAAACGTTGCGCGAGTTCGACGGCAAGGCGGCTCGGATAACTCGCAGCCGGCGAAGTAGCACCTGCCCCGGCGGTCGAGGAAGACCCGATCGCGACGATCGTCAGCGGTTCGCCGCTCGCCAGGCGCCGTGCAGTGTGGCGGAGCGCGCGGTTGAAGCGTGCTAGTTCAGGCGGGCCAGCCGCATGCGGGCGGGGAACTCGCCGCCGTCGGCGCCGGAGTTCGCATGCCGATCATTTGCGCATCGGCGGGCGCGCTCATGACCAAAGCAAATACGCCGGCCACCAAGCTCGCGAGAAATCCGGCAGTTGTTTTGTTGGTCAATGACATTTTAGTGGTTAATGACATTTTGGTGGTCAATGGCTTTTGTTGGCTAACGACATCTTGGTGGTCAATGACATCAACGCGTCATTTGCGCTTTGCCGGTCTCAAGATGGGCGGCGTTGATAATCTGAGACGCCAAGGCCCGGCCAATGCATTCATGGACGCGCCGGGCCATAGCATATCCGTTGGTTGGCGCATAGAGGTCAAACGTGCCCTCGTCGCTCCAGTAATGCATGATCGCCAGCCGATCAAACAATACAATGTCACGCTGCTCGGCCACCCAGCGCATGACGTCCGCGAAAGGGGTGACGCCCAGCATGGTTTCGGTGCGCGGGCTGTATTGCATATTCATCATAATGACGTCGGCGCCGGCTTTGCTAACCGCGTCGAGCCCTTGATCGAGGCTGGCACGGAAATCGTCCGGTTCGACGCCGCGCAACGCATCGACCGTGCCCGCCTGCCAGATCAGCAATTCGGGCCGATCCTCGGACAATATCCTCGGCAAGTCGGCGGCCATTTCTGCCGTCGTCTGCCCGGAGGGAATATGCGCCGTCACTTTGATTTCGTTGCCCGGCAACCGCTTTCTAAGCGATTGCTCCAGCTGCGCCGGATAGGAAAACCGCGCACCGTCCGGGCCCGACAATGCGGAAGACTTCGAGCCCACGACGCTGATGTTGAGCCGATGATGATCCCCGATTTCTTTACTGACGCGCGTCAGATCGCTCGATACGGGTATGAGCGATTCCGGCACGTCGCATTCCTGCGCCGGCACTCCCGCGGCCGCACCGTTCACAAACGCGATGGTCGCCAACACGGCAATCATGACCGTCATGCCTCGCCTCCCGCGAGGTCCGCGTCCGGGGATTTGACGCGCGATGAGGGGCTTCGCCCTTCGATGGCTTTGTACCACGAAAGCAGGTTCGCGGCAGCGATCATGATGAAAATGCCTAATGCGCTGATGGCCGTCTGAAGCAGCGGCCCGCCCGAGGATTCCGCGATGATGAACTGCCCGGCAAAGGCCAGAAATACGCCAAGACAGAAGATTTCCAGCGAATGCTGGCCGCAGACGATGGCAGGCCGGAGAATTGCTGATTTCAGGCCGGGCCACTGGCGGGGGACAAAGTAAACGGTCACAGAAGCAAGGGCCAGGAAATGCGCGAACCGCAGGACGTCCAGATTGGTCTTGTCGATCGGATACATCCAATCCTTCAGCCAGACCGGCACGAAACGGTCGAGCGATTCGAAATGCCATGTCAGCGTGATGGCGAAGGCAAACAAGAGATAGGCAATGGCGACCGCCAGAACGAGCCGCGAACGTAACACTGCGGAGAGCCGCTGCGCCCCGCCGATCGCACACCATGCGCCGAATACGAACAGTAATTGCCAGGCAAACGGATTGAAGAACCAGACGCCGTTCGGATAGGCCGGCAGGTTCCAATTAAGTCGCCACGCGAAGGCATAGACGACCGCCGACCCGGCGAGTGCGAGGTTCGGTTGCCGGAGCAGGAGGAAGAGCATGGGCGGAAACAGCAGCAGCAGCACGATGTAGAGCGGCAGCACGTCCATGTTGACTGGCTTGAACTTCAACAACAGCGCCTGAAAAATCGTGACATCGGGCTGCTTGAGAAAATCGAGGATTTTCATTTCCTCCGCGTAGAGCGGATTGTCGAAAGTAGATGCGACGTAGGCGATTTCCGCCATGAAAATCGTAAACAGGAAAATATGCGCCACATAAATCTGCCAGGCCCGGCGCAGGATGCGCGCGCTGGAAAGCACAAAGCCGCGTTCCCGCATCGACCGGCCATAGACGAAAGCCGCGGTGTAGCCGGAAATGAAGATGAAGATTTCAGTCGCGTCGCTGAAGCCGTAATTGCGGATCGTGAACCAGTTCACGACATTTTCCGGAATATGGTCGAGGAAAATCAGCCACAGCGCGACGCCGCGGAACAGGTCGAGTCGCAGATCGCGCTCGCTGGTAGTCGCCGGTGCCGGAGAAGCCATCGCCATGCGTTTGGAACCATTGCGGGCCGCCGCGGCGGCGCACCCGTGCTTCGGCGCCCCCGCCAATCTAGTGTCCCAACTCCGACGTTCGCAAGCCATTGCGGCACGGCTTGGACCCGCACGGATATTGCAACTTCTGGCCTAGGGCTATTCACTCGTGCGAGGATATGATCGAGGCCGGTGGCGAAGCGCGGTGCCCCAAATAGAGGAACCTGCTTCAGGATCACTGCGTAAACGGCGCCGGGATTTGCGCAATGTATCGAGCCGTCACCCGTAACATCGAGGTCATGGTCACGCCGCGGTTCGTCCCCGACCGCTCGTCGCCGGACAATAGTTATTTCTTCTGGGCCTACACCGTCGCCATTACCAACCACAGCGACGACACCGTGCAGCTAAAGACCCGCCATTGGCGCATCACCGACGCCAATGGCCGCCGACAGGAAGTGCGCGGCGCCGGCGTTGTCGGGGAAGAGCCGGTGCTGAAGGCGGGAGAGTCCTTCGAATATACCAGCGGGGTACCGCTGCAAACGCCGTCGGGATTTATGGTGGGCACCTACGGAATGGTGACGGCAAGCGGCGAGCATTTCGACATCGAAATTCCGGCGTTTTCGCTCAATTCAAGCGAAAGCAAGCGCACGCTCAACTAAGAGAAGGCGGCCTGAAAACGAGTTTCGCGTTTGGCGCCAAAGACCTACGGCATGATCCGGAAAAAGCCGCCCCGGACTTGATCCGGGGGGAGGCCGGTTTTCCGAAAAGATCATGCTCCACCAAAACGGCATGATCCGGAAAAAGCCTGCCCCGGACTTGATCCGGGGTGGAGGCCGGTTTTCCGAAAAGATCATGCTCCACCAAAAGGCTAAAGCGCCGAACCTTCGGTCGTTATTTCGGCCGGATCGAACACGTAAGTCGAGCTGCAGAATTCGCAGGTCACGGTGATCTTGCCGTCCTCGACCATGTCGTCGCGATCATCCTGCGGAAAACTCTGGAGCATGGCTTCGACGCTCTGGCGCGAGCACGAACAGCGGGCCTCGACCGGCGCCGCTGGAAAGACGCGTACGCCCGGCTCATGGAAGAGACGATAGGCAAGCCGCTCGCTCGAGAGTGCCGGATCGATCAGCTCGATATCGTCGACGGTTTCGACAAGCGAACGGCCTTCGACCCAGGCGTCGTCTTCCGGCGGGGCATAAGGCTCCGTACCCGGGGGCGCGTCGCCGGGATCGAGATCAGGCTGACGGGCGCGTTCCGGCGACCTGGGCAGGAATTGCAGGAGGATTCCGCCGGCGCGCCAGCGCCGGCGCGCGCCGTTTTCACCGCCGCGGAACTCCTCCGCGACCGCAAGCCGCACGCGCGTCGGTATCTGTTCGGAGCGCAGAAAATACTCGTGCGCGGCGCGCTCGAGGTCATATCCCTCCAGCGGAACCAGCCCCTGGTAGCGGCTCATATCCGGGCCCTGGTCGATGGTCATGGCAAGGTGACCCCGGCCGAGCAGCTGTCCCGGCCCGGCTTCATTCGCAGCGATGGCGGCGGCTACTCGCTTGGCGTCAAAGCGCGCGCACGCCCGTACTTTGCCGGGCGAGGTGAAATTGACCACCAGCATGCGGACCGGGCCGTCGCTCTGCGTCTGCAGAATGAACCTGCCGTCGAATTTGAGAGAAGAGCCCAACATGGCAGTCAGCACGATCGCCTCGCCAAGGAGCTTGGCAATCGGCAGCGGATAATCGTGGCTGCTCAGGATGGCATCGACCGCCGGCCCAAGCCGCACAATCCGGCCGCGCAAATCGAGCGTCCGGACCTCGAACGGCAGGATCGTATCGTCGAGGCCGGTTTGCGCCGGCTCTCGAACCGGAATGCCCAGGTTGGGATTGTTCATCGCCGGCAAATATAGGTGACGCCCGAGGAATTGGCAGCCCTCCGCCGGGCTCGGTATTTACGCTCCCCGGCCGTTCGCCAGGCACCAGCTCAAAATCCCTTTCTGAGCATGCAACCGGTTCTCGGCTTCATCGAACACGACCGAGTGAGGACCGTCCATGACCTCGTCGGTCACCTCCTCGCCGCGGTGCGCGGGGAGGCAATGCATGAAAATGGCATCCGGCTTGGCCCGCGCCATGAGGCGCGCATTCACCTGATAGCGCTTGAGCAGGTTGTGGCGGCGAGCGCCATTGCGATCGCCCATCGACACCCAGGTATCGGTCACCACACAGTCGGCACCCTTCACCGCCTCGTCCGGATCGGTAACGATCGTGATCGCCGCACCGGAGGATTTGATCCAGTCGACCAGCGGCTTCTTCGGAGCGAGTTCCGGCGGGGTAGCGACGCGGAGGCGGAACGCAAAGCGCTCGGCGGCATGCATCCATGACGTCAGCACATTGTTGGCATCGCCGGTCCAGGCGACGGTGCGGCCGCGGATCGGACCGCGATGCTCCTCGAAAGTCATGACGTCGGCCATCAGCTGACACGGGTGCGAACGTCGCGTCAGGCCGTTGATCACCGGCACCGTGGCATAGCTTGCAAGCTCGGCGACGGCGCGAGGATCGAGCGCGCGGATCACGATGGCGTCGACGTAGCGCGACAGGACGCGGGCGGTATCGGCGATGGTTTCGCCACGGCCGAGTTGCATCTCGTCGGCGGTGAGCATGATGGCATCGCCGCCAAGCTGGCGCATGGCCACCTCAAAAGAAACGCGCGTGCGGGTCGAAGGCCGTTCAAAGATCATCGCCAGCGTTTTGCCGGCCATCGGGCGATCCTTGCGCTGAGGCTTGGTCTTCATGACCCGCGCCATGTCGATGATCTTGCGAAGGTCCTCCGCCGGGACTTCGATCAGGTCGAGGAAGTGACGGACCGTACTCATCGGCCCGTCTCTTCTTTCGCCGCCGTCCCGTGCGCTTGCATGAGCCGCGCGCAGGCGCGGTCGAGGCGCCGGATGCCTTCGGCGATTTCCTCTTCGCTGATGATGAGCGGCGGCAGCAGTCGCACGACATTGTCGCCCGCAGCGACTGCGATCATCTTTTCGGCGCGCAGCGCATCGACCAGTTCGCCGGGCGGCACCTGCGCCCGCACGCCGATCAGCAGTCCCTCGCCGCGCACCTCGGCGATCAAGGATGGATAGCGATCCTTGATTTCCGCCAGCCGTTGTTTGAAAAGCAGCCCGTTTAGCCGCACGCGATCGAGAAAGCCTGGCGCCAGCATCACGTCCAGCACGGCGTTGGCGGCGCTCATTGCCAGCGGATTGCCGCCAAATGTCGAGCCGTGGGTGCCGGCCGTCATTCCCTTGGCCGCCTCGCGAGTCGCCAGGCACGCACCGACCGGGAATCCGCCGCCGAGCGCCTTGGCAAGCGCCATGATGTCGGGCGCGACGCCGACGCGCTGGTAGGCGAACAACTCGCCGGTGCGGCCCATGCCGGTCTGAACCTCGTCGAAGGCCAGGAGCAAGCCGTGCTGATCGCACAGCTCGCGCAACGCCCGCAGGAACGACGGTTCGACAACCCGCACGCCGCCCTCGCCCATGATCGGCTCGATCAGTATGGCGGCGGTTTCGGCCGTGATCGCGCGCTTGGTCGCTTCGATATCGCCGAACGGCACATGGTCGAAGCCTTCGACGACCGGACCAAAGCCGTCGAGATATTTTTTCTGTCCGCCCGCAGCGAGCGTTGCCAGCGTGCGGCCGTGGAATGCGCCCTCAAAAGTAATGATGCGGTAGCGTTCCGGCGCGCCATTCGCCGACTGATATTTGCGCGCCATCTTGATCGTGCATTCCATCGCCTCGGCGCCGGAATTGCAGAAGAACACCACGTCGGCAAAGCTGGCATCGCACAGTCGCTGCGCGACGCGCTCGGCCTCCGGAATTTCGTAGAGGTTGGAAACGTGCCACACCTTTTGCGCTTGTTCGGCGAGAGCCGCGACGAGCTGCGGGTGGGCGTGCCCGAGCGCGTTCACCGCGACACCGGAGGTGAAATCGAGATAGCGATCGCCGTTGGTCGCGATGAGCCAAACGCCCTCGCCCCGCTCAAAAGCAAGGTGGACGCGCGCATAGGTCGGTAACAGGTGCGATGTCACGGTTGCGTCCGCGCACGGTTGCGCAGCGAGACTCTGCGCGGCCGAAACGAAATGTGCCGCCTCTCCGGGCGGCACGATTTAAGCATTTTATTTCCGCCGCCGTTGCCGGTCAACACGCTAAAGATGATAGCCGCGCGCGGATCGGCCCCGCATTCGTCCACATCCGGCAGGAATATGTGGACGCATGTCCTACAACTCTTGCGCCCGACTCGCACCATATTGTAGGCTTTTGATTGTCAAGTACGACATCTCGTGCGGCGGACAGTCCTCCAAAGCGTTGGTTCAGCGTTGCGTGCCGGGCGGCGAGCGCTTCCTGGCTCGATGGGGGATTCCGTCAGGGCTGCAGTCGTATCTTTGAGGAGGTTAGAGCATGTCGTGGACCGACGAGCGGGTCGAGTTGCTGAAGAAGCTGTGGTCTGACGGCCTGTCGGCCAGTCAGATTGCGGGGGAGCTTGGCGGCATTACGCGCAACGCCGTCATCGGCAAGGTGCACCGGCTCGGACTGTCCGGCCGCGCAAAAAGCGCATCGAGCGCCTCACCGCGTCCGCGCAAGACCCGCACCGCCACGCACATGCTGCGTATCGGACGCGGATCGATCCGCGGCAACACCGCGCTTGCGCATGCCTACGAGATCGAAGCGGACGTCACGCCTGAGCTGATCGAGAACATCATTCCCATCGGCCAGCGCCGCACCATTCTCGAATTGACGGAGCAGACTTGCCGCTGGCCGATCGGCGATCCGGGTGCCACCGACTTCTTCTTCTGCGGCGGCAATACGATCGGTGGCCTGCCCTATTGCGCCTATCATTCCCGGGTAGCGTATCAACCGGCGAGCGATCGCCGCCGGGACCGGCGCCCGCAGCGCTGATTTAATTTCAACGCGTTGGCGCACGCGCCGGCATTCGCAAGCTGAGCGGTTATCAGCTCGCCTTGCCGAAACGATCGTCGAGCGAGTAGCCGGCGCCGCGGACGGTGCGGATCGGGTCGGCGCCGTGGCCGCGATTGAGCGCCTTGCGCAGACGGCCGACATGCACGTCGACCGTGCGTTCGTCGATATAGACATCGCTGCCCCAGACCCCGTCGAGCAATTGCTCGCGTGAAAAGACGCGGCCCGGGCGCTCCATCAGAAATTCGAGCAACCGGAATTCCGTCGGCCCGAGATCGACCGGCCGGCTCGATCGGGACACGCGCTTTTTCTCGCGGTCGAGTTCGAGATCGCCGATCAGCAAAACCGTGGCGACCCGTTCCGGACTGGCACGCCGCAGCAGCGCACGGATCCGCGCCAGGAGCTCGGGCACCGAGAACGGCTTGACGATGTAATCATCTGCGCCGGTTGCAAGCCCGCGGACGCGCTCGCTTTCCTCGCCTCGCGCGGTGAGCATGATAATCGGCAGCGCTTGCGTCTGCGGACGCGACCGCAGCCGCCGGCACAATTCGATGCCGGAGAGGCCCGGCAGCATCCAGTCGAGCACGATAAGGTCGGGCGCGGTTTCGCGCAGCCGCGTATCGGCATCGTCACCGCGGGCCACGGCGTCAACCTCGTAGCCTTCCGCTTCGAGGTTGTAGCGCAGCAGCGTGGTCAGCGGTTCCTCGTCCTCAACGATCAGGATGTTAGCACCCATCCCCGTCTCCTGCTTATTTGTGCAGCGGCGCTGCCGCAAAAGTCGTGGTGTCCCCCTTCGGGCGCTGATCGGTAATCGGGCTACCCTCAATCATGTAGTAGACCGTTTCCGCGATGTTGGTCGCGTGATCGCCAATGCGCTCGATGTCCTTCGCACAAAACATAAGATGCATGCAGAACGTAATGTTACGCGGATCTTCCATCATGTAGGTCAGAAGCTCGCGGAACAGCGACGTGCAAAGTGCATCGACTTCCTCGTCACCGTTCCACACGACGAGTGCTGTCGCAACGTCGCGGCTGGCATAGGCGTCAAGCACCTGCTTGAGCAGCGTCGAGACCAGGGACGCCATGTGTTCGATGCCACGGATCAGTTTTTGCGGGTGAAGGTCGAGGTCGAGAGCGACAGTTCTCTTGGCGATATGCTTGGCGTGGTCGCCGATCCGCTCGAGATCGTTGCACACGCGCATGGCGCCGACGATCTCGCGCAAATCGACGGCCATGGGCTGCCGGCGCGCAATCGTCAGGATTGCCTTTTCCTCGATCTCATGTTGCATCGCGTCGATAACGGGATCGGTACCGATCACGTGTTCCGCGAGATCGGTATCGTGCTCGACGAGGGCACGGCTGGCATCCATGATTTGCCGCTCTGCCAGGCCGCCCATCTCGGCCACTTTCCGGGTAATTTCCTGCAGATCGACATCGAACGCCTTTGTCGTGTGGTCCACTCTGGTTGTGATATCGCTCATGATCTCACCCGAACCGGCCGGTGATGTAGTCCTGCGTGCGCTGATCCTGCGGCGCCGTGAACATCTTGCTGGTCGAATCGAACTCGACCAGCTCGCCGAGATACATAAAGGCGGTGAATTCGGACACCCGCGCTGCCTGCTGCATGTTGTGGGTGACGATCACGATCGTATAGTCGTCGGTCAGTTCGTCGATCAGTTCTTCGATCTTGGCGGTCGAGATGGGATCGAGCGCCGAGCATGGCTCGTCGAACAGAATGACCTCGGGCCGCACGGCGACCGTACGCGCGATGCACAGCCGCTGCTGCTGGCCGCCGGACAGGCTTTGCCCATTCGCCGCGAGTTTGTCCTTGACCTCTTCCCAAATCGCGGCTCGCCGCAGCGATGTCTCCACGCGCCCGTCAAGTTCGGATTTCGGCAGCCGCTCATACAGCCTGATGCCGAACGCGACGTTTTCATAAATCGACATCGGAAACGGCGTCGGCTTCTGAAACACCATGCCGATGCGGGCCCGCAGCAGGTTCAGGTCCTGCTTCGGCGAGAGAATGTTCATGCCGTCGAGGAGGACGTCGCCGGTCGCGCGCTGGTTCGGATAAAGATCGTACATCCGATTGAGCACGCGCAACAACGTCGACTTGCCGCAGCCGGAAGGACCGATAAAGGCGGTGACTATATGCTCGTACAGCGGCAGGCTGATGGATTTCAGCGCTTTCGATTCGCCATAAAAGAAATTCAGATCGCGGATCGTGATCTTTTCGGCAAGGCCCGCCCGGTCGATTGGCGCGGCGGAGACGGAAGGAACGGCGACAGATGTTACACTCATGATTGCTTACCCGTTGAGACGAGGCTGCGCGCGGTGATACTCAGCACAAGGACCGCCAAGGTGATGATGAGCGCCCCGGTCCAGGCCAGCGACTGCCAATCCTTGTACGGACTAAGCGCGAACTGGAAAATAATGACCGGAAGGCTCGCCATCGGCGTGTTAAGGTTCGTGCTCCAGAACTGATTGTTCAACGAGGTGAACAGGAGTGGAGCGGTCTCGCCGCTGATGCGCGCAACGGCCAACAGCACGCCGGTGACCATGCCGGCGCGCGCCGCGCGGTAGCCGATCCGTATGATCGACATCGAACGGGGCAGACCGATCGAAGTCGCGGCCTCGCGCAATGCGTTGGGAACGAGCGTCAGCATGTCCTCAGTCGTGCGCACCACCACAGGTATGACGATGACCGCGAGTGCGACGCCGCCGGCCAAACCGGAGAAGTGGCCCATCGGCGCTACCATCACTTCGTAGATGAACAAACCGATTACGATCGACGGCGCGCTCAAGAGGATGTCGTTAATGAAACGCACGATGCTGGTGAGCGGGTCGTAGCGGCCGTACTCGGCCATGTAGGTGCCGGCGAGAATGCCGATCGGGGTGCCGATGGCCACCGCCAGTCCGGTAAGAATGAGACTGCCGACAATCGGATTGAGCAGTCCGCCGCTCGCACCCGGCGGCGGTGTCATCTGCGTGAATACCGAAAGCGAAAGCCCACTGAGGCCGTGCCACAGCAACGAGAACAGGATCAACACCAGCCAGCCCAGACCAAAGGCGGTGGCGCAAAGGGACAACGTCAACGCGACGGCATTGGTGCGGCGGCGGGCGGCGTAGCGAGCGCTCATGGCCTCATCCGATCCGGAGCTCGATGCGCCTCAGCAAGTAACGGGCCGCAGCGAGCACGATGAGAGTGATGACGAAAAGGATCAGGCCGAGCGCGATCAATGAGGATGTGTAGAGATCGCCTACCGCCTCGGTGAACTCGTTGGCGATGGTGGCGGAGATGGTCGTGCCCGGCGCAAGCAGCGAGGCCGAAATCCGGTGAGCGTTGCCGATCACGAACGTGACGGCCATGGTTTCGCCGAGCGCGCGGCCGAGCCCGAGCATCACGCCGCCGATAACTCCAACTCTGGTGTAAGGCAGCACCACGTAGCGCACGACCTCCCAAGTCGTGCAACCGACGCCGTACGCTGCTTCCTTGAGCACGGCCGGCACGGCTTCGAACACGTCGCGCGAGATTGCCGTCACGAACGGCAGCACCATGATGGTAAGGATCAGCCCTGCGGTCAGCATGCCGATGCCGTAGGGGGGGCCGGCGAAAAGCGGCCCGATCCACGGCACGTTGCCCAATGTATTGATCAGGAATGGCTGCAGCGTGTCCTGCAGAATCGGAGCAAAGACGAAAAGTCCCCAGATTCCGTAGATGATGCTCGGAATGCCGGCCAGCAACTCGATCGCAATCCCAATCGGGCGCCGCAGCCATTGCGGGCACAGTTCAGTGAGGAAAAATGCGATCATTAGTCCGACTGGGACCGCGATCAGCATCGCAATGATCGAGGTAATCAGCGTGCCGTAAATCGGCGCCAAAGCGCCGAACTTTTCAGTGACCGGATTCCACCGATCGGTCGTGAGGAAGTTAAAGCCGAAAGCCCGCAGTGCCGGCAGCGACCCCTGGATCAGCGAGGCAATGACGGCGCCCAAGAGCAAGAGCACGCCGAAGGCGGCGGCGCGCGTCACTTGGCGGAACGCGACATCGCCGAGCCGGAGGCGATCGAGCACTTTGATGCGCGCCCTCGCCTCGGCGGAAACCGTCGCCCGCTCCTGCAGCGCTAAGTCAACCACGGATCAACTCCGGACCGCGTTCATCGAGGCGCCTCCTTCGGACCAGCACGAAGCGCCTTAGTCAAAACGTCCACCGGCCGCCGCACAAGAGGCCTGTGCGGCAGGCCGGTGTAACTTCGGGAGCGGGGCATCTGCAAACAGCGGCAAGTGCAGTGCCTTGCGCCCGCATCGCAAACCTAGTGCGCCATAGCGCTCTTGGCGTAGATCGGCTTGCCGCTGGCGTCCTTGATGTCGCTTGCCCAAACCTTTTCGACTTCGCCTATGACCTTGTTTGGCATCGGCACGTAGTCGAGTTCCTCGGCCATCTTGTCACCCTTCTCGTAGGCCCAGGTAAAAAACTTAAGTGCCTCGGCCGCGGCAGCCGGGTCAGGCGGCTGCTTGGGGATGAGGATGAACGTCGCCGCCGTCATCGGCCACGATTCGCCGCCCGGCTGGTTGGCCAGGATCACGCCGAAGCCCGGCACCGAATTCCAGTTGGCGTTGGCGGCGGCGGCCTGGAAGGACGCGATCGTAGGAGACACGGTTTTGCCGTCCTTGTTCACCATTTTTGTGTAGTCCATCTTGTTCTGAAGCGCGTAGGCGTACTCGACATAGCCGATCGAGCCTTTGGTCTGGCTGACGTTGTTGGAGACGCCTTCATTGCCCTTGGCGCCGATGCCGACCGGCCATTCCACGGAAGTCGCGGAGCCCACCTTGGATTTCCAGTCAGGACTGACGTCGGACAGGTAATAGGTGAAATTGAAAGTGGTGCCGGAACCGTCGGAGCGGTGAACGACGGCGATCGGCTGTGAGGGCAGCTTTGCATCTGGGTTAAGTTTCTTGATCGCCGGATCGTCCCAGGTCTTGATTTCACCAAGGAAAATCTTCGCGAGTGTCGGCCCGTCAAGGACCAGATTTCCCGCCTTGATCCCCTCGAGATTTACCACCGGCACGATGCCACCCATGACCATCGGGAACTGGACGAGGCCGCCTTTTTCGAGGTCGGCGCCTTTGAGCGGCGCGTCCGTTGCACCGAAGGTGACGGTTCTCGCTTGGATTTGCTTGATGCCGCCGCCTGAGCCAATCGATTGATAGTTGAGCTGGAAGCCCGTATCTTTTTTGTAGGCGTCCGCCCATTTGGCGTAGATCGGATACGGAAACGTCGCGCCGGCGCCGGAAATCTCCGCGGCGGCGGCGGGTAATACCGTAGCGGCCAGAAAGCCGGCAACGGCGATGGTTTTCAGCTGGTTCACTGGGATGCTCCTGTCAGCAGAATTTCTTTAGCGACGCTGGCGATATACCTGCGCCGGCTTTCGATCCCGATCGGGATCCTCGTTCTGTTTGACGTCTTTATCGTTGTAAGCAACGCGCCGCGGGGAAGGATCGATCGATCACAGCAGAACCGCGGCCGCAAAATGCTTAGTATCAGCACGTCACTGTTCTATGAGGTCTGCACGACACTTATATGACATCGCAAGCCATTAATATTTATTGCGTTTTCTCGATTGCCTCATCGTTTGCAGTGGGAAGATAAACAGTGAAAGTGGCGCCCGATCCAGGCAGGCTTTCGATCGACAGGCGGCCATGATGACGGTTGAGGATGTGCTTGACCAAGGCCAGTCCCAGTCCGGTACCGCCCTGGGCGCGGCTTTCACGCACGTCCACACGGTAAAAACGCTCGGTCAGCCGCGGCACATGCTCCGGTGCTATTCCCGGCCCATAGTCGCGCACGGCGACCCGCGCTTCAGGTTCGCCGTCAGGCGATGTGCCTCGGGCAAGCGTGATATCGACGCACTTGCCCGCCGCACCATATTTGAGCGCGTTCTCGACCAGGTTCTCGAACACGCGCACCAATTCGTCGCGGTCGCCGGGAACACACATTTCATCCGCCGCCTCGACATGGACCGTTACGCCGCGGTCGCGCGCCAGCGTTTCGAGACCGTCGGCGACCTGGCGGACGATCGGCGCGAGATCAACATGCGTATCGGGGCGGCGATGGGCGTTGAGCTCAATCCGCGATAGCGACAGGAGGTCGTCGATGAGCCGCGCCATGCGCCCCGCCTGCTCTTGCATGATGGCGAGGAACCGATGGCGCGCATTGGCATCGTCGCGGGCGGAACCCTGCAAAGTGTCGATGAAACCGGAAAGGGCCGCCAGTGGCGTACGCAGCTCGTGGCTGGCGTTGGCGACAAAATCGGCACGCATCTCTTCAACGCGCCGCAGCGGCGTCAGATCATGGAAGGTCATCAGTACCAGATCGGGTCTGGCGAGTTTCGGCTCGCGCCTGACCGGTTTTACGATCATTTCGAACCAGCGGTCGATCGGCACGCGCTCGGAATATTCGACGCGCTGCTCTTCGCCGCTGGCGTAAGCGCGACCAATGGCCTCAATCAGCTCCGGCATGCGCAGCGCGAGCGAAACCAGCTCGCCCTGGCGCAAAGCCGGCGCCAGCGAACGCGCCGGCTCGTTAAGCGTCAGCACACGTCCATTTCTGTCGAGGGCAATGACCGGATCCGGCAAGCCGGCGACTACCGCGTCGAGGCGCTCGCCAGCACGCTCGGCAATCGCGACCGGCCTTACCAGATGCTCGCCGTCCGCGCCGGCGCGTCCAGCGAGCAAAGCCGCCGCCGCTACGATCGCAAACCCGGCCAACGCAAAACCGGCGGTCAGAGCACCGAGCAGCGCTAGTCCAGCGAATACCATCGCCGCCACGACGATCACGAACCCCATGCCGCGCCACCGGCTGCTACGGGGCGTGAGGCGCACTTCATTCAAGCTCATGGAAGACTCTTGGGACAAGCCCCGCGGACAGACAAGCCCTTCGGAACCAGTCGCCAGGATATGGCAGCTCATCTGCCGGCTTATCTACCGGCGCGACGTCAACCCGTTCGACCGCCGGTTTGGGCCATATCTGACTTCTCCGGCACCAGCCCGGTCACCGCGGCAATCGGCGCCGCGATCGGACCCGCCACGCGCCGCGCTACCCGACTGCGCCAGATTTCACGGGCTCCGAGAATGAGCAACGAAAGCCCGAACGGGATGATGTAGTAGAGCAGCCGGAATAGCAGCAACCCGGCAAGCAGATCTTCTTTGTCGAATTGCCAAAGCGCCACCATCATCGTGGCATCGAATACGCCGAGCCCACCCGGAGCGTGGCTCGCAAAGCCAAGCACCGTGGCGGTCACAAAAATTACCGCAACGGGAACGAAGCCGAGATGCGGCTCGTCGGGCACCAGCATGTACATGGCAAGCGCACAAAACGACAGATCGAGAATGCCGAGCAGAATCTGAACCAGCGTGAGTGGTCCGCCGGGGAGCATCACCTTCCAGCCTTCGCGGCCGATCACCCGAGGCTTCGTCCATACCCACGCAATGTAAGCTGCGAGGACGGCAAGAATGACAACCGCCAGAGTGCGGTTGAGCCAGATCGGCAGTTGGTCGATATCAGTCGCCGGCTGCGGCGCTCCGAGCACGCCGAGACCGAGCACGGCAGCATTGCCGAGCCAGAATGTCAGCCCGGCAACGAAGCAAATCTTGGTGACTTCGACAATACTCAGACCCCAGGCGGAATAAATCCGGTAACGCACCGCACCGCCGGAAAACACACTCGCGCCGACATTATGTCCGATCGCGTAGCTGGTGAAGCTGGCCAAAGCAGCGGTTCGGTACGGCACCTCGAAGCGCCCAATCGTCCGCAGCGCAAACAGATCGTAGAATGTCAGCGTCAGGTAGCCGGCTGCGACAAACGAGCCGGCAATAAAGACGGTCCGCCGGTCGGTCGACTCCAGTGCGTCGACCACCGCGTCAACATCGAGATCGCGCAGGATGCGGTAGAGCACCACCACAGCGACGGTGATGACGGCGAGACTAAGCACCACGCCCAGCCGGCTGAAGCCGATTTTTTCGTTGAAAAAGCGGGCGAAGGCACGCAATCCCTTCAGCATCACGCGCTCCAGACCCGCTGCTCGTTCATTCGTCGACCGCCTCGTCCCCAACCGCCCGGCGCAGACCGCCCCACTAGCAGAAGTAACGACATGGCGCGAGTATGGCGGGCGGGGCTGGAACGCCGCCACGGGCGCTTCTGCCACAGCGCGCAGGGGATCGCCTTCGGAACCCCGGACGCCCCGTGAAAAGCGTATCGGCTTTATTGGGACGACGCCCATCGGTCGCAAGCAAGCACGTTTGCTGTTGACGAAACGCGCCGCCCCCGCTTGTTACCTCCCGAACTTGAAACAGGAGCTCATCGATGCCGAGGAATAAACCGCCGTTTCGCGCCGACGTGGTCGGTAGCCTGTTGCGTACTGCCGCCTTGAAGGAGGCGCGCGCGAAACGCGAAAAGGGCGCGATCACCGCCGCCCAGCTCAAGGAGGTTGAAGACCGCGAGATTGAGACGATCATCAAAAAGCAGGAAGAGGTCGGGCTGAAGGTCACTACCGATGGCGAATTCCGCCGTTCCTGGTGGCACTTTGATTTTTTCGGGATGCTCGACGGCGTGGAAATCTACGAGGTGGATCACGGCCTGCCGTTCCAGGGCGTGCAGACCCGTCACAGCAGGCCCCGCATCAACGGCAAGCTCGGCTTTTCGAACCACCCAATGCTGGAACATTTTAAGTTCCTCAAGGCGCACACGCGGGTAACACCGAAAATGTGCATCCCAAGCCCGGCGATCCTGCATTTTCGCCTGGAGCCCGATGCCCTCGTCACCAAGGAATATGCCGACCGCGACGCGATCTTCGGCGATCTTGCAAAAACGTATCGCCAGGCTATTCGCGCCTTCTACGACGCCGGCTGCCGCTATTTGCAATTCGACGACACGGCGTGGGCGTATTTGTGTTCGCAGGTCGAGTTGAAGAGAGCGCGCGACCGCGGACTTAAGGCCGATCGCCTGGCGCAGGACTACGCCGACATGATCAACATGGCACTCGAAGGCAAGCCCGCCGACATGGTGATCACGACGCACATTTGCCGCGGCAATTTCCGCTCAACCTGGATTTCGGAAGGCGGCTACGAGCCCGTTGCCGAGATTCTTCTCGGTCAGTTGAACTATGACGGCTATTTCCTCGAATACGACACGTCACGCGCCGGCGGCTTCGAGCCGTTGCGTTTCCTGCCGAAAGGAAACAAGGTCGTCGTGCTGGGTCTCGTCAGCACCAAGACCGGCGAACTGGAAAAGAAAGACGACGTCAAGCGCCGGATCGACGAGGCGAGCAAATTTGCCGCACTGGATCAGCTTTGCCTGTCGCCGCAATGCGGATTTGCTTCGACGGAAGAGGGCAACATGCTCGCCGAGGAAGAGCAATGGGCGAAGCTGCGGATGGTCGTCGAACTTGCGGACGAAGTTTGGCGCTGACCTGCGGCAGTGACCGCATCAAGACCATAGGAATTAAAGCCGAGTAACAATGCCTGTGAACGAGCGGGGAAAACCCGGACTTCTTGACCCGCGCGCCGATGACAAAGCCGATACGCTAACGTAATAATTCCAGAGAGGCTGCTTGTGGAAAGTTGTGGGAAAAGGGGTAACAGATGTCATCGACCGAACACACTATGCCTGACGCGAACCGGCTCTATATCGGCGAAGGAGTCACCATCAAGGGTGAGATCTCGGTACCCGATACGCTCGTGGTCTGCGGTGCACTTGAAGGCGACGTGACCGTAGGCAATTTGGTCGTTGGCGAAACCGGCGCGATCAAAGGCAGAATCACTGTCGCGGAGAACGCCGAGATTTCCGGAAAGGTGTTCGAAAAGCTCGACGTCAAATGTCTGCTGATCCTGCGTTCGACCGGCCGTGTCGACGGAAATATCAGCTACGGTTTGCTGCAGATCGAACAGGGCGCCAGCATCGCCGGCGGCCTTTCCTCCACCGACTACCGGCCGGAACAGAAGCCGCCGAAAGTCGATCTCTATCCGAGAGACCAGAAGGCTCCAAGGCAGGAGACTTCCCGCAGCGCCAAGTCGGCGAACCTGTCGTCGCTGGACTCGTCAACTTCCACAACGCCCGCGGCCGGCCAATAAAGCGCACTCGATTAGACTGAATCGATTGGCGTTCCAGCTTTTTGGCTGAGCATGATCTTTTCGGAAAACCGGCTTCCACCCCGGATCAAGTCCGGGGCGGGCTTTTTCCGCATCATGCTCTAAGCGCGGTCTGACGAAGCCGATCGACGGCTTGCTGCCACCATTTTCAGCCGGCGGCGAGCCGTTTTGTCTTTGCAGCAAGTGTTGCCTTATATGGCAATCAGGCGGCCCGCCGCGCGACCAGCGCACGGGCGCCGAGGCGCTTATGCACGTGCACCATAAGGCTCATGCCGAACAGCGGCGTCGCCAAATTGACAATCGGGATTGAGACGAAAGCCGCGATTAAAAGTCCGGCGAGGTAAACGGTTCCGGCATTGCGCTTGCGCAACGCCTTGACCTCGAGCGGCGGCCGAAAGCGCAGCGCGGCCAGATCGAAATATACGCGTCCCAGCAGCCAGGCCGTCGCAAGAAAGAAGACCACGGCGCCGAAGCCGACGAATATCAGGAGCACTGCGGCGACGATATAGACCACAACCGCGAGCAACGCCGTCCTGCCGCCTTCGAGGAGCGCCAGCCACAGCGGCAGTGCCGTCCCCGGCGGATCGGCCGGATAGGATTCGCGCTCGACCTCATCCGCGATCTGATCGGCAAAGAAACTCGCAACGAAAGCGGTCACGGCCGGCATCAGAAACACGCTGCCGACGACGATGCCCAATCCGGCCGCGACGGATAGGATCCAAGCCAGCGCCGCAGCCGGCATATGCGCCTGCGGCCCGAGACCATGCTCGATGGCAGTGCTTCCGGCACCGACGAGCCAGAGGATCAGCCGATCGAGCGCAATGGCGACCACGACGATCAGTGCGAGGGCGAGCCCCATCGACTTCCACAGCACCGCGCGCAGCGGTGGCGAAAGCATTTGACTGAGCGCTTTGCCCGCATCGTCGAGCATGGATTCCCTCCATCGGAGGGGCAGAGGTAAGGGCGCGGCCCGGCGAGCACAAGGGCCGTCAGGCGGCCATCACGCCGGCATTCTCGTCCGCCTCGGCAACCGCCGGGGCGAAGCCTATCGATACCGCGATCGGGTCCGGATCGACCCATTGCAGCGCCTTGTAGTCGAAGCCGTTGGCGATGGTCGGCTTCACGACATTGAAATAGGGAGAGATGTCGAAGTCGCGCGGACAATAGAGCGAAGAATGCCGGATCTCCAGAATCTGTTCCATCGCCTGCCGGCTTCGCGCCTGGGTGATCTTGGGCAGGATTGGATATTGTACGGCGCGGAACGCCTCGGCGATCAGCGCCGAGCAGATCAGCCGCGATGGATCGCCCGAGCCGAGCGCTATCAACCGCCGCCGCCACCGCTGCGGCACCGGCAGCGGCAGCAGGAAGCGCATCAAATCGACGATATTCTTGAGGTCATACGCAAAACCGATGCGGCCGGTGGCATAGGCGCACACGGTCGCGCAGTCCGCCTCGGTCAGCCCGACCGGACGGCAGATGCGGGTGTGAAACTGAACATATTTCGACAGCGGCGCCGAAACCACGCCCTCGCCGACATTGGCTTCGATGAGCACGTGCGGCTCACCGTCTTCCGTCTCGCGGCCGGCGATCGGCCCCACATACAGCGCCGAATGCGACCAGGTCGATTGGGTCAGATACTTGATGACGCCGGAAATATTGTTGTTGCCTTCGACCAGGAGCACGTCGCCGCGCACGAGCGAATGACGCAAGGCGTCCGGATCGCTCGGCGTGAACGGCTCATAGCCGTGCACCGGCTTCTGCAGATAACCGGCGATAAGCCGACCAACGCCATCGAGCAATAAGCTCACGTGATCCTCCCGAACACGGCGCGATTTCCGCGTCTTTATTGGTCCTGATTTACGCGAAGGCCGTTGCGATTTGGTTCACGGCGGCGATGGCTTTGTCGGAGCCGGATCAACGTTTGCGAACTGCGGGGCATTCGGGCAATCTGTCGCGCTGCAAGAATTTGGAAACCATGTCGCGAATGAGTCGCCGCTCTTTCCTTGCTGCCTCGGCCGCGCTGGTGGCGCCGGCTGCGTTCGGAGCTGGCGCCCCCGGCTCGACCGCCACCGATGTCGTGATCGTCGGCGCGGGAGCGGCGGGGATTGCCGCCGCACGCCGGCTCGCCGCCGCCGGCCGAAAGTTCGTGCTGATCGAAGCCGCCGACCGCATCGGCGGCCGCTGCGTGACCGATACCAGCACGTTCGATGTTCCATACGATCTCGGCGCGCACTGGATCCATGCGCTCGATATCAATCCGGTAACCAAGTTGACAGCGCGGCAGGGCATCGAAGTGTATCCTGCACCGGCCAGCCAGAAGGTCCGGATCGGCAGACGCTACGCGCGCGAAGGCGAGCTTGAGGATTTCCTGGCTTTGCAGGTCCGCGCCGATCGCGGCATCGCCGACGCGGCCCGCAAGGGCGACATAGCCTGCGCGCAAGCCCTGCCGAAGGATCTCGGTGACTGGCGGCCGGCGGTGGAATTCGTCCTCGGCCCATTCGGCTGCGGCAAGGAATTGACCCAAGATATCCGCAGTCGATTTCGCGAAATCGGCCGAGCGGAATATGGATGCGTTCTGCCGCCAGGGATTTGGCACGCTCATCGCGACTTTCGCCGAAACGATCCCGGTCAAGCTAGCAACGCCCGCGACCACGATCGACTTGCGCCGTGATGTCAGAGTGGAGACGCCGAAGGGCGCGATCACGGCGCGCGCCGCCATCGTCACCGTCTCCACCAATCTGATTGCATCGGGGGCGATCAAGTTCGTTCCCGAACTTCCCAGGCGGCACGTCGACGCAGTCGGCAAACTCTCGCTCGGAAGTTACGATCACATCGCGCTGGAACTCGCTGGCAATCCGCTCGGCTTCGAAAGCGACGACCTCGTTTTCGAGAAATCGGCCGACTCTCACACCGCCGCCATCCTCGCCAACGTTTACGGCACGCAGCTCTGCATGATCGAAGTTGCCGGTTCGTTCGGCCGAGACCTCTCGGCGCGTGGCGAAGCGGCAATGGTCAATTTCGCGGCCGACTGGCTGGCCGGCCTTTACGGCGCCGACGTGAAGAAGGCGATCAAGCGTTCGCATGCGACGCGCTGGAACCACGAACCGCTGGCGCTTGGCGCCTTCTCCGCCGCGGCTCCAGGCGGACAGGGCGCACGGCGCATCCTGACGGAGCCGGTACAGAACGCGCTCTGGTTTGCCGGCGAAGCCGTTCACGAGACCCTGTGGGGCACGGTCGGCGGCGCCTGGGAATCGGGAGAGCGCGCCGCGGACGCGGTTATTCATCGGCTCGGACCTGCCAAGGAGCCGCCGCCCGAGGCCTCTGCGCCGGTGGCACACAGGTCGCAACGGGTACGCGTTGAGCGGCGGCAACGGCAGGACATTCGGAGAAACAACTGGCTGAGCATCATGCGCGACGAAACGCGCTGAAGCTCTACGCCCGCAATACGCCGCCGGTCCGCTTACCGACCTCGGCAACGATTTTTGCCGCCAGCGCCTCGATCTCCTGATCGGTCATGGTCCGCTCGCGCGGCTGTATCGTGACCGCGATCGCGACCGATTTTTTACCTGGCTCAATGCCCTGTCCTTCATAGACGTCGAACACGCTGACGCCGGTGACGAACTTGCGATCGGTCGATTGCGCCGCGCGCACGATGTCGGCCGCCTTGACCTGGCGGTCGACTACGAAAGCGAAATCACGATCGACGGGCTGGAATGGCGAAAGCTCGAGCGCCGACTTGGCCCGTGTTGCTTTCGTCTTCGGCTCCGGAATCCGATCGAGAATGACTTCGAAGGCGACGAGCGGGCCGTCGGCCTTGAGCGCATCGAGCACGCTCGGATGCAGTTCGCCGAAATGGCCGAGTACGTTTTGCGGTCCGATCTGGATGGCTCCCGAACGGCCGGGATGGAACCAGGCGGGACCGCCGGGAACGATCTGCAGCGATTGCACAGGCGCGCCAGCGGCCGCAAGAACGGCAAGCGCATCGGCTTTGGCGTCATAGGCGTCGACTTCGCCGTCGCGCTTCAACCAATGCCGGCCGATGCCCGTGGGCTTGGCGAGCGCGCGCCGCACGCCGCCGGCGGCCGTCAGCTGGTCTTGCGGCTGATCGCCCCGGAATACCTGGCCAACTTCAAACAATCCCACATCGGGAAAGCCGCGATCGGCGTTCTTCTGCGCGGCAGCGACCAGACCGGGAATGAGGCTCGGCCGCATGTCGGAAAGTTCCGCCGCGATCGGGTTGGCCAGCGCAAGCTCGGGCTTGCCGCCGCCAAACAATTCGGCCGGCGCCTTGGCGATAAACGACCACGTCACCGCCTCGACCAGATTGCGCGCCGCGAGTGCACGCCTGGCCTTGCGGGTGCGCACCTGGATCGGCGTCAGTACCGGCTTACGCGGCGCATCGCCGCGCTCGAATGGCGTCGATGGTACCCGATCGACGCCGAATATGCGGACCACCTCTTCCACAATATCGGCTTTGGTGCGGACGTCGGCGCGCCATGACGGCACCGCGACTTTGACGCGCTCGCTCTGACCGGCGACGAAAAACCCAAGATGCTCCAGCACCCGCCGCATTTCCGGCAGCGGCACCGTCAGCCCGGCCAGGCGCTTGAGTTCCGACAACGGAAAATCGACGATGGTTTCGGGGATGTCGGTGCTTCCGGCCACCACCACCGCCGACGGCGTGCCGCCGCAGAGATCGAGTACCATTTTTGTCGCGAGTTCGAGCCCAGGCAGCATGAAGGCCGGATCGACGCCGCGCTCGAAGCGGTAGCGGGCGTCGGAATTGATACCAAGCCTGCGGCCGGTCTGCGCGATGTTGATCTCGTTCCACAGCGCCGATTCGACGAGCACGTCGGTCGTCGCTTCCGAACAGCCGGTTTTCTCACCGCCCATGATACCGGACAACGATTCCACCCCATCCTCGTCAGCGATGACGCACGTCGTGTCGTCGAGCGTGTAGGTCTTGCCGTCGAGCGCCAGCAGAGTCTCGCCGGCGGCCGCGCGCCGCACCGTGAGATTGCCGCGCACCTTGGCGGCGTCGAATACGTGCAACGGCCGGCCGCGATCGAAGGTGATGAAATTCGTGATATCGACCAGCGCATTGATCGGACGCAATCCGATCGCGGTAAGCCGCTGCCGCAACCATTCCGGCGATGGGCCATTTTTCACCCCACGCACCAGGCGGAGCGCGAAAGCGGAGCAAAGTTCGGGCGACTCGATCTTCACTGCGACCGGGCAGGGAAACTCGCCCTTGATCGTCTTGATGCCGATGCCCTTGAATTTTCCCATGTCGGCAGCGGCGAGATCGCGCGCGACGCCGTGCACGCCAGTGCAATCGGCGCGGTTCGGCGTGAGATTGATCTCGATCAATGGATCGTCGAGCCCCGCCCACTGCGCGTAGTTCGCGCCGACCGGCGCGTCATCCGGCAGATCGATGATGCCTTGGTGATCGTCCGAGATTTGCAGTTCGGCTTCGGAGACCAGCATGCCGCGGCTCTCGACGTCGCGGATCTTGCCGACGCCAAGCGTCGTATTCTTGCCGGGAATGAAGGCGCCGGGCGGCGCAAACACGCCTTTCATTCCGGCGCGCGCATTCGGAGCGCCGCACACCACCTGTATCGGATCGCCGGTTCCGGTATCGACCATGCACACCCGCAGCCGGTCGGCATTGGGGTGCTGCTTTGCTTCGGTGACGCGCGCGATGACAAACGGCGCGAACAGCTTGGCCTTGTCCTCGATGCGTTCGACCTCAAGCCCGATCATGGTGAGCTTGTCAGCAAGCTCGCCGAGCGAATGATGGGTGTCGAGATGCTCCTTGAGCCAGCCGAGAGTGAACTTCATCATCGGCGCAACCTAACGACATGCGTCATCACAGTCAGGACCCCTCCGGGACGTAGAGAAAAAGAAGAGGCAGACTGAGCAGAACCAGGAGGGTGAGCATGATGGTTGCACGATTGCACAACCTGAAAAGCTCATGACGAAGGATCAATTCGTCGCGCGCCGCCTCCTTCACCGGACTGTCGAGATCGTCCTGGAACATGGAGAGGCAGCGCAGGCAGCCGAGGGCCACCAGCAGATAAAGCATGATCTCCGCCACGATCACACCCTGCTCGAAATAATCGGTGGCGACCACGCGGCCGGAAATGCCGAGCGCGGCAATCATCATCGATGTATGGGTGAGAAGGCCGCTCGCTTTGTTGTCGATGATCTGGAAGCTTCGGCCAATAACGTTCGGCACACTGGTGTCTTCGTGATCTACCGCCAGGTGCTTGACGTAGCGTTCAACATGCTCGCTGCGCAAACCCCGGGTGATCGTGTGGAAAAGCGCGCGGTCGACGGTCCGGATCAGCGACATGCCGGCCTCCGCCACCGTATCGTCGTCTCGCGGTTCATCCGCTCAATCCCCCTGCCAGCGTCGGCAGGTCGAGCGGACGGAAGCCATAATGCGACAACCAGCGTATATCGGCTTCGAAGAAGGCGCGCAGGTCCGGCATGCCGTATTTGAGCATGGCGATGCGGTCGATGCCCATGCCCCAGGCGAAACCCTGAAACTCGTCCGGATCGAGACCGCAATTCCTCATGACGTTGGGATGCACCATGCCGCAGCCCAGGATTTCCAGCCAGTCGTCGCCTTCGCCGAAACGGATCTCGCCCTTGTCGCGCCGGCATTGGATGTCGACTTCGAGTGACGGCTCGGTGAACGGAAAGAACGAGGGACGAAATCGCATCTTGACCTGGTCGACCTCGAAGAACGCCTTGCAGAACTCCTGCAAAATCCATTTCAGATGGCCGAGATGCGAGCCGCGATCGATGACCAGACCTTCGACCTGATGGAACATCGGCGTATGTGTCTGATCGCTGTCGCAGCGATAGGTGCGCCCCGGAATGATGACCCGGATCGGCGGTTTCTGACCGAGCATCGTCCGCACCTGCACCGGCGACGTGTGGGTGCGCAGCAAGAGCCGCGAGCCGTCCGGCTTCGGATTGAAGAAAAACGTGTCGTGCATGTCGCGCGCCGGATGGTCTTCCGGAAAATTGAGCTTGGTGAAGTTGTAGTCTTCGGTCTCGATGTCCGGCCCTTCGGCAACGGCGAAACCCATATCGGCGAAGATCGCGGTAAGTTCGTCGGTCACCTGGGTGATCGGATGCACGCGGCCGATCTCGGCGGGCGCCTCGCGCACCGGCAGCGTAACGTCGATGCTTTCGGTATTGAGACGCGCCTCAAGCGCCGAGCCCTTGAATGCGTCGCGGCGCGCCCCAAGCGCCGCGTTGACACGATCCTTGAGGCCGTTGATCAGCGAGCCCTGACTTTTACGCTCCTCCGGCGACAGCGTACCGAGCGTCTTCAGGAGTGCCGTGACCGAACCGGTCTTGCCAAGCGCCGCGACGCGCACCGCTTCGAGCGCAGCTTCATCGCCGGCGGCCGTAATCTCGGCGAGAATGCTTTGTTCGAGTTGCGCTGTGTCGGTCATCGTCGCGGGTTCGTTGCCGTTAGTCGGGCATGACCGACAGATCAGTGTCGCCCGGCCTGCCGCCAGCCTGGGTCAGCATGCAATGCACCTGACCACGGTGGTGGGTCTGATGATTGAACATGTGGGTGACGAGCATCCAGCGCGGCCGTGTCCATTCCCGCTTGGTCGCGGCGGAGTAATATGTCTGATCGGCGGCGAGCCAAGCGGCGTCTACGTTATCCGCCCAATCGATCATTGTCTGATCGAAGTTTTTGCGTTCGGCCTTCAAATTCTGCCAGTCGGGATAGAGCGAAACCGATTCAGCGATGCCACCCTCCGGGCGCGGCACGTCGGCAAAGCGGCTCATCCAGATACGGTCGCCCCACAAGATGTGGCCGAGCGTCTTCTGGATGGAGCCGAACCACGCGCCGCGCTCACGCTGTCGCTCCTCCGCGGGCAGCCCGTCGGCGACGCCGTAGAGATTCTCGTTCTGCCAGCGATTGTAGCGCGCCATGCGCTGCACATATGCGCGGTCAATCATGACGCGACCAGCCTTGGATGCGATCGATCTGGGCGCGATCGAACACGACACGACCGATCTTTGGCGCGATCGATCATGGCGGGCTCACGCGGCCAGTGCCGACTTGACCTGGCCGACGATCGCCTCGAATGCCACCGGCTCGTGGATCGCGAGGTCGGAAAGCACCTTGCGGTCGATCACGATGCCGGCTTTGGTCAGGCCGGCAACAAAGCGGCTGTAATTGAGGCCGAACGGACGAACCGCCGCATTGAGGCGCTGGATCCACAAGGCGCGAAACGTGCGCTTGCGGCGCTTACGATCCCGAAAGGCGTATTGGTTGGCCTTCTCCACCGCCTGCTTGGCGACGCGGATGGTATTCTTGCGCCGGCCATAATAACCCTTGGCGGCCTTGAGGACCTTCTTGTGCTTGGCATGAGAGGTGACGCCGCGTTTGACGCGTGCCATGGCTGATCTCCTGTAAAATCCGAAACGTGAAACGACGGAGGCCGCAAGCGGCCGGGCGTCAACCGTTCGGCAAAAAGTATTTCTTGATGTTGTCGCCGTCGGTCTTGAACAGCACGTTGGTGCCGCGAAGCTGGCGGATTTGCTTCTTCGAGCGCTTGATCATGCCGTGGCGCTTGCCTGACTGGGCGTAGAGGACCTTGCCTCCACCGGTCACCTTGAAGCGTTTCTTGGCGCCCGATTTGGTCTTGATCTTGGGCATTTTGGCTCTCCTTGGCCGCGAGCGGGAACGCTCGGCGGGCCGAAAAATGCTCATCAACGAGCGTTGTGTGCTTGGAGCACGTCGCCGCCGCCACGGCAGCCCTTGTCAGCCGGGCGGCGGGAGGGCGCGGTTATGGCAGAGCAGACGAAAAATGGCAAATACCGTGCACGGCCGCAGCGAAGGGCGCTGCGGCCTGACGATTTCCGCTGCCTGACGCCTCGGAGGACTAAGGAAGCTCCGAAATCAGCTTGGCAATTTCAGGCTCGGTCCAAGCCCGTATGGTGCGGGTGCGCACATTTCCCTCCGCGCCCGCCATCATGGCCATCTTGGCCATGGCGTCGCCGTCCTTCGCCTCGGCGATCACCAGAATGTCGAATTCGCCCGTGGTCAGAAACACATGCTTGATATCAACCCCGAGCTTCTTGGCACGCTCACGCGCCGCCTGAATGCGTTTGGGCGTGTCCTTGACCGAACGAACGCCCTGGTCCGTCCAGCTCAGCATTCCAACGAATGTCGGCATGGTCGTCTCCTCTCCCTGAACAATCCCCGTTGTCGGGGTATGCCTTATTCCGGAAGCCGCCGCCGCCATTACCTCGTATTTATTTCAGCGCGGCGCCAGCACCATCACCACCTGGCGGCCTTCAAACCGCGGCTCCTGCTCGATCTTGGCGATTTTCGCGGTATCGCCTTTGACGCGGTCGAGCAGCTTGTAGCCCAATTCCTGGTGGGCCATCTCGCGGCCGCGAAAGCGCAGCGTCACCTTGACCTTGTCGCCTTCCTCGAAAAACCGCTGGATCGATCGCATTTTCACTTCATAGTCGTGATCGTCGATCATCGGCCGCAGCTTGATTTCCTTGATCTCGACGACCTTTTGCTTCTTGCGCGCCTCGGCGGCTTTCTTCTGCGCCTGATATTTGTATTTGCCGAAGTCGAGGATTTTGCAGACCGGCGGCACCGAGTTCGGCGCGATCTCTACAAGATCGAGGCCGGCTTCTTGCGCCATGGCCAAAGCGGCGTTGATTTCAGTGACGCCCTTGTTGGCGCCATCCTTGTCGATGAGTTGGACCTCGCGAACGCGGATCTCCTCGTTGATGCGCGGACCCTCCTTGGCGGCGGGTTGCGGCGTTCTAATGGGGCGGCGAATGGTTCTTCTCTCCTCGGTGGTTGCGACAGGCCTTCATATCCATACGCGGACCACGATGGACAAGCATCCGCGATGCTAATCGGCGAGCGCCGAAGATCGGGAGTTTTTGGGTGTAAGTCAACGAGAATGCAGCGTGCTCCCTTGTGCCTTGTCGCTATTTGCGGCGAAACAGGGCGACACAACCGCGTGAGCGCTTCCCCCATCCTCGCCTCCGTCGAGACCGCGTAGATGAACGATAACAGCCTGAAATTCCTGGACGTTGGAGCGCGAAGCGAGTGCCGCCGCGTCGCCGTGCGCGAGCAGGCGGGGGCAGCGCCCGGACTGTTTTGGCTGGGCGGATACAAATCGGACATGAAAGGCACCAAGGCCGAGGCGCTTGCGCGCTGGGCGGAGGAAACCAAACGCGCCTGCGTCCGGTTCGACTATTCCGGCCACGGTGAATCCGGCGGCGCCTTCACGGAGGGCACGATCGGCCGCTGGCTGGCCGATGCGCTGGCGGTGTTCGACGCCTGTTGCCGCGGCCCGCAGATCCTGATCGGGTCGTCGATGGGAGGATGGCTGGCGCTGCTGATGGTGCGCGCGCTGCGGCAGCGCCAAGAAACCAGACCAGAAGCCGGGCCGAGGCCGGCCTCGATCGCCGGTTTGGTCCTGATAGCGCCGGCGGTCGATTTCACCGAGGAATTGATGTGGAAACGCTTCACTCCGGCGATCAAGCGCGAGCTGGAAGAACAGGGCGTCTGGACACGGCCTTCCGAATATTCGGCGGAGCCCTATCTGGTCACGCGGCAATTGATCGAGGAGGGGCGCAGTCATCTCCTCCTTGGCGGGATGATCGAAACCGGTTGCCCGGTGCGCATCCTGCAGGGGGTCGAGGATCCTGATGTGCCGTGGCAGCATGCCGTGGAACTGGTCGCGCGGCTCGCCAGTGACGACGTGGTTCTGACACTGGTCAAGGATGGCGACCACCGGCTGTCGCGGCCCGAGGATATCGAACGGTTGATCCGCGCCGTGGCGGAGTTCTGAGCACGATCCTGGAAAGCCAACACCGGTTCTCGGATAAGAGCGCGCTCCGGCCCATTGGTGGAGCACGATCTTTTCGGAAATCCGGGTTCGACCCCGGATCGAGTCCGGGCCAGGCTTTTTCCGGATCATGCTCTAGCCCGGGCTTTCTAGCTGGCTTGGGCCTGCTGCTCCGCTGTCTCGAACGCCACGCCGACCCTGTCGCCGGTTCGCCACATGACGCGGCAGGATCGCCGGGTGCGGCCATGCTCGAAAGTGAGTTCGAACGTCTCCGGCACGCCGAAAGTATTCGCCAGCTTCAAGCGGGCGCCGACGCTGGTGAGGTCTTCAACGGTGCAAAAAATAACCGACGAGCGGCGCGGCACAAGGATCTTGGCATCGCGCGTCACGCGCGTTCGTTTGCGACCTCGACGGTCCGCGTCCTGGGCATCCTCAATTCTAAGCTTATCAATCATGACTGGTCCGCGCTGCATCCAAGCGCCGTTCGGGCGCGTACCGATTGGCAAATGCAGGTCGGGTCTTTTACCGGCCAAACCTTTACAGAAACGTCCGACAACGGTCGCACAAAAGTTAATGGGGCGGAACTTTCGTGCCGCCCCACTGGTACGAGCCAGCTTTTCGCGGACGTCGCCTCTTACTTGCCCTGACCGTCGATGCTCAACGCGCCGGCGCCGGCGGCGAATACGTATAGAAAGCCGCCCGCCATCACGAGGTTCTTGTAGAAATGGATCATATTGGGACTGTCCCCGACCGGCAGATGAACGCCGAAGCCGGTGACCAGACAGAAAATTGCGAGGATGAGCGCGACCCAACGCGTCTGAAATCCAACCAAAATCAGCACGCCACCGAGAATTTCGATGACGATGACGACCCAAGCCGCAATATCCGGAACCGGGACGTGCACGCTTGCGAAATACTTCGCCGTCCCTGCGGGACCAAATACAAAGAGCTTGTTGTAGCCAGCCCAAATAAAGAGGCTGGACATCAGCAGGCGCCCAAGCGGCTGCGCGTACGTTTTCAAACCTTCCATGATATTTCCCCCAGCTGTTGCGTCAGCGCGGACAACGCCGATCAATTTAAAAGGTTAACAGCCAGAGAGACGGCCGACAATCACAAACGCGGGAGAAGCTTTCAACCCGTCCTTTCGCGATGAATTTTCCGCGGCGTACGACAACGAACTGGAAAGCAGCAAACCGACAGTTACATGCGTGATACTAACATGCGTGAAATTGCGGCTTGTCGCGACCGCGAAATCGGAGTCGATGAAGTAGCCGTATGATGTTCAGGTCAGGACAAGAAGCGCTGTACGGCGTCGACAGCTTCCCGCTTCTCGTCGAGGACAAGGTGACCCGCGCCCTTGAAGGTCTGAAATTCCGCTTTGGGAACGTGCCGGCGCCAGTGCTCGGCGTTCTGAACAGGCAGAAGCTTGTCGTCTTCGCCCCACACCAACATGGTCGGCATGGTCAGGCGGTGCAGGTAACGCGGCAATTTCCTGTCGTAGGGATGTTCCCATAGCAGTCGCGCCAACGTTCCGCCTTCGCGATAGCGGGCCCCCATGAAGTCGAGATCGTTGGGGTTTTCCGGCAAATACGGTTTGATAACGTCGAAGTTCGAAACCAGCAGCGACGGAATCTGCTCTGGCGGAATGGTGAAAAAGTCGCCCTTTGGCTGCTCTTTGCCGCGCAAGCCGGCCGGCCCTACCAGCACGAGCCGCTCTACGCGGTGCCCGTGCTCGGCGGCAAACTTCGCCGCCAGCCAGCCGCCAAGCGAGAAGCCGACCAGCCGGAATTTGTCGAGACCAAGCGCGTCGAACAGATCGAGATAATGCATGACGTAGTCGTGCATGTCGGTCATCGCCGGCTCGTCGTCGGCCTCGCCGAATCCTGGATGGATAGGAACAATAACGCGGAATTTCTCCGCCCAGGGCAGGGCGAATTTCAGTCCGTGCCAAATTCCGGCGCCATGCAGGAATACCAGCGGTTGGCCGCGGCCGGCGGTCAGCACGATCGTCTTGACGCCGTTAATCGTATGGGATTGTCGCTCGAACCCGGCGACGGGATCTGGGCGGGCCATTGATGCCTCCTTCGCTATTCGGCGGCGACGCGGTGATCCGCGGCAGCGCGGGCGCGCATGCGCGGAATGACGTCCTGCCCAAGAAAACTCAGATTCTTCACTACCTTCCAATGCGGCATGTCGCCGATGGCGCCGAGTATGTTGAAGTGGTTGGTGCCGAGCCGCTCGCCCCATTCCTCAAGCTGGCCGACAACCTGGTCGGCGGTCCCGACGGCCACGAAGAACAACTCGTTGATGTTGTCGAAGTTGAACGCGCCGTGCAGCTTGTCCGCAAGCGCCGCGCGCTTTTTTAGTTCTTCCACGGACAAATATCCGGGCGGCGCCAGGAAAGTCGGCGTGGTGCGAAGCGCGTCTTCGAAGAAAAAGCGGATATGCTCGACCGCTTCCTGCTCGGCCTTTTCCTTGGTCTCTGCGACGTAGGCGATGACCTGGACCGGAAGTTGCTCCGGCCGGATCTGGTGGCCGTGTTCGGACGCAAGCCGGCGCAAGTTCTGATTAAGCTCGTGCGCGCGCTGCTTGGTGACGAACACCGAGGAGTAGCCAAAGCCGAGCCTGGCCGCGAGATCAATGGTTTCCTGACTTCCAGTGCCGACGATATAGCAGGGTGGATGCGGCTTCTGATAAGGCCGCGGCCACGGGTTGAGGTAACGGTAGGTGAAGAAATCACCGTAGTAAGTGGTCGGGCCGTCCTGCGTCCAGGCTTGCAGGATGATATCGATCGATTCGCGATGGCGATGGCGCGCGCTCGCCGGATTGATCGGATTGGCCCAGTATTCCATTCCGGTGCCGAGCGGAAATGCGACCTCAAGGCGTCCTTCCGACATCACATCGAGCATGGCGTATTCTTCCGCCAGCCGGTTCGGATATTCGAGATTGGGCGGCGTGCCCCAAACGCAAATTTTGGCGTTCTTGATTTGTGGAATGATCGCCGCGGCAATCAGGTTCGGCGCCGCCATCATGCTGTAAGCGGTGTTGTGATGTTCGTTCACCACGACCGCGTCGAAGCCGACTTTATCGGCCAGCACCAGCTCGGCAAGATAGCGCTGGTAGAGCGCATGGCCGCGCTTTGGATCGTACAATTTGTTCGGGAAGTCGACCCATGTCGATTTATAGTCTTTGTGATTTTCCGGCAGATGCACGTACGGCATAAAGTGCATGAAGTCGAAACGGACCGTGCCGCTCATTCGGACCCTCCCTGGTCTCGGCCGAAAACCTGCTCATGCGGGAAATCGGACGGCGCTTTTTATCGGATGCGGGGCGAAAAGAACGATCGCACGGCGATCCCTTGACGATCATTTTGCTTCGGCTCGCCTTGCGGCGCAAGCGTGAATAACAAATTCCATATTCGCATTGAACGAGAGACGCGACATTGCGTTAGCGCAAAACGCCGGTGGGACAATTCGTATTCACTGTTTTGTTCGATATTCGGAACGTCGACTTCGGCATATCGATGCCGTGGGCGCGGTTTCCCTTTTTTGTTCCAGCCACCGGTCTTTTCGGTAGTCTGATTTTCATCGGGCCCGGTCGAGATACGTGGCCGGGGCTTTTGCCCACGACGATGCAGCAGCGCCAAAAGAAAATCCCCGCTCAGAGTGGGCCGGCCAAGCCGACCTGTCCGTCGCGGGGCTATGAAGAAAATCTCGGCCGCACCGAAGTGCAGCCGAGAACTTCAGGCTGCAATGATTATTCGTAGGACTTCTTGCAGGGTGGATTGTCGCGTCCAGGCGGAACGAACTTGTCGAAAACCGCCTTTGAGAAGCCAAGCCGCTCCTGCACGTTCGGGATGGTCTTGACGACCTTGCTGATCAGATCGCCGTTGTCGGCCTTGACCACTTCGGTGACGAAGTTGGTGCCGATCGCCTGCCGGTTCTCGTCCAACGTGATCTTACCGTTCGGCGCGTCGAGCACGATCTTGTTCAAGGCTTCGCGGAACATCTTGTTGTTGTTGGAAAGATCGCCCTTGACCTCGTCGAGCGCCTTAAACATGGAGTCGGCTGAGTTGTAGTAGCTGATGGCAAGGAGCGAGGGGCTGGTGAAAGCGTTCTTGAAGTAGCCAGTTTTGGCATGTTGTTGGTAGGCCTTAACAAAGGCTTGCCATTTCGGGTTGGGATCGTTGTCGGCCATGCCGCTCGCGGCGATGGTGCCGACCAGCGCGTCCTTGGCCTTACCCTTCGACGACAGCACGGTCTGGTCGACCATGATCGAGCCACCGAGCAGATGGGCATGCCCACCGGCCTGCTGGTATTGGTTGAGGAAGTTCACGGCGTCGGCGCCGCCGAGGCCGAGATAGATGGCATCGACGTCATCGGGCAGTGATGAAATAACCGACGCGAAGTCCTTGGTGCCGAGCGGCACCCAGAAGCGCTTGCTGATCTCGCCACCGGCTTTGCAGAACTCGACCGTCAGTCCCATCACTTGGGTGTAGACGAATGCATAGTCCTCGCCGACCGTCGCGATCTTCTTGTAATGCTTGACGTTGTAAGCGTAGTCGCCGAGGCCCGCCTGCCACTGCGCACCATCGAGATTGGTGCGATATAAAGTCGGCGACGGAGTGACACCGGCGGACGGATCTCCGTAAGTCGTCTCCAGCGCGCCAGACGATGCGTTCATGACGGTGATCTGCGGTTGCGTCTTCGAATAATCGCGGATCGCGATGCCTTCCGCGCCCGAAAGCGGGGAGATCAGCATATCGACCTTGTCTTGTTCGACCAGTTTCTTGGCGGCGCGAATTGCGGAATCCGGACTGGCATCCGTCGAGCCGACAATGGTCTCGATTTCCCTGCCGGCCACCTTGCCGCCATGCGCCTCAACCGCGAGATCGTAGCCGCGCATGCCGTCCTCGCCGAGAACGGTATACGTGCCTTCGAGGGTCGCCGTGACGCCGACCTTGAGTTTGTCGGCCGCATTGGCCGACCCGGTGCCGACAATCGCGGTCAATGCAACCGCGACTGATAATCCAATAGTTTTGTGCATGGGGTTCCTCCTATGTCCGAGCGCCGTGAGACGGAGCCGTTTTGCCGGTCGAATACGCTTATGCGTTCTTTCGGGGGATTTGAGCGTCGCCCCTGCCCCGACCGAGGTTAAATCGTAGCAGCGGGCGGGCGGATGCCACAAGCCCGCCCCCGTCATTCGCCAAGCTAGGCGTCGTGTCTGCCAGTCTGATTCTTCGGGAGAAGGGCGACGAAAGGTAGCGCGTCGCCCCGTTGAGATGCCGGAGGCGACTACTTGTCAAAGTCGCCCAACCATCGTTTAATCCAACAAAACAATAAGCTGCGCGTAGGGAGGCGTAACATGAGCACCGCATTGGCGGTCTGTCATGGATCATTTGGCCGTGTGACAGTGTACCGGCTGGATAAGCCGATGCGCAGTCACGCCCACCGCGAAGGTCATTTGACTTTCCATCTCGGCGGCCCCCCTGCGATCGTGACAATTGCGAATGTTCCGCATCTGGTCGACGAAACCTCGGCCGTAGCGATCAACCCTTGGCAACCGCATTCTTTTCAACCCTGTTCCGAAGAGAAGCCGGGAGTCTTCCTGGTGGCGTATATCTGTGACCGCTGGCTCGATCGCGACCAGGATGGCCGTGGCAGCCTACGCTTCGGCAGTAACGGGATCCGCGTCGGAACGACGCTCCGCTCGATTTGCGCGAGCCTTGCCCATTCGCTCGTGACAACCGCGAGTTATCGGATCGTCCATCGGTATTTGAACCAGCTTTTCGACACCAGCTTCGACGAATCGTGGGCATCGGGCCGCCGGCCCGGCGTTGCCGTGCGGCCTCAGCAAGCCGTCGATTTCCGCGTCCGTAAATCGCTCCGGCTGCTTGACGATGGCCTCGCCCAAGGTATCGAACTCGGTACGGTGGCGCGTGATGCGGGCCTTTCTCGTCCGCATTTCTTCAAGCTTTTTCGGGAAAACACCGGCGTAACCCCCGCGCTCTATGCAAATACGATGCGGGTGGAGCGGGCACTCGATCGATTGATGGGTTCGCAGGCGTCGGTGACCGACATCGGCTACGAGCTGGGATTTTCCTCGCAAAGCCACTTCACCCACTTTTTCTCCGCGCATGTCGGGATTGCGCCGACACAATACCGGACAATCGCCAGAGTCGTGAGCGAATAGACCACCGCCGCGAAAATCCAGACCTGCGAAAATCAGACTATCGAGCATGCCGTCCAGCTCGCGCTCGGGTAGTTTTTCCCCAAGTCGGAGGACTTCAGGTTGGCCACGGCGTTTGACACCGAAGAGGCGGCGTCTGGCGGAGCAAGGCGCGGTGACGCGTTTGGGCGGTGGATCGGACATCATCCCATCGCCGCACTCGCGATCGCGGTGGTGGTGATTTTTTTCGTGTGGCTCTTGCTGGCGCCATGGCCGGCCGGCTTCGAGGACGTATTCGGAAAGAAACGTCTTTTCGTCAACGCGGTGTTCAACGGCATCACGCTCGGCGCTCTCTATTTTCTGGTCGCCACCGGCTTTACGCTGATCTTCGGCTTGATGCGCAACGTCAATCTGGCGCATGGCTCGCTCTACCTGTTCGGCGGTTATATGGGCTACGAGGCCGGTGAGTGGACCGGATCGTGGTTGTTCAGCTACGTCATCGCGTTTATTTGCTGCGCGATCGTCGGCATGGCCATGCAGTTCCTGATCTTTCGGCGCATGGAGGGGCAGGATCTGCGTCAGACGCTGGTGACGCTCGGACTGTCGATCATCTTTTCCGATCTGATGGTCTGGGTCTGGGGCGGCAACGCCATTCAGATTGATACGCCGGACTATTTGCTGGGCCCGGTGCCGACGCCTATCGTGCTGGCCATCAAGTCGAGCGGCGAAGCGGTGTTCCTGCAATATCCGCTGGTGCGGCTGGTCATTTTTGTCGCCGCGGTCGCCATCGGCGTCGGCATGTGGCTGGCGCTCAACCGCACGCGGATCGGCGTGATGATCCGCGCCGGCGTCGACGACCGCGACATGCTGTCGGTCCTGGGCTACCGGGTTCAGCTGCTGTTCGTTCTGGTCTTCGCGTTCGGCGCCGGTCTTGCGGGGATGGCCGGCATTGTCGGCGGAACCTTCCAGTCCATCTCGCTCGGCGAGGACTCGCATTTTCTCCTGGTATCGCTGCAAGTCGTTATCGTTGGCGGTATGGGCTCGATCCCTGGCGCCGCGCTCGGCGCGCTCATTCTTGGCTGCGCCGAACAACTCGGTCAAACTTACTTCCAGAATTACGCTACGGTGTTGACCTTCGTCATCATGGTCATCGTGCTCGCAATTCGCCCGCAGGGGCTGTTGGGAAGGCGCTGATGGCTCTTTTGCAGACCACAGGCGTCGCTCCACTCGGCACGCAAGATCTTCAGCGCACCGGTGCGCTGTCGCGCTGGATCTCGCGGCACGCAGCGATTTTGATACTCGGCGTGCTGCTGATAATCCTGCCGGCGGTCGCCGGCAGTTTCATTCTTGATCAGGTCGCCGGCTGGTCGTTGATCCTCGGCACCATCGCGCTGTCGCTCATGTTCCTCGGCGGTTATGGCGGCATGGTCAGCTTGGCGCAGATGACCGTTGCAGGCGTCGCCGGTTATATGATTGCCGTGCTGGGAACTAGCTCGCTTCCGACGATCAGCCTGTTTTGGCCGTGGTGGGTCGCGGCGCCTTTGGCGATTCTGATTGCGGTCGCGTTCGGCACGCTGGTCGGCGCACTGTCAGCGCGCACGGAGGGCATCTATACGATCATGATCACGCTGGCGATCTCCGCTGCGTTCTTCTATCTGACGTTGCAGAATTGGCCGATCTTTAACGGCTTTAATGGCTTCACGACGATTCCGGCACCGCATTTTCTCGGCATCAACTGGAAGGCGCCGGTGCCGCTTTATTACTTGATCCTGTTCTTTGCCGCGCTGAGCTACACCGCCGTCGTCTACATCTCCCGCGCGCCGTTCGGCCTCGCGCTGCAAGGCGTACGCGACAATCCACGCCGCATGGAAGCGATCGGTTACAATGTCACGGCTCATCGGATCGCCGCTCACGCCTTCGCGGCGGTGCTCGCCGCGATTGGCGGCATCCTGATGGTCTGGCTCAACAATCAGATCGCTCCTTTCACGGTTGGCTTTGAGCAGACGATTGACCTTCTCGTCATTGCCGTCGTCGGCGGTCTCGGCCATCCAATCGGTGCTTTTATCGGCGCCATCATCTACGTGATCCTGCGCACGTTCGCGCTCGACACGCTGGTCGAGATCGGTCTCGACGGACGGCGCTTTCAGACCCTGATCGGTCTCGGCTTTCTTGTCATCGTCCTGTTTTCGCCCGATGGCGTGATCGGCCTGTGGCGGCGTTGGGTGGCACGAGCGCGCACTCCCGGTGAGAGGAGCGACTCTTGAGCACGATCGCCGAGCGGATGGCCGCGGCCGGCGCCGGCAACGCCATAGAATTGCGCGGCGTGAGCCGCTATTTCGGCGCGCTGGCGGCATTGACCGACATTACCCTGAGCGTGCGCCCGGGCGAGCGCCGTGCAGTGCTTGGATCGAACGGCGCGGGCAAGACGACTTTGCTCAATTGCGTGACCGGCGATTTCCCGCCGACGTCCGGAACCGTGCGTTTTTTCGGCGAGGATGTGACAAGACTGCCGCCGCACGAACGCATCCGCCGCGGGCTTCGGCGCACCTACCAGATATCGTTGCTGTTCCATAACCTCACCGTGCGCGAAAATGTTTATCTCGCTTGTCGCGGCGTATCACGCGGGCGCTTCTCGTTCATCCGCACCCGAGCGAGCGACGCCATCATGCAATCGGTCGCCGATCTCATCTCGCTCGTTCACCTCGAAACCGTTACCGATCGCCTCGTCGGCGAATTGGCGCACGGTCAGCAGCGGCAGCTCGAAATCGGCCTGGCACTGGCTGGCGCGCCGCGCTTCATCCTGCTCGATGAACCGGCCGCGGGCCTGTCGCCGACCGAGCGCGGCGATCTGGTCGCCATCCTCACCGCGCTGCCGGCACACATCGGCTACATCATCATCGAGCACGACATGGACGTGGCGCTGCGCGTCGTCGAGAGCGTGACGATGATGCACAACGGTCGTATTTTCAAGGAAGGCTCACCGCACGAGATCGAAGCCGATCCCGAAGTGCAGGAATTGTACTTGGGAGGCGGGCATGGCTGAGCGTCGCCCGGTCGACCTTCTGGAGATCAGGGGTCTGAATGTCTTCTATGGCCGCAGCCATGCCCTGCAAGGCGTGGATTTGCGGCTCGAACACGGCGTGCTTTCGCTGGTCGGGCGCAACGGCATGGGAAAGACGACGCTGTGCAAGGCGATCGTCGGCCTCACGCCGGTCGCCAGCGGCTCCATACGCTTCATGGGCGAGGAACTCGTCGGCCGCACCCCGGCCGACATCGCGCGCCTCGGCCTCGGCTACGTGCCGCAAGGCCGGCGGCTCTGGCCTTCGGTCACCGTCGAAGAGCATTTGCGGCTTGCCGGCGGCAGCAACCGCTCGCAATGGACGATTTCGCGCATCTACGACACGTTTCCGCGGCTGGCGGAACGGCGCAACAACCGCGGCAATCAACTGTCCGGCGGCGAGCAGCAGATGCTGGCGATTTCGCGCGCGCTGCTGCTGAACCCGAAGCTGCTCATCATGGACGAGCCGACCGAAGGGCTTGCTCCCGTCATCGTCGAGCAGGTCGAGCAAATCCTGCTGGATATCGGCGAGCAAAGCGACATCGGCGTGCTGGTCGTTGAGCAGAATATCGGTGTCGCAACGACAGTCGCGGAAAAAGTCGCGATCATGATCAACGGCCGGATCAACCGGGTCATGGAAGCGGCACGGCTCGAAGCGGATCGCGACCTCCAGCAAAGATTGCTCGGCGTCGGTCAGCATGGCGCGGCCGAGCCTCCCGAGGAAGCTGCCAGCGAAGCTGCGGGCGCGCCGGGCGAACAACGGTCGGCAAAGCCGCGCGGCCCGATCCGGGTTTATATCTCGAACCCCACAATGCCGACGCGATGGTCGCAGCCGGTTGCCGCAGCCCAGATCGAGACCAGCGCACGGACGCGGACGGCGGCGCCTGAGCCGGCTGCGGCCGAAGCGGCCCCAGCCATCGAAATCCGGCCGATCCATCGCGGCGGCACCGCACCGGTGATCGTGGCGGGCACGCTGGATACCAAAGGAGCGGAGCTCCGGTTCATCCGCGATCAGATCGCTTCAGCCGGCGTCCGGGTGCTTTTGGTCGATCTGTCGACCTCCGGCGGACCGTCGCCCGCGGACGTGCCGCCGCACCATGTCGCGGCGTACTTTCGCGGCGGCCCGAACGCCGTTTTCACCGGCGACCGCGGCGCCGCCATCACCGCGATGGCGGAAGCGTTCGAGGGTTGGATCCGCCGCCACGAGCCGGTCGGCGGCCTGATATCGGCGGGCGGATCGGGAGGCAGTTCCCTGGTCGCGCCGGCGATGCGCACTCTGCCGATCGGCGTGCCCAAGGTTCTCATCTCGTCGGTCGCGTCCGGCAACGTCGCCCCCTATGTCGGCCCCTCCGACATCATGATGCTTTACTCCGTCACCGACGTCGCCGGTCTCAATTCGGTGACACGCCAGGTCCTCGCCAACGGCGCTGCAGCCATGGTCGGCATGGTGAAGGCGCGGGCCGCCAACACCGAACGCGATCGAAGACCCGCGGGGCGCGGCGGCGTCAAGCCGGCGGTCGGCCTCACCATGTTCGGCGTGACGACGCCCTGCGTCGACGCAATCGTCAAAGCGCTCGAAGACGATTTCGAATGCCTCGTTTTCCACGCCACCGGCGTCGGCGGGCAATCGATGGAGAAGCTGGTCGATTCCGGCGTGCTTTCCGGCGTGATCGACATAACCACTACCGAGGTTTGCGATCTGCTGCTCGGCGGGGCGTTGCCGGCCACCGAGGATCGGTTTGGAGCGATCGCCCGCACGCGCGTTCCCTATATCGGCTCGTGCGGAGCGCTCGACATGGTGAATTTCGGGCCCATGGAAAGCGTGCCAGAGCGCTACCGCGGCCGCACATTGCAGGTCCACAATCCCACCGTGACGCTGATGCGCACGACGCCCGAAGAGAACGCGCGCATCGGACGCTGGATTGGCGAGCGGCTCAATCGAATGGATGGGCCGGTCCGCTTCTACCTGCCCGAGGGCGGCGTGTCGGCGCTCGACTCGCCGGGCCGGCCATTTTCAGATCCGAACGCCGACGCCGAGCTTTTCCGCGCGCTCGAGGCAACGGTTCGGCAAACCGGCGCGCGTCGCCTCATCCGGATGCCGGAGCACATCAACGATCCGCGCTTCGCGGCGGAAATTGTCGCCGAGTTCCGCCGGTTGTTCGGCAACCGGCTCAGTCGACGGCGAGCGAGGGGATAGCTGCATGCCGCGCATCCCGCGTTCCGACATCCTTGCTCGTTTCCACGCCATGAAGGCGCAGGGCCAGCCGATCATCGGCGCCGGGGCCGGTACCGGCATTTCGGCCAAGAACGAAGAGGCCGGCGGCGCCGACCTCATCGTCATCTACAATTCCGGGCGTTACCGCATGGCCGGCCGCGGATCGCTCGCCGGCATGATGCCGTATGGCGACGCCAACGGCGTTGTCGTCGAGATGGCGCGCGAGGTCCTGCCGATCGTCTCCCATACGCCCGTGCTCGCCGGTGTCTGCGGCACCGATCCGTTCCGCCAGATGGATGTCTTTTTGGACGAGATCGTCCGGCTGGGCTTTAGCGGCGTGCAGAATTTTCCGACGGTGGGACTCATCGACGGCCGCTTCCGCGCCGGGCTGGAAGAAACCGGGATGGGTTACGGCTGCGAAGTCGAGATGATCGCCAAGGCGCACGCGCGCGATCTTCTGACCACGCCATACGTGTTCGACGCCGCCGAGGCCGCCGCGATGGCGCGCGCCGGCGCCGACATCCTGGTCTGTCATTTTGGTCTCACCGTCGGCGGTTCGATCGGAGCGGCGACGGCGACGCGGATCGAGGATTGTCCGGCGCTGACCGATGCGATGGCCGAAGCGGCGCTGGCGGTAAATCCCGACGCGTTGATCCTGGTTCACGGCGGACCGATCGCGGAGCCGGCCGACGCCGAGTACGTCCTGGCGCGCGCCCGTCACTGTCATGGTTTCTACGGCGCTTCGTCGATGGAGCGCTTACCGGTGGAGCGCGCGCTGAGCGCACAGGTTGCGAGATTCAAAGCGATCAAGAAGGCTTAGAGGTAACTGATAAGGCCCGCGTCTGACCAAAAAGGTCGGCGGGCGGGGAGGAAGTAAGATGTCCGTCGCCATCCTCGGCAGTCTGATTATCTGGTTGATCGTCGCGGTCATCGTCATCGCGATCGTCGTCTATTTCGTCAACTGGCTCTACCGCCGCTCCTCGAAGGAAGTGTCCTTCGTGCGCACCGGCCTGTTCGGCGAAAAGGTGGTCATCAACAGCGGCGCCTTCGTCTTTCCGTTCATTCACGAGGTCACCCCGGTCAACATGAACGTCCTGCGCATGCAGGTCGTGCGCAACCGGGAAGACGCCCTCATCACCAAGGACCGCATGCGGGTCGACATCGAGTCCGAGTTCTACGTCCGCGTGCCGCCGACGCGCGAAGCGGTGACGATCGCCGCCGCCACGCTCGGCCGCCGCACCATGAACGTCGCCGAACTCGACGCGCTCCTCTCCGGCAAGCTGGTGTCGGCATTGCGCTCGGTCGCCTCCGAAATGACGATGGAGGAAATGCACGAACGGCGCGGCGACTACGTCACCCGGGTCAAGGAATCGGCGCTTGAAGGCTTAAAGCGCAACGGCCTCGAACTTGAATCCGTCGCGATCACCGATCTCGACCAGACCGATCTTGAATTCTTCAATCCGTCGAACCGTTTCGATGCCGAAGGCTTGACCAAGCTCATCGAGGATATCGAGGCGCGCCGCAAGCTGCGCAATGACATCGAACAGGAATCCATGATCCTGATCCGCAGCCGCAATCTCGAAGCCGAAAAGCAGGCGCTCGAAATCGACCGCGAGAGCGAAACCGCGCGCCTCAATCAGGAACGCGACATCGAAGTAAGGCGCGCGGTGCAGCGCGCCGAACTCGCCCGCGAACGTTCGCTGCGCGATACCGAGGCGGAGCAGGCGCAGATCGCCGGCCGCGAAGAGGTGGAGAAGACCCGCATCGCGCACGAGCGTGCGCTGGCGGAAGCGCGCATCGTATCCGAGCGCGACATCCGCGAGCGCGAAATCGAACGCGGCCGCCTGATCGACGAGGCGGAGATCGCCGCGCACGAGCGGGTCGAACGCGCGCGCATTGCCCAGGAGCGCATTCTTACCGAAGCGCGGATCGCGCGCGAGGAGGACGACCAGCGGCGCGAGATCGAACGCCAGCGCAACGTCGAACAGGCCGAGATCACGGCACGCGAAGAAACCGAGAAGGCGCGCATCGCTCAAGAGCTGGCAGTTTCCGTGGCGCGCATCGCCAAGGAGGAAGAGAACCGGCGCCTCGAAATCGAACGCACGCGCAATCTGGAGCAGGCCGAGATCGCCGCCCGCGAGACGACCGAGCGCGCGCGCATTGCGCAGGAGCGCGTCGTCACCGACGAGCGCATCGCCCTGGAGGAAGAGATCCGCCGGCGCGAGATTTCGCGCAACCGCGCGATCGACGAGGAAGAGATCGCCGCCGCGAAATCGACCGAAGCCGCCCGCATCGAGCGGGAAAAAGCGCTTGCCGCCGATCGTATCGCCTCCGAGCTCGCCACCCGAACGCTCGAAATCGAGCGCAGCCGGGCGCTGGAGGAAAGCGACATCGCGGCTCGCGAGGTGACGGCCGCGGCGCGTATCCAGCAGGAAGAACGGATCCGCGCGCTCGATATCGCGCGCACCCGCAAGATCGAGGAGGAAGAGATTGCGGCCCGCGAGGCAGTCGAGGCCGCGCGCATTGCGCGGGAGAAGAAGATCGCCGTTGACCGCATCGCCGCCGAGCAAGAGACCCGCAACCGCGAGATCGGGCGTATCAAGGCCATCGAGGTCGCCGAACTCGACGCCCGCGAGACCACCGAAAAAGCCCGTATCGCCCTCGACAAAGGTTTGGCCGCAGACCGTATCGCCGCCGATCAGGACACCCGGGCCCTGGAGATCGCCCGCAACGAGGCGGTCGAATCCGCCGAGATCGCATCGCGGCAGATCGTCGAGACGGTCCGAATTCAAGAGGACCGCAAGATTTCGGCCGAAAGAATATCGCGCGACGAAGAAGTGCGTTCGCTCGAGATCGCCCGCAATCGTACCCTCGACACGGCAGAAATCGTCGCCCGCGAAGCGGTCGAAGCCAGCCGCATTGCCCAGGAGAAGCGGCTCGCCGCCGAGCGCATTGCCGCCGAGCAGGAAACCAAATCGCGCGACATCGCCCGCGAGGAGGCGATCGAGGACGCCGAGATCAGGCGGCGCGAAGCCGTCGAGGCGGCGCGCATCACGACCGAGCTGGCGCTCGAACGCGAGCGGATCGAATCGTCAAAGACGCGCGACGTGCTCGACGTCGAACGCCGGAAGGTGGTCGAAATCGCCGAGCAGGATCGTTCGATCGTCGTTGCGGCCAAGCTCGCGGAGCGCGCGGACGCCGATCGGCGGGTCAAGGAGGCCGATATCGTCGCGGCCCAGCACGTCGGCCGTACCGACGTGGTGCGCGAACAGACGCTCGATCTCGCCCGGCTCGAACGCCGGCGGGCCGTCGAACAATTCGAGGTCGCCCGCGGGCAGTCCCTGCAGGAAGCCGAGATCGCCGCACGCGAGGAAGTGGAGCGGGCACGCATCGCTTCCGAGCGCGGCATCGACGAGGCAAAAATCCTGCGCGACCGGGAATTGCGTCAGCTCGAGATCGCCCGGGAAACCGCGGTCGAGAATGCGCGTCTGGAGAGCTCCATAGAAATCCATCGCAAATCCCGCGAACAATCGGCGGCACAGGCCGAGGCCGAGGTGGCCCGGGCTCATGCAGTCGAGGCCGAGGAGCGGGTCAAGACGGTGCGCGAGAGCGAGGCGGCACGCCGGCGGCGCGCGGTCGAAGTGCTGATCGCCGAAAAGGAAGCCGACGAAGTTCGGATCGCCGCGGCCGCCGAGCAGGTGCGCGCCGCGGTCCAGGCCGAAGCGCAACGGCTGCTCAACGAGGCCGAGAACGTCCTCACCGACGCCGCCCGCGCTTCGCTGTTCCGCCGCAGGCTGCTCGAGCGCATCGAGGGCATCGTCCGCGAAAGTGTCAAGCCGATGGAGAAGATCGAGGGCATCCGCATCCTCCACGTCGACGGCCTCAACGGCGGTGGTCGCGGCGACGGCAGCGGACGCAGCGCGACCGACGAGGTGATCAATTCGGCGCTGCGCTACCGGGTGCAGGCGCCGATGATCGACCAGATCCTCGCCGAGATCGGCATCGAAGGCGGCAGCCTGTCCCGCATGCCGGGCCTCATTCGCGAGGCCCGCGACATGCAGGGCATCCGCAAGGACACAGCGCCGAAAAAACCGCCGGAAGGCGGAGGCGGCGGAGGAAGTGGCGGCGGCGGATCGTCGGATTAAGGCTGATAGCTGCCCATATAGGAAGGGAACGAGGAAAGCAGTCACATGGCCCGGGTCTATGTTTCGAGCGTCATCAACGGCCGCTCCGACCGCGTTTGGGCGCGGGTTCGCGACTTCAACGGGCTGCCCTCATGGCATCCCGGCATCGCGGAGAGCCGCATCGAGAACGGCGAGCCGGCGGACAAGATCGGTTGCGTGCGCGATTTCCGGCTGCGCAACGGCGACCGGATACGGGAAAAGCTTCTTGGCCTGTCCGACTTCGACCTGTTCTGCACCTACTCGATTCTCGAGTCGCCGATGGGCGTCGAGAATTACGTGGCAACGTTGCGTCTCACCCCGGTCACCGACGGCGAGCGGACCTTTGTCGAGTGGACGGCCGAATTCGACTGCGCGCCGGAGCGCGAGACCGAGCTCGTCGCCAATATCGGCGGCGGCGTCTTTCAGGGCGGCTTCGACGCCCTGAAGCGACAATTCGGAGGATGACGCGTTGATCCGCATCGTTCGCTCAACAATCATCGATGCCCCGACAGACCGGGTGTGGGCGTTCTTGCGCGATTTCAACGGCCACGATCGCTGGCATCCCGCAGTCGGCAAGAGCGAGATCGAGCGCAATCAGAGTTCCGACAAAGTCGGCTGCGTACGGCATTTCTTCCTGCGTGACGGCTCGGAACTGCGCGAACGTCTGCTGACCTTGTCCGATCTGGAGCAGACATTCAGCTATTGTTTGATCGACACCCCGGTTCCGCTTTTCAATTACGTTGCCCATGTGCGCCTCGCGCCGGTCACCGACGGCGACCGGACGTTTTGGGATTGGCGCTGCACATTCACCACCCGCAAGGGCGAGGAGGCGGAGATGACGCGCATGGTCAGCGAAGACATCTATGAGGCGGGCTTCGCCGCAGTGCGGGCGCATCTTACGGAAACTTCGGCAACGGAGGGCAACGCTTGACCGTCACGGTGAAAACATTCCCTCGCCTGGCCGACGCGGCGGGCGCATTGGCGCAGGAACGTGGCGCCCGCTTCCTTGCCGGCGGCACGATGGTGATGCGCGACGTCAACAACGCCGACCCCGAGATCGAGACGATCGTGCGCTCGACCGATCCGAGCTTTCTGCACATCGCGGCCTCATCCAGCCGGGTGGAGATTGGCGCCGGCGTGACGATGGCCGCGGTTCTGGCCGAGCGCGACCTCGCGCTTCTGCATCCGGTTGCGCGGGCGGTCGGCGGCCCGGCGTTGCGCGAGGCGGCGACCGTCGGCGGCAATCTGTTCGCCGAGCGCGGCGATTTCGCAACGGCGCTGCTCGCGCTTGACGCCACGGTGACGCTCGCGGGCGGTTTCGGCCAGCGCGAGTTGCCGCTCGATGATTTTTTAGGTCGCCGCGATCGAGGCGCCGCACTCGTCTCCGCTGTGGCGTTCAAGCGGCCGACCGGAGACACATTCCGTTTTACGAAGGTGACACGCGTCCGCCCCAAGGGCCTGTCGGTCCTGTCGATCGCGGTCCAGACTCCTCTGGCGAGCGGCCGGATCAGCGGCGCCCGGGTCGCCTATGCCGGCATGGGTCCGGCACCGCTGCGCGCCAAGGCAGTGGAGCGCGCGCTGGAAGGCCGCTCGCTCGACGCCGGCGGCATCGCTCCGGCGCTCGCCGTTGCGACCGAGGGCACCTCGCCCGAAGACGACGCCATCGCCAGCGCCTGGTGGCGGCGCGAAATCCTTCCCGTTTATCTGCGCCGAGTGCTGCTCGGCGACGGCCATCCGTGAGCATGTAGATGAAAACTCCGATTCAGTTTCGCCTCAATGGCGAAGACGTCGCCACCTTCGCCGAAGGCGGCGCAAACCTTCTCGACGTGCTGCGCGAGGGGGTCGGCGATTTGTCGGTCAAGGGCGGCTGCTGGCAGGGTACTTGCGGCACTTGCACCGTGCTGATCGACGGCGCGCCGCGGCTTTCGTGCATTACGCTCGCGGAGACGTGCGCGGGACGCTCGATCGAGACCACGGCGGGATTGCGCCTGGGCGCCGATCTGCATCCTCTGCAAAAGGCGTTCATGGAGCGGTTTGCCGCCCAATGCGGCTATTGCACGCCGGGCATGCTCATGGCGGCGAAAGCCCTGCTCGACCGAAATCCCAATCCGTCCCGCGAGGAGGTGGTCGAAGCCATCGCCGGCAACATCTGCCGCTGCACCGGTTACGAGCCGATCATCAACGCGATACTCGATGCCGCGCGCGGCGACAGCCGCCGCCGCGCCTGAGGACCACACCATGCTGGAATTCCGCAAAGACATCTTCGCCGACGAGCGCGACGACAATCTCGTAGAAATCGGCCAGCCGACGCAGCGGCAGGACATGCTGGGGCACGTCACCGGCACCTCGCCTTATTATGACGATCACCGCTTCGCTAACCTGCTGCACCTGAAAATCCTGCGCAGCCCGCACGCCCACGCGCGCATCCGCTCGATCGACAATTCGGCGGCGGCGCGCGCGCCGGGCGTGAAACGGATCATCCGGGCCGCCGACGTGCCGGTCAATCTCAACACGCTGCTGAGCCTCATTCAGTTCGGCAAGGATGACGAGCCTTCGCTGGCGGCGGACATCGTGCGCTATAAAGGCGAGCCTATCCTCGGCATCGTCGCGACCAGCGAACGCGCGGCGCTCGAGGCCATGGCGCTGGTGCGTGTTTCCTACGATCAGTTGCCCGCGGTCTTCGACGTCGAGGAAGCGCTGAAGCCGGGGGCACCTTCGGTCAACGCCACGTATCCGAAGAATACGTTCGAGTATTACGGCAAATACGATCACCAGAAGCTGCGCTACGGCGACGCCGAGGCGGCCTTCAAGCAAGCCGACGTCGTGCTCGACGAGCGCTATCAGATGTCGCCGATCGAGCATGCGCCGACCGAGACCAACGGCTCGATCGCGGTGCCGGACACCAACGGCCGCTTCATCGTTTACACCTCCACGCAGGCGCTTTTCTTCTCCCTCGACACCGCCGCAAAAATCAATGCAATGCCGTCGAACCAATTGCATTTCATCGGCGGCACGGTCGGCGGCGGCTTTGGCGGCAAGGTCGACACGATGACCGAGCCGTTGTGCATTCTGGCGGCGCGGCTGACCGGCGCGCCGGTGCGTTACCGGTTCAGCCGGCACGAGGAAATGCAGTTCGGCTCGCCGCGCGGCGGCGAACGCATTTACGTCAAGGACGGCGTCATGAAGGACGGGCGGATTATCGCCCGCAAGGTGACGGCCTATTTCGACAGCGGCGCGTATACGCGGCTCTCCAGCTACGCCGTAGTCAAATGCGCGGGCCATATTCCCGGGCCGTATACGATCCCCAACGTTCACGCCGATGTCTACTGCGTCTACACCAACCGGACGCCGGCGACCGCCATGCGCGGGTTCGGCGTCACCGCGCTCGATTTCGCGCTTGAATGTCAAATGGACAAGGGCGCAACGGCGATCGGCATGGATCCGCTCGAATACCGCATTCTCAACGCCTACCGCGATGGCGACATGAAAGCCCACCGGCGCGAGGCGAAGAATTGCGCGCTGATCGAATGCGCGCAGGTCGCCGCCGAGAAAGCCAATTGGCCGTTGCGCGATGAGTTCCGCAGGATGTCGTCGCGGCAAGGCCGGAGCCGCCACCCGTGCCGGTGGCGCTGCGGACCGCACCCGCGCACCGGCACCAGCACCGGCCGCACCAACACGCGCGCCGGCAGGCATGCCCGCAAATGCTCCAGCAAACACGCCGCAGCGCGTTTCATACGAACGGCCGGCCGCCCCGCCGCCGCGTACAACGCCGCCTTCGCCGCCGCCGCGAAGCGCACCGCCACCTCCGCCGGCTTCGCCTGCGGGATCGACGCACGGAGCGCCGCGCTTTTCTTCCGTCTTTGGCACCAGGAGGCGCTGATCATGGCCAGGCATCGTGGACGTGGCGTCGCCACCATCAACTATCCGATCGGCATGAATCTCGGCGGCGACCCTAGTCAGGCGCTGGTCCATTCCAACCCGACCGGAAAATTCACCGTCGCCCTCTCCTCCATCGATCTCGGGCAGGGAATGAAATCGGTCACGCGGCAGATCTGCGCCGAGACGCTCGGCGTGCCGGTCGAGGACGTCTATGTCGACACCGCCGATTCCGACACCGGGCCGCATTGCATGGGATCGTTCGCGTCGCGCGGAACGCACCGCGTCGGCAACGCCGTGATGGTGGCGGCGCGCGAAGCCCGCGCCGTCATGATGGAAGCCGCGGCCGAAGAGCTTGAAGTCGATCCGGGCGACCTCGAAACCGACGGCAAGGGCTCCATCCGCGTGAAAGGCGCACCGCACCGGTCGATCGCGGTCCGCGACGTCGCCATCGCGGCCCAGTTCCGCCAGGGCAAGACGATTTCCGGCCGCGGCATCTTTCTGGTGCCGCTGTCCGACGTCGATCCGGAGACCGGCGAAATGTCGCCGGCGACCTGCTACGCCCATGCCTGTCTGATCGCCGATGTCGAAGTCGATGACGAGACCGGCGACGTGACCGTGCTGAAAATGACCAGCGCCTACGAGATCGGGCGCGCCATCAATCCGAAACTCGTCGAGCAACAACTCGTCGGCGGCGCATGGATGGGCATGAGCCACGCGCTCTATGAAACGCCGGAGCCGTATTATCCGGATACCCGCAACGGCCCGCGCGATTTCAACGAATACCTGATGCCGGGTCCCGGCGATATTTGTCCGCACGACATTTTGGTTCTTGAGCGCCCGGCGCCCGATGGACCGTTCGGCGCCAAGGGCCCGGGCGAGATGTGCGCCAACCCGGTGCTTCCGGCGGTCGCCAATGCGATTTTCAATGCGGTCGGCGTGCGCATCAACGATCTGCCGATCACGCCGGAGAAAGTCTTGAGGGCGCTGAAAGCCCGCGGCGGCGCCTCCGCATCGGTTGGTGCGCGGTAAATTCCATGCCGGTGCGCCATACCATTGTCGGCATCGGCAGTCCGCGCGAGCTCGAGGAGGCGCTGCGCGCTGCCTACTATCTCGCCGACGAAGAGCTTTCGACCGCCGCCTATCTCGCGCTCGCGCTGGGCAAGCCGTTGTTGCTCGAAGGCGCGCCGGGGGTCGGCAAGACCGAAGCCGCCAAGGCGATCGCCGGCGTGCTCGGCCGTTCGCTGCTGCGCCTGCAATGCTACGAGGGCATCGACGCCGCGGCGGCGCTCTACGAATGGAATTTTCCGCGGCAAATGCTGGCGCTGCGCCAGCAGGGCGAAGGTTCCGCCAACGTCAACATCTATGGCGATGAGTTTTTGATCGAGCGGCCGATGCTGGCCTGCCTGCGGCGGCCGCAGGAAAACGTACTTCTGATCGACGAAATCGACCGTTCCGATCACGAATTCGAAGCCTTCCTTCTTGAGTTCCTGTCCGACTTCCAGATCACGATTCCCGAGCGCGGCGCCATTCGCGCCTACGAGCGGCCGGTCGTGATCCTCACCTCCAATCGGACCCGCGAACTGCATGAGGCGCTGCGCCGCCGCTGCGTCTATCACTGGATCGAGTATCCGACGCCGGAGCGCGAAATGCGCATCATCATGATGCGGGCCTCGGGCGTCAGCGAGCGCGCGGCGCGTGCGGTCGTTGCCGCCGTCGGACGATTGCGCCGCGAGCCGCTCGCCAAGCTTCCCGGCATCGCCGAGGCGGTCGAATGGGCCGAGGCCGCCACGCTCCTCAACGAGCAGGGCGCGCGCTGGCCCGACGCGTTCCGGCGCTCGCTCGGCGTCGTTCTCAAGGATGAAGACGATCTGGTTCATATCGCGCCGCGGATCGACGCCATCCTCGCGGAGGCGCAGGCATGAACGACGCGACGCAGCCGATCGCCCATTTCCTCGGCTTCATCGGGCTGCTGCGCCGCGCCGGCTTCGCCATTGCCCCGGAGCAGACGATGTCTTGGCTCGCCGCCATCGAGCTTCTCGGTCCGCAAGAGATCGGTGACATCCGCCGCGCGGCTCGCGCGACGCTTGCGCCGCCGCCGGAGCGCTTTGCCGAATTCGACGCGCTGTTTGATGCACATTTTCTTGGTATCGTCGTGCCGGGATTGGAGGGCGAACCGAGCGACGAGGAGCCGATCCGCGCCGCGGAGGATTCCTCAATCGGTCCCGAACCGCTGTTCGGCGACGAGACCCGCGAGTCGGGCGCCAAGGCAACCGCCGCCGAGCGGCTTTCGGCACGCCATTTTGCGCCGGGCGACGAAGCCGAGACGCTGCGGCGCTTTGCCCGCCGAGCTGCCGGCGCGCGTGCCGCTGCGGCGCGGTTACCGCTGGCGCTCGGCGCGGAGCGGATCGGGCACCGACGCGCGGCGCATGTTCCGCGACGCCATGCGCCATGCCGGAGAATTCGTGCGGCTGCGCCGCCGCAAGCGGCGGCTGCGGCAGCGCCGCCTTGTCGTCCTCATCGACGTTTCCGGTTCGATGAAAGAACGCACGCGGGCGCACCTCGCATTCGCACACGCTTTGGTTCGCGCCGCCAATTCGGTCGAAGTCTTTACCATCGGCACCCGCCTGACGCGCATCACGCGGCCGCTCCGCTTGCGCAATCGCGAACAGGCGCTCGGCACCGCTTCCCTGCTGGTCGCTGATTGGGACGGCGGTACGCGAATCGGCGATGCGCTGAATGCATTTCTTGCCGTCCCGCGTTTTGCGGCGCTGGCGCGCGGAGCCGCGCTCGTCGTGCTCTCGGACGGACTTGAACGCGGCGATCCGACTGCCATGGGCGACGCCATCGCGCGCTTTGCCCGCTTGTGCTGGCGGATCATCTGGTTGACGCCGCTCGCCGCCGATCCCGGCTTCGAAGCGCGCACCGCCGGTCTCGTCGCCGCACGGCCCTATCTCGACAAGCTTGGCGACGGCGGCTCGATCGAAAGCATCTGCAACAACGTCCTCGATATGGCGAGTGAGAAGGCGGCATGACGGACATCATCGACGCGCACCACCACATCTGGCGCCGCAAGGACTTGCCGTGGCTCGACGGGCCGATGCTGCCGCGCATCTTCGGGCCCTACGAAGCGATCCGGCGCGACTATCTGATCGGCGAATACCTGTCCGATCTGGCGGGCAGCGGCGTGACGCAATCCGTTTACGTGCAATGCAATTGGCCGAAGGACGCCTTCGAGGACGAAGTCGCTTACGTCCAGCAGACCGCCGATGAAACCGGGTTTCCGCAGGGCATCGTCGGCTACGCCGATTTCCTCGCCAAGGACGTGCGGCCGCAACTGGACCGCCTGACCAAATATCGCGGCATGCGCGGGCTGCGGATGCAGCTGCAATGGCACGACAACCCGCAATACCGGTTTGCCGCCGGTCCGGACCTCGCCCGCGATCCAATTTTACAGAAAAACGTCGCGCACCTTGCCGACTATGGCTGGACCTTCGATCTCCAGGTTTTCGCCGCACAGATGGAAGGCGCCGCCGAACTTGCGGCCAGCGCCCCCAAAGTCACGTTCATTCTCCAGCATGCCGGCATGTTGGAGGATCTTTCGGCGGACGGCGTCGCGCGATGGCGGAAAGGGATGCGGCTGCTCGCTTCGCAGCCGAATATCGTTTCGAAAGCTGTCGGCGCTCGGCACGTTCATCCACAAAAACGATCCCGACCACATCGCCGCCGTCGTGCGGGAGACCATCGATATTTTCGGCCCGACGCGCTGTCTGTTCGGCTCGAATTTCCCGGTCGAAAAATTGTGGACCGGATATTCCGATCTCATCGCGGCCTATCGCAAGGCGATCGAGCCGCTCGGAAAAGATGTAGCCAGCGCGGCGTTTCGCGACACGGCGGCAAGAGTTTATCGGCTCAATTGACTCGGGGGCGTGCAATCCCGAGCCGGGGAGGAAAGTATGGCGCTTGAAATCAAGGTTCTCGACTACGGCGATATTGAACTCGAATCGAGCTTTCTGGTGCTCGGGCGCGACTGCGGCCGCGTGCGCCGGGTGCCGGTATTCGGCTTTCTCGTCCTCGGCGGAACCTGGCCGGTTGTCGTCGATACCGGTTATCGCTCCAACCAGATCATGGAAACGCTCGGCATGCGCGGGCTGCAATCCCACGAGACCATGATCGAGAACCAGTTGAAAAAGCACGGGCTGCGGATGGGCGACGTGCGTTACGTCCTGCACACCCACCTGCACATCGACCACGCCGGCAAGGACGATCTGTTCCCGATGAACACGGCGGTCGTTCTCAATCGCAAGGAGCTTGAATATTCGGTCTCCGGCCTCATGCATCCGCAATACCCGGCGGTCGATATCAAACACCTCATCGACCGCCTGCACACCAAGGGCGCGCTGCGTTTTCTCGACCTTGAAATATCCGGTCCAGTCGAGCTGATGCCCGGCCTCATCTGCGAGGCCGCCGGCGGGCACACCGAAGGATCGATGAACATCATCGTCAAGACCAACGAAGGCGACGCGACGATTTGCGGCGACGTGCTCTACGACATCAACGATCAGCTGGTCGAACCTTTCCGGGAAATCAGCGACATGGAGCCGCGCGTCACCGGCAATCACGGCACCACCAAGCGGCAGGAGAAGGCCGCGATCAAGAAGGTCGTCGCCCGCTCGCGCTTCGTGCTGCCAATTCACGACCGTGCGGCGATGATCGAGGCAGGGCAGGTCGTCGGCCGCCTGCAGGATTCGATTCCGGGCCCGATCGTGCAATCGCTGCCGCGCCGCAACTGGTTCCCGGCGTAAATAAAGGAGCGTGCCATGAACCACACCGCGCTCCGCCGCGAGTTTTCCGACCTGATCGATCTTGACGCGCCTGTCGACCGGCTCGCCGGCGGTTTTACCTTCACCGAGGGGCCGATCTGGCATCCGCGCGATCAATTTCTGCTGTTCTCCGACATGCCGGCCGACGTGCGCCGCCGCTACGACGAGCGCAGCGGCGTGCGCGAAGTCATGCGGCCTTCGAACAAATGCAACGGCATGACCTATGACGCCAACCTTGGGCTCATCATCTGCGAGCATGCGACGTCGAGCCTGGTCCGCGAGCGCGACGGCCGCCGCGAGGTTCTTGCCTCGCATTTCGAAGGCAAGGAGCTCAACAGCCCGAACGATGTGTGCGTGCATTCGGACGGCTCGATCTATTTCTCCGACCCGTGGTACGGGCGAATGCCGGTCTACGGCGTCGAGCGGCCGCGCCAGCAGGGGTTCCAGGGCGTCTACCGCGTGCCGACGGGCGGCGGCGAGCCGCAGCTTCTGGTCGATCGAAACCTGTTCGAACAGCCGAACGGACTTTGTTTCTCGCCCGACGAGCGGCTGCTTTATGTCAACGACACGGTGCGTTGTCTGATCCGGGTGTTCGAGGTCAATGCGGACGGCACGCTCGGCCCCGACCGGATCTTTGCGTCGGGCATTCGCTCCGAGCTCGAGCCCGGCGTGCCGGACGGCATGAAATGCGATGCCGCCGGCAACATCTGGGTGACGGCGCCCGGCGGCGTATGGGTATACGCGCCATCGGGCGCGCTGCTCGGCAAGGTTCGCGTCCCCGAACTCGTCGCCAACCTGCACTGGGGAAAGTCCGATTGGCGGACGCTCTTCATGTGCGCCACCCACTCGCTCTACGCAGTGCGCACGAAGATCGGGCCCCGCATCGAGCCGTTCATGCGCTCCAGTGCGTCGGCCGGCGGCGCTGCGGCGACATCGTCGCATTCCGCAACGGCAGCCACGACGGAGCGCGCCAGCGCCCAACAAGGCCTCGCGCTCGATCCTTCGCGCTGCGCGCTGATCATTCAGGACATGCAGAACGACGTGATGATGGAAGGCGGCGCTTTTGCCTCTTCGGGTTCGCCGCAACACGCCCGCGAGCAGAACGTCGTCGAGAATATCCGCCGGCTCGCTGAAGTCTGCCGGCGTCGCGGCGTGATGGTCATCCATGTCTGGTTCGTCGTCGAGCCTGGCGCGCCCGGCTTCACCCTCAACGCCCCGTTGTTCGAGGGGCTTGCCGACGCCAAGGCGATGGTGCGGGGCACTTGGGGCGCGGCGCCGGCCGCCGGCCTTGAGCCGCAGCCCGGCGACCTCGTCGTCGAAAAGATCCGCATGAGCGCCTTTGAAGGCAGCAAACTGGAAACCGTCCTCAAAGCGGGTGGCCGCGATACCATCATCGACACTGGCGCGTGGACCAACATGTCGATCGAGCACACCGCGCGTACCGGGGCTGACAAGGGCTATTTCGTCATCGTGCCGGAAGACTGTTGTTCGACCATGAACGCCGACTGGCACCGTGCTTCGGTGCAATACGCCATGCAAAACGTCGCCGCGGTGACGAAAGCAAGCGAGGTCATCGCCGCGCTGAGCTAGCCCGTCATTGCGAGCGCCAGCGAAGCAATCCAGTTCTGAGGCGCCGCTCTGGATTGCTTCGTCGTGGAACTTGTCATCGGGCCGGCCACTTCGGGCCGGACCCGTTGGCTCCTCGCAATGACGAGGACGCCTACGCTCCTCGCAATGACGCGCTGGCTCAGGTCGGCAGCGCGAGTCCCCTCGCTGGCGAATGCCCGCTTCACCGCCGGGCGCGTGGCCAGCCGCCGCGCGTGCGCCGTCCATCGCGGGAATTCGCCGGGCATGTCGAAGCCAAGCACCGGCCCGCGCCCCCACGTCCAGTAAACCAGCAGCAGCGGATCGGCGACGCTGTAGCGGTCGCCGAGCGCCCAGGGCCCGCCGCCAATCTGATGCTCCACCGCGCGCCAGAGTTCGCGGCAGGTATTTTTTCCAGTGGCGGCGACGTCCTCCACGGCCCGCGGATCGGACGCGTATCGCGCCGCACGCCGGACGTGGCCGAAAGCAACCTGGATCGTCGAGGACAGCCAGTTGAGCCATTCGGCGCAGCGTGCTTCCTCGCGCGGATCCCACGGCCAAAGCCCGGCGGCCGGATGGCGGGCCGCGATGTAGCGCAGGATTGCCGGCGCTTCGGTCAGGACCCAGTCGCCGTCGATCAGCGCCGGCACGCGGGCTTTCGGATTGACGCGAAGGAACTCCGCGCTGCTCTGCTGGTTGGCGGCGAGGTCGACACGCGACAGCTCGAACCGCGCGCCGGTTTCTTCGAGCGCGATGTGCGGCGCCAGCGAGCAAGCGCCGGGGGCATAATAAAGTTTCATCACGCTCATTTAGCTCATTTACCAATCAATAAGTCGCCCGGCCCCCGGACAAATCGAACACCGCAGCCGTCGTGAAGGAGTTTTCCGCGCTCGCGAGCCAGCAGATCATCGACGCGGCTTCTTCGAGTTCGAGCATCCGGCCGCGCGGAATTTTCGAGACGATCATCGCCAGAAAATCCGGCGCCTGGCTCAATGCGAGCGTGGTCTTGGCCACGGCCGGCGTCACGCAATTGACGCCGATATTGTAGCCGGCCAGCTCCTTGCCGAGCGACTTGGTCAGTCCCATCACCGCCGCTTTCATCGAGCTGTAGGCCGGCGCTTTCGGATTGCCCTCTTTGCCGGCGACCGAACTGATATTGACGATGCGTCCGTAATTCGCCGCGATCATGTGCGGGACCACGGCGCGGCAACAGTAAAAGGTGCCGATCAGTCCGACATTGATGACATCGCGAAAGGCTTCCGGCGGATATTCCCAGGTATTCGCATTCGGCCCGACGATCGCGGCATTGTTGACGAGGATGTCGATCTTGCCGAAGAGAGCGAGCGTCGCCTCGGTGGCGGCTTCGACGGCAGCGAGATCGGCGATATCGACGGTGAGACCGTGAACGCGGTCGGATGCGTCGAGAGCCTGGACCGTCTTGCCAAGCAAATCCTGGTCGCGGTCCCAGATCGCGACCTTGCCGCCGGAGGCGAGGATGCGGTTGGTGACCGCAAGCCCGATGCCCTGGGCGGCGCCGGTGACGATCGCGACATGGTCTTTCAGATCGTAAACGTTCATACCGAGATCCTTATTGGGACTAAGGCGTCAGAACTACCGGCGTTTCGCCCAAACGGCGTAGCCCTTGCTGTCCCCGGATATTTTACGGGGACGGCCGCAAAATCGGATGCCTTTAAGTCTGAAATTTT
>CAVZSB010000033.1:0-2500 GCA_963777635.1 uncultured Alphaproteobacteria bacterium
TTCGTAGATATTCGCAAGAACACCAGTGGCGAAGGCGGCTCACTGGCCCGGTACTGACGCTGAGATGCGAAAGCGTGGGGAGCAAACAGGATTAGATACCCTGGTAGTCCACGCCGTAAACGATGGATGCTAGCCGTTGTCGGGTTTACTCGTCAGTGGCGCAGCTAACGCATTAAGCATCCCGCCTGGGGAGTACGGTCGCAAGATTAAAACTCAAAGGAATTGACGGGGGCCCGCACAAGCGGTGGAGCATGTGGTTCAATTCGAAGCAACGCGCAGAACCTTACCAGCCCTTGACATCCCGGTCGCGGGAACGAGAGATCGAACCCTTCAGTTCGGCTGGACCGGAGACAGGTGCTGCATGGCTGTCGTCAGCTCGTGTCGTGAGATGTTGGGTTAAGTCCCGCAACGAGCGCAACCCTCGCCCTTAGTTGCCATCATTTAGTTGGGCACTCTAAGGGGACTGCCGGTGATAAGCCGCGAGGAAGGTGGGGATGACGTCAAGTCCTCATGGCCCTTACGGGCTGGGCTACACACGTGCTACAATGGCGGTGACAATGGGACGCAATGGGGAAACCCTGCGCAAATCTCAAAAAGCCGTCTCAGTTCGGATTGTGCTCTGCAACTCGAGCACATGAAGTTGGAATCGCTAGTAATCGCAGATCAGCACGCTGCGGTGAATACGTTCCCGGGCCTTGTACACACCGCCCGTCACACCATGGGAGTTGGCTTTACCTGAAGACGGTGCGCTAACCGCAAGGAAGCAGCCGGCCACGGTAGGGTCAGCGACTGGGGTGAAGTCGTAACAAGGTAGCCGTAGGGGAACCTGCGGCTGGATCACCTCCTTTCTAAGGATGATCCTTCAGAGGCGCTCACGCGTCTATATCGGATCTCTTCGGAAACAACAGGGCCGATCGGTTTCAGGATCTGATTTTATCCCATTGCGGGACGCCGCCGTCTTCATTTCTCTTTCTTCGCGAACGAGCAGACCAGGAGTCAGTAATCAGTATTCAGTAATCGGATGCGATTTTTCTGATTGCTGGTTTCTGACCACTGACTCCTGGTTAGGGCTTGTAGCTCAGTTGGTTAGAGCGCGCGCTTGATAAGCGTGAGGTCGGAAGTTCAAATCTTCCCAGGCCCACCAGCTCCAGGTACCGGGTTTCAGTAATCAGGGTAGTCGGTTGTCAGATTGAGGCGCGAGTTGCTGGCTTTCTGATTACTGCGATCTCTGATTACTGATACCCTGAGGGGGCCATAGCTCAGTTGGGAGAGCGCCTGCTTTGCAAGCAGGAGGTCGTCGGTTCGATCCCGTCTGGCTCCACCAGACGGTTTTGCCGCGCCGATGCGCCGCCAACTTCGCAAAGCTCGTTCGTGAGAATTCTTGATGCGCGCGCTCTCGACATTTGTCGCAGGGCGCGCGTGTTGTCTGACATCGTGAAGAGGAGATCGATCCGAGCTCTGCGCGTGGCGTGAAGTCGCGAGCGGCGCGCTATCTCCAGGCATTTCAGCGTATCAGGTCATTCGGAGCTTGCATCACGCATCGATGCTATACGTCGGCAAAGCTTGACCGCAATGCCGTTGGACCGATCTTGTGAAGCAAGCTGGTCTTTCTAATCAGTGTTCCGCCGCAACGAACTAAAAATTGTTGCGGACCATCGCCGAGATGGATGGGCATTGATAATGAGAGCGATCAAGTGACTTAAGGGCATTTGGTGGATGCCTTGGCGCTGAGAGGCGATGAAGGACGTACTACGCTGCGATAAGCCGCGAGGAGCTGCGAAGGAGCTTTGATCCGCGGATTTCCGAATGGGGAAACCCACCTTCGATACCAGGGTTCAGAGGTCAGTGCGGTATCAGAAGACTGTTACTGACATCTGATTTCTGATCTCTGGTATCAAATGAAGGGATAAGATCTCCGAATAAAATAGGAGGTTTTAAGCTAACCCGGGGAACTGAAACATCTCAGTACCCGGAGGAAAGGACATCAACCGAGACTCCGCTAGTAGTGGCGAGCGAAAGCGGACCAGGCCAGTGACGATCCAGAGACAACCGGAAGCGCTTGGAAAAGCGCGCCGTAGAGGGTGAGAGCCCCGTACGGGTAATGCGAAGGATCGTCCTCGAGTAAGGCGGGACACGTGCAATCCTGTCTGAACATGGGGGGACCACCCTCCAAGCCTAAGTACTCCTCAGCGACCGATAGCGAACAAGTACCGTGAGGGAAAGGTGAAAAGCACCCCGACGAGGGGAGTGAAAGAGACCTGAAACCGAATGCCTACAAACAGACGGAGCTCAAGGTTCGTCCTGGGTGACGTCGTACCTTTTGTATAATGGGCCAGCGACTTAATCTGACGAGCAAGCTTAAGCCGATAGGCGTAGGCGCAGCGAAAGCGAGTCTGAATAGGGCGACTAAGTTCGTCGGATTAGACCCGAAACCTAGTGATCTAGCCATGACCAGGCTGAAGGTGGGGTAACACCCACTGGAGGGCCGAACCGGTGTCTG
>CAVZSB010000033.1:5000-335529 GCA_963777635.1 uncultured Alphaproteobacteria bacterium
CGAACTTCACATTCGCTCGTGCCGGGCCTCCGCAGCAATGCGGCGGAGTTTGTCTGCAATGTCGGCTTTGCCGCCGCCGGGCGCACCGCGCATGCCCGGAGTCCAGAAGTCGTCCGGAAGGCGCGCGCAAGATGCCATGCGGCGGCCTCGTTGCCGAGGCGCGCATGGACGTCGGCCTGATAGAGCAGCCCGAACACGATATCCTCCTCCCACTGTCGGGTCGATCGCATCGCCGCGATTGAAGTCCTGCAGTGCCTTCTCGTTTTCGCCCAGATGGCGATAAACCAAGCCACGCGACCAAAATGACATCGCGTCGGGCTCGCTTTCAGTTCGATGACGTTGTTGAGATCGTCCAGCGCGCGCCGCGGCTCGCCAAGATTCATCCAAGCGAAGTGCCGGCTAAAATACGCATCGAAATTAGTGGGATTGTCGCGAATCCATCCGTTCACGATGCGAAGATACCGCTGTGGATCCGAGCGAAGTATGTTGTGCTCGCCCGAAGTTCGTTCGGCGTGGTGGGTTGTTCCTTCGTTGATTCGGTTTCGCCGTCCATGACCTCGGCTCGTCAAGCTCCCGCCGCAATCCTCGCGGAGCATGCCAAGGACGCATTGCCGAAATTTTCGCCGAAGCCGCGGGAGCCATGCGCTCATCGCAGTCGCGGTAGCGCGAAGCGGAATTCTACTGGCCGTGCTCCCACAGCGTTTCCAGCCGCCGGCGGAACGCTTTCGGCTTTTCGGCGAACAGGCGCAGCGCGATGCGCGCGGCGCGTTGCGCGAGCTCGGTCGTGCGCTCGGCGCAAGCCGGCGTCAGCCGCGAGCGCCAACGCGCCAGCGGCTGATGCGGCGCGGTCAGCTGCTTGAGGATCTCCAGGTCCTGGCAGCGGCCGAGCCGGTCGCGCAGCCTTTCGGCTTCGTCGGTCCACATCCGGCCCTGCCGCGGCCATAGCGGCTCGACCAGGTCCATCTGATAGCGGTGGTCGACGACGCGCTGGCGCAGCTGATGCAGATCCTCGGCGCTCGCCAGCGACCAGTCGGTCGGAATGCGCTGACGCGCTTCGCGGTAACCGGCGGCGAGCCGCGCGGCGATCGAGCTGAAGTCGAACGGATCGAGCGGCCACAATTCGATCTCGGCCGCCGCCGCTTCGAGCCAGGCGACGATCGCGTCGCGCAGTTCCGGCGTGAGCCCGGAGTGCTCCTCGCTGCCCGCAGCGCCTCGATCCGGCCGCGGATCGTCGCCGTCGTGCGCTCCGACAGCACCACGCCTTTTTCCCAGATCGTCGAACGCGTTGAGCGCCGACTGGCCGTCGCGCGCCAGGGCGAGCGAGCGGGCGTGTTCGCGCGCCTCGCGGCGCAAGCGCGTGGCGTCGGGAATGAACGGCTCGAGCAGACGCATGAGCGCGCGCCATTGCTTGATGGCGCGGCGGAAATCGTGCACGGCGTCCCGCTCCGGGCGCTCGGGATCGAGACAGCCGCGCGCGCGCCGGCGAGGATATTGCGCGCAATGGCGCGCACCGCCGGCCCGATGGCCGCGTTAGGCTGCAAGGCGGGTTTGTCGCCCATTTCCGCTTCTAGAAAGGCGTGCATGACGTTTCGATGGGCATCGATGACAGTATGCCGAAAAATCGGGCGCGGCGCACTTCCCTTGTTGGGGGTCACTTGCTACATGGACCTCACGACGCCGCCCCGCGAAATTGCAGGGCCGGACATCGGTTTGGCGCGGGGTGGAGCAGCCCGGTAGCTCGTCAGGCTCATAACCTGAAGGTCGTAGGTTCAAATCCTACCCCCGCAACCACCGATAATCGCGCCGGATCTCCACGGGATCCGGCGCGGTTGCTTTCTCCGCCTGGGCGAAGCGTGCGAGCACGGCGAGATCGCCATGCAGCTCGGCCTGCAGGACGCCGCCGACTGGCGTCAGCACGATGCGGTCGATGAGGCCGCGCAGGATCTCGGCGGCTTCGGTCACGGTTTCGGGCGCATTGAGCGCCTCGGCGAGGCGCCCGATCTTGCCACGATAGAGCTCGGGGAGGTTGGTATGGAGCCGCAGCACCGGCGCGGGCTTGCCGGCGCGGAACTGCGCTTCTCCGCTGCGCCTTTTCCTGCTCAAGCGCTGTAGAGGCGGGCCTTCAGGGTGGGGGTGTAGCCGCCATCCTCAATGGCGCGCACGATGGCGGCTAGCTTGCGCTCGATCTCGGCGAGCGTCCGCTTGGCGGCAAGGCCCTCGCGCTCGGCCGAGGTGGCGAGACTGCGCATCTCGGCGTTGAATGCGTCGACGAAGGTGGCGACCAGATCGGGCGCCATCAGTCGCTCCTTGAGCCCGCTCAGGACGCGGTCTTCGAGGTTGTGGCGGCCTATCAGCAGCGCGTTCGTGCAGGTGCCCTTTGAGCGGTGCGTCGCGCAGCCGTAGCGGTCGGGGCCGACGATCGTGTAGCCGCCGCCACACGAGCCGCAGACCAGCAAACCGCTCAACAGGAAGTGGCGGCGGTGCGCGCGGTTGAGCGCATTGCCGCCCGCGTCGCGGCCGATCTCGAAGCGCAACATCTTCTGCCGCGCCTTGACCCGCTGCCAGAGCGCATCATCGACGATGCGCAGCTGCGGCACCTCGGTGATCTCCCACTTTTCGCGGGGATTGGGACGGGCGACGCGCTTGCCGGTGCGGGGGTCCTTGACGTAGCTGCAGCGGTTCCATTCGAGCCGCCCGACATAAAGGGCGTTGTTGAGGAGACCGGTGCCGCGTTCGGCTTGGCCGCGGATCGTGGTGTCGCCCCACGGGCGGCCGTCGGGGCCGGGAACGCCTTCGGCATTGAGCCGCTTGGCGATCGCGCGCGGGCTGTGGCCGTTCGCGAATTCCGCGAAGATGCGGCGGACGATCGCGGCTTCGATGGGATTGATCTGTCGTTCGCCGGTCGCGGCGGTGACGAGATCATAGCCATAGGCCTTGCCGCCCGGGCACCTTGCCCTGCAGCGCCCGCCCAAGCTGGCCGCGCCAGGTCTTCTGCTTGAGATCCGAGAGATAGAGCTGCGCCATGGTGCCGAGCATGCCGATATGCATGGCGGTGATCTCGCCGACATTGACGGCGACGAGGGTGATGCCGGCGAAGGTGCAGCGATCATGGAGATCGGCGACATCGGCGAGCTTGCGTCCAAGCCGATCGAGCGCTTCGACCACGACTCACGTCGAAGAGGCCGCGGTCGAGGTCCGCCAACAGCTGCTGATAGCCCGGCCGGAAGCGGCTCGCGCCGCTCATCGCTGCGTCGGAGTAGGTGGTGACGGCAGTCCAGCTGTTCTTCGCGATGTAGCGCGAGCAGACCTCGATCTGGTCGGTGATCGAGGAGACGCTCTGGTTCTCGCTGCTGAACCTTGCATAGATCGCGGCGCGCATCATCGGGTCTCCTGTCGTCGGCCATTCAAGGAGCTGCGAAGAGCCGCGAGCATGGCGTTGGTGCCGGCGCGACGCCTCTAGGCTGCGCGCCTGATTGTAGTGCTTCTCGGTCATGGCGAGGGTGTTGCCAAGAATGTGGTGGGCATCGCAGACGTGTCGTGGATTCTCGATCGCGATCGACGTGGCGGCGGCGTCGCGGAACCAGTGCGGCGGGAGCGACGCGCCAAACGCCTCTTTCGTATGTTTCCGGATGCGCCTCGCCAATGCACCGCTTTCCAACATGGTGCCGACCTCTGAAACCCACAGCGCATCGGTGCCGGGGCTGAGTTGGCCGCTCTCGCCCGCGAGCAGCACGTTCCTATGGACGGCGAGATAGTGCTCGAGCTCGGGAACCAGCGCCGTCGGGAAGGCGACTTCGTAAGGGCGTTTTGCCTTCATGCCACTCGCGGGGAACTGCAGCCACCATCCTCCGCTCTGCTGCACAAGATGTACGCCAAGAACGATCGAGGCAAAGTTCGTCAGGCGCAACGGCCGATACGCCAGGAGGGCGATCATCAGCCCGTCGCGGTAGTGAACCGCGCGTCGCCGCCTCGACCAGCCGGTCTCTCGTTCGGCTGAGGTCATCATGCGTCGGCCGAGATCGACCAGATCGCGTGTGGGGCGCAGGCGAAGCCGCTTGTTGCAACAGGCTCGGCACGACGACCAAGTCGCATCCAAAGTTCGGCGAGCCACCGCCAATCCTCGTCTGGCGCTAGGACGCGCAATGCGTCGTAGAGCTCCTGCAGGCGGCAAACGACCGTGTATGGAGCGCAGCTCGCGGAGAGCGTTGCGACATAGTCGGCGACGAGCGGTCTGGTGACCCGTGCGCCAGGCGCAAGTGTCGGGTCAGAACAGACCTTTCTGCCTCAGCCAGCAGAGCCAGCGGCCATAGCCTCGTGCGGTCTTTGCTCCGTGAGCGTGGCGACCAGTCGGCGCCTGCGCTCTTCTGTTCGAAGAGATCGGCGCGGCGCGTTCCCGCCTCCCACGCGAGGCGATCCCGCTCAGGCCAAGCGCGCAATTGGCAAACAGCGCTTCTCAACGGACATGCGGTTCGTCCCATTGGGGCCGTCGATAGGTGTCGATGAGACTGTCGTAACGCCGTACCGCGTCGGACCGCTCCAACCCGCAGTAGGCTCGCACCGTAACGGCTAGGGTCGTGTGGCCCAGGAGCAAGCGCACAGTCTCGTACTCGCCCGGATGGGCTTTGAGGAACAGGAAGGCGCAGACATGCCGGAAAAGATGGACGTTCACCGTCAAGCCCGTGCCGATCTTTATGGCGCGCTTGATTTGTTCGGCCAATTGCGCGGGCGTCTTGGCTCCGCCCTGTCGCGCTGGAAAAAGGTAGCTGGAGCCATCGGTCACGAGAAGGGGTCGGAATTTTTCCAAGTAAAGCTCGAGCAAGCCGGACGACATCCGGCGGCAGTTCAAACTCGAGCGGGTTCTTGTTCTTGACCTCTCCGGCCGGAACGACGAGGTGCATGACGGCACCAGGTCCTGGACGACTGCGGATTAGGTGCCGGTCGAGCCGGAGTCCGGCGAGATTTTTGGCGCGTAGGGGAGCTACGAGCTCGATCGCGATGGCGAGCGCGGTCTGCGCACGAACGGCGTCATTGTAGCCCGGGTCCGGCAATCGTGCGACCGACCTCATCATCGATTCGGGTAAATTGACCAGACGCTCGACATTGACCGGATCGTCAAACACGCGTAGCCGCATGCGGTTGCGCTCGGTCATGTCTCCCTTGCCGGGGTCAACCTGTCGGCGGAGCGATCCCTAAGCGCCTCGAGGTGGTCCGTCGGGCACTTTCGCCCAATGCTTGGCGATATTGATGATCAGGCGCGCGAAATTATGAAGCTGCCCAGACTTGCGCTGGCCGTTTCGCCGCCAGAAGAAGTTCAGCGCAAGCTTCGCCGCATCGACGGCGACGAGGTCCGCGAGCGACCTGATCGACGAGACGTCGCGGCCCGACAGTACCAACGCCGATGCGAGCTCCAGCAGCCACGTGCGATGACAGCGAAGCGTAACGTCGCTGGCCGGATGCAGGGATCGTCGCCGAATAGGTCCTTCCCAGCCTGGCGGTCCAGATAGGCCTGCAGATCAGACCCAAAAGATCGCGGAAAGGCCTCCAACGGCATGGCGTAGGTGCGTGCGTTGTTCGGGACGGTGAGCCGCATTGCCGGCCATCCGTTGATCTGGTCGACCATCCGGTTCCAGGTCAAGCACGCATCCCGATGGACCTGCTTCGGCCGCTCGACTGCGCTGCGCACGAGCATCTCGCCAAAGGCAGTGAGCACCGCGTCGTCGACCTGTTCGGGGGTCAAGGCGCGCAGACTGCAAAACCGCGCAAGCTTGCTGAGTTTGGCGCGGTCATATCGATCTGAAATGCGCGCCAGCAGGTCGCGCCACTCAGGCTGCAGAGCTGCGGTCGATCGACGACCCATCGTGCTCGCCCCGGTGATCGTCAGCGCGGCGTTGAAGAGCGACTTGACATTGCGCCATCGGGCTGCGCTGAGGCCGGCACCGGTGGCGGTGATCTGGGCGATGCGTCCTCTCAGGAGCCGCGGGTCAGCCGGGATGTCGGTTGCGGGCTGTCCAAGGAGGCGGCTCATGACCCTAACCGCCGACGCCATCTCCTGACGGCGGCGCAAACCGATGTCGTCCCGCGCGAGGACCGCCCGGATTACCGCGTCCAAGTTCGGGGCCGTTAGTGACGTCGGTTCGGTGGACATCTTTGGACACCTGTTGACGTTTAGTGGACATTACGCCACGTATTAGTGATAACGCCATAGCAAAAATTGCAAGTGGACTTGATAACCGACAATAACTATAAGATGACATCTGATCCGCGCTCCGTTTTACACGCGAAAGATATTCCTGGTACTGCCCCTCGCTGACGCGCTTGAGGCGACCCACCTGGTGGTAGCCAAGCTCGCCCCGATCGATCAGCCGGCGCACCATCTTGGTCGAGACGTTGAGACGTCGTGCGATCGTGTGCAGATCGTGCAGCTGGTCATTGGCCGGTGGCGTACTGGTCTTCATCCGCGGGCTCCGTGATCGGCGCCGGGGTTGAGATCATGGCCTCGTGTGCTGCTTGGCGAGCCAATACCGTGATCAGGCGATTTAGCGCCTCCGCGAGGTCGCTCCGAAGGCATTGATCATTTGAGCTTTTGCGCCGCATCTTGCGGCGAGCATGCCCACTTCATCCCCGCCCCGGCAAAACTGGCATTTGTCGGGATGCAAAAGACGTGCAGTCGTAATCTCTTAGAGAGATGTTTGCGGATTATTGCTGCCTGATGCGCTGGATCAGTCGGGCCATCGCTTCGTTGCTCAACGGATGGTCGGCCATGTTCGCGGCGCTCATCATCACGTCGAATTCCAAGCCGTGATGCCGAGGCGTGCCCGGTAGAATCGATTCAAGCGCGGTGCTGCTGAAGGAAATACGACTTCCGGTCGACTGCTCGATGAGGGCCGCAACGGATCTCAGAAATTCTACCTCTGGCGCTGCGCGCCAAGTCCTATCGCCGGGGCGAACGTTTTGTGAAAGATACTGCCGCGCCTTGCGTCGTTCTTGCGGCGATAGGTCAGTCCAGGTGACTTTGATCGCATGCTCGATTGCCTTGCCACGACCGAGATTTCGTCGTTCGAGCCTCTCCAGACGGACCATGCGGGCCGCGGACTCTCTCGCGTCGGCGACGTACGCAGGAACGTTGGTGTCGGCGTCGGATGCAATTGCGGTCTGTTCCGCAAGCTTATGCTCCGCGCGACTCTGCTGTTCGCGATAATACCGATCTTGATCGTCAAAAGATTTTTGTGCAACGAGGTTCCGATAAAGCACGTAAATCCCCTCGCTCAGTGCTTGCGCCGCTTCCGGCCGTAGTCCCAGTCTCCCAACGGCAACCTCGACGCATCGCCGCTTGTGCTCGTCGCGCCGCCGCGCACGTCTGTTCCAGTCGTGTGCCTCAGAGGGATTCATAACAAGTCCACGGCGAACGCATATCTCTCCTGTAAAAATATACCCGGGTTAACGTTGTTGCGAGGTGTCTCCGCGGCGACGCGCGACGTTCAAATCTCATTCGCGCCGTCACGAAATAGTATTACTTCTATTTTTGCTCTGCGCGCGAAATGTTACGCGATCTTAGTCACAACTCGGCTTAAGGGACAAATAGGGGTGACGGTGACTTAGACACTCCAGTCACGCCGCTCAATCAGCTCGCTCCGGGTGAGCAAAGAATCAACGATACCTACAATAATTGGACATATTCGACCAAGCTGGGCGTCAATCTGACCGACAATTTCGCGGTCAATTTGGTTGGCAGATATACCGATTCAATGCTTGGGTTTACGGGCGAAGACTATGTAAATTTCTTTCCGCCCGCGCCCGAGGCCCTGCAGAGCACGCAGGTGGATCATCAATTTTACGGGCGCGGCGAAGCCGTCTGGTCACTGTTCGATGGCCGGTTCAAGAACTTCTTCGGCGTGAACTACACCAACACATGGAGCTGGAGTCTGGACCCAAATCCAGACAGCTTTAACGCGCCGCCCGCCGTAGCCCCGCCGACGACGAATCTGGGGCAGCGCACCCAATATGATTGGCGCGGCGAAGCAAGAGTGGTTCCGGGACAAACTCTCGTCTTCGGCCTGGAGGACAAGACTGAAGTCGCTGTGGACGAACTCGACCGGCACGTTCAACTCTTTTGGCATTTACACGCCGACTACAACGACTGCGCAGACGGGAGACAAGGCCGGTTGGGTTGAACTCCAGTCCGCGTTTGCGGATCGGTTCTTCGTCGTGTCGAACATTCGCCTTGACGACAACGAGAGCTACGGAGACCATACGACTTGGCGGATCGCACCGGCTTTCATTGTTCCCGGGACCGACACGAAGCTCAAGGCAACTTACGGGACCGGCTTCAAGGCGCCGACCCTGACGGAGCTATACGTCAACAATCCGTCATTCATGGTTGTCGGCAATCCCAATCTCTTGCCGGAAACCAGCAAAGGCTACGATTTTGGATTCGAGCAACCGTTACTGCACGACCGGCTGCGCTTCGGTGCGACATATTTCCATAACGACATCACAAATCTCATCGAGGGAACGACTAACCCAACCACCTTCGTCTCGACCTATGTGAACGTTGGGCAGGCGACCACCCAAGGCGTCGAAACGTTCGCCGCATTCTCTTTGAATAGTCGTCTGAATCTGCGCGCCGACTACACCTATACCGAGGCAAGGGACGACTTGACGGGAATGGAACTGCTCCGCCGGCCTGTGAACAAGGCAAGCGTCACGGCATTTTGGAACGTGACCGATTGCCTCGTCGTCACCGGGCAGGCGGTCTATGTCGGGCCCTGGCTGGATTACAACCGACCGGGAACGGCGGAACTCATGGCTCCCGGCTATACTCTCGTCAATCTCTCGGCGAACTATGCCGTCACCGACAGGTTCAGCGTATTCGGCCGCATCAACAACCTCCTCAACCAGCAATATGAGGATCCGTTGGGATTCCTGCGGCCGGGTTTCGGCATTTATGGCGGCTTTAGAGTGCAAGTTGGCGGGGCACCATCGCGCTTGGCGTCATCGGACGCCGCGGCGACGACTGCGGCACCAAGTTCGGCCCCGTCGATAAAAGGTGGGGGTGCTCGGTGATGAGCGCGCCAACCCTTTTGGATTTTATCGCTGAGCAACTGGCGGACGTCGAAACCGGCTGGAGCATCGGCACGTTCGGCGCTATCGCGGAGTTCACGCGCGGATGCTGACGAGATAACCACACTCGATCGTTGCGGCGACTCGATTTCGGTGATGACTGGGCTGGGGGGCTTGCGCATCCAGGCTCACGACACGGTGCGTCCAATTGCAACCGAGTCGCTCACCGCGCAGAGCTGGAATCAGCGCGTGGCGCTGTGCCTTCCGAAAGAAGCTTGCGCCATGAACAAGCGCTCGGTGCTCACCGAGATCGGTCCGGATCGCGACGCGATGCGGAGCGAAGACCAGAGCGCTGTTCTGTTCGATCTGGGTCTCGACACCCTTCAGGTCGATGTTTGCGTCCGTAGCAGCGACCTAGAGTTTTTAGAAAGATTGCGACGGTTCGTCGGGAGATCCGTGTTCGCGCCGGGCAACGGGGCTATGGGCACAATCCTCGCCGCAAATCCGCACCGGGTCTTCATCAGCCGGATCGGGCGCGTCGAAGTTTTTCAGCCGATCCCGCCGCCCGCTGGCAAGAGTCCCGAAGGTCCGCATACTCACGTCCTCCCCAAGCTGCTGCGCAGCAGACGCACTCACGCGGCTACCGAGCCTTTGCCAGACGGCTGGATTCCGTGTGCGCATTTCTATCCGCCGCATCCGATGCGAGACGCCTTCGGTCATCGTCGACCCTTTCAGCCGCGGCACCACGCGGCATTCCAAACGCTCCTGGCCCGCTACGGCGACCCGCAACTCGTTGACGCCAAGCGACGGGTAGTCGAGTCCATCGCCGCGGGGCACGGGCCCGGCGTTGCCCGGTTGGCCGCTGACCGTTACGCGCGTGCCGCCGTCCGCATAGCGCTGCGGCAGTTGCAGGCAGTTGAGCAGTATTCACCGGCACTGGTGGCTTGGCTCTCGGCCCACGACCGGCTCGACCCGGACGAACCGAACGATGCGACCAGCGAGCATCCCTGCACGGCCTGATCCGCTATGCCGGCAATGCGTTAGTCGCCGTCGCTTCCGACTGGAAAAGTGTTAGAGTTCCACAAAAGGAGATTGCTGATGTCACTCGATATCCTCCCCCTTCCCGGCGCTGCATCGGCCCGGCTCGCCCCGGTCGAACCGCGGTTGGCGCCGCTATTTTGTCTCGTCCTGCTGACGGTCGCCTGCGCGCTGGCCAGCTTCGCCTTCGCTTGCGCCACACCGTTCGCGGCATTTGCCGTGGTCGTTGCCGCCATGCTGCCACTGCAAGCGGCTTTGGCGGTGATGCTCGCGGCTTGGATCGTCAATCAGGCCATCGGCTTTGGCGCTCTGCATTATCCGCTCGATACCAATACGGTGTTCTGGGGTTTCGCTATCGGCGTGGCGGGGCTGATCGCCACAGGAGCGTCCAAGCTGATACTGCGCTCGCTCCCGCGAGCGAGTTCTCCCCTGGCGCTTACCGTGGCCCTGATCGGGGCCTATGCTTCTTATGAAGTCGTGCTGTTCGCTTTCACGCCTGCGCTGGGCGGGGCTGGCGCTTTCAAATTGGCGATCGTTGCTCGTCTGGGACTTCTGAATCTGCCTTGGCTGATCGGGTTGGTGGCGGCCTGCGAAGTGTTCCGCCTGCTCAACCCCCTCAGCCGGCGGCGAACGGCTTCCTGAGCATCGAAGGCTCGCCGCGTGCGGCCGCTCGGTTATTTAACCCTGCGCCGACGGTGACTGTGAGTGTCTTTCTGGCCGTGGCTATGGGTCTGGCCGTGGTCGTGGGTATGCGCGCCATCCGCCGGCAAATAAACGACTTGCCCGTGGCGCACGCCGCGTTCGGCAATGACATGGTCGGCGAATTGCTGCACCTCGACGCCGCGTCCCTTCAATACGGTGACTTCGAGACAGCTGTCGTGGTCGAGATGAACGTGCAGCGTCGCTTGGGCGAGATCGTGACGTTCATGGTAGTCGCGCGCCAGCCGTTTCGGTAATTCGCGCTTGGCATGGTCATAGACGTAGACGAGGGCTGCGATGCACGAACGCGCGCCGTCGACCTCGGTCGCTGCCTGCTGGAGCCCGGAGCGGGCGAGGTCGCGGATTGCCTCGGAGCGGTTGGCGTAGCCGCGCGCGGTCATGAATTGATCGACCTCGGCGAGAAGATCGTCGTCAATAGTAATGGTCACGCGCTGCATCGTTCTTCCCTCGGCTAAAACGGGCCGACCAGTGGTCGATCGCCGTCTGTGGTGATTGGCCAGCATCATAGCCCTGTTTGTGCAGCGAAACGCTTGGAATGAGTATGCACTTCTCTTGACAACGTCATACTGCGCGCGAGAGGATAACTCGCCGGACAAATGGGGTGATCGCGGCGCGGGCATTGGGGGAGTCCACTTGAGCGTTACAGAAATTCTGTTCGAGCGCGCAGATTAGCTTCTCGCACAGCCGCTACCAGGTTTCTCCCCCTGAGGCCCTGAGGACAGGGGCAAGTCGTGTTGTTGGGTCCGGTTGCGTGGATATGTTTTTTGATTTCATCGCTTAGCGCGGGCGCCTTGGCGCAGACCTCGCCACCGGCGCCAACGCAACCTTCGCAGGCGGGTGAAGCCCCGGCGCCGCAGGCTCCGGTCACGACCACACCGGAACCGGCCCCTCCGCCAGCGCAATCAGATGGTAAGACGCTTCCGACCATTACGGTTTCAGGCCAGCGTCAACCGCCGAAACAGAGTGGGCCTGCGCCGCCGCGCGAAGCCGCGCCGGCCGCGGCTCCGACGCCTCCGTCGCCCTATCAGACCGGCGCGCCGAACGTGGCTGGAGGGACCCCCGTCGTCCCCCAAATGGCGAGCCAGATGGTCATTTCCGGCGAAACCCTCAACTCTCGCCCGGTGCCGCAACCCGCTGAAATTCTGGAAGCCGCGCCGGGGCTTGCCGTCGTCCAGCACTCCGGTGACGGAAAGGCCAATCAGTATTACCTACGAGGCTACGATCTCGATCACGGCACCGACCTGGCCACCTTCTGGGACGACGTGCCAATCAATTTGCCGACCAACGCGCATGGACAAGGCTACACCGACCTCAATTTCATGATTCCCGAAACGGTTAGCGGATTGGAAGTCCGCAAGGGGCCGTATTGGGCGGACGTGGGAGACTTCGACAATGCCGGCGCGCTGAATATCTCGCTGCGGGATAGCATTGATCGCAATATCCAGTCTGTTACCACGGGCAGCTTTGGGTATGAGAGATTTCTCTCCCTCGGCTCGACCAAGCTGGGCGGCGGCTCGCTGCTTTATGCCGGCGAATTCAATACCTATAACGGCGCCTGGGACACGCCAGAAGACGTGCGCAAGTTCAGCGGCCTTGTGCGTTACAGCCAGGGCACCGCGACGGACGGCTTCTCAGCCACGGCGATGGCCTATGCGAATAGCTGGAACTCCAGCGATCAGGTAGCGCTGCGCGCCATCACGACGGGACAGATCGGGCTTTTTGGCGAGATTGATCCGACCGACGGCGGCGACACCAGTCGTTTCATGCTGTCAACCAGGCTGGCCCAATCCGACGACAACGGCTTGTGGAAGGCGAACGCGTATGTCGTCAAATACACCCTGAACCTGTTCAGCAACTTTTCCTGGTTCACCACCGATCCAGTCAACGGTGATCAATTCCATCAGCACGACGATCGCTTTTACGGCGGCGCCGGCGCCTCCCGCACCTTCAATGGGACGCTGTTCAACTTGCCGAGCCAGACGGTGTTCGGCCTGCAAACCCGTTACGACGACATCAATTTAGGCTTGAGCAATACGTTCCAGCGCCAGTTCTTGTCGAACACACTTTTCGATCACGTGAACGAAGGCAACGTCGGCATCTATGTCCAGAATACGACTCATTGGACCGATTGGTGGCGCACCACGCTCGGCCTGCGCGGCGACTATTTCACGGCATCGGTGAACTCGATGTTGCAACCGGCGAACTCTGGCAACCCTGCCGCCTCGATCGGCAGCCCGAAATTTACCAGCGTGTTTGGTCCGTTCTACAAAACGGAGTTCTTTGTCGGCGCGGGCACGGGCTATCACAGCAACGATGCGCGCGCCGTGACCGCGACCGAGGTGCCCGGCGATCCGACGACGCCGGAAGGCGCCTCGCCTTTCCTGGTGCGCACGGTGGGCGCCGAGATCGGAGCGCGCACCAAGATCGTGCCTGGCCTCGATAGCTCGGTCAGCCTGTTCTACCTGCATCAAAATTCGGAACTGTTCTTCGACGGCGACACTGGGACGACCGTGCCCGGCCCGCCCAGCCAGCGGACCGGCATCGAATTCACAAACAATTACAAGCCGGTTTCTTGGGTGCGCGTCGATGCGGACCTGGCGCTATCTCGCGCCCGCTTTCTTGGCTTCGATACTGCGCAAGAACAGCTCTACCAATCGCTTGCCGGCTTTCCGCAAGCGCAGATCGGCAATGCGCCGGGAAACTTTATTTACAATGCGCCGTGGATGGTAGCGTCAGCTGGCATTACTTTCGGCGAGAAAACCGGGTGGTTCAGTACGCTGCGTTGGCGCTATATCAGTTCGCGGCCACTCACCGAGGATGGCGTATTCCAGGCGCCGCCGCTTAACGTCATCAACGGTCGGGTGGGTTATCAGTTTGCCAATGGTTGGCGCGTCCAGCTTGACGCCCTCAATCTCCTGAATTCGTCGAGCTACAACGCCAGCTACGCCTACGGGGCACTGCTGCCGTCCGACAGCCTGTTCGCCATGTGCTTTCCTGCGCACGGCGCTCCCACGGCGCCGGCAGCGGTTTGCCAGAACGGCGTGATGGATTATTCGGTACATCCGATGGAGCCGTTGGCGTTTCGGCTCACGCTCGCTGGACCTATCGATACGATCAACATTCCGGCAATGGCGGCCGAAATCCGCCGCGCAATCCCTGAGTACCAAGCCCCTGCCCCGAATTACGACTGGACCGGATTTTATGTTGGCGCCCATGCCGATGGTACTTCGTCCAGAACAAGTGAGAGCACCGTCAACACCGCGACCGGCGCTGCGTTCCCTTCGGCCAACGGCAACACGTCGCGGTGGGGAGGCGGCATTCAGTTGGGCTTTGATTACATGATGCCGTCGCGAGTGTTGTTCGGCGTGGCGGCCGATATGTCCTCCGGCGGGACCAAGACGACGATGATCAGCGACGCCTCTGGCGTCAGCGCAAACCAGACAACCGTGTTTGACACTGAAACCGTGCGCGGGCGACTTGGTTACGCTGCCGACAATGTATTGTTTTACGCAACTGGCGGCTTTGCCTGGTCAAACGATCAATTCGTCCGAACGCAACTAACGGGCGCGCTGAACAACGCGACGGCGGGCACCGACGAGGCCGTGAATAAGGGTCTCGGCGGGTGGATAGCGGGCGGTGGCATTGCCTACGCGTTCGCGCAGAATTGGAACGTCTTTGCAGAATATCGATATACGAGTTTTGGATCGTCGGCCGTCTCCCTTCCATTCTCGCAGCTCACCACGAATTCGACCACCAATGTGAGCGCCGTCGAATTTGGTGTGAACTACAAATTCAATTCTGGCGCGCCGTCCGCGATCGCCGCACCGGTTCCTTACCCCGGGTCGGCGCGGCGTACTGCAGCTCTGGTCTACAAGTCACCTCCTGCTTCCTACGCTTACGCTTGGACCGGCTTTTATCTGGGAGCCAACGGCGGTTATGGCTGGACAACGCTGACGGGAGCCCTAACCAGCGCGACTGGCTTTCCGTTGACGCCATACAGCTACGGCGTGAACGGTCCGCTCGCCGGGCTCTTCGTCGGCGGCAATTACCAGTTCAACAAATTCGTGGTCGGTGTGGAAGGCGATTGGCAATGGTCGAACCTAATCGGCAACAGTCAAACACTTGCGCCTCTCGGCGCGGCTGGCACCTTCCCCGGAGGTCCCTTTACGATCTCAACGACTGTAAAGGACTACGCTTCGATCCGCGGTCGGCTGGGCATCGCGTTTGATCGTTTCCTGGTCTTCGGCACCGGCGGGTGGGCTTGGGGAAATCCTTCGACATCCTACGCCCTTACCGGAGCTGCTCCGTTTGTCAGCAACGGCGGCAACTCCGCGGGGTGGACTGTTGGGGCCGGGGTCGACTACGCCTTCACTGACAGCGTTTTCGGTCGCATTGAGTACCGCTATACCAATCTTGGGACTTCAGGTTTTGTAAGCGTCGCAACAAATTCTGCCGATGCGGGCAATCGAGTGCCAATCAGCGATCTACGCGCTGGCATCGCGTACAAATTCGGCGGTGGCCCAATCGCAAAGTTTTGAGACGCGCCGGCGTAGTGACCTCTCGCAATAATTTCCCGCCGAATGTCCGCGGAGGGCAGTCCCAAAGCGGCCCCCATGCAATTCGCGACCTCATGGGCGTTTTATCAGTTCGCCGGCAGTGCAGATATCTGTTGCTTAAGGGCCACATTGATCGCCCAAAATGATTTTTCGTGTTGTAGAGGTTGACTTCTGCTCTGCTTCGGTCCTTTCAATTCTGAGTTGCTGTACGTGGGCGGCAGGATGATCAAATTAGGCAAGTCCAATCGCTTGTGGCGACCGCTGATCGGCGTGCGTCGTTGCCTACGCCGTTGCCGCGCAAGCCTTGTTGATCGCGCTCGGTGGTTTCTCGCTACCGGCACAAGCCCATGACGGGGCGCCGGGTTTCGAGCTTTGTCTCCACGACAACCAAGCCGTGCCGGACCAGCCGGCCGGCGATCCCGGTCATTCCGGCTGCACGCATTGCATTTTCTGTTTCGCCGGATCCCATCACGCGGTGGTCGGGGCGCCGCTTGGCGTCTTCCATCGCGTTTATGTCGAAATCGTCGAAGCGCCGTGGGCCGCGGATAAGCGCGCCCTCCCCCTCCTTCCAGCGCATTCGATAGCAAGTCCCCGAGGTCCTCCGCTGGGCGCGTGACGGCTCGCGGCCTTAGCGGGCCGCTGCTTTGCACGGGTCTTGGCTAAGACTCTCTCATTTCGCTGCCAAACCGAACTCCGAGCGCCATCAGGTGCGAGCGGACGGCGGCGAGCCAAGACACACAACATTCGCTCATACACACGGGGGACACGATGTCCAATCCATTCCTCAAAGCGCGCCCGTCTGCGTACAGATCGGTGCAGACCTGTCTCGTTACGGCGACATTGGCGCTCGTCTGCGGTTCGACGGCCGCTATTGCCGCCGACATGCCGCTGAAAGCACCGGATGCACCTGCCTATCAGTGGTCGGGGTGTTATGGCGGAATCAATCTCGGAGCGGGCGCAAGCGGAACAAACTTTAGCTCGACAATCGGACCGGGAACCCACTTGTTAGGGGGCGATCCCGCGTTGGTCGGCGCGAGCGGAGGCGGCGGAGCAAATGCCCTTGGCTTGCTTGTTGGTGGCCAGACAGGCTGCAATTGGCAGAGCGGCACGCTCGTGTTGGGTCTGGAAGGTGATTTCGACTACTTCCACAGCAATCCCAGCTTCAACAACAACACGAATACGCTGAGCGACGGCGTCACTCCGTTCGCAATTTCGCAATCGCTGACCACGGATTTCCTGGCGACCATTCGTCCGCGTATCGGAATCGCAGCAGATCGCAACCTCGCTTACATCACCGGCGGCGCCGCGTTCACCCGCGTGAATTACACCGAAAACTACGTTGACGGTGCGGCGCCTCCCGGCGCTGGCACCGCAACCGCGTCGAAATATTTGGCGGGCTGGGTGGCCGGGGCAGGTTGGGAATATGCCTTTTCCGACCGCTGGACGGTTCGGGCCGAATATCTGTTCGCGAGCTTCCCGAAGACCAGCGCGGCTGGTGCGATCACCAACTCCGCCGGCGGGACCAATCCGCTCCAAGGCTCCTCCGACCTCGTGATCCAGCTCGTTCGTGCGGGCGTGAACTTTAAGTTCTGATCGGTGTGAGCGCATCATGTTCAAACCGCCCCGCATCTTGACCTCCATTCACCGCCTGTGCGCGCGCCGTTATCCGGCGACGCTAGCGCGGCCAAATCACAACGGTGACACCATGTCGACCACAATCGAAACCGCGCGATCGCTCGCGCGCTGCCGTCCAATCGGTACGAGGACTGGCGACGCTAATCGCGTTCCTGGTCACGATCACCCTATCGTTCGTGCCTCTTGTCGGCTTCACGACCACGGCAGCCCTGGCCTGCGCCTGCGGGTGCAGCGTGTTCGACGTCGGCGGCCTTGATCTGCCGCAGGAGCAGGATCACGGCGGCCGTGTCTTCCTCGAATACTGGAGCGGGAACCAGACGGAGAACTATGTCGGCAGTTCCAGAGCCTCAGGAAATCTCAACTCAGGACAAGCAAATCAACACACAGTGGCTCAATGTCGGCTTTAGCTACAACTTCAATCGCGATTGGGGTGTCATGGTACGGATACCCACCCTCAACCGGAATTTGACCACCGACACCGGGGCGTTCGAGGGAATTGTACCGTTCAACACCAAAGACATCGGCGACGTCGAGGTCATGGGCATGTACACGGGCTTCTTCAAGGACATGTCGACCGGCATCATTTTTGGTCTCAAGCTTCCGACCGGCACTTACACGGCGCCGGGCCTTGATCGCGACACTCAGATCGGGTCCGGCAGCACCGACCTTCTGCTCGGCGCTTTCCACCGCGGACTGCTTACGGGCGACAATGCCTGGCAGTACTTTTCACAAATCATGTGGCGGCAGCCGTTTCTCTTCAAAAACGCGGCCGACCCGCAGGGATTTTTTGATGGCAATCCAGGCGTCGTGCAAAGCTATTATCCGGGCATGCAGGTCGATGCCGCGGCCGGCATAGTTTATAACAACCTCTACCGCGTCCTGGGCCTCGATAAGATCACGCCGCTCGCGCAAGTGATCGTATCGCACCGCAACGCCGACAGCGGCACCGGCTCCGATCCGTTCAACAGCGGTTTCGACAGGGTGATGCTTTCGCCCGGCGTCGAGTTCACAAAGGTCGTGGACGAAGCCAACAACAGAGTCGTCAAGCTCTATGCCGACATCGAGGTGCCGGTCTACTACCGGGCCAATGCCGCCAATAACGCCGGCACCGAAGGCCAGCTTGTGGCTCCCTACTTGATCAGGGTGGTGGGAAGCTACAACTTTTGAGCGATCAGACGTGCCGACGCGGCGGGAACGGCGCATCGGCACATACCGCAAGGCGGACACATGTCGGTTGCCGGGTCAGTAGCCACGAAACGGAGCATAGTGCCGAACGTGCTTGCACGGTTGTTTGGACCGGCAAAGCAACGCAGGACGATAGCTCGGCAAATCGGTAAAACTGACGCGCGGCATTGTTTCGGCAGGACCGCCGCCGTGAGCGATCGCCGAACTGGCGTATACGAATGTGGCGAGGAGCACGCCACTGCAAATCTTCAGCATTATTCTCTCTCGGCTTACGTATCGACACGCTGGATTGGCAAATATCGATCCTCCGCGTGGCAATCCAAGTCAATTCACAACATCGATACCCCGTTCTCCATCCGCAACGGGCGTGGCAATACTTGGCCCATCGCTCTAGCGCAGGTCGGGTACTTGGCCGCAACAATCGCCGGGTTGTTGCTCGCGTCCGCACCCGGCCCGGCGCACGCCGCGCCCGAGATCGGTCAAGCCGCTCCTGCCCTCATCGTCAAAACGCTCGACGGGACAACCCTCGATCTCGCAACGCTTCGCGGCAAGGTCGTGCTGGTCAACTATTGGGCGACCTGGTGCGCGCCGTGCCGCAAGGAAATGCCCAAACTCGAAGCGTTCTACCGGCGCTACCATGCCAAAGGGCTGGAGATCATCGGCATCAGCATCGACTTCGAGCGCGACTTTGAAAAGGCTCGTAAGGCGGCCAAATCGGTGACCTATCCGATGGCCGTGGCAAAATCTGTTACCGACGATGGTTTTGGGATTCCGAAGGGCGTGCCGATCACATGGATTATCGACGTCGACGGTAAAGTACGCGACCGGCTCATCGAGGTGCGCGACGAGTTGCTCGACGGCATTGTTCTGCCACTGCTGCCGCAATGACGGAAGGATGTTCGTGCATGCTGAATAAGCGCAGGATTGGGCGGGACATCGTAGCAACGGCGTTATGCGCCGGCATCGTATTTGCGGCCGCGCCAGCTTGCGCTGGCGCATGGGTGAGCGACGAGAAAAACGGCTGCCAAGTATGGAATCCAAATCCGCAACTGGAAGAATCGGTTGCTTGGTCGGGATCGTGCACCAACGGGCACGCAGAGGGACAAGGGATCGTGCGCTGGTTGAAAAATGGCACGCCCAGCGAGACCGACGAAGGCGTGTGGCACGACGGCCGCCAAGTCAACAAAGGCACCCAATCCTGGTCAACCGGACACTACGAAGGAGAACTTTCGAACGGTGAGCCAAATGGTCAGGGCGTGTTGACCGTGCAAAAATTGCGATACGAGGGCAATTTTCGCGACGGGAAACCCAATGGCGTTGGGACGCTGACCGTAGGGAGCGAAACTGTGCATGGCGATTGGAAGGATGGATGCCTGCAAGGTGCACGAAAGGCGTCAATCGGCGTTCCTCTTTCGGCATGTCACTAGGCCAGCGCCGCCCGACGATGTGATGCTCGATCGCGTCCTTTACTTTCCGAAGCCGACTTAAGGAGAAGACGATGCAACGGTTTCTTTTTCTCTGCTGCGGAGTTCTTGCCCTGATTTCCGTTTATGGCGCCGCCGCCAGGGCGCAGGATACCGGCGGCAAGAACTGCCGTATGGAGCAGCAATGCCGTTGGGAGAACTTCAAAAAAATATGCACCTGGGTGAAAGTCTGCCGATAGTTCGCGAAATCAACCCGGGCCGCGTATTCGCGGCAGCGGAAAAACGTGTTCGGATTGATGGAGACACAACAGGGAGTAAGCCGGATGACGAATTTCGATTTGAAAAAACTCGTTTTGGCGTCCAGTGCATTCTTTGCACTAGCGCTGGCCTCGACAATGCCCGTTCAAGCTGCCGATTATGATGTGGGCTCGATACACATTACGGCTCCGTGGGCGCGCGCCACGCCAAAGGGCGCATCCTCCGGCGCCGCCTACTTGACGGTCACCAATAAGGGCGGCGCGCCGGATCGAATGAGTTGCGTGTCGAGCGATGTCAGCGCGCAGTGTGAAATTCACACCATGACCATGGACAACGGCGTGATGAAAATGCGTCCCGTCGAGGGCGGTCTGGAAATCAAACCGGGCGAAACTGTTACGCTGAAACCATCCGGCTTTCATGTGATGCTCACGGGCCTTAAACAGCCCTTGGAGCAGGGCAAGACGGCCGAAGCGACGCTTCAGTTCGAGAAGGCTGGAACGGTCAAAGTCGATTTCCCCATCATTGCTATCGGCGCCGCCGCGCCCGGTGCTCCTGCGGGCGGCGGCAGTATGATGGAGGGTCACGGCGGTATGATGCAAATGGACAAACACTGACGACTGACGCCGGAGCGTGCAGGCGAAGGTCCGTCCGCAGTGAAACGCCATCTAAAACAACTGCATCAGTGATGTCTGTTATTGGCCGATTTTGTTGCAGAAAGCGTGCTTGAAGGGCGTGTTGGCCGGCGCGGATATTTTAGGCCGACCCGAGGTCACGGTTTTGCGTCAGCCTCATGCGGGACGGGCGCTCCTGACGCATTGGAACCGCTCACACTACAAACACGGCGCTCACGCAGCGCACTCGACAGGCATGACTGGCGGGGGACGAACCACAAGCTTGGCTAGGGCGTGGACACATTGGCACGTAGCCAAATTCGGATTGATGCGAGTTTGATGAAGGCCAGATAGTTGGCCGCGAGTTTGTCGTATCGAGTCGCGGCACGCCGACATTGCTTGATCTTGTTGAAGAACCGTTCGATCAAGTTCCGCGCACGATACAGATACGGGCTGAAGCAGATCGGGTCTTTGCGATTTCGTTTCGGCGGAATGTTCGCCCATGCTCCTTGCTGGCTGGCAAGCGCCCTGATCCAGTCTGCGTCGTATCCACGATCCGCGAGTAACATCGTTTGGGGAAGCAAGGCGCCGAGGAGAACTGAACACAGCCGATTGTCGTGCGCCTCACCGGGCGTGAGAGCGAGATGGACCGGCAGGCCATTGGTGTCTACGACCGCGTGAATTTTGCTTGTCAGCCCCCCTCGCGAACGACCCATATCTTGGTGATTGTTGTCCGCGATGCAGGCTCCGTGCTGATGCACGCGCACGACGGAGGTATCAATCATTGCACCGCCGCGTCATGACCGGCAGCCAGCGCTTCCATGATCTGGTCCCAGACGCCAGCCCGCCGCCAACGAACGAAGCGATTGTAACAGGTGGTGCGGGGACCATAGATCTCAGGTAGGTCTCGCCACGGCGCATCCGAACGCAGAACCCAAAATATGCCGTTGAGCACTCGCCGGTCATTTACGCGCGGCACTCCGCGCGGCTTGTTCGGCAGCATCGGCTTGATGGCGGCCCATCCGTAGTCGGCGAGTTCGTAGCGCATGATTCGAGGCTCCAGTTTGGGAGCTTGAATCACGCGCCGGGCAATTTCATCAAGTTACAAAGGCCCGTCACGGCGAACGCCAATAGCCCGATTTTACTTCCGCTTTCGGGCTAACAGGCGACATGGCAGGACCCGCTCCTAGCTTGACCCGGTCGCGAATGATGCTGTGGACGGCGCCCACTCTGCGGCATCAGAGTGCCAAAGGGTGGTTGCGTTGAAGCGAACCACGATGAGGGGAGCCGTCCATGGGCGAAGTTAGCACAATATCGACGTGGCCTACCTCATGGGGGCCTTGCAATCATGGAGGCTACAATGGAGCACTATGTCGGACTGGACGTGTCGCTGAAACAAACTGCGATCTGCATTGTCGATCGAACAGGAAAGATCGTGCGCGAAGGAGTGGCTCCGTCCGACCCGGAGGCAATCGCGGCATGCATCAAAGTGCATGCGCCGCATGTTGCGCGAGTTGGGCTTGAGACGGGAGCAACGTCGACATGGCTATGGACCGAGCTGAATAAGCTGGGTCTGCCGGTCATCTGCATCGATGCCAGGCATGCGAAGGCGGCTCTGAAGATGCAGATCAACAAGAGTGACCGTAACGACGCGGTTGGTATAGCGCGCATCATGCAGTGTGGATGGTACAAGGAGGTGCGCGTCAAAGATCTCGATAGTCACGCGATCAAGGCCCTCCTCGTCAGCCGAGCTCTGCTCGTCAAGATCAAGCGGGATCTTGAGAACCAGATCCGCGGGCTCCTCAAGAACCTCGGGCTTGTTATTGGCCGGGCAAAAATGAACGTGTTTGCCGTGCGCGCCGCGGAGCTCGCCGAGGCTCGGCCAGAACTTGCTGCCGCGGTAGAGCCGCCGCTCAAGGCGCGTGAGGCTATCGGGCAGCAGATCGCAGACCTCGACCGCAAGGTGCTGCGGCTGGCCCGCAATAATGCTCAAGTGCGACGGTTCATGACAGCACCTGGCGTCGGCCCAATCACGGCTCTTTGCTTCCTTGCAACAATCGATGATCCCACTCGCTTCAGGCGGTCGAGAAGTGTTGGCGCCTATGCGGGACTGACGACCCGACGATATGCATCCGGCGAGATCGACTGGACGGGCCGAATCTCGAAATGCGGCGACAAGATGCTGCGAAGCTACCTCTACGAGGCAGCCAACGTGCTGCTGACGCGCGTTGCGAAATGGTCAGCGCTCAAGTCTTGGGGCATGCGGGTCGCCAAGCGAAGCAGCCTGCGTAAGGCTAAAGTTGCTGTGGCACGGAAACTTGCCGTCATTCTGCACCGGATGTGGATTGACGGAACAGAGTTCAAATGGTCATCGAAGGAGGCTGCCAATCAACCTGCATAGCAGGAAAACCGTAATCCCCGCCGAACAGCGGGGAACCAACGTCCCTGCCGGGACGCTGGCGTTGGTGCGATCGCCCCAGGCTTTGCGATGCTCAAGAGAGCAAGCGCGCTTTACACATTGATCCGCCACCGTCACCTTACGCCATCATGCGGAGGGCACGTCCCTACCGCGGAGAGAACCCTGGACCCGGCAAGGACGTTCTTGGAGAACTTGACCCAAGCCCGGAATTAGAGAACAGCCAGGGTCATTCTCGTCGCGATTGGCCAAGGACGACGATGGGTCCACGTCCGCTCGGCCCCGAAAGCGACCATTCAAGGCATGAGTTCGAAATGACGCGATGGGACCAATAAGAGACACTGGCGTATTGGCCAAACCGACGCCTATGGTTCACTCATCACCAAAGTGGAATTGCCCAGTAGCTCCAAAAAGGTGCGACATGATGAATAGGATTACGGTTTTGGCCGGGGCGATCGCGGCGGTTCTTGCGACACCCGCTTCGTCTGCAGAACCAACACAGGTCGAGAGGGTTCAGGCCGCGCTTGATTCTTGGCTTGCAGCGCGAGCGCCGATCGAAAAGGTTACCGGGATCGCCGCCTATATCAGTTTCGGGCCTGCCGGGCCGGCGATCGAGGCCTTTGCCGGGAAGGTCGGCGGTGACCCAGACGCGAGGCCTGTGGACCAAGACGCCCTCTACCAGATGGGAAGCACGTCGAAGTCGTTCACCGTAGCGGTGATCCTCCAACTTGAGGCAGCGGGAAAGCTCTCGATCGACGATACCCTCGGCAAGTGGTTGCCAGAATATCCGGCGTGGAAGGACGTCAGCATCCGCCACCTCCTCAACATGACGAGCGGTATTCCCAATTATTCAGAGACCGAGTGGATGTCCCGGGTATGGGCAAAAGAGCCAATGCGGACTTTAACCCTCAAGGAACTGGCGGATGTTGCGTATCCAAGCGCCACTAATCAACTGCCGGTGAGCAGGGGCTATCATTACTCGAACACCAATTACGTTCTCGTTGCCATGATTGCCGAGAAGGCTTCGGGCAAGTCGTTCACCGATCTCGTCCATCATTTGGTGATCGAACCCTTCGGTCTTACCTCGGCGTTCTACGAGGCTAGTAGCTATCCGGAGCCGGTCATTAAGCGCCTTTCGCACGGCTACTTCGAGAATAGAGCCTGCACGGAATACCAACCCGAGTGCAAGGAATCGTGGAACCTTCCGGTCGTCGGGCGGAACGTGCGCGAAACGAGTACCTCTTGGATGCAGGCGGCAGGCGGCGCCGTTTCCAACGCTCGCGACGTCGATCGCTGGATGCGCGCGGTTTTCCGCGGGAAGGTGGTTCCACCAAAGCAGCAGCAAGAATGGACTGAGCTCGTCTCGACTAAAACAGGCGAGCCGATCGCGAGGGTGTCCGCCGATGACCCGGAGGGCTTCGCCCTCGGGTTGGCCCGTAAAATTCTAGGGCCTCTCGGCGCGCAATGGTTCTATGAGGGCGAAAGTCTCGGCTATCGGACGATCTATGTCTGGATTGCCGACCAGGATCTGATGATCACTGTCCAGACCAATTCGCAACCGCCCCAGGGCACCGACAAGCTGGGCGATGCCATCAATGTACTTTACGAGATCGTCAAGAGGACCAAGGCCGACTAGGTCGTAAACTCCTTTGCGGACAACGCGAGCGGTCGCGCCCGGTATTGCCGATGCCGCCAGTGAGACACGACGCCAAATCGGGACCGCTGGAATTTTATGAGTACACGCCCTATAGACCGCAAGTCGTGACGACCCCTCGGGATTGACATCGGGGCAAGATATCGTTGGCATCGTATCCTTTCTCGCTGGTCGAGTGGCCGGCCGAGCCCCTTGGCCTCTGTCAGCAACGCACGCCGATTCTTCGCAAATTGCAAGAGGATGAAGTGCGAGACGAATTCGTCGTGAAGGCGGAAGGCGCCGCTTTACCAAGCCGAGCCTATTCTCATCGCGATGTGCTGATTTCCACAATTCACACGCAACGAATTTGTGACGGGTGATTTTTCACTAGAGGTGAGCCTTTGAGAAAGGCCACGTTATGGCCGACCCAGAACACTTGCGGAAGATTGTCGGACCATGCTTGTTGTCGCCTCAAGAACCACCGACTATAAACCAGCGCAGTTACTTGCGGTTCGCGCTGAACAATACCTCGACGAAGCGGTCGCCCTCGGCCTCGGCGTGCAATGACCGAGAAACATCGCATCCCGGGCGCGACGGAACCCCAACGGGCGGAACCGGTAGACTGCCCATCGTGTGGATCGGCGATGGAGCCGCTCGCGCCCCCATTGGCGCCCGATAATGTCTCAACATTTCGATGCAAGAGATGCGGCGTCGCAGTCGTCGGGGATATCGAGCCGACGCCACCTGATGCTTGAACACCGCATCACGCCGTGAGCGGCTCGGCTCCCCCTCAGATTTTTGCGTTTTCACACAGCCAGGGTCAAAAGGCGACATGGCGGCATCATTTTGCGGCACCACTATTGCCCCAATGGCTGTCGCGCCAGTCATCCGTAGGCGCGGCCGTTCAGGGCCAAACGGCGACCTCACAGCGCCAATAAGCCATGCAGTCAAGTAGTTTGGCACGCCTGCTACTGCCGATCGGCTAGAGAGAGGGCGAAGTTTAGAAAGGCCCTGAATTTTGGCTGACGGCAGCTTCCGCGTCGGCAAATAGAAGAACAACGGAAATCTCTCCTTAGCCCAATGGGGCAACAGCTGTACGAGCCGCCCAGCGTCGAGGTGCGGACGTGCGTGAAGCTCTAGCGGCTGCGCGATCCCGTGGCCCGCGACGCAGGCAGCGAGAAGTGCGCCGGCGTCGGTCACTGTAAGTCGACCGTGGGTGGCCACTTCGATCTTGCCCCTCGGGCCTTGGAGAACCCACGCGTAATGGCGATGGGTCAGGGGCTCGCGGTACTGAATACACTCGTGATCGGCGAGATCGCGGGGATGTTTCGGCGTCCCGGTACGCTTCAAATAGGACGGAGCCGCGCAAGTCAGTACTCGGGTCTCCAGGACCTTGCGCCCGATCAGCGAGGACAATTCCGGCTCGCCGAAACGGATCGCCAGATCGAACCCATCGGCCACCAGGTCGCCCGGACGCTCCCGGATGGCAAGTTCAACCTCCAGTTCGGGATGGATTGAAAGCAGTTTGTGCAGGTTCGGCGCAAGGACGAATTGGCCAAATCCAGCGTCGGAATTGATACGCAGCCGCCCGCGCACTATCGACGCGGCGCCCGCCGCTAGGCTTGCGGCGTCCTCGATCCCAGCGAGCAACGGTCGCACATTCTCGAAAAACCGGCGGCCCTCCTCGGTAAGGCTGACCGCACGCGCGGTGCGATGAAACAGACGCACGCCGATCCGCTCCTCTAATCGGGCAACAGAGCGGCTTACACCGGATTGCGACAGCCCGATTGCTTCGCCGGCGCGAGAAAACGCGCCAGACTCCACAACGGCCGCCATCACCCCGATGCCGCTTAGCAGTCGCCCATCAAAGCTCATTTCCAAGCCCGCATTTTAGTCATTCTAAGCCTGACAAGAATGCGCTCAGTACATGCTCAGTCAAGGTGCATGATCTCTCCATCAAAGGAGCCGGATCATGGCCAGTCCCAAAACACCGAACTGCACCCTTTTCAAGGGCGGCCTGGTGCTAAGTCTCGATCCGACAGTCGGCGACCACGCGTGCGCTGACGTCCTTGTTGCGGGGGATCGGATCGTCGCGGTGAACCCGGACCTGACTGTTGAAGAGGCCCGGGTAATCGACGCCGCCGGCATGATTGTGATGCCCGGCCTGGTCAACGCGCACCAACACGCATGGGTTGGCTTGTTGCGCGGCCTGATGCCGAACGTCGACGCCATCGACGACTATATGGCTGCGATCCCCCGGACGCTGGGACGCTTCTACACCGCAGAAGACTCTGGCCTCGCGACGCGGCTGACCGCCCTATCGTCGTTGGACGCCGGCGTCACAACATTGTTGGATGCCTGCCACAACACCCGCAGTCCAGCCCACAGCAACGCGGCGATCTCGGCCTTCGAGGCCGCGGGTTTGCGTGTACTGCACATGGTCGGTAAGCCGCTAGACCGCTGGCCCGACACCTGGCCGGGCGATGTGGAGCGGCTCGCAACCGGCCGAGACGCGAAGGAGAACTTGGTGCGGGTCGGCGTGTTTGCACAGCCCGAACTCGATGGATGCCAGCATGCCGCTGGCCCGCCGGCTCGGCCTTCGCATACTCACTGAATGCGCCGGCCCCGGCAGCGTCATCACCGAGATGCATAATAAGGGCCTGCTCGGTGCGGACAATATCTTCAATCACTGCACCCGCCTCACCGACGGAGAATGGCAGCTGTTGAAGGCGGCGGGCGCGCATGTCACCGTGAACCCTCGGTCCGACGCCCTCTTCGGCTTCGAGGCCGGCGGATTTCCCTTTCAAGCGGCTATCGATCACGGTCTTAAGCCGGCGCTCGGGGTGGACATAGACACGTCCATGAGCGGCGACATGTTCGCTGAAATGCGAACTGCTTTCTTCCAGCAAAGGTCGGTCGCCCAGGCGCAGCGTGTCGTCGGTAACCGCGCAATGCCGTCAGCGGTGACGGTGCGCGCAATTCTTGAAGCGGCGACGGTCAATAGCGCGGCCTGCTTGGGTCTCGCTGATCAGATCGGTACCCTGACGCCCGGCAAGCAAGCCGACATTATCGCAATCCGAACTGACGGCATTGCTGTTTACCCATCGCACAACGCCATCGGAACGGTAGTGCATATGATCGATCGGGCGGACGTGCAGGAGGTCATGGTGGCCGGGCGTCTCCGCAAGCACGCTTGCCATCTGCTGGACGTGGACTTGTCACGTCTACACGCTGAGACGGACGCGGCCCGTGCCCGTCTGTTTGCGGCAGCCGGCTACACACCCAGCGCCTTCGAAGAGCGTTTCCCTCAACTTCACGCGGCAGCCTGACGGGGCGAGGAACAGAAAACGCAATGGCTAAGGTCTTTATCTCGGGGTCTTCGACGGGCCTCGGCTTAATGACGGCGCGACTTCTTATCGAGCAGGGCCACCAAGTGGTCCTGCACGGCCGAACTGCGGCGCGCAGTGCGGACGCGCGCCGTGAGTTGACACATGCCTTGGATGTCGTCACCGGCGATCTCGCCACAGTGCGGGGGGCGCGTGAGGTCGCCGAGCAGGTCAATCGCCTGGGCCAATTCGACGCCGTGATCCATAATGCCGGGATCGGCTACCGCGAGCCCAAGCGTGCAGAGACACAGGACGGTGTGCCTGAGGTGTTCGCAACCAACGTGTTAGCCTCATTCGTCCTGACGGCGCTGATCGAGCGACCGGCGCGGCTCGTCTATCTCAGCTCCGGAATGCACCACGGCGCCGTTGCCAATCTGGAAGACCTTGCCTGGACGCGCCGGCGCTGGTCGGGCTCCGCCGCTTATGCCGAAAGCAAACTTTACGACGTGGTCCTGGCTTTCGCTGCTGCCCGCCTTTGGCCTGATGTATTCGCTAATGCGTTGGAGCCCGGCTGGGTGCCAACGCGCATGGGCGGACTTGGGGCACCGGACGATATGGATCAAGCGCATCTCACGCAGGCGTGGCTTGCCGTCAGCGACGCCGCCGCAGCGCGCGTAACGGGCGAGTACTTCTTCCACCTGAGACGATCAACACCTAACCCGCAGACACGCGACACCGGTCTTCAGGACCGGTTGATCGCTGCCTGCGAACAGATCTCGTCTGTCCGCTGGCCGGTGTAACGGAAGACCGTCGCCATTGCGCTAACCGGCCCGCCCGATATCGAGCCGTTCAATCTTCCCGGACGGTCCGAGCTTGAATTTGAATAGGTATTTAAGTCTCCCCAGCAGTCGGAATGAAAGCGTCCAACCGGTATCCGAACCAGACACTCGACCGCAGCAAAAAGCGTATGCGCTGAGCAGCGTCGTTCGTACCGCTCCACGTCTCTTATGGGTCTTAGCGGGCAAGATGCCGCGAAAATCCGATGTCCATTTAGCGCCTAAAGGCGGACATCGGTTGCGCGTCGCGTTTTCCCTGTTATCGGGTCACAGTTTCCCTGTTTCGCCAAAATTATTCCCTGTTCGCTTTCCTAGGGAATTTCGCCAGAAAGCCGTATGGTTGCTGCATTAGTGATGATAGTGCCGCTGCATTGGGCCTGATTTTTCGGTTTTTCCCTGTTAATTTCCCTTAGCAGGGAATTTGCGCTGGAGACCGATTTGCGGAGGACTGCGTTCCTCCACCACGCACTCTCGTGCTAACAGAGATTTCCTAGAACCTTGCAAATAGCCGCGATTTGGCGCTGATCCAGGGCTGCGTTTAATCTCCGTGGAAGAGAAATTTGTTCTTACGTCCCTCTCAGGGGCCTTTGTCTCTGCCCGCAAAATCCCGTTTCCCGGAAAAGGAGACTTCTGTTCGCAGAGACACAGTTCGAATTTGGAATTAATGACCAAAGAGGCTTTCAACAACAAACAGCCAGAGCGTGAGCAGGATCGCGGTTATCGTTCAAAATGATGCGTATGATTCTGCCCCACTGCGCCAATCCAGACCGGATTGAATTTTCGGAAAGGACAAGGGGGCGCCGGCGTCACAGTAATGCCCGATTAGAATGATTTTATGATTTCACCCTGGATGGGTGGGGATCATTGAAAATGCATCGCTTTATCGCATCGCTTGCATTTGTTGGGTTGATGCTTGCACCCAATTCCGCGTTTGCGAAGGGTGGCGGCACGCTTCATTTACATGGCCCGTTTGATGAATTATCAATACTCCCAATGCTAACGGTATCGCACACCGATTTTTTGGTACGCTGCGGGCACAGACGCCATCACGTTTCAGCAACGTATGAGTGCCAAGGTCCGACTGGGCCGAATTGAGGTGGTCGGCGACTTACCGGCTGGCAGTACCCGCCGGTGTCAGTAGGCGGCCTATTAAATCGGCCCTTATTTGCAATCTCTCAACGGCGGCCGGTTGATGGATTACGCATCCGCCCCGATTGCGTGTTGTGTGAGACATATACTCCTACTTGGTCATTTCTAAGATACTAGGTCGCGGTTCGAGCTGTTGCTCCTATGCCACAGCATGCGAAATTTTTTGCGAGTTGGGCCGCGTTTGTTTCCTATTTCTTGTGTGACGTCGCACCCGTTGTAAGCTGTCGATGCGATCGCGAATGCATCATGAGAGAGTTTTCTCGATTTTTCCCTTGTGTGACATTCGACCCGGCGTAAGCTGCAATTGATCGCGAATACATCGCCGTGAGTTTTCTTGATGCGATGGTTTAGGACGGAGAGGCGGCTCGGCTCCCTGCTGGCGCTGTTTGCGTTAGCGGTGCAGCTTGTACTGTCGTTCGGCCACGTCCACCTCGATGGCGTTCGTGGCGAAACAACATCCACGATCGCCGTCGGCTCGAACGTGTCAACACCGCCCTCTCCCGCGCAGCATCCCGCCAATGAGGCGGACGGCTATTGCGCGATTTGTGCGGTAATCCATCTCGCGGCGACGTCGTTCTTGCCGCAATCGCCGCAGCTGGCGGTGCCGTTCGTTGCGGAAATCGTCGAGCATTCCAGTCTCGTCGCGTTCTTTTTCGTCGCGCCACAGCGAACGCCATTTCAATCGCGCGCTCCGCCGCTCGCCTGACCTCCTGTCGTTGCTGATCCTCGGCTTTGCCGCGCTGTAACGCCGGAAATAGCCAACAGGATTTAACGCCGCGCCCCTTCATTTTCTTTGCGCCGCGCAGCACGGCCGCCATTCGGGTCAGCCGTTTGGTCATTCCTTCCAGCAAATCGGCGGAGCGTCATGTTCGTTCACACTCGCCGCACATGTTGCGGTGCCTTCATCAGCGGCTCGTTGTCGCTTGCACTGGCAAGTCTCGGCGGAGACAGCAAGCGCGCAAACCCAGCTTCCCGAAGTGGTTGTCAGCGCGCCGAAAGAACAGCCGAAGCCAAAGCCGCGTCGCGTGCAAGTTCGAGCGGCGCCGACGGCGGCTACTGCCGCGCCGATCACGCCGGCAGCGCAGCTCAACGCCAAGGCTGACGCCTTCAACGCAGCGCGAAGCAACCTTTACACCACGACCGGCACCACGACTTCCAGCTTCAGTCACGCAACAGTCGAGGCCTTGCCTGGAAGCACCAACACTCCGGTCGAGAGACTGCTGTTGCAGTTCCCGGGCGTCTCGCAGGATTCCGCAGTCAGCGGAGACCTTCACGTCCGCAACGACCACGCCAACGTTCAATACCGCATCAATGGAATCATGTTGCCGGACGGCCTCACCGGCTTCGGCAGCGTTCTGGACGCCAAGTGGATCGGCAGTCTCGCGCTGGTAACCGGCGCGCTGCCTGCCGAATTCGGGCTGCGCACCGTCGGCCTGATCGACGTCACGACGCGGGCCGACATCTTTAACAACAGCGGCAGCATCGGCGTTTACGGCGGCAGCCAGGGAACACTCACGCCGAGCATCGAATACGGTGGAACCTTCGGCAGCACCTGCCCCTCGGCCGCACCGGCGCCCGGAAAGCCGAACGCGCCGCCCCCGTACGCGGACTGCTTTGCCGGAGTCCAATACTATTTCACCGGCCGCTATCTGCAGACAAACGAAGGCATAGAAAATCCGCTGCCTTCCTATAGCCCAATCCACGATTTCTCGCGGCAGGAAAAGGGCTTTGCTTACATGTCGACATTCATCGATCCGACGACGCGGCTGAGCCTGATCGCGGGAAGCGCAAACAGCACTTACCAAATTCCCAACGTGCCTGGTCAGCCGGTCGGGCAGATGGGAAATCCGCCGGTTACCAGTGCGTTCGGCGTTACCAGCTTCAATTCGGCATTGCTGAATGAGAACCAGGTCGAGTTCACTCAATTTGGCGTGGTGGCGGTACAAAAATCGGTGAACGGCTTCGACGGGCAATTATCTTATTTCACGCGTTACGATCGGCTGAACTACACGCCCGACCCGCTCGGCGATCTCTTGATCAACGGCGTTGCTTCGAACGTCACCCGGCAGTCTTATACCAACGGCATCCAGGCCGACGGCTCGTATCGGATCAATCCGGCAAACACGATTCGCACCGGCTTCTTCGTCAGCGGCGAACAGGCATTCGTCGGCAATTCATCGTTGGTCGAGCCGGCGCCGGGTGGGGTAGCCGTCGACACGCCTTTCACGATCGCCGACGACGTCTCAAAGGCCGGCTGGCTCGCCGGCGTTTACCTCCAGGACGAATGGAAGATCACCGACAAATTGACGATCAATGCCGGTCTGCGTTTCGACCAGATGTGGCAATTCGTCAACGCCAACCAGCTCAGCCCGCGCGTCAGCTTCACCTATAAGCCGATCGAATACACGACGTTCCACGCCGGCTATGCGCGCTACTTCACGCCGCCGGTATTGGTCGAGGCCGCGCCGGCCAATATTGCCTTGTTCGACAATACGACGGCGGCGCCGAACGCCGGTCAGGGTAACAGCCCGGTACTACCCGAGCGCTCGCATTATTTCGACGCTGGTGTTGTTCAAAACATTCCGTTCGGATGCAGCAAGCCGGAGGCGAAGGACTGCACCGACCTCGATCTCGGAGTCGATGTTTATTACAAGCTCGCCACCGATCTCATCGACAACGGAATCTTCGGCCAAGCGCTGGTGTTGAGCGCGTTCAATTACGCCCACGGCATCAATGACGGCATCGAATTCAGCGGAAAATTCCACAGCGGCAATTTCCAGGCTTACGGCAATGTCGCCGTCGCTCAACAGAGAGCGACCCAGGTCGTCTCCAGCCAATTTCTGTTCGACAATACCACACCACTGGCCGATCTCGGTGGTCTGACCGAGTTCCAATATATCCAATCGCACTGGATCTACACCGATCACAACCAGTTCGTGACCGCCTCGGCCGGCGCGATCTACCAATTCTGCGGCCGGCCGGCCTATGCGGGAGAAACATTCGGCGGTCTAGCTGGCGCCGACGGATCCTCTTGGTGCGGCACTTCGCTCAGCGCGAGCATGATTTACGGCAGCGGGCTGCGCGCCGGCGATGCCAATATCGGCACGGTGCCGCAATACACGCAGTTCAATGTCGGCATCGCGCGTGAATTCCTGTTGCCCAACGATCCAAAGCCGGTGACCGTCCGTTTCGACGTCATCAACCTCTTCGATACGGTCTATGAAATCAGAGATGGCAGCGGGATTGGCGTGTTTGCGCCGCAATTCGGGCCACGTCGCGGCTATTTCTTCGGCCTGTCGAAAAAGATTTGAAAGTCTCACAGACGCAGCATCGGCGACACTCATGCGATGGAGAGGCGAATGACGACAATGAAAGCCGGCCGATCTCTGTTCCGACTATACGGCGCCGTGAGTTGCGTTCTCCTTGGATGCGGCAGCTTCGCCCATGCAGCGCCGGGCGACAGTGAGATTGTCGATAGCGCCGCGCATCGTGCGCTCCGAAGCAACGACGATTTGGCAAGGGCCAGTTCCGTGAGAGGCGATCTACCGTCGAAAGAGTCATGACGACGACCACCAGACCGGAAACTACCGCGGGGCATACGAACAAACCCGTCATCGTCGCTGAATTGGAGATAAAACATGCATCTACGAGAACGGGAGTTTCCGCCGGAAAGCATCGCCTCTATCGCGGAGGTGTTTTCCAAGGCGCTCGATATTGCTACCCTTTGCACAAACACGGGCATGGAACGTCTCAGTCGAGGAACAACTTTGGACAAACTGGCACGGCTGCCCGGCTTGTTGGTCGCTTTGGCCGTGGCGTTGGCGGTTGCGGCCGCGCCAGTTCCTTCGGCAATGGCGCAAGACAATGGCAACCCGGTTTCATCTGCCGCGCCGAGCGCACCGCCGGTGCCGCCGCCGGCATCGTCGAACGCCGCCCCGCCTTCGGCCGGCCAACCGACGATCAGCATCGCCGAGTTGCCGCAGGACCTCTCCCCCTGGGGCATGTTCCTTCATGCCAACGTCATCGTGAAAGTGGTGATGATCGGGCTGGCATTGGCGTCGTTTGTCACTTGGACGGTATGGATTGCAAAGAGCCTCGAACTGCGGTCGGCGCGCGCCGCGGTGCGCCGGGGCCTGCGGACGCTTGCCGAGTGCAAGACGCTCGCGCAGGCGCAGGAGCAATTGCAGGACGCCTCCGGGCCGGTCGCGCACTTGATGCAGGCGGCCGCGAGCGAAATTCGCTTTTCCGCTAATCTGCGCGCCGACGGGCTCAAGGAGCGCGTCGCCTGGCAGCTCGAGCGCATCGAAATGGCGGCCAGCCGCAAAATCGCGCGCGGTTCCGGCATCCTCGCCACCATCGGCGCGACCGCGCCATTCGTCGGGTTGTTCGGCACGGTATGGGGCATCATGGACAGCTTCGTCGGCATCTCCAAAGCGCACACAACCAATCTGGCGGTGGTCGCGCCCGGCATTGCGGAAGCCCTGCTGGCGACCGCGCTCGGACTGGTCGCCGCGATACCGGCAGTGGTGATCTATAATGTGCTTGCGCGTTCGACGGCGAACTACCGGGCGCTGATTGGCGACGCCTCCATGCTGGTGATGAAGCTTGTGAGCCGCGACCTCGACCGCGCCAAGCTGCCGCTGTCCCACGCCGCCGAGTAACGCCAATGGCCATGCGCCTCGACCACGGAACGGACGAACTTGAAGAGGTTCACGAGATCAATGTAACTCCGTTCATCGACGTAATCCTGGTGCTGTTGATCATCTTCATGGTGGCGGCGCCGCTCGCCACCGTCGACATCGCCGTCGACCTGCCCTCTTCCAACGCTGAGCCGCAACAGCATCCCGACAAGCCGGTCTATCTGACGCTTCGACCAGATCTAACGCTTGCGATCGGCGACGACCCCGTGATGCGTGATAATTTGACCTCCGCACTCGACGCAGCGACGAGCGGCAACCACGAGCAACGCATCTTCCTGCGCGCCGATCGCAGCGTGCCCTATGGCGAAGTGATGCGGGTGATGAATGACCTGCGCGGAGCGCACTATCTGAAAATCGCGCTGATCGGGCTCGAAATGCGGCAGGCGAAATGAGCCAATCGACGCACTCCTGGATCGAGGATGGCAGCCCGCATGAACTGCGGCGCTGGGCGATCGCAGGCCTCGTCGTGATTGGCGTTCACGCCGCCGCGCTCGCGTATTTCCTGTCCTGGCATCAGCCGGATACCATTGGTGACGACACCGAAGCGATCACGGTTGAGCTTGCGCCGATCAACTCAAACCCGGACGCCGTGGCGCGCGATGACGCGCCGGCGCCTGAAACCATGGTCGAGTCGGCACCCGTGCCGGAACCGCCGAAAGAGAAGCCGCGCGAGGAAATGAAGGTCGAGCAGCCGCCCGACGAGACTCCGTCGCCTGTACCCATTCCGGACGTCAAGCCGCCGGAGAAAGTTGAAAACTCACCGCCGCCCGCTCCAGTAACGGCGCAACAGGTGAAGGGCGGTGCGCCGCACATCGAGCCGTCGTGGCAGACGAGCCTGGTGCGGCAAATTCAGCGCTTTAAGCGCTATCCGGCCAGATCACAGGCGCGCAACGAACAGGGCGTCGTCCTGTTGAGTTTCAGCCTCGATCGCGCCGGCCACGTGCTGGCGCACAGCATCGCCAAGAGCTCCGGCTACGTCGACCTCGACAACGAGGTGATGGCCATGATCCTGCGCGCAGAACCGCTACCGCCGTTCCCGGCGAGCATGCCGCAGCCGCGGCTCGATCTCACCGTGCCGATCCGCTTTTCACTGCGCTGAATGCTTTAGTTGTTGTTACCGCCGAACGACGAAGGTGGCACAAAGCCGCGCGGCCCAAAAAACGGACGCCCCTGAGGCGAGCCCTGGTTGAACTGCACCGTTGGACCACCAGGGCCGAACGGCTGATAGCCCTGACCCTGGCCGAAGTTCTTGACCCGGTCGTCGGGATCGGCATACCTCGAGCCACCGTCAGAGCCGACCCGCAGATTTTCTGTGGTGAAAGCGTGCGCGGTGTGCGACGTCAAGGAAACCAAGGCCAGTGCACACAGGGCGGCCGCCGCGAACAGGATCTGCGTCAATCGAAACATCATGAATCCCCTCACCCGGCGCCCCCCGAAGCAGTACGTGCAGGCTACGGTCGCAGGACACCCGACGTCAAGGTACCTCACGGCCGCTGGTCCAGCGGCATATCCGCAACGTTTCGTCCCGTAAAAGTTCCATCATACTCAATTCCGATCATTAAGGAGCGACCATGCGCACCAAACCGTGTCTGACATTGGCCGACGTGACAAAAATTCTGGCGGCCTGCCAAGCCGAAGCCGTCAAGAACAATTGGAGCGTTGCGGTCGCCATCGTCGACGAGGGCAGTCATCTTCTGGGCTTCCAGCGCATGGACGGAGCCGGGCCGATTTCCGCCGAAGTGGCGATCGGCAAAGCCCGCACTTCGGCCCTGACGCGGCGGCCAAGCAAATTTTTCGAAGATCGCGTCAAGGAACGTCCGGCTTTCGCCAGTTTCCCCGCCGGCGTTTTAATCCAGGGCGCACTGCCGATCATGCACCAGAATGAGTGCGTCGGCGCCATCGGTGTGTCCGGCGTGGCCTCGCACGAGGACGAGCAGATCGCGCAGGCGGGCATCAACGCGCTCGGATAGCCGGTCGTCAGACGGGACCGTGTTCTAGCCGTCCAGTTCCTTGTAATACCGGTAGATACCCCACTCGTTGAATGCGATGCGTCGCGTCGAGGCGACATACTCCGCGATGCGCGGCCGCTTCGCCACGCGGTCGTGCAGCCCGATCACGCCGGGGATTTTTCGCTCGAAACGCTTCATGCGCTTGGGGAATGCGTAACGCAAACCCTCGACGATCTGGAAGAGCGACAGGTCGACATAGCTCAGCCGGCCGCCAATCAGGTATTTGCCGCCATTCTTTTGCAGCACCCGCTCGAAATATCCCAAGAATTTCCGCACGCGATAGCGCCAGAAAGCATCGGTGCACCGCTTGGCAGCCGGCCGCTGCTCCTCGTAATAAAGCGAGGAGCTGATCGGATGATGGGTGTCGTGAATCTCAACCACGAGATCGGTGATGGTGAGCTGCAATTGGTGCGCCCACAGCCGGCCCGCTTCATCGCGTGGCGCCAGATTCAGACGCGGCCCGAGATAAAGCAGGATATTCGCGGTTTGCGCGATGAGGAGATTGCCGGCCTTGAGGAAAGGCGGCGCAAACGGCGGACGGGCATTACGCTTGTCTTCGATGATTTTCATCATCGCCGCCACGCCGCCCTTGCGGCGTGCGACGTCGACATAGTCGGCACCCGCTTCCTCTAGCGCAAGCCGAACGAACTCGCCGCGGCCCTGGATGGTCGGGTGGTAGTAAAGCTGATAGCGCATGGGTCACCTCTCGCATCGCGAGACTAACCCCAGCGCCCTGCTTTGGTCACGCCTTGTCGCTAAAATGGGAGGAGTGCGGCGCGATCGCCGCCGCGCCGTGTTACGACCGCCCGGCGGTCCAGCTTCCGCTGCAACGGCCTTCGGAGGTCCTGCCATACCAGCTCCCGCTGCCATGCGTCGCCGTCATGTGCCCTGATGCAACGGCATAGCTCCCGCCGGAAGACACCCTCAAAGACGCCGCACCGTTTGGCCGAACACGTCCGGCGATCGCAACAGAGCCAATTCCGTTGTAGACAATTGCGCCATTAATGATTTGCCCGCTCAGACGGTAAGCCGCGTCGCACGGACCGTTTCTGGTGAAAACGACGACGCTCCAGCTACCGTCGAACTTTGTCGCCGCACGCACCTCGGTCGCCGGCGTCAGTGCCGCCACTGTGACCGACGCGGCGAGAACGATGGATGCGGCCGTGTTACGAATCATGTTCGCCCCTCTATGCATTGCGGCACCCTCATCGGCCGCCGGAATATGCCAAACCGTCTCTATCTCCAAAGCGCGGCGTAATGTTCCACGACCCTCGCCCGGCTGTCTAGGCTGATGAGGAACCCCGCACCGAAACGAGGGGCTGAAGAACTAACCGGGAGCGGCCTTGTGTTGCTCATCGGTCACCTTCTCCAGCCACTCGACATATTTACCGTCAAGTACTTCGGTTATGGCGACGTGCGCCATTGTCGTCGTCGGACCGGCTCCGTGCCAATGCTTCTCATTGGGCGCGAACCAGACGACGTCGCCGGCGCGAATTTCGCGCACTTTACCGCCGAAGCTTTGCACCCGGCCGAATCCCGAGATGACGTAGAGCGTTTGTCCTGCCGGATGCGTGTGCCAATTGGTACGCGCCCCCGGCTCGAACTGCACCAAGCTGGCGCGCACGTTTCCGGGCGACGGCGTGTCAATGATCGGATCCTGCCAGACGGCACCGGTGAAATATTCAGCCGGTACCCGACGCGATGGCACCGAGCCAGACGGACGGACGTCCATGAGGTTACCTCTTTGATGTGCTGCAAATTTGTGCAGGCGGCTCCTTCCCCTGCACAGGTAGGATAGTAGAAATCCGGCGGCGATACCTCCCCCATCAGCGGTCGCGCCAAGCCAGGTTCAAGCGGCAAGCCAGGTTCACGTGGACTGTCTTTGTCGGCCGTCGAAGGTTATGCTCGCCAAAATGGGATGGGCCTAGGAGCATATGCATAAGTTAGGACAAATTACCCGCGAGCATGCGTCGCGGCTTGTCATCGCGGGCTGCGTCGTCCTTGCGCTTGGCGGCTGCTCGAAATGTGACATTCCCAACTGGCATCGCGACGCGGCGCCCGCCCCGCAGTCCTGTCACGACGACGCGGGCGTGAAATAGTCTTAGGCCGCGAGCGTTTCCTTCACCGCTGCAACGAGCTGCTTGAGCGTAAACGGCTTGGGCAGGAACCCGTATTGGCCTTTTTCATGCTCCGGAAGATGCTTCTGGAAAACGTCCTCGGCGTAGCCGGACACGAAAATGATTTTCAGTCCCGGATTGCGCGTGCGCAACTCGCGCGCCAGCGTCGGCCCGTCCATCTCCGGCATGACCACATCGGAAACCACGAGATCGACCGGTCGGCCGGATTTCTCCAGGACCTCGATCGCCTCAATGCCATTGCCAGCTTCGAGCACCGTGTAGCCTCGCGACGTGAGACCACGGGCATTGAGTGCCCGTAGGCCATCCTCATCCTCGACCAGCAGAATTGTGCCCTCGCCGGTAAGATCGGCGCCGGCAGCACGTTTGACCTGATCGGCCGCGGCAAGCGCGCCCTCTATCGCCGGCACGTGAATTTCGGCCAAGCGCTCCGCCGCCTCCTGGGCGCTGGCCACGTGCCGCGGCAAGAAGATACGGAAGGTGGTGCCTTCATGCACCACCGAATCGACATACACAAAACCGCCGGTCTGCTTGATGATGCCGTAGACGGTTGAGAGGCCAAGACCGGTGCCTTTCCCGACTTCCTTGGTCGAGAAAAACGGATCAAAGATCTTGCCGAGGATGGCTTCCGGGATACCGGCGCCATTGTCGCGGACCTCGACCAGCACATAGTCGGCGGCGGGCATGCCCTTGGCGTGATAACGCTCGCATTCCTTCGCCGTTACATTGTTGGTGCGCAGTTGCAGCCGGCCGCCCTCGGGCATCGCGTCGCGCGCATTGACGGCGAGATTGACGATTACCTGTTCGAACTGCGAGATATCGACCTTGACCGGCCACAGATCGCGGCCGTGTTTCAGTTCGAGAACCACCTTCTCGCCAATTAAGCGCTTCAGCAGCATATTGAGATCGCTCAAGACCTCGCCGAGGTCGAGCACCTGCGGCCGCAGCGTCTGCTTGCGCGAGAAAGCGAGCAAATGCCGAACCAGGCTCGCTGCCCGGTTGGCATTCTGCTTGATCTGCATGATGTCGCCGAACGAGGGATCGGTCGGCTTGTGCGCGTTGAGAAGGAAATCCGTGGCCATGATGATGGCGGAGAGAACGTTGTTGAAATCGTGCGCAATGCCGCCGGCGAGCTGGCCGACGAGCTCCATCTTCTGCTGTTGGGTGACTTTGGTTTCGAGCTCACGCTGCGCGGTCGTTTCCAGCATATAGACGATGGCGGCTTCCTGATCGCGCTCCTCCTCCTCAACCGCGGTCACGTAGAAACTGCCGAAACGCTCTTGCTCTCCGGCAAGCGCTGCGTCGACCGGCGCGATGTCGCTGTTGCCGGCGGCGGCCTGGGCGATGGCCGCTTCGAGCGCAGGCCGGTCGCGTTCGACAAGAGCGGCGCCGATCGAGCGGACCCCGCCTTCGACGTTGAGCACATTGTGAAAAAGCCGGACGAACACCGGGTTCGTGCGCACGATGCGGCCGTCCCGATCGACAGTCGCGATCGCCATCGGCGTATTATGGAAAAAGCGCATGAAGCGAATTTCTGCCGCGCGCAATGGATCGGGACCGTCATCGCGGCCCCGATTGATGACCAGCGTTCGCGAGGCGCCCGCCGCACCGTCGGCGCCGAAGGCCAGCTTGTGGAACAAGCGAACCGGCAGCGGGCGGCCGTTGCGGGTCTTCAGGTCAAGGTCAAGCACCTCCGTCTTGATCTCGCCGGGAGCCGCGCGAAGCGTCGTCAGAAGAGCTGCGCCGTCGCCCGCGACCAAGTCGGCAAGCTTGAGCCCGCCAGAGCCGACCTGGGCGAGATCCTGATCGAGCCAGTTCGCAAGCGTCGCGTTGAGATAGACCACGTCGCCCTTGGCATCGACGGAAAAGAAACCGGCCGGCGCGTGATCGAGATAGTCGACGGCATGCTGTAATTCCTGGAAGACATTCTCCTGCCGCTCGCGTTCCCGGGTCACGTCGCTCAACGACCAGACGGTAAGCCGCCGGTCGCGTGCTTTTTCGCCGAGCGGTCTTACGCGCAGCCGCAGCCAGCGCGCGGGCCGTCCCTTGATCCCGGCGACGCGCACCTCCTCTTGCAGGCGCTTGCCCTCGCGCGCCGCTTTCAACAGCCTGTAAATCGCTTCGGATGCATCGGCATCGCCAATGAACACGCGCTCCACCGGCCGCATATCGCTCGCGTCGGCAGCGTCGATAAGATCGAGATATGCAGTGTTTGCATAGATGACGCGCCCATCGCCGTCGGTGACGAGGATGCCGTCGAAAGCATCATCGACAAGGGATCTGATAAGCGGGTTGACCGGCTCCGCCGTTGGCAGCCGCAGGATGCCTGCGGCAAGCGCGAACAGCGAAAAAACGCCAACTGTGGCAAGCACCGCGAGGAAGCCGAGGATGTACGGCTCGGCGTAGCCGCGCCCCAGCACGACGAAGCCGGTAGCCGCCGCGACCAGCACGGCGGCAACCAGCAAAACCAGGATGACGCTGCCGGTGCGGTTTGCGCTGGCGCTGCGGTCGACCGCCCTGCGAGCGGTGCCGGCTGAACTCTCGGCGATGCCGTGTGTCGTCATCCCCTGGCCCAACAGCAACTACTCTCCCCAGCAGCGCCGGAGAGAATGGTGAAGACACTCTCGTGCCTCTTGCGCGACGGCCGCGCAAGAGATTTTGCGCGGCACTTCACAGCAGTCACGGCCGGCCCACCATGCGGCGCAGCCGCATGATATAGCCGATGATTTCTGCCACCGCGCGGTAATGCTCCGGCGGGATCTCCTGATCCATCTCCACCGTGCCATGCAGCGCCCGCGCCAGCGGCGGATTCTCGACTACGGGGATGTCGTGCTGCTCAGCTACCTCGCGGATCTTGCGGGCAATGAGATCGACGCCTTTCGCGACGCAGACCGGCGCGTTCATGCCGCGCTCATATCTCAACGCGACTGCAAAGTGGGTCGGATTGGTAATGACGACCGATGCCTTCGGCACCGCCGCCATGATACGCTTGCGCATGCGCGTGTTGCGCAGTTGCTTGAGCTTGCCTTTGACGGCCGGATCGCCCTCGGTCTGGCGAAACTCTTCCTTCATGTCCCGCAGCGACATTTTCTGCCGCTCGTACCATTGCCGATACTGAAAAAGGTAGTCGGCGGTAGCCACAATGGCGAGAATTGCCACGACCGCGCCCAGCATCTTGGTGGCGAGCGACCGCGTCAGCGGCAGAATCAGCATCGGATCGGCGGAGACGAGACCGTCGAGCATACGACGCTGCGGCCACAACAGTGCCACCATGACTGCACCGACGACACCAAGCTTCGCAAGGCCCTTGGCGAAATTGGCGAGCGCCTGACCCGAAAACATCCGGCCGAAGCCGGCCGAGGGTGAAATCCGCGAGAGTTGTGGCTTGATCGGTTCAGTCGAGAAAACGAAGCGGTGTTGCACGAAATTGCCGGCAATCGCAGCAATACAGAGGAGAAGGAGCGGCATACCCAACGCGCCAACGACATCCATCACCAGCGTTTTCACCAATTCGGTCAATGCCGGACCGTCGGTCCGGATCTGATAGGATTTGGCGAGCACGCCGCGAAACGTGGCTTCCAGGCTTGTCGCCATCGGCGCCGCGAACACCATGATCAACAGCGTACCGGCGGCGATCATGAACCAGGTATTTACTTCCGCGCTTTTGACGACGTCGCCGCGCCGGATTGCCTCCTCAAGCCGCTTGGGTGTCGGACCGGCAGACTTTGCCGGGATTATGGTTAACGAGCGGTTAAGCCCGAGGTTGGCCCGCTTTTGCCATTAATCCGCCGTTTACCATAGAAATGCTGGTGCCTTGGGGATCGGGCTTAAAATTGCCCGTCGACTTTAATTCTTTGTTAGTATTCGCCGCGGCAGATGTTACCGGCGCCGTTAACCTTTGGCGTTTTCAGTTGCCGTGGCGATGACACGGGGAGTTGGGCGGATGTTTGATTTGTTCGGCGCGGAAATGCCACTCGCCGTACGGTTCTTTCTGGCATTCCTGATCGTGCTTGGTTTGATCGGGGCCGCCGCATGGGCAGTGCGCCAATTCGGCAGCGCTCGATTGGGTGGCGCCGTGCGCGGACGCCAGCCGCGGCTGGCCGTGATCGAATATGCCAGCGTCGACGCGCGGCGGCGACTGCTCTTGGTCCGCCGCGATAACATCGAACATCTGGTGATGATCGGTGGGCCTTCGGACGTCGTTGTCGAATCCAATATCGTGCGCGCGGTTCCGGCATCGCGCGAGACCGCAATTCCGCGTGTCCCGGCCCCTGCAGAGCCCATGCCGCGAGCGCTTCCACTGCCGGAAGCCGCTTCGAACGGTTCGTGGCCGCTCCAGCCGGAACCGCCAGCGCCTCCGCCGCAGCAGCGTCGAGCGCCGCGAATCAATTCCTTTTCCGAGGAATTTGGGGTCATTCCGCCGCCACTCAGCGAACCGCCTCCGCGGCCGCAGCGCGAAGCCTTGAACGCGCTTGCTGAGGACATTGCGTCACACCCGATTCCACCGGCACCGCCGGTTAGCCCGACCCCGCCGCGCGTCCGTCCTGCGCCGCGACCGCAACCCGCCGATGCGCGGGTGGCGGAGGTCCGTGCCGAGCATCGCACCGAGCCCCGGGTCCAAGCACAGCCGGCCGCTGCCGAGCCTTCCGCGGCCGATCAAAGCCTGGCCGAAATGGCGCAACGTCTCGAAGCGGCATTACGCAAGCCGAAAGCGGCTACCCCGGCGCCTGCGCTCGATGAACCAGACGACGCGGAAATCGCACCTCCGCCCCCTCCCGCACCGCCCCGCGCGGCGCGCCCGGCCGAGCCGAAACCGGCACGCCCGGACGCCAAGGCGCGCGAAGGCGCCAAGGAGGGCAAAGCGCTTTACGACACTCTCGAACAAGAGATGGCGAGTTTGTTGGGCCGTCCGACGGGCAAGACCTGATGAGCAAGAAGACCGGATGAAATCGCTTTGGGGCCGCCGCGTCCGTGTGCAAACGGTGGCGGCCTCAGTAGCGGCTCTGATTGTTTCGGCGACGCCGCTCGCCGCGCAGGATATCAGCATAAATCTCGGTCAAGGCGCCGCGACCGGCGGACTGAACGAGCGCATCATCCAGCTTATTGCGCTGCTGACGGTGCTGTCGCTCGCGCCGTCGATCCTTATTATGATGACGTCATTTACGCGCATCGTGGTGGTCCTGTCGCTGTTGCGCACCGCACTCGGCACCGCGTCATCGCCGCCCAACTCCGTCGTCATCTCGCTTGCCCTGTTCTTGACCGCCTTTGTAATGGGGCCGGTGCTGACGCGCGTCTATGACGTTGGCGTCAAGCCGCTGGTCGCCAACGAGATCAATGTCACCGAAGCGTTCAACCGCGCTTCCGGTCCCCTGCGCGCCTTTATGGAAAAGAACGTCCGCGAGAAGGACCTGCGCTTGTTCGTTGATATGTCCGGGGAGAAAACACCGCAAAAGCCGGAAGACCTGTCGATGCGCATCCTCGTCCCGGCCTTTATGATCTCCGAGCTCAAGCGCGCGTTCGAGATAGGATTTCTGTTGTTTCTGCCATTCCTTATCATCGACCTCGTGGTCGCTTCGGTGCTGATGTCGATGGGCATGATGATGCTGCCGCCGGTCGTCGTATCGTTGCCGTTCAAGCTCATCTTCTTCGTCCTGGTCGATGGCTGGACGCTGGTTGCCGGCTCGCTTATCCAAAGCTACGGCACGTAACCATTGTCCTCGTCATGCACGGGCATAGCCGTCGAAAGGACGGCGTCGCTTCGCTCGCCGATGACCCGCGCATCATAGTGCCGACTGGCGGCCTGGACGGCTTCGTCGAAGTCATTTTGATGCGATGTTGCCGCATGAATTGCCGGGTCAAGCCCGGCAATGACGGTACGCCAGGCGCGCCGCGGTCAACTCGCCGGCGGAACACCGGCGCCCCATCCGCGTTGGTCATCCGACAACCATTGTGGAGGACATCATGGGTTTCGGACGCGGACTATTGCTTTGGCTGCTTGGTATTCCGTTGCCAATCATCATCCTGCTGGCGATTTTCATGCATCACTGAAGTGTCAAAGCACTCAAGAAAGCAGGTCTAAGCCTCGGCTTGAGCTGAGGCTTTTGTTTGTTTTCGCGGCGGACGAATTACTTCAGCGTTGCGCGGTTTTTCCCGCAGCGCGAGCGGACGATGATGGCCTCAACGCCGCCGGAGTGGTTGCCGGCGCAGTTGAGGAAACCGGAGCGCCCCGCCCCTTTGGCGGCGGTGGCGTCGCCGGCGGCGATGGAGCGGACGGCGCAGCCGCACTCGCATCCTGGAAGCGCACCTGCATGTCGCGCAAGAAACTGTCAAGCGTATCGGTCGCCGCCGCTGCGCGCGCGATGTCACGGAATTCAGTCCCGTCAGTGCCGAGCGGCGCCGAGACCACTTCGAAATCGTGGGCATCCGGGGTTTGCGCCATCTTCGCCGCATATTTCTCGCGAAAGCGGCCAAGGCCCAACGCGTCGTCGCCCAGCGCATAACCGATTGCCGCACGCAACATGTCGGCGCGCTCGACTTCGTTCAGGGGCTGCCAATCCTTCCATCGCTCGCCATAATACAACTCGATCTGCTCAGCGGATTGCGCCCAACGCCGGGCCGCCCACAGGATGTCGGACCGCAGGCGGATCGTTTCCTTACCCTCGATGTTGCCGACCACTTCGAGCGCCAGATCGTACTGACCGAGATCGGAAAGTGCGCGTGCTTCCAGCAGCAGGCGCTGAATGCGCAGTTCGTTGGCAAGATCGCCGATGCGGCTGCTGCGCAGTGTCTGGAGCGCGCGGTCGGCCTTGTGGTCCATCAGATAGACGACGGCAAGGCGGGCCGCTACTTGCGCGCGCGCGGCGCCCTGCAGCCTGTGATCAACCTGATACTGCAACAGATCGGCCGCCTGATCGAGCAGGTCAACGGATACCAACCTGTCGGCAAGCCGACGGATCATCTCGTCGCCGCGGCGGCCTATCGGGGTGAGTTCACGGAAGTCGTAGAACAACGCGAGTGCGTCGATCGCCGAAAATGTATCGACCTTGCCGGCGAGAAACAGCGAGTCGAACGTCGCCGCCGCTTCTGCCTGAATTCGACGCGTCATGTCAGAGTCCGGCTTTGCCGCTACTGCGTTGCGCATGACATGGAATGCATCGCGATAGCGCCCCTCTTCGGTGTAAAGCCGCGCCAGCATTTCCAGCGCCTCGATCTCGGTGTCATCGCCACGCCATATGGCGGTCAAGGTTTCCAGCTCGGAGATCACTTCGTCGCGCTTAAGGTCGCCGAGCGCATAGCGCAACGAGGTTACGCGCAGCCGCCCTTCCGCCGCCGCCGGCCGGTCCCAGGAATCCGCCGCCGTGCGATAGGCGGCCAGCGCCTCTTCGTTACGTCCCATTCCTTCGGACAATCGCCCGACCAGAACCGAAATTGAAGGTTGCAGCTCGCGCGGCAGACCGATGGTCTCAAGATCGTTCAGTTCAGTTGCGGCGCCGGCGAAATCGCCGACCTCGATGTCGGCGCGCATCGCGCTCTTGAGCGCATCCCGCTGTAGCTCGATAGGCAGCGTGGCAATTGACGCTTCGACGCGCTTGAAGCTGTCACGCGCCAGCCCCCACTTGCCCTGACACGCATAAGCGAGGGCGCGCCAAAGCGGCGCGTCATGCTGATCGCCGATCGCCGGGGCGGAGAGATCCTTAAGCGTGTCATCGGGTCTTCTCATCATCACTTCGGAAGCGGCACGCAAAACGCTCGCGGTCACGTCCTCCGATGCCGGACGGTCCCCCGAAAGCGCAACGTCAAGGACGCCTTTGGCCTCCTGGTACATGTCGCGAGCAATGTAGAACCGCGCGAGGTCGAGCCGTTGCGCCAAACGCTTGCCCGGCGGCGCCGAGGCCGCAGCCGCCAACAGTTGTGATTGCCGGTCACTATAGTTTAACTCGCGGTCGAGCCCCCAGACCTGGGCATCGAACGTCAACGGCCGTAACGCGCTGCCATGCAGCACGCTTTGCAGCGAACTCGACAACGTCAGACCGTGCGGGCGCCCTACAACGATCTTGTCGTGGGCAAAGTCCACGCTGATGTCGTCGGCGAGCGGCTCGATCACCACGCCTTGTGTCGAGGCAAGCGCGCGGAATTCGACAAAATCCTGCTCATTGATGAAGCCGCGTGCCGGAGCAAAGCCGGTGACCACCAGAAGATCGTCGCCCGCCTCGGGATCGCGGATGCGATGGAGTTGATGCGGCTCATCGAAAATAATCGTGACGCTCGCTCGATTGGGCCCGATCAGGTTGCGGGTGATGTCCAGCGCTCGTGTCGGGTCGGCAACATTGTCGCCGATGGTGACGGTCCATCCCTGCCCTTCGGTCACAACGCTCGAGAGGTGCGGATGGTCGAGGCGGAGCCGCACCACGCCGGCGCCGCCTTCGCGGACGAACTCGGCGCCGCGAACGGTTCGGCTTGGTTCGCCATCGAGTGCGGTGAGGTCGATTGCCGACTTCGAATTCGAACACGATCCAGAGTGTATCGGCGCGATGAAACACGGCCGCCGCTGTGGGTGTGGCGAACGGAAACGACAATTTCAGGTTAGCGCCGGCGTGCGACACCTCGACGGCTACGGTATCGCCGGGCTTGCTTCGACGCGGCGGCGCACCTTCCGGCGACCCGGATTTCGCGGGTTCGGTCGGAGACTCCGCGCCCGGCGCGTGCATGGGGGCCACGATGGCGGCAGGGCGCGCGGCAGCAGCGGCCGAAGCCGATTGCAAGCGCCTTGCCTCGGACGCTTTCGGCATCTTCGGCGGTGATGGCTCGACCCGACGCCTCCGGGGCCGCACTCTCCGGCGCTGTTGGCGTAACTGGCGCCGCTGGAGCCGCAGGTTTTTGCGGCGCTGCTTGCGTGACGCGCGCCATGGCGGCGGCGCTCCGGCGCTGTTGCACTGCCGGAGACCCTTCGGCGCCGCTGGAGCCACGCGCTGCCGGCGGTGTTGGCCGTGACTTGCGCTGCTGGAGTCGCCGGCTTCCGGCGGTGTTGGCTGGACTCGCGCTGCTGGAGTCGCCGCTTCCGGCGGTGTTGACTGGACTTCGCGCTGCTAGAGTCGCCGCCTCCGGTGCTGTTGGCGTATCTCGCGCTACTGGAGCAGCAGGCTCCGGCGCTGTTGGCTGGACTCGCGCTGCTGGAGCCATAGTCTCCGCCGCTGCCGGCGGCATTTGCGCGGCAATTGCTGGCGGCGCCCAATTCGGCTTTCCCGTCTCCATCGCTGGCGGCTTCACCGAGGGGCTGGCTTCCAGAACGGGAGGCGGCGAACCTCCGGCGGCGGCTTTTTCGTGCATGGCAGTGGCAGCGTCGCCCTTGAGGATGTCAACGACGTAGCCTTTACCGTCGCGGAAGGTGCGAACATCGACTGCGTTGACGAAGCTGAAACGAACCAAAGCAGAATCGGTTTCGACCTCGGCCTTGATCGACGTGATCGCCGCCGGCAAAGCTGCTTCCGCGTCGCTTAGATCGAATGGGATCGGCGCGTCGAAAGTCAGTGTCAGCCGCTCCTTAGCGCGATCGGCGGAAACCGAGATCTGGTCGGGAACATCGAACACATACCGCGTAAAGGTCGGCAGGCTTGCAACGTGCACCGGCACCGGAATCAGTTTCTTCTGCTTCTCCTTCTGGTGTGCGAGATGCTCCAGCCGTTCGGCGTCGCGTGCCAGGCGCGCCAATTCCTCAACCACATCCTGCGGTAGCCCGGGCGGCGGCCCTTGCCAGGTGTCAGGCAACAGATCGACGAAAAGCTTATCGGCCGCGGCCATGGAATTGACTGTGACCTTGCGCGAAAGCGCGAACCGAACGGCCCGGCCGTCGGGATCCCGCCGTGCCTCGCTGATATAGCTAGGCGCTTGCGCCGGCAGCGAGTCGATGGAAACGGCGACAGGCTTGGCGAAGGTGAGGATCAGGACGTTGCCGGCGATGCGGGCGCTGGCATCCGCATCTTCGCTGAGCACGAAAACCAGCCGGGCATAACCATCGGTGGTCTCAGCGCTGACTGATCCCCGTAACGGCGCGGCCGTGGACGTGGTCGGGCCGGCCAACACGAGCGCGAGGCCAAGGAATAGAAGCAGGAGCCGATTGCGGCATCCCGTTCTCCAGGAATGGGAGAAGACTAGAGCGACCATTTACTTACTCGACCGACGCCAACGCCACTTCACGCCAACCAACGGCACGATAGGCAGGACAAGCGCGCCGGCCCGCGTGTGAAGCAGGTTGGAAGGATAGGAGCCGGCGTTTAATACCTGATTAATATCTTTTTCAATGATTCCAAAAGGTTATGAAGAAAGACGAACAAATGACCACATGGTCTGGAAGAACCTCGAAAAAAGCGTTCGGTACGCGCGCAGAGACGAGTTGTTCGATAAGACCGCACCCGGTGTCGGCGCTGGCGGTCGCCGCGGGACTGGTCGGCCTCCGCTCCTGGCTGGGGCGGCGCCTTTTCGCTCGATCCAAGTCGTGCTGAAACAAGTCGTGCCGAAAGGGGTACCGTAGCGGTGCCCGACCATGTACATGCATGCGCCGTAACCCCCGCACGGACGATCCTCCATGCTCAGCGCCTACCCCAAGCACCTTGCCCAAGGCGCGTCGCTCAAGAGCTCCGCCTGGGTCGATTTGCTCGATCCGACCGAACCGGAAAAATCCGCATTCCAAGACGCGTTCGGACTGCGGGTACCGGTAAGAGAACAATTGGCCGAGATCGAAACGACGAGCCGGCTCCGCACCGAGGGCGACGCGCTATACATGACCGCGCCTTTGATCTTCGCAGGCAAAGACATGCCCTGGGTATTGCTGCCGACGGGTTTCGTGCTGGCGAAACACGTTCTCCTGACCGTCCGCTTTGCGAAATCGCCGGCATTCGACGCGGTCAGCGCGGAACTGGAAGCAAGCGAACAATTCGATCCGGCACATGCCTTCATGCGGCTGCTCGAGGTCCTCGTCGACAACATGGCTGATCTCCTCGAAGCAAGCGCCGGCGACCTCGACGACGCCTCGCACCTCATATTCCGGCCGGAGGATCCCAGGCAGGCACCATTGTCGCACGAGACGGCCAAGTTGCGCCGACTGATGATCCGCACCGGACGCACCAGCGAGCGAATGGCGCGCATTCAATACGCACTGGTCTGCCTCGACCGCATGGCGAAATTCACCAACGAGCACTGCCGCGAATGGATCGGTCAAACGGTGTCAAACCGACTGCAGATCGTCAGTTCGGACATCGCGTCGCTGGTCCAGTTCACCGAGGGTTTGGTGAACCGGGTCCAGCTTTTGCAAGACGCTGCAAGCGGCATCATCAACATCGACCAGAACGAGGTGATGAAGGTTCTCACCATCGCCTCGGTCGTTGGAATTCCACCGGTTTTGGTCGTCGGCGTCTACGGCATGAACTTCAAGAACATGCCGGAATATGACTGGACCTGGGGCTATCCCTACGCGCTGGCGCTGGTCGTCATTACCGCGCTCCTGCCGCTGATCTGGTTCAAGTGGAAGGACTGGATTTGATCGGGCGGCGCTCGACAGCGCAATGCTGACCGGGAGCGTCGCCGGGCGACGCCATCACGAAGCGGAAATGCGATCGGTGAATCTTTAGGCCGATTCGGCGCATCCCCCGATTGTCACCGGCACCAAGCTCTAGAGTTGCGAGACCGATGGAAAAAGAACGAGGCCGCCCGGAGGCGGCCCCGTCGGGGTCAATGGAGGCAAACACCTCGGTGATTAGCAGGGAACGCAGCGAGCGCCATTCCAGATGAATCCCGCTCCGCAGCCGTGACCGCCGGTTCTTCCGTTGCAAGCCGCCAGCGTGACAATCGGCGTAGCGCTCTTCATTTGCGCATGAAAACCCGCCGCGCCCAGCGAATGGGTCTGAGCGTTGGCCGCGATTGCAAAAGTTCCGAGCACGAATGCGGCTGCGGTCAACGTCAGCGCGATCTTTCGCATAGCCTTACCTCCTAATTGTTATGCCGAACGGCGACAATGACTATACCGGCGCGGTCTGACTCGCAACGGCACTGTGCACCGCGCCGTTTGCCGAGCACTGCCGTGACGCGAAACCAGCGAGGCGAATGCCGTCGCTCGTCGGCATTCCTTGGAACTTGTCCGTCGCCGCGGCCATTAGGCCGCATCGGCGATGCGTAGGCACTCTGCGGAATTATCAGTACATTCACTAGCGCATGACGTCACACTTCCATCGTGTTCGCCGGGGACGCAGAATGCCGTCGCAGCGCACGGAGCAAAATCATGAAGAATCTGTTTGGTGGCAAGATGGACCTCCTGCTGTTCTTCCTTGTCGTCTTGCTGCTTGCCGGCCTGCCGGCGGCCGTGTGGATGGATCTGACCAATCTCGCCGAGACAAACCTCAATCGGCAGGCGAGCGATCTAAACTCCATCATTAGCAGCGTCCGCAGCTACTACGCCAGCAATGTCGTCGGCCGCATCCTTGCCGCTCCCGGCGTTGCGACCAAAGTGGTGCACAACTACGAAGATATCCCGGGCGCGATTCCCATTCCGGCGACGCTTTCCCTCGAATTGGGCCGAGTGATCAGCGAGCGACAGCACAACATTACGTACAGGTTTGTGTCCGATTACCCATTCGCCAACCGCGCCGCCCATCCGTTCGATCAATTCGAAAAGGACTCGCTGCGCCGGCTCCGCGAAAACTCAAATCAGGTGCTGACTCTCGATTCGAGTTCACTTTTCGTCGATCGCGTTCGCCTGGTTGCGCCCGTCGTCATGGCCGCGGCCTGCGTTGCCTGCCATAACACACATCCGGAAAGCCCGAAGCGCGACTGGAAAGTCGGCGACGTTCGCGGGCTGCAGGAAGTCACGATCACCCAGCCGATCAGCGGCAACCTGTTCGCGTTCAAATATCTGCTGGCCTATTTCGTTCTCGTCGCCGCGGTCGGCCTGCTTTTCATCGCCCTGCAACGACGCCAAGCCGCCATTATCCGCGGCATAAATTCTGAACTCGAAACGGCCAACGACTTCCTTGCTTCGCTGTCGATGAAAATATCGCGCTACCTTTCTCCGCAAATCTACAAGAGCATTTTCAGCGGACAGAAGGACGTGACCATTCACACCGAGCGCAAGAAGCTCACGATCTTTTTCTCCGATATCCAGAATTTCACGGCAACGACGGAAAGGCTCCAACCGGAGACGATCACGCAACTCCTCAACGAATATTTCACGGAAATGTCCAAGATCGCGCTCGCCTATGGCGGTACGATCGACAAATTCGTCGGCGACGCCATGCTGATCTTCTTCGGCGATCCCGAGACAAAAGGCGACGCCGAAGACGCCAAGGCGTGCCTGCGCATGGCGATCGAGATGCAGGACCGCATCGCCGGCCTCAACGCCAAATGGCGCAATGCCGGTATCGAATTCCCCTTCCGCGTGCGGATGGGAATCAACAGCGGATTCTGCAACGTTGGTAATTTCGGCAGCGACGACCGGATGGACTACACGATCATCGGCGCCGAGGCCAATCTCGCCGCGAGGCTGCAATCGGTCGCGGAGCCCGGCCACATCGTGGTCAGTTACGAGACATACGCCCTTGTCCGCGACATTATCGTTGCGCATGAGCTGCAACCGATCACCATGAAGGGGATCAGCCGCGAGGTTGTTCCCTACGCAGTCGACGGCGTCGTCGGCGCTGCCGGCGAAACCATTGCGGTCTTCAGCGAGCACCAGGCCGGCCTGGATTTTTATCTCAACGCCAGAATGCTCGATGCGAACAGCACAACCCGCGTCCGCAAAGTTTTGCAGGATGCGCTCGAAGCCCTGGACAAAGGACCGCCCGCAGGCCCTGCCGGAAAAACTCCGGCGATCCAAACGACGGACCGCTGACGCGTTGGCGCGCCAGCGGCCCTCCCCGACCTTCGCGGGGAAGGAAAGTCGGCTACCGCATCAGCGCGCCGCCGTCGACGCTGATGGTCTGACCGGTCACGAAGTTGCTGTCGTCGGAGCACAGATAGATCAGTGTCGAGATGAGATCGGCGGGGACCTGCTCGCGCTGGATGGCGCGGGCGGCAATGCCGGCGGCGCTCGCCTTACCGGTCCAGTCGGGATGAACGGCGACCGCTTCGCTCATGGTCAGTCCGGGTGCAATGGCATTCACGCAGATATTATGCGGCCCAAGCTCCCGCGCCAGCGACCGCGTCATCGAAACCACTGCCCCCTTGGAAGTGACGTAATGCAGGAGATGCGGCGTGCCCTTGAATGCCGTGCCAGACGCAATGTTGACGATGCGGCCCTTCTTTTTTTCCATCATGACCGGAGCAACGGCCTTGGCGCATTGAAACGTGCCGCGGACGTTCACCTTCATCACGCGGTCCCACTCGTCCTCGTCGATATCGAGGAACGGCTTGGTGTGGAGGTCGGCAAACAGGCCGGCATTGTTGACGAGAATGTCGACCGTGCCGAATGTTTTCACGGCATCCGCGACAAGACCCTCGACCGACGCCTTCGACGTAACGTCCGCGTGGACGTAAACGGCAGGTCTTTGCGTCTCGCCAATGCGCTCGGCAACCGGGCTGCCGTCGAGAACATCGGAGACAACCACCTTGGCCCCGGCGGCGGCCAAGCCTTCACAGAAGGCAGCGCCAATGCCGCGCGCGCCGCCGGTGACAATTGCAACTTTATCCTTGAGCCGCGTATCCATGGTTACCTCCCCGCAAGTTTGCATTCAGGAAGGTGACCCTATGGCTGCTGATCGAACCTGTCCATCGGGTACGCGTCCTCGCCCCTGCGCAGCAAAAATCGGTCGGCCGTGTCGTGCACGACCGGACCGATGAAACAACAGTAAGGCGGGTCAAAGCGGCCGGTGCATGCGACCCAGAAGCCAGCCTAAGCCGAGCGCAATTGCCGCAGCCGTGTAAGGTTGCGTTTCGATCGTGCTGCGGAAGCCTTCTCAAAGGAGCTCATTGTCTTTCGTGCCGCCGTCCCGGCGGTATCGACCACATCCGCAGCACTTTCACGTGCTTGCCCATAGACGTCTTGTGCGGCGCCTGAGACGGCACCGGCCACGCCGCTCGCCTGCGTCCTGGCATCTTCAAATGCGCGGTTTAGGTCCGTAGGCTTTGTCGATGTCTGGGCCATTTGTTTCCTCCAGAGTGTCCGGTTCACCGGTTTAACGCCCACCGCGCCGCGTGGTTCGCCTGCATAGAGAAAATTTAGATTGCGCGTTGGTTCGACTGGCGCCGACCTGGGACGAACTTGCAGCGGATACGGACGCAGGAACCGTCTTCAGCCATGCGTCGCGCGACTGGTGGCGGGTATGGCGACCGAACCGACCGGCTCAAAATTCCGGCAGATTCACTGCGCGGGACGGCCCTCGATCTTAGGCAGACCGCCAGCGCCACCTTTCGGCGATGATTGGGCGCGGCTCGCGAGCTCGGCCGTCAACTGTTCGGCACGGTCGGCGGACATTTGCGCCAGAATTTCCGACATGCTGCGCGGATTGATCAATGAGGCCATTTCAATAAGCACACCGACCTCGAGCCGATCGAAAATTTTGGCGGCGTCACGCGGTTTCATATTCTCATAAATCGTGACGAGGCTTTTGAATCGCGCCGCTTCCGTCTCATCTTTTTTTCTGCGCGGCGGTCGCGAGTTGCGCTTCGCCGTCTTTGATCTCTGAAAGCTTGGAATCGACGCGTTTCTCGGCTGCCGCGATGAGACCCTCCCGGATATCGAGCTCGCGGGCGCGCTTCTCGAGCTCAAGGCGGCGCTCCTGCAGATGCTCAAGGATCGCGCGCTCCGAGGTGGATGGCCCCGGCGCGCCGGCGTTGGGGATTACCCTCCCGTCTGTCGACGGCGGTGGTTCTTTGGGTTCTTTGCTAGCCGTGGGGGTCCCGCCCTTCGGCTTTTCGCTCTTTTCGCTCTCGGTCACAGAGCCGGTGATTAGGTCGGCGTTCTTGTCGACGAGTGGCGGAACGGCGGGAAGAAGAGCCGGGCGCGGACGGTCGGGCACGCTGCTCTTGGGGTCGGGAAAGTTGAACATCTGCTGCGCCCAAGATCGTTCCGCATCGGGCGGCGGCGACAGTCCGTTTTTGGTGTGAACAACGGTTGCATCGACAAACTCGGCCTGCGACGAGGTGTTGCGGCCAAGCAGCAGATCGGCCGCCGTAAGCACCAGCAGGCACGCACTGGCAACGACGGCGCAACGCCGGCATCCGGCTCGCCGCAGGACAGCGTATCCCGGGCCTTGCGCTATGTTCCCCGCCCCAGGCAATGCCGAGATTGTTGCCCTTGCGCCATTTCACGCGGGCCTGAAAATGCTCGTCTCTGGTCGGAAGATATAGCTCGAACGACTCAGGGATCGTGACGTTCTCAGGAACCTCCAGCCGGGCGCCGATATCTGCCAGGTCCCGTACGATGCAGTCCACGGTGGACAGACGGTTGTTGAAATAGATTCGTCCTTTGATGAAAGTCTTATGGCGAGCGAACGCGCGACGTTCCGTCGTCGCTGCGAGTTCCGCGCGCGCCATCTTTTCAACCACGTCGCACCTTCAATTCGATGGCCGCATCGCCAAAGACAAAAGCGGCGCTAGCAAGCCGAAATGTCGGCCGCATAACGCCGGCTGCGATCGTTAAAATACAATCAGATCGATAACGGAATTGATCTCAGGATGCGAAAATCCGCCGCGCACTGCGCGCGTGGTTTACGATTGCCGAATGTGGTGCCCGCGTTCGCGCGCTCCACTACCCTCTCTCCGACCGCCTTTTCGTTCACTTGCTTTCTCATCGCTGCGAAGCAAGCCGCAGATTTCGCGAGGCATTTTCAGGCTCGATGGCCCAGCGGATTGCAGCCGATTGCAACATCAGAATGTTAGCGTTATGCATAAGAATATAGATTCTAAACATCACTTCTAATGTTGCGACTATCCGTGATCACTGCTGGACAACTCAAGGCGTCGCGCGCTCTTCTCGGTATCGACCAACGCAAACTGGCCGAATCGGCCGGTCTGTCGTTGCCAACCATCCAACGCATGGAAGCGAGCGATGGCGTCATTCGGGGCAATGTCGACTCGCTGATGAAACTGGTCGCTGCGCTCGAGGCCCTCGGCGTCGAGCTGATTTCCGAAAACGCATCAAGCAATGGCGGCGGCCGCGGCGTGCGGCTCAGAAGCGTGCCGTCGTGACGCTAACGATCACTCTTGGTTGTACCGCGGCGTTGCTGGCGTTGGCGGCGTTCGCCGTCGCGATGGCGCATTCGGCAGCGATCACACGTATTGTTTACAGCGCAAGCATGGTCCTCGCCGCGATTTCGCTGGTTGCCGCAGCGGTGCAACTTCTCGGCGAGGCAGAGCCTGAACGCCTCACCCTGCCGCTCGGCGTGCCGTGGCTCGGTTCGCATTTCCGTCTTGATGCGCTCGGCGCGTTTTTCCTCATCGTGATCGATCTCGGCGCGGTAAGCGCGAGCCTTTTTGCGCTGGGCTACGGCGAACACGAGACCGAGCCGCAGCGGGTGCTGCCTTTCTACGCCGCGTTTCTCGCCGGTATGACTTTGGTCGTCCTCGCCGATGACGCTTTCACGTTCCTGTTCTCGTGGGAGCTTATGTCGCTCAGTTCGTGGGCGCTCGTCGTGTCGCATCATCGCGACCCCGACAACATGCGCGCCGGCTACCTCTACTTGGTAATGGCGAGCTTCGGCACGCTGGCGTTGCTGCTTGCGTTCGGGGTGCTCGCCGGACCGGACGGTCTTTATACATTCGCGCAGATGCGCGCCGCGCATCCGTCGGCGATGCTTGTGTCTTTAGCTATTATCCTGGCCCTCGTCGGGGCCGGATCGAAGGCCGGCATCGTGCCGTTGCATGTCTGGCTTCCGCTCGCACACCCAGCGGCGCCGAGCCATGTCTCCGCCTTGATGAGCGGCGTCATGACCAAGGTCGCCGTTTACGGCTTCGTGCGGATCGCCTTCGATCTCGCCGGCAGTCCTGCCTGGTGGTGGAGCATCGTGGTGCTCGCAGTCGCGGGAGTAACGACCGTTATGGGCGTGCTCTACGCGCTGATGCAGCACGATCTGAAGAGGCTTCTCGCCTATCATACGGTCGAAAATATCGGCATCATCTTTATCGGCCTTGGCCTCGCGCTGGCGTTCAAGGCGCACGGCATGGGATTTGCCGCGGCACTGGCCTTCACCGCCGCCTTGCTGCACGTGTTCAATCATTCCCTGTTCAAGAGTCTGCTCTTCTTCGGCGCCGGCGCCGTGCTGACCGCAACCGGCGAACGCGATATGGAGCACCTCGGCGGTCTCATCCACCGCATGCCGCAAACCGCGTTCGTCTTCCTGGTGGGATGCGCGGCGATCTCGGCGCTGCCGCCGCTCAACGGCTTCGTTTCCGAGTGGCTCACGTTCCAGGCGATCCTGCTGAGCCCGCAACTGCCATCATGGGGACTTAAGTTTCTCGTGCCGGCCGTCGGAGCGCTGCTGGCGCTCTCGGCGGCGCTCGCGGCGGCTTGCTTCGTCAAGGCCTATGGCGTGACATTTCTCGGCCGTCCGCGGACCCGCGCCGCTGAGGCTGCAGCGGAGACCGACCGGTTCTCGCTCGCCGCCATGTTCCTCCTGGCGATGCTGTGCCTGCTTGCCGGCATCCTGCCCGGCCTTTTCATTGACGCACTTGCGCCAGTCAGCTCGGCGGTGATCGGCGAGCGCATGCCGGTCCAGATCGGCGGGCAATGGCTCTCGATTGTCCCAATCGCCGCAAGCCGCAGCTCCTACGATGGCCTGCTTGTCTTTCTGTTCATGATCATATCGGGCACGCTTGCGGCGTTCGCGATTCATCGCCTCGCCTCAGACCGTTTACGCCGGGCGCCAGCCTGGGATTGCGGTTATCCCGATGCGAGCCCGGCGACGCAATACACGGCGATGAGTTTCGCGCAGCCGATTCGCCGCGTGTTCGGCACCGTGGTGTTTCAGGCCCGCGAGCACGCAGAGATGCCGCCGCCGGGCGATACCCGTCCGGCACGGCTCGAAGTCGAGCTTCACGATCCGGTCTGGGAGACATTCTATGCGCCGCTGGTCGCCGGTGTCGGCATCGCCGCCGATCGGCTCAACCGTTTGCAGTTTCTGACCATCCGCCAGTTTCTGAGCCTCGTATTCGCCGCTTTGGTCATCTTGCTCCTGGTGCTCGCCGTATGGTCCTGATCAGTGACTTGGCCATACAGGGCGCGCAAATGCTGCTGGTGCTGCTGCTGGCGCCGCTCTTCACCGGCTTCGTGCGCAAAGTGAAAGCGCGGCTGTTGCGCCGGCAAGGACCGCCGCTCACTCAGCCCTACCTTGATCTGATACGCCTCATGCGCAAGGACGTGGTGCTGGCAGACACGGCCTCGTGGCTGTTTCGCGTCATTCCCTATCTCGTATTCGCCGCGACCTGGGTGGCCGTTTCGCTGGTGCCGACCTTTCGGACCGGGCTGCTGTTCTCCTGGTCAGCCGATCTTATCGCCATTATCGCGCTCCTCGGCAGCGCACGCTTTTTCCTTGCGCTTGCCGGGCTCGACGTCGGCACCAGCTTCGGCGGCATCGGGTCGAGCCGCGAGATGATGATCGCGTCGGTCGCCGAACCGGCAATGATCATGATGGTGTTCTCGCTCGCCTTGATTGCCGGATCGACGCAGCTCTCGACTGTTGCCGAATTCATGGCGTCGCCGCAGGTCGGATTGCGCGTATCGCTGGGTCTGGCGCTCATCGCCCTTACTCTGGTGGCGATTGCCGAGAATGGCCGCATTCCGGTCGACAACCCGGCAACGCATCTCGAACTCACGATGGTGCACGAAGCAATGGTGCTCGAATATTCAGGGCGACATCTGGCGCTGATCGAGCTTTCATCTTCGCTCAAGCTCATCCTTTACGTCTCGCTCGTTGCCTGCCTGTTCACGCCCTGGGGCATCGAAGCTGCCGGCGCGGCATTGCCGACCCTCGCGATCGGGATTGCCGCCTATGTTGGCAAGCTCGCCGTCGGTGGATTCCTCCTCGCACTGTTCGAGACGTCGATTGCCAAGATGCGCGTGTTCCGCGTCCCGGAGTTTCTCGGCATTGCTTTGATGCTGGGCCTGTTGGCCACCCTCCTGCGGTTCGTGTCGGAGAGCTTCTGATGAGCCGGATCGAATTCGACATCGCCCATTTGCTCGCCGGATCGCTGGTGCTGATCAGTTTCCTCGAACTCTATCAGGATCGTCTTTATTCGCTGCTGAACGTCTATGCGGCGCACGCGCTGGTGCTGGCAGCCTCGGTGGCGTGGCAGGCCTTCATCCAGGACGCGCCACATCTCTACGTCACCGCCGCGATCGCCCTCATCTTCAAGGCGATCGTCATCCCCGTTTCTCTGCACCGGATCATCGTGCGCCTTGGGATCCACCGCGAGATCGAGAAGGCAGTGGGCGTCGGCACCACCATGCTGATCGGAATGGGCCTTCTTGCCCTCTCCATGGTGGTGATGCTGCGGGTCACCCACGGCGCCGATCCAATCGCACGGGAGGACCTGGCCTTCGCGCTGTCGGTGGTTCTGCTCGGCTTGTTGATGATGGTGACCCGGCGCAACGCCGTCAGCCAGGTGGTCGGCTTCATGTCGTTGGAAAACGGCCTTGTCCTCGCCGCGACCGGCGCCAAAGGCATGCCGCTTGTGGTCGAGATCAGCGTCACGTTTTCGATCCTCATCGCTTTCATCGTGATCGGAATCTTCCTGTTCCGTATCCGCGAGCGCTTCGATTCGGTCGACGTGCAGGCTCTGGATCGGTTTCGCGGAGAGCGCCAATGACCTTCGATGCACTAACCGGCGTGCTTGTGATTCCCGCCGTCGCCGCTGCGTTGCTGGCGGCGCTTCCCGACTATCGGGTGACGGCGCGGCTCAACGTCGTGGCGACTGCCCTGACGCTTTTATGCGCGTTCTCGATCTTTTTTCGCCGGCCGCCGACAGGTTCCTATCTCCTGATCGACGATCTCAACGGCACCTTCATCGTGCTCACCACATTCGTCGGCTTCACCACAAGCGTTTTCAGCGCCAGCTATATCGGCCACGAGCTCGAGACCGGACGATTGACGCCGTCGTTCGTGCGCTTCTATCACGCTATGTATCAGGTGCTGATGTTCGCAATGAATCTTGCGCTCGTCGCCAACAATATCGGCCTGATGTGGGTGGCGATCGAGTTGGCGACGCTGACCACCGTGCTCATGGTCGGCATTTACCGCACCCACGAGGCGCTCGAAGCGGCGTGGAAATACTTCATCCTTGGCAGCGTCGGCATCGCGCTCGCTCTGTTCGGCACCATCCTGGTCTATATGGCCGCGCGGCCGGTGGTCGGCGAGGGACTCGACGCCATGGTGTGGACCGTGCTCGTCACCCGCGCCGGCGATTTCGATCCGGCCCTCCTCAACCTCGCCTTCGTCTTTCTCCTGCTCGGCTACGGCACCAAGGTCGGACTCGCGCCGCTCCACGCCTGGCTGCCGGACGCGCACGCCGAGGGCCCCACACCGATCTCTGCGGTATTGTCCGGGCTACTGCTCAACGTCGCGCTTTATGCGCTGTTGCGCTTCAAGATGCTGCTGGCCGTAAACCCGGCCGCGCTGGCGCCCGGCCCGCTGATGATGACGCTCGGATTGATTTCGCTCGTCTTCGCGGCATTCATGCTTTACCGCCGTCGCGACATCAAGCGCATGTTCGCCTATTCGTCGATCGAGCATATGGGCATCATCGCCTTTGCTTTCGGCATCGGTGGCCCGCTCGCGAATTTCGCCGGCCTGCTGCACATGACCATGCATTCGCTCACCAAATCGGCGATCTTCTTCGCCGTCGGGCATGTCGCGCAGGTCAAGGGCACGCAGCGCATCGCCGACATGGGCGGCCTCACCGAAACGCATCCCGTACTCGGCTGGGGCCTCGTCGCTGGCGTGGTAGCTATCGCCGGCCTGCCGCCGCTCGGTATCTTCATGAGTGAATTTTTGCTGGTGAGCTCGACTTTCGCCCGCGCGCCCCTGCTCGCAATCGTTCTCGTATTTGGCATTCTGGTTGGTCTTGGCGGGCTATTTCTGCGTCTCAACAGTATCGCTTTCGGCGCGCCGCGCGGTCCCAACGCCAAGGCCCAGGCCTCCTACGTGCCGATGTTCGCCCATCTCGCGCTTGTGCTTGTGGCCGGAATTTACATGCCTGCTGCGGTCGTTGTTTGGTTCCAGAATGTCGCTGGACTGCTCGGGTAGACGGATGCCATCGCTCCTGGACATTATTCCGCAGGGCACGCGTGTCGACAGCCACCGGCCGTGGCCGCGCATTATCGTAACGGCTACCGGCTGGTCGCAGATGGCGAGCGAAATTGCTGCCGGCCGCGCAACGCTCCTCGGCTTGTGGGGCGACGACGGGCCGGCGCCTTCGGTGCACATGGCTGTCATCGAGGAAACGACCGCAGAGATCGCGGTTGTCAGCGTCGAATGTCAGGCCGGAAAATTTCCGTCGGTTGGCGCGCAGCATCCGCCCGCCATTCGCTTCGAACGCGCAATCAACAGCCTGTACGGCTTTGAGCCAGTCGGCGCACGAAACTCGCGTCCCTGGCTCGATCTCGGCTTCTGGGACGTGCGCCATCCGCTCGGTGCGCGTACACAAGCGCCGGCCGAGAAAGCCTGCTTACACATTTCTGCCGGCGGAAGGCGAAGCGCTGCACCAGATTCCCGTCGGCCCGGTGCATGCGGGGATTATCGAACCCGGGACATTTCCGCTTTACCGCCAGCGGCGAGACCGTGGTGCGGCTCGAAGAACGGCTGGGCTACGTGCACAAGGGCATCGAGTCACTGATGGCGGGTGCGTCAATCGAACATGCGGCGCGGCTTGCCGCACGCACGTCCGGCGACAGCACCGTTGCCTACGGCATCGCCTTCGCGCACGCCATCGAAGCGGCCTTGAAAGTCGAAGTCCCGCCACGCGCGCGCTATCTCCGGGCGCTGATGGCCGAACTCGAGCGGCTTGCAAATCATTTCGGCGATATCGGCGCGATCTGCAACGACGCGTCATTCTCGCTGATGCACGCGCATTGCGGCGTCCTGCGCGAGCATGTGCTGCGCGCGGCCGAGGCCTGTTTCGGCCACCGGCTGATGATGGATCAGGCCGTACCCGGCGGAGTCGCCGGCGATCTCCGCGCCGACGGCGCAACCCATGTCCGCGAGACCATGCGGCATATCGCAGAGCGGTTTCCGCGGCTGATCGAGCTTTACGACAACACCGCGTCATTACAGGACCGCACCGCGGCCACCGGAATTGTCAGCGCTGAGCTCGTGCGGCAGTTTGGAGCCCCCGGCTATGTCGGCCGCGCCAGCGGCCGCAAGTTCGACGCGCGGAAAATGCCGGGCTACGCGCCCTACAATCAGCTCGACTTCGCGATCCCGGTGCTGACCGAAGGGGACGTGAATGCGCGCGTTTGGATCCGCATCCGTGAAGTCGAGCAAAGCCTGAAGTTGATCGAGCAAATTATCTCAGGCCTTCCGGCTGGACCGACCGCGGTCGCGCTCGAAGGCGGCAGCGAAGGTGCTGAAGGGTTGGGGTTTGCCGAGGGCTTCCGTGGCGACGTGCTGTCCTGGGTCCGGCTGGATGGGCAGCGTGTGACGCGCTGTCATCTGCGCGACCCATCGTGGCTTCAATGGCCCCTTCTCGAAGCCGCCATTGAAGGCAACATCGTCGCCGATTTTCCGCTCTGCAACAAATCGTTCAACTGCTCGTATTCGGGCCACGATCTCTAACGCGGCAAGGCAGTTTCATGCGCAGAACATTGCTCGACGGCCTCACACACCCGCCGCTGACGGAAAAGCCGCCGTCAGCAAGCGAAACCGCGCTCGCGGAGTTGGCAAGCCGCGTCGAAGGCGCGGCGCGCAGGAAGCTTGGCCGCAGTCTGGCGATTCGCCAGGTAGACGCCGGCTCCTGCAACGGCTGCGAGCTTGAAATCCACGCCCTGAACAACGCGTTTTACGATCTTGAGCGGTTTGGTCTGCGGTTCGTCGCTTCGCCGCGCCATGCCGACGTGCTCCTCGTGACCGGACCGGTCACAAAGAACATGCGCGAAGCGCTGGAACGAACCTACCGCGCAACCCCGGACCCCAAATGGGTTGTGGCGCTCGGCGACTGCGCGGTCGACGGTGGAATTTTCTCCGGCAGTTACGCCGTCACCGGCGGAGTTTCGAATGTGGTACCCGTCGACCTGCACATCCGCGGTTGCCCGCCATCGCCAACCGAAATCCTGAAGGGACTACTGGCGCTGCTGGACCACGTAAGCGGAAAAAACGGCATTCCCGAAGTATAAGGCTTGCGCGCGGCTTAGGCGCGGCGCGCCGTGCCCGAATGGCGTGTTACAAAACCGCGCTCTTATTCTTCGCGGTAAACGCGCTCACGGCGCTCGTGGCGCTCCTGGGCCTCGATCGAAAGCGTGGCGATCGGACGCGCTTCCAGGCGCTTGAGCGAGATCGGCTCGCCGGTTTCCTCGCAATAGCCATAGGTCCCATCTTCGATGCGTTGCAATGCCGCATCGATCTTCGAGATGAGCTTGCGCTGCCGGTCGCGGGCGCGCAATTCGATCGCCCGATCGGTTTCCGACGAGGCGCGGTCAGCGAGGTCGGGATGATTCTGGTTGTCGTCCTGGAGATGTTGCAGCGTCTCCTTCGCTTCCTTGAGGATGTCCTCCCGCCAATCGATGAGCTTCAGGCGGAAATACTCCCGCTGCCGCTCATTCATAAACGGCTCCCGCTCCGTCGGCCGATAGATTTTGTCAAGCGTGATGTTTTTGCCGTTCTTGGTCAAAGTGTCGTCGGATCGGCCGTTCTTACTTTTCACCGCCTGCATGGACTGCTTGTCCCCTACTCTGCGCATGCCTCCGCGCCGGACCTCCGCTGGGCGGCGCCCATATACCCCGGGTCCATGCCGGTGACAATACGATGATTGCGCCCCCGGATACCGCTGGGCTAAGCCCTTCTCGGCTCAGTTCATTCCGGCTATTGCCCGTCCTACGGCAACCTGCAGGTCAATTTCGCTCAAGATCAAGTTTTTCGTCCCCGGAGCTATCTTTAAGGTCGGCGGCGACGGCTTTGAGACGCAGCAGCAGCGACCATTGGCCGAGCGACCGGAAAGAAGGCCATTTGAGTCTTCAGCCGCGTCGAGGTCTCGGCGGTCATGCTTGACCGCCTGGGGGCGGCGCTCGACCCGATCCTCGGTTCCTTACAGTGCGATCAGCGCGTCGATTCCGCGAAGAGTACGTAGGGCGACCGCTGTGCTGTGAGCCTGTGAGGCGCTCGTCTTCAGCAATCAAATCACCCTGCCGCCCCGTTCGAAAATATCCTGGAAATAGACAACAGAATGAGCAGTTTAGCCGGCTTTGAACTGGGCTACCATTCGCCTTCAGCTTTTGCGTTCCTATCTTTCCATCATCGCATCGGAAAAATTAAGTTAGTATTTACCTCGTATCGCATAATTTTGTCCATCAAAATGGGCCAAGGATCATGCAGTCAATCCACCGAAACGCGCTAAACAAATTCTATGCGACTTGTTCAGTTGAGGCCGCCACGATTACGATGGCTGTAATCGCTCGCTCAAAGTGCGAACTTGATCCTGAAATTCTTTGCGAGCATCGATCGGTATTAACGCGAAACGTGAACACACCAGAACTGGTGGGTCGCAGTCTTGCGGACGTCGAACGCGACCTGATCCTGGAAACTCTCAAGTTTTGTCTTGGAAATCGGACGAAAGCCGCCAAAATACTCGGGTTGTCAATCCGTACAATGAGAAACCGGCTTAATGAATTTGCATCACAAGGACTAAGTATTCTCCCACCGACCGTGGGCACGAGACGCGTAAGGTGAAACATAGGATTGCATGAACAGGGGTTTGGGTTGCGCAATCGCCCGACAGGCGAGGTCACCGATGATGAGTTTGGTTCTTGGTCGGCCGACGAGGAAAGAGAGCGGTGCGTTTCGAGGCATAAGTCTACGTCTTAGGCGGGGTCGATGACTGTGCTGCGAGAGCGCTTGTTACGCCGATCGCCACCCGCGAACTAACCGCCATCCTGGCGGCCTCCCTTTTTGGCTGATGCAAATGAGTTCGAAGGCGACCAACGATTATCACGCTTCGATCGGTGAAGGATTGTCATTAAAAGACGTGTCAGACGTGGCCCTGACGTCACGAGCAACATCCAGGTCGCCACCAGCAAGAATGGCCCTGTCGCGGGAGGCGCCCGTTCAACGTGCTTCGCGTCTGTGTTCAGCAACATTAATCCAGTGAACTGAAAAACTGCCCAGCGCCGCATCACAGGTGCATGCGAATCTGAGTTTTCGACACACACAAATAGGGACGGGCGACCCCAAGATCTGCAAAATCCGCTTTTGCAACTTAGCTTCGATCGTCGAGCTCGAAAGAGCCAATAAAATTTGACGATTGTTAGCCCGGTAAATGTTTCATTTCCAAGCACCGCGCGCTTCAACATCGACGAACAAGATACGCAATCGGCGGAAATGACTTGGCGGCGCTGTCTGCCTGGCGGGTGCGTCGCCGAGCTAGAAGTCAAGGACGAATTCTTGAAACGTTGGCGCGCACAAGTTGGCGGAGGGGCGGTTAAAATCGTAGATGCGGCGGGGCGCGAAATAACAATTCCATTTTCATTTCGAGGTCTATCGCAAGCGCTCGACGCGCTCCTAATCTAAAGAAATTAAGCCTTCCGTCTTCGATGATCTTCACGCTCAGGTAATTGTGGCCTCTTGTACCTAGCTAATCTCTGAGAGCCTCGCGTATGTGTTTCATTTTATGAGGCTCTCGGAGAGTTGGCGATGTTGCGGGAAATGTTCTGCAACGCGAACGACTGCGCCTGCAACCCCGCCACGGCAGTGGTCAATGCATCGAAAATACCCATGACATCGTCTCCAACTCGATTCTCAACTCGACTGGCGGCGGGCACGTACGAACGCCGCGCGGACTTTCCACAGCAAGCGGCGTGCCATCGCAATAATGGTGATTTTTCAGTCTTTTGATCCACGCCGCACGGGGGCGCCTGGGATCTATATGCCGTGCAGTCGGCAAAAATTGCCGCGGTGACGACGTACCTTTGCGTTGCGCCGGCACTTTGACTGCGGCGCTTGCGCAACGAGCTTGTTAGCGGCAATTCGGCGTGATTAATCTCTCGCTACGCCCGCGTCACAACATCAGCGAGTTCTTCTCATGCGTTTCGAAGGTACCAGCGCCTACGTCGCCACCGACGACCTCAAGGTGGCAGTCAATGCGGCGATCGCGCTCGAGCGTCCGCTGCTGGTGAAGGGCGAACCCGGAACCGGTAAGACCGTCCTTGCGATCGAGATCGCCAAAGCGCTGGGCGCTCCGCTGATCGAGTGGCACATCAAGTCGACCACCAAGGCGATGCAGGGACTTTATGAGTACGATGCGGTGACACGCCTGCGCGACAGCCAGCTCGGCGACGAGCGCGTCAAGGATATCCGCAACTACATCAAACGCGGCAAGTTGTGGGAGGCATTCGTCGCCGACGAGCGGCCGGTGCTGCTCATCGACGAAATTGACAAAGCCGATATCGAGTTTCCCAACGATTTGTTGCAGGAGCTCGACCGCATGGAGTTCTTTGTCTACGAAACCGGCGAAACGATCCATGCCCGCCGGCGTCCGATCGTTGTAATTACCTCCAACAACGAAAAGGAATTGCCGGACGCCTTTCTGCGACGCTGCTTCTTTCACTACATCCGTTTTCCCGACGCCGACACGATGCGTGCGATTATCGAAGTGCATTTTCCCGGCATCAAGCATCGGCTGGTAGCGGAGGCGCTGCGGCTGTTTTACGAGATCCGCGATGTGCCGGGCATGAAGAAAAAACCTTCGACCTCAGAACTGCTCGACTGGCTCAAGTTGCTCATGGTCGAGGATATTTCCGTCGAGACGTTGCGCGAGCGCGACCCGAAAAAACTGATCCCGCCGTTGCATGGCGCGCTCATCAAGAACGAACAGGATGTGCATCTGTTCGAGCGGTTGGCGTTCATGACCCGAAGAGAAGGCCGGTAAGCCGTTTTACACGTCGGCCTCTTCGGGCCGTCTCCTTTGCCTTCGCCGGTTCATGATGGCGGTCAGCGGCGATGGTTCGTCGGCGGCATCGGTTTGAGCCTCCGGCGGCATCATCGGCTCAGTCTGATCCTCCGCAGCAGATGATTGCATCTCCTCGGTCGTCGCTGCCTCCGCTTCGCGGGCGCGTCGGAGCGCCAGGTCGGCGGCGCGTGTCCGACGCTCGGCCTCGGCCTCGCGCAAGCGCCTCGTCCAATAATACACCTGCGCGATCGCGCGGCCTAAAACTCCGCCCGCCCAAACCAGTTCGAACGGCGTAAACTGCCGCCAGGTGTGATCGCCCTTGACGATGGCGCGGGCAATGAGATTGCCGGCCATCGCCGTGGTGTTGAGACCATGGCCGCCGAAGCCGCTCGCGAGCCACACGCCAGGACCGAGTTCGCCGATCTGCGGCATGCGGTGGATCGAATTGCCCAAGGTGCCGGACCACGCGTGGTCGACGGCGACGCGTCCAAGCTGGGGATATGTCTTCCCGATATCGGCGGTCAGCGCGCGCACATAGCGGCGCGGATTGCGCGCCCACGTCGTCGCCCGGCCGGACCACATCAGCCGATCGCCACCGACGATCCGGTAGTGGTTGTCGGCAAGGTCGCTATCGCTGACCGCGCCGCGAAAGCCGATCGCCTCACCAAGACCCGACCCCAGTGGAGCCGTCGTGATGACGTATGTCGTGACCGGAATAAGCGTCGACCCGATCTGCGGCATCAGACCGGCGATCTGCACGTTGCCGCACAGGACGACGTGACTGGCGCGTACCCGGGCGTTTGGCGTGACGATGCGTTTGCGTACCCCGGCGGGATCGATGGACAATGCCGGGGTGTGCTCGAAGATGCGCACGCCGGCCCGCTCGGCTGCGGCGGCCAGGCCCAGCGCATAGTTGAGCGGATGGATGTTGATTGCGCGCGGATAGTGGATGGCGTGAAAGTAGCGTTCGCTGCGGAGCACCGAGCGCACTTGTTCGGTCGGCCAACCTTCGATTTCACCACCAAACTCGCCAATAAGACCGGCAAGGTGGGTAAACTCGTCGCCGTTGTCGGTCTTGGAGACGTAGAGCCAGCCATCCTGCGGTTCGATCCCGGGCAAGTCATCCTCGCGGATGGCGTTGCGGACATAGTCGAGCCCGCTTTGCGCCAACGCCCACAGATCCTTGGCTCGCTCAAAGCCAACCCGGCCAATGATGCTGTCGGGCGATGCGGCAAAACCCGGCAATACAAAGCCGGTGTTGCGGCCCGAAGCACCGGCGGCGATGCGACCGGCCTCGACGAGCACCACGGACCAACCGCTGCGGGCGATCTCGCGCGCCGTCGTCAGACCCGCAAGCCCGCCGCCGATCACGCAAACTTCGACGTCGAGATCGACCGATAGCGGCGGCCGCGGCGGCGCCTCCACCATCGTCGCCGCGAACCAGCTTCCGCCATAGGCTGATGTGGAATCGGTCTCGACCATCGAACAACCGTCAAATTGTAACGTGAAGTTCTTGTGCGCGTCAGCCGGCACACTATAGGAACTTCAAATCCGCGCTACTAGACTAACGCCGGATTTCGGGGCATTCGCCAATGCGTCGTTTGCTGCTGTTGCGTCACGCCAAGACCGAACGCGCCGAACCCGGTGAACGCGACCGCGACCGCAAACTCACCGAACGGGGCCGTACCGACGCGCCGGTCATCGGCAACTACATTGTCCGCCACCACCTCATTCCCGACATGGTTCTTGTTTCCCCCGCAGCGCGGACGCAAGAAACGTGGGCGCTCGTCGCCGCGACGTTCGCCAAACCGCAACGCTTCGCAACTGACGACAGGATCTACAATGCAAGTTCCGAGCCCCTCGCCGAACTGATCCGGGAAAGCGGCGCCGCGCAAACGCTCCTCGTCGTCGGCCATAATCCCGGCCTGCAGGATCTGGCGCTGCAACTGGTCGGCTCCGGAGAGGTCGGAATGCGTGCGGCATTAAACGAAAAACTGCCGACATCCGGCCTCGTTGTGATCGATTTCGCCTTCGACGACTGGTCGCGATTGCACGATCACAGTGGCAGGCTTGAGCGCTTTGTCAGCCCGCGCCTGATCGCTGCCGCCACGGATTGAGCCGCTCATTGGGGATTTGACCAATCCGACGATTTAGAACCTGTACGCGTAGACACGCTGCTGATGACAAGTAGACACCAAGGTCAGTGTCCGCTTTTGGGTGCCAGCTCAACCGGTCGACGCAACACAGGCATTAAATCTATCTGCTGGGGTTTCAAATCCCAAGGTCTCTCGCGGTCGTTCGTTGAGCTGACGTGCCACTCTGTTCAGATGGGCTTGCGAGTACACTGACAGGTCGGTTCCTTTCGGAAAATACTGTCTCAGCAGACCATTGGTGTTCTCATTGGAACCGCGTTGCCAGGGACTTTGCGGATCGCAGAAGTAAACGTCGATGCTGGTCGCCAACGTGAAGCGTTGATGATCGGCAAGTTCCTTGCCGCGGTCCCAAGTCAGGGACTTATAGAGCTCATTGGGTAACGTCTTCGCCTGCTTGATGAGTGCGGAAACGACCGTCTGTGTGTCCTTATTGGCCACCTTGGCTAAAGTCACGTATCGCGTATGACGTTCGACCAAGGTCGCGATGTAGCTGTTCTTCGATCCGGTCAGCAGATCGCCTTCCCAATGACCAGGGACCGCACGATCCTCCACCGCTACCGGTCGCTCACGGATCGACACGATATCCTTGATTTGCCCCCGTCGATCGCCATTCGGGGCCGTCCGCCTGGATCGCCGGATCGTGCGCTTCGATCGAAGATGGCAAAGCAGTTCCTTCTTAAGCACGCCGCGTGCTTGAACAAAGAGGCTGCGATAGATCGTCTCGTGTGACACGCGACTAGCCTCATCTTCCGAATGCGATCTCTTGAGCCAGCCGGCTATCTGCTCGGGCGACCAATTCAACCTGAGCTTTCGTGCCACTGCCGCTCGTAGCCGCGGATTGTCCGCCAGCTTACAACGCTTCGGACGACGCGCCCGGGCCCAGGCCCTCTCATCAGCCACCGCCGCTCGGTATCGATGATAGCCGCCATTGCGACTGATTTCTCGGCTCACCGTCGAGGGCGAGTGGCCTAGCAACCGGGCCACCGATCGTGCCGACTGATGCGCCGCTATGCCCCTGGAGATCTCCTCGCGCTCTAAGAACGTCAACGCCAACCGTGAGCGACGCCGCGGTGCAGGACGAACCCCACCGTGCGGCGCTACTTGAAAATAAATCGACGATGACGGCTTACCAAATGCCCGCCCAATCGCCTTCAGCGATTCCCCACGCTGCCAGCGATCCCATAACTCCGTCTTCTCTGTCGCCGTAAACCCGCGAAGATATCGTTGACCTATCATCAGACACTCCATCTTGGCATTCAAGATAAAGTGTTGCGTCGACCGGTTGAGAGCACCGGGTAAAGCGGACGCGTAATCGAGAAATTTCCACGGACGTTGCCCGGCCGCTTCGTCGTTCAGCGGCATCGGGGCCATTTGCTTGTGCCTAAAATATTCCGGATCCCAAGTAGCCTCGTTGGCTGCTTAAAATTCCAAACAAATTTTCCCGAAATGACGACCGCTGGCCTCGTATCGGAATGCGTCGGCGATCTCATCGAGACTGAAGCTGCGATCAACGATGGGCTTGATGCCGATAGCGTCAATTGCTCGAATGAAGTCCGTCTGATGCTTGCGGCTACCTACTATCAGGCCCTGAAGGCGCGCTTGTTTGGCCATTAAGCGTGCGGTCGGAATTTCACCGGCTCGGCCGGTTAGCACCCCGATCAGGGCGATGTGACCTCCAATTGCAACCGCCGCTATCGATTGGCCAAGCGTTCCGGGTCCTCCGACCTCGACAACGTGGTCCACTCCTGAGCCGCCCGTCCACTCCCAGACACGATTACCCCAGTCCGGATGATGACGGTAGTTGATGGTATGATCCGCTCCAAGGTCGCGAACCCGCTTCAACTTCTCGTCCGAGGAAGATGTCACAACGACGGTAGCTCCTATAGCCTTGGCAATTTGCAATGCAAAGATTGAAACGCCGCCGGTGCCGAGGACAAGGACCGAGTCGCCGGGCTTCAACGCCCCATTGACGACTAAAGCCCGCCAAGCCGTCACACCCGCGGTCGGCAGAGTGGCAGCCTCGGTAAACGAATATCCCTTCGGCACGCGGCTAAATGCGGTCGCAGGCGCCACGACAAATTCGCGCGCGTATCCATCGATGCCGTCGCCCGGAACGGTCGAAAAATCGGCAACGGTCGGCGGTCCTTCCAGCCAATTCGGGAAAAAGCACGAGACGACGTGATCCCCCACCCCGAATTCGGTGACACCATCCCCGACGCTTTCCACGAGGCCAGCACCATCCGACATGGGGATACGGCCATCGGCGACACGATCAGGCGTGTTTACAACGCCATAATCATGGTAGTTGACTGAATTCGCATGCAGACGCACCCTGATCGACCCGGATCCGGGCACTCCCGGATCGGGCAATTGAGTACGTTCAATCCGGTCCAAGCCGCCCGGCGCTCTTACGATGACAGCCTTCAAGTTGATCTCCAGTTCAAAGGGATGCGGTGACCGCCACGGGTGACGCAGCTATTTCAATTCGCATGTGAAAGCGCACTTATTCGTAGTATTCCGGCGCCTTCTTCTGCGCGGCGCTTTGCGCCGCATCGTGATTGATCCAAAGCTGCCCGTGCTCTTTGGCCAGAATGTCGGCGATATGCTGCATCGAGGCGACAGTCTGATCCTTATTGACATTCATCACCGGCACGCGGCGATTGTCCCAATTGTCCTTGAAGTGGACGGCGTCGCCCGAGAGCACTATCGCGCCGGTTTTCGGCAGTCTGACCAGCAAGGATTGATGTCCGGGCGTGTGGCCCGGGGTTGAAATAATCATCACCGTGCCGTCGCCGAACACGTCGTGGTCGCCTTCAAGCTTGGTCACCGGATGGCCGGGATTGAAACGCGGCGCGCCACCCTCGCCCGGCCATTCGTACTCGGCTTTCTGCACGTAAAGCATCACCTGCGGAAACAGCTCGACGTTGCCGATATGATCGGGATGAGTATGCGAAATCGCCATTGCCTTGAGATCCGACGGCTTGACCCCGAGTTCTTGAAGCTGACCCGCGAGCGTCTTTGAGCGCTTCATTTGGAATCCGTTCGCGGTTTTCACGCCGTCGGGACTAGCTGCGATCGCGTCAGGCAGGCCGGTGTCCCACAGAAACCAGCCCTGCGCGTGATGGATGAGATAGCAATTATCGGACAGCTCCAAAGGCACACCGACATTTACGCCGGGCGACCAGCGCGACTGATCGGGGGCGGACACGTGCCCGCAGTCAAGGACGTAGAGCCTGTCGACACCCGCGGCCGACGCCGATTGGGAGCCGAGTGCAGCGGCAAAGACAGCGGCGACGACAAGAAGAACGAGCCTCATGAAACTCCCCCTGCGTCAGTTCGCCAGCGCCGCCAAAATACGCGCCCAGCTGCGAATGCCCTTGTGGAAACACTTGAGATCGAACTTCTCGTTCGGGGAATGCACCCGGTCGTCGTCGAGCGCGAAACCGACCATGAGCGTGTCCATACCCAGCACGGTCTTGAAGTCGCCGACAATAGGGATCGAACCGCCGGCACCGACCGTCACCGCCTTCTTGCCCCACTCGTCAGCGAGCGCGGCACGCGCCTTGGTGAGCGCCGGATTGTCGAACGCTACGTCAAAGGCCGGCGCGCCGCTGAAATTGCCGAACTCGACCGAACAATCGGCCGGAACGCGCGCGCGGACGAAATCGCGGAAGGCCTTGCGGATTTTTTCCGGATCTTGTGCGCCGACGAGGCGGAACGAGACTTTGGCCATGGCCTTGCCGGGAATGACGGTTTTGGCGCCCTCCCCGGTATAGCCGCCGAGGATGCCATTGACCTCCGCGGTCGGCCGCGTCGAAACCTGCTCGATCAGCATGCGGTCTTTTTCACCGGCTGGAATTTTCAGCCCGATCGGCCCGAGGAATTTTTCCGGCGTCAGCCCAAGGCCCGCCAGGTCCGCTTTGATGTCGGCCGGCAGTTCGCGGACGCCGTCATAAAAGCCGGGAATGGCGACCGAACCATCCGGCTTATGCATTGCCGAGAGGATATCGGCCAACACATGGATCGGATTGCGAGCCGCGCCGCCGAACAGTCCGGAGTGGAGGTCGCGGTCGGCACAGGTCAGCCTGACCTCCTCATAGACGAGGCCGCGCAGCGAGGTCGTGATGGACGGAGTTTCTGCGTCCCACATGCCGGTGTCGCATACCAATGCCAGATCGCGTTTGAGTTCCGCAGAATTCTCGCGAACAAAACCGAACAAGTGCTTGGACCCACACTCCTCCTCGCCTTCGATCAACATGGTGATATCGAGCGGAAGTGCTCCGGTCACTGCCTTGAACGCGCGGCAAGCCTCGATGAAAGTACTGGCTTGGCCTTTGTCGTCGCAGGCGCCGCGGGCGACGATGATTTTTCGCCCGCCGTCGAGCGTCTCGATACGCGGCTCGAACGGCGGCGTCTGCCACAGATCGAGCGGATCGACCGGCTGCACATCGTAATGGCCGTAGAAGAGAACGCGCGGCTTGCCACCGTCGGACGCCCCGTTCGCGCTTTTGCCGACGACGACCGGATGGCCTCCGGTCGGGCGCAGGGCGGCGTCAAATCCGAGGCTGCGCAAATCGGCGGCGACGTGCTCGGCCGCGGTGCGACAGTACGGCGCATAAGCCGGGTCCGTCGAAACCGACTGAATGCGCAGCAGCGCAAATAACCGTTCCAGGCTCGCGTCTAGATCGCGGTCGATGCGGTCGAGAACTGCCGGCAATGCGGAAATCGATGCTGTCATGCGTCACCTTCTCATTACACCGCCGAGCGCACCGCGCACGACAGCCTTGCTGATCGTCCCGGCAGTCTTGCTGCCCGTCGATTTGCTGAGTTCGGACGCGACCTGCGTCGCGACGCCGGCCGCAACCGCGCGCGCAACATTGCGCGCGACCAGTTGCGTCGTCGTCAACCCCGTTCCGCGCGGGCGGCCGATCCCGAACACGCCGCACACCCAATCGACCATCCGCTGAAAGAAGCCCGTTTGCGCCGGCACCTGACCGGGCGTGCCCGCCCCGGCACCCGCACCAGCCGTGCCGGATGCGGCAGACGGGAAAGCTCCCCCGGTCTGGAGCCGATTTTGCAATATCTCATAGGCTGAATTCGGGTCGACGGTCTGATCGTATTTGTTTTTGAGCGGGCTCTTATCGATCACCGCCTGGCGTTCCTCCGGCGTGACCGGCCCGATCCGCGCCGAAGGCGGGCGAATGATGGTGCGGTCGACCATCGAAGGCGAACCGTCGCCCTGGAGAAACGACACCAGCGCTTCGCCCTTGGCGAGTTGGGTGATGACCTGCCCGGTGTTGAGATTGGGGTTCGGCCGGAAAGTGTCCGCCGCGGCCGCCACCGCCTTCTGATCGCGCGGCGTAAAGGCCCGCAAAGCGTGCTGAACGCGCCCGCCAAGCTGGGCCAAAACCTTGTCCGGCACATCGAGCGGGTTTTGGGTGACGAAGTAGACGCCCACCCCCTTGGAGCGGATCAGACGCACAACCTGCTCAACCTTGTCGAGCAGTTGCTTGGGCGCCTCGTTAAAAAGCAGGTGCGCCTCGTCGAAAAAAAACACCAGCTTCGGCTTGGGCGGATCGCCGACTTCCGGCAGCTTCTCGAACAGTTCCGAAAGCAGCCACAGCAGGAAGGTTGCGTAAAGCCGCGGGCTGGCCATCAGCTTGTCGGCCGCGAGCACGTTGATCACGCCGCGCCCATTGCTGTCGGTCCGCATCAGGTCGGTGACGTCCAACGCCGGCTCGCCGAAAAATTTTGCACCGCCCTGGTTTTCCAGCACCAGCAATTGGCGCTGTACGGTACCTACCGCTGTCACTGCCACGTTGCCGTAACGCGAGCTGACCTCTTTTGCGTTCTTGGAAAGGTAGGACAGGAGTTCGCGCAGATCTTTAAGATCGATGAGTTCCTGCGCCGTCCGCCACTTTCAATTCCGGATCGTCATCGGCGTAGCGAAACGCGATGTTGATGATGCCTTCCTGCACATCGTTGAGTTCGAGGATGCGCGAAATCAGCAGCGGCCCCATCTCGAAAATCGTGGCGCGGATCGGATGGCCCTGCTGGCCGAATAGATCCCAGAACACGACGGGAAATTCCTCGGGCTCGTAGTCAAAGCCTAAACCCTTGGCTCGTTTGACGAAATCAGGCTTGGCCTCACCCCGCGCCGCAATCCCGGAAAGGTCGCCCTTGATATCGGCGGCGAAGACAGGAACTCCGGCCCGGGAAAAGCCCTCTGCCAGCACCTGGAGCGACACGGTTTTGCCGGTGCCGGTCGCGCCGGTGACGAGGCCGTGGCGATTGGCGAGAGCCAGTGCGAGAAATTCGTCGTTCGCACCCTTGCCGACAAAAATTTTTCCATCCCGATCCGGACTCGTCATCGCTCGCTTCCTTATCGTCGTGCAACATCGCCGCGCACGGGCTACAGTCTTAGCGAGGCAATTTCATAATGCCAGTGCGCGATTTTTTCACTAGCTTGCTTACGTCTCGATCTTTTCAACAACGGCTTGTCATGCCGCCTGCGAATGTACAATATGGCGAGAAGGTGCCAAAAATACGCTGCTGACGAGGGGAACGATGGATGAACTGATTGGAAGTCTCGTCAGCAATGTGGGGATCGATCGCCCGAGCCGCGGAAACGGCCGTCGGTATCATTCTCGACTTCCTGGTCAAGGAAGGACCTGCCGACAAAATGCAATTGCTGCTGGCGAAGCTTCCGGGAGCCGAGGCATTAATGCAGAAAGCCGCGGGCCAGAGCGGCGGCGGCATGGGCGGCGTGATGGGTGCGGGCATGGCCATGATGGGCGCAGGGCTGAGCATGGGCCAGGTCCAAGATGTTACCCGGCAATTTATCGCGTTCGCGCGCGAGAAAGTCGGCGAGGACGCGGTCGGCGAGATCGTCGGCGCCATTCCCGGTCTCTCGCAATTTGTTTGAGCGGGCATATTGCCGCGTTGTGGTGTCGCGATCGAGGAAGGGGCAGCAGTGGGGTATCCTATCACCGATATTCGGTGCATCGGCTCGGATACCGCGCTGATTCTTCGATCGGAAGGGATTCGCACTACCGTGGGTCTGTTACAGCAGGCCAAAACGCCGAAGCAACGGCTCAAGATCGCCGCGAAGGTCGGCGCCGAAGATAAACATGTCCTCGACTGGGTGACTGCCGCCGACCGGATGCGGGTGAAAGGCGTCGGTTGGGAATATTCGGAACTGTTGTCGGCGGCCGGCGTCAAAACCGTCAACGAACTCAAGTTCCGCAATCCAGAGAAGCTGGTAGACCAAATGAGCGAGGCCAACCGGCAGCGCAAACTTGTGCAGTTGTTGCCGTCGGTAAAGGCGGTAAAGCGCTGGATCGAAAACGCCAAGAAGTTGCCGCCCGTTATCCGCTATTGACGGTCTGATATTCTGCTTCCTTCCTTGCTTGACTTGCCGAAACCGCAAGCGTCATTGCTGGAAGCGAAAGCGATGGCATGGCTACGAGTTTGAATCATCATGCTTCTTCCGCGCGCGGCCTGGCGCCCGGCGGCGACCTGCTGGAGCGCCTTCTGGCAAAGGGGCGCCCTTTGGTCATGGGCGTGCTCAATGTCACGCCCGACTCATTTTCCGATGGTGGACGCTTCCTCGATCCGCAGACCGCGATAGCACAGGCTCGCCGCCTTGTGGCGGAAGGCGCTGACATCATTGATGTCGGCGCGGAATCAACCCGCCCTTATGGCGGGGCCGTTCGGGTATCGCCCGAGGAGGAACGCTCGCGACTGGCGCCCGTCCTGTCCGCGGTCGTCGCGCTCGGCGTTCCGGTATCGATCGATACGCTCAAAGCCGACATCGCCGCCTGGGCACTCGACGTCGGCGCAGCCATTGTCAACGACGTCTGGGGTCTACAGCGCGAGCCAGGCATGGCAGGGCTCGTCGCCGAACGCGGCGTCCCCATCATTATCATGCACAATCGAGAAGCAGCGGATCCGGCAATCGACATCGTGACCGATGTAACGGCGTTCTTTCAACGCTCGCTGGATATAGCCGACCGCGCCGGCATCGCGCGCGAGCGGATCGTGCTCGATCCCGGCATTGGCTTCGGCAAGACCGCAGAACAAAGCCTGACGTGTATCGCCCACCTGAACGCGTGGCGCAGCTTCGGTCTGCCGCTGCTGGTCGGCGCTTCGCGCAAGCGCTTTATTCATGCGATCACCCCCTCCGACCCGATGGAGCGCCTCGGCGGCTCGCTGGCCGCGCACCTTTTGGCGGTGGAGAATGGCGCTTCGATCGTGCGCGTGCATGACGTCGCGCCGATGGTACAGGCGCTGGCGATCGCCGCCGCGATCAGGCGCGCCCAATGAGCGATACGATCTTCGTGAACGGGCTTGTTCTCCACGCCAATCACGGCGTCATGCCGCATGAAGCCAAGGTCGGGCAGCCGTTCAAGCTCGATCTGATGATGGACATCGATCTTGCCGAAGCCTCACGCACCGATACACTCAAGCACACGGTGTCGTATGATCAACTGGTAAAGACCGCGAGCGAAGCCTTCCGCGCCCGGCGCTACCGGCTGATCGAGGCGGCGGCTGGCGCCGTTGCCGCTGCGGTGCTCGATCGCTACCCGCAGGTTCGCAACATTCGCGTCACCGTCCGCAAACCGCATGCCCCCATCGCCGCGGTCTTCGACGATGTCGGCGTAGTCATTTCCCGCGCGCGGCGGACATAGCGCGATGAACCCGACAATGGCGGACGCGTTCATTGCGCTTGGTGGCAACGTCGGTGACGTGCGGTCTACTTTCAATCGGGCCATTGCCAGATTTTGCGATGGCACCGTTGTGCGGCTGGAGGCACGCTCGTCCGACTACCAGACCCCGCCTTGGGGGCTCACCGAGCAGCCGCCTTTCATCAATGCCGCGATTGCCGTGACTACGTCGCTGCCGCCGCCCGACCTGCTGGCGCGCGCGCAGGATTGCGAGCGAGCCCTCGGGCGCGACCGCGCACGCGAGCGCCGCTGGGGACCGCGCGCAATCGACATCGATATCCTCACCTATGACGACCTGATCCTCATCGACCGCGACCTTATTTTGCCCCATCCGCACATGCTCGAGCGCGCGTTCGTGCTTGTGCCGCTTGCGGAAATCGCGCCCGATCGGCTGATTGCCGGCATTCGCGTGCGTGACGCGCTTGCACGCGTCGACGCCCGTGGCATCGAGAAACTCCCGCCGCTCGATTAGTCGAGCGAATGACACTTGCAGCACCGCCATCGGAGCTTTGCAGAAAGCCTTGGTTGGCCTCCTCCCTGCGGCATGGCATTTTGCAGCAATGACGGAACCCGAAACCTTGCCGCTCGCTGCCGGTTTTCCGACCGCAACGGGTGAGGAATGGCGAAAGCTCGTGGACGCGGTGCTCAAGGGAGCGCCGTTCGAGCGGCTTGCCAGCAGCACGTACGACGGCCTCACCATCAAGCCGCTGGCGCAGCGCCGCTCGGACGCACGACCGGTCGCGGGGCGGCCAGGCGCGGCGGGCTGGCAGGTGATGGCGCGGATCGAACATCCGGACCCGGCGCTCGCCAACGAAATCGCGCTGCGCGAACTCAACAACGGCGCCGGCGGACTCTCACTCGTTTTCTCGGGCGCAACCGGCGATTACGGCTTTGGACTGCCGGCCAGCGAGCAGGCACTCGGACGCACGCTCGAGGGTTTCGACTTTGGGGCCGGCGCTGCCCTCGATCTCGATATGTCGCCGCGCGCGGCAGCCATCGTCGACGCCGCGCTGGCCAAGGGAGTTTTGTTATCGGGCCATTTATCGGGGGATGGCGCCGGCATGCGTATCGGACACGACCCGATCGGCGCGATGGCGGTCGCGGGGACCGCGGCAAGACCGTGGAGCGAGGAAGCCCCGCACTTTGCCGGCCGCATCGCCGCCCTGATGCATGCGGGTTTTCTCGGCAAGCTTGCCGTCGCCGATGGCCGCATCGTGCACAATGCCGGCGGGTCGGAAGCACAGGAATTGGCCTTCGTGCTCGGTGTCGCGCTGGCCTATCTGCGCGCGCTCGAAGCCGGCGGCGTCGCCCTCGACGCGGCCCGGCGCGTCATTTTCTTCCGCCTCTCGGCCGACACCGATCAGTTCCTGACCATCGCCAAGTTCCGCGCCCTGCGGAAATTGTGGGCCCGCGTCGAGGCCTCGTGCGCGCTTGCACCCGGAGCCAGCATTTGTTGCGGCCGAAACGGCGTGGCGCACGATGACGCAGCGCGATCCGCATGTGAATATTTTGCGCGCCACCGTCGCCACGTTCGCCGCGACGCTCGGCGGCGCCGACGCGATCACGGTGCTGCCGTTCACCGCCGCGCGCGGCCTGCCCGAGCGTTTCGCGCGACGCATCGCGCGCAATACCCAACTGGTTCTGCTCGAAGAGTCGCACCTCGCCAAGGTCGCCGACCCGGCGGCCGGCTCCGGCGCCATCGAGGATTTGACCGATCAGTTCTGCCGCGCCGCCTGGGCGCAGTTCCGCGAGATCGAAGCAGCCGGCGGCATTGCTGCTGCACTAACCAGCGGACTGGTCCAGCAAAAAGTCGCAGCGGTGCGCGCCAAGCGCGCGGTCGCGGTGGCGCGACGGCAGGAAGCCCTGACCGGGGTCAGCATATTTCCCCATCTTTCCGAAAGCGACGCGAAGGTCGATTTGCCGGCGCCGCCGCGCCGAAGCGTGCGGCGGATGGACTGCAGGCGATCCGGCTCGCTGAGCCTTTCGAAGCGTTGCGCGATACTTCCGACCGCTTGCTGGCGGCGACCGGCGCGCGGCCGAAGATTTTTCTCGCCACCCTCGGCACGCAAGCGGAATTCACGGCACGGGCGACATTTGCCCAGAACCTTTTCGAGGCGGGCGGCATAGAAATCCTTGGCGGCGACGGCGCCGACCTCCCTGCCCTCGCCGAGGCATTCAAGGCCACCGCCACATCGCTCGCCTGTCTCTGCTCCTCCGACAAAGTCTATGCCGAGCGGGCCGCGGCCGCGGCGCAAACACTGAAAGCGGCGGGCGCCCGACACATCTATCTGGCGGGACGGCCGGGCGAACTGGAAGCGGCATTGAAAGCAGCCGGCGTGCAATCGTTCGTTTACGAGGGCTGCGACGCCGTGGCGACACTGAAGAGCGCTTACGATATGCTTGGTGTCGAGATCGGATGATCGGATGAGCCGTATCCCGGACTTCACGCAGATCGATTTTGCCGATGCGCCCTCCCCGGCGGCGGCAGCGGCCGCGCCGTGGCTGACGCCTGAGGGACTGGCGGTCAAGAGCGTCTACGGCACCGATGACCTCAAGGGTCTCGATTGTCTCGACAGCTATCCCGGCATCGCGCCTTATCTGCGCGGGCCCTACCCGACCATGTACGTGACCCAGCCGTGGACGATCCGGCAATATGCCGGCTTTTCCACCGCCGAAGATTCCAATGCGTTCTACCGGCGCAACCTCGCCGCCGGTCAGAAGGGCCTGTCGATCGCCTTCGACCTCGCCACCCATCGCGGTTACGACAGCGACCACCCGCGCGTCTCCGGCGATGTCGGCATGGCCGGCGTCGCGATCAATTCCATCTACGACATGCGCACGCTGTTCGCCGGCATACCGCTCGATCAGATGTCGGTGTCGATGACGATGAACGGCGCCGTGCTGCCGGTGCTCGCGCTCTATATCGTCGCCGCGGAGGAGCAAGGCGTGCCGCCGGAGAAACTCGCCGGCACGATCCAGAACGACATCCTCAAAGAATTCATGGTGCGCAACACCTACATCTATCCGCCGAAGCCGTCGTTGCGCATCATCTCCGACATTTTCGCCTATACGTCCGCGCACATGCCGAAGTTCAATTCGATCTCGATTTCCGGCTACCACATGCAGGAAGCCGGCGCGACCGCGGATCTTGAACTCGCCTACACGCTGGCGGACGGCATCGAATACGTGCGCGCGGGGCTTGCGGCTTCGCTCGACGTGGATCGCTTCGCGCCGCGGCTTTCTTTCTTCTTCGGCATCGGCATGAATTTTTTCATGGAGGTGGCGAAGCTGCGCGCCGCGCGGGTATTATGGGCGAAGCTGATGAAGGATTTCAATCCGCACGATGCCCGCTCGCTGTCGCTGCGCACGCATTGCCAGACCTCCGGCTGGTCGCTCGCCGCGCAGGACGTATTCAACAATGTCGCCCGCACCGCGATCGAGGCGATGGCGGCGACGCAAGGCGGCACGCAGTCGCTGCACACCAATGCGCTTGACGAGGCGCTGGCATTGCCGACGGACTTCTCGGCCCGGATCGCCCGCAATACGCAGATCGTCCTGCAGCGCGAGGCCGGCACCACGCGCATGATCGATCCGTGGGGCGGGTCGTTCTATGTCGAGCGGCTGACGCACGAACTGGCGACGCAAGCCTGGGCCCACATCCGCGAGGTCGAGGAAATCGGCGGAATGACGCGGGCGATCGAGGCGTCGCTGCCGAAACTTCGTATCGAGGAGGCCGCCGCGCGCACACAGGCCCGCATCGATTCCGGCGCGCAAGCGGTGATCGGCGTCAACAAATACCGGCCGCAAGACGAAGCCCAGATCGAAATCCTCAAAGTCGACAACGCGACCGTACGGCAGTTGCAGATCGACAAGCTGTCGCGGCTCAAGCGCGAGCGCGATCCGCAAGCCGTCGCAGACGCGCTTGGCGCGCTGACGCGGAACGCCTCGGGCGGCAACGGCAACCTCCTTGCGCTCGCCATCGATGCGGCTCGCGCGCGGGCCACGGTCGGCGAGATATCGCTGGCGCTGGAGCAGGTTTTTGGCCGCCACCAGGCCGAGATCAAATCGATCTCCGGCGTCTACAGGCGGGAGGTTGGCATGTCGGACGCCGTGGCGGATGTGCAGAAACGCGTCGCCGAATTCGAAGAGAACGAGGGCCGCCGCCCGCGCATCCTCGTCGCCAAGATCGGCCAGGACGGGCACGATCGCGGCCAGAAGGTGATCGCTTCGGCATTCGCCGACATCGGCTTCGACGTCGATATCGGGCCTTTGTTCGCCACGCCCGCCGAAGCAGCGCGTCAGGCGGTCGAGAACGACGTGCATATCCTCGGTATTTCTTCGCTCGCCGGCGCGCATTTGACGCTGGTGCCAGAGCTGAAAGCCGAGCTCGAAAGGCACGGCCGCTCCGACATCATGGTGGTGGTCGGCGGCGTGGTCCCGCCGCAGGATTATGAGGCGCTCAAGGCCGCGGGCGCGGAAGCGATCTTCCCGCCAGGCACCGTGATCGCGGAAGCCGCCGGCGCGCTGCTCGATACGCTCAATCGCCGGCTTGGCCATTCCCGCGCCGCCGCGGAATGAGCTGAAAGCGCCGGGATTTCCCGGCCGACTCCATTTGATCGGCGTCAATGCCTGAAAGTCCGTCCCGAGCGTTGATGATGCGTGCGGCCGCAATCCGCTCGGGAGTTAGAAATGAAAAAGCTCACAATCCCCCACGACGGCATGGTTTTTGTCGGTGACGGCTGTAAAGCCTTGATCCTGCGGAACGACGGCGACGAGAAGTTTCCCAATCTGAAGACCGAGCGGGTATTCGCCGACGACAATCCGCCAACCCATGAGCAGGGAACCGATCGGCCCGGAGTTGGATTCGCCCACGCCAAGGGCCACCGCCGCAGCGGCATGGGCGACACCGATTGGCATCATCTGGAGGAACACCGCTTTGTCGAACGCGTGGCGGCGGCGCTCGAAGACATCGTGCGCAAACGCAACGTTCCGGCGCTGGTGATTGCCGCGCCGCCCCGCACGCTCGCGGATTTGCGCCGCGCCTTCCACGCCGACGTCAAGAAGCGCATTGTTGCTGAAGTCGGCAAGGATCTCACCAAGCACCCGGTTTGGGAGATCGAAACCCACCTCTTCGCCTAGCCGTCGAATGGCTTTCAGCGAAAAGCGGCGCCTATTGCGCCAACGCTTGCTGTGGAGCCGTGGCGGGTACGGCGGGAGAAGCAACCGGAATGCCGCGGCGCGGCCCGCCGCGTCCCAACGAGGCGAGGAAAGAGCGGAATGCCGGATTCACTCTGAGTGCATCGCGTCCGGCATCGATAAGCAGGTCCACCTGCTGGGGCGGCAGCACGAAGCTGGTCTCGACGGCGTTGAGCGCGGCCGCCCGCTGCGGATCGAGCTGATCAAAGGCGATGCGGCCGACCGAGAGCTTGACGTCGCGGCAGTTCCAGTTTGGCGGCACGCCGTAACGGTGGCGATCTTTGTCGGAAAGCTTGCACCGCCAGTTGATGAGCGATTGCTGCCAGTCGCTGATCGTACCCTGAAATGCGGAATAGCTGCCGACCGCCCCTGACTCGGTCGCCGTATCGGATATCGCGGTGATGAGCCCCACGCCGGCCGGACCTTGGACCGTCTTCGCCCAGTCGCCGGAAGGTGCGCGGCCGGCATCGACCACGAGGAACAACATGCGCCGCAACTTCACGCCTTCCTCGGGCTCAAGCGGGCCGTAAGGCGTAAAGGAGGCAAGGCGCGCGATCGTCAGCCCGGCCAGCCCGTAATTGTCGACAATGCCGCCATCCAGCAGCTTCACGTAGCGAACTTCGCCGCTGTGATAGCGCTCCAACGCATTGGCGAAGAGCCGGAGCATCGGCGGCGCATCGGGATTGCTGAGCACGCGCGGCACCCAATCCGGCAGCGGCATCGGACAGGCGCCAGTGAAATTCTGAACGACGATCGGCGTAAAGAACACGGGGACTGCCGCCGACGCCGCCACCGCAAGCGAGACCGGGTAGTCCGCAAGGTCGCTGCATAGCGCCCCGAACAGAACCCGGCCGAACACGAACGGCGTGCGATTATAGATGTCGGACGCATTGATCCAGATCAGCGGGCGCCGCTGACGCATCAGGCTCTTGAACGTCGCGTGTTCGAACAGATTGTCGTCGAGCCAGCGCGAAAAGTTGTTAGGACCGTTGATGCCGCCTTGCAGGCCCTTCGCGATGTTGATCAGGTTGAGGCTGGTGTCCAGCTCCGCCTGAGCGTTGCGCAGCAGAAAGCGTTGCTTGAAATCGGCCAGCGCCTGGCGCTTCTTCAGTCCGTAATAGGCGGCGAGCACCGATCCGCCCGATACGCCGGTGACGAAGTCGACGCGATCGAGCAGCGAGGTCGGCCGGTTGGGCATGGGCGTCTGATCGAGCGCGGTCAATACGCCATAAGAGAAGGCGGCCGCGCGCGTGCCGCCGCCCGAAAACGACAGCGCGATGACAGTGTCGTCGTAATAGGTCCCGACGTCGTTGCCGAGCTCGGCCAAAGAAGGCGCGGCACCCGGGACGAGCGGTTGATTGATGGGTTCGTTATGGATTTGGGCGCAGGAGGCCAGCAGGGCAAAACACGCAACAATGCGCCCTGAACCTACCACACGCTGAAGCCACCCCACCATTAACCTCGCTTATCGACGCACCCCTCCCGCACAGTCAAGCAAAGCCCGGTGCGCCAAACGCCAGCTTGGCAATGAGGTTAACGCTGTTCGGGGCGGAATGGTGACGGGTATGCCTCCCCGCTTTCGGCGGCTTCGTCCTTGCGGCATGAGTCGTCGGAGACGACAGCCCCTGATCGCCGCGGTGAGAATGGATTCTTCTTTTATTTTCAAATCACTGGCGAGAGAATGCCATCCCTGGGGGGCGAAAAGGCCTTTTTTTGGGAGCGTTTCACTCAGAATCGGCAGGAAACGCCCGTCATTGCGTGACGGACGCATGAATTCGTCGGCCACGCGGAACCTGTTGCCGGGTCGATCACGATGGCGTCGAAGCCTTCGGACGGTGGCCCGCTACCCCCCGGACGATACTGACGCGGGAAAAAACTGGATTGGTGGGCGCCGCAGCCTTCCGAATCTGGCCACGATATCCGATACTTGCACGTCCCCCTCACGATTCGTCCCCACTATCCCCACATTTAGTAGTTGATTCAGATTTTCATACTAAGTCTTGACGCGCGCGACCGGCTTGGCCTAGCTTTCGAAAGTTCGGCGCGCGGGTAACGAAGTCCGCCGGGCTCTCCAAAAAGGGTTTGCGGGACAGCTCCGCGCTGCCGTCGGCGCGAGGTGTGGGTTCTGTTGCCCAACGAGGGCCTGGCGCGTCGCGACGAAGTTCTGGCTCGGCCGGAACGGTGTTGGGGACGTTCGGAGCCAGGGTTGGATTGGGCGCGGCGAAGTTCGCGTTGCCGCGTCGCGGTGAAACTGTCGGTGTCATATATTAGGCGGGTGTTCCCGCAGGACCGCCGGCGTCAATAACGAGAGTTGAAAAGGGGCAGAAAATGCGGATCGAGCGGCGCTACACCAAAGCGGGACAATCACCTTACGCGGACATCGCTTTCCGGCTCACCGTAAGTGAGATCCGCAATCCGGATGGCTCGGTGGTGTTCCATGCCGACGGCGTCGAAGTGCCGGAGCAATGGTCGCAGGTCGCCTCCGACGTGCTGGCGCAAAAGTATTTCCGCAAGGCCGGCGTGCCCGCGCGCCTGAAAAAGGTCGAGGAGGAGACCGTTCCGTCCTGGCTGTGGCGGAGCGTTGCTGACGAAGCGGCGCTCGGCGAATTGCCGGAGAAGGAACGCTTCACCGGCGAAACGTCATGCAAGCAGGTTTTTGACCGGCTCGCCGGCACCTGGACGTATTGGGGCTGGAAGGGCGGCTACTTTACCTCGGAAGCCGACGCCCGAGCCTTCTTCGACGAGCACCGCTACATGCTGGCGATGCAGATGGTGGCGCCGAACTCGCCGCAATGGTTCAACACCGGCCTGCACTGGGCCTACGGCATCGACGGCCCGAGCCAGGGGCACTTCTACGTCGACTTCAAGACCGGAAAGCTCGTGCAGTCTGCCACTGCCTACGAGCATCCGCAGCCGCACGCCTGCTTCATCCAGTCGATCTCGGACGACCTCGTCAACGAGGGCGGCATCATGGACCTGTGGGTGCGCGAGGCGCGCCTGTTCAAATACGGCTCCGGCACCGGCACGAACTTTTCCAAGCTGCGCGGCGAAGGCGAGAAGCTTTCCGGCGGCGGCAAGTCGTCGGGCCTGATGAGCTTCCTCAAGATCGGCGATCGCGCCGCGGGCGCCATCAAGTCGGGCGGCACCACGCGCCGCGCGGCCAAGATGGTGATTCTCGATGCCGACCATCCGGATATCGAGCAGTTCACCAACTGGAAGGTGATCGAGGAGCAGAAGGTTGCGAACCTCGTCACCGGCTCCAAGATCAACCAGCGGCATCTGCGCGCCATCCTCAAGGCGTGCGTGAACTGCGAAGGCTCCGGCGACGATTGCTTCGATCCGGAAAAGAATCCGGTGCTGCGCCGCGAGATCAGGGCGGCACGCCGGAACCACGTGCCGGACAATTACATCCGCCGCGTCATCCAGTTCGCCAAGCAGGGCTACAAGGACATCGAATTTCCGGTCTACGACACCGACTGGGATTCGGAGGCCTATCTCACGGTCTCCGGCCAGAATTCCAACAACACGGTGCGCGTGACCGACGACTTCCTCAAAGCCGTCGAGTCCGATCGCAACTGGGATCTGTTCTGGCGCACCAAGCCGGGAAAGATCGCCAAGACCGTGAAGGCGCGCGATCTCTGGGAAAAAATCGGCCACGCGGCGTGGGCCAGCGCCGATCCCGGCCTGCAATTCCACACCACCATCAACGACTGGCACACCTGCGCGGCATCGGGGCCGATCATCGCCTCCAATCCGTGCTCGGAATACATGTTCCTCGACGACACGGCGTGCAATCTCGCGTCGCTGAACCTCCTGTCGTTCCACACGCCGACCAATCCCTCCCGCACCAGCGGCGAAGGGCTCAAGAGCGGCATCTACGACGTCGAGGGTTACGAACACGCGGTGCGGCTGTGGACCGTCGTGCTCGAAATCTCGGTGCTGATGGCGCAATTCCCCTCGCGCGAGATCGCGCAGCGGTCGTATGAATTCCGCACGCTGGGCCTTGGCTATGCCAATGTCGGCGGCCTCCTGATGTCGTCCGGCATTCCCTACGATTCCGAAGCGGGCCGCGCCATCTGCGCGTCGCTGTCCGCGATCATGACCGGCGTCTGCTACGCCACCTCGGCCGAGATGGCCGCCGAACTCGGCCCGTTCCCGCGCTTTGCCGAAAACCGCGACGCCATGCTGCGCGTGATGCGCAACCATCGCCGCGCCGCCTATGGCGAACGCACCGGCTATGAGCAGGTGACGACGCCGCCGGTGCCGCTCGACCACGCCGCCATTCCGGATCAGCAACTCTCGGCGCACGCCAAGGCCGCGTGGGATCGCGCGCTCATGCTCGGCGAGGCGCACGGCTACCGCAACGCGCAGGCGAGCGTGGTCGCACCGACCGGCACGATCGGCCTGGTGATGGATTGCGACACCACCGGCATCGAGCCCGATTTCGCGCTGGTGAAATTCAAGAAGCTCGCCGGCGGCGGCTACTTCAAGATCATCAACCGCGCGGTGCCGGAAGCTTTGCGCGTGCTCGGCTACAGCGAAAGCCAGATCGCCGAGATCGTCGGCTATGCGGTCGGCCGCGGCTCGCTTAAGGATGCGCCGGCAATCAACTACGCGACGCTGAAGAGCAAAGGCTTTACCGCCGAGGCGATCGAGAAGGTGGAAAAGGCGTTGCCGACCGCCTTCGACATCAAATTCGCCTTCAACAAATGGACGCTCGGCGTCGATTTCCTGCGCGACGAACTCGGCGTCGACGCCGAAGACCTCGCCGCGCCGGGCTTCGACCTTCTCTCGCATCTCGGCTTCACCAAGCGCGAGATCGAGGCAGCCAACATCCATGTCTGCGGCGCCATGACGGTCGAAGGCGCGCCGCATCTGAAGCCCGAGCATTATGCCGTGTTCGACTGCGCCAATCCGTGCGGCCGCACCGGCAAGCGCTACCTCTCGGTCGACAGCCATATCCGCATGCTGGCGGCGGCGCAGCCGTTCATCTCCGGCGCCATTTCCAAGACCATCAACATGCCAAACGATGCGACGGTCGAGGATTGCAAGGCGGCCTACATGCTTTCCTGGAAGCTGGCGCTCAAAGCCAACGCGCTCTACCGCGACGGCTCGAAGCTGTCGCAGCCGCTGCAGAGCCAGCTCATCGCCGACGATGACGAGGATGACGACGTTATCGAGGCGTTCCTCGACAAGCCGGCGGCGGCGCGCGCTTCCGCGCTGGCGGAAAAGGTGGTCGAGAAAGTGGTCGAGCGCATTGTCGTCATGCGCGAACGCGAGCGCATGCCCGATAGGCGTAAAGGATATACCCAGAAGGCCGTGGTCGGCGGCCACAAGGTGTATCTGCGCACCGGCGAATACGACGACGGCCGGCTCGGCGAGATCTTCATCGACATGCACAAGGAAGGCGCGGCGCTCCGCTCGCTCCTCAACAACTTCGCCATCGCGGTGTCGCTCGGCCTGCAATACGGCGTGCCGCTCGACGAATATGTCGATGCCTTCACCTTCACGCGCTTCGAGCCGTCCGGCCCGGTGCAGGGCAACGACTCAATCAAATACGCCACCTCGATCCTCGACTACGTGTTCCGCGAGCTGGCGGTGAGCTATCTGGAGCGCTTCGACCTCGCCCATGTCGATCCGAGCGGCGAAGGTTTTGATGCGCTCGGCAAGGGCGTCGAGGAAGGCAAGCCGTCACCCGACGGACGCTTCGTGTCGAAGGGCCTCACCCGCTCGCGCACCGACCGTCTCAAGGTGATGCAGGGTGGTGTAGACCGCGGCGCCAACACCTCCTCCCTTGAAGGGGACGTCGGCGCACGCAATGCGCCGGGAGGCGGGTCTTCGGCTTCCAATGTCACCACGCTGACCTCCTCCGGCGCAACCGCGCTGCGAAAAGCCGAGCCCGAGCAGAAACTCTCGCCGACGCAGGCGCTGGAATTGTTGAACCAGACCGACGCCCGCGTGCATGCCAAGCAGGCCGCCGCGGAAAAACGCGCCGAAGCCCGCGCCAAGGGCTACGAAGGCGAAGCCTGCGGCGAGTGCGGGAATTTCACCTTCGTGCGCAACGGCACTTGCATGAAGTGCGACACGTGCGGCAGCACGACGGGGTGTAGCTAACTGTGGACCCGCGAGCACCCCTTGAGGATGATGAAATGAAACAGATCGTGTTCTACGAGGCCTTCGCTTACAACCCGTCAACCTGTGACTACGATCTGTGGATGGGTACTGCGCCGCTTGAAACAATCAGAAAATATGGCCTGAAAGCTGATCTTGCTTATCCGCTTTATGATGACGAAAAGAAGTGCGTTGACGGGTGGGGATACAAAGCCCGGTAGAAGCGCAGAGCAATCCCCGGCCGGGCCGGCAGTGAGATCGCCCGCCCCCATGGATGCCCGGGTCAAGCCCGGGCATGACGCTTGAAAAAGCGTCAACGCAGCGCGCCATCCAATCAAATACCGAGAATTGAGCGATGCCCCCCTCCTCGTCACCACCGGGCTTGACCCGGTGGTCCATGGTGAAGGGCCGCACGACGACACCTTGAGGTCAGCGCACAATATCCTCCCACAGGTCGCGCCAATCCGGATTCGCCGAGCGGATCAGATCGACCTTCCAGCGCCGCGACCAATGTTTGATGTTCTTCTCGCGCTGAATAGCCGCGATCGCCGTCGCGTGCTCCTCGTAATACACGAGCATTTTCACGCCATGCTCTTTGGTGAAGCCGTCGGCCAATCCCTCGCGATGCTCGTGAACACGGCGCACCAGATCGTTAGTCATGCCGACATAGAGCGTACCGCGCGGACGGCTTGCCAGGATATAGAGCCAATAGCTTTTCATTCTGCGCGTCAGCATGGATTGCCGGGTCAAGCCCGGCAATGACGATTGAGAAAGCCGAATTCGAGAGGGAACCACGACGCCCCTCCGCTCCCGACACCTCTTTCCTCGTCATCACCGGGCTTGACCCGGCGGTCCATGGTGAAGGGTCGCGCCGAGAGAATCGCGCCGCATTCCGTAAACGAGATATGAATCCGCGAAAAAACAAACATTGGGACTCATGACCTGAGTCTCGTTCATGCTTTGCGGGCGATTCTTCAGGCGATGTCTGAAGCTGAACTCGGGAGCCCGCGATGAACGCGATGCTGGTCGCCGCGCTGATGTCCGCGTGCGTAGTCAATGTGGCTTGCCTGGTCGGTCATCTCATCGCCGCCGCCTGATCCTTTCAGGAGGCGCGCCGTCGGCGCGCGCTTCGGGGTGACGGAACATCGTCATTGCCTTCTCGCCCCCGAGCGCGCCACGCTTTGTATTCTGCGCGCAGGCAGGCCCCGCAAGGCCGATAGCCAGCGGCCACAGCGGTTGCGGCATCGGCGAAAAACACGCGATGCTTTCGATAAGTGTCGCCCTTTGCGATCGCGCGCAGAGCGGATGGGCAGTCCAGCCTTCCGTAAATCTTGCTGCGGCGATCGCCGCCGACGAGCCCTTTTGCGGGGCTGAGATATTCGGCACCGTCGCGCCCGACCAGCCGGTATTGCTTGCTCATTCACGCGAACGGGAAGCCGGAATACCCGGCGCCGGCGCGGATGTAACCGCTGCCGATGGCGCCGAGCAATCCTTCGATCTTGTCGAGCGTCGCGTCGATCAGGCCTTGCGGCTCACCGGCCGCGAGCTGCTGCTTCAGCTCGAAGAAAGCGCGGTTGGCATCGTCCATGCGCCGCGCCAGGACCACGGTCACATAAAGCAGCGCCGCCGGGTCTTGCCTCAGGAATGCAGCGGCGTCCGCGACGTGAAACTCCGACACTTCCAGCGTCCGCACATCCGCGCTATGCGGCTCGTCGAGCAGCGCCGAGAGTTCGCCGAACACCGCGCCAGGTTTGGCAACGGTGGCGATTTCGATGCCGCTTCTGACGATGCTCACGGAACCGCTTTTGAGAATCAAAAGCCGGCCGGTCTTGGTGCCCTCGGCGAACACGGTTTCGCCGCCCTCATAGGTTTCAAGCGGAAGCGCCGCGAGCCTTGTTTGCCAGAGCTCGGCGTCGTGGATCGGCGGCATTTAACAGCGCTCCTGTTCGCCACATCGCGTAAGCGTGGCCTGCATGATGGAGGATAGCGCAATCCGGGTTCCGCCCGTAAGCCAGCGTGGGGCATCCCATTCGTCATTGCGCCGCTACATCGCCCCCCGCTTTACATCCGCTTGCAACGAGGTACGGTCCCGCCCCTGCAAAGGATCTCCAAGGAGCCGATTGGATGAAAAGATTTTCCCGCGCCGGCGCTTTGGCCGCCGCAGCCCTCGTCGCTACGGCGGCCGCAATCGTCATCACGTTCACGCCGGCCTCTTTCACACCGGCGCTGCTCACAGCAGCTTTGGCTCAAACCACCGGCACGCCCGTGACCACGCCTTCTGGATTGCAGATCATCGACACCAAAATCGGCACCGGGCCATCGCCGCGCACCGGGCAGACCTGCATCATGCATTACACCGGCTGGCTTTATGAGAACGGCAAGAAGGGCAAGAAATTCGACTCTTCGGTCGATCGCGGCGAGCCGTTCGAGTTTCCGATCGGCACCCATCGCGTCATTGCCGGCTGGGACGAAGGCGTCGCGACCATGAAAGTCGGCGGCAAGCGCACCCTCATCATTCCGCCGGCACTCGGCTACGGCGCACGCGGCGCCGGCAGCGCCATTCCGCCGAACGCCACGCTGATATTCGACGTCGAACTGCTCGGCATCAAAGGCTAGGACGAGTTCCGGCGATCAAGCGGTCACCCGCTTTCGCCTTCCGCGAGCGGAATCCGCATCTCGTGGAAGCGACGCTCGATCATTTCGTAGACCTCGCGCACCAGAATGTGGGTCGCCACTTCGTTTTCGGTGCGGCCGAGCTTTCCGAGCGTCGCCAGCAAAGCCAGATAATTGAAGGTTTCCAACGGCAGCGTCAGGCTCAACGCCCTCGCTTCCGAGCGGTTTTCGGGTCGCGCCATTACTCAACGCCTCGGTTATAACATAGTTATAATATCGTTAAAACCCTTGGCAGGCGACTCGAATCATGCAAACTTTAGAGTCGGCGAAGGTTTTCGCTCAACAGGCTTAAGGCGACCCTTTTGGGGGGTCGGCGATTGAAAACCTCGGGCTGGCAATCGCTTAGGCGGGGGTACGGCTCGGTGATCGCGGCGGCATGCCCGCCGCGGTCACCGACAGCTCGCGCTCGGCTCATGACGGCCCGAAGCGGCCCGTTGCGCGCGGCCTTTGCTCTGTCCGGCGGCCCAGAACCGGCCGCGGCACTCACGAGGCCGTCCAATGACCACTGCCACCACCATCGCGACCTGGAATCCGGAGCGCATCGAGCAACTGCGAAATTGTGTCGGCGCAGGCTTGACGTGCAGCCAGATCGCCGCGGAAATCGGCGTCACCCGCAATGCCGTCATCGGCAAAATCCACCGTCTCGGCCTGTCGCCGGGACGCCCGCCGGCCGGGCCAGGGCGCGCCCCGGCTCCGCGGCTGCGGCAATCGCGCCCCGCCACCCAAGGTCAGCTGCTGCGCCTGATCCAGGCGGAAGCGACGAGCATCGGCGATCCGACAAATCCGGGGCTCGCGGTAGTCAACAGCCCGCAGCGGTGCTCATTGCTCGAGCTGGCGCAGAGCAAATGCCGCTGGCCGATCAGCGAGCCAGGCGCGGCCGATTTCGACTTTTGCGGCAATGAGGCGATCAAGGGCTTTTCGTACTGCGCCGGCCATGCGCGCATGGCCTATCGCCCGGCTTCGCGGCGGCGCGCTTAGTACGAGGCCGTGTACTCATAAATTCGGCTTGTTGAGCGACCGCTCCAGGCTGCGCTCGCGTATCCCTCAGTGGTGTGGAAGGACCTTCGGCAAGCCAAACGGCAGCGCACCGTTACGCCGAGCGCGAGTCGTTAGTCACAACGGGATTATCCACTTCTCCGACCGCGAGGACACCACGGTGGGCACCGGCAACGGGTGCATTTTGGTGCTGACCGTACCGTAGGCAGCTTCCTTCATGATGGTTGCCAGGGCTTGGAACGCTGCCACCCAGGCATTGCGCAGTTCCGGCGTGAATTCCTCGCCGAGGCCCTTCTCGAGCGTGCGCAGCAGTGCATTGCCCATATAGGTGTAATGTTCCGGCTTCACGCCGTAGCCGACATGTCTGACCGCCAGTGCCTTGAGCGGATCGAGGATCCCGGCCGGCGCGCTCAAGGCGCGGATCACCCGCGCGAGCGCGGCCAGAAGCTTCTTGCGCTGCTCGCGCATGTCGCCCTGGAACATCCGCTTGAGCGAAGGCTCGATGGCGAACAGCTCGATATAGAACCCATCCCAGGCCGGCTCGCCCAACGCGGCCAACTTGTCGAAGCTCTGCTGCACCAATTCGACCTGTTGCGGGGTCATGAGCGGCCGCCTTGTTGCTGGGCGCGAGCCCGCCATCTGCGTCCAAATTAATTTAGATACGGTTGACAGCTCACGGCCAACTATCTCGCCTTCATCCAGCGCATCAATCAGATTGTGGTTTCACTTTAAGATTCCACGTTAAGTGTCCACGCTCTGTTGAAGGTGTTGCTCCAGCCTCGCGACGAATTCCAGCTCTCGCTTGACCACCGGCGTTAGGCAGCCGTTCACTGTACCGGGTTATGATCAATGAATGTCGCTGACCGCCCAAGGCTTGCTGGCCGAACTCGATACGACGCTTCCCCAGGCGACGGAGTCCTGGTGCAGCGCGGCCTTGCGCCAGATCGCTGACCTGTTTGTCGCCAGCGCCGACAACTATAACGACGAGCAGGTCGCCCTGTTCGGCGAGGTGATCGGCCGCCTCATCCCCAACACGGGGCGGCGGCAGCTCGCCGAACTCAGCAACCTCCTGGCGCAGGCCCGGAGCGCGCCGGTCAACGTGGTCGGGCTCCTCGCCAGGCATATCGACATTGCGGTCTGCGGACCGGTTCTCGAGCGTGCCGCGGCGTTGCCGGATAGCGATCTCGTCCAGATCGCGGACAACGACCGGACCAACATGAATATGCTGATGAAGATCGCCGCTCGGCCGCAACTCAGCGAAGCCGTCACCGACGTGCTGCTCAAGCGCGGCAATCGCGGCGTTCAACGATCCGTCATCGACAATCCGAACGCGCGCGTGTCGGAAACGGGTTTCGCGCGCGTGATCATGGGCCTCAACGGCGACAAAGACCTTGCGGCCGCCATCGCGGCGCGAAACGACGTGCCGCCGGAATTACGGCCCTGGCTGGTCGAGGCCATCGGCGAATAGCCGTCCCCACCGCCGCGCTTTCGCGCGCGCCGACCGCTCAGCAGCCGCCGTCGCTCGATTTTTTGCACCTTGGCGCGCCGGCGCTCGCAATCGTTGTTGTACGTTTTCTTGTCGCAGCCGCAGACCGGCATCATGACCTCGTAACAGAGGTCGGGCACGCGCACGCATTTGCCGGAAACGTCGGCACCCGCGCATTGGCCGGCTTGCGGTTCGCACCACAGACCGCCGTCACAGGATATTTTCCCAACACCGCCACAGGTCTCGCCCACGCCGGCGGCGCCGGCAGCGCTCATAAGCGCGGCCAGAATAACGAACGACACGGCGAAGCGGCTTGCGACACCCATGTATTGCATTCGAAACCTGCCACACGGTGATGTCAACACTGGCAGATCTCGAACGGCGCGGCGTTGGGCGACTTCGACCCGATCAGTATGTCAGCCGATCGCCGCTATCGGCCGAATGATAGTTGAAGCCGACGCGTCCGATTTGGCCGATGAAAAGCGTACTCGCCAAATCAGAACGCGTTCTCGCTACATCCGGCCAAGCACGCCCTCCCCGGGCGGTCCCCCTACATCGGCGATTTATTAGACGTTTTCCGGCTCGATCGAAGGACTGAGAGAACTCTCCTCTCCCACCGCCAATGCGTCGGCTGGCACGAGATGACCATCTATGGCTTCGTCCGCGCGCACTCCTAGTCGCAGCGCAGAAATCACCGCGACGCCGAGCATTGAGCCAACAAAAGTCCCAAGAAAAAAGGCAATTATGCCTATCGATAAGGCCATTGCGTGACTCCCCCGAGTCCATCCCTATCGGAAGGAACTGCGAGAGATGCCCTTGGTTCCAAGCAAACTTGCGAAACCTGTGGACAATTTCGGCTTGCGAAGGCGGAAATCGCTCGGGCCGATTTATGCGTACAAGTCCTCCAGTAAAGCTGCGGCCGGTAGCGCGCCCTAGCTTTTTGGTCGCTTGGCGGCCTTCGATTATTTCTACTTGGACGACAGGAATACTCACTCCGTCCAAGTTCCGCTTTCACGATTCTGCGACCAAGGTCCTTTTGCAATTGTCAGCTAACGGATTTCTTTGCGATTATTGCCTCACCCTCAAACAAACGCATTTGAGGAAAGAAAAATGTATTGGAGGAAAGCAACATGGCGTTCAAAAATGTCGGTCCTCTTACATACTTGGCGCCTGGCGCAACTGCGACATGGAATTACAGCTACGGCGCGGACATGGGCCCGCAATTTGCCTGTGCTGACATCAAATTTTTCGGTCATGGAGGGCACCACCCTCCTCCAAGCCCTGTGTTCCTGGCCGACCAGCAGTGCAAGCAGTTACAGAGAAACGGGAGTGCCACTTACTTCGTCAACATCACCAACAAAAGTCCATATGGCGGCTTCCACAACCTGCAAGGTGGAGGTTTAACATGAGCAAGTTGACCATCGTGACGGACCGCCGCGGAAAACTGATAGGGGCCGTTCAGGGCCACGAACTCTCGGCAAAGGTCGGTGAAGTTGAGGCCCATGTCGAATTCGCGCCTGGGCACAAACTGCACAAAGTCGATGTTGACATCGATATGTCGGCGATCACCGATCCTAAGGAATTTGAATCCAAAATTAGGCGGCACATTCCAAAATCTGCCCCGAAAGCACGGGCCCGAGGGTCGTCGAGCAAAAAATCTTAGCGAGATTGGTACCGTTCGAGCGCGAACCCGGCCGATGTTCGCCAGCGGGCTTACTCACTCGTGACGAGGCTGTCGGCTAGCGGCGAACATCCCAAGCTGCCGGACTGCTGCCAACGCCGCATGAGACGCCCTGGCAACATACCAGAAATGAAAAATCTTTATCAATAAAGCTACTCTTCAGGTTCAGTGGTGAAGAACAGCGGATAGCCTTTCTGCTTGCCGAGTTCGGTCGCCTCTTTGGCCTTGGTCTCGGCGACGTCCCTGACGTACACCGCAATGACGCAGGCGCCTTTTTGATGCGCCGTCATCATCACGCGATGGGCTTGGTCCTCGTTCATGCGGAACACCGCCTTAAGGACCAGCACGACGAACTCGCGCGGCGTGTAGTCGTCGTTGAGCAGAATCACTTTGTAGAGCGGCGGGCGCTGTGTCTTGAGCCGTACCTTGGTGCGCGGCTTTACGAGCGTCTTGTCGGTCATCGGTCTGCTGCTCCGCGGCCTGAACCGTCCGAGTGAGGCTGTGCGAGCGTGCCAAATTATATCGACGTAATTATAATCCGCGTACCGGCCAGCTCCCAGTCCATGAAGGCGTGGGCCCGGGTTGGCTCGCCCGTCCCCGCTGCAGTTGCCGGAGGCGCCAATGTTCCGTTATGTAAACGCGGTACCTGTGTGGCGTTGATCGCCGCATCACGGAGGACCGCCATGCACGTTTCCGGAATTATCTGGATCATTATCGTCGGCTTTGTCGCTGGCGTCATCGCGCGCTTTCTATCCAGGGGCCCAAACAACCCGCAGGGCTTCATACTCACGACGGTTCTCGGGATCGTCGGCGCGTTCGTTGCGACCTTTATCGGCCAGGCGATCGGCTGGTACGGGCCGGACCAGGGCGCCAGCTTTGTCGGCGCCGCGGTCGGGGCGATTATCGTCCTTTTCGTATGGAATCGGCTGGTAGCGAGCCGGATCATCCGCGATCCGGGCAACCCCTGACTTCAGGGCTCGCCTGAGGCAGGAATTGCCTGAGGCAGGAATCGCTGAGATACCTGAGGCAGGAATTGCCTGCCTTCGGCTTCGCTCTAACGGCCGATCGACCGTCGCGCTCCCGCGACGGAAAAGCGCGACGCGCGCCGCTCGACCACGACAGCGCGTGGTGCGCCCACGCGGCCGATGATGGTCACATGGTTTACGTCTTTGCGTTGACCCATGCGCAAAACGCCTCCGCGCGCCTCGTCGACCGAGATCTCCATCAACGAGGCCACGATTTCGATCTGCTCCTTAAGATCGTCCGTGAGTCCCTGCGCCGCAACCACGGCTTCTTCAATCGTGGGTGGGTCGCGCCGGACCCGGCGCCTTCCGTCCTTGGTCTCCCATACGTCGGTCATGTCCGCACCTGAGGTTTGTTTTTCCTTCTGCATCCTATTATCGGCCGCCTACCGCATTGCAGCAAGGAAATTGTGCGTTGCACTCACGACAAATTCACAACCTCGCCAAAAAGCAAAAAACCATGATAATATAATAGTTTACAGCGAGAAGCTTTAGCGGCCTGGCATATCGCTAAAGAGCACACCGCCTTTGCCCTTTGCTGTTTTGGGCGTTTCGACGAGCGACACCGTCACCGCTTCGGGCGGTGCGCCGATGTTTTTCACCACGGCTGCAGTGATGTCTTTGACGAGTTCGCGCTTCGATTCGATCGAGCGGCCTTCCAGGAGATAGACGATGATTTCCGGCATGGATCCCTCAGTGTGTTTTGCCCGCTTCAGTCGGCACAAATTAAGCGCGATAGCTGTTACCGGGCTTGCCTGAATTGCACGTTCCGTCTATCGGAACTTGGTGGGTTCGGACAAGGAGCTGATGATGAGGCTTTCGGCCTTTTCAATCGGCATTTTGGTCGCTGGTTCTGTCCGTTACCATCGCGGCGCGCCGACTACGCCGTGGCGATTCTCAAGCTTGGCACATACCGGGCTTGGCAGGAAAGTAAGGCTACTCCGTTGGCGCCGGGGTGGAAATACCACTGGGTCGGCTTGAAGAGCTGGAACGAAGCGGAGTCGAATAGGCAATATGCGATGATGCACCGCCCGGTGCAAATCGTGGATTTTGGTAACGCAAGCCTTCTGGAGCCGTCGGCAACAAACGAGCCGGCGGTGGAAGGCCTCCAACATTGGGGGGTAGAACTATGACGCGACTTGCAATGATAGTTGGACTGTTGGCGACGATCGGCTTGGCTGCCGCTACTCCGGCCAGCGCCGATTTCGCCGTGGTTAAGTTCCGGAGCGGCTGGTGCCGCGTGTGGACTAACACCGCATTTGCGCCTCCGGATGGGCACTTTCTGTGGTGGCATTCAGCGTGGCCGCACCACCACTGGTACTATCGCCTGCCGACTTGGGCGGCCGCCGAGCACAAGTTGCACAAGGCGATCTTTTGGCATCGTTGCCGAGCCTGACACCCGGATAGGGTTTAGCGTTTAGCCGCTCTGCACCGCCCGCCTCATTTGGCGGGCGGCGCTTCTGCTTTGCCGTTAACAAGGCAATCGCGAACGCCGCGTTTGCTTAATACTCGCCCTGCTGCCTGTAATAATCGCCGCTTTGAGCCCTTGCCCGGTTGAGAGGCAGCAGCGCTAGCGGCCCCCTCAATGCTTGATCATATCGTGGCGAGTCGTATCGCGGCGTGACGTGCGCCCGCTTGGCCGGCTTCTTAGCGGACACTTTGTCCAGCGAAGTTGCCGTTACCTTGGCCGCCGGCACAACTGCTTGAACCGGGGGCGCGTCGCTCATCGTTTCGGATTCATCCAAGGCCACCGCGGCACTCGCCGCCGGATGGGAAATCGCCGCACTCCCGCTCCACTCGTCTGCGCCGGGACTTGACGTGTTGGCGTTCGCCACAGCAGGCGGCGCCGAGATATGGACTGGTACCGTAGATGTTCCCGGTGCAGCGGGTATCGGGACCGACGCGACTGCGGTGGACCGTACCAAGGTGCGCGACGCAACCAATTCCTCGGCCGCAGGCGGCTCAACCAGGGAAAAAACGACTGCTGCGCCCGCGGTGGCGCCTACCGCACCCGCCACAAGCGCGACGCGGAGGGTGCGCATGAAACTTGGCGCCGGGGCGAGATAACCCCATTCGGGATTGAAATTGCGGGCGAGACGCATCGTAGCCTCCGAGAGTCACCACGGCCCCCTCGCCCAACGCTCGAACGCAACAACCATCCACTCGGTTCCACGGCCGACGCCGGGATGGTTAGCGATCCGCAAAGACAACCCGGCGGACGCCGACGGCCGTCGATGAGTTGGACAATCTGCCGCAGCGGCACTCAATACTTCGCCACGGCGCGCCGCCGGTGTCCGAACACGCTACGATGCACTTACAAGATCAGCTGGCGGGCGGGGGCTCGGATCCTCCCCGCCGATGCGATCGCCGATCGACCCGATCCACGAGGGAATGCCGCCGATCACCGATACGGCACGATGGGTGACGGCGATGACATGATCCCGGATACCGATCGTCCTCGCGAGGAGCGAATCCTCGTCACGCCGATCGGGGTTTACGCTTTCGGTCTGTTGGGCGTCGGCGACCACGAGGGTCGGAAGCGAAGCGCCCACAATCTGAGCTTTGCTGTGCGTCGACGACGACTTCACCGTCGCAGCCACGACGTTCACCGGCCGTTGTGCGGCAGCTGCGGCGACGGACCGCTGCGCGTCGGCCGGGACGCGCGGCGGGCTTTCATCGGCCTCGGCAAGCTTCTTTTCGATAGCCGCCTGCGCCTTGACGTAGTTCAGGATCAAGCCGTGCTCATCGCGCAGCAGCTGCATCATCTCCGGCGAGGCAGGCACAACCTGAGTCGCTACCGGTCCCGGCGCGTGCCCCGATTGGAAATGCGTGAACACCAGGCCACCGATCAGGCTTGCGAGCGCCGCCGGCAGCACGTCGTGGACGAGCTTGGCGATGAAGCGTTTGACCACCTCGTAGCTCATGACCCCGTTCTCCCTCCACCCAGTTTTCAAACGAGCGATTGAATTTCAAACATCTGTTATAGGCGGCCAGTGGCCGGGAACAAGGAATTTTTGTGGCGCCCCCGGGGATTTCCTGCGGATGGACCCAGGGCCTAGTTCGGTTGCCGCAGCCCGCCAAGCACCCAGCCGGTTACCATTTCGGCAAGCCGCTCGACGGCGGCTTCATCGAGCACGAGCGAGACCGGGGGATTTGCCAACTGCTCGCGGTTCCGCACGAAAATGCTGCACTGGCCTATCAGCCAGACGGCAGCGACCACCAGACTGTGCTGATCGGCGTCGGGCAGGAAGCGGCGTACAAGATCGACTGCGAGACCCATGAACGGCGCAGCTTCCTCGCTCACGAGCTTTCGGTACACCGCAGTGGGACGCACGGCCTCCCAGTTAAAGATACGGAGGTGCCGGCTTAGTTCATCGCGCGTCAAAAGCGGGTGCAACTGGTGCCGCACGAATTCGCGCAACGCTTCCTCACGCGGCATCGTTTTCGTTTCCTGGGCGTGGGCGAGCTGGTGCTCGGTGAGCGCCCGAATGGAGACGCGCAGCACTTCGCGGTAAAGCCCGTCCTTGCCGGCAAAGTGGTAATTGATGGCCGCTTGATTGACGCGCGCCTTGGCGACGATGGCGCGAACGCTTGTCGCGTCGTAGCCGCGGTCGGCGAACAAACGCTCCGCCGCTTTGAGAATGCGCTCACGGGTGATCTCGGAAGGCCGCGTCATTCCCGTCCCTTTTTCAAACCGTCGTTTTAATTCTAAATAGGCTGTTTGGAGCGGATTTGCAAATTTGCCAGATAGCGGTTCCATACCCGGGCGATGACTTGGCCCGCGAGCCCCGTTATCGTTACTCCTCATGATCGGGCAGCATCGTATCGAAGGGTACGCCATCGTTTCCGCCGACGGCATGATTGCCGACGGCAACGGCGCGATGCCGGATTCGATCCGCAACGAGGCCGATCAGAGGTTTTTGCAGACCGAATTGGACCGGGCCGCCGTGATCGTGCATGGACGGCGCTCGCATGAAGGCGGGCCACGCGCGGCGCGGCGCAAGCGCATCATCGTTACACGCCAAATCGCGAGCGTTGCGCCCGATCCGTCGCACTCGAACGCCGTGCTTTGGAACCCCGCGGGCGCGACGATCCAATCCGCGATCGCAATGCTGCGGGCCGGCGAAGGAACGATCGCGGTCATCGGCGGCACCGAGGTATTTGGACTGTTCTTGCCGCTTTACGACGCCTTCCACCTCACCCGCGCCGCTTACGCAGCCATTCCAGGTGGATTGCCGCTTTTCCCGGAGGTCGGCCCGGACGCGGCAGCCGGAGATGTCCTCGCGCGCCACGGCCTGCGCGCCGGACCGCAGCGCGAGCTAGACGCCGTCGCCGGCATCACGCTTGTGACGTGGGAACGGCCTCGTCAATAATGCAGTTTGTTGCCCGAGATTAGCTCCGTGCCCGCATGACGCTACGCTCCCCTGGATCTCGTTCAAATGACCGGCGCGAGAGCGCGCTCGACTACGAAATCGTTCAGGAGCAGGCGGCGGCGCTCAGCCGGCTCGGCCACGCGCTCGAAACTGCACTGGCTGCCCTGTCGCGCTACGACCGCGCGGATCGGGACCGCGATGGCGGTCCGGCGGCGGAAACGTCGATGAACCCCGAGCGGGAGCAATTGGTGCGGGACGCGAGCGACGCGTTGTGGTGTTTTGTTGTTCAGCGCGAGGCTTGCGGTCTCCGCGACCAAGTGTTGATTTTCCGTGCCTACAACGTTCCCGCCGAGGTGAAAAATCGCATGGGCGTGTTCGAAACAAGCGTCCGCCGGCGGGCCTCTTCATGATTTCTTAAGCGGCGCCGCCGGCAAATCACCCGCAAGCCTTTCTTCATTGTTCGCAGCGCATTGTTGCTGAGTTCCATGTGCTCGGCCCGCGATAACTGATGCGCACTTTTCCTCTCATTGACGAACTGGAAGCCGCGCTTAATTCGGGCACTACCTCGCGCCGTATCGAGATGCTCACGCGTATCACCGATCTCTTCGTCGGCAGCGCCTCGCGCTATACCGACGAGCAAATCGGGGTATTCGACGACATCATGGTACGCCTCGTCAGCGCCATCGAGGCCAAAGCGCGAGTCAAGCTGGCGCAGCGGCTGGCGCCCATCGCGAATGCTCCATCGAACGTGATCCACTTGCTCGCCTTTGATGACGATATCGACGTCGCCCAGCCAGTACTCAAGCAGTCGGAGCGGCTCAGGGACCCTGCGCTCGTCGCCGGTGCCAGGATCAAAGGCCAGCCGCATCTGTTCGCCATGTCGCAGCGCCGATCGCTCAGCGAAGCGGTGACCGACGTCCTGGTCGAACGCGGCGACCGCGACGTCGTCCATTCAGTCGTCAAAAATGCCGGCGCGCGCTTTTCCGACGCCGGATTTCGCCTTTTGGTCAACCGTTCCGCCGGCGACGACGATCTGGCAACCGTCGTCGGCAGGCGCAACGATATCCCGCGTCCACATTTTCTCGTGCTGCTGGAAAAAGCGTCAGACACCGTGCGCAATCGCCTGGCCGCCGAGAATCCGGATGCGGCAAACGCTATTGCAGGCATAGTAGCGGAGATCGCCGGCGGGCTTCGTACCGATTCACGAAACTCATCGCCGGATTTCGCCAAAGCGCTCGCCGCGGTGGAGCGGCAGAACCGGCAACGCCGTATTGGCGAAGACGAAATCTTTCAATATGCGCACGACCGTAAATTCGAGGAGACCGCGATCGCGCTGTCGTTTATGTCCGACACGCCCATCGACGTCGTCGAGCGGGCGCTGCTCGATCCGGGCGCCGAAATCGTACTGATCCTCGCCAAAGTCGCGGGCCTATCGGCGACTACCACCAGGGCCCTCCTGCTTTTGCGCGCGGCCGACCGTGGCATGTCCGTAAGCGACCTTGATCAGGCAATGACGACCTTCAACCGGATGCACCTCGATACCGCCCGGCGCGTGCTCAGCTTTTTTCGGACGCGGATAACGACGCCCACGCGACCCATCATCTCTCCGCCGGTCGCCGTGAACGGCTAGCAGCGCGGTTGCAGCCGCGGCAAGTCAGTAAGAGCAATATCCCGGCTGCACTTGCAGCCATCCCCCGTTCGGATAGCGGTAATAGCAACCGCCACGCCACCAGTAATATCCCGTGGCGCTCCGTTGTGCTTCCGCCGCGATAACCGCTCCGGTCGTGGCGCCGATCGCGGCGCCTGCGATAGCACCGCCGCCGCGGCCGAGCGCGCCGCCGACGATGCCACCGAGAGCTCCACCGATGATCGCACCGGCAAGAGGATCCTGCGCCGCCGCCTGTTGCGCCGGCATTAATGCCGCGAGGGTCAAGAATACCGCAGCGCCCACCGTCCGCATCATATTCGCTCTCCCGTCCTGGCCGCTCTGAGCCTGCGCTCGGCTCACGCCGTGCCCCATAGCGTGAAACTGAATCGCAATCATAAGAAATTCACGGGCGAAAGTGTGACGCAGCCTCGTCGCATTCTTCAGCGGCGGCGGCGTCCGTGCCGGCCGCGCGACGTACCGAGGCATTGCCTTTGGGTGACGTAAAAGACGATTGCGTTCACGCGCGGTTACGGTTTTTTGTTGAGAATTTGCTTGACTCCGAAGGGTTTGCAATTATGTGGGATCGTCACGCGATTGATCGATTTGCGTCGACCTACAATCGCGTTTCTCACTTCCGTGGCGCCGGTTCACCGGCATCTCGGGTTCACATCCTGGTTGGGGAGGACGGCATGAGCCAGAACGCCCTCTTGCGATCGGGGAAGGGCTTGGGGAACCCAGGTACCGCCCGAAAGGAAGACCGCAAGACCAAACTGAAGGTGGCCGCGCCGTTACCGGCAGATACCCGGCACGATCATTTCGCGCTTCGCAAGGGCGTCCATTGCGCCGGCGTGCATCTGATCGTCGACCTGCATGGCGCCATACGGCTCAACGACATCGATCACATCGAAGCGACCCTGCGCCGGTGCGTCGTCGCTGCGCGCGCGACACTGCTGCACATCCACCTCCATCATTTTCAGCCCAACGGCGTATCCGGCGTGGCCGTGCTGGCTGAAAGCCACATCTCCATCCATACCTGGCCGGAGGCGCGTTATGCCGCGCTCGACGTTTTCATGTGCGGATCGGCCGATCCCGACGCCTGCATTCCGGTGTTGCGCGAAGCGTTTTCCGCAAAGCGCGTCGGCGTGAACGAGATTTTGCGCGGGGCCGGCGGCTCCTAAGCGGCCGACACTTGACGGGTTTTGAGCGGCCGGGCTTTGGTCCCGGCCGCCTTCATTTTCACAGCGAAGTTGGGGCTACCATGGCCGAAAAGCGCTGGATCGCCGAGACGCTGTTTGACGACCTCGGCTTTCGCATGAGCTACCGGGTCGACAAGGTGCTCTACGAGACGCAAACCGAGCATCAACACCTGGTGCTGTTCGAACAACCTTTCTTCGGCAAGATGCTGATGCTCGACGGCGCCACGCAGATCACCAAGCGTGACGAATTCATCTACCAGGAAATGATGTCGCACGTGCCGCTGTTCGCCCACGGCAATGCGCGCGACGTGCTGATCGTCGGCGGCGGCGATTGCGGAATCGCCGAGGAGGTACTCAAGCACAAATCCGTGCGGCGGCTTACCCAGGTGGAGATCGACCCGGCTGTCGTCGATTTCGCCAAACAACACTTTCCGGAATTCACCAAGCCGGTATTTGCCGACAAGCGCTTTGAAAGCGTGATCGGAGACGGCATGAAATATGTCGCCACGACTGCGCAGCGCTTCGACGTCATCATCGTCAACTCGACCGACCCGCAAGGGCCGGGAAAAATCCTGTTCAGCCGCAAATTCTACGCGGCCTGCAAACGCTGCATGAACAAAGGTGGCCTACTGGTAACGCAAAACGGCGTACCGATTTTCCAACCCGGCGAGCTTGTCTCCAGTATCAGCAAGTTCAGGCGATTATTCGCGGACGGCACCTGCTACATCGCCGCGGTCCCGACCTATATCGGGGGCCATATGGCCATGGGCTGGGCGACCGATGACAAGAGGTTGCGCCAGGTTCCGGTCAAGACTCTCGCAGCGCGCCATCGCAAGGCCGGCGGCTTTTCGACCAGATATTGGACGCCGGAGGTCCACGCCGCCGCATTCGCCCTGCCGCGCTTTATTGCCGACATGGTCGCAAAAGCGAAGTCTCGATAATCGCAGCTTCGGGCGACGGGCCCGCCCCGGGCGCGGCCGCTCGTTGAGTATCGGTGCCCATCGTGCCCATATTTTTGGTGGGCAGAACTCCGCATTTCACCGTTTGCGAAGATGTTCTATAAGCCATGCCGATAGCGTTTTTTTGGGAGGAAATTGTCATGAAGCTCTACATGCATCCGGTGTCGATGACGAGCCGCCCGGTGCGGCTGTTCATCGCCGAGAACAAAATTCCGGTCGAAGAAGTGACGGTCGATCTGTTTACCGGCGAGCACTACCAGCCGGCTTATTCGGCAGTGAACCCGAACAACCTTGTCCCGATGATCGAGGACGGCGACCTCCGCCTTACCGAAAGTTCGGCGATCCTGAAATACCTCGCCGACAAGATCGGCTCGCCGGCATATCCGAAGGACCTCAAGCAGCGCGCCAAGGTCAACGAGATGATGGACTGGCTCAACACCAACTTCTATCGCGACTGGGCCTATAATCTCGCCTATCCGCAGCTGTTCCCCAATCAAAAGCGGCGCAGCGACGAAGCGCAGGCTGCGACGATCGAGATCGGCCAGCAGAACGCCAAGCGCTGGCTGAAGATCCTCAACGACCATTGGATCGGACCGAAGAAACAGTACCTCTGCGGCGACCAGATCACGATCGCCGACTATTTCGGCGCCGCTCTGGTGACGCTGGGCGAAGTCATCCGCTGCGATTTTTCGGCTTATCCGAACGTCGAGCGCTGGCTCAACAACATGAAAAAGCTGCCGAGCTGGGGCCCGGTCAACGAAGTGTTCCATGGCCTGGTCGCTTCGCTGAAAGAGCAGCCGTTCCACGCCATCTGAAGTCCATCGGCAGACGGACGAACGAGGAAGCGAACTATTTGGTTCGCTTCCCGTCGTCCGTTTTCTTTAGCCCGATCCAGTCCTTGCCAGCCGGGAGTTCGCGATGAGGATGAGCCGCGACCACATTCTGACCAGTCAGGCCGGAAGCCTGCCGCGTCCGGACGACCTGATCAGCGCCAATAGCGCCCGCGAGGCCGGCGAAACCACCGACGAAGCGGCGTTCGAACAGACGCTGCAAGCTGCCGTCGTCGACGTTGTGCGCAAGCAAAAGGAAATCGGCATCGACGTGCCCGGCGATGGCGAGTTTGGCAAATCGATGGGCCACAAAATCAACTATCGGGCCTGGTGGAGCTATTGCTTCAATCGGCTCGGCGGGCTCGATTTGACCGGGCCGGGTCTCTACGACGCCGCGCCGAAGCGGGCCAAACCCGGCGAAGTCGTGCTCACGAGCTTTGCCGACCGGCGCGATCGCACAAAGTTCCTGCCGGTTTACACAGATCCGGACGGCAGCGTGTACACCGGACCGGGCATGGCCAAATGGCCGGTATGTACCGGTCCGGTGGTCTACAAGGGACACGACGCGATCAAGGCCGACATTGCCCATATGAAGGCGGCGCTGAAAGCGAACGGCGTCGAAGAGGGCTTTATGACCTCGGTCGCGCCGGCGAGCGCCTCGCGGCTTGCCAACGCCTACTACAAGACCGACGAAGAGTTCATGTACGCGGTCGGCGAGGCGATGCGCGAGGAATACAAGGCGATCGTCGATGCCGGCCTGATCCTGCAACTCGATGACCCTGCCATCGCCGAGAACTGGGATATGATCAATCCCGAGCCGTCCGTGGAGGCTTACAAGAAATTCTGCATGGTGCGGATCGAGGCGCTCAATCACGCCATCAGGGGTTTGCCCGAAGATCGCATCCGTTTTCACCTCTGCTGGGGCAGCTGGCACGGTCCGCACACGACCGACATTCCGATGCGTGACATTGCCGACGTGATGCTGGCCGTCAAATGCCAAGCCTACTCGTTCGAGGCCGGCAACGTTCGCCACGAGCACGAGTGGACGGTGTGGGAAGACGTCAAGCTTCCGGACGGCAAGATCATCATGCCGGGCGTCGTGAGCCACGCCACCAACGTGGTGGAGCATCCCGAACTGGTCGCCCAGCGCATTCTGCGTTTCACCAAGAGCGTCGGGCGTGAGCGGGTTATCGCCGCAACGGATTGCGGTCTCGGCGGACGCGTTCACCCAATGATCGCTTGGGCCAAGCTCGAAGCCCTCGCCCAGGGCGCAGCCCTGGCGAGCCGCGAGCTTTGGCGCTGAGGGTTGGCATCGGGTAAGAATCTCCGCACCGGCGCCAGAGGAGCGCCGCACGCGAGGGATGATCCCATGACCCGTCGACGCAAGTCTCATCGAGGCAAGTATTATCCAAGCAAGTCTTATCGCGGCAAATCTTCTCGCGGCAAGTGTTGCGCCGCGTTACTGCCGATCGTTGCGCTGTGCGCTTTCATCCGGATAGTTTCGCCCGCGCAAGCTCAATCGGACTTGTCGCAGGCCTACCGCATCATCGCGTCCAAGACGTTTGTCGATCTCACCCATAGTTTCGGTGAACAGACGCCGGTGTGGTCCGGCTTCGGCCAGGCGAAGTTTTCGCCTGCCGCCGACCCCAAAACTCATGAACCATACACCATCGCCAAGGACGGCTTCCGCTCCACCTTTTACCAAATGGTTGGGCAGTACGGCACCCACGTCGATCCGCCGGCGCATTTTGCCGAAACCGGAATCACGATGGACCGGATTCCGCTGAAGGAAATGATTCTGCCGTTGATCGTTCTGGACGACACGCCTTACCTGGCCAAGGATCCGAACCACGCGTTTTCGGTCGATGACCTGATGGCTTGGGAACGCCAGCACGGGCCCGTACCGAAGGGCGCCTTCGTGGCTTTGCGGACCGATATGTACAAGGACTGGGACGCCAATCCCGAACGCTTCAAGCGCAGTCCGTTTCCCGCCTGGGCGTTCGAAACCATCAAATTCCTTTACGAGCGCCGCGACGTGACGGCGACCGGCCACGAAAGCATGGATACCGACACGACCGACAAGATGGATTCCGAAACGTACATCCTCCAGCACGGCCACTATCAGATCGAAGTGATGGCCAACCTCGACAAGGTTCCTGCGACCGGCGCCCTCATCGTCGTGAGCTGGCCAAAGGTACGCGATGGTTTGGGATTTCCGGCACGCGCTTTCGCCATACTGCCCTAGGGATTGCGCGGCATAGCTAAGCGACCGGCCCGGACCGATGCCCGGACCGGTCGCGCATGCTCAAGCGGCGTGCCGCTGAGTTTTCATCCAGGCTTCGATCTCGCGCTCGGCTTCGCCCTTGCCAAATCCGTAACGCGCCTGCAGGCGCTTGGCCAATTCATCGCGGCGGCCACCGACGCGAGTGATATCTTCGTCGGTAAGCTTGACCCAGTTGCCGCGCACGCTGGCCTTGAATTGCATCCAATTGCCCTCGATCTGGTTCCAGTTCATCGATGTCTCCGTATTGGGGATGGACAGACGACGTTGCGCCTCACCTCGGGCGAACGCGGCGATCACAGTCTCGGGATGCGGCTGCATTTCGACGACAACGGGGTTATTCGGCGAAAAATCCTGGTCCGCTGCGGACGAGGCTAGCAAAGCGTAAATGTGAACGCGCACACGCGGCCTTGACGCAAGCCGCCCGCTCGCGGAAGAGACGTTATGGCCTCGTCTTCTCCTGTTCCCGACGTCGGCCGGATCGCACGCGACCTTCGTGCCGGCGACCGCGCCGTGCTCTCGCGGGCGATCACGCTGATTGAAAGCAAACGCGCCGATCACCGCCGCGCCGCGGCCACGCTCACCCAGACGCTGCTGGCAGCAACCGGCAAGGCAGTGCGTGTCGGCATTACCGGGGCGCCGGGGGTCGGCAAGTCTACGACCATCGATACTCTCGGCACGATGCTGACGGGGCAAGGGCACAAGGTCGCCGTGCTGGCCGTCGATCCTTCGTCGCAACGGACCGGCGGCTCGATCCTGGCCGACAAGACGCGCATGGCTCGTCTCGCCAGCGACACCAATGCTTTCATCCGCCCCTCCCCGGCCTCCGGTACGCTCGGCGGCGTCGCGGCCAAGACGCGCGAGACCATGCTGCTGTGCGAGGCCGCAGGCTATGACGTGGTGCTGGTCGAGACCGTCGGCGTCGGACAATCGGAGATCGCGGTCGCAGACATGACCGACTTTTTTCTGGTGCTCATGCTGCCGGGCGCCGGCGACGAACTGCAAGGATTGAAGAAGGGCGTCGTCGAACTCGCCGATCTGATTGCCGTCAACAAGGCCGATGGCGACAATCTCGTCCGCGCCAAGGCTGCTGCGGCCGAGTATCGCGCCGCGCTGCATATCCTTTCGCCGCGGTCACCGAACTGGACGCCGCCGGTGCTGACCTACTCGGCGCTCACCGGCGACGGCGTCACGGCGCTATGGGCGAACGTTCTCGACCATCGGGTGAAGCTCACCGCATCGGGCGAACTTGTCTCGCGCCGCGGCGAGCAGCAGGTGAAGTGGATGTGGTCGATGCTCGAGGAGCGTTTGTTCGCACCATTGCGTTCGGATCGGACGCTTAAGGCAGCGCTGCCACGGATAGAAGCCGATGTTGCAGCAGGACGGCTGGCGGCCAATGCCGCGGTGGAGCAGATTGCCGACATGCTGGGGCGTTGAGATGCGCGTCCTCCTCGTCGGCTTCGGCCCCTTTCCCGGCGCGCCGTTCAATCCCAGCGCCGTATTGGTCAAAATGCTCGCCCGCAGGCGGCGGCCGGCCTTTGCCGGTATCGGCCGCGCCACGCACGTCTTTGCGACGACGTATGCGAGCGTCGATCGCGAACTTCCGAAACTTTTTGCCGAAGATCCCGACATCATTCTGATGTTCGGGCTAGCCGGACGCCGCCGCCACCTCTGCATCGAGACGCAGGCGCGCAACGCTGTCTCGGTATTGCACCCGGATGCGAGCGGACATCGCCCCACCCGCGGCGTCATCGCCACCGGCGGGCCTGCGGCGCTTCGAGGCAATGCGCGCTTCGCCCAATTGCTCGGAGCGGTTCGGACCAGCGGTTTTCCGGCACGCTTGTCGCGCGATGCCGGACGTTACCTGTGCAACTATGCTTATTGGCTGGCTTTGGAGCGCCCGCGCGGCGACCGGCCGCTGGTTCAGTTCGTCCACATTCCCCACGTGAGACCCGGCCACCCTCAATTTGGGCCCATCCTCGCTGCGGCGGAGGCGCTGCTCATCGCGCTCATGGCCGCAAGCCGCCGTTAACCGTCACGGTGGAATAGTCCCCTGTGCCAGAACGAAATGGCTTTAAGAACCCGCGTCGCGCCGCGCGCCTCTTTGCGTCGGAGATTGTTTGATGGGCATCGATCGCCGCCACCTGTTCGCAGCCATGGCCGGCGCCGGCGCAGTGGGCGCCGCGACTAACGCGCAATCCGCGCCCATGCGGGACGGCGGGCCGCGCGCCGAAATCGATGCCGCAGCGCTCGGGTTGCGCCCGAACGCGGCGGAAGACCAAACACAGATTTTTCAGCGCGCCATCGAACAGGCAGCTGCCGCGCGTGCCGTGCTGCGGCTGGCGGCGGGCTTCTATCGCGCCGGGTCGCTTGTGCTCCCGTCCCATGCATCAATCGCCGGCGTTGCCGGGGCAAGCCGCATCGTCATGGCGGGAGGGCCCTCGATGCTATCGGCCACCGGCAGCGACTATATCGGCGTAAGCGGTCTTGTTCTCGACGGCGCCGGAATTCCACTGCCGGAGCGGCGCGGGCTAGTGCATTTCAGCCGCGGCCGCTCCGTGCGCATCGTTGATTGCGAAATCGTCAGCGCCGGCCGCAACGGAATTTCTCTTGAATCGGTCGCCGGCGAAGTAACTGGCAATACGATCGCCGCCGGCGATATCGCTATTTTCTCGATCGACGCGCGCGGACTACGCATCAACGCCAACACCATAAACGGCGCCGGCAATGGCGGCATTCTGGTTTGGCGCTCGACGCCGGGCGACGACGGCACGCTCATCGTCGACAACCGCGTTGAAAATATTTCGAACAAATCCGGCGGCTCCGGCGAGTGGGGCAATGCCATCAATGTTTTCCGTGCCGACAATGTCATTGTCCGCGGCAACCGCATCCGCGCCGCGGCGTTCTCCGCGGTGCGCGGCAACGCGGCCTCAAACCTGCAAATCGTCGGCAATACCTGCACCGGCCTCGGCGAGGTGGCGCTCTATGCCGAGTTCGGCTTCGAAGGCGCGCTGATCGCAAACAACATTGTCGACGGCGCGGCGCTCGGCGTGTCGGTCACGAATTTCGACAAAGGAGGCCGGCTCGCCGTCGTGCAGGGCAATCTCATCCGCAACCTGGTCGGACGCCGGCCGGCCGGTACCGACCCAAATGACAGCGCCGGCATCGGCATCGGCATCGAAGCCGACACGGTGGTGACCGGCAACGTCGTCGAGAACGCACCCAATGCCGGAATCGCCGCCGGCTGGGGCGCCTATCTGCGCGATGTCGCCATCACATCCAATGTGATTCGCCGCGCCGAATTCGGCATCACGGTTTCCGTGGCGCCGGGCGCCGGCGCCGCCGTCATTGCGGACAACATGATCTCCGAAGTCCGCAGCGGCGCCATCGTCGGCATGGAGTGGAAAAAAGCGGTGACGGGCGATCTCGCCAGGGACGGCGCCGCCCGCTACGCGCAACTGTCGATCGGCGGCAACCGCGCACGCTAGGGCGTGATCCGGAAAAGCCGCCCCGCAGTCAAGCGGAAGCGTCGCCCTCGGAAAGACCGCCGATCCTCGCCCATTCGTCGCATGCGGTCATCGCATCGCGCAACGCGGCGACAAGCTCATCCTGCGTATCATAATAGTGCTTCCACCGGCCGCTATCGCGCAGCTCGACGACATGCGCCCTGCGACGCTCCGCCAATGCGTGCCATTTGCTCGCGATACCGTCGTACGGACTGTTCTGCCGTGCCGACATGAAAAGACCGGAGGTGCCCGCCTGGCCGGGAACAGGAATTTTCAATGAGAGCGCGCGTGGACGCGGAAAACGCACGTTCACTTGAGAGCGCACAATTCACGCTCGAAGCACAAAGGGCTGCTGGGAAAACAAACCCAAAGCTGCTCAACCTGATCGCGAGGATCAAGCTCACCTGAGACTCGCCGCCAAGCAACAAAAATGCAGCGGTCCAAGCAATCGACCTGTGCATCGAATGCTGCTGATAAACTGATTCTGTTGATAAGTGTGTGGAAAAGTTTGCTTTCAGAGGCATTAAATCAAAGGCGCAAGCGCAGAGCCTGCGCCAATTCGCCGACAATGCCGCGCCGGAAAGCCAGCACACATACCACGAAGATCGCGCCCTGAATCACCAGAACCCATTGGCCGAAGGGGGCCAGATAGTTCTGCATGGCGATGACAAGAAAGGCGCCGACCACAGGCCCAAACACCGTGCCCAGACCGCCGAGCAGCGTCATCAGGACCACGTCGCCCGACATCGTCCAATGCACATCGGTCAGCGAGGCGAGCTGAAAGACCAGAGAATTCATCGATCCGGCAAGACCCGCCAGCGTCGCCGACAGCACGAAGGCCATCAACTTGTAGCGCTCGGTCTTGTAGCCGAGCGAAATCGTACGCTGCTCATTCTCGCGGATGGCCTTGAGAACCTCGCCGAACGGCGAATTGATGATCCGGTAGATAAGAACAAAGCCGGCGAGAAAGACAACGAGAACAAAGACGTACATCGTCTTTTCGTTGGACAGGTCGAACATTCCGAACAAGCGGCCGCGCGGCACCCCCTGGATACCATCCTCGCCGCCGGTGAATTTCGCCTGCAAGGCAAAGAAATACATCATCTGCGCCAGCGCCAGCGTGATCATGGCGAAATAGATGCCTTGCCGGCGAATGGCTATCACGCCCGTGATGTATCCAAGGATCGCGGCGACGAGCGTGCCGATCAGGATCGACACTTCCGGCGACTGCGGCGGCAGGGGAATCACAAACCACATCACTTTGCCGAACCAGAACGGAAAGCTCAGATTGCCAACCTTCGCGGCATATGCCGTGAGATAGCTTGCCCAGCCGAAAAACAGGGCATGACCGAACGAAATCAGGCCGACATAGCCGATGAGAAGGTTGAAGGCGCAGGCAAACAGGGCAAAGCACAATGCCTTCATCAGAAAGACCGGGTAGACCACAAACGGCCCGATCACGAACAACACAATCATCACGACAAACGCCGCCGCGAGGCTCCAACCAGCCTCCCGGTTGCGCGCCAAAACCGCCGGCTCGATTGCGCGTTCCATTCACGCGCTCCGTCCGAACAGACCGGACGGCCGGATCAGCAGCACGATCGCCATGATGACGAAGATCACGGTGTTGGAAGCTTCCGGATAAAAAACCTTCGTCAGCCCCTCGACGATGCCGAGCGCAAAGCCGGTAAGAATCGCGCCCATGATCGAGCCCATGCCGCCGATCACCACCACCGCGAACACGACAATGATGAGATCGGAGCCCATTTGCGGCGAGACGTTGTAGATCGGCGCCGCCATGACCCCGGCAAGCGCCGCAAGCCCGACGCCAAAACCGTAGGTCAGCGTCACCATGCGCGGCACATTGATGCCGAAAGCGCGAACCAGGACCGGGTTTTCCGTGGCGGCGCGAAGATAGGACCCGAGCCGCGTCCGTTCGATGGCAAACCAGGTGGCGAAGCATACCGCCAGCGAAAGGACGATGACCCAGGCGCGATAGTTCGGAAGGAACATGAAGCCGAGATTGCGCCCGCCGCGCAGCGCGTCGGGCACCTGATACGGCAAGCCCGACGAGCCGTAATAGTTACGGAACAGTCCCCTCGATGATGAGCCCGAGGCCGAAGGTGAGAAGAAGTCCGTATAGCGGATCGAGCTTGCGCAGATGCGTGAGGAACAGCCGCTCAATGACAATGCCGGTGGCGCCGACCACGATCGGCGCGATCACCAGCGCTTCCCAATAGTTGATCCCCAAATGCTGGAGCAGCAGGTAAGCGGCAAACGCCCCCATCATGTACTGCGCGCCGTGCGTGAAATTGATGATGTTGAGCATGCCGAAAATGACGGCAAGCCCGAGACTCAACAATGCGTAGAACGAGCCGTTGATCAGGCCAAGCAGCAATTGGCCGAACAATGCCTGCGAAGGAATGCCGAAAACTTCGAACATGCCGCATCCCTCCCAGCAGCCGCTCGCCCGAGCGAGCGGCCGTATCCCTGAAACGACTTACCCGCCCACCAGCGGGCAGCCGCCGTCTTTCAGCGGCCGAAACGCTTCGGCCGCCGGAATGGTAGCGCGAAGCTTGTAGTCGTCGCCTGGATATTTCGACTCTTTCGGCGACTTCACCTCGAACAAATAAGCATCATGCAGCTTGCGTCCGTCGGCGCGTACCGAGCCCTTGCCGAATAGCGGATCGTCCGTCGGCATCTCTTTCATCTTGGCGACGACCGCCCTTCCGTCAGAGTCGCTTTTCAGCGCGGCAACCGCTTTCAGATAATGAATGACCGACGAGTACACCCCAGCCGGCACCATGCTCGGAAACTTGCCGGGTCGCGAGACCTGCCAGCGCTTGGTGAAAGCGCGGTTGGCGTCCGTCATGTCCCAATACCAGGTCTCGGTCAGCACCAGCCCCTGCGCGGTTTTCAACGAAAGCGCCTCGACATCGTTGATGAACATCAGCAGGCCGGCAAACTGCTGGCCCCTCGCGGTGATGCCGAACTCCGAGCCCTGCTTGATCGCGTTGACAGTATCGCCCCCGGCGTTGGCAAGCCCGATGATCTTGGCTTTCGAAGCCTGCGCCTGCAGCAGGAAAGACGAAAAGTCCGACGTATTCAGCGGATGGCGCACACTACCCAGCACCTTGCCGCCATTGGCTAAAATGACTTTGGTGGTATCGCGCTCGAGTGCTTGCCCGAACGCATAATCGGCGGTGAGGAAGAACCAGGTGTTACCACCGGTTTGAACGACCGCCCTGCCGGTGCTGTGCGCCAGCATCCAGGTGTCATAGGTCCACTGGATGGTGTTCGGCGAGCATTTCGACCCGGTGAGGTCGGAACTCGCAGGGCCCGAAGCCAGGAAGACTTTGTTCTTTTCCCGCGTGATTTCACTGATCGCCAGTGCGACGCTCGACGTCGGCACGTCGACGATGACATCAACGTGGTCGACGTCGTACCATTGCCGAGCGAGGTTGGCGCCGATATCCGGCTTGTTCTGATGATCGCCGGCGATGACCTCGACTTTCATGCCGTGCGCCGCGGGATCGAAATCCTCGACCGCCAGTTTGGCGGCCGCCACCGAGCCCGGTCCGCCGATATCCGAATAGAGGCCGGACATGTCGGTCAGGACACCGATTTTGACCACGTCGTCTTCCTGCGCTGACGCGCCGGCGATCATGAATACATATGTCGCAGCGGCGAGGGCAAATCTGCGTGCGGTGGTTATGGCAACCTCCCCATGAGCGGGCTTGGGGCCCGCGCTTACAGCGCTTCGAAGCCGTCGATCCTTAGATATCAAACTCCAAGATATTCGTGCAGTTTTTCCGTATTCGCCTTTAGTTCAGCGGCGGTAAAACCGTCCACGACACGCCCGTGTTCCATGACGTAGTAACGATCGGCCACGGTCGCGGCGAAATTAAAGTTCTGCTCGACCAGCAGCACCGTGAAACCTTGCGCTTTGAGCAAAGAGATCGTGCGCCCGATCTGCTGGATGATGACGGGCGCGAGCCCCTCGGTCGGCTCGTCCAGCAACAATAACCGCGCACCGGTGCGCAGGATGCGGCCGATCGCGAGCATCTGCTGCTCGCCGCCCGAAAGCTTCGTGCCCTGGCTATGGAGGCGCTCGCGCAGGTTGGGAAAAAGCTCGAAGATGCGTTTGAGATCGAGTCCGCCGGGCCGCACTTGCGGGGGCAGCAGCAGATTTTCCTTGACGTCGAGCGTGGAGAATATGCCGCGCTCTTCCGGGCAAAAAGCGATACCGGCACGGGCGATAGCGTCCGAAGAACGGCGGATCAGTTGCTTTCCCTCGAACTGCACCGAGCCGGTTCGGGCTTCGATGATCCCCATGATGGCTTTGAGCGTCGTCGTCTTGCCGACGCCGTTGCGGCCGAGAAGCGTCACCACTTCGCCCGGCCGCACGTCGAAAGTGACGCCGTGCAGGATATGCGACTCGCCATACCAGGCTTCCAGATCCTTCACGGCAAGCATCGCGCTGGTCTCAGGCATGGCTGGTCTCAAGCATGGCTGGTCTCAAGCATGGCCGGTCCCAAGATAGGCCTCGCGCACCGCCGGATCGGCGGATACGGTCTGGTAGTCGCCCTCGGCCAAAATCTGACCACGGGTGAGAACGGTGATCCGATCGCAAAGATCGGCGACGACGCTGAGATTGTGCTCGACCATGAGCACCGTGCGATCGGCGGCGACCGATTTGATCAGCGCGCTGATGCGAACGACGTCCTCGCGGTCCATCCCGGCCATCGGCTCGTCGAGCAGCATCAGCTCCGGGTCGAGCGCGAGCGTGGTCGCGATTTCAAGCGCTCGCTTGCGCCCATAAGGCAGTTCGACTGCAAGCGCGTCGACATAGGGCAAAAGACCGACATCGGCCAGGATCGCCTTTGCCCTATCGTCGAGCACCCGCAACACCCGCTTCGAGCGCCAAAAATCGAATGAGGTGCCGCGTCGGCGCTGGAGCGCGATGCGAACGTTTTCCAGCACCGTCAGATGCGGAAAGACTGCCGAGATCTGGAACGATCGTCCAAGTCCGAGCTGCGCAACGTCGGCCGGTTTGAGCGCGGTGATGTCGCGCCCGTCAAACACGATGCGCCCGCGCGTCGGCGCCAGAAATTTGGTAAGGAGGTTGAAGCAGGTGGTCTTACCGGCGCCATTCGGACCGATCAGCGCGTGGATACTGCCGCGCTTGACGCGCAGATTGACCGACCGAACTGCCACGAAGCCGGCAAATTCCTTGGTCAGGTCCTCGGTCTCGAGGATCGGATCTTCAGGCACAGCGTTTCCCACGCCGCCATTGTCAACGTGTTCGAGGCAAGCGTAAAGGGCGCTCATTACCGCGGCCGCCGGCGTCAGGCTCGCAGTGTTGGCGGCCGGGCCTAGTGTGGTGGATTTGAAGTTCCTACGATCCGACGGCAAACTCGCATAGGAACTTCAGGACACTAGTGCTTGAGCGTATTGGCGACCTTGTAGCTTGCCTCGGTCTTGGCCTTGATGTCGTCAAGCGTGACGTCGGGAGCAAGTTCGATCAGGGTCATGCCGCCGCCCTTGCGGTCAACGGTGAACACGCCGAGATCGGTGATCACCATATCGACGACCCCGGCGCCGGTCAGCGGCAGTGAGCATTTGTGCAGAAGCTTCGCCTCGTTCTTGGCCGAATGCTCCATGACCACGACGACCTTCTTGACGCCGCCGACAAGGTCCATGGCGCCGCCCATGCCCTTGACCATTTTTCCCGGAATCATCCAGTTGGCGAGGTCGCCATTTTCCGCCACCTGCATGGCGCCAAGGATCGCGATATCGATATGGCCGCCGCGAATCATGGCGAAAGAGTCCGCCGAGCTGAAAAAGCTTGTCGTCGGCAGCTCGGTGACGGTTTGCTTGCCGGCGTTGATGAGGTCGGGATCTTCCTCGCCCTCGAAGGGAAACGGACCGAATCCGAGCATGCCGTTCTCGGATTGTAGCTGCACACTCATTCCATCGGGGATGAAATTGGACACCAATGTCGGAATACCGATGCCGAGATTGACGTAGAAGCCGTCCCTGAGCTCCTTCGCGGCACGCGCCGCCATTTGATCGCGGGTCCAAGGCATCAGACTTCCTCCCCTGTTCCAGCCGGCAAATCGGCCATCGTGCGCTTGCGGACGGTGCGTTGCTCGATGTGCTTCGTCGGATTGACGACATGAACGATGCGCTGCACGTAAATGCCAGGCGTAATGATGTGGTCGGGTTCGATTTCGCCCGGCCGCACCAGGTGCTCGACCTCGGCGACAGTCACTTTACCCGCCGTCGCCATCACCGGATTAAAATTGCGCGCAGTTTTGCGGTACGCGAGATTTCCTTCGGTATCGCCCGTATAGGCGTGCACGATCGAAAGATCGGCGACGAGCCCGCGCTCCATGACATAGCGCTCGCCGTCAAATTCGCGCACGTCCTTGCCCTCCGCAATGAGGGTACCCACCCCGGTTTTGGTGAAAAACGCCGCCACCCCTGCACCGCCGGCACGAATGCGCTCGGCCAGCGTGCCCTGCGGGTTGAATTCGATTTCGAGCTCGTTGGCGAGGAATTGCTGGGCAAAGGTTTTGTTCTCGCCGACATAGGAGGCGATCATTTTCTTGATCTGCCGGGTATCGAGCAGCACCCCCAGACCCGTGCCGTCGACCCCGCAATTGTTGGAGACGACGGTGAGATTTTTGACGCCGGAATCGCGGATCGCCAGGATCAGGGTTTCCGGAATGCCGCAGAGGCCGAAACCGCCGGCCATGATCGTCATCCCGTCCTGCAGCAATCCGGCCAACGCGGAACGCGCGTCCGCATAGACCTTATTCATGACCGCTCCATTCCTCCCGACAAAATCCTAACCACGGCCGCTACGCATAACTTGACCGGCGCAAAGGTCAACCAGCCGGGGTGGTGTATGCGGAGATGATCGGCAGCGCCAGGGTGGGGTGCGGATAGTAATTCCAAAAGACGAACGCTACCGCAAAGAGAATGCCGGCGATGATGGCCCCCATGAAGCGGTTCCGGAATGCAATGATACTGCCGAGCAAGGCGGTGACGAACGAGAACAGCGCCATCAACCCGACGAAGGTCCAATTCACGGCTGACATGTCAATAGGCATTTTAATGCTCCTGGAAATGCGAGTCGGTTGAGGGTACTTGAACTCTAGCCGGGCTTCCATCGCCGCGCGACTGCTTGGCGGCGCTTAGTGCACAGCGTTATATCAGCCTATCTTCGCCTTGCGGCGGGCGCTCGAACGGCGCAACGGGGGATATAGGAAATGGACCAGCTTTCGGAACGCCTACAGACGCCGATCTCGACGGCCGAACTCGAACGCCGCTGGGCGGCCGTTCGTTCCGCCATGGAGAGCGAAAATATCGACGTGCTGCTCATGCAGAACAACAACGACTACATGGGCGGTTACGTCAAATATTTCACCGATCTGCCGGCAACCAACGGCTATCCGCTGACTGTCGTATTCCCACGCGACGATCTCATGACCTTGATCAGCCAGGGGCCGTTCGGCGGCGTCAACAATCCGACCGCAAACGGCGACGGCGTGAGCCGGGGCGTCAAGCAATGGCTCACCACGCCGAGCTACGCCTCGTGCCACTACACCGCGAACTACGATCCCGAACTCGCCGCCAAGGCGCTCGCGCCCTTTGCCGGCGGCACCATCGGCCTGCTCGGTACGTACCAGATGTCGTTTGCGATGGTCGATCATCTGCAAAAGGGCCGCTTCTCGAATTCCCGTTTTGTCGATGCCTCCGATACGGTCGACCGCATCAAGGTCATCAAGAGCGCCGAAGAGCGCGAACTCATTCGCCGCACCGCCGCGATGCAGGATGGCGCCATGCGCGCCGCTTTTGCCGCGGTCGAGCCGGGCATGCGCGACCGCGATATCGCGGCGATCGCGCAATGCCATAGCCAGCGCAACGGCAGCGAGAACGGCATCTATCTGTGCGCGTCGATGCCGCCGGATCGTCCGGCGCAGTTCAGCCAGCGCCACTTCCAGAACCGCATCATCGAGAAGGGCGACGTTATCGCGCTCCTGGTCGAGGATTCCGGTCCTGGCGGCATGTATACGGAGCTCGGCCGCACTTGTGTCGTCGGCAGGGCCTCGGCCGAACTCAAGGACGAGTTCGCGTTCGCACTGGAAGCGCGCAAATTCAATCTCGAATTGCTCAAGCCCGGCACGCCCTGCAAGGATATTTTCGCGGCCTATAACAATTTCATGCGGAAGAATGACCGGCCGGAAGAAAAACGCCTCCACTGTCATGGCCAGGGCTACGATCTGGTCGAACGGCCGCTCATTCGCAGCGACGAGCCGATGACGATCGAGAAACACATGAACATTGTCGTGCACCCGACCTACATCCGCGGCCATGTGCTGTCGTGGGTATGCGACAACTATTTGATCGAGGCCGACGGGCCGGGTGACAGGCTTCACCGCTTCCCTGAAGCCATTACCGAGCTTGGGTAACCGCTTTTTGGGGCCTTTCCTGCGCAAAGCGGATAAAGCTTGCACAAAGCGGATTGGCTCCGCCGACCGGCTTTTGGACAATGCTGCGACAGCATCGGTCTGAAAGCGAGGCGGCGTCATGCGCGGGTTGGACGGTAAAACGGCGATCGTCGCCGGCGGCGCGACCCTCATCGGACAAGGCGTCGCCGAAGCGCTCGCCGGCTACGGCTGCAACGTGGTCATTGCCGATATCAACGTGCCCGACGGCGAGGCGGCCGCCAAAAAGCTCGGCGGCAAGGCCCGTTTCATCCGTTGCGACCTTTGCAGCGACACCGACATCGCAGCGCTCGTCAAAGCAACCGTCGAGGCGACCGGCAGGCTCGACTATCTGGTCAACGTGGCCTGTACCTACCTCGACAACGGCGCCGAAACGACGCGCGCCGACTGGCTGAAGGCCTTTGAGGTCAATGTCGTCGGCTCGGTCATGCTCATGCAGGCCGCAAGACCGCACCTGAAAAAGAACAAAGGCGCCATCGTCAATTTCGGCTCGATCTCCTCGCGCGTGGCGCAGACCGGGCGGTGGGTCTATCCGGTTTCAAAGGCCGCCATCCTGCAATTGACGCGCAATCAGGCGATGGACCTCGCCCCGGACGGCATTCGCGTCAACGCCGTGTCGCCGGGATGGACCTGGAGCAACATCATGGTCGAATTGACCAAGGGCAATCGCGCCAAAACCGACAGCGTAGCCAAACCTTTCCATCTGCTCGGCCGCACCGGCAATCCCGCTGAAGTCGCCGAAGCCGTTGCGTTCCTGCTCTCCGACAACGCAAGCTTTATCACCGGCACCGATATCCGTGTCGACGGCGGCTACACCGCCATGGGACCCGAACGCGCGGACCCCGCAATTCCGCTGTTGATGGAATAACAAAGACGCCGCAACGCGTCGCAGGAGGGCAAGATGAGTTCTGGGAAACGAGTAATCACGATTGTCGGCGGCGGCCAGTCTGGCCTGCAACTCGGCAACGGGCTGCTTTCCGCCGGTTATGACGTCCGCCTCGTGCAGGACCGCAAAGCCGACGACATCCGCAACGGCAAGGTGATGTCGAGCCAGTGCATGTTCGACAAGGCTTTGAGCTACGAACGCGAGCTTGGGCTCAATTTCTGGGACAAGGAATGCCCGACGGTCAATTCCATCAGCTTCATCGTTCCGGCGCCGGACGGATCGGGAAAAAAGGCGATCGAGTGGAACGGTCTGCTCGACAAGCCGGCGCAAGCGGTCGATCAGCGGATAAAGTTTCCGCGCTGGATGCAGGAATTCGAAAAGCGCGGCGGCACCATCGAATACAAGCAAGCAACAACGGCCGACCTGGAGAAATACGCGAAAGAATCCGATCTCGTGATTGTCGCCGCCGGCAAGGGCGAGATCGCCAGATTGTTCGAACGCGACGCCCAAAAAAGCCAATACGACGCGCCGCAACGCGCGCTCGCGCTGACCTACGTGAAGGGGCTGACGCCGCGTCCGCAGCATTCTGCGGTTTCCTTCAATCTTATTCCCGGCGTCGGCGAGTATTTCGTCTTCCCGTCGCTCACCACGACCGGGCCGTGTGAAATCATGGTGCTGGAAGGAGTCCCCGGCGGCCCGATGGATTGCTGGGAAGGAATTTCCTCACCGGCCGAACATCTGGCCAAATCGAAGTGGATTCTCGACACGTTCCTGCCCTGGGAAGCCGAGCGCGCCAAAAACATCGAACTCACCGATGACAACGGCATCCTCGCCGGGCGTTTCGCGCCGACCGTACGCAAGCCGATCGCGCACCTGCCCTCCGGCAAAACCGCCTTCGGCATGGCAGACGTGGTCGTGCTCAATGATCCGATCACCGGACAGGGCTCCAACAACGCATCGAAATGCGCCAAAATCTATCTCGACGCGATCCTCGCCCATGGCGATAAGCCATACGATCAAGCCTGGATGCAGGCGACGTTCGACCGCTATTGGGACTATGCGCAATATGTGACCGGCTGGACCAACGCGCTGTTGCAACCGCCGCCGCCGCATGTCCTCAACATCATGGGCGCCGCGCAAGGCATTCCTGTTCTCGCCCGACGCATCGCCAATTGCTTCAACGAGCCGCTGGATCTGTTCCCGTGGTTCGCGGTGCCGGAAGAAGCCGACAAGTATCTCAAATCACTGGCGGCATGACACGAGACGGCGCGGGCGGATCGGATGCGTTGAGTATTACTCTTCCGATGGGGCCGAACGGCCCCATGTCCCCTTCCGCCCGCCTGTCGTCATTTTTGCGGTCGCCGACGGCAATTCGCCAAAGCGGGAGCGATAGTCCTGCGCGAAGCGGCCAAGATGCGAGAAGCCGATATCGAGCGCGATCTTCGTTACGCCAGCCTTGCCACTGACCTCGCCGCTCTGCAAAACTTGCCGCGCCTTGTCCAATCTGAAAGCTTTCAGATACGCCATCGGCGTGACGTGGCGAAAATCGCGAAATCCCGCAAACAAGGTTCGCGCGCTGACACCGGCAACGAGCGCCAGCTTTTCGATGCTCAAAGGCTCGGCATAATGTTGCCGGATGTAGTCTTCAGCGCGGCGGACGAAGCGCGGTGCTGGTGACGCCTCAACCCGTGCCAGCGCGGCACTCATATTGCTCCGCTGGCCGTAGATCAGCGCGTTGAGCAGCGCCGCCGAGAAATGCTCGGCAACGTGGTCATTGGCCAAGGGATGCGCCGCTCCGTCACCGCTCCGGGCGAACGCCAATTCTTCGGCAAAGAGGTTCACTAGTCGCAGAAAATAATGCCCAGCCGGCGTGTCGAGCCGCAATTCGGGCTCGAATTCCAACGGCTGATCGAGCGAATGGCCGAGATGGGCCGCGCAATGCCGCTCGACCAGACTGCGCTCGAAACGCACACAGACCTGCGCGTTGCCGGCATGCCAGCGCATGTGCAGCGGCAATGTCGGCGAAACAAGCGACGCGGCTTGTGGCGTGGAGTCGAACCGCACGTTCCCGCACGCAATCGAGGCGTGTCCCGCAACCGGGATCTGAACGAGGAAAAAGTCATCGAGCCGCTCGGGATCGATCTCAACTTCGGCGCCGTATTCCAGACGATTGACCGACGCCCCGCCCTGCCGCAGGTGATGCATGCGCGCCCGCAATTCCGCGCTGGTGCCGTGCAGGCGCAGAAGATGGGGTTTGAAAATGCGGGCAACGCCCTGCCGCACGGCGTCGAAATCACGCGACGAGAACACGAGAGACGCGTCCGAAAATACCGCGTCTTCCGATTGCGAGGAACCCACATCCATGGGCGTTTTTCCACGCGGTCCTACCGCGAAGCACAAAAATCGGGCAGAACCGGTTGTGACGCAAGTTTGACCATTCCGGCCAAAAATCGCAAGCGAAGATTGCTAAGCCTTCTTGAGCGTGCGCGCCACGTAGTCGCGGATGTGATCCAGCGCTTGCGTCCAGATTTCAGTGACGATCTTGTCGGTCGCTGCGCCACTTCGTTCGATCCGGTCGGCGACGTCCTGGCGCAGTTGCCGTTTGGTCTGAGCGAACGCCGCCGGCGACAGCCGCGCCAATTCCTGCGCGGCGAAGACGGCGCGCTCCATCAACGCGTCGGCTTCTACGATCTCGTCGACCCAGCCCCGTTGCAGTGCCGCATCGACATCGTAAGTCGCGCCGCCGAACATGAACTCGGACAAGTGGCGCCGCGGAACGGCAAAACGCACCGCCTCGAAGGCCAGCGCGGGGAACGGCACACCGACGAGAAGCTCGGTAACGCCAATGCGCCCGCCTCCGCGTGCCATAATGCGTCGGTCGGCACAGCACGCCAGCACGCAACCACCGGCAATGGCGTGGCCGTTGATCGCCGCCACCACCGGCTTCGGATGGAAAAACACCGCGTCGTAAAGCCGGTGCAATGCGGGCAGGAACCGGCGCACGTAATCCGGTCCCCCGGAACTCACTTGCAGCAAGTCGACGCCGGCCGAGAACATCCGGCCCTGTCCGGTCACGACCACCGCGCGCGCTTCGGACGATCGAAGCTCCTCGAAATATTGCGCGATGGCGTCGCACAATTCGACGTCGAGCGCATTGGCCTTGCCGTGCCCGATCGTGAGGATTGCGATGCCATTTTCCGTTTTCAGATCGATCATGCTCGGCTCATTTCGCTGCGGCCCGCGTGCACCAAAAATGACGGCCTCATCCTTTCGCCTTGAGCGAGCTGAACAGGTCGTAAGCTTCTTTCGGCTTTGCGTTCTTGTGCACGACAGCGTTGATCGCGGCGATCATCGCCTTCGGCGCTTCCGATTGGAAAATGTTGCGGCCCATGTCGACGCCGGCGGCACCCTGCTGCACCGCGTTGTAGGCCATCGTCAGCGCATCGAGTTCGGCGAGTTTTTTGCCGCCCGCCATGACGATCGGCACCGGACATGAAGCGGTGACGGTTTCGAAGCCCTCGTCCACGTAATAGGTCTTCACATACTGCGCACCGAGCTCGGCGATGATGCGGCAGGCGAGCCGAAAGTATTTGGCGTCACGCACCATGGTCTTGCCGACCGCGGTAATGCCCATGACCGGAATACCGGTACGAAGTCCCGCATCGACCAGCTTGGTCATGTTGTGGACCGAGCGGGTCTCGAATTCACCGCCGATGAAAACCTGAATGCCGACGCCGGCGGCGTTTAATCGCACCGCGTCGTCCATGTCCATCGCGATCTGCTCGTCGGACAATTCCTCGCGCAGGATGCTCGGACCGCCGCTGGCGCGCAGCACCATCGGCTTGGTCGAGTCCGCCGGAACGACCGAGCGCAAAATGCCGCGCGTGCAGAACAGCGCATCGCAGGACGGCAACAGCGGCAGGATGGAAAGGTCGATACGCTCAAGCCCCGTGGTCGGGCCCTGAAAGTAGCCGTGATCGATCGCCAGCATCACGGTGCGGCCGGTGGCCGGGGCGAAAACGCGGGCCAGGCGGTTCTTCATTCCCCAATCGAGCTGGTGGGAGCCTTTGAGATAGAAGCCCGGCGTCTGCTGCGGCTTGTCGGCCGAGTAACGCTCGCCTTCCTTGTCGACTTCCGGCATGACGTTCCTCGTTCCACCGCCCTTTTCGATCGCGGCGCGCGATCGGGAACGAACCTATGCGGCATCGCCGTTGCGGCATCAAGGCGGAACTATTCCGCCCGGAGCGGCGGGATCCGTTGGCGGTCGCCGAGACAACATACGCCGCACAAGGCCATTCGTACGTCATACCTTGAAGAGTCGGGGCTTACTTCTTCTTGCTCTTGGCTGCGCGGCGCGCCGCGGAGTTGGCCGCCACCGCGGCGCGGATGAGCTGCTTGAAGGCGGCTTCGTTGATCTTCTCGCCTTCGCGGATATCGATCGCACGCCGCACGTTCCCTTCCAGGCTGGAATTGAAGAGCTTCTTCGGGTCTTTGATGGCGGCGCCGCGAGCGAAGGTAAGCTTCACGACCTGCTTGTACAATTCCCCCGTGCAAACGATGCCGTCATGGGACCAGACGGGGACTCCCCGCCATTTCCACTCCTCCTGGATGTCGGAATCGGCATCGTGAATAAGCTGACGGACACGAGCGAGCGTCTCGCCTCTCCAATCGCCCAGCTCTTGAATCCGCTTGGTGATGTTGGCTGAAGCGGCCTCGCCATTCGGATGACCTGTCGGCTTCATGCACTCTCCGTTCCTTCGTTTTGTCAGGCCGACCTGTTCGAAATTAGTCGTCGAAGGACATGGCCTTTCCACATCCAAAGTCCCGTAAGGACCATTACAGGGAAAAAGACGAACCGCGTAGGGGGTGCGTAGTTTGGAAGGTGTTCAAACGGACTATAAATATAACCGATGATCGGAATGCTGAAGACGATGTGAATCCAGCGAATAATCGAACGTGTGATGCCTTGGTTCACGATCGCTCCTCTTTCGACGCCGGCGTTATTGCAGCCCGGCGACAACTCGTTCCAGATTGCCGATGAACCTCTGCCAGCCGTATTTCGCGCCGTTATAGGCGGCGTCTTGATCGGGACGGAAGCCGGACTGCTCCATGCGCACGAGCGTTCCGCCTTCGGTCGCGATCAACGTCCAGACAACGACACTCTCCAACCCCAGAGAGCCCCAGCTATAGGAGAGCTTTTTGTTGGGTTCGACGGCCAGGACTTCGCAATCGATTACGCCGTTCCAATTGGGCATGGGCGTTGCACGGAAAGTAAACCGATGACCGGCGACCGGCGCAAAGTCGTTTTTCATCAGCCACTCCTCGAGCAGCGGCCCTTGCGTCAGTGCGCGCCAGACTTTTTCCGGCGGATACGGCATCTCGCGTTCGATCACGAGGGAACATGTGGCGGCGTCGGGGTTGGTCACTGGTCCATCCTCTTGAGCAGCGTTTCCAGGCGATCGAACCGGTCGCGCCAGAAGGCGCCATAGAGGCTCATCCAGTCGATCAATGGCTCTAGCGCTTGCGGCTGGGCGCTGTAGTGGGTCTGACGTCCGGCCCGGCGATCGCGCACCAGACCGGCGAGTTTGAGTACGCCGAGATGCTTGGACACCGCGGGCTGAGAAACGCCCGACTGCTCGGTGATCCCCTGCACGGTCTGTTCGCCGTCGCGCGCGAGCCGTTCGAAGATCGCGCGTCGGGTGGGATCGGCCAGGCTTTTGAAGAGGGTGTCGGGCGCAGATTGCATGATTCAATTCATAACCATTTGGTTATGGATTGGTCAAGTGACCGGCCTGTGAGAAACAATCTTGGCATTGTTCCTGTTTTGTTCTAGTATGCCTTCCCGTTGGGACAGAGCCGATCATGACCCCGCCGACCGCCCTTTCCGTGATGCGTAACCGCGCCGCCGTGGCGGAGGAATTGCGGCGGTTATTGCCCAGAATGGAAGGGTTTCGAGCCGCCAAACCCATTCCCTTTGGCCTTTCCGCCATCGATCGGTACTTGCCGCAAGGCGGCCTCGCCGGCGGCGCGTTGCATGAGGTCGTGCCCGAAGAGGCCGCCACCCCCGCCGCCTTCGGCTTCGTCGTGGCGCTCCTTGCCCGCCTGTCACAGACAAGCCCTCTCATCCTGGTGATCCCAGCCTACGGGCTTCGCGATTACGGCCGGCCGCATGGTCATGGCCTGCACGCGCTTGGTCTCGATCCAAATCGTCTCATTCTGGTCGAGACGGCGCACCGGAAGGAAACGCTATGGGCCATGGAGGAGGCGTTACGCTCGCGCGCGCCTGCCGCCGTCGCCGGCGTCATCGACAAGCTCGATCTGAAAACCAGCCAGAGGCTGCATCTCGCCGCAACGGATTGTGGCCTGCCGCTCTTTTTGCTGCGGCCGGCGGCGGACCTGGAATCGAGCGCGGCGGCGACACGCTGGCGCGTCGGCACGGCTCCCGCCGCGCGCGACCGCTTCGGCCTGATCGTGCGTTCGCGCTGGCGGCTCACGCTTGAACGCTGCCGCAACGGACGCGCCGGTGAATGGATGGTGGAGTACGATCATGTCGCGCATCGTTTCAGTCTGGCTACCGCGCTGGCCGATCCTGCGCGCTCTCGCGGCGCAGGCGAAAAAGCCTTCAGACAAGCCTGTTGATCCCGACCAGCCGTTCGTGCTCGCCATCACCGCCGCCGGCGGACCGCGCATTGCCGCCTTGAACGAAGCGGCGGAGGCCGCAGGGCTCATGGTCGGCGAGCCGCTGGCGGATGCGCGCGCGAAGGCCAGTAATGTGCAGACGCGCGCCATCGATACCGCCGCCGATGATGCCGCGCTGCGCCGCCTGACGCTGTGGGCGACCCGCTATACGCCGACCGCCTCACCCTGGGGCGAAGAGAACGGCGCCGATGGTTTTTTCCTCGACATCGAAGGCGCCGCGCATCTCTTCGGCGGCGAGGAAAAGCTCCTGGCCGATCTTGCTTTCCGGCTTGAAAGAAACTTCGGCCTGCCGGCACGGCTTGCCGTCGCCGATACACCCGGCGCCGCATGGGCGCTGTCGCGGTTTCATTCCGCGCCCTGCCCTGTCCTGCCTTCGGGACAGGAAGCCACGGCGCTGGCGCCGCTTCCCATAGAAGCGCTGCGGCTTTCGCCGGAAACTTGCCGGACGCTGCGCCGGCTCGGCTTCAAATCCGTCGGCACGATGCTCGACAAACCGCGCGCGCCGTTTGCCGCTCGGTTTCCGGCGGAGTTGCTGCGGCGGATCGATCAGGCGCTCGGCCGCGCCGATGAGCCCTTGATCCCCATCGTCGCGCCGCCCGTCTACCACACGCTGCGTTATCTGCTCGAACCGATCATCACCAAGGAGGCGATCGTCGCGCTGGCGAACCGCCTCATGCATATCCTTGTGCATGTGCTGACCCGCGACGATGTGGGAGCGCGCGCGCTGCGGCTTTCCCTTTATCGCGTCGATGGCGCAGTGGAGACGATCGATGTCGGGCTGACCCTGCCGACACGCGATGTGGCGCATATTGCGCGTCTCATCGACCTGAAGCTCGAAGCGCTGGCGGCGACGGAAGACGCCGGTTTCGGCTTCGAGGCCGTCGGGCTTGCCGTCACCCGCGCCGAGACCATTCAAGCGCGGCAGAACGAACTGATTGCCGAAGCTGCCGGCAATATCGATCGCGTGGAACGCTGCGCGGCCCTGGTCGATACGCTACGGCAGCGCCTCGGCCCGCAAAGCGTGCAGCGGTTCGAGCCGATAGCCAGTCACCTTCCCGAACGCGCGGAGGCGCTGTTGCCGGCCACCGCCGAAGCGCACGCCTCGTGGCCAGAGCCAGAGCAAAAGCCGCGCCCGCTGTTGCTTTTGCCCCGGGCGGAGCCGGCCGAGGTCACCGCGCTTGTCCCCGACGGCCCGCCGCGGCGTTTCCGCTGGCGCGGCGTGACCTATGAGGTCGCGGGCTCCGAAGGTCCCGAACGCATCGGCGCCGAATGGTGGCGCCAGCACGACGGCCATCGCTCGCCGGAGCCGACGCGCGATTATTACCTCGTCGAGGATGCGGCCGGTCACCTTTTCTGGCTCTACCGCGAAGGACTCTACGAGCGCGAAACGGCGGCCGCACGCTGGTTCGTGCAAGGTTTGTTCGCGTGAATGACTTGTTCGCGTAAACGGCTTGTTCGGGTGAGTTTTCGTACGAGAAAATACATGAGCGCGTATGCCGAACTGGCCGTAACCACAAACTTTTCCTTCCTGCGCGGCGCCTCGCATCCGCAGGAAATGGTGGCGACCGCCGATGAGCTTCAACTGACTGCAATCGGCATCGCCGACCGCAATTCCTTTGCCGGCGTGGTGCGCGCCTATGACGAAGCAAAAAACCGGAAGATAAGGCTTCTCGTCGGCACCCGCCTGGTGACGATCGACGGCTTCGAGGCGCTGGCTTATCCGACCGATCGCGCTGCCTATGGCCGGCTTTGCCGCCTCGTCACCGCGGGCAATCGCAAAGCCAAGAAAGGCGAGTGCCACCTGACCTTTGAGGACATTCTCGCCGCGAGCGAAGGTCAGATGCTCATTGCGATACCGCCGCAAACAATCGTCGCCGGCGGTTTCACCGAACGCCTCTCGACCTTGGCCCGCGCGGCGCCCGGGCGCACGTTTCTCGCCGGCATCCACCATCATCGCGGCGACGAACCGCGCCGGCTCGGCTTGTTGGCCGAACTCGGCGAGCGAGCGGATGCACCGCTGGTCGCCGTCAACGACGTTTTCTATCATGCGCCGGAGCGCCTGCCGCTTGCCGATGTGCTCACCTGCGTGCGCGAGAAATGCACGCTCCGCGAAGCCGGCTTTCGGCTCGCCGTCAATGCCGAGCGGCATCTGAAAGCGCCTGCGGAAATGTCGCGGCTGTTCGCCCGTTTTCCCGATGCCATCGCCCGCACCGTCGACATCGCCAACGCCTGCCGCTTCTCGCTCGGCGAACTGAAATACGAATATCCCGACGAGCCGGTGCCGAAAGGCAGGACCGCACAGCAGCATCTCGAGGACATCACCTGGGCGGGCGCGCATGACCGCTACCCAAGAGACAAATACCCGGAAGGGATTCCGCCCGACGTCGAGAAAAGGCTGCACGATGAGCTTAAGCTCATCGCCAAGCTCGACTATGCGCGGTATTTCCTCACCGTCCACGATGTCGTGTCCTTCGCGCGCCGGCAGGAAAAGGAAATCCTCTGCCAGGGCCGCGGCTCGGCAGCCAACAGCGCGGTGTGCTATTGCCTCGGCATCACTTCGGTAAATCCGGAAAAGACCAAACTTCTCTTCGCCCGCTTTATTTCCGAGAATCGCGGCGAACCGCCGGATATCGACGTCGATTTCGAGCACGAGCGGCGCGAGGAGGTGATCCAGTACATCTACCAGCGCTACGGGCGCGACCGCGCGGCGATCTGCTCGACCGTCGTGCATTATCGCTCCCGCCGCGCCATCCGCGAGGTCGGCAAGGTACTGGGACTGACCGAGGACGTGACCGCGGCGCTGGCAAAGACCGTATGGGGGTACGGCGACGGATTGCCGGACGCTCACATCCGCCAGGCCGGACTTGATCCCTTCAATCCGGCGATCCGTCAGGCCGTCCACCTCGCCGACGATCTGATCGGCTTTCCGCGCCACCTCTCGCAGCATGTCGGCGGTTTCGTGCTCACCCGCGCACGGCTCGACGAAACGGTTCCCATCGGCAATGCCGCCATGGAGGACCGCACCTTCATCGAGTGGGACAAGGACGACATCGATACGCTTGGCCTGATGAAGGTCGACGTGCTCGCGCTCGGCATGCTGAGCTGCCTTCGGCGCGGGCTTGATCTTCTCCAGCAACACTACGGCAAAACCTATTCGCTCGCCACGCTGCCGCAGGACGACGCTGCGGTCTACGAGATGCTGTCGCGCGCCAACTCGGTCGGCGTGTTCCAGGTCGAGAGCCGCGCGCAGATGTCGATGCTGCCGCGGTTGAAGCCGAAATGTTTCTACGATCTCGTGATCGAGGTTGCGATCGTGCGGCCGGGACCGATCCAGGGCGACATGGTGCATCCCTACCTGCGCCGGCGCGATGGCATCGAGAAGGAGCACTACCCCTCCCCCGATCCGGCGCACGGGGCGGCCGATGAATTGAAAGACGTGCTGCAGCGAACGCTCGGCGTACCGCTGTTCCAGGAACAGGCGATGCAGATCGCCATCACCGCGGCAAAGTTCACGCCGGACGAGGCGGACGGGCTCCGGCGCGCCATGGCGACCTTCCGCCATACCGGCAATGTGCACCTGTTCCGCGACAAGTTCATCGACGGCATGACCACGCGCGGCTACGAGCGCGCGTTCGCCGAGAATTGTTTCGGCCAGATCGAAGGTTTCGGCGAATACGGATTTCCGGAAAGCCACGCGGCGAGCTTTGCGCTTCTGGTCTACGCCTCGGCCTGGATCAAATGCCGCTATCCCGACATATTCTGCGCGGCCATCGTCAACAGCCAGCCGATGGGTTTCTATCAGCCGGCGCAGCTCGTGCGCGATGCGCGCCAGCACGACGTCGAAATCCGTCCGGCGGACGTCAACTTCAGCGATTGGGACTGCACGCTGGAGCCCGGCGCCGACGGCCGGCACGCCGTTCGGCTCGGCTTCCGCCTCATTCAAGGGCTCAACGAAGACGAACTGAAAAAACTCATCGCGGCGCGCGGCAACGGCTTTTCCAGCATCGAGCGGCTCGCCGCATCCGCCGGTATTTCCCGCTTCACCATCGAGCGGCTGGCCGAAGCGGATGCATTCCGCTCGCTGGGACTGGATCGCCGCGCCGCATTATGGGCAGCACGACGGCTCGACGCGATTGGCGCCCGTCCGCCGCGCCGGCCGGATGCCGCCACGGCCGAGGACGTATTGCCGCTGTTGACGCCGCATCTGAGCGACGAACTGTTTCCCGAACCCTCGGTCACGCTTCCGGCAATGGCGCTCAGCGAGCACGTCGTGGAGGATTACGTGGCGACCGGGTTGTCGCTCAAAGAGCATCCAGTGCGCTTTTTCCGCGAACGCCTCACCGCGCTTGGCGCCATGCGCAATGCCGAGCTTCGCAGCGATGAGGTCCGTCAGGATGCGGTGGTCACCGTCGCCGGCCTCGTGCTGGTCCGGCAGCGGCCGGGAACGGCAAAAGGCGTTATCTTCATGACGATCGAGGACGAGACCGACATCGCCAACATCATCGTCTGGCCAAAGGCTTTTGAAAAAAACCGCCGTACGGTGATGACGGCGCGTTTCCTCGCCGTCCGCGGCCGCCTGCAACGGGCGGGACTTGTCATCCATGTGGTCGCGGAAAGTTTCTTCGATCTTTCAGCGGAGCTGCCGTCGCTGCGAAACGGCGGCGATTTGTTTTCACCCAAACTGTCAGGCGGGCAGCATCCGGTGGATACGCAGCTCCTGCTCAAAAGCCGCGATTTTCACTAACCCACCGACTTTTCGAGCACGCGCGCCAGCCGCTCGGAAAATGACCGCGCATCGGCCGGCCGATCGCCTTCGAGCACGCGCGCCTCGTCGAGCAGCAGATGCACCGCGTCCTCCTTCAGCGTCCGCCGGTCCTCGCCAAGAGCCGCCAGCGCCACGACGAGCCGATGCCGCGGATTGACCTCCAGGATCGGTTTCGACGCAGCGTTCAGCCGGCCCGCGCCCGCCAGGAGCTTTTCCAGCGCCCGATCCGGTCCGGTATCCCCTGCGACGAGACACACCGCACTGTCGGTGAGCCGATCCGATGTTCGCACGTCCGCCACCGTGTCGCCGAGCGTGCTCTTCATGAACGCCAGAAAATCTTTCACCGAGTTTTGCAGCTGCTGCGGCGGCGCTTCCTGCGTATCGAGCAATGGAATGAGCGCGAGATCCGCAGCGCCCTGCGTCACCGACTTGAACGGCTTGCCGTCATATCCCAGACCCGACATCACCCAGAACGTATCGACCGGATCGGACAGCAACAGCACCTCGATACCGCGTGCACGGAAGCCTTCCAGATGCGGCGATGATTTCAGCCGCTCGATGTCGTCGCCGGCCAGGTAATAGATCGCCGTCTGGTTGGTCTTGAGCGCGGCGACGTAATCCTTCAGGCTCCGCCACTGATCCGTCGGCCCCGTCGTCTTGAAGCGCGCCAGCGCGAGCAGCGCATCGCGGCGCTCGAAGTCCTCGTAGACACCCTCCTTGAGCACCACACCAAAGAGGTCCCAGATCTTCGTGTAGGTATCCGGCTCCTTGTCGGCGAGCCGTTCCAACTCCGAAAGCACGCGGCTGGTCGCGCCTTTCCTGATGGCGGCGAGCAGCGGGCTTTCCTGGATTTTTTCTCGCGAGACATTGAGCGGCAGATCGGCGCTATCGACCAGACCGCGGACGAAGCGCAGATAGCGCGGCAATATCTCGGCATTGTCGGTGATGAAAACGCGCTTGACGTAAAGCTTGATGCGGCCCGTGCGGTCGGGATCGAACAGATCGAACGGCCGCGCACCCGGAATGAAAAACAGCGACGTATAGTCTTGCCGTCCTTCGGCATGGAAGTGGATGGTAAGGGCCGGTTCATCAAACTGCCCGGCAATGCTGCGATAAAAATCGGTGTAGTCCGCAGCCGTGATCGCCGACTTCGGTTTCGCCCATAAAGCCGCGCCATCGGTGATTTCGGAGACCTCGGCGCCGGGCGCCACGACGATCGAGATCGGCACCGGCACGTGGCCGGACTGGGCGCGCACCAGCCGCTCGATGGTGGCACGCTCGGCATAGGATTGGGCGTCCTCCAAAAGGTGCAGCACGACACGGGTGCCGCGAAGCGGTGCGTATGCCGGCTCCGCCGGAGATATGGCGAAGGTGCCCTTGCCGTCCGAAGACCAGACGAACGCCGCATCCGTTCCGGCGCGGCGGGAAATCACCTCGACCCGCTCCGCTACCATGAAGGCCGAGTAGAACCCGACGCCGAACCGGCCGATCAGCGCCGTCTCCTCCTCGGCCTTCGCGGCCGCGATGCGATCGAGAAAAGCCTTCGTGCCTGAGCGGGCGATGGTGCCCAGCGCCTCCACCATCTCGTCGCGGCTCATGCCAATGCCGTTGTCCTCGACGGTGAGCAGCTTTTTGCCTGCATCGACCGTGAGCGTAATGCGCGGCTTCGGCTCCTCGCCGAGCAGCGCCGGTTCGGCGATGGCTTCGTAGCGCAGCCGCTCGCAGGCGTCGGCGGCATTTGCGATCAGTTCGCGCAGAAAAACCGACTTTTCGGAATAGACCGAATGCACCATCAGGTGCAGCAGCTTGGCGACATCCGCTTCAAACGGACGGCTTTCCGTTTGCTTCTCTTCCGTCATCGTCATGGTCGCATCCCGGCAAATTATCGGCTTGGAGATGGCGAGAAGCCCTCCCCAATTCAAGACCTTGCGCGGCGGCGCAACGAACTAGGATGAGGACAAAAACTCCGGCGTGCGCACGTGCTCCGGCCGCACCCCTACCGCCAGAAGGCGACCGGGGATCCGCTGAAGAACCGGAAACACTTCGAAAAGCTTGAAGAGCAAGGGCGGCTTCGGCCGCTCAGTGCTGGCAAGCACGCGGCCGATAATTCGCTTCTGCATTGTCAGCTGGAGCGCCTGGGTGAAGCGGACGGGAAAAGTTCGCCGTGCCTGGATCGCCCGCAGGTCGTCATCGCTCACCGCACCCGCCCTGAGCGGTGCGGCGAGACGGTTGGCGGCGGCCACCGCGTCCTGGACGGCAAGATTAACGCCGACACCGCCAATAGGCGACATTGCATGCGCCGCATCGCCGATGCAGATGAGCCCGGGCTTCCACCATTGCCGCAGCCGGTCGACCGCAACGGTCAGAAGCTTGATGTCGTCCCAGGTTTTCAACTCACCGGCGCGATCGGCAAGGAACGGCGACATCGCAACGACCTGCTCGCGGAACGCATCGAGGCCCTCCGCCCGTATACGGTCGATACCGCCTTTCGGAATGACAAAGGCGCACTGCCAGTAATCGCCGCGGTCGAGCATGATCATCATCTTGCCGGCTTCGAAATGGCCGAATGTTTCCCTGTCGTCGGTCTCTTTGCGCGGCAACCGAAACCACAGCACATCCATCGGCGCGCCATAGTCGTCGCTCTTGAAGCCGGCTTTGTCGCGCAAGGTCGAATGACGTCCGTCGCAGCCCACCGTGAGGTCGGCGCGGATCGCGAGTTCGCCGTCCGGCGTCTTGGCGCGAACGCCGACGACCCGTCCGGCTTCCTCGATCAGATCGGTCGCCTCCGCCTGCATGTGCAGATCGAAAGTCGCGTAGCGCTTGCCATGGGCGGCGAGGAAGTTGAGGAAATCCCATTGCGGCATCAGGGCGATATACTTGCAGCGGGTCGGCAAATGCGTGAGATCGATCATCCGCACCCGTTCGTCGCCTATCTGGGCGGTCAGGTGATCAAGTTTCTGATGAGGTAACTTGAGGAACTCATCGAGCAAACCCAGTTCGTACATCAGTTCGAGCGTCGAGGGGTGGATGGTGTCACCGCGGAAGTCGCGGAAGAAATCCGCGTGCTTCTCCAGCACCACGACGTTCACGCCGGCTCGCGCGAGCAGAAAGCCGAGCATTATCCCGGCCGGGCCGCCGCCGGCAATGCAGCACTGGGTGGTTATCGTCGACGCCGGCATCGCATTATCCCTCGTCATGCCGGACCCAACGCGAGGAGACTAAGGGTAGTTTAGGCCGGCTGTCGTGTTTGTGGCGCTACGCCAAGCTTCTTCTGCAAGCTGGAAGAGGAAGTCGTGTACTGGAAGACCAGTCTCTTTTCCGGGTAAATATAATGATAGGCCTTCTGAGCCATCAGCGCACCCTCGTGAAAGCCGGAGAGGATGAGCTTGAGCTTGCCGGGATACCAGTTGATGTCGCCGATGGCGAATATGCCCGGTGTGCTGGTCTCGAATGCCGCAGTCTCGACCGGGATCAATTCGTTGTTCCTCAGTTCAAAGCCCCAGTTGGCAACCGGCCCAAGCTTCATTGTCAGGCCGAAGAACGGCAGCAGCGCGTCGCAGGCGATCTCCTGGATCGAACCCTCGTTGGTCTTGACTACGGCCTTGCTGAGCTGACCCTCCTCGCCGTGCAGCGAGGTCACTTGTCCGAGCACGAAATCGATTTTTCCCTCGCCGACCAGCGCCATCATCTTGTTGACGCTGTCGGGAGCGGCACGGAATTCGCTCCGCCGGTGCACCAGGGTCAGGCGGCGGGCGATGGGTGCGAGGTTGAGCGTCCAGTCTAGCGCGCTATCGCCGCCGCCAACGACGAGAACGCTTTTGTCGCGGAACGCCTCCATCTTGCGCACCGCGTAGAACAGCGACTTGCCCTCATAGGGCTCGACACCGGGGATCGGCGGCCGCTTCGGTTGAAACGACCCGCCGCCGGCAGCGATGACGACGACCTTACACTCGAACTGCTTGCCCTGATCGGTCGTCACTCGAAACAGCGGATCGCCGATTTTCTCGACCTTCTCCACCATCTCGTTGAGATGAAATTGCGGATTGAACGGTTTGATCTGTTCAAGCAGCCCGTTCACCAAGCCTTGGGCGCTGGTCACGGGAATGCCGGGAATATCGTAAATCGGCTTTTCCGGATAAAGCTCGGCGCACTGGCCGCCAATCTTGTCGAGAATGTCGATGAGATGCGCTTTCATGTCGAGCAGCCCGAGCTCGAACACAGCGAACAGGCCGATCGGCCCCGCACCGATGATGACAACGTCTGTCTTGATAGCTTCGTCCATATCGTATCGTGCCCGTCTGCGTCTTTTTCTGAGGTGAGGTGGCGAGTGTCTAGCGTGCCGGCCGCGGCAGGGGAAGAGGAAGCTGTGCGCCGGGCGCGGCGGCCTAGGCCTGATTTGCTCCAGATGCGCTTGGAATTGTGCCGACCTTAAGCCTGCCGCTCGGGTGTCCGCACGATGAGGCCGTCAAACTCCTCAACCACCTTGATCTGACAGGACAGCCGCGAGTTCGGCTTTGTGCCAAAGGCAAAATCGAGCATGTCCTCTTCCATCGGCGACGGAGCGCCCACCTTCTCCTGCCAGCTTTCGTCGATGTAAACGTGGCAGGTCGAGCAGGCACAGGCGCCGCCGCATTCCGCCTCGATGCCCGGTACGCCGTGTTTGATTGCCGTCTCCATGACGGTCGAACCAACCTCGCCTTCGACCGTGCGGGCGGAACCCTCGGCGTCGATAAAAGTGATTTTGACCATGGTGGATGGAAGCCGCGCCTGTTGGCCGGCGAGGAAACGGAACGTCAACGGGTCGGCCGGCGGATCGTCTTCTATCGAACCGTCTCGCGCCGCGCCAGTGCGTCGGGCGCAATTAAAGGATCAGTGCGATCGATCGCTCAAAGTCTCGCTCGCGGTCCCGTCCTCCCCCTGCTCAGCCAGGCGCAACCTAATCGCCAACCGTGCCTCCTGGCTCACGGCCTCGAGTTCAGCGATCGCGGCGCAAATGTCACTCTCGTCGGGTTTGCCGGCGGCCAGTTCCAGCCGTTCGGCCGCCTGCGCCACGCGCCAGGCGCCAATTCCGCGCGCCGACCCCTTGAGGGTATGAGCTGCCGCTGCCGCCTGCTCGGGAGCCGCGCCCGCGATCCGCTCCAGCGTCAGCGTGGTTTGGCGGGCGAAAATCTCCAAAACCTCCCGTTCGAGACTGCGGTCGCCCAGCGTCATGCGTTCAAGATGAGCTCCGTCGATCGTCATCGACTTTTGCTCGTGCCCCGTCATCGTCAAAATGTTCGATTGCGTCACGACGTCCTCCCCGACGTTTTCAGTCTCTGCACGCGTGCGGAACCATGCCGGGAGCCGGCGAAAAAGCCGTAAATCTTGGGCCGGCTATCGGATTTCGCGCTGGTCTTTCCGCCGGAGGGGTAAGTGAGTTCTTACCCAAAAGCCCGCAATTCGGCCCTTCTCAGGGCCGCCCCTGAAAGCTCGGGAACCCATGTGCACGCCGCTCGCCGGCCCCAGACCGGCCGCATTGTTGGCACCACAATGGCAAGTCCGCGCTTTGCAAGCCGGCGGTGACGTTATGGTAACCAAACCGTTAATCCGTTAACGATGATTAAAAGGAGGTTAAGGGTTTGGTTTCTTTCGATCCGCCAGAGCAATAGGATAGGCGCGCGGCAGCTTGACGTGAGGGCGGGGGAGCCCTTTGTGCCGAACGGGTATTTGGACGATCACGCGCTCGTGGCGCGGCCGCAAATTCGATTGGGCCGCCCTAGTCCGGCGTAACACGCGAGGCGACGACTGACATGGCCAACAGTCCCAAAAAGATCGTGGATCCGACCGAAGCAGCGCTTTCGGCCATCCAGGAAGCGCTCAAGGTGCGGGATGACGAAGATCAGCCGGATCATCGGCCAGAAGGCATCCCCGAGCCACCCACGAGTTTCGTCGAGGAGCGATGGCGCGACGCCCCGTCCGGGCCGAGCTTGTTCGACACCAACGATCAGATCGGCTCTCCGAGCAGCGATCCGCGCATTTTTCCCGTCGCCAATGACGACCAGCAATCGATCGGCCAGGTCCTGCAAGCGTTGCAGAATCGGCCGGCGCGCACGTCCTATTTTGTGGCCGCGATTTTTTCCGGCGTTTGGATCGTCGGCTGTCTGGCCCTCGCCGTGGCCTATCTGGGAGACGTCAATGCCGCGCTTGGGCCCAACCACTCGCCGCTGGCCAACCTGATCGGTCTTGGCGCCGCGGCGCTGTTGCCGATCATCTTCTTCTTCGGCGTGGCGCACATGGCTTGGCGCGCCCAGGAACTGCGCCTCGTCGCACAATCGATGGCGAAAGTCGCCATGCGGCTCGCCGAGCCGGAAATCGTGGCGCGCGATTCCATGGTTACCGTCGGGCAGGCGATCCGCCGCGAGGTAGCGGCCATGGGCGACGGCGTCGAGCGCGCGCTGGCGCGCGCGAGCGAGCTCGAAACGCTGGTGCGCAGCGAGGTCGCCGCGCTCGAACGCACCTACGGCGACAACGAAGTCCGCATCCGTGGCCTCCTGCAGGAGCTCTCCAACCAGCGCGACACTTTGGTCGGACAAGCGGAGCAGGTGCGTTACGCCATCAACAACGTCCACATCGACCTCACGCAAGACCTTTCGACGATCAGCGATCTCGTCGGCCAGCAGGTCAACGAAGCGGCGGAACGCATCACCCAGTCGTTGGCCGAGAAGGGCGAACACATCACGCTGGCGCTGAGCGAGATCGGCGACAGCATGATTCAGCAGCTGAGCGTACGCGGTGAGGACCTGATCGTGCGGCTGGAAGCCGCCAGTGAGGAAACCTCGCGCGCTCTGGCCACTGCGAGCGATCAGCTAACGACGAGCCTGAATTTCAAGACCGATCACATTGGCGAGGAATTTTCCGAGATCGCACGCGGTCTCGAAGACATGATGGCGTCGCGGCTTGACGGCGTCACCGAAGGCTTCTCGGAGAAGTCGCTGGCCATCGTCGACATGATGGCGGGCCGTTCGCAGGAGCTTACCGACGCGATCGTCAATACATCGAGCCAACTCGCGGAAACGATCGCCACGCGCGCCGACGAGGTCAACTCCACTCTCAAGGCCTCCGGTGAATCGATCATCCTCGACCTCAACCTGCGCGGTGGCGACGTCGCCAAGAAACTCGAAGCGGCGGGCGCCCGCGTCGCCGAGACGCTGATCGAGCGCAGCACCCAGATGGCGGATACCGTGCGTGAGAGCGTCGACCGCGTCGCAGGCGCGCTGGACGCGCGCGGCGAAGAGGTCAAACAAATACTCTCGACGCGGCTGTCGGCATTCGAGGAGGTATTCAACAATTCCGGCGCAGAACTCGGAGAAAGAATTTCGCGGGATTCCTCTACTCTGGGCAATTTGATCACCCGCCACCTCGCCGAGTTCGACCGTACGGTAAAAACGTATGGCTCCGAACTCGTCGAGCGGCTCGGCGCGCGCACGCAGGATGTTTCCGAATCGATGCGCAGCTACGTCGACAGCTTCGACAATCGGGTCACCACAAAGGCAAACGAAGTCACCACCGGTCTCGATCAGCGCCTGGCAAATTTCGAGCAGGCGCTCGACAGCCGCACGCAAACGCTTAGTGAAGCCATGTCCAGCCGGGTAATGGACATCGCCAAGACGCTGACCGAAGGCGGCCGAGAAGTCGTCACCGCGATCGACAGGCGGATCGCCGACGTCACCGAGATCATCGACGCGCGCGGCGCCAAACTCACGGAAACCATCGGCCAGCGCGGTACCGAAATCGACAAGGTTCTCGGCGCGCAGGCACTGCGGGTCGCCAACACGCTCGACAGCCGCATCGGCCATCTTGAGCATCTGCTGGTGGGCCGGGCTGAAGCCGTCACGCAGCAAATCGAGGAGCGCAGCCGCGCCGCCGCGGACCTTCTCAATGCCCGGCTTGAGGAACTTTCGGAATCGATCAAGACGAATTCCGGAAATGCCGAACAGGCGCTCGGCCAGCTTGCGACCAGGACGGTCGATGCGCTCGGCAAGAGCACGGCGGCGAGTGCTGCAGCCACGGAAGCCCTCAACCGCAGCGCCGCCGAAGCGACGGTATCGCTCAATCGAAGCGCCGGCGCGCTAAGCAACACCATCGCCAATAGCGCCTCCACGGCGAATGAAGCGATCGGTAAAACGACCGCGATCGCCGCCGAGGTCATCACGCGGAACGTCGCCGCCACGACCGAAGCGATCAATAGAGCGGCTGCGACCGCAGCCGGCGTCATTTCGCGCAGCGCTGCCGCAACGACCGAATTGGTCGACAAGACCACGGCGAACGTTGCCGCCGTTCTTTCACAAAGCACCATCGCTGCGACGGGAGTTTTCGACAAAACCGCGACGAATACGACCGCCCTGCTGTCACGAAGCACCACCGCTGCGACGGAAATTATGGAAAAAACGGCGGCGAATGCGGCCGCCCTGGTTTCACGCAGCACCACCGCTGCGACGGAAGCTATCGACAATACGGCGACGAAAGCGGCCGCCCTGCTTTCGCAGAACACCGACGCTGCGACGGAAGTTATCGACAAAACGGCGGCGAATGCGACCGCTCTGCTTTCCCGAAGCGCCGCCGCAACGGCCGAAACCATCGGACGCAGCGCCGGCGAAGCCGAACGTACCCTTACCGCGGTAAGCGAGGAGGTGGCACGCAACGTCAGCGGCCGCGCCAACGAGATCGCGGCTACGGTGTCGGGGCGCGTGTCAGAGATGACGCAGTTGCTCGACGAAAAGTCGAGCAGCTTCCTCGGGGCGCTGTCCGGCCGGGGCCAGGAATTCGCCCGCGAGGTCAACCGCATCACCGATCAGGCCGTGATGTCCATCGAAGCCAAAGGCTTCGTCTTCACCCAAACCATGATGGAGAACAGCGAAGGCATCGCGCGGCTTATCAACGATGCTAGCCAGACCGCGACCGCCGCAATGACGCGAACGCTCGGCCAGTTGCAGGAAGGCTCGCAAAACGTCGCCGATGCAGCGAAAACGACGCTTACGCGTACACTGGAGGACTTGCACAAGGCGACCCGCGCCGCGATCGAGGAATCCAAGCAGACTGCTTCGGCGACCATCGCCGACATGCTGGAGACACACGGCATGCTGCGGTCGGATACTACGGCACTGTTTGAGCGCCTGCGCGAGGCCAACATTCTGCTGCAAGAGGTGCTCAGCGGCGCCCACGAGAATATGAGCTCCCTGGAGCGCACGATGGTGACACGCGTGGCCGCGTTCGTCACCGCCATGAACGACGTCACGGCCAAAAGCGACAGCAGCGCCGCCATCATGGAACAGCATGTCGGCTCGTTCAACTCCGTGACCGCCAACGCTCTGCGTGAACTCGGCGAACTTGCATCGCAGTTCAGCGTGCATGGACACTCGCTCGCCGACGCGGTGGATCTTCTGGAAAAGAGCAATCAACGCACCGACGAGTCGGTTGCGACCAAACACGCGCACATCGAAGCGCTTGTCGCGACCATGGACGCGCGTACCGACGATTTCGCGCATCGATTGGAGCGTTTCTCCGGCCTGCTCGACGAGTCGCTCGATGCGGCAACGACGCGGGCGAGAGAGATTGCCGGCATCGTCGCTGAAACCAGCAACAACAGCGTGCAGACTATCGAGCGGCAATACGAACTCGTGCGCTCGACCGCGGATGACGAGCGCAAGCGCACCGGCGAGACTTTGAACGCCGTCTACGATGAGGCCGCGACGCACGTGCATCAGATATTCAACCAATCCGCCGAGCGATTCACCGAGATCGTTCAGGGCATGAAGCAAATGGCCGCGGAGATGCACCAGGAACTGGAGGCGACGCGCGCGGAATTGCGCCGCGGCATCTTCGAGTTGCCGCAGGAGACCGCCGATAGCGCCGCGCAAATGCGCCGCGTCATCGTCGACCAGATCGAGGCTTTGGCCGAGCTAAACCGCATTGTCGCGCGTCACGGCCGATCGCTCGATACCGCCGAGCCGGTACGGTCCGAACCGATGCGGCACGAGCCTGTGCGGCAAGAGCCCGTACGGCAGGAGCAGCCGGCGCGGCGCGAGCCGGAGCCGGCCTATGTCGGCGGCGGACGGGCGGCGCCGGCGCGGCCCTCCCGCGGCGACATCACCGCGGCGCCGCCGGCCCCGATGCGAGGCGATATCACCGGTGCGCCGCCGCGGCGCCCGGAGCAACCGCCCCAGGGCCAGAACGGCGGCAATGGCCGCAATGGCGGCTGGCTCGGCGACCTGCTGTCTCGCGCCTCGCGCGAGGACAGCCCGCCGATCGCACCGCCGGGACCACGGGAAAGCGCCCGCAGCGAGGAACGCCCGCAGCAGCAACGCGACAATGTCGAGTCGCTCGAATCGCTGGCCGTAGACGTCGCGCGCATGATCGACCACGAGGCCGCGGCCGATTTGTGGGAACGCTACAAGCGCGGTGAGCGCGGCATGTTCAGCCGTCGCCTCTACACCGCACCCGGCCAAAAGGCGTTCGACGAGATCCGGCGCAAGTACCGCTCCGATCCGGAATTCCGGCAGACCGTCGAGCAATATATCCACGAGTTCGAAAGGCTGCTCGACGACGTCGCCCGCAGCGATCGCGGTCCTTCCGTGGTGCGCAACTATCTGACTTCGGACACCGGCAAGGTCTACACCATGCTGGCGCACGCCGCCGGACGGTTCGACCAATAACCGAGCCGTCCGCCGGGCAGCGGACGGCCACTACCCCCGCGACCACCCTCCCCCGCGCCGCCGCTCGGCGAATGGCACTTGCCTGCCGGGCGCCGGCGGCGTTACCGTTCGCTATGGAAGCTCCGGTTTCCTTGCCAACCGCCGCGGATGTCGAGGCGGCCGCCCGCCGGCTCGCAGGCGTAGCGTTGCGCACGCCGCTTCTCACCTCGGCGGCGCTGGACGCCATGACCGGCGGACGCGTATTTCTCAAGGCCGAAACGCTGCAACGCACCGGATCGTTCAAGTTCCGCGGCGCCTATAACAGGCTGGCGGCGATTCCGCCCGGGCAGCGATCGGGCGGCGTTGTCGCGTTCTCTTCCGGCAATCATGCCCAAGGCGTCGCCGCGGCGGCGCGGCTACTCGGCATGCCTTGCGTGATCGTGATGCCGCGCGACGCCCCGCGGGCCAAACGCGAACGTACCGCTGCGCTCGGTGCCGAGATTGTGCTCTACGATCGCGCACGCGACGACCGCGAAGCAATCGCCGGCGAAATCGCGGCGCGCCGTTCTGCCGTTCTGGTTCCACCTTACGATGACGCGATGATCATCGCTGGTCAGGGTACGGTCGGCCTTGAGATTGTCGAGGATCTTGGCGCTCGCGGCCTTGTACCCGACATTGTCGTGGTTACGGCGTCGGGCGGCGGACTCACCGCCGGCATCGCGCTCGCAGTCAGGGCGCGCGCACCAAATGCGGCGATTTACACCGCCGAACCTCAGGGCTTTGACGATCACGCGCGATCGTTTCGCAGTGGCCAGCGCGAGCAAAACGCCGCGGTGAGCGGCACGATCTGCGACGCATTGATGGCACGCACCCCTGGCAAACTTACGTTCGCCATCAATCAATCGCTGGTCGGAGCCGGTGTTGTCGCGAGCGACGCAGAGGTCGCTGGCGCTGTCGCGTTTGCATTCTCGGAACTAAAGCTCGTGGTCGAGCCAGGCGGTGCCGTGGCGCTCGCCGCGCTGATGACCCGTAAGGTGGACGTTACCGGCAAAGTCGCCGTTGCCGTCCTCTCGGGCGGCAATATCGATCCGGAATTATTCTCCAAGCTCGTCGCCTAGCTTTGGTAGAGCATGATCTTTTCGGAAAACCAGCCCCTACTTTTCCGGATCATGCTCTAGCAAACCACCATTCCGTCGCCGCGCGGGCGGCGAGCAACCAGTTCACAACGCAACACCGAATCCGCTTTGAATTCCCGCTCGCGCGGGAACAGAAAGCGGAAGCTCTAAGCGCCGGCGCCCGGCAAGAAGCAACGGATTTGCGTTGCCCCTTCCACATCCATGTAGGGCCAAACAACAGCCGGGCCGAAACGGTTCGGTTCAGTTACGACCGCGTTTTCCGGCACCAATATCCATTCGCCATGCAGCCGCACGCGATAGCTGCCGTTTTGTGTGTCCCAGTCGACGTTCTCGACCTTGAAGCCGTCGGCGAAGGAACAGCACAAGCCTTTGCCGCTCGCTAGCTGATCGAACCACGCATGAAGTGGTTCATTGGCGTAGCGACCGTCGTCACGCGCCGAGACGCTGCTCGAAACAAAAGCACTCATGCACAACGCAACAACCGCCAACGTAGGACAGATGAGTCGGTGCATCGTGGCCTCCAGATGATCGTGTAAACGCGGACCGACATAAAAAGGTCCGGCAGACCTGGAGAGAACGCTTTGCCTGCTCGTCGTTGTTGATCCGCATCGATTTATGGAAAGCAACTTCCGTGCCGATTTGCCGAATCACTCTAACGGGAAGCTTTCTCTGCTTAACAAAGAATAGACGTGCCTGCGACAGTTCCATGTCGCCGGTGGATCCAACCGCTAAAGAATTCGACTGCGGCAGCGCGGCTAGGTGAACAGCGCAATCAACTCTTCTTCGCTCAGAGCATGCAGTGCCATGAGCGGATCGTTGAGCGCGGCGCGGGAATCCGGCTGCGGTGGCGGCCTCTCTTCAACGCTCGGTTCTGGCAAAGACGTCGCCGCGCTGGCCGCAGCTTCGGGCTCGGGAGATGCCGCAAATCCGGGCGCGATCGAGTTCGAGCGAGAAAGGCTCCCTTGCCGCGTCAATGCGGACGGACCCGGGCTCGAACGAATCTGATGGAACTTCGCCAGGTACGGTCTCTGCCTCCTTCTCGGGCAGGTGAACGTGCGCGCGTGCCGATCCAAGCAACACGGCAGCAACATCATCATCGGACATGAGCGCATCGACGACGCGGGCCTCGACAGCGCCGGACTCGGTCATTGACCGATCGAAGGCATTATCGAACCAATCGGCTTCGCCGTTGGGCGCTGCAACCTCAACGACCGGCCTGCCCGGTTCTCGTGCAGGCTTTTCAACCGACGCGGCAAGCGCAATCAGATCGGTGACCCGGCGCGCCAAGTCCCCCAACAACGCCGTCGCGCCTTGCACGCGCGCCGCCGCAGCGTCGTTGCGCACAATGGCATCGCCCACTTCACGGATGGCGGCCTCCAGCGTGTCGCACAACGCTGGCTCAACTTCGCGCTGGCGTAACGCCATGGCGATGTCCTGAATATGCTCTATCGCGAAATGAACGTTGGGCGCTGAGTTATCACCGGGCCGAAGAATCGCTTCTATTCGCTCGATCGTCGCTAGCAGACTGGAAAGCCGGCCGGAGATATCGGCCGATGCCTCCAGGGGTTCCCGCAGCACCGCCTCAAGGCGGGCGAAGGTGTCGGCAAGCGCTTGCGCATCCGGGCGGCCACTCGCGTAATCGGCTGGAACGCCCAGATCGTGACCGGCTGCCACTATGTGGTTGTCGGCGTGTTCGACGTCGTTGATTGGTGCGGCTAAAATGTCCGGCGATGGCAGAAGTTCGTTGGACATCGTTCCCCCGAATAACGCCCAATGCAACAGCACAACGCGCGTGACCTAGCAACCGTTCCAGTTCACAGCACGGTTTCGTCGCGTTCCCAATGCCCCCTTCCTCACCCCCACAACGACGCATCGGGCGGATAAATCAGGCTTCCTTCATACAACAAACCTTCGGGGCGATCCTTGGCGAGCAGGAGCGGTCCGTCCAGATCGACCCAGCGCGCACGCTGGGCCAGGAGCATGGCCGGCGCCATTGCCAAAGAGGTGGCGACCATGCAGCCGACCATGACCGAAAAACCGCGCCGTTCAGCTTCGGCAGCGAGCGCCAGCGCCTCGGTAAGCCCGCCGGCTTTGTCGAGCTTGATGTTGACGGCGTCGTACTTGCCGAAAAGTGCCTCGAGCGAAGCCCGGTCGTGCACGCTTTCATCGGCACAAACAGGAATCGGGCGTTTGATTCGCGCGAGTGAATCATCGTGGCCCTCCGGCAGCGGCTGTTCGATGAGTTTGACGCCGGCGTCCGCACAGGCGGCAAGATGCTGCTCGAAATTGCCGGCGTTCCAGCCTTCGTTGGCATCGACCACGATGTTGGCCTGCGGGGCAGCCCGGCGCACCGCGGCAATCCGTTTGCCATCGTCGTCGCCGCCGCCGAGCTTGACCTTGAGCAACGGCCGCCAGGCGGCGCGCTCGGCGGCCGCCGCCATCTCCGCTACCGGGGCCAGCGAGATCGTATAAGCGGTAACCAGCGGCCTAGGTTCGGAGATTCCGGCCAATTCGTAGGCGCGACAGCCCTTTTGCCGGGCGTTAACGTCCCAGTAAGCACAATCGAGTGCATTACGGGCGGCACCGGCGGCCAAGGCCTGCTGCAGAGCGTCGCGGTCGAGGCCCCGCCGCAGCGCCGGACGGACGGACTCGATTGCCGCCACAATGCCGTCCGGAGTTTCGCCGTAACGTGCGTAGGGGACGGACTCGCCGCGGCCGCGGTGGGTCCCATCGCTGAGTTCAGCTACCACGACGACGGCTTCGGTCTTGCTGCCGCGGCTGATCGCGAAAGCGCCGGCTATCGGCCAGCGCTCGATCCGTACGGAGAGCTCCATGCAGGGAGCACTATGACCGCGGTTGCCCGGCCCACTCAAGTGTCGCAATGGGCACCCGCGCCAGCAGCGGGTAAAAAGCCGTGAACACCGCTTGGCTCACCGTGACCGCCGAGGGCAAACACCTGGCGCTTGCAGCGTCAGGCGTCTGGACGGCCGAACACGCCGCCGAGCTCGAACGAATCATCGATGACGCCGCCCGGCGCCACGGAGAGGCACGAAGCGTCGATATCGACCTCGCCAGGCTCGAACGGCTCGACACCTTCGGTGCCTGGCTCATCGAGCGCCTCACACGTGCCTTTGTGGTGGGCGGTTCGACCGCGCGCGTCATCGGTCTCTCGGAGACCGACCGCAGCCTCATCGAGGAACTGCGGCTGGTCAATCAGGCGCCAAGGCAACGAAGCGTTCGGCCGAACCGCATTCTGGCCGCGCTTGAATCCCTTGGCCGGGGTATCGCCGAGATCGGCTGGTCGCTCGTTCTTCTCGTGCAGCTTCTTGGCGCGCTGAGTGTCGTCGTGCTGGGAACAATCGCGCGTCCAGCGCGGCTTCGCATGACGTCAATCGTGCATCATCTGGAGCGTGTGGGCTGGCGCGCCGTTCCCATCATCGTGCTCAGCACCTTCATGATCGGCGCCATTCTTGCCCAGCAAGGCATCTTCCGTTTCCGCACCGTCGGGTTGGACGTCTACGTTGTCGATATGGTCAGCGTTCTGGTTTTGCGCGAGGTCGGCGTGCTCATCGTCTGCGTGATGGTGGCCGGGCGCTCGGGTAGCGCCTACACCGCCGAAATCGGCTCGATGAAGATGCGCGAAGAGATCGACGCCTTGCGCACCATGGGGCTCGATCCGATCGAGGTACTGGTCCTGCCGCGGATCGTAGCCCTCGTCATTGCCGTCCCGCTGCTGACATTTATCGGTTCGATGGCGGCACTCTACGGCGCTGGCCTGGTGTGCTGGCTCTACGGCGGAATGGCGCCGGAAATCTTCATTGAGCGGTTGCGCGAGGCGATCTGGCTGCCGACATTCGAGGTCGGAATGATCAAGGCGCCGTTCATGGCGCTCATGATCGGGCTGGTGGCCTGCGTCGAGGGTTTCGAGGTCGAGGGCAGCGCCGCTTCGCTTGGTACGAAGACAACTGCATCCGTCGTCAAATCGATCTTTCTTATCATCGCACTCGACGGTGTGTTCGCCATGTTCTTCGCCGGAATCGGGATGTAACCGATGACGAACGGGCCGCCGGTGATCAGTGTCCGCGATCTCGTCGTCGGTTTCGACGGCGCGACAGTGCTCGATCAGGCGTCCGTCGATGTCTTTGAAGGCGAGATTCTCGGCTTCGTCGGCGGATCCGGCGCGGGCAAATCGGTGCTGATGCGCGCCATTATCGGGCTCGTGCCGAAGCGGCGCGGCACGATCGAAGTGTTTGGAACCGATCTGGCATCGCTCGGCGATCGGCAGCGACGCGCCATCGAGCAGCGCTGGGGCGTATTGTTCCAGCAGGGCGCGCTGTTTTCGTCGCTCACGGCGCTGCAAAACGTTCAATTTCCAATGCGTGAATATCTCAAATTGTCGCCGCGACTGATGGATGAGATTGCGCTGGCCAAACTCGAAATGGTGGGCTTGAGCGCCGACGTTCGCGGCAAGTATCCTGCCGAACTCTCCGGCGGGATGATCAAACGCGTGGCGCTCGCTCGCGCGCTTGCACTCGACCCCGACATCGTTTTCCTCGACGAACCGACGTCCGGACTTGATCCGATCGGCGCCGCCGAATTCGACGAATTGATCCGCACATTGCAGCGCACGCTTGGGTTAAGTGTTTTCATGGTCACCCACGATCTCGATAGCCTGCACGCAGTCTGCGACCGTATTGCCGTTCTTTCCGAAGGGCGCGTCATCGCGGCAGGTCCGATCGAGACCATGCTCGCATCCGAACATCCCTGGCTCAGATCATATTTCGGCGGCACGCGAGCGCGCCAATTGCAAATGCAAACCCGACGGCAAGTTCAACACTAGGACCGCGCGAGAGACCGCCCATGGAGACCAAGGCCAGCTATATCGTGACCGGCGCATTCACGCTTGCCGTCATCGCCGGCGTGTTTGGCTTCATCTACTGGGTCCAGGGCGGCGGCCGCAGCGCCGACCGCTCCGTCTATCGCGTGGTGTTCGTCGGATCGGTGGCGGGGCTGCATACCGGCTCCGCGGTGCAGTTTAACGGCGTCCGCGTCGGAGAGGTGACGCAACTCGCCCTCGACGCGCACGATCCCCGCAAGATCGAGGCATTGATCGCAGTCGACCGCGTCGTGCAGGTGCGCGCTGACACCACAGTAACCCTTGAATTCCAGGGGCTGACCGGGCTCGCCGGAGTATCGCTCACCGGGGGATCGGCGGATGCGGCGCCGCTGGTCGCCGACAACGGTGAGCCGCCTACCATCTACGCCGATCCGAATGCCGGCGCCGACGTGACGCAGGCGGCGCGCAACGTACTTTCGCGCATCAACGGGCTGGTGGCTGATAATGAAGAGGCAATGCGGACCTCGTTGCACAATATCGAAACGGTAACGGCGACGCTGGCGCAGAACTCAAAGCATCTCGACAAGGTCATGGCCGGCCTGGAAAACCTCACCGGCACCGGCGACAATCCCGGCGAGATCGCCCAGGCAGCAGTGGCGATCCGCAAGCTCGCCGACAACCTCGACAAGCGCACCGACGACATCTCCACCGGGCTGACGCGCTTCTCGAATTCGGGCCTTAAGGAATACGAAGCGTTCGCCGTCGACGGCCGCCGCGTGCTTGCCGAGTTGCAGAAAGTGCTCAAGAACATCGACGAGCACCCGTCGCGGCTGATTTTCGGCCATTAGATGTGAGCTTTCAATAGGTTGTCCATCCGGTTCTGACCGAGGAGACTGAGGTTGCTGAGACTTCAGACTTCCAAGGGAGAACCGGATGAACGTGCACGAGAATGCCCGTCTGACGCCGCGCGGTCGAGAGCGAATTGCACGACAGGTTGCGAGCGGGCAGACGCCGAAGGCCGTCAGCGATGCCGCAGGCGTCTGCGCGCGTACCGTTCGAAAGTGGGTTGATCGGTATCGTTGTGAAGGTCACGCGGGTTTGCGTGATCGCAGTTCCCGGCCGCATCGGCTGTATCGGCCGACGCCGCAGGCCGTTGTTGATGAGGTTGCTGCCCTTCGGCGTCAGCGCTACACCGGCAAGCAGATAGCGGCGCAAGTCGGCGTATCACCGGCCACTGTCAGCCGCATACTGCGACGGCTGGGGCTCAACAAGCTCTCGGCTCTGGAACCAGGAGAGCCGGTGCGCCGCTATGAATGTGACCATCCTGGCGAGATGATCCATCTCGACATCAAAAAGCTCGGTAGGATCGATGGTGTCGGCCATCGCATCATCGGCGACCGCAGCGGACAAAGCAACCTGCGGGCGCGTGGTGAAGGCCCGGGCTGGGAGTTCGTCCATGTCGCCATCGACGACGCCTCGCGCATTGCCTTCGCCAAAGTGATGACCAGCGAGAGAAAGCGAAGCGCCACGGCCTTCCTCAAAGCCGCTCTCGCCTACTACGACAGCCTCGGCATCAAGGTCGAACGCGTCATGACCGACAACGGTTCCTGCTACAAATCCTTCGCCTTCCGCCGGCTCTGCAAGCGGCTCGGTCTCAAGCACATCCGCACCAAGCCCTACACACCGAAAACCAATGGCAAGGCCGAACGTTTCATCCAGACCTGTCTGCGCGAGTGGGCTTACGCCCAGGCCTATCATCACTCACGGCAGAGAACCGAAAACCTGCCGATCTGGCTGCATCGATACAATTGGCACCGACCACATACCGGCATCGGTGCTAAAAAACCCATCAGCAGACTCGGCCTGGCCGGGAACAACCTGTTGAGGCTCCACAATTAGAGCATGATCCGGAAAAAGCCTGCCCCCGGACTTGATCCGGGGTGGCAGCCGGCTTTCCGAAAAGATCATGCTCCACCAAAAAAGCATGATCCGGGAAAAGCCTGCCCCGGACTTGATCCGGGGTGGCAGCCGGTTTTCCGAGAAGATGATGCTCCGCCAGGAAAACTAGAGCGCCAATCCATTCAATCTAGATCGATCGCGCTTTGAGCGCCGGACCGCTTTACGCCGCGATCTCTGCTTCCTCTTCCTCGTCCTGCTCGATCAGGCGCGGGCCGGTAGCCGGCTCTTCAACGCCAGTCTCGAACCAGGTGACGATCTCAAAGCGTCCATCGGCGTGCTCGGCGAGCGCCGAGCAGCTTTCAACCCAATCGCCACAATTCATGTAGCGGATGCCGAACTTGTCGTGAATGACGGCATGGTGGATATGGCCGCAGATGACGCCGTCCACCTCCCGGCGTTGCGCCTCGGCGGCCAGCGTCTGCTCGAAGGCGCCGATATAGTTCACCGCGTTCTTGACTTTGTGCTTGGCCCATTGTGACAGCGACCAATAGGAGAACCCGAGCTTGCGGCGAATGGCGTTGAAATAGCGGTTCACAAAAATGGCGAAGTCATAGGCGCTGTCGCCGAGAAGCGCGAGCCAGCGGGCGTGTTTGACGACCATGTCGAATACGTCGCCGTGAACTACCAGGTAGCGGCGGCCATCCTTGCCCTCGTGGATGGCGTTCTCGACCACCTCGATGCCGCCGAAATGGGTGCCGTAATAGTCGCGCAGGAATTCGTCGTGATTGCCGGGCAGATAGATGAGGCGGGCGCCTTTGCGCGCCTTGCGGAGAAGCTTCTGCACCACGTCATTGTGCGGCTGTGGCCAATACCAGCCCGACCGCAACTGCCAGCCATCGACGATATCGCCGACCAGATAGATCGTGTCGGCATCGTGATAGCGCAGGAAGTCGACCAAACGTTCAGCCTGGCAACCGCGCGCGCCAAGATGAACATCCGAAATAAAGAGAGTACGGAACATACGCGTACCGTGCTCAGTCGTCACGATGTTTGATCTCTCACCAGTTAGCATTGTTCAGCTTGAGGCCGCGTATAAGTTGATTCGATTGCAGGTAGATGACAGCAAATGTTAATGTGTGACGTAATGACAATGGGGGTTAATGTGCGACATTAGCTCCAGCAGCCGTACCCGGCCGGGTCACAGCTTTGTCACGCCGCGGCGTTAGACGATTCGGCAATGACAGCGCCGATTCTCGCCGCCGCATTTTTCCTCACTGCCACCACAATTGCACACGCTGCGAGCATCCTCATCGCCGCCGTTCGCCTCCGACGCGGGGGGTCAGGCGAGCCGCCGCCCTTTCAGCAACCCCCTCCCGTCAGCCTGGTGCGCCCATTATGCGGAATAGACAATTTTGCCGCCGACACGTTGCGTTCGACGTTCGAGCTCAATTATCCGCATTGCGAAATCCTGTTCTGCGTCGCCTCCGCAAAGGACGCCGTCGTCCCGTTGATCGAAACGTTGATGGCGGAGCAACCGGAAGCCGACGCGAGGCTGCTCGTCGGCGACGAGAAAGTGAGCAACAACCCGAAGCTCAACAATGTGCTCAAGGGCTGGCGGGCGGCGAGGCATGATTGGATCATCATCGCCAACTCAAACGTATTGATGCCGCGCGACTACATCGAACGTTTGTTTGCCAGCTGGCGCACGGATACCGGCCTCGTCGCGTCACCGCCGATTGGCTCGCAGCCTGAGGGATTTTGGGCGGAGCTCGAATGCGCGTTCCTCAACACCTATCAGGCGCGGTGGCAATACATTGCCGATGCATTCGGCTTCGGCTTCGCCCAGGGCAAGACCATGCTGTGGCGTCGCGCCGACCTTGAACGCGCCGGCGGCATCGAAACCCTCGCCAACGAAGTCGCCGAGGACGCTGCCGCAACCAAGGTGGTGCGCGGCGCCGGTCTCAAGGTGCAGCTTGTCGACCGGCCGTTTCCACAGCCGCTTGGCCATCGTACCGCCGCCGAGGTGTGGAACCGGCAGGTACGCTGGGCGCGGCTTCGGCGCGCAAGCTTCTTTGCTTATTTCCTGCCGGAGGCGGTGTCAGGCGGCGTACTGCCGATGATCGCGCTCGCCATCGTAGCGCCGACATTCGAACTTCCGGTACTCCCGGTGGTGCTGCTATTCGGAACACTTTGGTACGCGAGCGAAACATTGTTCGCCGCCATCGCCGGCTGGCACGTTTCGGCGCGCTATCCGCTTTCCTGCCTGACGCGCGATCTGCTCCTGCCCGTCCTTTTCTTCAGCGCGCTGCAGGGCGACGACTTCGTGTGGCGCGGCAATGAGATGCAGGTGGAGCGTTTGCGGCCGCGCCGCGTGATGGCGCGGGTTCGTCCGCGCTTGAACCAACTGGCGCCGGTCGCCCGCCGGCGGTTGCGTTCATTGCGCGAGCGGATGTCCTGACGCCACCGCCCGATCCGCGATGGCCTCGATCGCAGCTTCGTCCATTGGAAAATCCGCAGCCACCCAGGCCTCCTCGGCGGCGCGAAGCGCCACGCCCAGCGCCGGACCCGCTGCTACGCCGCGCCGCATAAAGTCCGCGGCCTTGAGCGGAAATACCGGCGCGATCCAGCGTTGCGGCAAGGTCGCATAAGCGTGCCAGTTCTTGTCTGCCGCGCCTGCTTCCGAGCGCGCCCAGGCGAGCAATAACCGATCAGTGAATGACTGCGGCCCAAGCCGATAAAGCAACGCGCGACCCGCCTGCGGATCGGATTTGGCCGCAACGCGCCACCATTGGTCGAGCGCCGACAGTCGCTCAGATTCGGCGTTCGACAGGCGCAGCCTTTGCGCGAGCCGTTCCGCATCCTCCGCTACCCACAACCCGAGAGCGCCGAGGCGGCGGATCGCGTCGGTCTCGGCGCCGAGTGCCGCTTCGACCTTGATCATATTCTCGAAGCTCGCAAGATACCCGACGCCGCCGAGCACCATGCCGAGAAGCCCGCACTCCGCCATGACCACCAGCGTCGGCGTCGCGCGCGCAGCGACGAGAAGCTTGAGAAGCTCCATCCGCACGCGCTCGCGGGAAAGCGAATCGAGACCGGAACGCGCGACGATGCAGGCATGCACGCCGGCCGCGTCGGGCGCCCCCTCGCCGAAATGCGCGTGAAATCGAAAGAAGCGCAGGATGCGCAAATAGTCTTCTTCGATCCGCTGTTGCGGCTCGCCGATGAAACGCACACGGCGTGCGGCAATGTCGGCGAGGCCGCCAACATAGTCGTGCACAAGTCCATCGGCCGTGGCGGAAAGCGAATTGATGGTGAAATCGCGCCGCTCGGCATCTGCCTTCCAGTCACGACCGAACACCACGCGCGCCTTGCGGCCGAACGTTTCCACGTCCTTGCGCAAGGTGGTGATTTCCACGGCGTGCTGATCGATCACGGCGGTGACGGTGCCGTGCTCGATGCCGGTCGGAATTGCCTTGCCGCCCGCCGCCTCGATGCGGCGGACGATTTCCTCCGGCAAAGCGGTCGTCGCCACATCGATTTCGCCGACCTGGAGCCGCAACAAGGCGTTGCGCACCGCACCGCCGACAACGCGCGCCTCTTCGCCGTCGCGATTGAGGAGTGCGAGCAGGCGCGCGACCGGACCTGCTTTGAGCCAGTGAGCTTCGCCAAGATGCGGCGCGGCTGTCACCGCGTCGTCTGCGGCACGAATTTGCCGTCCTCGATATGCGCAGGCACGTAGGTCGAGCCCGGCGGCGCGCCCCCGAACTCCGCCAAAACCAAAAAGCTCCCCGCCACCAAAACCAGGGACACGATGACAAGACCAGTGATGCGCCGCGGCGTCCATGCATCCGGATGCACAATGCCGGCGCGCGTCGCCAATAAAAACACCGCATAGACGACGAACGGGGCGAGGAAGAGCCCCAACTCGGTGGCGAATGGCCGAATCATCCGTAGACCCGATCGTAGAGGTTACGCACAATACCCGCGGTGATACCCCAAATGTAGCGGTCTCCGAACGGCATCGCGTAATATTCGCGTTCGATGCCCTTCCAGTCGCGGCTTCGTCTCTGATGGTTAGCCGGGGTCATCAGGAATTCGAGCGGCACCTCAAAGGTCTCGGTGACCTCGCGCGGATTGAGCGTGAGCGTAAAGTCCGGTTTGACCCGCGCCACCGTGGGCAAAATGCGGAAGCCGGAAAACGTCAAATAGAGATCGAGATAGCCGAGCGGTTCGATCAGGTTCGGCTCCAGCCCGATCTCCTCCTCGGCTTCGCGTAACGCTGCAGCGACGGGGCTGTCGTCGTGGGGATCGATCTTGCCGCCGGGAAAGGCGACCTGCCCGGCGTGGCTCGCAAGTTCTTTGGTGCGGGTCGTCAGTAAAACCGTCGGCTCGCCGCGATCGACCACCGGGATGAGAACCGCCGCCGGTTTGGTGGCGGCGACCCCGGCACGCTCCCACATCGAAGGATTGAGATCGAGATCGCCGCGCGCACCCAGCGCCTGCGGGTCGGTGAGCGATGGCGGCACTTCCAGAGTCAGCCGCGCCCGCGCGCGATCAAAAAAACTTTCGGCCACCGTTCGTCGCAGCGGCGCACTTTGCTCATTCACGCAAAGTCCCTCACCTGATCGGCCGGCGCCATGGCAAAGAATGCGCTCCTCGATGCGACGCCGAACATAACCCTGCCCTCAACCTCGCGCTCCTCGCCGAGCTCGACAAGATCGAAGAACAGCGTGCGCGTCACTTTCGCCCACAGGCCACGGCGGACATGGAGATAAGGTTTGAGACCGCCGGTGCCGGCTTGCGGCTCGAAGCGCAGCACGTGCAACGGTCCACATTCCACCCAGTCGTCGACATTGGTGCGGAAGTTCAGCCCCCGGCCGGCGGCTGATTCTTCAATTGCAAGCTCGACGGCCAGAAACGGCGCATCGTCGACCTGGATGCCGCACTTTTCCACAGGCGTGACGAGAAAGTATTTGTCGCCTTCGCGCTTGAGCACCGAAGCGAACAACTGCACCAGCGCCGGCCGGCCGATTGGGGTCTTTAGATAGAACCACGTACCATCAGCAGCAATGCGCATGTCGATATCGCCGCAGAAAGGCGGGTTCCACCGCTCTACCGGCGGCGGCCCCCTGCCCTCGGCTGCCACTTGGCCTAGCGCGCCTGTGATCGCTTCCAAGCCGGATTGCCCTTCCTTTGCCATGGTTTGCCTTGAACCTGCACGCATGGACATTACGTCCGGGGGCAGCATCGCTCGCGGGATCGTGATCGCCAAGCGGCGACCATCCCGTGCCAGATCTAGTTTGTGTTCCCGGTGAATGAAAAAATCGACGCAAAATCTACCTTCTGACGCTGGCGCGTATATTGCATCGCGAAATACCGGTGCAAAGACGGTTACATTTGTTCGTTTGCGTGCTGCGAATCTGATTCGCTCGCAAATGCGACGCAAGATACGGAGTTAGGGCATGCCTGCTGTCGGCGGAGAAGGGCTCGAAAAGCTCGAAGACATGATCGTCCGCGCGGCCGAATCCAGCGCGGATCACGTACGCGCGGCCAAGGCGGCGATCGGAGCGGTCATCTTTGGACAAGAGAAAGTCATCGAGCAGGCGCTGGTGACCATTTTGTCCGGTGGCCACGCGCTGCTCCTCGGTGTGCCGGGTCTCGCCAAGACGAAACTGGTCGAGACCATGGGCATCGTACTCGGTCTCGACGCGCGGCGTATTCAGTTCACGCCTGACCTGATGCCCTCTGACATTCTCGGCACCGAAGTTTTGGAGGAGAGCCAGACCGGCAAAAGAAGCTTTCGCTTCCTCACCGGCCCGGTATTTGCCCAACTGCTCATGGCCGACGAAATCAATCGTGCCAGCCCACGCACGCAATCCGCGCTGCTGCAAGCGATGCAGGAACAGCATGTCACCGTCGCCGGTGTGCGCCACGATTTGCCGCGCCCATTCCACGTGCTCGCGACCCAGAACCCGCTCGAGCAGGAAGGCACCTATCCGCTGCCCGAAGCCCAGCTCGACCGTTTTCTGATGGAAATCGATGTCGATTATCCCGACCGCGCCGCGGAGCGAAAAATCCTGTTCGAGACAACCGGGGCGGAGGAGACGCGGGCGAAGCCGGCGATGAACGCCGAAGATTTGATGACGGCGCAGCGTTTGGTGCGGCGATTGCCGGTCGGCAAATCCGTCGTCGAGGCCATCCTCGCGCTGGTGCGTTCGGCGCGGCCGGGGCCCGAAGGCGGGGAAGCTGCCAAGCTCATCGCCTGGGGACCGTCGCCCCGCGCGAGCCAATCGCTGATGCTCGCGGTGCGCGCACGAGCGCTGCTTGACCGGCGGCTGGCGCCGTCCGTCGACGACGTACTCGATCTCGCCGAGCCGGTGCTCAAACACCGCATGGCCCTCACCTTCTCGGCGCGCGCAGAAGGCGAAACCATCGAGGCTGTGATCGGACGCCTGAAAGCGCGGATCGGATAAAGATGGCCGCCGAAGAAAGGCGCACGTCCGACCACGATCGCTCGGCAGTGCAGCGTGCGGTCGGCGAAGGCCGGACGCTTGCCGCGACGATGCCGCGATTGATCCTGGAAGCTCGGCGCGTCGCCGCCACCGTGATCCACGGCCTGCACGGCCGGCGCCGCGCCGGACCCGGCGAAAATTTCTGGCAATACCGCCGCTTCGTTTCTGGCGAGCCGGCGTCGCGCGTTGATTGGCGGCGCTCGGCACGCGACGATCATCTTTACGTACGCGAACTGGAATGGGAAGCCGCACACACTGTCTGGATCTGGGCCGATCGCTCACCATCAATGGCGTTCGCTTCGCCTTTGGTCCGCGACACCAAACTTTACCGAGCGCTCGTCGTGGCCTTGGCGCTCGCCGAAGTCTTGGTCGAAGGTGGCGAGCGCGTCGGAATTCCAGGCCTCATGCGACCGACCGGCAGCCGCAATATAATCGAGCGCATGGCTCAAGCGATCGTGCACGATCGGAGCGAGCGAGCGAGTTTGCCGCCGAACTTCTCCCCCTCGCCGCTCGCCGAGATTGTTCTGCTATCCGATCTGTGGAGCGATATCGGCGACGTAAGGCGCACGATCGTGCAGCTGTCCGGCACCGGTGCGCGCGGCCATGTAGTTCAAATCGTGGATCCGGCGGAAGAGACGTTTCCATACTGGGGCCGCATTGAATTCGTCGAGCCGGAAGGCGGTGGCCGCATTACCGCGGGCCGGGCGCAGACGTGGCGTGTCGATTATGCCGCGCGCGTGGCGCACCACCGCGCCGAGATTCGCAGCGAGACCGACCGCATCGCCTGGAGCTTCACTGTCCACCGCACCGACCGTCCGGCGAGCGAGCTTTTGCTTGCCCTGCACAGCCGCATTGGCAGCGTTGTGGCAGCCGAAATGCGGTCCCGCGCGCCGGCTGAGCCAGGGGCGATGGCATGATTGGCGGTCTCCCGCTCGGCTTTGCCGAGCCCCTGGTCCTGATCGCGCTGGTAACGCTGCCGGCGCTGTGGTTGCTTCTGCGGCTGATCCCGCCCCGCCCTCGCCGCATCGACTTTCCGCCGACCCGGCTCCTTCTCCAGCTAGCGCCCAGGGAAGAAACGCCGGCACGAACCCCTTGGTGGCTGACGCTGCTGCGGCTTCTTCTTGCCGGCATTGTCATCATCGCCGCGGCGGGTCCGCTCTGGAATCCGCCGCTGACGGGGATGACGACGCGCGCACCTATCGCCATCCTGATCGATGACGGCTGGACGGCGGCCGCCGCCTGGGATGCGCGCTTGCGCACTGCTGATGACATCATCACGCGCGCCGAGAGCGATCACCGCGCGGTTGCACTCATTCCCATCTCGGAGGGAACGCGAGACATTTCATTCGCCGCGGCCGGTTCGGCGCGCGTGCGGCTGCAACAGATCAAGCCGAAGCCCCACACCGTGGATCGTACCGAGGCGCTCCCGGCCATCGGACGTTTCCTCGCCGCGACCCGCGACGTCGAGGTGATCTGGCTGTCCGACGCAATCGATCTCGGTCGCGGCGGGGATTTCATCAAAGCTCTTGCGCCGATGCTCGGCACGCGGGCAATCACGATCGTCTCAGGCGGCATCGCGGGCCCGCGGGCGCTCACCGCCGCCGACAATGCCGCCGGCGCGCTGAGCGTGAAAGTGCTGCGCGCCGCCACCGGCGCCGCCGAGACCGGAACGTTGCGGGCGCTGGATCTCAAGGGCCTGCCGCTCGGTGAGGCGACATTTGCTTTCAAGCCGGAGGACCGTGAAGCCGAAGCGCAATTTGATCTCCCGGTCGAGATTCGTAACGACATCGCCCGCATAGAGATCAGCGGAGAACGCTCGGCCGGTGCGGTGCAACTCCTCGACAAACGCTGGCGGCGCCGCACCGTTGGCATCGTGTCCGGGGCCACGGCGGACACCTCGCAGCCGCTATTGTCGTCGAGCTACTATATCGGTCGGGCGCTCGGGCCATTCGCCGACGTAAGGCTTGCCCAAGGCGAGTCGCCGGCCGAAGCTGTGACGCATTTCCTTGACCAGCACTTGCCGATGCTGATCCTCGCCGATGTCGGCAATGTTGCAGGGCAAGCGCATGACCGCCTCGCGCGCTGGATCGAGGATGGCGGCGTGCTGGTCCGTTTTGCCGGCCCACGCCTGGCCGCGTCCGATGACGATCTGGTTCCAGTCCGGCTGCGCCGCGGTGGCCGCATCCTCGGGGGCAGTTTGAGCTGGGACAAGCCGCAACCGCTGGCCGCATTTACCCGCGAGAGCCCGTTTAGCGGCATGGCCGTACCCACCGATGTGACCGTTAGCCGGCAGGTGCTGGCCGAACCGGACGCCGCGCTCACCGAAAACACCTGGGCAACCCTCGCCGACGGAACACCGCTGGTCACCGCCGCCCGGCGTGGCAAAGGCCTGATTGTGCTGTTCCATGTCACCGGCGACACGCGATGGTCCGACTTGCCGCTGTCCGGCACGTTCGTGGAGATGCTCAAGCGCATTGTTGTCCTTGCCGGCACCAACGGCGTCGTCGCCGAAGACTCCGCCAAAAAGACCACCGCGGTGCATGAAGCGATCGCGCCGACCCGCGTGCTTGATGGCTTTGGCAGCTTCGTTGCTCCATCTGCGACCGCTCGCCCGGTGCCGATGGACTATTCGGCAAGCGCGACCGCCGACCATCCGCCCGGCTTTTACGGTCCACCGGAAAGCCTCCTCGCGGTCAACACTCTTTCGGCCAGCGACCGGCTGACGCCGCTCGACTTCTCGCCGCTGGTCAATGCAAGCCGCGAAATCTATCGTAAGACCGAGCCGCAGGATCTTCGCGGGCCAGTCCTTCTCGCCGCGCTTGGCCTTTTCCTGCTCGACACACTTATTGTTCTTTATCTCGGTGGCGGCGTCGCCAGGGCGCTGCCGCGTTTTTCACGCGCGGGTGCGGCAGCGGCGATCATCTTGTTCGCCCTTTCCCACCCTATGCCGCACGCCCGAGCGGACGATTTGTCCAATACGGACGTCCCGCCCTCGGCACTGGAAACAAAACTTGCCTACGTGATAACCGGCGACCGCGACGTCGACGCGATCAGCAAATCCGGATTGGGCGGGCTAACGCTTTTTCTCGCTCAGCGCACGGCGCTTGAAGCGGGCGAACCGATTGGGCTCGATATTGCCCGCGACGAACTCGCGTTTTATCCGCTGATCTATTGGCCGATCGTGCCCGGTGCGCCGCGCCCCACCGAGCAAACACTCAAACGCATCGACACGTATATGAAACAGGGTGGGACAGTGCTGTTTGATACCCGCGATGCCATGGTCGCTCCACCCGGCGCGGGCGGCGAAACGCGCAGCCCCGGCATGCTCGAACTGCGCAAGATTCTCGCCTCGCTCGACATTCCCGAGCTTGAACCGGTGCCGCGCGACCACGTTCTCACCAAGACCTTTTACCTGTTGCGCGACTTCCCCGGCCGCTTCAATTCCGGGCAGCTTTGGGTCGAGGCGTTGCCGACAACGGGTGACGAGGAGGAAAGCTCGGGTCGTCGGCCTGTTCGCGCCGGCGACGGCGTCTCCTCGATCATCATCACCTCAAACGATCTTGCCGGCGCCTGGGCGATGCAGGCCGACGGCCAGCCCATGCTGCCAATGGTCGAAGGCGAGCCGCGCCAGCGCGAACTTGCCTTCCGAGCCGGCGTCAACATCGTGATGTACACACTTACCGGCAATTACAAAGCGGACCAGGTGCACGTGCCGGCACTGCTCGAACGGCTCGGGCAATAGGGAGGACGAACGTGAACTTCGGTATCGCGTTTGCCCCTCTCGTCAATGTCCAGATTCTTTGGGCCGCATTGGCCGTTGCCTGCATCCTGGCCTTGCTGCTGTTCGTTTCGCGCAGCCCCGGCGCTGCGATCCGCTCTGCCGGTCTGGCGCTCATCGTACTCGCGCTCGCCAACCCCTCGCTGACGCGCGAGGATCGCGACCCGCTCAGTTCGGTCGCGGTGGTCGTGGTCGACAAAAGTCCGAGCCAGAATTTCGGCGACCGCGTGCGGCAAACCGACGAAGCGCGCGCCGCCATCGTCGGCCGGTTGAGCCGCATTCCCGGGCTCGACGTGCGGGTGGTCGAGGCCGGCCAATCGGATGGCGAGACCGATGGAACGCGATTATTTACCGCGCTCGGATCGACGCTCGCGGACGTTCCCGCCGACCGCATTGCCGGAGCGATCATGATCACGGACGGACGCGTCCACGATGTGCCGGCGGACGCCGGCGCACTCGGCTTTGCGGCGCCGGTTCATGCGCTGATCACGGGCGTCAAGAATGAGCGAGACCGCCGCGTTGCCCTGATTGCCGCACCGCGCTTCGGCATTGTTGGCCAAACGCAGACCATCACCTATCAAGTTGAGGATCAGGGCGCCAACGAGCGGAGCGCCGTGGTGACGATCCGCCGCGACGGCGAGGTCGTGGAAACGCGCTCGGTTCCGATTGGTACGCCGCAGCGCATTGATATCCCGATCCCGCATGGCGGACCGAATATCGTCGAAATCGAAGCGGCCCCGCTGGCCGGCGAGCTTACGCCTGTCAACAATCGCGCCGTCGTCAACATCGACGGCGTGCGCGACAAGCTTCGCGTTCTTCTGGTTTCCGGCGAACCGAATGCCGGCGAGCGCACATGGCGCAATCTGCTCAAGTCGGATGCCTCGGTCGATCTTGTGCACTTCACCATTTTACGTCCGCCGGAAAAGCAGGACGCCACGCCGATCAATGAATTGTCGCTGATTGCGTTTCCGACGCGCGAATTGTTCCAGCAGAAGATCGGCGAGTTTCAGCTCATCATCTTCGACCGCTACGCCCGCCAGGGCGTGCTGCCGATGATCTATTTCGACAACATTACCCGCTATGTCCGCGATGGCGGTGCGGTCCTGGTGGCGGCCGGTCCCGACTACGCCAGCCAGACCAGCATTTGGCGCACGCCGCTCGACGCCATCCTCCCGGCAGAGCCGAGCGGACGCGTCACCGAGCGCGGCTTCCGCGCCCGCCTCACCGAACTTGGCAAGCGCCACCCGGTGACCCGCGATCTCGACGGCTCCGCCGACGATCCGCCGCATTGGAGCGAGTGGTTCCGGCTTATCGACGCGCAGGAAGGCCGCGGGCACGGCTGTGATGCAGGGCGCCGACGACAAGCCTCTGCTCATTCTCTCGCGCGAAGGCGAAGGGCGCGTGGCGCTGCTGTTGTCCGATCAGCTCTGGCTCTGGGCGCGCGGCTTTCAAGGCGGCGGCCCGCATCTCGATCTGCTGCGCCGGCTTTCGCATTGGCTGATGAAGGAACCGGAGCTCGAGGAAGAATCGCTGCGGCTGACGGTCAGTGGTCATCAGCTCCTGGTACGACGGCAGACGATGGCGGAGGAAGCAGCCGAAGTGACGTTGACCTCTCCCTCGGGCGCAACCCGCACGCTCAAGCTGAAACCGACCGAACCCGGCGTATGGGAAACGAATGTCACCGTGAACGAGCTCGGGCTATGGCGCGCCACCGATGGCAAGCTCACGGCGCTTGTCAATCTCGGTCCGGCCAATCCGCGCGAGTTCGCCGAAGTGACTTCCACGACCGAGGCTCTGACGGCCATCACCGCGGCGACCGGCGGCGATTCCCGCCGCCTCGATGAGGGCAGCGGTGTCAGCGTGCCGCGCATTCTCGCGGTGCGCTCCGGCGACACCTTCAAAGGCGACGATTGGATCGGCCTGAAAATGCGCGACGCGAGCGTGGTGCGGGGCATCGGCGTCTTGCCGGTTTTCGCCGGTTTCCTCGGTCTGTTGCTGCTTCTTGGCAGTCTCGCCGGGACCTGGGCGCGCGAAGGACGTTAAACTCGGTCGAAGAAGCGGCGCGACGCGCAGGCCGCGGCTACTTTTCCCATTCAGCGCGGATCGGTCCCGATATCCCCTCGAAGGCGCCGTCGGCAAGCTCGGCCACGAGGAGCCGTCCGGGATCGACCGGACCGGGCATCGCGACACGGCCGGGCGGAATGCGCTTGAAGCCGCATTTTCCGTAGTAAGGCTCGTCGCCGACCAGGATCACCAGCCGATGTCCCCTGGCGCGGGCCTCCTCGAGCGCGCGGCCGATCAGCGCCTGACCGGCCCCGCGCTCGCGAAACGTCGGCTCGACCGTAAGTGGTCCGAGCAACAAGGCCCTGGCCTCTCCAATGCGCACCGGCGACAGCCAGACCGAACCGATCAGCAGGGTGCCGATACGCGCGGTAAAAGAAAGCTCGCGGCTGTGTTGTACTTCCTCGCGCAGACGATAAGCGGTCTTGGCAAAACGCCCCGGACCGAACGTGCGCTCATGCAGGCGATCGATCGCCGGCGCATCGGCCTCGGTTTCAGGCAGGATGGTCAGGGAAATTTCGGTCATGGCGCGGCGCCTAGTCTCTCTCATACGAACTCTGGCCGGAAAGGGACACTAACAAATTTGTGCCTGTCGCGCGGCTAACAGGAATGATTACATTGAGGTTCGCGACTACGCGGAAACCAGCGGAGATCCGGAATGGGACTGCTCGTCGACGGCGCTTGGCAAGAGGACAGCGCCGGCAAGGAGTTTGGATCGCGCACCACGGACGGTCATTTCGTCCGCAAGGCAACCGCGTTCCACAATTACATCACCGCCGATGGCAGCCCCGGCCCCACCGGCAAAGGCGGCTTTCCAGCCGAGCGCGGCCGCTATCATCTCTACGTTGCGCTGGCCTGCCCATGGGCCCATCGCACGCTGATCTTCCGAAAGCTCAAAAAGCTGGAGGACGTGATCTCGGTTTCCATAACCGTGCCGCTGTTCGGCAAGCAAGGTTGGGAATTCGGCACCGAGCCAGGCGCCACCCTCGATACCGTCAACGGCAAACCGGCCATCGCCGACATCTATGTCCTTGGCGATCCTCACTATACCGGCCGCGCCAGCGTTCCTGTCCTGTGGGACAAAGCGCAGCGCGTTGTCGTCAACAATGAATCGTCCGAAATCATTCGCATGCTTAATTCAGCATTCGACGCCTTCACGAATGTGCGCACCGACTATTATCCATCCAACCTGCGCCCGGAAATCGACGGCATCAACGATGTCATTTATGCCACCGTCAACAATGGCGTCTATCGCGCCGGCTTCTCTACGACACAGGCGGCCTACGAAGAAGCCGCCTGGGCGCTTTTCGCCACGCTCGACAAGTTGGAGGAGCGTTTGTCGCGACAGCGCTTTCTTGTCGGACCGCTGACCGAAGCGGACTGGCGCCTGTTCACCACGCTCATTCGATTTGATGCGGTCTACTACAGCCACTTCAAATGCAACTTGCGGCGCATCATCGATTATCCGAATCTTTCAAATTATCTTCGCGATCTCTATCAAGTGCCGGGCATTGCCGAGACCGTCAATCTCGACCACATCAAACAACATTACTACGGCAGCCACCGCAACGTGAACCCGACCGGCATCGTCCCGATCGGACCCCTGCTCGACTTTGCGGCGCCGCACGACCGCGGCCGGTTCGGCTGAGCGCGCTATGCCCAGTGAAAGTTAAATTGTCGCACCTCGATTGGATGCGGCTTTTTTTGTGGTTTGTGATGAGCGGCAGCCGTTACCGGGCACAATAGTTAGGGCCGCTGGTCACCAAATCTCGGCGGCAACACGGCCTTCGAGCACCTCGGCGATCCGCGCCCGGGTCGCCCGCGTCGTATCTTCCGGGAGCGAGCCGGGCGAAAAAAAACCGTGCGCAACAATTTCGCCGTTTGGCTGCGGCGGAGCACTCTGGTGAAACGACCGCACAACATAGAGCGCGACGTGATCGCGCCGCGACACGCGCATGTTGAAGTAGATCCCGAAGAAAATCGGCGGGTCGGCAAGCTCGATGTTGCCCTCCTCCCGCAATTCGCGCGCCAGTGCAGTGCTGAGAGTTTCACCGGCTTCGACACCGCCACCCGGCAAATGCCAACCGGCGATATAGCTGTGCTTGACGAGGAACACGCGCCCAACGCCGTCGATGACCATACCGCGCACGCCGAGGGTGACCCCGCGCGCGAACCGCCAGTAAAAATGCAGGACTCGCCGGATAGCCGGCTCGAAGGGACGACGAAGGATTTCAAGCTGCATACGATCTTTTCTGCCTCGCCGCGGTGCTCCGCAATTCCTGTTTGCCGATGCATTGGAACTTTTCCGGACGGCCGCCTCAAGAGACCCGCGAAAACATCTTGCTTGGCCGCCTTCGATAGAGTTTAGAAGTGTTCTAATATACTTTCCAACGAGGCGATACCCGTGAAAAGCTTTTCCGATTTGAACGAACAGGAAGTTCTCGCGCTCGCGATTTCCAACGAGGACGAAGACAGCCGCATCTATCGCTCGTTCGCCGATGGGCTGCGCGGCTCCTACCCCGACACCGCGGCGATCTATGACGCGATGGCCAAGGAGGAGATTGAGCACCACGATATGCTGCTCGACCTCCATCGCAAGAAGTTCGGTGAGTTCCTGCCCCTGATCCGCCGGCAGGACGTCAAGGGCTTCGTCGCGCGCCGCCCAATTTGGCTCAACCGGCCGCTCGGGCTGGATGCGGTGCGCAAGTTCGCCGAGCAAATGGAATACGAAACGGCGCGGTTTTACCGGCGCGCAGCCGAAACGACGCACGACGATGCCGTACGCGACATGCTCACGCGCCTCGCCGCCGCCGAAGAAAAGCACGAAAAGCTTGCGCAGGAGCTCGGCGAAAATCTTGCCCCGAACGCGCGCGCCGCCGAGGACGAGACCGCGCGGCGCATGTTCGTACTGCAATACATCCAGCCGGGGCTGGTCGGCCTCATGGACGGCTCCGTTTCCACGCTGGCGCCGCTGTTTGCGGCGGCCTTCGCTACCCACGATACCTGGGCGACTTTCCTCGTCGGCCTCGCGGCGGCCGTTGGCGCCGGTATTTCGATGGGGTTTGCCGAGGCCTTGTCCGATGACGGATCGCTCACCGGGCGGGGCGCGCCCTTGGTGCGCGGCGTGGTGTGCGGCGCCATGACCGCCGTCGGCGGGCTTGGCCACACGCTGCCTTATCTCATCCCCCATTTTTACCTCGCCACCGCGGTCGCATTTGCCGTCGTCGCGGTGGAACTGGCCGTGATCTCCTGGATCCGCACCCGCTACATGGACACGCCGTTCCTGCAGGCCGCCTTCCAGATCGTCGTCGGCGGCGTGCTCGTTTTCCTCGCCGGCATCCTCATCGGCAGTTCCTGATCGAGCGAGAATGCGGCGCTGAAGTCCATTGTTCCACGCCCAATTCGCATAGCATCATTCGGCAATGTTCGTTCTCGCCCAGTTGTCCGATCTGCATCTGGCGTTGCCTCCGAAGCTCATCGAGCTTGCCGGCAAGCGCGGGCTCGGTTTCATCAATTGGCACCGTGGCCGAAAATATATCCATCGCGTCGAGGTTCTCGATGCGATCGTCCGCGACCTCAACGCCATCAAGACCGACCACATCGTGGTTACCGGCGACCTGGTGAATCTGTCCCTGCCCGCCGAATACGCGCTGGCCCGGACCTGGCTCGAGCGGCTCGGCTCTCCGCACGACGTCACCGTGATCCCCGGCAATCACGATGCCTATGTCACGGCGGCACGCGGCGGCCCGGCGGCATATTGGAGCGACTACATGCGCGGCGACGACGGCGCAGCGAGCGGCGCGTTTCCTTTCGTGCGCCGGCGCGGACCTGTCGCACTGATCGCGCTGTCATCCGCGCTGCCGACCGGCGCGTTCATGGCGACGGGCGAACTCGGTCAAGAACAGCTGTCCGGCTTGGCCAAAGTGCTGGAAGCGACGCGTGGTGCATTCCGCATCGTACTGGTCCACCACCCGCTGGTGACGGCGCCCAATCGACGTTTACGGCGTTTGATCGACGCAGCAGAACTTCACCGTGTGCTGGCGGCGCAGGGTGCCGAACTGGTCATCCACGGCCACGATCACCGCCGCGCACTGGTCTGGCTCGACGGCCCGGAGAAACCGATCCCCGTCATCGGAGCGCCGTCGGCATCGGGGCGCGCCCCGCACGGCCATGAAGACACCGGCGGGTACAACCTCTACCGCATCGACGGCGAAGCCGGAAACTGGCGCTGCGAGATGATAGGACGTCAACGCGCTCCCAACGGGACCGTCAGCGAGGTCGCGCGCCAAATGCTCACCTGATTTGCCAAAAGTGCTGACCCCGCCGACCTGATGCACGGTCTGGCGCTACATGCGGCTCGCCAGCAGCAAGCCCGCGAGTAAAAGCGTAATCACTCCCAGCACAAAGCCAAGCGCCAGCGCACCCCATCCACGGCGGCGCCAGCGCCGGCGCGCGCGGGCGGCCTCCGGCCGGCCGATGCGAGTGACGAATTCCGGATCTTCGTCCAGTGCGCGCTGCCGTTCGATGAGTCGGCGCGCCACGTAGTCGGTGACCGCCTTCACGATGTCGGCGATCTCGTACGATTCGGCGAAAACCCGGCGGCCGACGCGGGTATCGTGCAGGAATCGGTAGATGCGCTTGTCGCGGCCCATGGCGACATGTGCGACGGCGTCGATCCAAAGCCGTGGCGTGTCACCGCGACTGACGCCGCGATCGAACAGGTCAACCTCGGGCGGAACGTCGGCAAAGAGCGGATCGAGCGCTTCGTTGAGGAGCTCAAGACGGGCAACTTCCGCGTCATGCAAATCGACGACGACGCTGGTGCGTTCCGCCGCCTCGATGCGCGCCTGATGCATCGCCTGCTTCAGCGGCGAGTGAGGTTCACCCTCGCTTGCCGGCGCAGCGGATTTGGTTTTGCGACCCCACATCGTCCGTCACGTCCCCGCGCAAGTCCCCACGCATGATCCGGAAGGGCCGCAGCCGGTTTCCGAACAAATGCGCTTCAGTCAAAAAACAAGATACATCAACGCGCAAAACTGCAACAGCACCGGATGGCCCGCGGGCGTCCCCGCCTCCTGCACGACCTGCCAACAGAGCCCAGGGGGTGCCGGAACCAGCCTGGCGGAGGCCCGTTAGTGGGGGAGTGTGGCAGACCCGCCTCTATCCCGCGCCCAGGGTGTTTTCGCTTACCGACTTGAAAGCATTGGGCCGCATTGAACAACTGACCGTAATATCGCCGAATCGACCGCCCCTTGGAAGGCCGCCGCACACGCTGTCATTTGAGCCAACGGAGATTTGATATGGCCAAAAGAGTAGCCGACGTCGTTGTGGAGACCCTGCGCGCAGCCGGCGTAAAGCGATGCTGGGGCATACCGGGCGATACGCTTGGTTACGTCACCGACGCCATCCGCCGCAGCGATATCGAATGGGTGCATGTCCGCCACGAAGAGGTCGCCGGATTTGCGGCCGGGGCGGACGCAATGCTCACCGGCCATCTGACAGCTTGCGCCGGATCGTGTGGGCCCGGCGGCCTGCACTTCATCAACGGTCTGTTCGAATCCCACCGAAACCGATCGCCGGTGGTGCTGATAGCCAGCCAGATCACGAGCGATGAGTTGGGCTTCGACTTCCCGCAAGAGGTCAACTTCATGGCGATTTACAAATCATGCAGCGTGTTCTGTGATGAAATCCGAACACCTGCACAGGCCAGGCGCAAAACAGCTATGGCCGCGCAGGCGGCGCTTTCGAAGCGCGGCGTCGCCGTACTGATCTTGCCGATCGATGTATCCAAGGCCGATGCTCCAGAAGAGCCTGCCTTTGCCGTCCACGTTTCGCAGCCGGTGATCAGACCCAGCGATGCCGAGCTAGACCGCATTGCAGAGCTGCTGAACGCAGGCAAGCGGATCGCGGTTTACGGCGGTTCGGGGTGCCAGGGCGCCCACGATCAATTGTTGGCGCTGGCCGATCGCCTGAAGTCACCGATCGCTCATACGTCGCGGGCGAAGGATTTCGTGGAATACGATAACCCGTTCAATGTCGGCATGACTGGCGTCTTCGGCACGGCGGCAGGCTATCACGCACTAATGACGTGCGACACACTCCTGCTTCTCGGCTGCGATTTTGCTTGGCGCCAGTTTTATCCCGCGCACGCCCGGATCGTGCAAATTGACATCGAGCCCACCCATCTTGGCCGCCGTCATCCGGTCGAGGTCGGGGCGGTAGGCGATGTCAAGGCGACGCTGGACGTACTCATCCCCCGCCTGACGCCGCGTCAGGACCGGAGCTTTCTGGATGACTGCGTCAAACGTCACGAGAATGCACTCAAGAAGCTCGACAAGCGCGCGACGGTCGGTCGTGGCGGAGCAATCCACCCGCAATACCTGGCTCACCTCATCGATCAATACGCCGCCGACGACGCCGTGTTCACCGCCGATGTCGGCTCGCCTATGGTCTGGTTGCTGCGTCACACGCACGCCACTGCAAGACGGCGGACGATCGTCAGCCTCACTCATGGAACGATGGCCAACGCCATGCCCCAGGCGCTGGGCGCCAAGAAGGCCGTGCCGGACCGACAGGTCATCTCGTTAAGCGGCGACGGCGGCCTGTCGATGCTGTTGGGTGATCTGATTACGGCGGTGCAGGAGAAAATTCCGATCAAGGTAGTCGTTTTCAACAACGGCACGCTCGGCTTTGTCGAACTGGAGATGAAGGTCGAGGGCCTGCTGGATGCCTACACCAAACTCGAAAACCCGGACTTCTGCCGTGTCGCCCAGGCGATCGGATTCCGCGCGCAAAGGGTGGAGCGAGCGGAAGAACTGGAAGCGGCCGTGCGCGACTGGATCGCCGCTCCAGGCCCGGCGCTGCTCGACGTGGTGACGGACAGAATGGAACTCGTCATGCCGCCCAAAATCGAGCTGGCGCAGGTATTCGGCACTGCACTGTACTCGGCGAAGGCGGTAATGTCCGGGCGGGCCGGCGACGTATGGGAACTCGTGACCGACAGCATCACTTGAGATCGATCCGCGGCGGTCTTTCGGTGCTCAGCGCTGCATATGCAGATTTATGATGTTTTCCATCGGCATCATGTTGTCGTTGAGGTTGGTCATGATCCAAAGCGAACCGGCAACCACGAGGGTTACGATCAGGATGCCAAATGCAAGCGCCAGGACGTTATTCGTATTGTCAGGTCCGGTCGTGATGTGAAGAAAGAACACCAGGTGGACGCCCATCTGGGCAATGGCGAGAACCGCAAGCCCAAGTGGTATTCCCGGCGCCCAAAGCATCGAAGTGTTCGCCGCCCAAAAGGATGTCGCGGTGAGAATAACGGCAAGCACCAGGCCGGTCGTATAGATGAGTATGCCGGACATGGTTTCCGACTGTGGTTCAGGAGGTGCTGCGCCACCATTGGATGTGCGGTCGTGTCTCATCAGGCTCATCAGCGCACTCCCATCAGATAGACGACGGTAAACAGGGCAACCCAAATAATATCGAGCGCATGCCAGAACAGACTGAAGCAGACCAGGCGGCGCTGAATTGTAGCGCTGAAACCCTTGACCGCGACCTGGACCATCATCACCGTCAACCAAAGCAGGCCGAGCGTCACGTGGAGCCCGTGGCAGCCCACGAGAGTGAAGAAGGCGGAAAGGAAAGCGCTGCGGTCCGGCGTCGCGCCGCGAGCGATCATCCCCGCGAACTCGTTGATCTCAAGCGACAGGAACGCGAGGCCCAGCACGAACGTGACGGCGGCGCCCAGATAAGTGCCGACGCGCTTCTCCGCGCGGATCGCCAGCGACATCAGTCCGCAAGTGTAGCTTGATGCCAGCAGGCAAGCGGTTTCGATGGCGACCCTGGTTTGGTTAAACAGCTCGGCACCGGTCGGCCCCCCGGCGGTCGCACCCACAAGAACGGCGTAGGTGGCGAAAAACGCCGAGAACATGACAATATCGCTGAGCAGAAATATCCAGAAACCAAAGGCGACGACGATTTGCTTCGGCTCGGGTCCGCTTTCCGAATCGGCGGGAGCATCAAGCGGCCCATCGAAGGTTTCGACCGCGATACTCATTGGGCGACCTGGCTCCGGTACGCACGATCGACCCGTGCAACCTCCGTGGCCGGTATTTCGATTTCTTCCACGTTGCGGAAGGCAAAGACCAGCGTGGTTGCCAGCGCGCCGAATACGCCGAGGCCGGCCATCCACCAGATATGCCAGATCAGCGCAAAGCCGGTTACGACGGCAAAAAAGGCGATGACAAAGCCGGTCGCACTGTTTGCCGGCATCTCAATCGGCCGATACTCGCCTGCCTGTGCTGTCTCGGCTCGTTCCGGCCGCGCGGCTCTGTTTGATCTGCCAATAGGCATCTCTACCTTTCACTCGCGGCAGCACTGGAAAATTCCAGGCCGGCGGCGGCGACGGCGTCGACCATTCGAGCGTGCGGCCGTTCCACGGATCGCCCGTTAGGTCGCGGCGTTGTTCACGGCTGCGGATTGAAACAACAAGTTGAACGATCTGACAGCCGATACCGACAAGAATGACGGCTGCGCCGGCCGCCGCCACCAACAGCCACGGCTGCCAATGCGGATCGCTGTAATGCTGCATACGCCGGGTCATCCCCATCAGGCCCAGAACATAGAGCGGCATGAAGGCGAGATAGAACCCGACCAGCCAGCACCAGAATGACGCCCTTCCCCAGCGCTCGTCGAGGGTGAAGCCGAATGCCTTGGGGAACCAGTAATTGTAGCCGGCCATCGCGCCGAATACGGTGCCGCCGATAATGACGTTGTGGAAGTGCGCCACCAGAAACAGACTGTTATGCAACTGAAAATCGGCCGGAGGCACAGCCATCAGGACGCCGGTCATGCCGCCGATAACAAACGTCACCATGAAACCGAGCGACCACAGGATCGGCACCGAAAACCTGACACGGCCGCCATACATCGTGAACAGCCAATTGAATATCTTTACCCCGGTCGGCACCGCGATGATCATGGTCATCACGCCGAAGAAGCCGTTGACGTCGGCGCCGGCGCCCATCGTGAAAAAATGATGCAGCCATACAAGGAAGGAAAGGACGCAGATCGCCATCGTCGCGGCGACCATCGAGCGATAGCCGAACAGCGGCTTGCCCGAGAAGGTGGAGATGACTTCCGAAAAAACGCCGAATGCCGGCAAAATCAGGATGTAGACCTCCGGGTGACCCCAGACCCAGAACAGATTCACATACATCATCGGATTGCCCTGGCCATCGACCGAGAAGAAGTGAAAGCCGAGATACCGGTCGAGCAGCAGCATCGCGAAGGTAGCGGTGAGGACCGGAAAGGCAGCGACAATGAGCAGGTTTGCCGCAAGCGCCGTCCAGCAAAACACCGGCATGCGCATATAGCTCATTCCCGGCGCGCGCATTTTCAGGATGGTGGTGACAAAATTTATTCCCGTCATCAGCGTGCCGATGCCGGAGATTTGCAACGCCCAGAGGTAATAGTCGACGCCGACGCCGGGCGAGAATTGCAGCTCGCTGAGCGGTGGATAAGCGACCCAGCCGGTTTTTGCGAACTCGCCGATAAACAGCGAAACGTTGACAAGAAGCACGCCAGACGCGGCCAGCCACAGACTTACCGAGTTCAATGTGGGAAACGCCACGTCACGCACGCCGAGTTGCAGCGGTAATGCAAAATTCATCAACCCGATCACGAATGGCATCGCCATGAAAAAGATCATGATGGTGCCATGTGCCGAGAAGATCTGATCGAAATGCTCCGGCGGAAGATAACCCTGCGACGAGCCGACGGCGACCGCCTGCTGAGAGCGCATCATGATCGCATCGGTGAAGCCGCGCAGCAGCATCACCAGTGCCAGCACGCAATACATCACGCCGATACGCTTATGATCGACGGACGTAATCCATTCTCGCCATAGATAAGGCAGGTGCCCTTTCAGCACGATCCAGCCAAGGATGAGGAGGATGGCCAGGATCATCAAAACCGACGCGGCCATCGGGATCGGCTGATCGAATGGGATTGCGCTCCAGCTGAGCCTACCGAGCAGGTTCAACGCCTCAATCCTCCTTTTGCCCAGTCGATCGCGCGGCGTGGGCCGCGCCCGCGGCCGGCGGCCCGGGACTTACGATGCTTTCGAACAGCTCGGGCGTCACGGCACGGTAGGTAAACGGCGGGACCTTTTCACTCGGCTTCACCAGATCGGCGTAAGTCTTCGGATCGAGACTAGGGCCCGTGCCGCGGGCCGCCGCGACCCACTCCGAAAACTTGTCTGCGGGAACGGCGTCGACGGCAAATTGCATGTCGGCAAAACCGTTCCCACTGAACTGCGCCGACAATCCCGGATAAATTCCCGGCTTGTCGGCCTGCAGATGGAGATGCGTGACCATGCCGGCCATGGTGTAGATCTGACTCCCCAGCTGCGGCACGAAGAAGCTGTTCATGACACCCGACGATGTCAGGGCAAAGCTGATCGGCGTACCGGCCGGGATGGTAAGCTGATTGACGCTGGCGATGCCGTGGTCGGGATAGATGAACAGCCATTTCCAATCGAGGGAAACCACCTGAACGGCGAGCGGCTTCGCCACGGAAGGGATCGGCTTGCGCGGATCGAGATCGTGCGCGCCGATCCAGGCGATGCCGCCAACCAAAAGCACCGTCATCGCCGGGATCGACCAAACGATCATCTCGATGCGGCCGGAATATTCAAAGTCCGGCAGATAGCGGGCGCGGGTGTTGGAGGCCCGAAACCAAAACGCCACGGCGAGCGTTGCCAGTATCGTCGGAATGACGATCGCGAGCATGATTCCGAGTGAGTTGAACAGGATCGTGTTCTCGGCAGCAGCGATCGGCCCTTGCGGATCGAGCACGCCCTCCGAACAGCCGCCAAGCGTCGCGGCGGCACTTACGGCAAGGACGCGGCCGACGGATCCCAAACTAGCCCTCTCCAGCTCGTGCGCTAACGGATTCGAACATCGACGGGTGCCCAAAGCTGTCAAAGAGTACCGAAGAGTGCGAGAGCTACGCGGAATCGTTGGCGATCATAGACCGGATCGCACGCGGGTGGTAATCCCGCACTGCAATTACGAGGAGCGATGCGACAAAATCATTACAGTGCGCCCGGCTTCAGGCCGCACCACGTCGCTCTTTAATTCACCAGGCAGTCGTTCCACCGTCGACGGCAATGTCTGCCCCGGTAACGAACGAACTTTCATCCGAGGCCAGAAAGAGTGCGGCGGGCGCGACATCCTCGGGCTGGCCGACCCGGCCCAACATTAGTTTTTCCATCATGGGGCCGAGAAACTCGGGAAGTTTGAGAAGCTCCCGCGTCGCGCCGGTCTCAATGAGACCCGGCGAAATCGTGTTGGCGCGGATGTTACGAGCCGCAATTTGCGGAATCATTTCGCGGGCCCGCGCGACCAGTTCCTCCGGAGCCGGCGTCGCAGCGGTCTCCAGTTTGCTCACCTCGCTCAAATGTATCTCCAGTCCGCAACGGCTCCGGTGCCGCTAGACCAACCTGACGCCACCCTCGACCATGAGGTTTTGGCCGGTGATGTAATCGGATCTCGACGAGGCAAGAAAAGTGGTAGCGCCAACCAGATCCTGAGGCGTCGAGGCGCGGCCAAGTATCGCCCTTTTCTTGGCCAGTTCGTCGACGGCGTTCGGCTCCTGCCGGTAGCCGGCCTTTATCAGATCCTTGTCCAATCCGTCCCACATCTGGGTCTTTACGAAGCCAGGGCTAAAACAGTTCACCGTGATGTTGTGAGGGCCGAGCGCTTCGGCGGCGGCCTGAGACAGCGAAATGACGCAGGCTTTGCTCGCGCAATAAATCGTCGCAATGGACTCGCCGATCTTGCCGGCGATCGATGCCGTATTGATGATCTTCCCCCCGGTCTTCTGCGCGATCATTTGTTTTGCGGCCTCCTGCATGCCGATCAGCACGCCCAGGCCGTTAATGCCCATTATCTTTGCCCAGTCGGCTTCGGTCGCTTCCAGAAAGAGACCGGCTTTGCTGATGCCGGCATTGTTGAACATGACATCAAGTCTGCCGTGAGCGCGAACCGCCGCCTGGATCAGAGCCTGGACACTGGCCCGATCGACGACATCGACTTTCACCGCAATCGCCTCGCCTCCATCCTTGCGGACCGCATTGGCCACACGTTCCGCGGCGGCAAGATCAATATCGGCGACGACGACCCGCGCGCCCTCCGCGGCCAGATCCCGGACGATTCCTTCGCCGATGCCGCCGCCACCGCCGGTGACGATGATCGATTTTCCGTCTACAAGCTTCGCCATCGCTTCCTCCTACGCCCGAAATTCCGTATCGCTGGTTCAATCATGACCCGGCCGCGCGCGTTGCGCTTAAGCCGCCGGCTGGACAGCAGGCTCCAGGCCCGTGTTCATGGCGGTGACCAGTTCGTGCTCCGTAAGCGCGTCGCCATCAAGCTCACGCGTCAATACGCCGTCGACAAAGACAATCACACGGTCCGACACCGCCACGATCTCTCCCGGGTCGCTTGAGAAGAACAGAACCACCCTTCCCGATCGGGCCAGACGCCGCATGATCCTGTGCATTTCCCGTTTGGCGCCGATGTCGATACCGCGCGTCGGATCGTCCAGCACCAGGAGCGACGGCGCCGCCTCGATCCACTTGGCAAAGACGACTTTCTGCTGATTGCCTCCCGACAACGACCCAACTGGCTGCTGCATTGAAGCAGCGACGACGCCAAGTTGACGGCAGCGTTCAGTCGCAACGCGATCGAAATGCTCGGCGCTGAACACGAAACCGTCGCGCCGCAGCGTCAGCGATCTGACACTGACAACATTCTCGGCGATGCTTTGCCGAAGCATCAGTCCATATTGTTTGCGGTCCGCGGGGGTATAGGCAACGCCGGCTTTCACGGCACCCGCTGTGTTGGTCGGCAGCGGAACTCCAGTTGGGAGCATCACCTCTCCCGCTCTCGGTTTCGCCAGGCCGAAAAGCACGGCAAACAACTCCTCGACTCCGGCGCCGGCGAGCCCGGCAACGCCTACGATCGCGCCCGGCTGGATTTCCAGGTTCTCGATCTCGAGCGTTGTGGGGCCTTTCAGCGCGCGGATACGAAGCGGACCGACTTTGATTTCGGGTATGGAGGTGTCGGCAGTGGCCGTATCCTTGGATTGCTGCGCCCGCTCAACCGTCGACACCGGGGCTTCACCCAGCATGGCGGCCACGACCGCTTTCAATTGATCGGAAGCCGGCGAAATATCTTCCGGCACGCGCTTTCCGTTGCGCAAAATGACAAGATTGTCCGAAATCTCCAACAGCTCTTCGAGGAAGTGACTGACATAAACGATGCCTATGCCGGAATCGCGCAAGCTTCTGATGATCTCATGCAGACGTTCGACCTCGGCGATATGCAGCGACGAAGTCGGCTCGTCGAGGATGAGAACGCGCGGATTTTGCAGCAGCGCCCGGGCGATCTCGACCAGTTGCCGGTCAGCAAGCGTCAGCCGGTGAAGCGGCATCTTGAAATCGACGTCGACACCGAGATTCGCCAGCACACCGTGCGCTTTGCGACCGAAGGCGCGGCGCGCCTTCCACGCCCGGCCACCGGGCGCCAACAAGAGGTTTTCCTCAACGCTCAGTGCTGGAAATAGACTGAGCTCCTGCGAAACGATCACGATCCCCGCGCGGGCCGCATCCGTGATCGACGTCATCGCCAGCGGCCGACCGTCCAATCTCAATTCGCCAGAGTCGGGCGGAAGCGCACCGGCAATAATCTTCAACAGCGTGGATTTTCCGGCGCCATTTGCGCCAACCAACCCGTTGACCTTGCCGTCCACCACGTCGAAATCGACGCCGCTCAGAGCCTGTACTGCTCCAAATCGCTTGCTGATACCTCGTGCGGAATAGATTACGGACACGCTATTCTCTGTTTGTCGGCCGATTGAACAAGCCGCCCATTCGTGGATCAATGAGTGCCGCTCCGAGCGGAGCGGCACTCACCAGAGCCTTATTTCACCGGGTGTGTGTACAAATCCGGATCCGGCAAAGTCGCAGGGAGATTGTCCCGCGTCGCATCGATCTGCGCGCTGTAGAAGGCGCGCAAGCCGGTCTCCGGCTTCTCCCAGGCCTTTTGATAGGCCGCGATATTGCTCTTATCGACGGTGACGGTCGGCACTTTCACCCAGCCATGCGGCAGCGGCTTGCCCTGGAGCAACGCGTTCGCGGCAATGTATGTAGCGAGATAGGATTGCGAGAAGAAGTTTGCCGGAACCACTGCCGTGATCGATCCCTTCGCAACGTCCTCCCGTACTTCTTCCGGGCTGTCGTAAGAGACCAGCGGCACTTTGACTTTGTCGTTCTCCAGGATCTTGGGAATATTCTCTTCGCCCTCTTCGCAGGGATCGATGTAGGTAAGCGCATTCGGCGTCTTGCGGATCGCCTGATCCCACAGTGCGAAATTCCGCTCGCGGTCCGGCTTCGAATCGAAGGCCGCCAGAACGTTGATTTTCGGCATCTTCTTTTTCAGGTAGTCGACTTCACCGGCGAGGCGGTTTTCCAGCACCGTCAGGCCCGGCACGCAGACAGCGGTGACAACGTCGCCGGTAATGTCGGCGGCCGGCTTGCCGAGGCTCTTCTCCAGAGCCGAGACCACGATAGCTCCGCCGATCTGCCCCATGCCGAACGCATCCGACGCAACGAAAAGAGCATTCTTGACTTCCGGCAGCGGCGGAACGTTGATCCAAACGATGTTCGCCCCTCTCGATTGCGCCTCAAGTGCGGGTTGAGTGAACAACGGCGGTGCCACGTTCACGACCACCAGCACGTCCGGCTTTGTCTCAAGTTCGGCGAGGAACATCTGCGCCTGCCTTTGTGGATCGAACGTCGTCGGTCCAGTGACCCGGACCTTGACCTTGCCGCCCAGGTCCTTGGCCGCGGCATTCGCGCCGGCAAGAATTTCGGTGCTCCATTCGCCTGCGGCCAGCGCAAGCACGACGGAAACAGTCACCGAATCCTTGGCCGATGCCGGGCTCGGCGAACCCAGTGCGGCGGCGGCTACGCCCCCCAACAATGCAAGTTGCGAAAGCCCAAGCGCGCAGTTCTTCAAACCGGTACGTTGTCTTGATTGCATATTCCCTACCTCCCTTTGACCCTTCGAGTTTTTAATCCACCAGCACATGGCAGATTTTCATGACAGGCTCGGATAAACACCTGCCCGCCGATTTTGGACAAGCGTGTCGTGAAAAATGTAACCGCGGCACTTCGACATGCATAAGCCTCAGTGCGAACGTCGGCGCTTCGCGACTCGATCGAGAGCGATCGCGCCAATGATCACAATGCCCGTAACAAATTCCGAATAGTTCAGATTGACGTTGTAGAAGACCAGGCCGCTGTCGATGATGGTGATGATCAGGACGCCAAGCGCCGCGCCAAGGATGGTGCCCGAACCGCCGGCGAGCGAGGTTCCGCCGATCACGACGCCGGCGATCACTTGCAGCCCGAGGCTGCGCCCCGAAGAGGTATCGACCGCCTTGAAGTATGCGAGCGTCGTGACGCCGGAGAGCGCGGACAGGAAGCCGACCAGAGCCGTCGCGTAAATGCGGATCAGTCCAGTGCGCACGCCAATGAATTCCGCCGCAGCCGGGTTCGAACCGATGGCGCGAACAGTTGCGCCGAACCGCGTATGAACGAAGACAAAATACAGCACGATCGCACAAACGAGGGCTGTCCATACCGATGCGGGCAGCTGCAGGAAGTCGCTGCCGAACAGCCGGAAGAACGGGTGTTCCTTGGGCAGGCCGTAGATCGCCTTGCCGTCGGACAAGATGAGATGCAGGCCGAAATAGGCGGACAGCGTGCCGAGCGAGACGATGATGAGCGGAACTTTCAGCAGGCTGGTCAGAATGCCGTTCACCGCGCCGAGCACGATGCCCGCTATGAGGGCGAGCGCGACCGCGATCCACGGATCGACGTGATAAAATTTGATCAACAACGCCGGCAAACTGCTGGCCACTGCGAAAATCCCACCGACGGAGAGGTCGATCTCCACCATGGCCACGAGATAGACCATGCCGAACGCAATAATGCCGACCTGCGCCGATTGCCGGAGAACCGTCTTGATCGAACCGAAGCTAAAGAACTCGGGATGCGGAATACCGATAGCCAGGATCATCAGAATGAATACGATGATCAGGCCGGTGTCATCCGACCAGCGCAAACGAGGCAGCCCTCGCGTGTTCATGCTCGTCTTTGATTCGCCGGTGGCATTTGACACGCTCATAAGTGCGCACGCTTGGTCGTAACCGGTCGAAGACCAATTCGCGGCATACTCGCCCTCTATGCTTTAGCAGCGCCAGCGGCTCCGAACACCGCCGCGGCGGCTACCTGCCAGTCAGGGTCGGACAGGTCGATCAGCGTCGGGTTGCCGTCGCACCACTGGAAACAGTGCTTGAGCTTATTGATCTTCCATCCGTCCGCGACGCGCCGGAACGAGTTCTCGTACCAACCGTACTGCGTGTAGTGGTCGTCGCCATGGCGGTTCGGCAGCCGGTGCCGCGAAACGTGGTAGAAAACCCCGTCGGCGCGGTCACCGTGGAGATTGATGTGGAAGTTGGAGTATTGATGCATGACGATCAGCCGCTCAAGACAGGCACTGGCGAACCGCGCCCATATCTGCGGCGTCGTCGTTGCTGGCGCACGGCCGGTAAGGTCGAAGAAATCGACCTCGAACGGATCGGTCAGTGTCGCCGCGTACATGTCCCAATCGTGCAGGTCCAAGCCCCGTCCAAACCGGAGCATGACGTCGCTGATTTGCTGTCTGTCCCACAGCTCGCGCACCATGTCATCGGTGGTTGGAGACGCTTTTGACGTCATCTGGTCAGCTCCCTTCAACTCGCCACGCGGCACGAACTTAACGAACTGGCCCGCGCCTGTTCCGGTCCTAGAACGTTTGCGCCTTGATATTGGCGAACATGCCTTTGACGTTCGCATCGAGGTAGACGATCTCGGTAACGACCCCCGGATCGTCGGCGGTCTCAAAGTAGCCGAACTTGGTGTCGCCGAACGTGCCACGCTGCACCGCGTGATAGCCGCGGCCCAACAGATCGGCGGTCGCGGCGTCGTAATCTTCGACGGAATAACCAAGATGGTGCACGCCGCCCGCCGGAACCCGATCGAGGAATTCGGAATAGGTACTCTTGCCGGAGACGGGCTCGATAACTTCGAACTGCACGTCCCCGACATAGCCGAAGGCCATGCTGTGGTTGATTGTTGCCGGCGCTCCGCGAAACCAGCCGTTTTCAACGACGATCTCACGAAGCACCATGAACCGCGGCGCGCCAAGCTTCGTATTCAGATGAGCAAGAGCCGCATCCAGATTGGGCACAACGTAGCCGATCTGGAACAAGGTCCCGGGCAAGCTGCGACCTGACATGATTTGACCACTCCTGCGGTTATGATCTGGTCTAAGCGATTTTATTCGGATTAAGGCGGCGAAGCGCCGCGGCGCACTCGGCGATGGGGGACGCCACGGCCGGACAACGGCAGGATCAAACCAACGGAAGCCTGCCGGACCGCACTATCCCAAGAGTTCGCCGCAAGGTGGCTATCCCATTCCTCCCTACCTTATATTTTCCAAAATTTGTATTTTGTGGATATATCGCTGTCAAGCCGTCAGGCCATTCCAGTAGATGACATCGGGCTTTCTTGCTGTCCGGCGCAGGCGCGCAGCAATGTCTTCGGCGGACTCCGGGCTAACCTGAATGCTTCCCCAATCTCATCGAGGCCGCTCACCGCGGCAGTCCCGCCACCGGGCCGGCAAATTCAGGCCTGCTTTGCTGCAACCTTGGGAATGCGCGACAGCACCGACACCACTTGTTCGGCCGTTGCCAGATAATGCCTTTCCAGCGCGCGGACAGCAGCCTTCGTGTCACGCGCAAGCGCGGCATCGAAGATCTGCCGATGTTCGCGCACCGTATCCCGCTTCAATATCTTTTGCGATCCGAATTTTGATCGCAATATGCGTTGTCTTTCCGCCTGATCGAACAACAAGCCGGCCAGTTCCATGAGCCAGCGCGAACCGGATGCGCGCAACAGCGCCATATGGAACTCGCGGTGATGAACGGCCCAAACTTCGGTCGCCGGACCAGGGCCCTTCGGAATCGGATTACGCGAAAGAGCGTGAAACGCCGCGACCAGAGCGGTTTCCCAGGCCATATCTCCAAATTTTATCGATCGCGTAAGAGCCTCGCTTTCGATGACGATGCGCGTCGCCATGGTATCCTCGACATCAAATGCCGTCAGCGGCGCGACCCTGAAACCCGCGCTGACCGACCGATGTAACCAGGCGCTCGGAGGCAAGCCGGGTCAATGCTTCGCGCAACGGACTGACGCCAACGCCATATTTCGCTCGCAACTCATCCGAGCGCAGCGGAGAACCCGGCGCAAGCCGACCCCAGAGGATGTCCTGTCGGATGCGGCGGTATGCCGATTCCGCAATCGTGCGGGATCCATCTATTTGATCCGGATTTATTTGATGGATCTCGGCGACCGAGCGCTTCATCGATGCTTCCCCCTGCCGCGCAATCTTCAATCTGAAAATACGCTTTTTTTGGAAATTAAATTATTGCGGTGGGAAACGCTACCATGAAATACCCGCGGATTGTTCGGAGGCGCCAAGTGGCTCCGGCTTCATGCTGCACCTGGTACCACGCGACGCCGAAATCTTCAGCATTTTGTGCTGTTTCCCGGCCGGAGGCTGCGCGAATTTGCGCGACTTACAGCAAGCCGCCTCGGTGATTTTGGAAAAAACCGCTGTTTTGGATTGTCGCCGCTATCCGCCCGCTCCGGCAAGGACGCGCGCATAGCGCAATCTAAAGATCATTGAGTTCAGGGAGGGCGGCTTGAGCGACAACACAAAAGCGTATCCGGTTGATCGTCGCTAACGGACGGCCGACGGTGGGCGAGTGTCCACAGCCCGTCTCGGAATGAAGCGAAGGGCAACCGAACACCGCAACACCTATTGCAAGGAAATCTCCGGTTTTCAGCATCACCGGGTGATCTTGCAATTAGGATATCGCCCATCATATAGCCCACTATCATAGTGGGCTATTTTGTGGTTGACCCCTCGTCCCCCGATTGGTTGGCTGCAGTTCAGGAAACCGTGCGCAAATAAACAGAACACGGAATTAATCCGCACGGGTCGAGGAAACCTTTAGGAAGCGGCGTGCCATGAACGCCCAACAATTGCTCCAAGAAATCTCCGACTATTGCCGGCAGGCGCGCCTCGCCGAATCCACGTTCGGCCGCAGAGCTGTCAACGACGGCAAGCTCACCGCACGGCTGCGTAACGGCGGCCGCATCACCACCGACACACTTGATCGCATCCATGGCTTCATGGCTGCTCATCCGCCAGAGGGGCCACGTCCAATCGTGATTGAAAGATCCCGCGAAACGCGACCTTCCGCCGCTCCGCCTTCGCAGCCGCTCGCAGCGCAGACCGCCGCCGGTCAACAAGGCACCACGCAACCGGCCACGGGAAAAACCGGCGACCCGCAGCGCAATTTCCGCTTCTTCGACAACCGGCAAAAATATCTGCTGTTCGTCAACACGTGCAGCGAGAAGTGGGAAGTAGCGCATCGTGTTTCCGAAGAGCTTGCGCATCTGCATCCACGGCCACCCGCGGTGCGGGTGTTCGACGCCGGCGTCGGCGACGGATCGGTGCTGACCCGGGTGATGCGCGCGATGCACGATCGCTTCAGCCACATGCCCTTCTACATCGTCGGCAAGGAGATCAGCCTCGAGGACGTACGGCTCACGCTGCAAAAAATGTCGGATCGCTTCTTCGAGCATCCGAGCACGGTTCTGGTGCTGACCAACCTTGCTTATGCGGACGCGCCGTGGCTCGCAGTCAAATCGCTCAACGCTGCGTCGAGCATGGTGTGGCACGAGCTGCCGCTGGCCGGCAATTCCGCGCACCGCTTCGAACAACAGATCATGGATCTCGAGCCTTTCCTGGCGCAGAATTGGAAGGCTGGCGTCAGCCCGCGTACCGGCAACCCGGTTTACGAGCGTCCGGTAGTGCTCGTCGTCTATCGTGAAGACCACCGCTTCCTGCTCGATCCGATCATTCCCAAGCCCGGCGGCACGCTCGCCAACTACGATCTCGTCATCGCCTCACAGCCCTATCGCGCGCGCGCATCGCTGGAATTTAAGGCGCAGCGCGTAATCGCGCCGCTGGCACGCGCGATCGGTCCTGGCGGACGGCTCATCGGCATACAGTCGCATGGCCACGATCCCGGCATGGAAATCATCCAGAAGGTGTGGCCGGGCGATAATCCGTTCATGCACGACCGGCACCAAATCCTCAAAGCGGTGAAGCAGGAGCTCGGACCCGCGGGCCGCGATCTCAACTTCAACGCCTACGCCGACAATCGCTCGCTGTTCCGCTATGTGATGCACACGCTGCCGTCGGAAATCTCGGAATCGATCGGCACCTCGACGTTGTTTGCGGCATGGAACGCGGCGATCTACGTGGCGCAGGTCGAGGACGATCGACTTGGCAACGCGGTGGCCGAGGGCCGCTACATCGAGGCCACGCGCGAAGTGCTGCGCGAGCGCGGCGGATTGTGGTTCTTCGATGAATCCTACGTGATATCGCGCCGGCGCAGCTGACGTTCAGTTTTGCCTCCCCGGTTTACCGGGAGTGAGCAAGGCGGACATGGAAGGGGCCACGCAGAACATGGAGCAAGCCGGCCCCCTTCACGGCCCTCCGAACGGTTCTCTTCCCGGCTCCGCACGGGAGGATGAATAACGATGACCGCCCTCCCCGTTCCGGATCAGATTTTGTCAGGCCCCGTCGTCCGCATCGCGTCGTTCGTGACGGGTTTTTCCGTCGAAGCGACGCGGCCCTCGGCCGCCGACATCGCAGCGCTCGCCGTGCTCGAGCGCGGCACGCGGATCTATCTCAGCGCCGTGCCAAACCGGGCGGCGGAAGAGTTGATCGCCGCTTCTGTTCAAGTCCGGGCCGCCGGGCTCGAGCCGGTGCCGCACGTGGCCGTGCGCAATTTCACGACCGAGCCCGCACTGGATGCGTTTCTGACGCGGCTTAACGGCGAGGCCGGCGTCGAGACCGTTCTCGTCATTGCCGGCGATCGGGCGGAAAGCGGGCCGTATCGCAGCGCACTTGATGTGATCGCTTCGGGGGCGCTGCAACGGCGCGGTATCCGCAACATAGGCATTGCCGGATATCCCGAAGGACATCCGCGCATCGGCGATGATGAGCTTCACCGCGCGCTCACGGAAAAGATAGCGGCGGCAGAGGCAGCCGGACTTGCCATCGAGATCGTCACTCAGTTCTGCTTCAACGCACGCGCGATCCTCGACTTCATCGCGCGCCTGCGCGCCCTCGGTTTCGAGCATCGCGTGCGCGTCGGAATGGTCGGTCCGACCAACCTTACCTCGCTGATGCGCTATGCCAGTCGCTGCGGCGTGCGCGCGTCCGCGCAGGGGTTGGCGCGGCGCGCAGGCCTGATGCGGCAGGTGTTCGCCATGGCGACGCCGGACGATCTGGTGCGTACGCTCGCCGACACGGCGCCGGCAGGCGTCGTCCCGCATTTCTTTTCGTTCGGCGGGGTGCCGGCGACCGGGCGTTGGGCTCGCGCCGTCGCCGATGGCCGGATCACCCTCGAAGGCGATGAGGGATTTCGTGTCGAGACGCCGCGCGGCGAGGACTAGCTTTATCGTCCGTCCATCTCGCAAAAAGCAGCGATTTGAGCTATGTCCGTCCCGTGATGACCAAAGATACTCAAGACCTCGACATTTTCTCGCCCTACAAACTCGGACCGCTTCAATTACCAAACCGCATGGTAATGGCGCCGATGACGCGCAACCGGGCGGGCGGCCGGGGAAGTGCCCGGAGCGATCACGGCGACCTATTACGTCCAGCGCGCGAGCGCAGGCCTCATCGTCACCGAAGGCACGCAGGTTTCCCAGCAAGGCCAAGGCTATCCGGGCACACCGGGCATCTTCAGCGCCGAGCAGGTCGCCGGCTGGAAGCGCGTGACCGAGGCGGTCCACGCCGCCCGTGGCCGCATTTTTCTGCAGCTTTGGCATGTCGGCCGGATCTCGCACCCATCGCTTCAGCCAAACGGCGCAGCACCGGTAGCGCCGTCGGCGCTGCAACCGGCGGGATCAATCATGACCGCGCAAGGCATGCAGCCCTTCGTCACGCCGCGTGCGCTGGAAACGCACGAGATCGCCGGCGTCGTTGAGGACTATCGCCGCGGCGCCGCGAACGCCAAGCTCGCTGGTTTCGATGGCGTCGAGCTTCACGGCGCCAACGGCTATCTGATCGACCAGTTTTTGCGCGACAAGACCAACCAGCGCGCCGATCGCTACGGCGGCGACCGCGATCAACCGCGCCCGCTTCCTGATTGAAGTGACCGAAGCGCTGGTCGGCGAATGGGGCGGCGATCGTGTCGGCGTGCGGCTCGCGCCGACCAACCCGTTCAACGACATCGCTGACAGCAATCCCGCCGCGACTTTTTCGGTGGCCGTGGGCGAGCTTAAGCGTTTCGGGTTGAGCTATCTGCATATCGTCGAGCCGGCGCCGACCGACCCGGTTGCAGCCGGCGAACGACCGGACATCAAGTTCTTTCGCCGGCTCTGGCCGGGAACGCTCATCGGCAACAAAGGCTATGATCTTGCCCGTGCGAATACCGCATTGCGCGACGGCACTGTCGATCTGGTGTCGTTCGCGGCGCTGTTCCTCGCCAACCCGGATTTGCCCGAACGTTTCCGCCGCGGCGCACCATTCAATCCGCCGGACCGCCCCACCTTCTACGCCAGCGGCGAGAAGGGCTACACCGACTATCCGGCGCTTCGACCATAAAAGACAGGAAAAAATACAGCTATTTTAGCATCTTACATAGATAATGATTTTTGTGACCCTGATCACGTTGAGGCGCCGCACCGGGCTGTAAGGTGATGTCAATGGTTGAGTCGTCAGCAACCAACGGAGCACGCCAATGACTGCCGCCCTCAAATATCTGAGCCGAAAATATCTGAGCGAAGTCGCCGACACTCTTTTTGAGAGGCAGATGCGACTGGCGGAGCGCCAGATCAACGCCGGTCTGCACCTCTTCCCCCGCCACAAAAGCTAGGCGTCGAGCGTTTCCACTCAATCCTCGAGATCAACGGCCGCATCGGATACAATTAGCCCGCGCGCGCCCATCGATTTTGTCGGTGGAAAGTGACGTTTGCCTAGCAAGGACCTCATGCCAAAAAAGCTGTCGCGGGGCTCACGACCGAATAAGCCGGGAAAACAACCATTGCCGCGCCTGCCAGCGCTCGCCATGGAGCATCTCACGGCCGATCAGCAGGCGATCGTTGAAGCGATCAACTCCGGCCCGCGCGGCCGCTTCAGCAATGAGGGGCCGTTCGCGGTTTTCCTGCATGCGCCGGCTTACGGCATGTTGGCGCAACAACTCGGTGGACACCTGCGCTTTAGGACCAGCGTGCCGCCACGGCTTTCGGAGTTCGCGATCCTTTGCACCGGCCAATACTGGAAAGCACAGTTCGAGTGGTACGTGCATGCGCGCATCGCGCTTGAGCAAGGCGTCAAGGAAGCGACGATCCGCGCCCTACACGCCGGACGCGTGCCCAAGTCGGCACCGCGCGACGAGATGGCGATCTATAATTTCATCAAGGAGCTTTATGGAACCCGCCGCGTAAGCAACGCTGCCTACGCTCGCGTGCACAAATTGCTCGGTGATGCCGGCATGGTCGAGCTTGTCGGCATCCTCGGCTACTACGTGCTGATATCGATGACGCTTAACGTCTTTCGCATGCCTTTGCCCGAAGGCAGGCCGGTGCCATTTCGCGAACCGGCGGTGAAATAGCGCGCCGCACGGGCGACCTCGCTCGCGATCGGCCTGCCCGCCCGGCAGCGTGCGGAAAGTAAACGCGTCAGTGCTTGGTGGACTGCATCATGCCGCCACCCTGCATCATGGAGCCGCCGCCGGTGGTGACGCCGGGCGCCGCGGCCCCAATCGCGACGACGGGTAAATCGACCTTCACCGTGCCGGCCTTCTCGAATTGCAGCGTCGCCTCGACCATGCCGCCCGTTTCGAGCGGATGCTTTAGATCCATAAACATCACGTGCAGGCTGCCGGGCTTGAGGGTGACGGTTTCACCAGGCTTGATCTCAAGGCCGTCGTCCACCGGCCGCATTTTCATGACGCCGTTTTCCATGCTCATCGTATGGATCTGGCATTTTGCGGAGGCGTCGCTGGCGGCGCAGCTAAGACGGTCCGGAGCCGTGCCGTTGTTGGTCACGGTCATATAGCCGGCGCCGGAGCTTGCACCCTTCGGCGTCGCGCGCGCCCAAGGCTGGCTGATATGGATCGACCCGACGTCGTAGTCGGCGGCTTTGGCGCCGGCCGCCGCGAGCGGCATTGCCGCCAGAGCGAAGGCGGCGGCAAGGCCGTAACGGACGTTTTTGCGCGTGCGAATTGTCATGGATCGCTCCCGGATGGTGTGTATCGGGCCTCGGCTCCAGCTAGGGCAAAACCGGGCCGCGTGGAATGTGGCAAAGCGGTGCATTTTCGTCGACGGCAAGGCGACGTTGAACTTGGCGGCATCCTTCGCTATACGGGCATCACGACCGGAGGGGCCCGCAGCGATCGGGCTTGTTCGGTGCCGCTCGTTCCAGCGGCGCCATTCATGCTGCCAGGGGATGAGCACGCCCGATGTCCGCCACGTTTGACAAAGTTGCTGATATTATTGCGGAAACCTGCGATATTCCGCGCGAGAATATCAAACCGGAAAGCCACGCCATCAACGACCTCGAAATCGATAGTCTCGACTTCCTCGACATTGCTTTTGCCATTGATAAGACATTCGGCATCAAGCTTCCGCTCGAACAGTGGACTCAGGAGGTCAACGACGGCAAGGCCACGACGGATCAATACTTTGTGCTGAGCAATTTGAGCGAACAGATAGACAAATTGATCGCGGCGAAAGGCGCCTGAGGGCGCCAGCGTATGCGTTTTGAATATTTCCAGATGATCGACCGCATTGCCGCGCTCGATGTCGGCGGCCGCTTGATTCGATCCGTCTGTACCGTGCCGCGAGAGAGCACGATATTCGAAGGCCATTTTCCGACCTATCCGCTGATGCCCGGCGCGCTGCTGCTCGAGTGCATGGCGCAGACCTGCGGATGGCTGGTGACGGCGATCAACGGCTTTACCGCCATGCCGTTCCTGGTCGGCGTCAAGGAAGCCAAATTCCGCACCCCGGTATTTCCCGGCGACGAGCTCGAATTCGAAGGCAAGATGGTTCACGAGGGTTCGGGCTACGCCATCGGCGCATGCGAGGGGCGCCGACAGGGGAAATCGGTCTGTGAAGCGCAGATCACCTATCGCGTCATGACCTTCCCCAGTCCGGAATTCCGCAAGGCTCTGATCGAATGGGCGGAGCGAATTGAAGTTCCGGTGACGGAGCTCGTCAAGTGACAGAGCGCCGCGATGTATGGATCACCGGCGTCGGTCTCATCACTTGCCTCGGCGAAGGGCTCGAGGCGACTTGGGACCATCTCGAGCGCGGTGCCCCGCCGCCTTACGACGACAAAAGCTTTGCACCCTACATCGTGCATCCGCTTGCTGCGGTGAATTTCGACAAGCAGATACCGAAGAAAAGCGATCAGCGGCAGATGGAGATGTGGCAGCGGATCGGCGTCTACGCCGCCGGTCTCGCGCTCGGCGACGCCGGCATCGCCGGCAAACCCGATCTGCTCGACGGCACCGATCTGATCGTCGCGGCCGCCGGTGGCGAACGTGACATTCAAGCCGATAGCGGCATCCTCACCGGCATGCGCAAAGTGGCCGAGCCCGGCCCTTTCCTCAACGAACGGCTGATGAGCGATCTGCGCCCTACCCTGTTCCTGGCACAGCTCCCCAATCTGCTTGCCGGCAACATCTCGATCGTTCACGGCGTGGTCGGTTCGTCACGCACATTTCTAGGTGAAGAGTCCGCCGGCGTCGACGCCGTGCGCATCGCGCAGGCGCGCATCGCCGCCGGACAGAGCGAATTGACGCTGGTCGGCGGCGCCTACCACGCGACACGGTGGGATGTTCTTCTGATCTTCGAAGAATCCGGCATTGCGCTGAAGGGCGCCTTCGCGCCGGTTTGGGATCGCGGCCCGCATGGCGGCCTCGCGCCCGGCAATATGGGTGCGTTCCTGGTGCTGGAAAGCAGCGATCACGCGCGCTCGCGCGGCGCTCGGCCGCGAGCGCGGCTTTCTGCGGTAACCGCCGACCGCAACCGGCGTCAGCCCGGCGAGATCGAAACGACGCTTCGCCAACAATGGGACGCGATCGCCGGAAAGGTCGACCGTACCCACGCTGCGGTGATTTCCGGCGCCACCGGCCTCGAACCGGCGACCTCCGCGGAACGCAAAGTCCTCAAGGATATTGGGCTTCCCGTCCGCAATACCGGGACATATATCGGTCATGGCGTCGAGGCGCAGTTCATCGCTAATCTGGGCATCGGGTGTAGCGTCATTGAGCATGGCAAGCTGTTCGCGCCGGCGGGAACGGGCGACGGAGGATCAAGTCCGTCAGATCTCTCCCAGGTCGTCGTCACCTGCGTCGGCAATTGGCGCGGCGAAGGGCTTGGGCTGATTGAACGGGTCGATTGAGGGATTGAAAGAGAAATCCATGGCCACGGCAACGCGCGATAAGAAAGGCCGTCCCATCGTCGCCGTCACCGGCATCGGCGTCGTCACTTCGCTTGGCGTCGGCAAGTCCGACAATTGGGCGAAGCTCAGCGGCGGCATTTCCGGCATCAAACGCATCTCGCGCTTTGCCACCGAGGGGCTGCGTACCACCATCGCCGGCACGGTCAATGACGTGTACCGGGAAGGAATGACGCCTGCGGAGCTTTCCGAGCGCGTTGCGTTGCTCGCCGGCGAAGAGGCAATCGCGGAATCCGGTCTCGGCAGCAAGGGCCATTTTCCCGGTCCGTTATATCTGGCTCCGCCGCCGCTCGAAATCGAATGGGCCGACCGTATCAAGATGGCCGAAATGGCGGCAGCCAACGGCGATACCGGTTATCCCGAGCTGTTGCGCGTCGCGCGCGAATACGCGTCGGCCAACGGGGTGTTCAAGTTCGCCATTATCGGCGAGGACCTTGCGGAGCACTTCGGCACCGAGGGATCGCCGATCTCGCTCAACACCGCGTGTGCATCGGGCGCCAGCGCCATTGAGCTAGGCATGGAAGCGATCCGGCGCGGTGACTGCGAAGCGGCGCTGGCGATCGGCGCTGACGCGTCCCTGACACCGGAATCGCTGGTCCGTTTCTCGCTCCTGTCGGCGCTTTCCACCCAGAACGATCCGCCTGAGCGCGCCTCCAAGCCGTTTTCAAAGAACCGCGATGGCTTCGTGCTGGCGGAAGGCGCGGCCGCCCTGGTGCTCGAAAGCCTCGAGCACGCTCGCGCGCGCGGCGCGCGCGTGCTCGGCATCCTTGAAGGCGTCGGCGAAAAGTCCGATTCTTTTCATCGCACGCGAACGAGCCCCGATGGCAAGCCGATCATCGCCACCATGCACAAGGCCCTGGCCGACGCCGGCGTGGGACCGGAAGACGTCGACTACATCAACGCCCACGGCACCTCGACACCCGAGAACGACAAGATGGAGCACCTTGGAGTCTCGACGGTGTTCGGCGAACGCATCCGCGACATCCCGATCTCTTCCAACAAGTCGATGATCGGCCACACCCTGACCGCCGCCGGTGCGGTCGAGGCGGCATTCACCCTGCTCACGCTGCAACACCAGCGGCTGCCGCCCACCATCAATCACGCCGTTCCCGATCCGACGATCCAGCTCGATGTCGTGCCGAATGTCGCGCGCGATGCAAAAATCCGTCGCGCGATCTCCAATTCGTTCGGTTTCGGCGGCCAGAATGTCTGCCTGGTCGTGGCACAGGAGCCGGCGTGACTTTGGTGGATCAGGGCGCTCCGGTCTCCGCGCGAACCATGCGCGCACTCTCGCTCGTCGCCGACCGCAAGATCGAGCTTCTCGATGTCGCGGCGCCGCCAGCGCCTGCGGCTGGCGAGGTGCAGATCGCCATCAAGGCGATCGGACTCAATCACATCGACGTGTGGGGCTGGCGCGGCATGGCATTCGCCAAACGCAAGCTGCCGCTCATCGTCGGCGCGGAAGCCTCCGGCGAAATCCGCGCCGTCGGCCCCGGCGTCGCCGGATTCAAAGTTGGCGATCCTGTCGTCGCTTACGGCGGGCTGACCTGCGGAACATGCAAGGCCTGCCGCGAAGGCCGCGACAATCTGTGTGAGAATATCGCCGGCATCATGGGCTTCCACGTTGACGGCTTTGCCCGCGATCTCGTCAACATGCCGGCACGGCTCGTGATCCCCGTGCCCGCCGGTATCGGCTTTCGCGACGCCGCGTGCGCGCCGGTCGCGTTCGCTACCGTACAACACATGCTGTTTGACAATGCCAAGCTCGAGCCAGGTGAAACAATCCTGGTGCAGGCCGGCGGCTCAGGCATCGGCACCGTCGCCATCAAGATGGCGAAGGCAATCGGCTGTACCGTCATCACCACCGTCGGTGACGACGAGAAAGCGGTGAAGGCCAAGGCGCTCGGTGCGGATCACGTCATCAACTACCGGACCGATCGCTTCGAAGGCGTCGTGCGCAAGCTCACGGCCAAGAAGGGCGTCGACGTCGCCTTCGAGCATGTCGGCCCGGACACTTTCAACGGCTCCTTACTTTGCCTCAAGCGCGGCGGGCGGCTCGTCACCTGCGGATCGACTTCGGGACAATCGACGACGCTGAACCTGTTCCAGCTCTATCTTCAGCAATACCGCATTATCGGCTCGTTCGGCGCATCGATACGGAACATCCGCGAGGGCCTCGCCAAGATGGCATCCGGTCTTGCGCCGGTGATCGACACCGAGGTCCCGCTTGCGGATTTCGAACGCGGCCTCGCGCGGCTCGAAAGCCGGCAGGTTTTCGGCAAAATCATCGTCATGTTCTAGAGACATGCTTCTTGGTGGAGCATGACCCCTCCGGCAAACCCGCTTTCCGTCTTTTTTGATCGTGCCCTTTGGCGGAGCATGATGTTTTGGGAAAACCGGCTTCTGTCCTTCCGGATCATGCTCTGATGGCCCAGCGGCCGCTCAAGCGTCTGATCAACTCTATCGCCGGGACACTCGCCGTCGGGACGTTGGGCGCGATCAAGCGCGTGGATCGGAAGCGCTCGGCGAATTTCGCCGCGGCGCTGGCGCGCAAGATCGGTCCGCTGCTTCCCGAGCACCAAGTCGGCCGCGATAACCTGCGCGCCGCCTTTCCGCAAAAATCCGCCGCCGAGATCGAGCAAATCCTTGGCGGCGTTTGGGACAATCTCGCCCGGGTTTCGATCGAGTTCGCCCATCTCGACGAGTTCTGCGTCGCCGGCGTCGGCGCCCAGACGCCGGATGCCATCACCTATGCGCCGGAAATGTTCGATCGCTACGTAAACGTGGCGCAAGGCGGCAAAGCGATGCTGGCTTTCGCGGCCCATCTCGCCAATTGGGAACTACCTGCCGTTGTCGGCAAAAGGATTGGCGGCGACAGTGCTATCCTCTACCGGCGGCCGAATATCGACGCCGTCGCCGATCTCATCGTCAAGTTACGCGCTCCGCTCATGGGCGAACTGATCCCGACAGGTCTTGCCGCGCCGGTGCGGCTGGCGCGGCTGGCGCAATCCGGCGTGCATGTTGGCATGCTGGTCGATCAGCACTTCAGCAAAGGCGTCGAGGTGATCTTTTTCGGGCGCCGATGCATGGCTAATCCCCTCATCGCGCTCCTCGCCGCGCAGACCGGCTCCCCGATTTGCGGCGTACGCACCGTTCGCCAGCCCGACGGCAACAGTTTTTGGGCGGAGATCACCAAGCCGTTAGAACCGGAGTGCGACGCCGAAGGCCGCGTCGACATCGCCCGCACCATGCAGGCAGTCACGTCGGTGATCGAGGGCTGGGTGCGCGAATATCCGGAGCAATGGCTCTGGCTGCACCGCCGGTGGCGATGAATGATCAGATCCGACTGTCGCCTACACGAAACCCGGCGGTTGCAAAGTCCATCGAAAAATCACGACCGGCGACGGCCGCAGCTCACGCTGGAACCGCAACGTTGTCCTGTTCGACCGGTGCATTTGGATTGATTGCGCCGCTGTCGGGCCCATCAAGCTGACGATCGATTTGACGAATGACGTGCCGCGAGAACGGACCGAGGTGAAGATAAAAGGCTGCCAGCAGGACGATGGTCCGCAGCCGTTGCGGATTCGTCGATGCCGCCTGGATGATCGTTCGCTTGAAGACGTCTTGCGCTCCCGGCACGCTTGATACAATCCGATGAACAATCTCCAGCCCGCCGAGCCTGCTCTTGGCATGGTGGCTGGCCTGTACTTGGCGATTTGAAGCGGATTTGCCCAGCAGGCGCTCCAGGCGCTGGAGCCGGCCGGCATAGGCTACGGGATCGTAGACTTTTTCCAGCACCCGCTTGTAGTCGGAAAGAATTTCGTTCCGCGGCCGCAACGTGTCGAAGTTCAAACCCTGTGTGCACTGATCCATGCCGCCTCGGGTTTCCGAGGAGAGAGCCGAATGCAGCCGGCCCTCCTTCGCCAGCCGACGCGTGAGCTGGGTGTTCGGCACCGCATACAGCAGACCAACCATGCAGACCGGGATCGCGGCCTCCTCGATGAGTTCAACGATCGCATCGGCGACCGAACCCTGCTCGCTGTCGAAGCCGACGATGAAGCCCGCCGTCACGTAAAGTCCGGCTGCGTAAATCCTGTGGACGCTCTGCGCGATGTTGCGCCGCGTATTTTGCTTCTTCCGCATCGCTACCAGCGTCGCGGCGTCCGGGCTCTCGATTCCCACGAAGATGCCAACGAAATTGGCCTCGCTCATCAGCCGCAGGAGTTCTGAATCGTCGGCCAGGTTCAGGGATGCCTCGGTCGTGAACTCAAACGGGTAGTCATGCTGCTCAAGCCACGTCTTTAGCTCAGGCAGAAACGCCTTCACGGCCTTCTTGTTGCCGATGAGATTGTCGTCGACAAAATCGACGTGACCGCGGTAGCCGAGCTCATAAAGTACATCCAGTTCGTGCAGCATTTGGGCGTTAGTTTTGGCCCGAGGGACCCGTCCATAGAGTTCGATGATGTCGCAGAACTCGCATGTGAAAGGGCAGCCGCGCGAGAATTGCACGCCGACATACAGGTAATGCTCGAACTTCAGGAGGTCGAAGCGAGGCACCGGACTTTTCGTCACATCGATCGTGAATTTTTCCGCTTCGAATGTCCCTTCCCGCGCGCCCGCCTCCCACGCCGCGATGAACGTGTCGATGATGCCCTCGGCTTCGCCGCGCACCAGGAAATTCGCGTTGGGGTAAAGCTCCGGAACGGAGGTGACAGCCGGGCCGCCGACGGCAACCGGCTTGCCGCGCGCCCGGCAAAGTTCGATGACCTCGATGGCGTCGAAATGTTGCGGCAGCATGCCGCCGGTCATGACCAGGTCGGCCCAATCAAGATCGCTGTCGGTCAGCAGTTCGGCATTCCGGTCGACCAGCCGGATGTTCCACGTAGACGGCAAGAGGGCAGCTACAGTGATCAAGCCAAGCGGGGCGGTGGGATACCGAGCGCCAAACAACTCGCAGGCCGCCGCGAAATTCCAAAACGTGCCTTCCCCAAACCGTGGGTAAACCATGAGAACATTGCACGGACGCGGCAACAGCGACATTGGTCCTCCCAGCACGGTCAATCCGAGTATGGTCAGGTGAACGCGGCCGCCACCCCTGTTGGCGGACCGAATTCTCCACAATATCAGTTCCGCGTAGCGTGCGAAAGGCTGCCTTAATCCGGCGCAGATCAGCTATTCGTTGTGGAAACGCAGCCTTTTTGCCGATTCCGCCGCGGTCAGCCCATTGGAAGTTCCATTGCGCTGGCGAACTCAACCGGCGCGCCGTCACCCATCGGCTTGACGATACGGCCGGAATGGGCGGCAATCGGATCGATCAGTTCACGCCGCAGGGCATGCGGCAGGGAGAGTGTCCCGGCCTCGTCCGTATCCATGACGCCCGAATAACCGACCACCTCGGCCGACGGGATCGCGGCAAGCCGTCTTTGCAGTCGTTCTTCAGCCATTCGGACCGCCCCCGTCAACGCGGCGAGTTTGTGATTCACCGGATAGGCTGTCCATCGCAGCCGTGATGGCCTTTCGGAGGCGCGCTTGCGCTGCTATCGATTGGGCTGAGGCTTTTGCGACAGAGGATCGCAAAGGTCCGTGAAGCCTGAGTGGCGCAGTGTCAGTTGTTGCCGAGATCGATGATCGTGCCAACATGAGCTTCGATGACAATTTTCGTGCCGGGCTGCGTGATCTTTTTGTCTGGCGCCGTGACGTTCGGCGTTTTCGGTCCGAGCCGCTGCCGGCGGGCACACTGGAACGCCTCATTGAAACGGCGTGTCTGGCGCCGTCCGTAGGCCTAAGCCAACCGTGGCGCTTTGTGATCGTTGACGATGCCGCGCGCCGCCGCGCCATCCTCGAAGAGTTCAAATGCTGCAACGCGGACGCTTTGAATTCGTATGCGGGTGACTTGGCGGCTCAATATGCCGGTCTCAAACTGGCCGGCCTTCAGGAAGCGCCCAGCCATTTAGCCGTCTTCGCCGACAGCGAAACTGATGTCGGACATGGTCTCGGGCGAAAGACGATGCCGGAGATGATCGAATATTCGGTTGTCGCCGCCGTCCACACGATGTGGCTGGCGGCGCGCGCGGAGGGCATCGGAATGGGCTGGGTCTCAATCCTCACGCCGGCCAACGTCAACAAGCTGCTCGATGTGCCCGACACCTGGCAATTCATCGGCTATTTTTGTCTCGGCTATCCGCAGGCCGAAAGCATCAGCCCGGAACTTGAACGCGCCCGATGGGAGCGACGTCAATCGCACGAGACATTCGTTCTACGCCGCTGACGTCCACGCCGCTGACGGTCGAGCCAACCGGTACGGACCTTCCGTGGCGGAACGGTTACTCAACCAGGCCCGCCTTGCGCAGGCCCTCGGTGAATTTTTCGGCGTCCGCAGGGTCTTTAAACGGCAGTCGAGCAAAATGGTCCGTGTGAGAGTATCGAGGATTGATCTCTTTCAGCTCGCGCCACATCTGTCGGGCCTCGTCCAGACGACCCAAATGACCGAACGCTGACGCGAGCAGGGCACGCGACAGATCCGTGGTCGGCGTTATCGCGATACGTTCCTTTAATATCGCCGCCGCTGCCTCGTAGTTGCCAGCCACGAGATAGGCGGTGCCAAGGAAATGTCTGTATTGTTGCTGCGCCGGGTCAAGGCGGATCGCACGCTCGATGTACGGGATCCCCTTGGCCGGCTCTCCCGTATAGACGTACACCAGGCCGCGAGCCAAGTGCGCATTCCCGTAATTGGGATTGAGCGCCAAGGCCCTGTCGGCCTCATCGGCCCAGCGCCCGTAATCCTTTTTCCACAGGCTATGCAAGGCCGCGACGTAATGGACGAAAGGATCCTTGTCGTCTCTGGCAATCGCCTCGCCGATAAGACGTTCAGCCTGGTCCATTGACGTCTGGGGCGTATCACTCCAGAGGTTCTGAAAATCCATGATGTAGGCCCAGCCGAGAGCTGCGTATGGTCCGGCGTAGTTTGGATCGAGTTCGATGGCGCGCCGCAGACACGTGTTCGCTTCAGCGAACATGTTTCGATCTCTTTTGTTCCCAGATACCAACTCGCGCCCTTTCAAGAAGAGGTCGTGAGCTTCCACGTTCTTGGTGCCGACAACGGCCATCAGCGCCTTTTCGCTGGCCGTCAATCTGATCTTGAGCGCAGCAATGATCTCCTGCGTCAGTTCATCCTGCACGGCGAAGATATCGGTGAGGTCGCGATCGAAGCGGTCGGCCCAGACATGCGCGCCGCTCGCGGCGTCGATGAGCTGGCCGGTAACGCGGACGCGGTTGCCGGCCTTGCGCACGCTGCCTTCGAGCACATAGCGCACGCCGAGCTCGCGGCCGACCTGTGTCACGTCGACCGGCTTGCCCTTGTAGGTGAAGGACGAGTTGCGGGCGATTACTTGTAGCTCCGACAGCTTGGAAAGATCGGTGATGATGTCTTCGCTGATGCCGTCGGAGAAATACTCCTGCTCGGGGTCTCCGCTCATATTGTTGAAGGCAAGGACGGCGATGGAAGTCTTGTCGGGCAGCGCTGACGTCGGAAGCGGAGGCTTGGGTGCGGTCGTGGCCTTCGGGGCTAAGTCAAGCCGATAGACCCGCACTGGACGCGCGATGTTTTTCAAACTCTGCTCGCCGGCATCAACGAAATTGGCCGCGACCTTGCCTTGCACCTGCCGCCAGGCGTCCTCGGAAATCGAGATGCCGCCAGGCTCGGCTACGCCTTCGATCCGCGCCGCGATGTTAACGCCATCACCGAGGATGTCGTCGCCCTCGATGATGATGTCGCCGACATTGATCCCGATCCGAAACCGGATCGGATCGGCCTCGCCACCGGTATCGCGCTCACGCAACCGTCTCTGAATTTCGATCGCGCAAGTAACGGCGTCCACAGCGCTGGCGAACTCCACCAGCGCGCCGTCACCCATCAGCTTGACGATACGGCCGGAATGGGAGGCAATCGCCGGATCGATCAGCTCGCGCCGCAGAGCGTTCAGCCGGGAGAGGGTCCCCGCCTCGTCGATGCCCATGAGGCGGGAATATCCGACGACATCGGCCGACAGGATCGCCGCGAGCCGCCTTTGGAGGCGTTCTTCCGCCATTTAGACCGCTCCCCCGGCCAACCACGGCAAGTTTATGATCAACTCTTGGTAGGGAGTCCATCAACGACGGGGTGTCTGAAAAGGGCATCGCCCATCCCGAGCGCGAAAATGCCATCCGCGCGGACTGTCAAATTCAAACACGCGACGATGAGGCCTCAAAAAATAACGGCCGGCATCGCCGCTGTTGCAGTTAATTGCCGGTAACGAACGGACCGTAGGGGTGAGGCCCGTATGGCATAACGCCGAAGGTCGAACCACCGACCCAAGGGGCGTCCGCAATTCCGCCAAGGCCCCAGCCGCGGACGAGGCGGCCGTAACCCCACTGGTTCTGCAGCCAAAGGCCTTGCCGACAGTATCTAATGCAACGGGCCTCGGCCGTACCCGAGGCGGCCAATACCACGGCGCCGACGGTCATCGCTGCTATGAGTGCAATCGGCAGGCTTTTCATGACGTTATTTGATCGTGGAGCGCTGCGAGCAGACTGGCAGGAATTGATTAGCGGACCGTTACGCGGATTTTTTGGCGGCCTCGAGCCAAGGTCATCGATTGCATCTGCAGAACCGGCACGATCATTTGGGCGGCGCCGTCTCGTTCAAGATGTTCCACACCGCATCATCGGGACAACGTACCGGAAAAACATCGAACGGCGCATTATCGACCGGGGAATCGGTGATCATCTTCGGCACCACATTCATCTTGAGGATCTTTTGGCCGTCGAACGAATACCGGTTCACCGTCGTCCCGCCCAAGATCGATCCGTCGAGATGGATGTTTTTTATTTCGCAGTTGTCGGTCTGCGTCTCGCGCTTGAACGCGCAGCGCCCGATATCCTCGACTTCGCGCTGGACGAGGCCCCCTTCCCGCTTACGCAAGCGCAGGCCGATGAAATGGCCGTCGGGGAGCCTGATCTCAAAGTGATTGCGACAAACAGCGACGACATCCGGCGCCGCGACAACTTTGTGATCGGGGAATGACCAAAAGCCCGGCGCGATGGGACTTTCACTGAGCTGTGCTTTTGCCGGCATCAGTGAGTCCAACAGCCCGGTAGCAAGCACACACACCGCGAAAACGCGAAAACGCCTCGTCATTGCTGCCCCCAAAAGCCACCGCAGTCCATTGATTGCGGCCACGTGTGTCGTTCGACAATCAATATCGGAGTTTGGCTATCGTGCCGAGCGGTTCAACGTGCCTCACCCGTCCCGGCCGCACGCCTGGCTCGCGATCGTGCCGCAGAGCCGTCGGCTTTATGGTATATTTTAAGCGGACTCAGGAGTTTCGGCAGGAGTTCGGAATGACCCGTTACCTCAGTCGCCGCAGCATCCTGAAAGCGACGGCGAAGCTCGCCGTGGCGGGCTCGGTGGGCGCGGATTATGCCGCGATCGCACACGCCGAGCTGCGCACGGGACACGACGCAAAGACATTCGCGCATATCGACACCGCGCTTCGCGCGGCGGCGAACTCACGGGAAGTGCCGGGGGTCGTGGCGTTGTGCGCAACGGAAAACGGCATTGTCTACGAGGGCGTCTTCGGCGAGCGCCGGCTGCACGAAGGGCCGGCGATGACGCGCGATACCATCTTTCGCATTGCCTCGATGGTTAAGCTGATTACTTCGGTGGCTGCGATGCAACTCGTCGAACAGGGCAAGCTTTCGCTTGATGCTCCGGTGCCGGATATCGAGCCCGCGCTCGGCTCGCCGCAGGTGCTTGACGGTTTCGACGGCGCGGGAAAGCCGAAGTTGCGCCCGGCACGACGGCCGATCTTGTTGCGTCATCTCCTCACTCACACGTCAGGCTTTGCCTACCCGCTCTGGGATGCCAAAGCCTTCCAGTATTCCCGGGCGATTGCGAAGCTGCCGTCGGCGCAACGGCGGCTGGAGCCGCACACGCCACTCATGTTCGATCCCGGCGAGCGCTGGCAATACGGCACCAGCATCAAGTGGGTAGGCCGCATCGTGGAAGCGACCAGTGGCGAGCCGCTTGACGACTATCTTCGCCTGCACATTCTCGAGCCGCTCGGCATGAAGGACACCGGGTTTGTGATTTCGGCAGAGCAACGCGCCCGCGAGGCGAGCGGCCACCGACGCAAAGCCGACGGATCGTTGGCAGCGCAACCGAAGGAGCCCCCCTCGGCGCAGCAACCGAAAGTACCTCATGCCTTTTCCGGTGGCGGCGGGATTTATTCCACGGCGCCTGACTATCTGACCCTCATCCGCGCGCTGATGCACGGCGGCACGCTCGACGGCGTTCGCATTCTTCGGTCCGATACGGTCGCACTGATGGGTCAAAATCAGATCGGCGACATTGAAGCCGGCGTCCTCAAGACGATGGCGCCGGGGGTCTCCAACGATGTCGATTTCTTTCCCGGCATCGACCTTCGATGGGGATTCGGCCACATGATCAACATGCAGGACGTTCCAGAGGGGCGCAGCGCCGGCAGCCTTACCTGGGCCGGCCTTTACAACACGTATTACTGGATCGACCCGAAGAAGCGCGTCGCCGCAGTGTTCATGACCCAGGTGCTGCCTTTTGCCGATGAGCGCGCGTTGCGGATCTACCGGCATTTTGAACGAGGTGTTTATGCGGCGCTAAAGACAGGTTGAGATTGTACGTGCCGCGCCGGCGCCGATCGCGAACAAATAAAACATTATTCCATGTCCGCGTTTTTCCGTTCTGCGCCCGGTTCTGGTTTCCAAGAAGAGAAATCGATCATCAAAATTACAAATCGGTAATGTCGCATCCCGTGCCTGATGTGCTGAACAGCAAATGAACAGGCATGCTTGATGCGCAAATTTAATTTTCCGCTGAACAACAAGCCGTGATTTAGGTCCGGTGTTGGCGCGCGTAAGATATTTGAGATGGCTGTGCGCCACAGCGTTGAACAAATCGGCGTGCAGCGCCTCGAAACTTCTGGAGAATACCGATGCGTAAGACAACTCTCGCCACACTTGCTGCGGTTACCCTGTTGTCCGGCGGAATGCTGGCAACACAGGCTGGCGCCGCGCCGCTCGTTGCGGCAACGGCGCTCGACGTCGCCACATCTGATACGGCGCATGTCGAGCAAGCCGCCCTTGTCTGCGGCTATCGGGGCTGCTTCCGGGTCTGGCGCCCCTATTACGGCTACGGGTACGGCAGATATTATCGGCACTATGGGTATTACGGGCGGCATTACGCCTGGTACGGCCACCGCCACTATTGGTAACTCTGACACTGGCCTCAGTAGTTCCCTCGCGGCGCGCGCTCGCGCGCCGCGAGGCCATCACCAGTAACGCCCTAAAATATATTATTAAAGAAAGAAAAAAGAAAAAAAAAAAAAAGAAAAAAAAAAAAAAAAAAAGAAAAAAAAAAAAAAAAAAAAAAAAAAAAAAAAAAAAAAAAAAAAAGAAAAAAAAAAAAAGAAAAAAAAAAAAAAAAAAAAAAAAAAAAAAGAAAAAAAAAAAAAAAAGAAAATAAAAAAAAAAAAAAAAAAAAAAAAAAAAAAAAAAAAAGAAAAAAAAAAGAAAAAAAAAAAAAAAAAAAAAAAAAAAAAAAAGAAAAAAAAAAAAAAAAAGAGAAAAAAGAAAAAAAAAAAAAAAAAGAAAAAAAAAAAAAAAGAAAAGAAAAAAAAAAAAAAAAAAAAAAAAAAAAAAAAAAAAAAAAAAAAAAAAAAAAAAAAAAAAAAAAAAAAAAAAAAAAAAAAAAAAAAAAAAAAAAAAAAAAAAAAAAAAAAAAAAAAAAAAAAAAAAGAAAAAAAAAAAGAAGAAGAGAAGAAAGAAAGGAAGAGGGGGGGGTTTAAACAGCCGCCATTCGCGTCGCTAGCATTGTCGCCCCGCATGGGATACGGTGCCCCTGGGGCACAAAAATATGTTGTCGCGTGAGGGTTGGACGGCGCAGAGGGACGGACGCCGGCGTTTCCGCGTCGTGCTGGTGAAGCCGTCGCACTATGACGACGACGGCTACGTTATCCGTTGGTTGCGTTCGCCGATGCCGGCGAATTCGCTGGCCAGCGTCTATGGACTGCTCGACGATTGCGCGCGGCGCAAGATCCTCGGACCGAATGTCGATATCGACATTGTCGCCATCGACGAGACCAACACCCGCGTGAGAACCGACCGTATCATCGCCGACATGCGCGAGAACGGCAATTTCGGCTTCGTCGGCCTGGTTGGCGTGCAATCCAACCAATATCCGCGCTCGCTTCACATTGCGAAGCCGTTGCGCGCAGCCGGCATCCCGGTGATCATCGGTGGTTTCCATGTCTCCGGCATGCTGGCGATGTTCGATCATGTCGGTCCCGACTTGCAGGAGGCACTCGACCTCGGCGTCACGCTGTTTGCCGGCGAGGCGGAAGGCCGCATTGAAAATATCGTGCGCGACGCCGCCGCCAACTCGCTCAAGCCGATCTACAATTACATCAGCGACCTGCCGGCACTCGAAGATGCAGTCATACCGTTTCTCCCGGGCAATTCGGTGCGCAAGACCATTGGCAACGTCACTACTTTTGACGCTGGACGCGGCTGTCCGTTTCAATGCTCGTTCTGCACCATCATCAACGTGCAGGGGCGCAAGTCGCGCCGGCGCAGCCCAGACGATGTCGAACGCATTCTGCGCTTGAACTTCGCGCAAGGCATCGACCGCTTCTTTATCACCGACGACAATTTCGCGCGCAACAAGGATTGGGAGCCGATCTTCGACCGCATCATCAAGCTGCGCGAGGAAGACGGCATGGACGTGCGTTTCCTCATTCAAGTCGACACGCTGTGCCACAAGATCCCGAACTTCGTCGCTAAAGCCAAGCGTGCCGGCGTTACCCGCATATTCATCGGCCTCGAGAATATCAATCCCGACAACTTGCTTGCCGCCAAGAAGCGGCAGAACAAGATCACCGAATACCGCAACATGCTGCTCGCCTGGAAGGCGGTCGGCATCTGGACCTATGCCGGCTACATCCTCGGATTTCCGAATGACACACCGGAATCGGCCCGCCGCGACATCGAGATCATCAAGAAAGAAATGCCGCTCGACGTGCTCGAGTTCTTTTTCCTCACCCCGTTGCCGGGATCCGAGGATCATAAGGTGCTGGCCGCCAAAGGCGCACCGCTGGACCCCGACCTAAACAAATACGATCTAGAACACGCGCTGACGCAGCATCCCAAGATGAACAAAGCGGAATGGGAAAAGCTGTACCGCGACGCGTGGGCGATCTATTACACGCCGGAACACATTGAAACAATTTTGCGCCGCGCTCAGGCCTACGGCATCAATATTCTCCGCCTTGCGCAGATCATTCTATGGTTCGCCGCTTCCCTCGCGGTCGAGAAAGTCCATCCGCTGCAAGGCGGATTCCTCCGGCTCAAGAGCCGGCACGAACGCCGTCCCGAACTGCCGGTCGATCCGGTATGGAAGTTCTATCCGTGGCTGGCGACCGACTTTTTGGTCAAACACGGGCGGATCGTGCTGTCGGCCTGGGCGATCTTCCGCATCTATCGCCGCGTCGCGGCCGACGCCCATATCCCCTATACCGATCAGGCTATGATGCCCGTGACGGACGAGGACACGGCGCATCTCGAATTGTTCACGCATAACCAGTCAGCCCGCCAGGCGGTTGACCATGCCCGCAAGATCAAAACGCTGACTACGGCCGCCACGGCCGAAACCGCGGCGTGAACCGCCATGCGTCGCGCGGTGCCTACTCGTTACCGCCAACGATGATCGTTGCGACATCGTATGACGCAGACCATTATCGTCCAGCCGATGCGACAAGACTGGCGCATACTCGCGTCGCGCTTTTCGACGCCCGGGCCAGGCAAACTCACTTCATCGGGCATTTATCGTGGTAACGGTCCTGATGGTCTTTCAAGATCGTCGCCACCGTCCTGATCTCGAACGTGCCGTCCGGTTTCTTGACGACTTCCTGCAAGTAGAAATTCTGAATTGGAAAATGGTTGTTGCCGTAGCGGTAAGGACCGCGGACGGAGTTGTAGTTGGCTTTTTCCATCGCCGCTCGCATTCCGTCTTTATCGGCAAGATCGCCTTTGACCGCGACAACAGCGCTGTTGATGAAGTTCGCAGCGTCATAGGCCTGTGCCGCGTAGAACGACGGATCGCGCTTATAGGCGGCGCGGAAAGCAGCGACGAATTTCTGATTGGCCGCATTCGGCAAATCGATCGCCCAATGCCCCGCAGTCGCAATCCCCAGTGCAAGATCGCCGATCTTCGGCAGCGACAACGCGTCAATCATGAACGCCGTATAAAGCGGCAGCTGGCCTTTGAGACCGGCTTGCGCATACTGAGTTAGAAACTGCGCACCGGCTGATCCCGGATAGAACGCAAACACCGCGTCGGGCTTCGCCGCACGGGCTTTTGTCAGCTCCGCCGAGAAATCGAGCTGTCCCGGCCAGGGCGTGTACTCCTCGCCGACCACCTTGCCTTTGAAATTGGCTTTGACGCCGGCCGCAACATCCCTACCCGCGGCATAGTTGGGATCGATCAGGAACAGGGTCTTGACGCCCTTCTGGTTCAGATATTCGCCGGTCGCCTGCGCGGCCTGATCGCCCTGCCACGACACCGAGAAGAAATACGGCGAACATTGCTCGCCGGCGATCTGTGACGGTCCGGCATTGGCGCTGATGATGAACGTCTTCGCGTTTACCGCCGAAAGCAGCGACGCCAGCAGCACGTGCGAAAAGCCGTACCCGGTGAGAAAATCGACGTGGTCGGACTCGATCAGCTTGTCTGTCTTCTGCTTCCCGACTTCCGGCTTGGCGGCGTCGTCCTCGTAGATGATTTCTACCGCGCGGCCCGCCATCTTACGGCCGAGCTGCTCGATGCCCAGATTGAAGCCATCCCGCATGTCGTTGCCGATGGCCGCCGCTGGCCCGCTGAAAGTCCCGACGAAGCCAATCTTGACGCCGTTCTCCGCCGCCGCGGGGACGGAAACCGACACCGCGACGGCCGCAAGGCAGGCAAGCAACCTGTTCATCCATTCCTCCCTAAAGCACGCGCGCTGGACTTTGTTGATTGATCTCTGCCAGCGGTCCGAACTATGGGTGGAATCGCAACTGATGTAAATGCAAGACGCTAGTCCTGCGGCTACGCCGCCGCAGGGGCCTCCATCAGCAACGGCGGTGGTAGCCAAGGTCTGAAGCGGGAGCCGTTCACGGCCGCCTCTCCTGCCACAATTGGACAACCCCGCTTTACGACAGCCCGATAACCGCTGGTCACAAAGCGGTGAAACCCATTGTCAGGCATGGGGGTTATTCAAAAAAAGCTGGCCCTCCCCGGGTATTGTACCCACATGAATAGGCTGTAAACCGCCGTACTGATCTCACCGGTTCATTGAAAATGCGGCGCGTGCGACAAGATCGGTCAAGAAAAGTCAAATCAGAAGCGTTTTTGCGTAGCGACCGCCGGCGGGTTGACACAGCTGCCGCCCGACGATCGCCTCCGGGGAGAACCGAGGAAGCGTAATCGGATTGGAATCGGGTCTCACGGGTCGATAATCGATGGGCATCGTTCGTTTTGCTCTCAGGCTACCGCACACCTTCTACGTGCTCGCCGTGCTCGTGCTGTTTCTCGGCACGACCGCCGTGGTGTCGATGCCGACCGACATCTTTCCCGAAATCAACATCCCCGTCGTGACCATTGTCTGGCAATATACCGGGCTCAGCACGCCGGAGATGGAACAGCGGGTCACGACCTACAGTCAGTACGCTTTGTCCTCGAGCGTCAACGGCATTCAGGACATCGAGGCGCAAACTCTTAACGGGATTTCGGTTCAGAAGATCTTCTTTCAACCTGACGTCAACCTTGATCTCGCGATCTCGCAGATCGTGTCCGCAACCAATTTTATCCGCATCCTGATGCCGCCGGGAATCCAGGCGCCGGTCGTGGTCCAGTACAACGCCTCGAGCGTCCCCGTGCTGCAGGTCGGATTGTCCTCCGACACGCTCAATGAGCAGCAGCTTTACGACTACGGTATCTATCGCTTGCGGCAGCAGCTGGCGCCGATCCACGGCGTCACGCTTCCCACCCCGGCCGGCGGCAAGTACCGGCAGATCATGGTCGATATCGACCCGCTCAAGCTCCAGGCCAAGGGCCTGACGCCGATCGACGTGGTCAACGCCGTCAACGCCCAGAACCTGACGCTGCCATCCGGCACGGCAAAGATCGGAGACACGCAGTTCACCGTCCGCACCAACGCCGTCCCCACCACGATCGCGGATCTCAACAATATCCCGGTGAAATTCGTGAATGGGGCCACCGTTTTCGTCAAAGACGTCGGCCAGGTGCACGACGGCAACTTGGTGCAGCAGAACATCGTTCGCACCGACGGCCGCCGCTCGGTCCTGCTCAGCATCATCAAGAACGGCAACGCCTCGACGCTCGCGGTCGTCGACGCTGTCAAGCGGGCCCTGACCATTTCGCGGCAGGCGGCCCCGCCGGGCATGCAGATCAAGGAACTGTTCGATCAATCGGTATTCGTCAAGCAATCAATTCAGGGCCTGCTCAGGGAAGGCGCTATTGCCGCCGGCCTGACTGCCCTGATGATTGTGCTTTTCCTCGGTTCCTGGCGGTCGACGCTCGTCGTCATGATATCGATTCCGCTTTCCATTCTTTCATCGCTCGTTGTCCTTTACTTCCTCGGCGACACCATCAACACCATGACGCTCGGCGGGCTGGCGCTCGCCATCGGCATCCTGGTCGACAACTCCACGGTCACGATTGAAAACACCCACCGCCTGCTGACGGAGGAACATATGCCGCTGCCGTCGGCGACGCTGCACGGCGCTGCCGGCATCGCGGTGCCGACACTGGTATCGACGCTCGCCATCAGTTGCGTCTTCATCTCCGTGGTGTTTCTTCATGGGCCGGCAAAGTACCTCTTCACTCCGCTCGGCCTCGCGGTGGTTTTCGCGATGCTGGCATCTTACGGCTTTTCCCGGACGCTGACGCCGATCACCATCGGCTTGCTGCTCAAGAACGAGCGTCATGGCGAGGAGGGCGGCAACGGATGGTTTGCACGGTTCGAGCGTGGGTTCGAGGCCATGCGCGGCAGCTACACGGAGATCCTGCATACGCTCCTGAGGCGGCGGCTGATCGTGCCGGCTTTTGCGGTCGCGGTGTTGGCGCTTGGCGGCGTGCTTTTCATGTTCGTCGGCCGCGATTTCTTTCCGATTATCGATGGCGGCCAGATCCAGCTGCATGTGCGCGTGCCGGCCGGTACCCGCATCGAGAAGACCGAACAGATATTTCAGGCGGTCGAGGACAAGATCCGCGAAGTCATCCCGCAGGGTGAGCGTGACCTCATCGTCGACAATATCGGCTTGCCGGCGCGCTCCTACAATTACGCATTCGGCGACGGGACGGCGATCGGCGTCAACGACGGAGTCATTCTGGTCGCCCTGACCGAGAACCACGCGCCGACTGCCACCTACATCCGCAAGCTGCGCGAAATACTGCCCGCTGCTTTTCCGGAGAACATATTCTACTTCCAGGCCGCCGATATGGTGACGCAGATACTCAACTTCGGCATCCCGGCGCAGATCAATGTGCGGACGGTCGGCTATGACCGCAACAAGAACCTGCGCATCACGAAGGAGATGCAGCGGCAGATCGCCGCGATCCCCGGGCGTCGCCGACGTGCATTTGCAGCAGGAAGTCAACGGCCCGGAATTCTTTGCTCAGATCGATCGCGCCCGCGCCGCCCAATTCGGTCTCACTGTGAGCGACATTGCGCTCAATCTGAACACCAGCCTGAGCTCGTCTGAGCAGATATCGCCGAATTTCTGGACCGACCCGAGCAACGGCACGCCATACTATCTGACCGTGCAAACCCCGGAATACCGCGTGGCGTCCTTGAACGACCTCAAGAACACGCCGGTGACCAAATTCACGGTGGCAGGCCGCAATACCGTGCCGGGGCTTCTGAGCAACGTCGCCACCCTCAAGCGCGATTCGATTGCAACCAACACCAATCAGGCCAACATCCAGCCGCTTTATGAAATCTATGCCAATGCCGACGGCCGGGACCTGGGCTCGATCTCCGGCGACATCGGCAAGATCGTCGCCGAGTATCAAAAGCAATTGTCGCCGGGCAACCGGATCGAGGTAATCGGCCAGATCGACAGCATGAACGCGGCGTTTCGCGACCTTGCCATCGGCATTCTGTTTGCGGCAGTCTTCGTTTATCTGCTCATGGTCGTGAACTATCAGACCTGGGGCGACCCGCTCGTCGTCATTCTGGCCCTGCCGGCAACATTCTGCGGCATCGTCACGATGCTGTATATTACCGGCACTACGTTGAGCGTGCCGTCGCTGATGGGAGCGATCATGGCGATCGGTGTGGCGTCGGCAAATTCGATCCTGCTCGTCACCTTTGCGCGCGAGCAGCAACTTGCCGGCATGAGCGCGTTCGACGCGGCGATTTCCGCCGGCCGCACCCGTATTCGCCCGGTGCTGATGACTGCCGCCGCGATGATCGTCGGCATGATTCCCATGGCGATCGGCGGGGCTGGCGAGGAGCAGAATGCGGCGCTGGCGCGCGCCGTGATCGGCGGCCTGCTTTTTGCAACGCCGACAACCTTGTTTGTTGTCCCGTATCTGTTCGCCTTGCTGCGGAAGGGCAACGATGGCAAACCCGCCCGTGGCGTGTTTGCGGAGGATCCGCAATGAATGAAGTCCCGCAGAATCGGACAGCCCGCAGCCGAAGGGCCCGAAGACCGGCGCGAACGCCCGCCGAACGACCCCGCCGTCGAGCCCGCCCCTCCCGCGGTCAAGGCGAAGGGTCTGGGCGGTGCCCGGATCTTGGGCCTGGCTGTCTTGCTGATCCTATGCGGGGCATTGGCGATCGGCTTTTGGCAGCATTACAAATTGCATGCGCAAGTGATGGCGACCGCGGAGCAGCTCCGCGATTTCGTCCCCACCGTGCGGGCGGCACCGGTGCGCGCCAGCGCCAGTACAATGTCGGTGAACTGGCCCGGCACTACGGAGGCGTTCGAGCAGGCCAATATCTTCGCCCGGGCGAGCGGCTATATCTCAAAGCGCGAAGTCGACATCGGCAGCCGCGTCAAAGCCGGTCAGCTGCTCGTTGAAATAACGGCGCCCGAGCTTGACCATCAGATCGCGCAAGCGGAGGCGACACTCGCTCAGATGCGCGCCTCCCTGCAACAGGCAAAGGCCAATCGCGATCTCGCCCAGGTCACCTGGGATCGCGACAAACCTCTGCTGCAAAAAGGTTGGGTCACTCCGCAACAGGGCGATACCGATCGGCTGAGCCTTCAGGGCCAGGACGCCGCCGTTAACGTCGCGGAGGCGAACATCACGGCGCAAGAAGCGCAGCTGCGGGTGCTGCATCAGCAGAAGGTCTATCAGAGCGTGGTTGCGCCGTTCGACGGCGTCATTACGCAGCGCAATATCGACGTCGGCAGCTTGGTGCAGGCGGACGCGACCAGCGGCACTTTCCTGTTCACGCTGATGCACAGTGACGTGATCCGCATCCAGCTTTACGTGCCGCAGGACGAAGCCTTCGGCATCACTCCCGGCGTTGAGGCGGTGGTGCGGGTGCCCGAAATGCCGGGGCGCGATTTTTCTGGAACCGTCACGCGCATCGCCGACGCGCTGCAGCCGGGTTCCCGAACGCTCCTGACCGAAATCGACGTACCAAATCCGGACCACGCGCTACAGCCGGGAGTCTACTGCACCGTCGAACTGAAGATCCCGCGCAAGACGCCTTCGCTGATTGTCCCGTCCGAGGCAATCATCTTCAACCGCGACGGTCTGAGCGTCGCCGTGGTCGAAAACGGCGTCGCGCGTATCCACCACGTGACCGTGGTACGTGACTTCGGCACCAGCGTGGAGGTGAGCGCCGGCGTCAAGGACGGCGATCAAGTCATCCTCAATCCCGCAGTCGATCTTACTGACGGCCGCAAGGTCCAGGTCCGTCCGGGCCCACCCGCTCAGCTGTCGTGAGGCCGGGCGCTAACCGGGGACGGCCAGTCGGCAGGCGCTGCCCACGGCAGGCTCGACAACTTGATCGCCCTTGACGATCGTACGCGTCGTGAAGACGTCGAACCGATCGTCGCCGGGCGGGTGCACTTCCCCGACCAGAACAGCACTCATGAGCTGATGGTCGCGATCGCGGAAATAAACGCGGTCAGGACCGAGCGCGACGTCGGCGGGCAGCGCGTATCCCGCAAGCGCTCGCGCCAAGACAACTGCATCCAGGCTTTTCTCCTGATTGGCGATATTCGCCAGCGTATGGACGGCCGCGTAGCCAAACCAGTTCCGCGCGCTCGCCGCCTTGCCGGTCCGGCGCCGGATTGTCTCGTCGAATGCCTTGACTTCGGGGACGTCCGGCTGGTTCCACCACCATTCCATTGTCCACCACCCGATCTGCGCCGCCATGGGTACGGCCAAGATGCTCTCCAGTTCAAACAGCGCGCCGCCGACGGCCATATCCTGGATGAGGCCGTAGCGTACGATCTGCGCGAGGCTGTGCGCCTGGTCCTCGCCACCCATGAGGTTGATGAGAACGTCCGGCCGATAGGCGCCGGCGTTCAACAATGATCGGGAGTAGTCGACGGTGCCGAGCGGCAGCAAGGCCCCGCCCCATTCGCCGCCATGTTCGCGAAGCTTGCGTTCAAAGGCGGCTTGCAAGGTAGCGCCGTACACGTAATCCGGAGTCAAAAAATACCATCGCTTGCCGAATTTCTCCATCAGTGTATCGGCGATGGCATTGGCCTCCATCGTGGAGCTCTTGCAGATGCGGAAGACATTCCAGCTGCAATGGCTGCCGGTGATTTCGTCCGTGTGTCCTCCCGTCACGATATGGAGCTTGCGCTTCTCGGCCGTCACCCGCATCGTTGCGAGCGCCACTGCCGAGTTCAGGTCGCCGAGGATGAAATCGGCGTGATCGCGGTCGATCAGCTGCCGGGTTTTGGCAACGCCGACGGCGATGTCGTTTGCGGAATCTTCCAGCAGCAGCCTCGCCTCGCGGCCGAGAATGCCGCCATGCTGATTGACCTCTTCGAGGGCGAGGCGGGCACCCTCTACTTCCGCAGCAGCAAGCTTCTCATAGACTCCGCTGAGCGGCTCAACCATTCCGATTTTCACCGGCTCCTCGCCGCGGGCCGCAATCAGAAAAGGCGCGGCGATCTCGCAGGCGCCCCACGCCAAGCCGGTCTTCAACACGGTCCGGCGCGCGACCGACAATGTCCAAGACGGCGTCTTTCCACGCATCGCTGGCGCCCAAGCAGGACAATCCGAACGTCAACCTTGTTTGATTATGACACAGAAGCGGGCGAATAGCCCGGAGGTTTCATAGGCCTTCCGCCACCCGCCTCGCCAGATCAAGCGCCTGGGGTTCGCATGGCCGGGCAGCGGCCGGACATTGACCGCTTTTGCCGCTCCGTAATACCCTCGCGCAACTCCGGCGAAAGTGGTTGCGCATGAATGACGTGGCGGCCGGCGCCCAGAACGTTCGCAAACGGTTCGGGGCGACGACGGCGCTGGATGGCGTTACCTTCGAGGTGATGGCGGGCGAGATCCATGCGCTTGTCGGCGAGAACGGCGCCGGCAAATCGACGCTGGTTCGCATCCTCGGCGGCGTGTTGCGGCCCGACGCCGGGGAAATCACGATTGGCGGCGAGCCGCGCCATCTGTCGAGCCCGCACGACGCAATAGCGTCGGGCATCGTCACGATCCCGCAGGAGCTTCACCTGGTGCCGGCGTTGTCGGTCGCCGAAAACCTGGCGCTTGGCGACCTGCCGGCGCGGCGGCTATTCGGCGTGGCTGCGCTGGTCGATCGCCCGCGCATGCGCGAAGACGCGCGCGCACAGCTCGCGGCGTTCGACTTCGCACCGGATCCCGATCTGCCAGTGCGGCAACTCGGCTTCGCCGAGCAGCAGATTGTCGCCATCGCCAAGGCATTGCACCGTTATTGCCGCGTTCTCATTCTCGACGAGCCGACGGCGGCGCTCGAAAACCGCGAGATTGAGCGGCTCTTCGCTGTGCTTCGCCGCTTGAGAGGCCAAGGCACCGCCGTCGTGTACGTGTCGCACCGCCTCGAAGAGATCGTTGAGCTCGCGGACCGCTGCACTGTGCTCCGCGATGGACGCGTTGCCGCCCTGGTGCGGCGCGGCGAGTTCAATTCCGCCGATCTGGTTGCGGCCATGACCGGTCACGCCGCCGAGCAACGCACCGTCGCGGCGGCGACGCTCGGAAACGTGCTGGTGGAAGACGCCGAGCCGCGTGCCGATGCGGTCCGCGTCCACTCGGGCGAGGTCGTGGGCCTTGCCGGCCTGCTCGGCAGCGGAACGAACGACGTGCTGCAACGGCTTTTCGGTCTTGCGCCTGCGGCGACGTCAGTGCGCGTCAAAGGCCGTCTCCGCCGTATCAAAAACCCCATTGCCGCGATCGAAGCGGGCATCGGATTCGTACCGCCGTCACGCCGGCTCGGTTTGATCATGAACCAGTCGGTGCACGACAACATCCTGCTGCCGAGCCTTGGCGGATTCCTCGGCGGCTTCGTCGGCGGATTCGGCCGCGCCGGCGTGAGCCGTCGTGGCGGCCGGCGGCTCGTCGCCGAGCTGATGGACCTTCTCGATATTCGTCCGCGGCGCCCGGACCTCAAAGTCTCGGCGTTGTCGGGCGGCAATCAGCAGAAGGTCATTCTCGCGAAATGGCTGGCGCGCCGCGTCGAGATGCTGCTGCTCGACGAGCCGACGCAAGGCATCGACATCGCGGCGAAAGCGCAAATCCACGCGCTGCTTCGCGATTTTGCCGCGCGCGGCGGCGGCGTGCTGCTTGATTCGAGCGATCTCTCTGAACTGGCACATGTCTGCGACGCCGTACTCGCAATGCGCAAAGGCCGGATCGTTTCCCGCATCGATCGCACTGATCGGCTTGATGAGGAACGCGTGCACGCGGCGATTGCTACATGACGGTCTTGAAGAGGAAACTGAACTGGTCTGGCCAGGCGCCGCTGATCACGCTCGTCGTTCTCTGCGTCGTGACCGCGCTCCTCACCAGCCGCTTTCTCTCCCCGCTCAACCTGACGAATATCCTCGTGCAATCGTCGATCATGGCCGTGATCGCCATGGGCATGACCTTCGTCATTGTCGGCGGAGGCTTTGACCTTTCGGTTGGTTCGACCGTGGCGTTTTCCGGCTGCATCGCCGGGATGGCAATGCTGAAATTCGGCATTTTCGCCGGCGTTGTCGCAGGTATTGTCACCGGCATGGCGGTCGGCCTCGCCAATGGTCTTGTCGTCGCGGCACTGCGGGTCAATCCCTTTATTGCAACACTCGGAAGCATGGTGCTGGTCCGCGGCGTCGTCTACATCATCACCGGCGGCGCCCCGGTCAGCGGCGAGAATGGGCTGCCGAGCGCATTTATTGCTTTCGGCAGTTCGCGGCTGTTCGGCGTCCACTATCTGGTCTGGGTGCCTGCGCTGCTGCTCGTCGGCCTATCGGCGCTGCTCTATCTCACACCTTACGGACGGCGCATCTACGCCACCGGCGGCAATAAGGAGGCCGCCTACCTCTCGGGAGTTGCCGTCGACCGAGTCATCGCCTCGACCTATGTCTGGTGCGGCGGATTAGCCGGCGTCGCCGGGGTGATGCTCGCCGCACGGTTGCAATCCGGCCAACCGACCGCAGGCGAATTCTACGAGCTGACTGCCATTGCCGCCGTCGTGCTCGGCGGCGCCTCGCTCCACGGCGGCGAAGGCACGCTCTACAAGAGCGTCATCGGGGTCTTTATCATGATTGTGCTCGGAAACAGCCTCAACCTCCTTAACGTCGACTCCTACTGGCAGCGGGTCGCCGTCGGCGCGGTCATCATTGCGGCCGCTGCCGCAGATCGGCTACGCTCCAATACCTGAGTGAGGAGACATGCGATGTCCGGGTCCTTGTTGAAATTCCGTCCGTTGGCGTTGGCTGCCGCCCTGTTGCTGCCGGCGTCGTTTTTGCTGCCGGCATCCCCGGCGCACACCGAAGACAAGGTAACGATCGGTGTTTCGCTGCCGCAGGACGACAACCCATTCTATATCGGGATGCTGAAGGGCATCCGGTCGCGCGCCACCGAGCTCGGCTGGGATGTCGCCACCGTTTCCTCCAACGAAGATAAACTCAAACAGATCAATGGCGTGCAGGATCTTGTCGCCAAAGGCGTTAAAGGTATTTTGATTTCGCCGATCGATGCGGTCGGCGTCAACGCCGCCTATGACGCGGCGGCAGCGGCCAAAATTCCCATCGTGTCGCTTGCCCGCGGCTCCACCTCGCCGAACCAGACCATCCATGTGGCCATGGATGAAGTGCAGGTCGGACGCGACATCGCCGAATGGACGGCCAAGAAACTCGGCGGCAAAGGCAAGATCGCGATGATCATGGGGCCGAGCGGCGCCCCGACCTTCCGCAATCTTGCGCAAGGCTATAACGAGGTGATGGCGAAATATCCGGACATCCAGATCGTCTTCAAGACCGACGGGCCCCTGACCCGCGAACGCGGCCTGAAGAACGCCGAGGATGCGCTGGTCGCCAATCCCGATCTCAGGGCGATCTACGCCGCCAACGACGATCTCGCGCTCGGCGCCATGCAGGCAGTGCTCGCGGCCAACAAAGCCGGACAGACGATCGTCACCGGCATGAACGGCGTGCCGCCGGCGCTACGCGCCGTCAAAGACGGCGGCATTGCCATGACAGTCGAACTCAATCCGGTGCTCTGGGGCCGGCTCGGCGTCGATGTGCTGGCCACTTATCTCAAGGGCGGCAAGGTCGAGCCGCGCGTCTTCATCAAGCATGTCGTCATCGACAGTTCTAACGTGGACGAGGTGCTGGCGAAGATGGCGCCGCCGAAAAACTGACCGGCAACGGTGATGGAGGCCGGCCGTGGTCAAGGCAGTTGAAACGGCAAAACGAGGATCGGCCGTTCGCGCCGAAAGTTCTTTTGTCGCCGAGCTTGAAGCGGCCAACCTGCATCCGCTGTGGGACCGTTTCAAAAAAATCACGCCGGTTCGCCCACAACCGACCGACGCGCCGCTCATCTGGCGCTGGAGGGACATTGAGCACTTCGCCGAGCGCGCTGCGGGTGAGGTCGCCATCGACGATATCGAACGCCGGGCACTGATCCTCGTCAATCCGGCATTCGCCGGCGAGACGGTGACGACATCGAACCTGATCGGGGCTTTCACGGTGCTCGATCCCGGCGACCGCGCGCGGCCGCACCGCCATACCTTCGCCGCCATCCGTTTTGCCACGCGCGCCGATGGCGCCGCGACCATCGTCAACGGCCGGCGCTGCGAGATGCGCGAAGGCGATCTCATCCTCACCCCGCCGATGTGCTGGCACGGCCATGTCAACGACAGCAATCATCGCATCGTGTGGTTCGACGCCGCCAACATCCCGCTTATTCGTTCGCTCGACGCCAATTTCTTCGAGCCTGGCGATCCGCACAGCAACGCGTTCTGGCAGGTTGACGAAGGCGACGAGCGGCTGTGGGCCGAGCCGGGCCTTACGGGAGTCGACATGCCGCGCGAGGCTGCGCATTCGCCAAAATATCGCTATTCCGGCGAAGCCACGCGCCGCCTCCTGGCCGCGCTACCGGCGGGGCCGGACGGCGCGCGCACCGTGCGCTACACCAACCCGCAGACCGGCGGCGCAGTCATGCCGGCGCTCGACTGCTATTCGGTCCGGCTGCTGCGAAAAACGCCGACGCGGGCGCGGCGCACGACCAGCAACGCGATTTGTCTCGTCGCCTCAGGCGCCGGACGCTCGCAAATCGGCGACCACAATTTCGAATGGTCGAAGCACGACGTCTTCAGCATTCCGCACTGGACCTGGGCGAGCCACGAGGCGCTTGACGGCGATGCGGACCTCTTCATCGTTTCCGACAAATCGGCCTATGAGCGGCTCGATCTGCTGCGCGAGGAACTGCAATAGACGCCCCGGTTAAGGCCGCGAGGGAAGGAATCGGCGCACCGGTCCGGCGCGTCGAGGATATCAGGTTGCTGCGCGGCGGCGGCTGCTTCGTCGCCGATGTCGTCATCCCCGGCGAACTCCATGCCGCGATCGTGCGCTCCCCGCACGCGCACGCTGCCATTCGCAATGTCGAAGCGTCGGCGGCGCTCGGCGCGCCCGGTGTCGTAGCCGTTTTCAGCGGCGCCGACATGGCAGCCGACCGGATCGGCCCGATGCGTGCGCTTTGGGCGATCAAGGGGATCGACGGCAGGCCGATGGCAGAGCCGCCACGCTGGGCGCTCGCGCGCCAGTACGTTCGCCACGTCGGCGAGCCTGTCGCGGTCGTGATCGCGCAGACGCGCGAGCAGGCCGTCGATGCGGCGGACCTGATCGAGATCGGCTACGAAACCCTCCCCGCCATTGTCGATGCGCGCGAAGCGAGCGCGCCGAAGGCAACTCAGCTCCACGACGGGGTTCCGGGAAACATCTGCTTTCGCTGGGCGCGCGGCGACGAGGCCGCCGTGCGGGGGGCGTTGCAAGCAGCGGCGCATGTGACCCGCATCGATCTCGTCAACAATCGGCTGATCGGAGCGGCGATCGAACCGCGCGCGGTGCTGGCCGCAGCCGACGCCGCGAGCGAGAAGCTGACGCTCTACAGTTCGACGCAGGTGCCCCATCACATCCGGCGCTATGTTGCCGAGCAGCTCGGATTGGCCGAAGGCAGTATCCGCGTCATCGCGCCCGATGTTGGCGGCGGCTTTGGCTACAAGGGCAAGCACTATCCCGAGGAGACCATTATCGCGTGGGCGGCGCGCCGGCTGCGGCGGCCGGTTAAATGGGTGTCAAGCCGAAGCGAAAGCTTCATCTCCGACAATCAGGGCCGCGATCATCTGACCCACGCGGAACTGGCGCTCGATACACAAGGCTGCTTCCAGGCGCTGCGGGTCGAAACGATCGCCAACCTGGGCGCCTATGTCTCGACCTTCGGCGCCGCCATCCCAAGCGCGATCTACACTGCGCTGTTGGCCGGCGTTTATCGAACGCCGGCGGTCTTCGTGCAGGTCACCGGCGTTTTTTCCAACACGCTGCCGACCGACGCGTATCGCGGCGCTGGCCGACCGGAAGCCTGCTATGTGCTCGAGCGCCTTGCCGACCGCGCCGCCTGTGAGCTTGGCATCGACCGCGCCGAGATCCGCCGCCGCAATCTCATTCCCGTATCGGCAATGCCGTACAAGACACCGATCGGACCGACATACGATTGCGGCAACTTTCCCAAACTCTTTGCGCGCGCGCTGGAGGTCGCTGAATACGCGCATTTTCCCAAGCGCCGCGCGCAAGCCAATCGCAATGGCCGCCTGCGCGGCATTGGCATGGCCTTGTATGTCGAGTCATCCGGAGTGGCGCCGTCCCGCTTCGCTGGCGCGCTTGGGGCACGTACCGGCTTTTTCGAGGCAGCGTCGATCCGGGTGCAGCCGGATGGCGGCATTCAGGCGCTGCTCGGCACTCACAATCACGGCCAGGGCCATGCCACCACGCTGGCGCAGATCCTCTGCACGCGGCTCGGCGTTCCGCTCGCCAAGATCGAAATCGTCGAAGGCGATACCGACCTCGTTCCCTATGGCACCGGCACGTTCGGATCGCGCTCGATCGCCGTCGGCGGCTCGGCTCTCGACCGCGCCGCCGGAAAGATCGTCGCCAAGGGCAAGCTGATCGCCGCTCATTTGCTGGAAACATCCGCAGGAGACATCGATTTCGCCGACGGCTGGTTCGCCGTCACCGGTACCGACCGGCGCATCTCGTTCGCCGACATCGCGCGTGCGGCCAACATTCCGCATAATTTTCCGCTGGAGACGCTGGAGCCGGGCTTGCAGGAAACCGCGGTCTACGATCCGCCGGCCTTTGCGTTCTCCAACGGCGCCCACCTCTGCGAAGTCGAAATCGACCCCGCCACCGGAGAGACACGCGTGGTCGCCTATTGGGGAGTGGATGATGTCGGAACCGTCATCAATCCGATGATCGTGGAAGGGCAAATCCACGGCGGGGTCGCGCAAGGGCTGGGACAGGCGCTGCGGGAGAATTGCATTTACGATGCCAGCGGCCAGCTGTTGTCCGGGTCGTTCATGGATTATGCGTTGCCGCGCGCCGGCGATCTGCCGTTCATCGAATCCGAATTCGACGAGAGCCAGCCGTGCGCGCACAATCCCCTGGGAGCAAAAGGCTGCGGCGAAGCCGGAGCGATCGCGGCCCCTGCCGCGATCGTCAGCGCGGTGCTCGACGCACTCGGCCCCCTGGGCGTGATGGAAATCGAAATGCCCTTGACACCCGAAGCGGTGTGGCGCGCCATTTCGTCGGCACGAAATCCCCGCTCACCCTAGTTTCCGACTTACCGCCCGGTCTTGATCCGCGTCCACAGCCGGTTGATCAGCCGCTGCGTCTTCTGATCATGCGCGGTGATGGTGTAGAGCTTGGCCATTGTCGCGGCATCGGGATAGATCGTGGGGTCGTCGAGGATTGCTTTGTCGATGAATTGCTGGCTCGTCAGGTTGCCGTTGGCGTAGGAAATGAAGTTGGTGTTTTTCGCCGCCACTTCCGGCCTGAGCAGATAGTTGATCAGCGCGTGCGCCTCGTTGGGGTCAGGGGCATCCCTGGGGATGACGAGATTGTCGAACCACAATTGCGCGCCCTCTTTCGGGATCGAATAGCCGACGCTGATACCGCCCTTAGCCTCAGCGGCGCGTTTCTGCGCCTGCTTGATGTCACCGGAAAATCCGACCACGAGGCAGATTTCGCCGGTCGCGAGCCCGTTAAGATATTCCGACGAATGGAACTTGCGCACGTAAGGGCTGATCTTGCCGAGCAGGTCGGCGGCCTTTTGCAAATCGGCCGGATTGCTCGAGTTGGGGTCGAAATCCAGATAGTGCAGTGCCGCCGGCATGACGTCGTCGGAGGAATCGAGCAGGTGGACACCGCAATCCTTGAATTTCGCAATCCGCGCGGGGTCGAATACATCGTCCCAAGAATCGATTGTCGCGTTCGCGCCGAGGAGTTGGCGCACGGCTTTGACGTTATAGCCGATGCCGGTCGTGCCCCACATGTAGTTGACGGCGTACTGATTGCCGGGATCGTAACTTGCCAGCCGGTCCGCAATTTCCGGCCAGGCGTTGGCGAGATTCGGCAGCTTTGTCTTGTCGAGCTTGAGAAAAATTCCGGCCTGGATTTGACGGGCGAGGAAATACGCGGTCGGCACCACGACATCGTAGCCCGACTTCCCGGCAAGCAGCTTTGCTTCCAGCGTATCGTTGGAGTCAAAGGTATCGTAGCGAACCTTGATCCCGGTCTCTTTGGTGAAATCGTCGAGAACCGTCGGCTCGATATAATCCGACCAGTTGTAGAAATTGACGACGTGCGGCGGTTGCGCCGTCGCGGGTGAAATTGTCGCGGCAAAGGCGGCGAGGAGGGCCGCTATGAGCGGGCGGGCGATCACGTTTCGGTCGGTAGCCCTGCGGCCTTCCATGCCAGGATTCCGCCGGCGAGATGAGCGTCATAGTCAAAGCCCTGCTCCTGAGCGGCAAGCGAGGCGGTGACCGACCGGCGGCCGGAGCGGCAGGCGAATACGACTCGGCTACCCGGCGGTGCCGGGATCGTGGCGGGATCGAATGCCGAAAGCGGAACCAGCACCGCACCGGGGAAACGCTCGGCCGCCGTCTCTTTTGGCTCGCGGACATCGACCAGCACGACGTGGCCGTCTTTCAGTCCCTGCGCTACCTCCTGCGGCGTCAGATCGCGCACTCTTTGCCCCTGTCCCGCCTGATCCGACATTCATTGCCTCCTCGTAAGCCCTTTAAATCACAGCTTGCGTCAGCCGCGCGAGGAATCAAGCTGCTTTTGCAGGCGCGGACCGACCCTTCGCTGGTCATCTAGATCATGACTTGAGTACCGACCTCGACCACCCGATCGGTTGGAATCTGGAAATAGTCGGTGGCGTCGTTCGCTGAGCGCGCAAGCGAAATGAACAGACGATCCTGCCACCGTGGCATCCCTGAGCGCGGCGCGCGCCGCAATGCTCGGCGTGAGAGAAAAAACGACGTCGACATGATGTCGAATTGCAGCCCTAGCTTGCGCGCCGCCCCAAGCGCCTTGGGAATGTTCGGCGTCTCCATGTAGCCAAAGCGCAAAGCCACCCGCAAAAAGGTGGAGCCGACCGGCTCGATGCGCACGCGCTTACTTTGCTCGACCCGCGGCGTATGCGTGGTCTCGACGGAAACGATGATGTTTTTCTCGTGCAGCACTTTGTAGTGCTTGAGGCTGTGGAGCAGCGCGGTGGGAGCGCTGGTCGGATCGCTGGTGAGGAATACAGCTGTCCCCGGTACCCGTTGCGGCGGTTTGCGCTCCAGCATGCGCACCAGATCGTCGAGTGGCGTCTCGAGCCGGCGGGTTTTCTCGAACAGGAGTCGCGAACCGCGCCGCCAAGTGTACATCACCAGCATGATGACGCCGCCGAGTGCCAACGGCACCCAGCCTCCCTCGATGACCTTGAGCATGTTGGCGGAAAGAAAAGTCAGATCGACCACGAGAAACGGCAGCATCAGCGCGGCGGCGGCGATGACAGACCACCGCCACATCCGCCAGAAAACAATAAACGCCATCAGTCCGGTGACGACCATGGTGCCGCTAACGGCGATGCCATAGGCCGAGGCAAGCGCGCTCGACGAACGGAACAGTGCGACAAGGAGCAGCACGCCGACCAGGAGCAACCCGTTGACGCGCGGCATGTAGATCTGGCCCGCCTGCTGGGCCGACGTGTGGCGCACCTCAAAGCGCGGCAAGAGCCCGAGCTGGATGGCTTGGCTGGTAAGCGAATAGGCGCCGGTAATTACCGCCTGGCTCGCGATCACGGTCGCCACGGTCGCCAGCACCACCATCGGGATGCGCGCCCACTCGGGATAAAGCAGAAAGAACGGATTGGCGACCGCTTCCGGGTGCGCATACACCAATGCGCCTTGCCCGAGATAGTTGATTGCGAGCGCCGGGAACACGAGGCCGAACCAGGCAAACTGAATGGGCAGGCGGCCAAAATGGCCGAGGTCGGCATAGAGCGCTTCGGCGCCGGTGACAGCGAGGAACACGGCGCCAAGCGTGACCAAGCCTATGATGCCATGATGAAAGAGAAAATTCAGGCCGTGAAATGGGTTGAGCGCCCAGAGCACGCCCGGATCGCGAACAATCCAAAGCAGCCCCGGCAGCGTGATAGCGACGAACCAGACCACCATGACCGGCCCGAACAACGCCGCGACGCTCGCCGTGCCGCGAGACTGGAACGCAAACAAAAGAACCAGCACAACGACCGTCAGCGGCACGACGAACTCGTGGAATGCCGGCGTGGCGACGTCGATACCTTCAATCGCCGAAAGGACCGAGAGTGCCGGCGTAATGACGGCGTCGCCGTAGAACAACGCTGCGCTGACGATGCCGAGAAGTGCGACGGCGCCGGCCGCCTTTCCGATGCGCCCGACCGCGCGCGAGGCAAGCGCCATGAGCGTGAGCGTGCCGCCTTCCCCGTTATTATCGGCGCGCAACAGGATCAGTACGTATTTCAGAGTCACGACAACGATGAGCGCCCACACGATCAGCGATACGACACCGAGCGTGTTTCCGCGCGTCATCGCCTGGCGGTCGGGGCCGGACGCAGCGATCATCGCCTCGCGCAACGCATACAAGGGGCTGGTGCCGATGTCGCCATAAACAACGCCGATACTGCCAAGTGCGAGGCCCCACACGCTTGCGTGCGAACGCGCGTCGTCGTCGCTGCCGCCGACCGGCACGTCGCTCCCGACGGGAGCACTTACACTGTCTGCCATGAAATTCGGGACAGGACCCTGCCTGCTCCTGATGCTGCACGGAAAGCGGTGCAGGGCCGCGCCTATACACCCTCCGAAGCATGGAGTCATTGTCCGCGATCAAGCCTGGGGTTCTGTGCGCAACCGCCGCGGAAATTCCCCCGGGGCTTCCCGCTACACCTTATGGTTGTCTAAACGGCCATATTTAGCGCAGAAGGATTATTTCCTTCGTCCCGCGCACTTACGGCCGCAAGTTCGGCGGAACCGGGGGTGCCTCACGCATCAGCGTAATAGTTACGCGGCGATTGGCGGCAATGTAGGGGTCATCAGGAAACATCGGATCAGTATCGGCCTTCCCGGCTACCTCATAAATGTTGGCCGAAGGCAGGCCCTCCTCTTCGAGGATCTGACGTACGGCATTGGCGCGATCCGCCGAAAGGTTCCAAGGCCCGTAATCGGGCCGCGCCGGCGTTTTCGACGCGGAGGTGTGGCCGGTGATCGAGATGCGATACGGCATTGCTTTCAACAGCCCGGCAAGCTTCTCAATCAACTGGCGCGTTCGTTCGTAGGGCTCCTTGGAGCCCTCCGGGAACATCGAGCGGCCCTCTTGATCGACAATATCAATGTTCAGCCCCTCTTTGGTCTCTTCGACCATGATGTGCTTTGACGCCTCAGCCAGCTCGGGCATTTCTTGCAGGGCCTGCCGCAGCGACGCCGTGGCAAGCGCAAAAGCCTGGTCGCTGTTGAGTCTTGCCCCGTATTCGCGCGTTCGATCCTGCTCGTCGGGCGTTGGCGTCGCCGAGGCGTCCTGGGGATCGATATGCGCAGCATTCTTCAGCTTTGGCCGGGTGGGTAGCCCGGGGACTTCGATAATGCCGGAATAACGCACGTTGTTCTGCACGCCGAAGGCGTCACGCATCGAACCGGCAACGATCTGCAGCTTCTTTTGGTCTTGATTGGAAAACGCAACCAGCATGACGAAGAAGCTCACGAGCAGGCCCATGAGGTCCGCAAAGGTGACGAACCAGCCGTGGCCGCCGCCGTGAGCTTCCTTACGCCGTGCCATAACTCATGATCCTCGGCTTTTTTTGCCGTTAGGCGGGAACCGCATCGGGCTCAGGCTCGTGGCGATGCTTCTCCGGCAGATAGGCGATCAGCATCTCACGCACGAGCGTCGGGCTCTTCAACTCGCGGATCATCAGCACGCCATCGATAATCAGCGTTCGATTGACTTCCTCGTCGACGAGCTTGCCATGCAGCTTGTCGGCAATCGGCAAGCAGATGATGTTTGCCAGCAGCGCACCGTAGAGGGTGGCAAGCAGTGCCGTCGCCATGAACGGACCAAGCTTTGAGGGATCCGTCATGTTGGCGAACATCTGCACCATGCCGATCAGGGTGCCGACCATGCCAAAGGCCGGTGCGCAATCGCCGACCGCGCGGTAGATCTTCTGACCCTCGTCCAGGTGGGTGAGGAAGTTGTCGCGGTCGCGCTCAAGATTGTCGCGGATGAATTCGGGGTCATAGCCGTCGGCAACGAAACGGATGCCCTTGGCCAGAAACGGGTCTTCAACCTCGACCTTCTCCAGGCCGATCGGTCCTTGCTTGCGCGCAATTTCGGCGAGGCCGGCGATCTCGTCGACCAGTTCGCGCTGGGACATGCGCCGCATGGTGAAGGCGAATTTGGCGCCGAGCGGCAGCCCGTGAAACATTGACGACAGCGGGAAGCGGATCAGGGTAGCGGCGAACGACCCGCCGAAAATGATGATCACTGCGTGTTCGCTGATAAACATTCGCAGGTCGCCGCCCATGAAAATCATGGTGAGGATGACGACTGCCCCGGCCAGAAGGCCAAGGCCCGTTGAAATGTCCATAACTAAACTCCCACCCGCGCAAAACCCGGTTTGGAACCCCGATCTCACCGTACCGCCGCGGCGCTTAAGGGAGGGTTACGTTACCCGTCGGTAGCTGGCAGGCTTTGCTCGGGCGCAGACGCGCCCCCGTGACCGCCACGGAAAAAGGCGGCACAATGGGTCCTGAAGCGGGCGGGGATGCCGCTCAAAGTAGTCCACGGAGATAATTCATGCGCGAGATCGGCCACTTCGTCGGCGGCAAGGAGATAAAGGGGGGATCGGGACGATTTGGCGATGTCTTTAACCCCAACACCGGCGAGGTTCAGTCCAGGGTTGCGCTGGCCAAACATTCCGAGGTGGAGCATGCGATTGCGGTCGCGGAAGCGGCGCAGCCCGCCTGGGGAGCGACGAACCCGCAGCGACGCGCACGCGTGCTGATGAAATTCCTCGAACTGGCGCAGAAGGAATTCGACTCGCTCGCGCGGCTTCTGTCATCGGAGCACGGCAAGACCTTCGCCGATGCCAAGGGCGACGTGCAGCGCGGCCTCGAAGTCGTGGAATTCGCCTGCGGCATTCCGCACCTGCTCAAGGGCGAATATACCGAGGGGGCAGGCCCCGGTATCGACCTCTATTCCATGCGCCAGCCGCTTGGCGTCGTCGCCGGCATCACGCCGTTCAATTTTCCGGCGATGATCCCGATGTGGAAATTCGCTCCGGCGCTGGCCTGCGGCAATGCCTACATCCTCAAGCCGTCGGAGCGCGATCCGTCGGTGCCGATGCGACTTGCCCAATTGCTGATCGAGGCCGGCCTGCCGGCCGGTGTGCTCAACGTTGTCAACGGCGACAAGGAAGCGGTCGACACGCTCCTCACCGACCCACGCATCAGAGCCGTCGGGTTCGTCGGCTCGTCGGCCATCGCCGAATACGTCTATGCGACAGCGTCCGCCAACAACAAACGCGCGCAGTGTTTCGGCGGCGCCAAGAACCACATGATCGTCATGCCTGATGCGGACATGGATCAAGCCGTCGATGCGCTGATCGGCGCCGGTTATGGCTCCGCCGGCGAACGCTGCATGGCGATATCCGTCGCCGTGCCGGTCGGCAAGAAGACGGCAGATATCCTCCTGGAAAAACTCGTGCCGCGCGTCGAGAGCCTGAAAATCGGCCCGTCAACCGACGCGCAGGCCGACTACGGTCCGATGATCACCAGAGCGCACCTCGAGAAGGTCAAGAGCTACGTCGATCTCGGCGTCAAGGAAGGCGCCAAGCTCGTTGTCGATGGCCGCGGCTTCAAGCTGCAAGGCTACGAGCACGGTAACTTCATGGGCGGATGCCTGTTCGATCACGTAACGCCGGAAATGCGCATCTACAAGGAAGAAATCTTCGGCCCGGTATTGTCGGTCGTGCGCGCCAAGGATTACGAAGAGGCCGTACGGTTGCCGTCCGAGCATGATTACGGCAACGGCGTCGCCATCTTCACCCGCGACGGCGACGCCGCCCGCGATTTCGTCAGCCGCGTCGACGTCGGCATGGTTGGCGTGAACTTTGCCATCCCCGTGCCACTCGCCTATTACACCTTCGGTGGCTGGAAGCGTTCGGGGTTCGGCGATCTCAACCAGCACGGGCCGGACGCAGTGCGCTTTTACACCAAGACCAAGACGGTAACCGCGCGCTGGCCTTCCGGGGTCAAGGAAGGCGCCGATTTCGTCATTCCGACGATGAAGTAAATGACAAGCATTCTACTGACTGCCACCCTGCGTGCTCATCGAGCGTCAAGGGACGGCGGAGCAATGAACATGACGCTCGGCACATCCCCGGTATGGCGGGTACGCGCAACGCAGGCGGCTGCCGCCTTGCTCGTCTTCGCCGCACTCGCCGGATGCGCCAACTCCAATCGCGCCGAGCCGCCACCGCAGGCCGCAGCGCCGCCGCCACCACCGCCGCCGGCACCGCCGCCAGTCGACCTCACCGGGCGCTGGAGATTGACCGCAACGGGCAGCGGCACTTGCTTCATGAACTTTGGCCACATGCCAGGCGCAGCCCAGGGTACGATCGCGCCGGAGGGCGGTTGTCCCGGCAACTTTTTCACCAGTCGCAAGTGGACGTTCGAGCACAGCAGCCTAATTGTCCGCGACCACAAGGGCGAGGCCCTGGCTGAGCTTTCATTCGCCGGCGGCCGGTTCGAAGGCCATCAGACTAGCGGCGGTGCTATTTCATTGTCCCGTTAGGAAGCAACATGCCCGAATATCAGCTTTATTGCTTCGCCCAATCCGGCAACGCCTATCGCGTTGCGCTCATGCTCAATCTCATCGGTGCCGATTGGGAGCCCGTTTTCGTCGATTTTTTCAAGGGCGAGACGCGCACGCCGGAATATCGTGAGCAAGGTCAACGAAATGGGCGAAGCGCCGGTGCTCGTTCACGGCACGAAAAAACTCAGTCAGTCGGCGGTGATCCTTAGCTATCTCGCCGAGCATTCGGGAAAATTCCTGCCGCGCGGCGAAGACGAACGGCTCGAAGCACTACGCTGGATCATCTTCGACAATCAGAAGATCGGCGGCAATCTGGGACCATTCCGTTTCCTGCGAAATTTCGCAAAGCCACCCGGCCAGCCCGCGGTCATGGAATTTCTCAAGAGCCGCGCTGACAGCGCGCTGGCGATTCTCGACAAACGCCTGTCGCGAAGTCCTTACCTTCTCGGCTCGGAGCCGAGCATCGCCGATGTATCGCTGACAAGTTATTTCTACTATCCGGCGGAAGAATTCGGTTTCGACATCGCGGCTCAGCACGAGAATATCGCCGCGTGGCTCGACCGCATCAAAAAGCTCCCGGGATGGGCTCACCCTTACGACCTGATGCCGGGATTTCCGCTGCCGGAATAGGCCGTGTACGCTCCTCAGCAGCAGCTGCTGATGCACGTCGATGGTTGAGTGCTGGACATCCGTCGGTTGCGGAACCGTGCGAAATCGCCGTTCCGCAATTCGCTCATCCTTAAAATCCCTAATCCCGCCCTCCAAGCAGAATGGGTAGAGGATATCGGAAACGAAACCGGTCCTGCAAAGCACGGGCGCGTTGCAACAATGCGCCCTGGCTTGGCTTGGCGGCGGGCACAGCCACAGCAATCGCCTGCTCTTCCGGTCCGGCGGCCCGATCGGGATAAATATCGACAGTCTGAAACACCTCGCGCAACGATACCAAGGTCGAGCGATAGAACTTCGGGCCAACGGCAATGTTGAAGACCGCAACGCCGTGAGGCGCCAGGTGCTCTTTGACAAGCTTGTAAAATTCGCGCGTGCGCAAATCGGACGGAACGCCAAGCTCTCGAAATGCATCCAACAAAATGATGTCGTAAGGCTCTTTTTGATGGTTGAGGTAAGTTAGACCGTCGCCCTCGATGAATCTGACTCTCGCGGTCTCCTTCAGGCCGAAATATTTTTTTCCAGCGGCAATAACCCCCGGGTCCACCTCGACGGCATCAATGTGCACATCCGGCATGGCGCGTCCGATGTACGTCGATATTGAACCGGCGCCCAGCCCGACCATCAAAATTCGCTGGATCGTTTCCGGGTAAGCGAGAGCCACCGACACTATCCGTGTATAGGGGGCCAACATGTCGTCCGGATCTTTGAGATCGACGACTGATTGAATGTGATCTTCCCGCTCGAACCGGGTCGTAAGCAAAAGAAACGCTCCACGCTTGATAATGAAGATGTTGTTGTATCGGGTTTCGATGTGCGCAACGAGTCCGTCGCTGTGTGCAAGCATTTTGGCTCGTACAGTTTCGTCGAGCAGACTTTCAGACCGGGCGCAGTGGCCGGCGAGGCTGAACACAAAAAACGCGATTAACGCCGCTCCGCAACTGACGAGCGATGCGCGGCGGCGATGCAGAGACCTGGGATCGCCTACCGTTGTTCTCGGCTCAGCCTGAATCATGGGAACGACGAGCAAGGTGCGGGCGGCAATTCCGCTGCTCCAACGAGCGTGATGAATTCCGTCGCGCCGTTCGACGAACGCGTCGGCGAGCGCGAGAGATTTTGCTTTTATAATTTAGCATAGCACGCATGTTCCGGCGGTGCCGTAGTGCCGACTGCGGCGGGGCGGCGGCGAAGAGCCGGAGAGCGGCGGGCGAAGGGGTGGCGCTCGCGATATCCAGCGTAAAGCTTTGATTCAGCCCCGCTTCCCCATGTCCAGGAGCGCCCTTCATGAGCGCACGGACTAGCTCGGCAGCCGGCAGTTCACAGCGGGATATCCAGTTCCTTCGGCCGCGTCACGGCGGCCGGTGCGGGCTGGGTAACCGGCGCGGCTGTCGTTGGCGGTGCAGGTGTTGCGGGCGGCGCGGCTGCGGGAGCATCGGCTCTCGGCCTTATGGAAACCTCAGCGTTGGCTTGCGGTAATCGCCGCGGCTCGCCGACTACTTTCTGCTCCGCCGGTTGCGAAGCTTCCGGCGGTTGCGGCGTCGGCTGCGCCTGCGGTTCAGGTTCGTCGGCATATTTAGCCAGCAGGACGCGAACGGCAGCGAGAAGTTTGCCACCGTCGAGCTTGCGCTCCTTCATTTGTTTCTGCCAAGCCACGACCACCGGTTCGGTCGCGCGACGCCATTGCGCCACCTCTTCCGGCGTCAATACCGTAACAGCCTCGCCGCGGTCGCGCGCCGTATCGGCGGCCGCCCGGGCTTCGACATCCCACATCGCTCCGGCCATGCCCGCCGCAACCTGTCCTGCATTGTTGTCGATGACCGTTTTCAGTTCGCGCGGCAACCGGTCATAAGACGCTTTGTTCATCGCCAACAGGAATACCGCCGTGCTCAAGGCGGATTCGGCGAAGTCGGTATGGTTCTTGAGGGTGTCGTTCAACCGCAAGCCCGGCACCACGTCCCACGGATCGAGGCAACCATCGATTACGTGACCGGTTAGCGCCATCGGCACCTGCGGGGTCGGCACCGTCACCCCGCGAGCGCCGAGCGCCTGCGCGGTCTCGCCGGCGAGGCGGTTCGGCACATGCAGCCGCAAACCCTTGAGATCCTCGATCGATTTGATGGCGCGCGCAGTGTGCACGACGCCATGGTCGCGGCACGAGAAGCAGATGGGATGAACTTCGCGGAATTCGTCTTGCAGGTGAGCCGCGGCGAAATCTTCAATCGCCCGTGAATTGACCAGCGCCCGGCGCGACAACAAGAACGGCAGCTCGAAGGTTTCCGCCTTTGCAAAGCGTCCTGGCGTACTGCTCGGCGCCGCCCAGACGATATCGGCGACACCGTCGCGTGCCTGATCGAAAAGCTGAGCCGGCGCGCCACCCGAGCTGCATCGAGGGGAAAAGATCGATGCGGATGCGGCCGTTCGATTCCGTTTCGATCTTGCGCGCCCAGGGCGCCAGAAACTTATCGTGGGATCCCGAAACCGCCGAAAAATAGTGATGCAGCTTGAACGTGACTTGCGGCGTGTCGGCATACGCCCGGCGCAGGACCGCGGGACCGGCCAGTGCTGCCGCCATCGAGGCCAAAACCGCACGACGCGCAACTCGCATGGGTCCCTTCCGGGCTTTAGGAGCCCCAGCGATACGGCTCAATTGAGGCGCGATGGACGCTCGTCGTCGTCGGAAGACTGGGCAATGCTCGGGGCAAGCGGTACGGACGGGCCGGCCACAGCCGCCGGTTCCACTTTGCTCGCGCGCGCGCGTCGCTCATAGCCGCGATAGGACAGCAAGCCAAACGGCAGGCTCACCAGGTATGCGAGCGTCCCGGCTGTGAGAATGATCCAGGGATAGGCGACGAGCAGCGCTACAAAAAGTACCGTGACGATGACAACCGGACCGACCATCTCCGGCGGCACACGCGTTCCGAAGCGCTTGCCCGAAAAAACCGGCAGCCGCGAGACCATGAGCGCCGCGATGGCGAGCGTATAAACGAGCATCGCCCAGGTCAGGAATGCCGAACGCGGCAGGCCGAGGAAGGCTGCATAGAGCGGCAGCAATACGATGATGGCGCCGGCCGGCGCCGGGATGCCAACAAAGAAATTGCCGGCCCAGACCGGCCGATCCGGATCGTCGATCATCACATTGAAGCGGGCGAGCCGCAGGCCGGCGCAAATGGCGAAAGCCATCGCGGCGATCCAGCCAGCCGATTTCAGATCGTGCAGGCCCCAGAAGTAGAGGATCAGCGCCGGGGCTACGCCGAAATTGACGAAATCCGACAGACTGTCGAGCTCGGCGCCAAAGCGCGAGGTTCCTTTCAGGAGCCGCGCCAGGCGGCCGTCGATGCCATCAAGAATGGCGGCGAACACGATGGCCGCGAGCGCAAGCGCATAGCGGTTTTCGAATGCCATGCGAATGGCAGTGAGCCCGGCGCAAAGCGCGAGCAGAGTGACGAGGTTCGGCGCCAGCGTGCGCACGGGGATACGGCGGAACTGCCGTGGCGGCAGGCGCCTGCCGGCAAATGGGGACGGACGCATAGCCATGGCTGCAATATACCCTTTCCCTGCCGAACCCGCCACGCAGTGTGGCGCGGCCAGTTAACGCTTTCAGTTCACGGTGAATGTGGGACCCGGCGCGAAAACCTTCAGGTCGGCAAGCACGGTCTCGCCGGCAATAGCGGTCTGTCCCTCCGCGACCAAGGGCCGCGCGCCCTCCGGAAGATAAACGTCCACGCGGGAGCCGAAGCGGATCATGCCGATGCGCTGGCCCGCGGCGACGCTTTCGCCTTCACGCACGAAGGGCACGATGCGCCGCGCGACCAGGCCGGCGATCTGGATCACGCCAATGCGCGTGCCGCCGGCCGAAGCAATAACGAACATGTTGCGCTCGTTGCTCTCGCTTGCCTTGTCGAGATCGGCGCTGACGAAGGCGCCGGCGCGATAAACGATGCGCTCGATGCGCCCGGCGAGCGGACTGCGGTTCACGTGGCAGTTGAATACGCTCATGAATATGGAAATACGGGCGAGCGGCCGCTCACCGAGAGCGAGTTCCGCCGGCGGCACGACGTCCGCCACGCGGCTCACGCGGCCATCGGCCGGCGCGACCAAAATCCCTTCGCGCGTCGGCGTCACCCGTGCCGGATCACGGAAGAAATAAACGCACCATGCGGTGGCGGCAACCGCAAGCCAGCCGAGCGGCGGCCATAGCCACATCAGAACGATGGCGACGAGCGCAAAACCGCCGATGAAAGGGTAGCCTTCCGGATGGACCGGCGAGAGTTGTGAGCGGATCGAATTGATGACGGACATGCGTGTCTAAACCAATTACCGGCGGCGTTTCTTGTTCTTAGATGCCGATCGTCGGAAAGTCGACGTCACTCCGCAGCGTCAGCGGCTGGAACCAGATCTTGCGTCTCCACGACAGTCGCCACTGCTTCAGACGCTTCGGGCGGGTTGCGGTTGGGCGCGGCCGGCTCCTCGTCGACCACGGCAAGAATCTCGCGCGCCATCTGCGCCTCACGCTGGCGGTTCCACATGCTGGCATAGAGCCCGCCATGCGCGAGCAGTTGCTGATGCGTGCCGCGTTCGACGATCGAGCCCTTATCGAGCACCAGAATTTCGTCAGCGCCGACGATGGTGGAAAGCCGATGGGCGATGACAAGCGTGGTGCGATTTTTGGAAACACGATCGAGCGCATCCTGGATGTCCCGCTCGGTATGGCTGTCGAGCGCGGAGGTCGCTTCGTCGAGCAGCAGGATCGGCGGGCTTTTCAGGATCGTGCGCGCGATGGCAACACGCTGTTTCTCGCCGCCGGAAAGCTTTAGGCCGCGTTCCCCGACCTCGGTTTCGTAGCCTTTCGGCGCGACGCGAATGAAGTTGTCGATCTGTGCCATCCCGGCCGCCGCTTCCACCTCGGCGTCGGTCGCATCCCATCGGCCGTAGCGGATGTTGTAGCGCAGCGTGTCATTGAACAGCACGGTATCTTGCGGGACCATACCAATAGCGCCGCGGAGCGAAGTCTGCGTCACGTCCCTGATGTCTACCCCGTCGATGAGGATGCGGCCGCCGGTCACGTCATAGAAACGGAACAGCAGCCGCGAAATCGTCGACTTGCCCGCGCCCGACGGTCCAACGATCGCGACGGTGCGCCCGGCCCCAACCTCGAAGCTCAAACCTTTCAGGATCGGCCGCGCCGGCTCGTAGCAAAACGAGACGTTATCGAAGCGAATCGCGCCGGTGCTCACCTTGAGCGGCGGCGCGGCCGGCTTGTCCTCGATTTCCGGCTTGCGCGACAGCATCGAAAACATGGTCTCGATGTCGATGATCGCCTGTTTGATCTCGCGATAGACCATGCCCATGAAGTTCAGCGGCTGATAGAGCTGGATCATCATGGCATTGATCATGACGAAATCGCCGACGGTATTGGTGCCGGCCTCGATGCCATGGACGCACAGCACCATCGCTGCGGACAAACCGACGCTGAATACGATGGCCTGCCCTGCGTTTAGCACAGCGAGCGAGGTGTAGGCCCGTACGCTCGCCTCCTCGTAGCGCGCCATCGAGCGATCGTAACGCCTGGCTTCGCGCTCCTCGGCGGAGAAGTATTTGACGGTTTCGTAATTCAGCAGCGAATCGATCGCCTTGGCGTTGGCGTCGTTGTCGCTATCGTTCATCTTGCGGCGAATGCCGATGCGCCACTCGGTCGCGTAAAAGGTGAAGCCGACATAGAGCGCAACGGTCAGCAGAACGACGACGACGTAGCGCCAGTCGAAGTGAAAAAACAGCACCCAGGCGACGAGCACCACCTCGACAATCGTGGGAAGAAGCTGCAGCAGCAGCATGCGCACAATCGTCTCGATGGCGTTGCGTCCGCGTTCGAGGATCCGCGTCAGGCCGCCGGTCTTGCGCTCGAGATGAAAGCGCAGCGAAAGCATGTGCATGTGCTCGAAAGTGAGCATGGCCAGCCGCCGTACCGCATGCATCGCCACCTTCGCGAAAATGCCGTCACGCCATTGCGTCAGCACGCCCATCAAGATTCGCGTGCCGCCATAGGCAAGCGTGATGGCCACCGGCGTCGCCAGCGCCCAGGCAATCACATTGTCAGGACCGACCGGCGCCGTTCCGTGGCCGGCAAGTGCGTCGGTCGCCCATTTGAAGGTAAACGGCAGCGCAACCGTCGCGAGTTTGGCGACGAAGATCAGCACGGTCGCAAACAGCACCCGGGCCTTGAGGTCGCGGCGGTCAGCCGGCCAGATATAGGGCCAGAGGTGACGCAGCATCGATACCAAACCCGCACGGTCGGCAGTCACCTCTCGGTTTTGGCTGGTGGGGGCTGTAGCGAACTCTCTCATTTATTGGGGTAACCCGGGAGCGGGCCGCAGCATGCCGCCCTGCACCGATCATATAGAGATTCTCGGCCGATCCCGCACGGCACGAGGCTTGCCTCATTTGGGTTATACAGCTTGCGCGAGGGGCGAATCCCAGCCACATCTATTCTTTTGAGAGTGTGACTCTATGAGCAAAATCAATGCGATCTGCGTCTATTGCGGATCGAGCCCGGGTACCGATCCGGCTTTCGTCGAGGCCGCACAAAGCTTCGGCAAAATCCTCGCCGAAAACGGCGTACGGCTGGTCTATGGCGGCGGTTCGATTGGCCTGATGGGGGCGCTCGCCAGCGCCGCGATCGAGCACGGCGGCGCTGCCACCGGCATCATTCCGGAATTTTTGACGGCCAAGGAGCGGCCGCGGCGGCTCGCGCAGGAACAGATCATCACGCGCGACATGCATGAGCGCAAGAGCACGATGTTCGATCGCGCCGACGCTTTCGTCGCGCTGCCGGGAGGTATTGGCACCCTCGAGGAGCTGATCGAGCAAATGACCTGGGCGCAGCTTGGCCGCCACAAGAAGCCGATCCTGATTGCCAACATCAACGGCTTTTGGGACCCGCTGCTGGTGCTGCTTGAGCATATGCGCGCGCTGGGCCTCGTGCCGCCGCCCGCCAAGGGCGTCGAACTACTGGTCGCCGACCGCATCGTGGATATCCTGCCGATGCTGCGCGAGGCGGCGCGGGCGGTGAGCGAGGCGCAGAAGAAAATGGCCGTGCCGGCGGAGCGATTGTGACCGCCTCCGCGTCATCACCGGGCTTGACCCGGTGATCCATCTGGCACGCAAAGGGGAAGATGGATTGCCGGATCAAGTCCGGCAATGACAATCAAGAAACGTCCCGCATGAACGTCACTGCTTCGATGCGATTGCCGTCCGGATCGCGGACGAAGGCCGCGTAGTAGCCAGCATAGTAATGCGGCCGCAGTCCCGGCTCACCGTCGGACGTGCCGCCGGCGTTGAGCGCCGCGGCGTGGAAGGCATCGATCGACGCGGTATCGGGCGCGCGAAGACAGATGTGCACGCCGCTATCCTCGGCAACGCGCGCCATTCCCTCGCGACGATTGATCCAGAATTCGGGATATTTCTTGCCGAACCCGACAGCCGCGCCCGGCCATTCACGCAATTTCGTCAAGCCGAGCGGAGCAAGGATCGCGGCGTAGAAACGTTCGCCCTCGACAAGATCGCGCACCGCGATGGAGATGTGGTCGATCACGCTGGAGCCCTGCCCTATGTCACGCCGGCGCGCCCGACTTCACCAGCTTGTAGACGATCGAATCCATCAGCGCCTGGAACGACGCGTCGATGATGTTCGAAGACACCCCGATCGTCGTCCAGTGATCGCCGGTTTCGTCCTCGCTCTCGATCAAAACGCGCGTGACGGCTTCCGTGCCGGCGTTGAGGATACGCACACGGTAATCCGTCAATTCCAGCCCGGTGATGTAGCTTTGGTATTTGCCGAGGTCCTTGCGCAGGGCGACATCGAGCGCATTGACCGGACCGTTACCTTCGGCCGCGGAGATCAGAAGATCGTCGCCGACCCGGACCTTCACCACCGCCATGCTTACGGTCACGCGCTCGCCCTTGGCGTTGATGCGGTGCTCGACGCTGACGTCGAATTTTTCCACGTCGAAATAACGCGGCACCTTGCCGAGGAGCCGCCGGGCGAGCAGCTCGAATGAGGCGTCGGCCGCTTCGTAGGCATATCCGATCGCCTCGCGTTCCTTGACCTCGTCCAGAAGGCGGGCAAGCCGCGGATCGTCCTTGTCGACCGCGAGACCGATGCGGTCGAGCTCGGCCAGCAGGTTCGAGCGGCCGGATTGATCGGAGACGAGAAGCTTGCGCTTGTTGCCGACGCGCTCCGGCGCGACGTGCTCGTAGGTCGCCGGATCTTTCATGATGGCGGAGGCGTGAATGCCGGCCTTGGTGGCGAACGCGCTTTCGCCGACATAGGGCGCATGGCGGTCGGCGGCGCGGTTGAGCATATCGTCAAGCCCGTGCGAGACGCGCCCGATGTGGCCGAGCGCAGCGTCGGATACGCCGATGTCGAATTTTTCCGCGTATTCGGCTTTGAGCTTCAGCGTCGGAATGATCGAAACGAGGTTGGCGTTGCCGCAGCGTTCGCCGAGACCGTTGAGCGTGCCCTGAATCTGGCGCGCGCCGGCGCGCACCGCGGCAAACGAGTTCGCTACCGCCTGCTCGGTGTCGTTGTGGGCATGGATGCCGACGTGATCGCCGGGGATTGTTTTGCAAACCTCGCCGACGATTTTCTCCACTTCGTGCGGCAGCGTGCCGCCGTTGGTGTCGCACAGCACCACCCAGCGGGCACCCTCGTCGTAGGCCGCCTTGGCGCAGGCAAGCGCGTAAGTCGGGTTGGCCTTGTAGCCATCGAAGAAATGCTCGCAGTCGAGCAGCACTTCACGGCCCTTGGCCTTGGCGGCGCGCACGCTGTCGCGGATCGAAGCGAGGTTTTCCTCCTCCGTCGTCTCCAGCGCCACGCGCACATGGTAGTCCCACGATTTGGCGACAAAGCAGATGGCGTCCGCCTCGGCGTCAAGGATCGCGGCAAGCCCGGGATCGTTGGAAGTCGAGCGGCCCGGCCGCCGCGTCATGCCAAACGCGGTGACCCGCGCATGCATCGGCCGTTTTTCGGCAAAGAACTTCGTATCGGTCGGATTGGCGCCCGGATAGCCGGCTTCGATATAGTCGACGCCCAGCTCGTCGAGCATGCGGGCAATGGCCAGCTTGTCGGCAAGCGTGAAATCGACGCCATTCGTTTGCGCGCCGTCGCGCAGCGTCGTGTCGAACAGATAAAGCCGCTCGCGGGACATAAAACGCTCACCAGAGATAGTAATTCGACGCCAGCGCGACCGCGACCAAGATGGCGATCAGCGCGATCGCCAGATGATGCGTCCGCAAGCCGAGAAATCTATCGCGCGCCATGATCTCCAATCCTAATAAAGCCGATAGACGGTGTAGAGGGTGATCGCGACGGCGAGCGCAATCACCGCGTATTTGAGGATGAGATAATAGAGCAAGTGCCGCTGGAACGGCACGTCATCGCGTTTCATGACAGCTTTCCTTTTTCGGGCACGGCCGCAACCAGCGGCTTGATCAGTGTGGTGTTGGCGAGCCATTCGCCGGCAAGCGATACGGTGTTGCGGGTCTTGGCAACAAAGCCGCGCTTTTCGAAAAAGCCGCGAGCGGTGTCGCTGGCGTCGACGCTCAGTTCTTTTGCACCGCGGGCGGCGGCAAGCTTCTCCAGCGCATCGCACAACATCGCGGCCGCGCCCTGCCCGGCCGCGATCGGATGGACGTAAAGCATATCGATGCGTTTGTTATCGGCCAGCGCAGCAAAGCCGAGCGCATGGCCGTCGACGGTTGCAACCAGCGTCAGCTCGCCGGTGAGCCGCGCGCCAAACTCCTCCTCGTCGTCGGCCGCCGACGCCCAGGCCTCCTGTTGCGCCTCGCCGTAATCCTCGGCGCACAATTCCTCGATGCTGGCGCGGAAGATTTCGGCGAGCATCGGCACGTCGGTCGGCAGCATCGGCCGCATCGCAAGTTTCGTCTGCGGGCGGGAGGTCATGACCCCCGCTCCGCTTCAAGCGCTTTCGCGAGCAATACCGTCACGCCTTCCAAATTCGACAAGACGTCGTTGTTCCAGAAACGCAGAACGCGAAATCGATTCGCGGCGAACCACCGGTCGCGATATTGATCGCGCAAAGATTCGGCATGCTGTCCGCCGTCGACTTCGATCACCAGCCGGGCATCGAAACAAACAAAATCCGCGACAAAAGGACCGATCGGCGCCTGTCTGCGGAATTTGAAGCGGGCAAGGCGCCGATCGCGTAAGGCAAACCACAATTTGCGCTCGGCGTCCGTCATTCGCGAACGCAACGTTCGCGCCCTTGTGATCGCTTTTCTGTCAACGTTTGGTTTCGCCGTACCCCTTCCCTCTCCCCTGGCGGGAGAGGGTGCCGAGCGAACGCGTGGCGTGAGCGAGGCGGGTGAGGGGGAAAGCAACCCCTCACCCGGCCGCTCGCTTCGCTCGCGTCCACCCTCTCCCGCAAGGGGAGAGGGATAGGGAGTGACCTTCTCGGTCATCGGGCGATCTCCCAGGTTGTGCCGTCCTTGCTGTCTTTCAGCACGACGCCCATTTTGGCGAGTTCGTCGCGGATGCGATCGGATTCTCCGAAGTTCTTCTCCTTGCGGGCAACGTTGCGCGCCATGATCAACTTTGCGACTTCGGTTTCATTCACAGCAACCGATGCCGGCCGGAAAGCCGCCCACGCGTCAGCCGATTCTTGCAGCACGCCGATTAGTTGCGCACTTGCCTTGAGGCATGCGGCAGCCGGCTTAGCCCCTTTGACGGCCTCGCCGCGCAACTCGTGCAAGGCCGCAAGCGCTTTTGGCGTATTCAAATCATCCATCAATGCGTCCAGCGCATCCGCGCATAACAACCCCGGCGAAACGTCGCCGGTCAGTGCGTACCAATGATCGAGAGTCTTTTGCGCCTCGCGGAGGCCCGCCACGGTCCAGCTGATCGGTTGACGATAGTGCGTCTGCAACATCGTGAGACGGATCACCTCGCCGGGCCATTCCTTCGCCAGCTCGTGGATCGTCACGAAGTTGCCGAGCGACTTCGACATCTTCTCGCCTTCGACTTGAAGAAAGCCGTTGTGCATCCAGATATTCGCCATCACCGGCGTATGGAAAGCGCAGCGCGATTGCGCGATCTCGTTCTCGTGGTGGGGGAAGACGAGATCGATGCCGCCGCCATGGATGTCGAAAGTCTCGCCGAGATATTTCCACGCCATCGCCGAGCATTCGATATGCCAGCCGGGACGGCCGGGCGTCTTGATGCCGGCGGGCGACGGCCACGCCGGCTCGCCCGGCTTCGAGGGCTTCCAAAGGATAAAATCCTGCGGGTCTTTCTTGTAAGGCGCGACCTCGACCCGGGCGCCGGCGATCATCTCGTCGAGCGGGCGCTTCGAAAGCCGACCGTAGTCCGCCATCGAGGGAACACTGAACAGCACGTTGTCCTCGGCGACATAGGCGTTGCCGGACTTGACCAGGCGTTCGATCAGCGTGCGCATCTCGGCGATGTGATCGGTCGCGCGCGGCTCGACTGTCGGCGGCAGGCAGCCGAGCGCGGCGACGTCCTCGTGGAATTGCCTGTCGGTTTTCTCCGTGACCTTGCGGATCGCCTCATTGAGCGGCAGGTCGGGATATTCCTCCGCCGCCCGTGCATTGATCTTGTCGTCGACGTCGGTGATGTTGCGGACATAGGTGACGTGGTCGGCGCCATAAAGGTGGCGCAGCAAGCGGAACAGCACGTCGAACACGATCACCGGCCGCGCGTTGCCGATATGGGCGAAGTCGTAGACCGTCGGCCCGCATACATACATGCGTACGTTCGATGGATTGAGCGGCCGGAAAATCCGCTTCTCGCGCGTGAGCGTATCGTAGAGCCTAAGGTCCATCGTCCAGTCCAAGCGTTCGCGGTCTTACGCGCGCATGCGCGCGCCCTTGGGCCTGCTGGCCGGGCGTGTCCAAAATCTCGAAGAGGAGAACAGACGGCCGCAGCCAGCGTGTGTCGCTAGCGAATAATCTCCGGGCGAATAATGCCGCAGATGAGGTTGTGGCCGTTCATGGCGCGCACAATGGTCGAGGATGTGCATGACGTCAAGCCTTTACCCTTCACCGCCGCGCCGCGAAGCCGCCAAAATGTCTGCCCCTTCAATGGCATACAGCCGCACGGCTTTGCGCCGCCTTGCCTAGCGCTGCGAATCGAAAGCGTCGCTACAGTGAAATCCTCATCCGGCTGTTGGAGTTAACGCAGCCTTAACTCTGTCGCCGCATTCTTCATCTCCACAGTAACGCAAGTTAGGGCGCATCCGGCGCCGGTTGGGGGTCATGCGTTCCACAATTGCGGCCGTCATTTCCGCCGCCGTCCTGTTCGGCGCCAGCGCAGCACACGCGGAAAAGCGCGTTTTCATCGTCGCCAGCAACAGCGACGTCTATGGCGTCGATCGCTGTCTCGCATCCGGTGAGGCCTGCGGCGCCGCCGCGGCGAACGCCTACTGCCATACGCACGAATTCGGGCAAGCGCTTTCCTACCGCAAGGTCGATCGCGACGACATCACCGGCGCGATCCCGACCAGCGAATCCGGCGCCTGCCACGGCACCCATTGCGACGACTTCGTCGCCATCGAGTGCACACGCTGAGATTTTGAATTCGTCACGTCCGGTCGGTTGCCGGGCGTGACGAGGTGGGATGAGTTAGAGCGCCGTTTCGGCGCTCTAACTTTTTCAGGCCGGCGGTTTCTTTCGCGGGCGCGAAATCGCCCGCGCCGCGGCAGCCGCGGCGAGCACAACCAGGGAAATTAGTGTCAGCGCTGCAGCAACGAACTTCAATCGCGTAGCGAGACTTGCAACGCTCACGAGGCCTGGCGAAAGATCGGGCCACCTCCAAATCATCTTCGCGATGCAGACGTTCTCCACGCCGTCGAAGACAAGCTCCGCGACAGGAAACGCGACCAGCGTCACGCGCAACGCCATTGGCACGGCTCCATCGCGCACGACGTCCAGGCATGGTCAGCCACCACAGCGCCAGCACACCGAAGGCGGCGTATAGCGGCGGAAAAATAGTGTCGAGAACGAGCTCGGGGCTGAGGTAATACGCGCGCCCCTCCACGCCCAGCGCAAGAAGCAACGCCCGCGCCTCTTCGTAGCCGTAACCCCGCAGCCTGGCATCAAACGGAGGCGAGACCGCCCGCCAATTGCTGGAGGTGCGGCACGGTCACGAAAGACAACACAGCCCAAAGCGCGATGCTCAGGACAAGAAGCGCCACAACGAGACGCCCCGAAGGGAACGGCGCGGCGTTCTCGCTCATGTCCTGCTACGCCGCCTGCTTCGCGAGCGCGATCGCTTCCTTGAGCACATCGAGATCGCCGATGTGATTGGCAAGAATGAGCACGAGCCGCGTATCGAGTTCCGCCGCCTTCGCATCGGGAAGCGCGCGCCGCGCCTCCACGAGCGCCAGATAGGCGGCGTCGGGATCGGCGAATTGCGGCGTGGTGACGAGCTTGGGCATCGATTTCACCTCTGCAAGGCGCGCCGGTGTGCGCGTGCAACGGCGGCGGCGTCGAAATTTCGCCACCGGGCGCACAAGTGCTGGTCGGGGCGAACGAGATAGGCCGCACCGGGCGTCGCGTCGAAACGCTGGGTGAACTTTCCCTCGCGGTCGAAAAGATCCTCGTCGATGACGGTCAGCGCGATGCCGGCAACGCGCGGCCGGCCACCGTCTTTACCGTCGCGGTCCTTCACATAGATGAGTTCGAACTCGCCGCGCAGGCTCTCGAGCAAATGAGTCACAGAACCGTCAGCACGGGCGAGCGGCGCGTCGGGCAGCGGCGCGCCGAGCTTCGTCGCACCGGCAAACGGGGCTTCGTCCGGTGTCGACAACGGCGACGCGTAGATCGCGGGCACCGACAGCCGTCCGGAATTGACCATTCGCCGCGCGAACTCGGCCTTGGGCGCGAGCGCCAGCACGGCGTCCCGCAGCCGCCGCTCAGCGCTCGAATGCGGCGACATGAAATCGGTCGATCGGGTCGAGTGGCCGATATTCTCGTCCGCGGCCTGGATGCGCTCGAGATCGTAGCTTGCGATCAGTGCCTCTCCGCCCTGCCCCTTGAGCAATGCGGCAAGCTTCCACGCCAGGTTTTCCGCATCCTGGATACCTGAATTAGCGCCGCGCGCGCCGAACGGCGAAACCTGGTGGGCGGCGTCACCAATGAAAATCACCCGGTCGTGCACGAAGCGATCGAGCCGGCGGCAATTGAAGGTATAGACCGAGACCCATTCCAGTTCGTAAGCGTGCGGCTTGAGAATTTTGTCGAGGCGCGCGCGGACCCGCTGCGGCTCCTGCTCGGCGAGAGCGTCGGCATCCGGACCAAGCTGCAGGTCGATGCGCCAGATATTGTCCGGCTGGCGATGCATCAACGCCGATTGGCCGGAATGGAATGTCGGCGCGAACCAGAACCGGCGCTCGGTCGGGAAATCCGCCGCCATGTGCACATCGGCGATGAGGAACTTGTCCTCGAACGTGACGCCGGCGAAATCGAGGCCGAGCAGGCCGCGCACCGTCGAGTGCGCGCCGTCGGCGGCGATCAGCCAGTCGGTGTCGAGACTGTAACGGCCGTCGGGCGTCTCGATGGTAAGCCGCGCGCCGTCGTTGAGACGGTCAAGCCCGACGACACGGTTCTTCCAGCGCAAATCGAGATTTTCGAGTTCAAGCGCCCGTTCGACCAGCGCCTTCTCCAGATAGAACTGCTGGAGGTTGATGAAGGCGGGCATCTTGTGCCCTTCCTCCGGCAAGAGATCGAAGGAGAACAGCAGCTCGTCGCCGTAGAAGACTTTGCCGAGCTTCCAGGTCACGCCCTGCGCCACCAGCCGCTCGCCGATACCGAGCCGGTCCAGAATCTCCAGCGTGCGTTTCGACCAGCAGATGCCGCGCGAGCCTTCGCCGATGCGATCGGCGTCGTCAAGCAGAACCACCGGCACATCACGCTGCGCGAGATCGATCGCGGCGGCCAGTCCCACCGGCCCGGCGCCGACCACGACGACCGGCCGCCGCACCGTGACGCCAATGTCCTGATCGGCCGAGCGGCGATAGTCGTAGCGGTAGACCGACTTCCGAACGTTGGTCATGGTAAGCCCTGTCACCTATCCCGTCATTGCGAGCGCAGCGAAGCAATCCAGCCTTCGTTGCGTGTATCTGGATTGCTTCGTCGCTTCGCTCCTCGCAATGGCGATTAGGGCCAAACTACCCGCGCAAGGCGGCCCACATGGCGCGATCGCGCTCAGCGGTCCAGATCACCGGGTGCTCGATGCCTTTGGCCTCGTCGTAGGCGCGCGACACATTGAACGGCATGCAGTGCTCGTAGATCGCGAAGCTTGCAAATTTCGGATCCATCACGCGGCGGGCGTCATCGTAAGCTTCCTTGAGCGTTCGCCCTTTGCCGGCGCTGTCGCTCACCGTGCCGTAAAGAGTGGTGAGAAAATCTTCAGTCAGCGCAATGCCGTCTGCGACCTGCTTCGGCGTTTTCAGCGCCGCACCGCGGCCCGGCACCAGCGCGGTTGCTGAAAATTCGGCCAGCCGGTCGAGCGTCGCCGGCCAGTCGGTGAAGTGCGCGTCGCCGCAATAGCAGGCCGAGTGATATTCGACGAGATCGCCGGAGAACACGACATTGGCGTCCGGCACGAACGCGACGACATCGCCGGCGGTATGTCCGCGCCCGATATGCATGATGCGCACTTCGCGGCGGCCGAGCCATACCGACATCTGGTCGGGAAACGTGATCGAGGGCCAGGTGAGGCCGGGGATGCTCTCGACCGCGCGGAACAGGCGGGGAAAGCGGCCGATCTCGGAGTCCATATCCGCCTTGCCGCGTTCGGCGATCAGCGCGCGGGTTCCCGCCGAGGCCAGGATTTCCGCACCGGCATAGGCGGAAGCGCCGAGCACGCGGACCGCGTGATAGTGCGTCAGCAGGACGTATTTGATCGGCTTATCGGTAACTCTTGCGACGCGCTCGATCACCTGCCGCGCCATCACCGGCGTAGCCTGCGCATCGATCACCATGACGCCATCGTCGCCGACGATGACGCCTGAATTGGGATCGCCTTCGGCGGTGAAGGCGTAGAGATCGGGCCCGATGGAATCGAAGGTGATGGTCTTGTCGGCCATATCCGCAGTCGAGGCGAACTCGGCGCTCATAATGAAACCTCCCGGCAACCCTCTGTTTCACCTAAAGGCCCGGCTTCGTTCCGGCAAGACCGGCATGCCGTTGCGCGGCACCGGGACTTCGGCCATGTTCGCGCCATTGCGCCGCAAAGCAAAGAGTGGCTGGCGCGGCCGGCACGTCTACCGCCGTGCCTTTAAGTGGTGCCAATGACCGGTCAGCGGGCGATTGAAGGCAATATTAGGAGCAATGCGGCCGCGGACGAGGCGAAGCTTGGCGAAGACGCGCCGCTCAAGCTTGAGCATTTCCTCCCCTACCAGCTCAACGTCGTCTCAAGCCTCGTGTCCCAGGCGCTGTCGCAGGTCTATTCGCGCCGTTACGCGATCGGCGTGCCGGAATGGCGGGTGGTGGTAACGCTCGGCCAGCACGGCGTAATGACCGCCAAGGCGATCGGCGCCCACACTCATATGCACAAGACCAAAGTGTCGCGGGCAGTCGCGCTTCTGGAAAAGCGCCGGCTGACCACGCGCCGCGCCAACCGGGACGACATGCGCGAAGCCTTTCTGTCGCTCACCGCCGCCGGCCGGGCCATGTACGAAGAGGTCGCGCCGCATGCACTCGACTTCGCCCGGCGGCTGACGGAAATTCTGACGCCGAGCGACCGCGAAGCGTTCAACCGCGCCATAAAGCAATTAACCGCACGTTCGGCGGAGCTCGTGGCCGAGTTAGGCCACGACCACCGCGAAGACGATGAATGACGGACAGAGGTGACCCGTGAAGCTTTATTCCTATTTCCGCTCGTCCGCCGCTTACCGGGTGCGTATTGCACTAAGTCTGAAAGGCATCGCCTACGAAACTTTGCCCGTTCACCTTATAAAAGACGGCGGCCACAACAAACGGCCGGAATTCCGCGCGGTGAACCCGCAGATGCGCGTGCCGGCTCTGGTGGCGTCGACCGGCGACGTGTTGATCCAATCGCTCGCCATCATCGAATATCTCGACGAAACGCACCCCGCGCCGCCGCTGCTGCCGAAGGACCCGATCGCGCGAGCCAAGACGCGCGCGCTGGCTCAGATCGTCGCCTGCGATATCCATCCGCTCAATAATGTCGGGCCGCTTCGCTACCTCAAGCACGAAATGCATCAGGAGCAGAGCGCTATCGATGCCTGGTACCATCACTGGGTCATCACCGGCTTTGAGGCGTACGAAGCGCTGGCGCAGCCCGGCCCCTATTCCTGCGGCAGCGAAGTGACAATCGCCGATATTTGCCTGGTGCCGCAGGTCTTCAACGCCCGACGGCTGAAGGTTCCGCTCGACAAATTCCCCAAGATCGTCGGAATTGACGCCGCCTGCCTCAAGCTTACGGCCTTCGACCGCGCCCGCCCGGAAAACCAGCCAGACGCGGAGTAGCGACCCGACCCGCGTTCACACTTTGGTCACCATTCCATCGCTTCATCAAGTTGACGAAGCGGGACGGGCTCGGGACTGTCGAATGAACAAGCACCTGCGGAGCCTAGGGCTCGCCGTTATGGGCGCGGGCCTGCTCTCCGGCGCCGTTTCCGCCCAGAGCGCACCCCCTATCCCGCCTGCTTCCATTCCGGACCAATCTGCTCCGGAGTCACCGGCATCCAATCCCGTTTGCGTCCGCCTCGAAGGTCAACTGGCGATCCTCACCCGCGGCGGCGGTGATCCCGCGCGCGCCGACGAGATCCGGCGCAGCGAAGACGCTGTCGCCAAACAGCAGACGGATCTCGATCACCTGCTGGCGCAGGCGAAAAGACGGGGCTGCGAGGGCGGTGGCTTTTTTTCGCTATTCACTGGCCAGTCGGCGGAGTGTCAGCCGCTGAATGCGCAAATCCAGCAGATGCGCGACAATCTCGACCGCTCGATGACCGATCTCGAGCGTTTCAAGAGCGGCAACAACTCCGATCAGGAAGGGCAGCGCCGACAACTTATCGGCGCGTTGGCGCAAAACAATTGCGGACAGCAATATCGGGCTGCCGCGGAGGCGGCGGGGCCCGCCGGTTTTCTCGACGCGCTGTTCAATGGCCATATCATCACCCCCGGTGGCGACGGCGCGCCGACTGGCACTTATCCGCACGGTCTGCGTGCGCTCCTGCGACGGCTATTATTTCCCGATTTCATATTCGACAGTGCCGAACAAATTCGCCGACGACCAGCGCACCTGTCAGCGCGAATGTCCCGCCACCGAGGCTCAACTCTACACCTATCGAAATCCCGGCGAGGACATCAGCCAAGCGGTTTCACTCGGCGGCCAGCCGTATACGGCGTTACCGGCGGCGTTCCAGTATCGCAAAGAGTTCAACGCAGCCTGCTCGTGCCGGCGGCCGGGCCAGAGCTGGGCCGATGCGCTCAAGAATGCCGATGATTCCACGACGCTCGAAAGTGGCGACATTGTCGTAACCGACCAGAACGCCAACGCGCTCTCGCAGCCGCCGCTGCCGAAAGGCGCAAAGCCGGCCAAACCCGGCGCAGCAGCCGCGACGCCCGCCGCGGTGGCGGCCATGCCCGTCGCCACCGAGGTCAGCACCGTTCCCGCTCGGCCGAAAGGCCCCATTCGCACGGTCGGGCCGCCCTTCATCGCAGCCCATTGAATCTAAAGCGTCGCGCGATCAAAAATCGGTGCCGCCCGCCTTGGCCGGGACCGGACTTTTGCCTGGCGCAAGGCGGGGTGCCGGCAACTCCACGCCTGGATCGCGAAATTTACTGGTGATCGGATAGCGTCGGTCACGGCCGAAATTCTTCAGGGTCACCTTCACGCCGGGCGCCGCTTGCCGGCGCTTATACTCCGCCAGGCTGAGCATGCGGTCGATCTTCATCACCGTCTCGCGGTCGAAGCCGGCGGCGATGATGGTGGCAAGCGGATCCTCGCGCTCGACCAGCCGCTCGAGTATCTGATCGAGCACGTCGTAAGGCGGCAAGGTATCCTGATCGGTCTGGTTCTCGCGCAGTTCGGCGCTTGGCGCGCGGGTGATCACATTCTCGACGATGACGCGGCCGTCGGGACCGAGCGCGCCGTCCGGCTTCCAGCTGTTGCGCAGCCGCGCCAGGCGATACACCTCGGTCTTGTAGAGATCCTTGATTGGATTGAAGCCGCCGTTCATGTCGCCATAGAGCGTGGCGTAGCCAACCGACATCTCCGATTTGTTACCCGTCGTTACAACCATCAGGCCGAATTTGTTCGAGATCGCCATCAGGATGGTGCCGCGCGCGCGCGCCTGCAAATTCTCCTCGGTCACGTCACGCGGCGCACCGGCAAAGATTTCGGCAAGCGAGGCCTCCAGCCCCTGCACCGCGCTTTCAATCGGAACGGTGTCGTAATGCAGGCCGAGCGCGTGCGCGATCGCGGCTGCATCGTCGAGCGATTCCTGCGAGGTGAAGCGATATGGCAGCATCACACAGCGCACGCGATCGGCGCCGATGGCGTCGACGGCAAGCGTCGCGCATAACGCGGAATCGACGCCGCCGGAAAGGCCGATGACGACACCGCGGAAACCGTTCTTGTCGACATAATCGCGCAACCCCAGCATGCAGGCGGTGTAATCCGCCGCGTCCCCTTCCTCCGCTGCCGCGATGGGCCCTGGCGCACAGCGCCAGCCGGCTGGCATGCGCGACCATTGCGTCGTCAACACCGCTTCGCGGAATGCCGGGAGCTGGAATGCGATCGAACGGTCGGCATTGAGCGCAAACGAGGCGCCGTCGAAAACCAGCTCGTCCTGCCCGCCGACCTGATTGACGTAAAGGAGCGGCAGCCCGGCCTCGGTGACACGCGCCACCGTCACGTTGAGGCGTACCTCCGCCTTGTCGCGCCAATAAGGCGAGCCATTGGGAACGATGAGAAGCTCGGCGCCGGTCTCGGCGAGGCACTCGACGACATTCTCGTAGTCGCCCCAGTCGGTCCAGGTATCCTCGCAGATTGGCAGTCCGATCCGCACGCCGCGGAAACTCACCGGACCCGGCACTGGGCCGGATGCAAATACGCGCTTTTCGTCGAATACCCCATAATTCGGCAAGTTGACCTTGAAGCGGAGCGCCTCGATCTCGCCGCCGGCAAGAAGCGCATAGGCGTTATAAAGCTTTCCCTCTTCGAGCCAGGGCGTGCCGATCAACACCGCCGGTCCGCCGTCGGCGGTCTCGCGCGCCAGCGTCTCGATCGCCGTGCGGCAGGCCGACTGGAACGCCGGTTTCAGCACCAGATCCTCCGGCGGGTAGCCGGCGATGAATAATTCGGAATAGGCAACGATATCGGCGCCGTCGCGCGCGGCCTGCGCGCGGGCGGCGCGGGCGCGCTCCAGATTGCCGGTGACGTCGCCGACAACAGGGTTGAGCTGCGCGACGGCGATGGCCAGACGATCGGCGGGACGTTGGTTCATGGCGATGGTCTAGCGCCGGATCGTCCGTTCCGGCAATGACCTCGCCCTCAATCCCTTCGCCCACCCGCACAGCCCCATATTTCAACGATCCCTGAAATAAAATCTTGACAGCCCCATATATTTCAATATTCGTTGAAGCATGGAAAAAACAAATGCCGTGGCGGCCTTGGCCGCCCTCGCCCAGGACAATCGTCTCGACGTCTATCGTCTGCTCGTGCAGGCGGGTCCGGAGGGAATGCCCGCGGGCAGCGTCGCCAGCGCGCTGAAGCTCGCGCCGAATACGCTGACGTTTCACTTCGACCGGTTGCGCGTGGCAGGCCTCGTAAGCGTTCGGCGCGTCGGCCGCTCGATGATCTATGCGGCGCGCTACGAAGCAATGAACGGCCTGATCTCGTTTTTGACCGAAAATTGCTGCGCCGGCGCGTCGGGCTGCGTAAAGCCGCCCACTCCATCCAAATCCACGCGCCCCAGGCGCGACAACGTTCCAGCTTGAGGGAGTCGTAAAAATGAAGCGCATGCACATTCATGTTGCGGTCGAGGATCTGCAACGTTCGATCGGGTTCTATTCAGCGCTGTTTGCAACGCAGCCAGCCGTGATCAAGCCCGATTACGCCAAATGGATGCTCGACGACCCGCGGGTGAATTTCGCGATCTCAACGCGCGGCCGCGAGCCGGGTCTCGATCATCTCGGCATTCAGGTCGAGAGCCAGGAGGAACTGCAGGAAGTTTATGCGCGGCTGCATCAGGCGGGCGGCAATATCATCGAGCAGGGACAAACCGTTTGCTGTTACGCAAAATCAGAAAAATCGTGGATCAACGATCCCGCAGGTATCTCGTGGGAAACCTTCCACACAACCGGGGAAAGTATTGAGTACGGTGACGGGACCGGCGAGCGTGACGCTCGGGTAGCGCACGCCAAGGCCTGCTGCGTTCCAGACTCTGCGACAACATCCGATGCTTCCGCGTGTTGCACGCCGACGCCGAACGCTGCCGCATGTTGCACTTGACGCGATCCTGAAAGCTGGGGGTGGGCAAATACCGACGCTCGCAAAACCATGCGGTCGTCGCGTGAGCGAAGCTGACCTTAATCACGCCGCATCGTCGGCGCCCTCAACGCCGGATCGCCGCATTGTCGTGGCGGCCCTCGGCACTACCCAAATTCTCGCCTGGGGGTCGACATTCTATCTGTTGAGCGTGCTCGCGATGCCGATTGCGGCCGACACCGGTTGGGCGCTCGACTGGGTGGTGTGCGGCCTTTCAATCGGTCTTCTCACCGCAGGCGTCGTCTCACCCCGCATCGGCCGCGAGATCGGAAAAAACGGTGGCGGCCTGGTGCTTGCCACGAGCGCGGTGCTGCTGGGAATTGGGCTCCTGTTGGTCGGCCTTGCGCAAAGCCTCGTCTGGTATTTGTGCGCCTGGCTGATTATTGGCGCCGGCATGGGCGCCGGGCTCTATGACGCGGCCTTTGCAACACTTGGCAGCCTTTATGGAAAGGACGCGCGCGTCGCGATCACGTCGGTAACGTTATTCGGGGGATTTTCCAGCACTATATGCTGGCCTCTGAGCGCTTATCTGGTCGAACATGTCGGCTGGCGCGACGCATGCTTTGTCTACGCCGCAATCCAGATCGGGTTTGCGCTCCCGCTTTATCTCCTCGCCATACCCCGCCGCACATTCGTCGTGCATGACCGGCGCGGTGCGGGAAGCCATTCGGCGACTGCGCTGTTGCAGGATGAAAAACCGATCTTTTATCTACTCGCGGCGGTGCTGACGGTCGGAGCCTCGATCTTGTCCATCATGGGAACCTATCTTCTCCCTCTCCTGCAGGCGCGGGGAGTTGACCTCGCGGCCGCCGTAAGCCTCGGCACCATCGTTGGACCCTCGCAAGTCGGTGCGCGCGTCATCGAAATGCTGACCGGGCGACACTATCACCCGGTCTGGAGCATGGTTGCCTCCGCCCTTCTGGTCGCGATCGGCACTTTCTGGCTGCTCATCGGCGCGTCCTTCGTGGCCGTTGCAATCATTTTCTATGGCGCCGGAAACGGCATTGGCTCAATCGCGCGCGGCACCCTGCCACTCGCTCTCTTTGGACCAGAGCGTTACGCGACTTTGATGGGGCGGCTCGCGTTACCCATTCTGTTGGCGATGGCGCTTTCCCCCTATTTTGCGGCGCTGGCTCTCAAAGCCGAAGGGCCTATATTCACGCTCGCCCTACTTTTCGGGCTCGCCGCGGCAAACGTGATGCTTGTTCTGGTGTTGCTGCAACTATGCAGCGCCTCGCGCAGAGCTTTCCGCATCCGCGTTTGAATTTCCCTGGCGGCAACAAACCCGCGATTTCCGCCTGCTGCACGACCTGAATAGAATTGGCGGCGTCATCGAAGCATCATAAACTGCTGATATTTCGATAAATCTAGACATTTTGATATAAGGAAATCTCGGCCGCGCTGTGGGATCGAGAGTGATTTTGAGGAGAAGCTCCATGGAACTACGGGTCCTTGCTGTTGCGCTCGCCGCGAATTTGGCAGCCGTATCCGCTGCTGTTGCGCTCGATCCGAAGCTGCCGGCCTACCAGACTGCCTCTGGCATTTCGGGTCACATTAAATCGGTCGGCTCGGATACGTTGAACAATGAAGTGACCCTTTGGGCCAAGGGGTTCATGGAGCGTTACCCCGATGTGAAAATAGATATCGAGGGCAAGGGCTCTCTTACGGGGCCACCGGCGCTGCTCGAGGGCATCTCACAATTCGCCCCGATGTCCCGTCCAATGACGGCCGAGGAGGCGGATGCGTTCGAAAAGAAATATGGCTATCGGCCTGTTGGCTTCCGCGTCGCAGTTGACGCCCTTGCGATCTATGTCAACAAGGAAAATCCGATCTCTTGTTTGACGCTGCCGCAACTCAATCAGATTTTCTCGTCAACGCGTAAAGGCACCGGCGGCAACAACATTCAAACTTGGGGCGACCTCGGTATGACCGGCGAGTGGGCGGCAAAGCCGATTGCACTCTTCGGCCGCAACACCATTTCAGGAACCTACGATTTTTTCCGGAATGCGGTTTTGTATGGCGGAATAGACGGAGCCTTTAAGCAGGAGGTCAAACAGCAGCCGGGTTCAGAGGCCGTCGTTCAGGCCGTGGCCGGTGACAAGTACGCGATCGGATATTCCGGCATCGGCTACAAAACAGACGGCGTACGCGCTGTCCCATTGGCCGCAGCTTCGGGCGCACAATGCTATGACACTTCGGCGGAATCGACTTTGTCCGGCAAATACCCCATCGCTCGCTACCTGTTCATTTACGTGAATAAGAAGCCGGATCAACCACTCGATGCACTGCGCGGTGAGTTCATCAAATACATTCTCTCCAAGGATGGCCAGACGCAAACCGAACTCGGCGGCTATTACCCGATCACCAACGACATCCGCGAGCAGGATTTGAAGAAATTGGGTTTGGCAAACCTGGCGAATTAGTCACAACCTGAGTTGTTGCAGCCTTAACGAAAACACTCGACGTAAAGTCCGGTCGAGTTTGGGGAGCACGTGGAATGAAGCGGTTTTTCATTGTTGGCGGCAGCGATGCTGGCATCAGTGCGGCCCTGAAAGCCCGTGAACTCGATTCTCAATGCCAAGTCACGGTTGCTGTGGCCGACGCGTACCCAAATTTCAGTATCTGCGGTATCCCGTATTTCCTAAGTAAAGAGGTGCCCCGCGTAGAAGACCTCGCTCACCGCAAAGCCAACGACATCGAGGCCTTGGGGGTGAAGTTGCTGCTTAATCACCGGATCGAACAGATCGATCCAGCCACGCGCCGTGCCATCGCTCGAGACGCGGGTGGCGCGATTTCCGAACACGGCTACGACAAGCTGCTGGTGGCGACAGGGGCGCGCTCAATCCGACCTTCAATTACGGGTATGGATTTGCCGGGCGTCTTCCTGCTGCGCTGGATAGGCGACACGCTGGCGTTTGAGGAGTTTCTGATCACTCGGTCACCGCGGCGCGTGGTCATCGCCGGCGGCGGATATATCGGACTGGAGATGGCTGAGGCGCTCACCCGTCGAGGCATCGAAGTCACCATTGTTGAAATGGCACGCAGCGTCATGACGACAGTTGATCCCGATTTGGGCCAGAAGGTCGGGGCCGAATTGGAGCGCAATGGCGTCCGGGTGCTGACCGGCCAGGCAATCTCATCAATTTCAGCGGAGGACGACCGACTGCGCATTGAAGGCGCGAACCATTTCGCTTACGCAGCCGATATGATCCTGGTCGCAGTTGGGGCACGCCCTGAGACCGAAGTTGCGCTTGCTGCTGGCGTTTTAGCGGGCTTCAAGGGCGCGCTGAAAGTTAATCGGCGTATGGAAACCAATTTGCCCGACGTCTATGCCGCTGGCGATTGCGCCGAGACTTGGCATCGGATCACGCGATCAAACACCTATCTGCCGCTCGGCACCACCGCGCACAAGCAGGGACGGATTGCGGGCGAAAACGCAATCGGCGGCGACCGCGAATTTGAAGGCAGTCTTGGCACACAGTCGGTACGCTTATTTGATTACGTGGTGGCGCGCACCGGCTTCCATGATCGGGACGCCGCGAGTGCGGGATTTGACCCGCTTTCCGTCGACTCCGACGTCTGGGATCACAAAGTCTACTACCCCGACGCCCAGAAAATGCTGATCCGCATCACCGGTGATCGGACTTCCGGCCGGCTCCTTGGTGCACAAATGATCGGCCACTACGGTACCGAAGTTTCCAAGCGCATTGACATTTTTGCTGCCGCCATTCACCACGGCATGAGCGTCGAGCAATTGAACGACTTGGACCTAAGCTACACGCCCCCGCTTAGTAGCCCTTGGGATCCGGTCCAAATGGCAGCGCAGGCGTGGACCTCGGCCCTGCGGACAAAGGTTGCCCAGACTAGAGCGGCCGAATAGGCCCCCGCAGACGTGACCGAGGGCGGGAAGCCGCAGGGAGCCCGACGTTAAGGAGCTGCGCCTACTAGCCGCGGCGACCGTATTGAAATTGTCACGAATCTCGATTATTCCATAATCGTGGACATGTCGTATGATAAGAACTGCGAAGGGGCTCCCACCGGACAGCGATAAATCCAGTCGGCACTCCGCACGAGGTAATTTCGATGGCGACAAAAGCACTTGCGGTGGTCGGTCACGTGGGGCCAGCGGCGGTAGGCGATGCGATGTCACTGCCGCACGCGCTTTCCACTTTGGCGGCGCTCGGTCAGCCGACCCGCCTGGAAATCTTCCGCTTATTGATGCGCCAAGAGTGCGGCGGCTTGCTTGCGGGCGCTATCGCCGACGCAATCGGTTGTCCTCACAACACGCTGTCGTCCCACTTAAGCATCCTCGCGCGCGCCGGACTGATCCGAGGTACGCGCGAGGGACGGACAATTATCTACCGTGCCGATGTCGAAGCGATGCGCGCGCTTCTTGCGTTCCTCGTCAACGATTGTTGCGAAGGCCATCCGGAACTCTGCAATTTCACCGATATGGCGCGTAACACCAGCGGTCGCGCGTGCGCGCCTAAATCCACAGGCTCACGAAGGAAGTCGCCGTGATTAAGCCGATCGACGACAAAATATTCAACGTACTGTTCCTTTGTACCGGCAATTCCGCCCGTTCGATCATGGCCGAGGCGATCCTCAATCGTGCCGGCGTGGGCAAGTTCCGGGCATTCTCGGCTGGGAGCCATCCCAAGGGCAAAATCCACCCCTACGCCCTAGAGCTGTTGCAACGCTTGCACTACGACGTCGGCGGGTTGCGGTCGAAAAACTGGCAGGAATTCGCCAGGCCTGGCGCCCCGAAATTGGATTTCGTTTTCACCGTCTGTGACAACGCGGCAGCGGAAGTGTGCCCGGTTTGGCCTGGTCAGCCCATGACCGCGCATTGGGGCATACCCGACCCTGTCGAGGCGACAGGCAACGAGACGGAAATCAGGCTCGCGTTCGCCGACGCGCTCCGCATGCTCACCAATCGCATCAACATTTTTATCAGTTTGCCGATACGCTCGCTTGATCAACTCGCGTTGCAAAAGCGATTGGACGCGGTCGGCAAGATCAAAGACGCGCCCGAAAAGCCGGAGACGGTTACGGAATGAGCGCACCGCCCGCGCTCCCGCGCCGTTTGCTGGCAGAAGGTCTCGGAACCGCCATCCTGGTCGCAACCGTCGTCGGTTCCGGCATCATGGCCGAGCGGTTGGCCGGCGGAAATCAGGCTATCGCGCTGCTCGGCAACACCATTCCCACCGGCGCCATCCTGGTCGTCATCATTACGATTCTGGGCCCGGTCTCGGGCGCCCATTTCAACCCGGCGGTGACGCTAGTTTTCGCGGCGCGCGACGGCATCTGGAAAGATGTAATCCCGTATATTCTCGTCCAATGCGCCGGCGGCATCTGCGGGACGATGCTGGCCCATCTGATGTTTGATCTCGCGCCGATTGCCATCGGCATAAAGCCACGCAGCGGTCCGTCGCAGTGGCTTGCCGAAGCCGTGGCAACCTTCACGCTGATCCTCACGATCCTTGGCGGCGTGCGATTTTCCCCCCAAGCGATCCCATGGCTCGTAGGGCTGGTGATCACGGCGGCCTATTGGTTTACGGCATCCACTTCCTTTGCCAATCCGGCCGTAACACTGGCTCGCGGCTTCACGACGACGTTTTCCGGGATAGCGATGGATCACGTGCCGGCGTTCATCTTGGCTCAGCTCGTTGGGGCGGCATGCGGAGCGGTTGTCGCTTTTGCTCTATTTGGACCGGCCACGGCCGTAAAGGACGAAAGATCAGTTTGAGTATCTCGACTTCGCGATCGGCGAAAAAACGGAGACATGAAGAGAGAGAACGGAGCGAGGAGGAGCAAGATGGAATGGTCCTTCACAAACTTGTGGATTGAAATCGTCACCGGCATTCTTGGCGGGAATGCCGCGGCCATGGCGTTGAAGGAACACAGCTTCGGGATACTGGGTCATACCGCAGTCGGCGCGATTGGCGGAGCCTTGAGCGGCTTCTTTTTGCAAACCTTCGTCACCACGGTGGTCAACGCGTCCGGCGACTTGAACCAACCCACCATGGCCGAGCAAGTCATCCTGCAATGCTTTGCCGGCGCGGCGGCCGGCGGAATTGCGATGATGATCGTTGGCCTGATCAAACACGGTTTGGATCAAAAACAGTCCACGAAGAGCTGACAAACAGGCAGGATTCCATGTCGCCAACCGACGTTATCATCTATCACAATCCGGATTGCGGTACGTCGCGCAATACGCTTGGGATGATAAGGAACGCCGGCATCGAGCCGCATATCATCGAATATCTGAAGTGCCCGCCAAGCCGCGTCATGCTGAAGTCGTTGATCTCGCGGATGGGCCTTGCCGTCCGGGACGTCATGCGGATCAAAGGCACGCCGTACCACGAACTGTGGCTGGACGATGCCAAGCTCACGGATGACCAACTGCTTGACGCGATGCTCGCGCATCCAATCCTGATCAATCGGCCGATCGTCGTAACGCCACTTGGCGTAAAGCTATGCCGGCCCTCGGAAACGGTGCTCGACCTGCTTCCGGTTCCGCAACGCGCACCATTCCGAAAGGAAGACGGGGAGCTGGTGGTCGATCCGCACGGCAAAACGCCGCCCGGCAGCTATCGCTGACGATCGCGTCGGCGAAAATCGGCAATTCAAGGCGATTTATCGCGGTCAGTCCGCGCCGCTTACAGCGCAGCGACAGCCGGCGCCGGTTTCGCCTTGCCCTGGCGCTCCGACTTGAGGAGATCGGCGAGCAAAAACGCCAGATCGAGCGACTGCTCGGCGTTGAGCCGCGGATCGCATACCGTGTGATAGCGATCGTTGAGGTCCTCTTCGCTGATCGCGCGCGCGCCGCCGGTACACTCGGTGACGTTCTGCCCTGTCATCTCCAGATGCACGCCGCCGGCATAGGTGCCTTCGGCCGCGTGCACCTGGAAGAACGTGCGCACTTCTTTCAGGATCTGGTCGAACGGCCGCGTCTTGTAGCCGCTGACCGATGTGATCGTGTTGCCGTGCATCGGATCGCATGACCATACGACGTTGCGGCCCTCGCGCGTTACCGCGCGCACGATCCGCGGCAGGTGTTCGGCCGCCTTGTCGGCGCCCATGCGGCAGATCAGCGTCAGGCGGCCCGGCTCGTTGTCGGGATCGAGCACATCGATGAGCTTGAGAAGTTCGTCCGGCTTCTGCGTCGGTCCGGTCTTGAGCCCGAGCGGATTTTTGATGCCGCGGCAGAACTCGATATGCGCATGGTCCGGCTGCCGCGTGCGATCGCCGACCCACAGCATGTGGCCGCTGGTGCAGTACCAGTCGCCGGTGGTCGAATCGACGCGCGTGAACGCCTGCTCGAAGCCGAGCAGCAGCGCCTCGTGACTGGTGAAGAAGTCGGTCGTGCGCATCTCGGGATGGACTTCGGGATCGATACCGCAGGCGCGCATGAAGTCGAGCGCCTCGGTCAGGTGCGTGGCGAGTTCCTGGTAGCGTTTCGATTGCGGACTGTCGTTGACGAAAGACAGCATCCATTGATGCGCGTTAGAGAGGTTGGCATAGCCGCCGTTGGCAAACGCACGCAACAGATTGAGCGTCGCCGCCGATTGCCGATAGGCCTCGAGCTGTCGACGCGGATCGGGGATGCGCGCCTCCGGCGTGAAATCGATGCCGTTGACGATGTCGCCGCGATAGGCCGGCAGCTCGACCGCGCCGCGCTTCTCCGTCGGCGAAGAGCGCGGCTTGGCGAATTGACCGGCGATGCGGCCGACCTTCACCACCGGCGAGGCCGCGGCATAGGTCAGCACCACCGCCATTTGCAGGAACAGGCGGAAGAAATCGCGGATGTTGTTGGCGCCGTGCTCGGCGAAACTCTCCGCGCAATCGCCGCCCTGAAGAAGGAATGCCTGGCCGGTGGCAACCTGCGCCAAAGCGCGCTTAAGGTTGCGTGCCTCGCCTGCAAAAACCAGCGGCGGAAAACTCGCAAGCTGCGCCTCGACGTCGGCGAGCGCCTTGGCGTCGGGATAATCCGGCACCTGTACGATCGGCTTGGAACGCCACGAATCCGGGCTCCATTTCACCGCGTTTGTCCGCGTGGACATTGCCACTCTCTCCATGGTCCGGCGGACTTATACACAACCGCGCCGGGCAGCGACAGGCCGAAAAATGCCCGCTTATTCCGCGGCTTCGCGGGCGTAGCTGGCGCTTTTTGTCCGCAGCGTCACCAGTTCTTCCGCCGTAGTCGGGTGCAATGCCATGGTGGCGTCGAAATCGGCCTTGGTGGCCCCCATTTTCACCGCGATGGTCGCGATCTGGATCATTTCGGCAGCGCCCTCGCCGACGACATGGCAGCCGAGCACCCGGTCGGTCGTGCCGTCGACCACGAGCTTGAGCAGCACGGTGGTGTCGCGACCCGAAAGAGTAGCCCTGAGCGGCTTGAACATGGCGCGGTAGATATCGGTCCGGGCCAGTTGCGAACGCGCCTCCCCCTCCGTCAGCCCGACCGCGCCGACTTCGGGGTCGGAGAACACCGCAGTCGGCACGTGTAAGTGATCGACCGTCGTCGGCTTGCCGCCGAACACCGTATCGGCAAAAGCGGCGCCCTCGCGGATGGCGACCGGCGTCAGCGTGACACGGTTGGTAACGTCACCGATGGCGTAGATCGAGGGCGCGCTGGTGCGTGAATATTCGTCAACGGCGATGCCGCCGTTCTTTGCGATTTCAACACCCGCCTCCGCCAGCCCGATCTTCGCAATGTTTGGATTGCGGCCGATCGCGAACATCACGCAATCGGCGGTCTGCTGGTAGCCGCTTGAAAAACGCGCGGAAAAACGGGCGCCGTGTTTTTCGATCGCTGCGACCTTGCAGCCGGTGATGACCTTGATGCCGTGCTTTTCCATGTCCTTGCGCACATGGGCTCGAACTTCGTCGTCGAAGCCGCGCAAAATGTTCTCGCCGCGATAAACCAGCGTCACGTGCGATCCGAGGCCGGCGAAAATTCCGGCAAACTCAACGGCAATATAACCACCGCCCTGGATCACCACATGCTTGGGCAGATGCGGCAGGTGGAATGCTTCGTTCGAGGAGATGGCGTGCTCGATGCCTGGAATCGGATCGCCGTAGCTTGGCGCGCCGCCGGTGGCGACCAGGATATAAGCCGCACGCACACGCTTGCCGTCCGCCAACTCTACCGTATTCGCGTCGGCGACGACGGCGCGGGTTTTGACAATGGTGACCCCTGACCTTTGCAGCGTCGCAGTGTAGGCCGCCTCGAGGCGTCCGATCTCTTTGTCCTTGTTGGCGATGAGCGTCGGCCAGTCGAACGACCAATGCGGCAGCGTCCAGCCGAAACCGGCCGCGTCCTCGAATTCGGCGCGGAAACGCGACGCGTAAACCAGAAGCTTTTTCGGCACGCAGCCGCGGATGACACAGGTGCCGCCGACGCGATACTCCTCCGCGAGCATGACACGTGCGCCGTGTTGCGCGGCGATGCGCGAGGCGCGGACACCGCCCGAGCCACCGCCTATGACAAACAGATCGACGTCGTAATCGGACATGCGCGTAACCGTGCCGAAGCACTTCCCTTTGCGATTTTCAGATCAGCGGCGTTCAACAAGACGAACCCCGTTCGGACCGGCGACAATCGCCGCCTGGGCGATGCCGACAAACAAGCCGTGCTCCATCACGCCGGGCACCGCGCAAAGCCGTGCCGCCAATTGCGGGGGATCGGCAATGTGCTGCAATTGTGCATCCAGGATCCAATGTCCACTGTCGGTCACAAAGGTTTGTCCGTCAGGCGCTCGGCGCAGCACGGCTGGTCCAGCACAGCCGGCGGCAGCGGCGGCGGCCTCGACCGCGCGATGGGTCGCGGCCGCCCCAAACGGAACGATCTCGACCGGTAGTGGGAATCGGCCCAAGACCGAAACGCATTTCGTATCATCTGCAATCACGATCATCTGGGCCGACGCGGCCGCGACGATTTTCTCACGCAGCAAAGCGCCGCCACCGCCCTTGATCAATGTCAGATCCGGCGCGATCTCGTCGGCGCCGTCGATAGTCAAATCGAGCTCCGGGGTGTCGTCGAGCGTGGTCAGCGCAATGCCCGCCCGCTCGGCCTGAATGCGGGTCGCTTCGGAGGTCGGTACAGCCACGACGTCAAGTCCAGCCCGCACGCGCTCGCCGAGCAAATCGACGAGGTGCTTGGCGGTCGAGCCGGTGCCAAGCCCAAGCCGCATTCCAGGCTTGATATATTCGAGCGCACGGGCGGCGGCGGCGCGTTTTTGTTTCTCAACGTCCATGGCGGCTGTTTAGGACAAAACCGACATGAAAGCGAACGCCGGCTTGCGCAGCGCTCTTGCAGGGGCTAGGCGGAAGCCATGCTCACCATCGTTTTCGATCTCGACGGCACGCTGATCGACACAGCTCCCGACCTGATCGACACCCTCAATTTCATCCTCGCCCGGCAGGGGTTGCCGGTGGTTCCCTACGACGCCGCCCGGCCCCTGATCGGAGGTGGAGCAAAGGGCATGATCGAGCGGGCGCTGGCGCTGGACGGGCGAAGCGCGGCGGCCGCCGAGGTCGAGCGTCTATACGCCTCCTTTGTCGATCATTATGCCGCGCACATCGCCGACCGCTCGCGGCCGTTTCCGGGCCTGGAATCCGTGCTCGACCATCTGGCGGCGGCTGGCCATCAGCTCGCGGTATGCACCAACAAGCTTGAATGGCTCTCGAAGCGCCTGCTCGACGCGCTCCAGCTCAGTGGGCGCTTCGCCGCGATTTGCGGCCAGGACACGTTCGGCATCCAAAAGCCCGATCCGCAGATATTTCACGCGACAGTGCTGCGCGCCGGCGGCGAGCCCGGCCGGGCCATCATGGTGGGCGATTCAATCACCGATATCCGCACCGCCCAAGCCGCCAAGGTTCCGATCGTCGCGGTCGACTTCGGCTATACCGACGTACCGGTTGGGACGTTAGGGCCCGATCGGGTCATCAGTTCTTTCGCGGAACTGCCAGCAGTTATCGCCGATCTCGGATACTTGAAAAACAGTATGGACGATCAGGCCTTTATCAGGCAAAAAGACTGACTACATGGGCTGAAAGGCCCATGTCGGCTCATATGGAGCCGCGCAGCTTAGCCCGGAAAAACGGCCGCCCGGCCTTCCGAGAAGATCATGCTGCGAAACGTCATGGAAACGCGTGCCGATGGACAGCGTGGAAGTGAATGGCGCGCCAGCGCACGACCTGAATGACTCGCGGGCGTCGCTGGTCGATCCGTTCGGCCGAACCATAAGCTATCTGCGTGTTTCGGTTACCGACCGATGTGATTTCCGCTGTGTCTATTGCATGGCGGAGCACATGTCGTTTCTCCCGAAGGCCGATCTCCTGACGCTCGAAGAGCTTGACCGGCTGTGCTCGGCCTTTATTGCGCGCGGCGTGCGCAAGCTTCGCCTGACCGGCGGCGAGCCGCTGGTCCGCCGCGGGATCATGACGCTGGTCGCCTCGCTGTCGCGCCACCTCTCCGCGGGGCGGCTCGACGAGCTCACGCTAACGACCAACGGATCGCAACTCGCCAAATATGCGGCCGAGCTTGCGGCTCACGGGATGCGCCGCATCAACGTTTCACTCGACACGCTCGACCCCGAAAAATTCCGCGCCATTACCCGCTGGGGCGCGCTGGATCATGTCCTCGGCGGCATCGATGCCGCGCAGGCGGCCGGCCTGAAGGTCAAGATCAACACCGTCGCTCTCAAAGGCGTCAACGAGGACGAGTTTCCGCGCCTTATCGAGTGGGCGCACGGTCGCGGCATGGACCTGACGCTGATCGAGGTCATGCCGCTCGGCGAAATCGGCGAGGGCCGTCTCGACCAATACCTGCCGCTCTCGGCGGTCCGCGCCGGGCTCAACGAACGGTTCTCGCTCGAAGAGCTCGATTTTCGCACCGGCGGTCCGGCCCGATACGTCCGTATCGCCGAGACCGGCGGCCGGCTCGGCTTCATCACGCCGCTGACCCATAATTTCTGCAAATCCTGTAACCGCGTGCGCGTCACCTGCACCGGCACGCTCTATATGTGCCTGGGCCAGGAAGACGCGGCCGACTTGCGCAAGCCGTTGCGCGCTTCCGAAGGCAACGATCTCCTGCACACGGCCATCGACGAAGCGATCTCGCGCAAACCGAAGGGCCACGATTTCATCATCGATCGGCGCCACCGGCGGCCGGCGGTTGCCCGCCATATGAGTATGACCGGCGGCTAGAGCGCGGTCGATATGGATTGAGCGGATTGGCGCTTTCTAGCTTGTTGGCGTAGCATGATCTTCTCGGAAAACCGCTGCCACTTTTCCGGATCATGCTCTAAGCAGGCCGCTTCACCGAAAATCCGATAGCGACTGCAGCACCGTCGCCGCCGCCTGCAACTCCGCGAAGCGAAAGGCGCGGCGCTCAAGGGCGAGTTCGTCGCGGCCCCATTGCTCCATATTCCAGTCCTCGTCGACGTGAGCGGCCTGCCACGCCTCGTCGGCCGTAAGCCGCCCACGCGCGAGCGCCAGCGCAAGAAGCGCCGAACCGGTCAGCGTCGTCACTGCGTGCACGGCGCCGAGGCGCCATGGATCGGTCGGGATCGCGCCAAGCGCGGCGGCCAGCGCCGTGTCAGGCTGCGTGACAAAGACGACGCCCTCGCCAAGCGTGAAGGTCGCATCGAGCCTTTCACGCGCCCAATCGAGGATCGGATCCCAGAGGCGCGCCTGGCGTTCGGCGAGCCCGTGCGGTGAACTCGCTCGGTAGCAAACAAGATCGGAGCCCAGATATTTTTCGATTTCAGCGGCGACCGGAGCGGGACGGTCGGCCACGCCATCGATGATCGCGTTGGCTAGCCGCGTCAGCGGCATTTGAGCCGGGTCAATCGTATCGGCCTGAGCATTCCATTCGGCAGCGATCGCTTCCCCCAAAGCAAGCGTCGGCGCGGCAAGCACCCCACCGGCCGGGGTGCGAACCGGCTTGCCGTCGAGGCGCACCGCGTGGCCTTCGGGCGCAACCGCCACTTCGGCTTTGTCATAGAAACGCTTGGGGAGAGCCGGTCGCGCCCCGCGGCGCGCGGCCTCCATGGGATTTCCCGGAGAAGCGTTTTCGAGCAGATCACGCATGAGACCTTAGACCATGATGCAGGGATCGGTGGGCAGCATTGCGACCGCAATTTGCATCGCCGCAGACCTTGGCTGAAATTATATCGCTAATATATTCAAAGCCTTAGATAATCCAAGGGCAGCGCGTCCGTTGCACTGCATCTGAGCGCCTGCGACCGCGCTCCCGTTAGCCACAACCGACGACAAAACTTTGTCATAACAACCCCAAGGGTAGAAATGCCCACTCCGGTCGACTATTATTGTGCCCGGAATCGGCGGCGAGAAAAATAAGCGGGGGGAAGCCGGTCCGCGCAGCGTTTCTTGTTGGAACCGCCTGAGTTCAGTGGCGGGGCGCTGCGTGCAAGAGGAGTGGAATGAAACCTACCGACATTTCGGTCCCGGACTATTTCCACAAGGTCGTGGATTGCCAGTGGGCCTGCCCGGCACACACGCCGGTTCCTGAATACATCCGACTGATCGCTGCGGGCCGCTACGGCGACGCGTACATGATCAATTGGGAATCGAACGTGTTTCCCGGCGTGCTGGGACGCACTTGCGATCGTCCCTGCGAGCCTGCATGCCGTCGCGGCCGCGTCGAAAAGGAGCCGGTCGCGATCTGCCGCCTCAAACGCGTTGCCGCCGACTTCAAGGAAGATATCCGTGACCGCCTGCCGAAGCCCGCCGAGAAGAAAAACGGCAAGCGCGTCGCATTAGTGGGCGGCGGCCCTGCCTCACTCGCGGTGGCGCGCGATCTCGCCCCGATAGGCTACGAGTGCGTCGTATTCGACCAGGATCCGCTGTCCGGCGGCATGATGCGAACGCAAATTCCGAAATTCCGTCTGCCGGAGAAGGTGCTCGACGAGGAATGCCACTACATCCTCGACCTCGGCGTGGAGTTCGTCGGCGGCAAGCGCATCGACAGCATGAAGGCGCTGCTCGCCGAGAATTTCGACGCGATCTTCGTCGGCTGCGGTGCGCCGCGTGGCCGCGACCTCGACGTGCCCGGCCGCAAGGAAGCGGCCAAGAACATCCATATCGGCATCGACTGGCTGGCCAGCGTTTCGTTCGGCCACATCGACAGGATCGGCAAACGCGTCGTCGTACTTGGCGGCGGCAACACCGCCATGGATTGCTGCCGCTCCTCGCGCCGCCTCGGCGGCGAAGACGTGAAAGTCGTGGTGCGTTCCGGCTTCGAAGAAATGAAGGCGTCCCCCTGGGAAAAGGAGGATGCGATGCACGAGGACATTCCGATCTTCAATTATCTCGTGCCGAAGGAATTCACGCACGAGAACGGCAAGCTCACGGGCATCACCTTCGAGAAGGTCAAGGCGGTGCGCGACGCCAAGGGCCGGCGCGATCTGGTGCCGACCGGCGAACCCGATCAGCATTTCCCTTGCGACGATGTCCTGGTCGCGGTCGGCCAGGAGAACGCCTTCCCCTGGATTGAACGCGACTGCGGCATCGAATTCGACAAATGGAACATGCCGAAGATCGATCCCAAGACTCTGGCGTCGACCAATCCCAAGGTGTTCTTCGGCGGCGACGCGGCGTTCGGCCCGAAGAACATCATCTGGGCGGTGGCGCACGGCCACGAGGCCGCGATTTCGATCGACAAGTATTGCCGCAGCGAGGACGTGACCGTTCGGCCGGCGCCGCGGATGGCGATCGCCAGCCAGAAGATGGGCATCCACGAATGGAGCTACGACAACGAGATCACGCTCGATAAGCGCTACCGAGTGCCGCACCGGGAAAAGGTCGTGGCGCTGCGCGACATCAAGGCCGAGGTCGAGCTTGGCTACGACGTGGAACTCGCTCTGAAAGAGGCCGAGCGGTGCCTCAATTGCGATGTGCAGACCGTCTTCACCGGCCAGCTTTGCATCGAGTGCGACGCCTGCGTCGACATCTGCCCGATGGACTGCATCACTTTCACCGAGAACGGCGACGAAGCAGACTTGCGCTCACGCCTCGAGGCACCGGCAAAGAACGTTACGCAGGACCTCTATATCGGCAACAGCCTCAAGACCGGCCGCGTCATGGTCAAGGACGAAGACGTCTGCCTGCATTGCGGGCTGTGCGCCGAGCGCTGCCCCACCGGCGCGTGGGACATGCAGAAATACCTCATCGATATGACTCACGCAGAACAAGCATGCCAATCCAGAGCGTAAACGACTTCGTTGTCCGGTTTGCCAACGTCAACGGATCCGGCTCCGCCAGCGCGAACGAACTGTTTGCCCGCGCCGTGCTGCGCATGGGCATCCCGGTCGCCCCGCGCAACATCTTCCCCTCCAACATCCAGGGCCTGCCGACCTGGTACGAGGTGCGCATTACCGAGGCCGGCCATCTCGGCGCGCGCGGCGGTACCGACCTGATGGTCGCGATGAACCCGCAGACCTGGGACAAGGACGTCGCCGGGATAGAGCCCGGCGGATATCTGCTTTACGACTCCACCAAGCCGATACCGACGTCGAAGTTCCGCGACGACATAACCGTGATCGGCGTGCCGCTTACCGCCATCTGCAATCGCGAATACTCCGATCCGCGCCAGCGCCAGTTATTCAAGAACATCGTTTATGTCGGCGCGCTTTCGGCACTTCTCGACATGGACGTGGACGAGCTGGAGAAGCTCATCGGCGAACAATACAAAGGCAAGGAAAAGCTGTTCGACGCCAACAAGCATGCGCTGCATCTTGGCCGCGACTGGGTGATGATGAATCTCGAGCATCCGATCGGGCTGCGCCTCAAGCGCGCCGATGCAGTCGGCGACCGTATCTTCATCGAGGGCAATTCGGCTGCCGCCCTGGGCGCTGTCTACGGCGGCGCCACGGTCTGCGCCTGGTATCCCATCACGCCATCGTCGTCGCTAGCGGAAGCCTTCACGCGCCACTGTCAACGCATGCGTGTCGATCCGGCGACGAAGAAAAACAAATTCGCCATCGTGCAGGCCGAGGATGAGCTTGCCTCGATCGGCATGGTCATCGGCGCCGGCTGGAACGGCGCGCGCGCTTTCACGACCACCTCGGGCCCCGGCATTTCGCTGATGCAGGAATTCCTGGGCCTCGCCTACTTCGCGGAAATCCCCGCGGTGATTTTCGACGTGCAGCGGGCCGGACCTTCGACCGGCATGCCGACGCGGACGCAGCAGACCGACATCATCTCCTGCGCCTATGCCTCGCACGGCGATACCAAACACGTGCTTCTGTTCCCGGAGGATCCGGCGGAGGCCTTCGAGTTTGGCGCTGCGGCCTTCGACCTCGCCGACCGGCTGCAAACGCCGATCTTCGTGATGCTCGATCTCGACATCGGCATGAACCATCGGCTGGCGCGGCCGCTGATTTGGGATGACAGCCACAGGTTCGACCGCGGCAAGGTCATGACCGCCGCCGCGCTGGAAGCCGGCAAGGAATTCGGCCGCTATCTCGACGTCGATGGCGACGGCATCCCCTATCGCACGCTATCCGGCACGCATCCGTCGAAGGGCTCATTCTTCACCCGCGGCACCTCGCGCGACCGCTATGCGCGCTATACCGAAGAAGGTGCGGCCTACGCCGACAACATGCAGCGGCTGCTCCGCAAGTTCGACACCGCGAAGGACCTGGTGCCGCGTCCGCTTCAGGCCAACGCCGTCAAGGCGACGAAATACGGCGTCATCTATTATGGCTCGACCTCGCCGGCGATGGACGAAGCGATCGACCTCCTGGAAGCCGGCGGCCATGCGCTCGACCGGCTGCGGGTTCGCGCCTTCCCGTTCCATTCGAGCGTGACGAGCTTCATCGGCGAGCACGATTTCATTTTCGTCGTCGAGCAGAACCGCGACGCGCAACTGCGCTCCCTCGTCGTCAACGAATGCAACATCGATCCGGTGCGACTGGTGCCGATCCTGCATTACGACGGCACCCCGATCACCGCACGCTTCATCGCCCGCGCCATCGCCGACCACATTGACGCGCTCAAGGTCACGCCGCTGCGGAAGGTTGTGTCATGACATACGTCGCCAAGCCGAAATTTCACCACCCCGATCTGCCGAAGAACGAACTCGGCTTCACCCACCGCGACTACGAGGGCGCGGTGTCGACGCTGTGCGCCGGCTGCGGCCATGACTTCGATCTCCTCTTCGATCATGGAGGCCTGTTTCGAGCTTTCGATCGCGCCGCATCGGGTGGCAAAACTATCGGGCATTGGCTGCTCGTCGAAGACACCGACCTATTTCCTCGGCAATTCGCACGGCTTTAATTCCGTGCACGGCCGCATGCCGTCGGTGCTTACCGGCGCCAATCTCGCCAATCGCGACCTGATCTATCTCGGCGTTTCCGGCGACGGCGACTCCGCCTCGATCGGCTTCGGCCAGTTCGCGCACGCCATCCGTCGCGGCGTCGATATGGTCTATATCGTCGAGAATAACGGCGTGTACGGGCTGACCAAGGGCCAGTTCTCCGCGACCGCCGATCCCGGCTCGAAGTCGAAGCGCGGCGTGGTCAACACCGACAACGCCATCGATCTCGTCTGCATCGCGCTGCAAGTGGGTGCGACTTTCGTCGCCCGCTCCTTCTCCGGCGACAAGAAGCAGCTCACGCCGCTGATCAAGGCTGCCATCGAGCACCGCGGCGCGGCTTTCATCGACGTGATTTCGCCGTGCGTCGCCTTCAACAATCACGCCGGCTCGACCAAAAGCTTCGACTTTGTCCGCGAGCACAACGACGCGGTGAACCGGCTGGATTACATTTCCGGCCGCGCGCCGATCAAGGTCGACTACGAGCCGGGCAGCGTCGAACTGGTGATGCAGCACGACGGCTCGACGCTCGCTTTGCGCAAGCTCGATGCCGACTATGACGTTCACGACCGGTTCGCCGCCATGAGCTTCCTGGCCCAGCACGCGGCCAAAGAGCAGATCGTCACCGGGCTCCTTTACGTTGCGCCCGACGCGGACGATCTGCACGGTCACCTCAACACCGTAGACGCGCCGCTCAATACGCTTGGCGAAAAGGAGCTATGCCCCGGCTCGGCCGCGCTCCATAAGATCAACGCCAGCTTGCGCTAATCGGCCTGCCGGTCACGCGCACCGGCAGGCCTGCGGCTTAACCCGCTGCGCGCTTGCTTTCCTCGTCACTCCACCACGGATCGAGAGCCCTGCCCGTCTCCAGGAGACTCTTCATGCTCGACAGCACTGCCGGCCAGCCTTTGCTGATGCTGTCAAACATTTTGCTGCCAGGGTCGAAATCGTCGTGGACGATCGTCAGCCGAACCTGATCCTTGAACGGCGTCAGATCGAAGGTCACGCGTGACGGCCGTTCGTGCTTGAACTCATCGTAGAGCGAACGCCAGGCATATGACAGCCGGCGTGGCGGATCGCTCTCGAGAATCACGTCGCGGTGAACCTCCTTGCCTGCGGGATTCCGCGCCGTCATATGCCCGCCGACCTTACCGTCGGCAGCAACGCGATATCCGAACCAGTATTGCTCGGTCATGGCCGGATCGGTGAGCGCCTCCCAGACCTTCTCCGGCGTCGACGCAATGTAGGTCACGTAGACGAATTTCGGCTTGTCACTCATCACCCTTCTCCAGTGCGTTTTTCATGTCGCTCAGGGCCGCAAGCCGTGAGCGTTCGAATTTCCCGATCCAGCGCTCGGCGATCTCGTGGATCGGCACCGGATTGAGGTAGTGCAGCTTCTCCCTGCCCCGCCGCACGGTGGCGACGAGATTGGCCTCTTCCAGGATCGCCAGGTGTTTGCTCACCGCTTGCCGCGTCATATCGAGGCGCGCGCAGAGTTCACCCAAAGTCTGTCCGTTGTCGGCGCGAAGCCGGTCGAGCAGCTCGCGGCGGCTCGCATCGGCCAGAGCCTTGAAAACCGCATCCATCATCCGCGGCAATAATATGCAACCATTTGGTTGCCTGTCAAGCCGCAAATCACCGCGGCTCGAAACCGAAATTGCGATGAACGTTATTCCTCCGGGGCGTCGACGATCGGGTCGTAGCGGGTAGCGTCAAGGCCAAGAAGATTCCACGATTGCTGCATGTGCGGCGGCAGCGGCGCCGTGGCGTCAATAGCCCCGCCGCGCGGATGCGGCACGACGATACGCCGCGCGAGCAGATGCAGCTTGTTCTGCATGCCGCCCGGCAGCTCCCAGTTCTCCAGCGAGAAATATTTCGGATCGCCGACGATGGGATGGCCGATATGCGCCATGTGGGCGCGCAATTGATGGGTGCGGCCGGTGACCGGCTTGAGCGAGACCCAGGACAACAGCGGCCCGGACGTTTCCACGACCGCGTAATAGGTGACCGCATGGCTCGCGCCCTTTTCGCCGTGGCGCGCAATACGCATGAACGATTCTTCCTCGCGCTCTTCTTTGGCGAGATAGGTCGAAATCCGGCCTTGCTGCACCTTCGGCACACCGGCGATCAGCGCCCAATAGATCTTGCGCGCCGAGCGCGAGCGGAAGGTTTTTGCCAAAGCCGTTGCCGCAAAGCGGGTCTTGGCGACGAGCAGACAGCCGGAGGTATCCTTGTCGAGCCGGTGCACCAGCCGCGGGCGCTGGCCGTGCGCATCGCGCAACACCTCCAGCATGCCGTCGATATGACGCGTCGTGCCGGAGCCGCCCTGCACCGCAAGCCCCATCGGCTTGTTGAGCACCAGCACATCCGCGTCCTCGTGAAGCGTGATGGATTGCAGGAACGCGCGCGTCTTCTCGTCGGCCTCGCTGCCCAGCGCCCGCGGCTTCGGCTGCTCAAGCCGCAGCGGCGGAATGCGCACGGTCTGTCCGGCCTCCAGCCGGTTCTTGGGTTCGGTGCGCTTGCCGTTGACCCGCACCTCGCCTTTTCGGATGACGCGCTGGATGTGAGAGAAGCTGAGGCCCGGAAACCGGGCCTCGAGGAAGCGATCGACCCGCATGCCGTTTTCGTCCGCGGTCACCGCGACGTTCTGCACGCTCGTCGACATCGGGGCCGCGACGGCGGCCTTCTGTTTTCCGTCATCCTGAGGTGGCCGCGAACGGATCCGGCCCGAAGCGGCCGGTCCGATGGCAAGCTCCGCGGCCCTCGAAGGATGAGCCACCCTGGCACCGAGGCCATCGCCCTTCGAGGCTCGCTTCGCTCGCGCCTCAGGATGACGGAACCCATGCTTATGCTTTCGGCTAGGCCCGTGCCGCGGTCCGGCGGTCTGCTTGCCGCCGCCTGGCTGCCGCGGCCCGCTTCTGCCTTTCAAGATCGGCTCCGATCGGGTTGCGACTTCGCCCGCGCGAAAAAGCTCTTCACCATTTCTTCAGCAGCGAGCTCATCCAGATAAAGCTCAAGCTCGGCGAGCTCCTCCGGCGTGAACGCCGGGACTTCCTCGCGATCGAGGAACTCAAGCAGCAGAGCTGCCGCCGCTTCCTGCCGATCCTCCGGCAGGGCGCCCAGCCGCGCGATGGCGTCGGTCAATTTCCTGTTCATATCGCTCTCTCAAATCACCAATAAATCTGAATGCCGGTACCGATACGTCATCCCCCGTTCCGCTCGCGCCGCAACTTCGCCCAATAATCAAGCCGCTTGCGGATTTCGCGCTCGAAGCCGCGCTCGGGCGGATCGTAGAACTGGTGGCGGCCGAGCGATTCCGGAAAATAGTCCTGGCCGGAGAAGGCGTCTTCGGCATCGTGATCGTAGGCGTAGCCGGACCCGTAGCCCTCGCTCTTCATCAGCTTGGTTGGCGCGTTGAGGATGTGTTTGGGCGGCAGCAGCGAGCCTGCCTCTTTCGCGGTGCGCATCGCCGCGCCGAACGCCACATAGGTCGCGTTCGATTTCGGCGCCGTTGCGACATAGATCACCGCCTCCGCCAGCGCCAGCTCGCCCTCGGGCGAGCCGAGAAAATCGTAGGCATCCTTGGCGGCGTTGGCGACGACCAGCGCCTGCGGGTCGGCAAGCCCGATGTCCTCGACCGCCATGCGCACGATGCGGCGCGCCAGGAAAAGCGGATCCTCGCCGGCGTCCAGCATGCGGCAGAGATAGTACAGCGCGGCGTCGGCATCGGAGCCGCGCACCGACTTGTGCAGCGCACTGATCAGATTGTAGTGGCCGTCCTGCTTCTTGTCGTAGATCGGCGCGCGGCGCTGCACCACCTCCTGCAGGGCGGCGGCGTCGAAAATCTCGCCGGCGCGCGCGGCACGCCAGACCTCCTCGGTCAGCGTCAGCGCGGCGCGGCCGTCGCCGTCGGCCATGCGGATCAGCGAGGCGCGTGCTTCGTCGTCGAGCGGCAGTTTCTTGTTTTCGATCGCCTCGGCACGTTCCAGAAGCTTTTCGATTGCGGCGGCGTCAAGCGCTTTGAATACCAGAACGCGGGCGCGTGAAAGCAGCGGCGCGATCAGCTCAAAGGACGGATTCTCCGTGGTCGCGCCGACCAGCACGATAGTGCCGTCCTCGACTACCGGCAGAAACGAATCCTGTTGTGCGCGGTTGAAGCGATGAATCTCGTCGACGAAAAGCAAAGTCCCCTGCCCGGTTTCCCGGCGCGCCCGCGCGGCATCGAATACCTTCTTCAGATCGGCAACGCCGGAAAAGATCGCCGATATCTGCTCGAAGTGAAGCTCTGTCGTGCTGGCCAACAGCCGCGCCACGGTCGTCTTGCCGGTGCCGGGCGGCCCCCAGAAAATGAGCGAGCCGAGCGAGCGCGTCTCCAGCATGCGGGTCAGTATACCGTCAGGGCCAAGCAGGTGATCCTGGCCGACGACGTCGGCAAGCGCGCCGGGACGAAGCTTATCGGCCAGCGGCCGCGGCGCGTCGCGTTCGAGGCCCGCGGCCGCGAAAAGGGACGGCGTCTTCGGTTTGGGGCGCGGAGTCATCCGCTGAACATGGCCGATATATGCTGCCCGTCACGATTGATGATTACCCGCCACAGCCGGCTGCCGGCACGCGTGACGCGATCGAGATCGGCGGATTTTTCGATCTTCTGACTGTTGACCGAAACGACGATGTCGCCCTTGCGAAAGCCGACCGACTGCGCCTCCGAACCGTCAGCAACGCCGACGATGACGACACCCTGGACCTGCGCATCGAGGCGCAACTCGTCGGCGAGCGCCGGCGACAGATTGGCGACCGTGGCGCCGAGGAATGGCGACCGGGCCTTGATCTCGACCTCCTCGCGCGGCGTGTCGGGCGCGCTCTCGAGGCCGACCGTGACGCTCATGTCGCGGCCCTGCCGCAGCAGAGCAATCTGAGCCGAGCCCCCGAGCGGCTTGGTGGCAAAACGATAATCGAACGAGTTGGGATCGTCGACGACGATGCCGTCGATGCTGACGATCACGTCCCCGGTCTTGATCCCGGCGCGGGCAGCCGGACCGGCCGGGAGGACGTTCGCAACCAGCGCGCCCGTCGGACGCTTGAGCCCCAGGCTTTCGGCGATCTCTGGCGTCACTTGCTGCAACTTGGCCCCGAGCCAAGGCCGCTTGACTGCGGCGCTGCCGCCTTTGGCGGAAGCAACGACAACGCGCACCATATTCGCCGGAATGGCGAAGCCGATGCCCTGCGACCCGCCGGAGCGCGAGTAGATCGCAGTGTTGATGCCGACGAGCTTGCCATTGAGATCGACCAGCGCGCCGCCGGAATTACCGGGATTGATGGCGGCGTCGGTCTGAATGAAGAACTGATAGTCGCTGATGCCGACTTGCGTGCGTGCCAGCGCCGAGACGATGCCGTGCGTCACGGTTTGACCGACACCGAATGGATCGCCGATCGCGAGCACCACGTCGCCGACCGCCAGCGCGTCGGAATCGGCGAAATCGAGCACGGGAAACCGCTCGTTGACGCCCTTGAGGCGCAGGATGGTGAGATCGCTGTGTTCGTCCTTGAGCATGATCTCGGCGTCAAACTCGCGCTTGTCGGACAGCGCGACCTTCACTTCGCTCGCGCCTTCGATCACATGATAGTTGGTGACCACAAGCCCCGCCGGATCGACGATCACGCCGGAGCCAAGCGAGCGCAGCACCTGCTCGCGCGGCACCGCACCAAAAAACTGGCGGAACAGCGGATCGTTCATGAACGGGTTGCGGTTCTCCACCACCCGCGCCGCGTAGACGTTGACTACGGCCGGCGCCACGCGCTTGACCACCGGCGCAAAGGATAGCTGCAGCTCTGCGGCCGATGCTGGAACACGGCGGTCTTCCGCATTCGCGCTGGGCAGGGCCGAAGCCGCAAGCGTCGCAAGAATCGCGGCTGCGAAGAGTGCGGCACGGCCGTGCGAATACTGCATGAAATGACCCCGAATCGACGCCGCCACATATAGGCGGGCGCAGCGGCGTTTAGAAGGGCGCCTGATGCGCCCGCTCAGGGCCGCAGCGACGCGGCTATGCGGCGGCCGAAGCCGTTTCCTCGCCGCGCGCCTGGACCGGCCCGGAATCCTTGCCCTTCGCCTCGACGTCGCGATCGACAAACTCGATCACCGCGATGGGAGCCGAATCTCCGTAACGGAAGCCGGCTTTCATGACGCGGAGATAGCCGCCGTCGCGATCCTTGTAGCGCGGGCCGATCACCTCGAAGAGCTTCTTGACCATCGCAAGGTCGCGCATCTGCGCGATCGCCTGGCGGCGGGCGTGCAGGTCGCCGCGCTTGCCGAGCGTGACCAGCTTCTCGACGACCGGGCGCAAGTCCTTCGCCTTCGGCAGCGTCGTGGTGATCTGCTCGTGTTTGATCAGCGAGGCGGCAAGGTTAGCCAGCATCGAACGGCGATGGTCCGAACGCCGGTTGAACTTGCGATGGGTCTTGGCGTGACGCACAGTCTAACTCCTTGCCTTCCTTGGTCATGCCCGGCCTCGTGCCGGGCATCCACGTCTTCGGCTGCCACCACGTCCAAGACGCGGATGGCCGGGACAAGCCCGGCCATGACGGCACCGAAGGTCAGTAATGGTCTTCGAAGCGCTTGGCCAGTTCCTCGATGTTTTCCGGCGGCCAGCCGGGTACTTCCATACCCAGATGCAGGCCCATCTGGACCAGCACTTCCTTGATCTCGTTGAGCGACTTGCGACCGAAATTCGGCGTACGCAGCATCTCGGCCTCGGTCTTCTGCACGAGGTCGCCGATATAGACGATGTTGTCGTTCTTCAGGCAATTGGCCGAACGCACCGAAAGCTCGAGCTCGTCGACCTTCTTGAGGAAGGCCGGATTGAAGGCGAGGTCCGGAATCGATTCCTGCGCCGCCTCGCGCTTGGGCTCCTCGAAGTTCACGAACACGTTGAGCTGGTCTTGAAGGATGCGGGCGGCGTAAGCGAGCGAGTCTTCCGGGCTCACGGCGCCGTTGGTCTCGATCGACAGCGTGAGCTTGTCGTAGTCGAGAATCTGCCCTTCGCGCGTATTCTCCACTTTGTAGGAGACCTTGCGCACCGGCGAAAACAGGCTGTCGACCGGGATAAGGCCGATCGGCGCGTCTTCCGGACGATTCCGCTCGGCCGGCACGTAACCCTTGCCGGTATTGACCGTAAACTCCATGCGGATTTCGGCGCCCTCGTCGAGCGTGCACAGCACGAGATCGGGATTGAGCACCACGATATCGCCTACCGTCTGAATGTCGGCCGCGGTCACCGTGCCCGGACCCTGTTTCTTCACCACCATGCGCTTGGGCCCATCGCCCTGCATCTTGATGGCGATGTCCTTGATGTTGAGCACCATGTCGGTGACGTCCTCGCGCACACCGGCGATCGAGGAGAATTCGTGCAGCACGCCGTCGATATGCACGGACTGCACCGCCGCGCCTTGCAGCGACGACAGCAAAATTCGCCGCAGCGCGTTGCCGAGCGTCACGCCGAAGCCGCGTTCGAGCGGCTCCGCAACAACGGTCGCCACGCGTCGCGGATCGGTGCCGGCGCTGACCTGCAGCTTGCCGGGCCTGATCAGTTCCTGCCAATTCTTTTGGATCGTCACGTTATCACCCATCGCGTTGCGCGGCGCGAGCGCGTCGCGCGCCCCTGTCCGCTCCGTGGGGCCAAAATCAGTGCCATGATCGAGCGGCGGCAAATGTTCGATTTCCATAATTATGTCCTATACCCGCCGCCGCTTGCGCGGGCGGCACCCGTTGTGCGGGATCGGTGTCACGTCGCGGATCGAGGTGATGGTGAAGCCGGCCGCCTGCAGCGAACGCAGCGCCAATTCGCGGCCCGAGCCGGGACCGGCCACCTCGACCTCAAGCGTGCGCATGCCATGCTCCTGAGCCTTCTTGGCGGCATCCTCCGCGGCGACCTGTGCCGCGTAAGGCGTCGATTTTCGCGAGCCCTTGAACCCCATCGTGCCGGCCGACGACCAGGCAATGGTGTTGCCTTGCACATCGGTGATCGTGATCATGGTGTTGTTGAACGAGGCACTCACATGCGCAACGCCGGAGGCGATGTTCTTGCGTTCGCGTCGGCGGACGCGCGTTGCTTCCTTACCCATTCCTGAACCCTTTCGGACCGGAAACCGGCCGCGCCGGTTGCCGTCACATCATCTCTGTTTGGCGCTATTTCTTCTTGCCGGCGATAGGCTTGGCCGGACCCTTGCGGGTGCGTGCGTTGGTATGGGTCCGCTGCCCGCGAACCGGCAGGCCGCGACGATGACGCAACCCACGGTAGCAGCCCAGATCCATCAGCCGCTTGATGTTCATGGCGACTTCACGCCGCAAATCGCCCTCGACGACGTAGTCGCGGTCGATCACTTCGCGCAGTTGCAGCACTTCCTGATCGGTCAGTTGCGACACCCGGCGCGCCTCGGGTATCGACACCTTTTCCATGATTTCCTTGGCTTTGGCAGGGCCAATGCCGTGGATATATTGCAGCCCGACCACAACGCGCTTGTTGGTCGGGATATTGACGCCAGCGATACGGGCCACGTCAGTTGCTCCTTATGCGGGCCAGCTCAGCGCAACCGAGCGCCGTCCGGCCGCTAATCTGTCGGATTCGAGTGTCACCTGAGAAGGCCACAAACGTAAAAAGCCAACGCCTGCCTGCCGCCTGCGGCTTGGCATCGCTGCTTAATCTCCGAACCGGATATTCTAGGCTTATTAATGGACTCCAAGCACCCTCGTCAACCTCAGCTAGCGATTTCGTGTACAACTCCGTTAGCGACGGCCTTTCGAGGCCGTCGTCCGGGATTTGGGCTTGATTTTCGACTTGCCGGCGGCGGCTTTGCGGACTGCTCGCACCGGCTTGCGCGGGGCAACCCGGCGCGCTTTGGATTTTTTTCCTATTTCCGGCTTCTTGCGCGATTCGCCGGCCTTTGACTTGGTTCGATTCTTGATCGGATTCTTGGCGCGGGCCTTGATGGCGCGCCCAGGCTTCCCGGCGGCCTCTCCCGAAAGCTTTTTTTCGATGTCGGCGGCCACCTCGTCTATCGGCGCCATACCGTCGACGGAATGCAGCACCCCGTGCTGACTGTAATAGGCAATCAGGGGCGCGGTCAGTTCCCGATAGGCCAGCAGTCGCCGGTGCAGAATGTCCGGGTTGTCGTCGGGCCGCAGCGGTTCGCCGCGGGCCTTCATCTCGGCGATGCGGCTTTCGATACGCCTGACCAAGGCAGCCTCGTCGACGCGAAGCTCGACCACCGCATCAAGCACAATGCCGTTCTTGGCCAGCATGCGGTCAAGCGCCTCCGCTTGCGGCACCGTCCGCGGGAAGCCATCCAGAATGAAGCCCTTGCGCGCGTCCGGCTGCGCGATCCGCTCCTCCACGATAGTGACCACGATATCGTCGGGAACCAGCGCCCCGTGGGCCATGATGTCCTGCACCTTGAGGCCGAGCGGGGTGCCGGCCTTGACCGCGGCGCGCAGCATGTCGCCGGTGGAGAGCTGGACAAGTCCGTATTTGGCGACGAGATGCTGGGCCTGCGTCCCCTTGCCCGCCCCCGGCGGACCCAGCAGAATCAATCTCATCTCCGCCGCCCCCGCAATTTCGATCGCTTGATCAAGCCTTCGTATTGATGCGCCAGCAGGTAACCCTGCACCTGCGCAACCGTATCCATCGTCACGCTGACCACGATCAGAAGCGACGTGCCACCGAAATAGAACGGCACCGCCGCGTACGAAATCAGCATTTCGGGAAACAGGCACACGACCGCGAGATAGGCCGCTCCGATCACCGTGATCCGCGACAAGACATAATCGATATATTCGGCGGTGCGCTCGCCCGGCCGGATACCGGGGATAAAGCCGCCGTGCTTTTTCAGATTGTCGGCGGTCTCGGTCGGATTGAACACGATCGCCGTATAGAAGAAGGCAAAGAAAACGATCAGCGCGACGTAGAGCGCGAGAAACAAAGGCCGCCCATGCGAGAGCTGGGTGGTGATCATTGTCAGCCAGCCCGGTCCCTGACCGGCCGTGAAGTTGGCGATCGTCGTCGGCAACAGGAGCAGCGACGACGCGAAAATCGGCGGGATAACACCGGAGGTATTGAGCTTCAGCGGCAGATGCGAGGACTGTTCTCCCAGCATCTTGTTGCCGACCTGCCGCTTCGGATACTGGATCAGGAGACGGCGTTGCGCGCGCTCCATGAACACGATGAACGCGATGACCGCGACCGCCATCACCAGGACGATGAGGATAAGCCCGGTCGAGAGCGCGCCCTGGCGGCCGAGTTCGAGCGTGCCGATGACCGCGGACGGCAACTGGGCGACGATGCCCGACATGATGATCAGCGAGGTGCCGTTACCGATGCCGCGCTGGGTGATCTGCTCGCCAAGCCACATCAGGAACATGGTGCCGCCGGTGAGCGTGATCACGGTCGAGACGCGGAAGAAGAGACCCGGATCGGTGACGACGTTGGTGGCGCCCTCGAGGCCGACCGAGATGCCATAGGCCTGAAAGGCCGCGAGCACCACGGTCAGATAACGTGTGTATTGGTTGATGGTCTTGCGGCCCAACTCGCCCTCTTTCTTGAGGGCTTCGAGCGTCGGCGACACCGTCGTCATCAGCTGGACGATGATCGATGCCGAGATGTAGGGCATGATGTTCAACGCGAAAATCGCCATGCGGTGAATGCCGCCGCCGGAGAACATGTTGAACATCCCGAGGATGCCACCCGCCTGGGAATTGAAGATCTGATTCCAGGCATTCGGATCGATGCCGGGGAGCGGAATGTAGGTGCCGAGCCGATAGACGAGCAACGCGCCGAGCGTAAACCAGATGCGCTTCTTCAGCTCCTCGGCCTTGGCCAGCGCTCCGAAATTGAGATTGGCTGCCAGTTGTTCCGCTGCAGAAGCCATCCGCCCGATGCTCCGTGTGTGCCAGATCCAAATAAGGACCCGGCCCTATATGGGGATCACGCCGCCTCTTCGCTCGCTTCCCGCTTGGGAGCGAGGATTTCGACCGTGCCGCCGGCCTTCTCCACGGCGGCTATTGCGGACTTTGACGCGCCGTGCACCGAAAGTGTGACCTTGGCCTTGAGTTCGCCAGCGCCAAGAAGCCGCACGCCGTCCTTGGCCCGGCGCAAAATCCCGGCCTTCACCAAAGCCGCGGCGTCGATCTTGGTCGCCAGATCGAGCCGCCCGGCGTCGATCGCCTCCTGGAGACGTCCAAGATTGATCTCGTTGAGCTTGAGCGCGAACTTAACATTGCGAAAGCCGCGCTTGGGCAGGCGGCGATGCAACGGCATCTGGCCGCCCTCGAAGCCCTTGATGCGCACGCCCGATCGCGCGGTCTGGCCCTTGCCGCCGCGTCCGCCGGTTTTGCCCTTGCCGGAGCCGATACCGCGGCCGATGCGCTTTCCCGTCTTGCGCGAGCCGGCGCGGCTGCTGAGTTCGTGAAGTTTCATCGTCCTTACTCCACCACGCGAACCAGATGTGCGACCTTGGCGATCATGCCGCGCGTCGCCGGCGAATCGACCAATTCGGCGATGCGGCCGATCTTGTTCAGCTTCAAGCCTATCAGCGTCTCACGCTGGGTGTGCTCCCGGCGCAGCGGACTGCCGACCTGTCGGACCTTGACGGTCTTGCCGCTGTTTTTGTTCGTCGTCCCGGCGTTCATCGTTCACTCCCGCGGCCTCAGTCGGCCGCCTGCTCGCTAACCTCGATGTCGCGGCGCCGCGCTTGCAGCGCCGAAACCTTGACGTTGCGGCGCGCCGCAACCGCGCGCGGCGAATCCTGATGCTTGAGCGCATCGAATGTCGCGCGCACCACGTTGTACGGATTGGAGGTGCCGAGCGATTTTGCCACGACATCCTGCATGCCGAGCGTCTCGAATACTGCGCGCATCGGACCGCCGGCGATGATGCCGGTACCGGGCGGCGCAGCGCGCAGGAAAACCTTGCCGGCGCCGTGGCGTCCAGCGACATCGTGATGCAGCGTGCGCCCCTCGCGCAACGGCACGCGGGTCAATCCGCGCTTGGCGGCATCGGTCGCCTTGCGGATCGCCTCCGGCACTTCGCGCGCCTTGCCGTGGCCGAAGCCGACACGGCCCTTCTGATCGCCGACAACAACCAGGGCGGCAAAACCGAAACGCCGGCCGCCCTTCACCACCTTGGCTACACGGTTGATGTGGACGAGCTTGTCGACGAATTCGCTGTCGCGCTCATCGTTTCGCCGCTCGCGTGGTTCACGTGCCATGTTGATCCGCCGAATCCTTGTCTGCCATTTTCATGCGTTCTCTAGAAATTCAGGCCAGCCTCGCGCGCGGCATCCGCCAGCGCCTTGATGCGGCCGTGATAGAGGTAGCTGCCGCGGTCGAAGATCACGTCCTTGACGCCCTTCTCCTGCGCACGCTGGGCGATCAGCTTGCCGACTGCCTTCGCCGCAGCGACGCTGGCGCCGGACTTCAAGCCCTCCAGCGCCGATTTCTCCAGCGATGACGCAGCGACGAGCGTGGCGCCCTGCTCGTCATCGATCAACTGCGCGTAGATGTGCTTACTGGAGCGGAAAACGGAAAGCCGTTTGCGCTCGCCGGCGGCAAGCCGCAAGACGCCGCGCACGCGTCCCTTGCGCCGCTCGATCCTGTCGCTCAGCCTGCTCATTATCAGCTCCGTTACTTCTTCTTGCCTTCCTTGCGGAAGATTCGTTCGCCTGCGTATTTGACGCCCTTGCCCTTGTAAGGCTCGGGCGGACGGAAATCGCGGATTTCGGCAGCGACCTGGCCAACCTTCTGGCTGTCGATGCCGGTGATCACGATCTCGACCGGACGCGGTGTCGCGATCGTGATCCCTTCCGGGATCGGATAGATCACATCGTGGCTGTAACCGAGCGCCAGCTGCAGGTTCTTGCCCTGCACGGCTGCGCGGTAGCCGACCCCGTTGATCTCAAGGCGCTGCTCGAAGCCTTTGGTGACGCCGGCGATGAGGTTGGCGACCAGGGTCCGCGATGTGCCCCATTGCGACCGCGCGCGCTTGGTCTCGTCGCGCGGATCGACCTTGATCTGTCCGCCGTCGAGTTTGACCGTGACGTCATCCGGCAGCACGATCGAAAGCGCGCCCTTCGGACCCTTTACCTTGACGGTCTGACCCTCGACATTCGCGGTTATGCCGGAGGGAACCGGAACTGCTCTTTTACCGATACGGGACATCAGAACACCGTACAGAGAATTTCGCCGCCGACATTGGCGTCGCGGGCAGCGTGATCCGCCATGACGCCTTTCGGCGTCGATACGATGGCGACACCGAGGCCGTTGTTGATCCGCGGCAGATTTCTGACCGACGTGTAGACGCGGCGGCCGGGCTTGGAAATCCGCTCGATCTCGCGGATCACGGGCTCGCCCTCGAAATACTTCAGCTCGATGTCGAGCTCGGAGCGCCCTTCGCGCTCGGTTACCGAATAGCCGCGGATATAGCCTTCGGTTTTGAGCACTTCGAGCACGCTTTCGCGCAGCTTCGAGTTCGGACTCGACACCTTGCTCTTGTTGCGCATCTGCGCGTTGCGGATGCGGGACAGGAGATCGCCGAGCGGATCGTTCATCGACATCGTGCGATCCTCCTCACCAGCTCGACTTGACGAGGCCCGGGATCAGCCCTTTCGAGCCGAGGTCTCGCAGCGCGATACGCGACAGCTTGTGTTTGCGGTAGAAGGCGCGCGGACGCCCCGTCAGCTCGCAGCGGTTGCGGATGCGGGTGGCCGACGAGTTGCGCGGCATTTCGGCGAGCTTCAGCGTCGCGGCGAAACGCTCTTCGACCGGCTTGGTCTTGTCCTTCGCGATCGCCTTCAACCGCGCGCGCCGGCCCGAGAACTTCTTCGCCATCCGGCGCCGCCGGTTGTTCTTCTCGATCGAACTCTTCTTCGCCATCTAGTTCTCCTCGCTGCTCCGCGTCTGAGGCATCTACGGCCTCACTGCCGGAACGGAAAATTGAATGCCGTCAACAAAGCGCGCGCCTCGTCGTCGGTGCGCGCAGTGGTGCACACGGTGATGTCCATGCCCCAGACCTCCGCGGTCTTGTCGTAGTCGATCTCCGGAAACACGATGTGCTCCTTGATGCCCATCGTGAAGTTGCCGCGGCCGTCGAAGCTCTTCGGATTCAGTCCGCGGAAATCGCGCACGCGCGGCAGCGCGATGTTGATCAGGCGGTCGATAAATTCATACATGCGCGCCTTGCGCAGCGTCACTTTGCAGCCGATCGCCTGCCCGTCGCGCAGCTTGTAGGTCGCAATCGATTTGCGCGCCTTGGTCACTACCGGCTTTTGCCCGGAAATAAGCGCCAGATCGGCCGCGGCGGATTCGACCTTCTTGCGGTCGGCAACACCTTCGCCGATGCCCATATTGATCACGACCTTGTCAAGTACCGGAATCTGCATGCGATTCTTGTAGCCGAACTGTTCCGCAAGCCGCCCGCGGATCGCCTGCTCGAACTCGACCTTCAGCCGCGCCGGCACCTTCGGCTCCGGCTCGCGCGGTGCCGCCGGCTGATCGCCCTTTTCCGGCTTTGCCGTTTTCGCCTTGTCGGCCTTCGCAGCCTTGTCCGCCTTGACAGGCTTTTCGGTATGGCCCGCGCCCTCCGGGCGCGCAGCCTTATCCGGCTTCTTGTCGGACTTCTTGGCTTTGTTCTTCTCGTCCTTATCAGCCATCGATCTCTGCTCCCGAACGCTTGGAGAAGCGCACCTTCTTGCGATCATCTCCTTTGCCGATGAACTTGAAGCCGACCCGCGTCGGCTTTTTGTCCTTGGGATCGGCAAGCGCGATATTCGACAGGTGGATCGGCGCCTCTTTGGAGATGATGCCGCCCTCATGCGTCGCGTCCTGGCGCTGATGACGCTTGACCATGTTGACGCCGCGAACGAGCGCGCGGCCGTCGTCGCGGCGCACCTCGATGACCTCGCCGCTACGGCCCTTGTCGCGCCCGGCGATCACAGTCACGGTGTCGCCCTTTTTGATCTTCGCCGCCATTACAGCACCTCTGGCGCGAGCGAAATGATCTTCATGTGGTTCTTCGCCCGCAATTCGCGCGGCACCGGCCCGAAGATGCGCGTGCCAACCGGCTCCATCTGCGGATTGATCAGCACGGCGGCATTGCGATCGAAGCGGATGACCGAACCGTCGGCGCGCTTGATGTCCTTGGAGATGCGGACGATGACGGCCTTCATCACGTCGCCCTTCTTCACCCGGCCGCGCGGAATTGCCTCCTTCACCGAAACGACGATGACATCGCCGATGGTGGCGTATTTCCGCTTGGAGCCGCCGAGCACCTTGATGCACATGACGCGGCGCGCGCCGGAATTGTCCGCCACGTCGAGATTGGTCTGCATCTAAATCATGGGCTACCCCACTTATTCCTTGTCCGGCGTCGCGCTTTACGACGCTTCCTTCTTCTCGCCACGCACTACGGCCCAGCGTTTGAGTTTGGAAATCGGACGGTGCTCCTCGATCCAAACGGTGTCACCGACCTTGAACTCGTTGTTCTCGTCGTGCGCGTAGTATTTCTTCGAGCGGCGCACCGTCTTCTTGAACAAGGGATGGGTGTAGCGGCGCTCGACGCGCACCACCACCGTCTTGCTCTGTTTGTCGCTCACCACGACGCCTTGCAGGCTACGCTTGGGCATCTCTAATCCTCTTAACCTTCGGCGCGCGTTTCAGCCGCGCAACGGTCTTGAGCCGCGCGATATCGCGCCGCACTTCGCGCACCCGCGAAGTATTCTCCAACTGGCCGGTGGCGCGCTGAAAACGCAGATTGAACTGCTCTTTCTTCAGCTTGAGCACCTCGTCGTCGATCTGATCGACCGTCATCGTCTTTATGTCGCCTGCTTTCATCACACGCCTACTCGCTGATGCGCTCGACGAAGCGCGTCTTGATCGGCAGCTTGGCGGCGGCAAGCGCCAGCGATTGCTTGGCGATCTCCACCGGCACCCCGTCGATCTCGAACAGGATGCGGCCCGGTTTGACGCGCGCAACCCACAGTTCCGGCGCGCCCTTGCCCGAGCCCATGCGAACTTCGAGCGGCTTCTTCGACACCGGTACATCCGGGAACACCCGAATCCAGACCCGCCCGGACCGCTTCATGTTCCGGGTCAGAGCGCGGCGCGCGGCTTCGATCTGCCGCGCGGTGATCCGCTCCGGCTCCATCGCCTTGAGGCCGAATTGGCCGAACGCAAGGTTGGCCGCACTGGTGGCAAGGCCGTGGATACGGCCCTTGTGCGCCTTGCGGAATTTGGTTCGCTTCGGTTGCAGCATGGCAGACGCCTTTTCTTAAACTTTCCGTTCGCTCACGCCGCATCCCGGCGCGGCCGCCCGACATCGCCCTCGGCCATCTTTTTGTCCTGCGCCATCGGGTCGTGCTCCATGATCTCGCCCTTGAAGATCCAGACCTTCACGCCGCAAGTGCCGTAGGTGGTGAAAGCGGTGGCAACGCCGTAATCGACGTCGGCGCGCAACGTGTGCAGCGGCACGCGGCCTTCGCGATACCATTCCATGCGCGCGATCTCGGCGCCGCCAAGGCGGCCCGAGCAGTTGATGCGGATGCCGCCGGCGCCAAGCCGCATCGCCGACTGCACGGCGCGCTTCATGGCGCGGCGGAAAGCGACGCGCCGCTCGAGCTGCTGCGCGATGGATTCAGCGACGAGCTGCGCATCGAGTTCGGGCTTGCGAATTTCGACGATGTTGATCACCACATCGCTGTCGGTCAGCGCGGCGACCCTGCGGCGCAATTTCTCGATGTCGGCGCCCTTCTTGCCAATGACGACGCCGGGACGCGCCGAATGAATGGTCACGCGGCACTTTTTGTGCGGCCGCTCGATCACGATCTTCGACACCGCAGCCTGCTTGAGTTCCTTCATCAGCGCGGCGCGGATCTTCATGTCCTCATGCAGGAGCGAGCCGTAGCTCGCCTTGCCGGCATACCAGCGCGAATCCCACGTGCGGTTGATGCCGAGACGCAGCCCTACAGGATTGACTTTCTGACCCATGACTCTCTCCTGACGCCTACTGCGCCTGCGCCTGTGCTTCGACCTCACGCACCACGATGGTGAGGTGGGAAAACGGCTTGAAAATCGCTCCGACGCGGCCGCGCGCACGCGGCGAATGCCGCTTCATCACCAGCCCCTTGCCGACATGCGCCTCGACAACCATCAGATCGTCGACGTCCAGATCGTGATTGTTCTCGGCGTTGGCAATCGCGGATTCCAGACACTTGCGCACGTCGCGGGCGATGCGCTTGCGCGAAAATTCGAGATCGGCCAGCGCCGTGGCAACCTTCTTGCCGCGGATGAGCTGCGCCAAAAGGTTCAGCTTCTGCGGGCTTACCCGCAGGTTACGGCTGATCGCCTTGGCTTCGTTATCGGACAGCGCGCGCTCGCGCTTTTTCTTGCTCATCGACGTTCTCCCGGCCTCACGACGCGCCGCCCGCCGGCGCGGCGGGTGTCGCCGGCGCTGCACCTTCGCCAGCCCCTCCCCCACCAGCACCACCGCCGGTGCGTTTGGCTTTCCGGTCCGACGAGTGACCGTAGAACGAGCGCGTCGGGGCGAACTCGCCGAACTTGTGACCGACCATCTCCTCGTTGATCGTGACGGGGACGTGCTTCTGGCCGTTATAGACGCCGAAGGTCAGCCCGACGAATTGCGGCAGGATGGTCGAGCGGCGCGACCAGATGCGGATCATCTCGTGGCGTCCGGACGAACGCGCGGCATCCGCCTTTTTCAGCAGATAACCGTCGACAAACGGACCCTTCCAGACCGAACGCGTCATGATTGCTCCTAAGCGATCCTATTTCTTGTTCTTCCGCGCGTGGCGGCTGAGCATGATGAACTTCGTGGTGCTCTTGTTCTTGCGCGTCTTCTTGCCCCGGGTCGGCTTGCCCCACGGCGTCACCGGATGCCGGCCGCCGCGCGTACGTCCGCCCAGCGGGTGGTCGACCGGATTCATGGTCTCGCCGCGGACGTGACCGCGCCATCCCAGCCAGCGGTTGCGGCCGGCCTTGCCGATCGACACGTTCATGTTGTCGGGGTTCGACACCGCGCCGATGGTGGCGACGCAGCGGCCGTGGACCAGCCGCTGCTCGCCGGAATTGAGCCGCAGAATCACATACGCGCCGTCACGGCCGACGAGCTGGGCATACGTGCCGGCCGAGCGCGCAATCTGGCCGCCCTTGCCGATCTTGAGCTCGATATTGTGCACAATGGTGCCGACCGGAATGTTCGCCAGCGGCATCGCGTTGCCGGGCTTCACGTCGACATACTCGCCGGACACGACGGTATCGCCGACGGCAAGCCGCTGCGGCGCCAGGATGTAGGCGAGTTCGCCGTCTTCGTATTTGATCAGCGCGATGAAGCCGGTGCGGTTCGGATCGTATTCGAGCCGCTCGACCTTCGCCGGCGCGTCGAATTTGCGGCGCTTGAAGTCGATCTGCCGATAGGCCTTCTTGTGACCGCCGCCGCGATAGCGGCTGGTAATCGAGCCGGAATTGTTGCGGCCACCGCTCGAACTCTTGCCTTCGGTAAGCGCCTTTACCGGCGCGCCGGTATGCAGGCCGGCACGATCGACGAGGACCAGTTGGCGCTGGCCGGGCGTGACCGGATTATAGTTTTTGAGTGCCATCGCGCCCGCTCCCTACAGTCCCGTCGTCACGTCGATCGTCTGGCCCTCTTCGAGGGTCACGACCGCGCGTTTGGTATTCGGCTGCAGCCCATAACGGCCGCGAAAAGCCTTCCACTTGCCGCGCCGGTTCAGCGTGTTCACGCTTTTGACTTTGACGTCGAACAGCTTCTCGACCGCTTCCTTGATCTGCGGCTTGGTCGCATGTGTGGCGACCTTGAAGATGACCTTGCTGTGCTCCGACGCACTGGTCGCTTTCTCGGTGATCACCGGCGAAAGGATGACGTCGTAATGGCGCGGATCGGTGGTGCTCATTTGAAGCGCGCCTCCAACGCATCAACAGCGGCCCGCGTCAGAACGAGCTTTTGCCGCCGCAGGATGTCGTAGACGTTGATGCCGGCGATCGGCAGGACGTCGATGTTCGGGATATTGCGGGCCGCCGCGCGCACGCTGTCGGCGACTTCGGCGCCGTCCACGATCAGCGCGTTCGACAGACCTAGCTTCTCGAACTGGCTGAGAAGCACCTTGGTCTTCGCCTCTTTCACGTCCAACGCCTCGATGATGACGATGCCGTCGTCCTTGGCCTTGGCCGAGAGCGCGTGCCTAAGCGCGAGCGCCCGGACCTTCTTCGGCAGCCCGATCTCGTGGCTGCGCGGGTGCGGACCGAACGAACGGCCGCCGCCGCGGAACAGATTCACCCGCGCCGAACCGTGACGGGCCGAGCCGGTGCCCTTCTGCTTGTACATTTTCTTGCCGGTGCGGTGGATGTCGGCGCGATTCTTGACCGCATGCGTACCACTCCGGCGCTTGGCCAATTGCCACACCACACAACGATGAATGAGGTCGGTGCGCGGCTCCAGTCCGAAAATGGTGTCTGATACCGTCAACGAGCCGGAATCCTTGCCATCAAGCGACGTGACTTTCAGTTCCATGTCACGCGCCCTCCTGCGCTGCAGAGGCGGCTGGCTCTTCGCTCGCCGCCGCGGTTGCGGCAGCCACAGCCTCGGAGAGCTTGAACTTGCCGGGCTTCGGCACGCCCTCGGGCAATCGCTTCTTCACCGCGTCGCGCACCGTGATCCAGCCACCCTTGACGCCAGGCACCGCGCCTTCGACGAGAATGAGGCCGCGCTCGACGTCGGTCTGCATGACCTTCAGGTTGAGCGTAGTCACGCGGTCGACGCCGAGATGACCAGGCATTTTCTTGTTCTTGAACGTCCTTCCGGGATCCTGCCGGCCGCCGGTCGAGCCGATCGAGCGGTGCGAAATGGAGACGCCGTGGCTGGCGCGCAGGCCGCCGAAATTCCAGCGTTTCATGCCGCCGGCCCAGCCCTTGCCGGTCGAGGTGCCGGTGACATCGACATATTGGCCGACGACGAAATGGTCAGCCGTGATCTCGGCGCCGACCGGGATGAGCCCGTCGTCATCGACGCGGAACTCCGCGAGCTTGCGCTTCGGTTCGACCTTGGCGACAGCAAAATTTCCGCGATCGGCTTTGGTCGTGCGCTGTACCTTGCGCACGCCGGCGCCGAGCTGCAGCGCCACGTAGCCGTTCTTTTCCTTGGTGCGATGACCCACGACCTGGCAGTTGCCGAGCCGCAGCACCGTCACCGGCACATGCTCGCCGGTCTCGGTGAAGAGACGGGTCATCCCAACTTTCTGTGCCAGCACACCGGAGCGCATTTTCTCAGATCCTCTTGGCGCCTCAGAGCTTGATCTCGACGTCGACGCCTGCGGCAAGGTCGAGCTTCATCAGCGCGTCCACCGTCTGCGGCGTCGGATCGACGATATCAAGCAAGCGCTTGTGCGTACGCATCTCAAACTGCTCGCGGCTTTTCTTGTCGATGTGCGGCGAGCGGTTCACCGTGAACTTTTCGATCCGCGTCGGCAGCGGGATCGGCCCCCGCACCTGCGCGCCGGTGCGCTTCGCCGTATTGACGATCTCGCGCGTCGACGCATCAAGGATGCGGTGATCGAACGCCTTGAGCCGGATGCGAATGTTTTGGCCGTTCATTGCCGATTGCTCCAAGGCAAGGGCCGCGGCGAACCGCGGCCCGTTGCATTTCTTACTCGATGATGCTCGCCACGACGCCAGCGCCGACGGTACGGCCGCCCTCGCGGATGGCGAAGCGCAGTTTCTCTTCCATGGCGATCGGCACGATCAGCGTCACTTCCATGGCGATATTGTCGCCGGGCATCACCATCTCGGTGCCCTCCGGCAGCGTCACCACACCGGTCACGTCGGTGGTGCGGAAATAGAATTGCGGCCGGTAGTTGGTGAAGAACGGCGTGTGGCGCCCGCCCTCTTCCTTGGTGAGGATGTAGGCTTCAGCCTTGAACTTGGTATGCGGCTTGACCGAGCCCGGCTTGCACAGAACTTGCCCGCGTTCCACCTCTTCGCGTTTCGTGCCGCGCAGCAGGCAACCGACGTTGTCGCCGGCCTCGCCCTGGTCGAGCAGCTTGCGGAACATCTCGACGCCGGTGACGACCGTCTTGGTCGTCGGCTTGATGCCGACAATCTCGACTTCCTCGCCGACCTTGATGACGCCGCGCTCGATACGGCCGGTGCAGACCGTACCGCGGCCGGAGATCGAGAACACATCTTCGACCGGCATCAGGAAGGGCTGATCCTTCGGACGCTCCGGCTGCGGGATGTACTCGTCGACGGCCTTCATCAACTCGAAGATGGCTTCTTTGCCGAGCTTCGGATCCTTGTCCTCGAGCGCCATCAGCGCCGAACCCTTGACGATCGGGATCTTGTCGCCGGGGAAATTGTACTTGGACAGCAACTCGCGAACTTCGAGCTCGACCAGTTCGAGGAGCTCGGGATCGTCAACCATGTCCACCTTGTTGAGGAAGACGACGAGCGCCGGCACGCCGACCTGACGGGCGAGCAGGATGTGTTCGCGGGTCTGCGGCATCGGACCGTCGGCCGCGCTCACCACCAGGATCGCGCCGTCCATCTGCGCAGCGCCGGTGATCATGTTCTTCACGTAGTCGGCATGCCCGGGGCAGTCGACGTGCGCATAGTGCCGCTTGTCGGTCTCGTATTCGACATGCGCGGTGGCGATGGTGATGCCGCGCGCCTTCTCTTCCGGCGCCTTGTCGATCTGATCGTAGGCGGTGTAGGTCGCTTGGCCCTTTTCCGCCAGAATCTTGGTGATCGCAGCCGTCAACGACGTCTTGCCGTGATCGACGTGCCCGATCGTGCCGATGTTGCAGTGCGGCTTGTTGCGGTTGAATTTTTCCTTGGCCATGGGGCTCTCCGTTCCGGCTCTCTCTGTACCCTTCGTGAAATTGTTATCAGGCGAACTTCGCTTGAACTTCTTCGGCGATGGCTTTCGGCACTTCTGCGTAGTGGTCGAATTGCATCGTGAACGTCGCGCGTCCCTGACTCATGGAACGCAGATTGTTGACGTATGAGAACATGTTGGCGAGCGGCACCATCGCGATGATGACGTTGGCGTTGCCGCGCATGTCCTGGCCCTGAATCTGGCCGCGCCGGGAATTCAGATCGCCGATGACCGACCCGGTATAATCTTCCGGCGTCACCACCTCGACCTTCATGATCGGCTCGAGCAGCACCGGGCCGCCCTTCTGCAAAGCCTCGCGCAGCGCGGTGCGCGAGCAGATCTCGAACGCCATGGCCGACGAGTCGACGTCGTGGGAAGCACCGTCCACGAGGCTGACCTTGAGGTCGACCACAGGGAAGCCAGCCAGAACGCCGGAGCTCATCACCCCTTCGAGACCCTTCTCGACGGCGGGGATGAATTCCTTTGGCACCGAACCGCCGACGATTTCGTTCTCGAACTCGAAGCCCGCTCCCGCCGCTGCCGGCTCGGCGATGATCTTGACGCGGGCAAACTGGCCATGGCCGCCGGTCTGCTTCTTGTGGGTGTAGTCGACAGTCGCCGCCCGCGTGATCTTCTCGCGATAGGCGACCTGCGGCGCGCCGATATTGGCGTCGACCTTATAGGTGCGCTTGAGGATATCGACCTTGATGTCGAGATGAAGCTCGCCCATCCCCCTGATGATGGTCTGGCCGGATTCCTGATCGGTGTTGACGCGGAATGACGGATCCTCGGCCACGAGCTTGGCGAGCGCCACACCGAGCTTTTCCTGATCGGCCTTCGACTTCGGCTCGATGGCGATCTCGATGACCGGATCGGGAAATTCCATCTTTTCCAGGATCACCGCCTTCTGCGGATCGCACAGCGTGTCGCCGGTGCGGACGTCCTTGAGGCCCGCCAGCGCCACGATGTCGCCGGCATAGGCTTCCTTGATGTCCTCGCGGTTATTCGCATGCATCAGCAGCATCCGGCCAACGCGCTCCTTGCGCTCTTTGGTCGAATTCAACACCCCGGCGCCGCTCTCCAGCGTGCCCGAGTAGATGCGGCAAAACGTGATGGTGCCGACGAACGGATCGTCCATGATCTTGAAGGCGAGCAGCGACAGCGGCTCGGTGTCCGATGACTTGCGTTCGACTTCATTGCCTTTGGAATCGATGCCCTTCACCGGCGGCACGTCGAGCGGCGACGGCAGATAGTCGACCACCGCGTCGAGGAGCGGCTGGACGCCCTTGTTCTTGAACGCCGAGCCGCAGAAAACCGGGAAGAACGTGCTGGCGATAGTGGCCTTGCGGATGAGGCGCTTGAGCGTCGCTACGTCGGGTTCCTTGCCTTCGAGATACGCCGTCATGGCGTCGTCATCGAGTTCGACCGCGGCCTCAACGAGCTTCTCGCGATATTCCTTGGCTTGGTCGAGCAGATCGGCCGGAATTTCGACGTCGTGATATTTCGCGCCGAGCGTTTCTTCGTCCCACACCACGCCGACCATGCGAACCAGATCGACGATGCCCTTGAAGTTGCTCTCGGATCCAATCGGCAGCTGGATAGCGACCGGCTTGGCGCCGAGGCGATCGACGATGTCCTTGAGGCACTGGAAGTAATCCGCGCCGACCTTGTCCATCTTGTTGCAGAACACGATGCGCGGGACGTTGTAGCGGTCGCCCTGCCGCCAGACCGTTTCCGTCTGCGGCTCCACGCCCTGGTTCGAATCGAGCACGCATACCGCACCGTCGAGCACGCGCAGCGAACGCTCCACCTCGATGGTGAAGTCAACGTGGCCGGGCGTGTCGATGATGTTCAGCCGCTTGCCGTTCCAGACTGCCGTGGTTGCGGCCGACGTAATGGTGATGCCGCGCTCCTGCTCCTGTTCCATCCAGTCCATGGTGGCAGCGCCGTCGTGGACTTCGCCGATCTTGTGGCTCTTGCCGGTGTAGTACAGGACGCGCTCGGTCGTGGTCGTCTTGCCGGCATCGATGTGCGCCATGATGCCGAAGTTGCGGTAGTCTTCGATCGGATGAGTGCGGGGCATGGGGAAAATTCCTTCGCTGTCGCCGGTTACCAGCGATAGTGCGAGAATGCGCGGTTGGCTTCTGCCATCCGGTGCGTGTCCTCGCGCTTCTTGACTGCGTTCCCCCTGTTATTCGATGCATCGAGCAGCTCCGCGGAGAGCCGTTCGGTCATCGTTTTCTCGTTGCGCTCACGCGCGGCCGAAATGATCCAGCGGATGCCGAGCGCCTGGCGCCGCGAGGTGCGCACCTCGACCGGCACTTGATAGGTGGCGCCGCCGACGCGCCGCGAACGCACTTCGATCGACGGCATGACATTGTCCAGCGCCTGCTGGAATACGCTGATCGGGTTGCCCCGGGTCTTGCCCTCGATCATTTCCAGCGCGCCATAGACGATGCCTTCGGCGACCGACTTCTTGCCGGCATGCATCACCGAATTCATGAATTTCGTGACCACGACATTCCCGAATTTCGGGTCGGGAAGGATTTCGCGTTTTTCTGCGCTGTGGCGGCGAGACATCTCTAGGCTCCCATCACTTCGGTCGCTTGGCGCCGTACTTCGAACGGCGCTGCTTGCGGTTCTTCACGCCCTGGGTATCGAGCACGCCGCGCAGGATGTGGTAGCGCACGCCGGGCAGGTCCTTTACGCGGCCGCCGCGGATCATCACCACCGAGTGCTCCTGCAGGTTATGGCCCTCGCCGGGGATGTAGCCGATGACCTCGAAGCCGTTGGTCAAACGAACCTTGGCGACCTTGCGCAAAGCCGAGTTCGGCTTCTTCGGCGTCGTCGTGTAGACGCGCGTGCAGACGCCGCGCTTTTGCGGGCTTTGCTGCAAAGCCGGCACCTTCTTCTTCGCGTGCTGCGTCACCCGCGGCTTGCGAATGAGCTGATTGATCGTCGGCATCGCGCGCCTGAACCTTCTATTTCGAAGCTTTCGCCCCGGCTGTCTTTCGGGCTTGCGCCCTGATCGCGCGAACGCATTCGCGCAAACGAAAACGCGCTATCCGCTCTCTTTGAGCGGAAGGCGCTGGAAAATCGCAGAGGACCGCGATGCGATAACCGCGGTCGTGCGTTCAGCAATCTGACTTTGCGTAGTCAGAGGCAGCGTTTGAGCTTCCTTCGTCGAGGCGTCGCGCCGAAGCCCACCTGCCCACGAATGGGCGCCAAGAAAGGAATGACTTCCAATGGCTTAACAGGGGGCCCGGACAGGCCGTTCCGACGGGCGAAGCTCACCGCCTGCCGAAGAGTGCGCGCTGTGTATCGGCGCTACCGCGCGAAGTCAAGCCGATATGGGCATGAAAGCGCGATGGCGCAAGGACAACTGGCGTTTTCGGCTAGTCGCCGCGAACCAAGAGTCCGGCGAGGCCACCGCTTTCATTGCGCCCGTGGTGAGCCGGTTCACGCTGGCTCCATGCCCTTGGCGCGAATGATCTGCACCGCCGGGGAGGATGCCAGAAACCCTACAAAGGCGCGCGCCGAAGGGTTTTGCTCGGCGGCGGGAGCAAGACCCGCCGTATAGAGCACGAAATTGATGAGTTCGCTCGGCAATGGGCCGACAAGATGGGCCCCCTCCACCGGCTGATTTTCGATGATCTGCTGCATGCCGACCTCGGCCTCGCCGCTGGCAACGACGGCCCCGACCGGCCGGCCGATCGCGAATACGGTCTTATCCTTCATTTCCTGCGCCAGACCGAGGCGTTCCAAAAGCTCGGCTACATACAAGCCACTCGGACCTTTGCTGTAGGAGATCGATTTTGCTTGCCGCAACGCCTTCTTGAACGCGGCAACGGTGCCGATGTCGGGCTCCACCGCGCCGGTGCGCACCATGAAGCCGACCAGCGAGCGCACGGCATCGGTCGGCGTGCCGGGCGCAATCTTGCCCGCCGCTACCAGCCCATCGATCGCCGGTCGAGGCAGCAACGCGACGTCGAAGACCGCGCCGGCTTCGATCTCGGCCTTCATCTCGCGGGTCAAGCCGAAACGCGTTGCGACTTTGGCGCCGCTCGCCTCTTCGAACAGCGGCACAGCTTCCATCAGGAAACGGCGCATCGCGCCGCCGCTGAGTATCTCCACATCGGCTGATCGAACCGCCGATCCCGAGCTCATATTCCCACCTGTATCGGCACCGCCGTCGTATCCCCGATGATCAAAAACGAAAGAGCCATACATTAAGCCGCCTTCTTCCCGCTGTCCTTGTGCAGCTCGAACCAGGCCGGAGGCGCCTGAAACGAAAAGGCCGCCCAAAAGGCGGCCTTCCGTACTTCGTCGAGTGCACCCGACCGCTATTCCGCGGCCGGCAGCGCCGCCGGTTCGGCGGCGGCCGCAGCGGCCCTTGCCGCGGCCTCCTTCTCGCGCTCGGCGAGAATGAGCTGATCGCGTTTGATCGCGACCTCGCGCAACCGGTTCATCATCGCGCCGGTCCCGGCCGGGATCAGGCGGCCGACGATGACGTTTTCCTTGAGGCCGTCGAGCGTGTCGGCCTTGCCGCCGACCGCGGCTTCGGTGAGCACGCGCGTCGTCTCCTGGAATGACGCCGCAGAGATGAACGAGCGCGTCTGCAACGAAGCCTTGGTGATGCCCAGCAGCACCGGATGGGCAGTCGCCGGCTTCTTGCCTTCCGCCGCCGCCTGCGCATTGACCTCGTCGAACTCCACCTTGTCGACCTGCTCGCCCTGGATCAGGTCGGTCTCGCCGGAGTCTTCGATCTCCACCTTCTGCAGCATCTGACGCACGATCACTTCGATATGCTTATCGTTGATCGCCACGCCCTGGAGCCGATAGACCTCCTGGATTTCGTTGACGAGGTAGCCGGCAAGCTCCTCGACGCCTTTGATCGCCAGGATGTCATGCGGCGCCGGATTGCCTTCGACGATGAAGTCACCTTTTTCGATGACATCGCCGTCCTGCAAGTGGATGTGCTTGCCCTTGGCGACGAGATACTCTCTCGCCTCCTCATCCTTGTTGCTCGGCTCGATAGTGATCCGCCGCTTGTTCTTGTAGTCGCGGCCGAAACGAACCGTGCCGGAAATCTCGGCGATGACCGCCAATTCCTTGGGACGCCGGGCCTCGAACAATTCGGCGACGCGCGGCAGACCGCCGGTGATGTCGCGCGTCTTGGCGCTTTCGGTCGGGATACGCGCGATAACGTCGGCCGACTTCACCTTTGAGCCGGGATCGACCGAGATGATGGCGTCGACCGCCAGCATGTAACGGGCGTCGCCGCCGCGGCTGAGCTTGAGGATCTTGCCGTCCTTGCCCTTGATCACCAGCGCCGGACGCAGGTCCTGCTGGCCGCGGGCGGAGCCCGAACGCCAATCGATGACGACGCGCTTGGCGATGCCGGTCGATTCGTCGAGCGTCTCGGTCAACGACTGGCCTTCAACGAGATCCTCGAAGCCGATCGCCCCCTCAACCTCGGTCAGGATCGGACGGGTGTACGGATCCCATTCGGCGATGCGCTGGCCGCGTTTGATATGCTGGCCGTCATCGATCTTGAGCCGTGCGCCATATTGGATGCGGTGCACGGCACGCTCGGTGCCATCCGGATCGAGAACCGCGACGATGAGGTTGCGGCCCATCGCGATCAGATCGCCGTCCGAATTGCGGGCGATGTTCATGTTCTTGATCTTGACGGTGCCCTCGAAGTTCAACTCGATGAACGACTGCTCCGAGATTTGCGCCGCGCCGCCGATATGGAACGTGCGCATGGTGAGCTGCGTGCCCGGCTCGCCGATCGATTGTGCGGCAATGACACCCACCGCCTCGCCCATGTTGACCGGGGTGCCGCGGGCAAGATCGCGCCCGTAGCAATTGCCGCAAACGCCAGGTTGCGTGTTGCAGGTGAGCACCGAGCGGATTTTCACCTCCTGCACGCCGGCGGTGACGAGCTTTTCGACGTGAGGCTCATCAAGCAGCGTTCCGTTGGCGACCAGGACCTCGTTGCTCGACGGATCGCGCACGTCTTCGGCCGTGGTGCGGCCGAGGATGCGCGTCGCCAGCGATGCGACGACGGTGCCGGCATCGATGATGGCGCGCACCTTGATGCCGCGGGTCGTGCCGCAATCCACTTCGGTGATGATGCAGTCCTGCGCGACGTCGACGAGACGCCGCGTCAGATAGCCCGAGTTCGCCGTCTTCAGCGCAGTGTCGGCGAGACCCTTGCGCGCGCCGTGCGTCGAGTTGAAGTACTCGAGCACCGAGAGACCCTCCTTGAAGTTGGAGATGATCGGGCTCTCGATGATCTCGCCCGACGGCTTCGCCATCAGGCCGCGCATGCCGGCGAGCTGGCGCATCTGCGCGGGCGAGCCGCGCGCGCCGGAATGCGCCATCATGTAGATCGAGTTGACCTGCGCTTCCGCGCCCTTTTCCACCGCGGGCTTGGACGCCGAGATCTCGCGCATCATTTCGTCGGCGATCTTCTCGGTACACTTCGACCAGGCGTCGACGACCTTGTTGTACTTCTCGCCCTGGGTAATCAGGCCGTCGTTGTATTGCTGCTCGAACTCCTTGACCAGTTCGCGGGTCTTTTCAACGATCGACTTCTTGGAGTGCGGCACGACCATGTCGTCCTTGCCGAACGAGATGCCCGCCTTGAACGCATGATGGAAGCCGAGCGCCATCACGCGGTCGCAGAAGATAACGGTCTCCTTCTGCCCGCAGTGGCGATAGACGGTGTCGATCATGCCGGAGATTTCGCGCTTCGTCATGAGCTTGTTGACGAGGTCGAACGAAATCTTCGGCAGCTTCGGCAGCACTTCGCCGAGGATGGCGCGGCCCGGCGTGGTCTCGTACCACTTGCGGAACGGCTTGCCCTCTTCGTCGACTCCCTCATAGCGATACTTGATCTTGGTATGGAGCCCGACGGCCTTCTCATGCAGAGCGTGCTCGACCTCGCTCAAGTTGCGATAGAAGCCCTGCACGATGTTCTTCTTCTTGCGGTCGCGCTCGATCTCCTTCTCGGAGTGAAGCTCGAGCTTCCACTGCCCGGGACCGCCGTCGTTCATGATCGACAGGTAGTAGAGACCGAGCACGATGTCCTGCGACGGCACGATGATCGGCGAACCGTTCGCGGGGTGCAGGATGTTGTTGGTCGACATCATCAAGACGCGCGCTTCGAGCTGCGCCTCGAGCGACAGCGGCACGTGCACCGCCATCTGGTCGCCGTCGAAGTCAGCGTTGAAGGCCGCGCAGACCAGCGGATGCAACTGGATCGCCTTGCCCTCGATCAAAACCGGCTCGAACGCCTGAATGCCGAGGCGATGCAGCGTCGGCGCGCGGTTGAGCAGCACCGGATGCTCGCGGATCACCTCGTCGAGGATATCCCAAACCTCCGGCTTCTCCTTCTCGACCAGCTTCTTCGCCTGCTTCACCGTCGTCGACAGGCCTTTGGCGTCAAGCCGCGAATAGATGAACGGCTTGAACAGTTCGAGCGCCATCTTCTTCGGCAGCCCGCACTGATGGAGCTTGAGCTCGGGACCGACCACGATCACCGAACGGCCGGAATAATCGACGCGCTTGCCGAGCAGGTTCTGCCGGAAGCGGCCCTGCTTGCCCTTGAGCATATCGGCGAGCGACTTCAACGGCCGCTTGTTGGCGCCGGTGATGACGCGGCCGCGGCGGCCGTTGTCGAACAACGCGTCAACCGCCTCCTGCAACATCCGCTTCTCGTTACGGATGATGATGTCAGGAGCGCGCAGCTCGATGAGCCGCTTCAGGCGGTTGTTGCGGTTGATGACGCGCCGGTAAAGGTCGTTGAGATCGGACGTGGCGAAGCGGCCGCCATCGAGCGGCACCAGCGGGCGCAGATCGGGCGGAATAACCGGCACGTGCGTGAGGATCATCCACTCCGGCTTGTTGCCGGACTGGACGAAAGCCTCGATCAGCTTGAGCCGCTTGGCGAGCTTCTTCGGCTTCAGCTCCGAGGTCAATTCCGCGATCTCCTGGCGGAGGTCCGCCGCCATCTTTTCCAGGTCGAGCGCCTTGAGCATCTCACGGATGGCCTCGGCGCCGATCATCGCGGTGAAGCTGTCGGGGCCGAGTTCGTCCTGCGCTTTGGTGTAATCCTCTTCGCTCAGGAGCTGACGGTCCTTGAGCGGCGTCAGCCCGGGTTCGAGCACGACGTAATATTCGAAATAAAGGATGCGCTCGAGGTCCTTGAGCGTCATGTCGAGCAGCAGCCCGATGCGCGACGGCAGCGATTTGAGAAACCAGATGTGCGCCACCGGGGCCGCCAGCTCGATATGGCCCATGCGCTCGCGCCGCACCCGCGACAACGTCACCTCGACCGAGCACTTCTCGCAGATGATGCCCTTGTACTTCATGCGCTTGTACTTGCCGCACAAGCACTCGTAGTCCTTGATCGGCCCGAAGATGCGCGCGCAGAACAAACCGTCGCGCTCGGGCTTGAAGGTGCGATAGTTGATGGTCTCCGGCTTTTTGATCTCGCCGTAGGACCAGGACAGAATCTTTTCGGGGCTCGCGATGGAAATCCGGATCTGGTCGAAGACCTGAGCCGGCGCCTGCGGGCTGAAAAGATTCATGATCTCTTGGTTCATCGTCTTCTCCGCTTGCCGACCGTGTCGGCCGCTGTCGCTTAATGCCGCTGTCGCTTCAATTCTGGGCGTGCGCGGGCTCGAGCCCGCGCACAAACGTCTTGTCTTACTCCGCCGCCTCGGCGACGCCGTCGCCGCGCTGCTGCTTGGAATTGTGCAGGTCGACGTTGAGGCCGAGCGAGCGCATCTCCTTGACCAGCACGTTGAACGATTCCGGAATGCCGGCTTCGAACGTGTCATCGCCGCGCACGATCGCCTCGTACACTTTGGTGCGGCCGGCGACGTCGTCCGACTTCACGGTCAGCATTTCCTGCAACGTGTAGGCGGCGCCGTAGGCTTCGAGCGCCCACACTTCCATTTCGCCGAAGCGCTGGCCGCCGAACTGCGCCTTGCCGCCCAAAGGCTGCTGGGTGACGAGGCTGTAGGGGCCGATCGACCGGGCGTGGATCTTGTCGTCCACCAGGTGATGCAGCTTGAGCATGTAGATGTGGCCGACCGTGACCTTGCGGTCGAACGTGTCGCCGGTGCGCCCGTCGTAAAGCGTGACCTGGCCGGAATGATCGAGGCCGGCGAGATCGAGCATGTGCTCGATATCGGCCTCCTTCGCTCCATCGAACACCGGCGTCGCGATTGGCACGCCGTGACGCAGATTCGCGCCAAGCTCGAGAAGACCCTTCTCGTCGAGCGACTTGATGGTCTCCTCTTCGCCATAGACCTTCTTCAACAGCTCCTTGAGCGGCTTTAAGTCTTTCTTGCTGTTGTAGAGATCGACGGCATTGCCGATCTTCAGGCCGAGCCCGGCGCAGGCCCAGCCGAGATGGGTCTCCAGGATCTGCCCGACATTCATGCGGCTCGGCACGCCGAGCGGGTTGAGCACGATGTCGACCGCGGTGCCGTCGGCGAGGAATGGCATGTCCTCGAGCGGCACGATCTTCGACACCACGCCCTTGTTGCCATGGCGGCCGGCCATCTTGTCGCCGGGCTGGATCTTGCGCTTCACGGCGACGAAGACCTTGACCATCTTCATCACGCCGGGCGGCAGCTCGTCGCCGCGCTGCAGCTTTTCGACCTTGTCGAGGAAGCGCTGCTCGAGCCGCTTCTTCGATTCGTCATACTGCTTACGGATGGCTTCGATCTCCGCCATCACCTTGTCGTTCGGCGAAGCGAACATCCACCACTGCGAGCGCGGATATTCGTCGAGAATGACGCGCGTGATCTTGGTGTCTTTCTTGAAGCCCTTCGGCCCGGCGATACCCTGCCGGCCTTCCAGAAGCTCCGCCAGACGCCCATAGACGTTGCGGTCGAGGATCGCCTGCTCGTCGTCGCGGTCCTTGGCGAGCCGTTCGATCTCTTCACGTTCGATGGCGAGCGCGCGTTCGTCCTTCTCGACGCCATGGCGGTTGAACACGCGCACCTCGACCACGGTGCCCTGAACGCCGGGCGGAACCCGCAGCGAGGTATCGCGCACGTCGGACGCCTTCTCGCCGAAGATGGCGCGCAGGAGCTTTTCCTCCGGCGTCATCGGGCTTTCGCCCTTCGGCGTGATCTTGCCAACGAGGATGTCGCCGGCGCGGACTTCAGCGCCGATATAGACAATGCCCGCTTCGTCGAGATTCTTCAGCGTCTCTTCCGAGACGTTGGGGATGTCGCGGGTGATTTCCTCGGGGCCGAGCTTGGTGTCGCGCGCCATCACCTCGAATTCCTCGATGTGGATCGAAGTGAAGACGTCGTCCTTGACGATGCGCTCGGAGAGCAGGATCGAGTCCTCGAAATTGTAGCCGTTCCACGGCATGAACGCGACGAGGACGTTACGGCCGAGCGCCAGCTCGCCGAGATCGGTCGAGGGACCGTCGGCGATGATGTCGCCCTTCTTCACCTGATCGCCGACTTTCACCAGCGGCCGCTGGTTGATGCAGGTGTTCTGGTTCGAGCGCTGGAACTTCATCAGCCGGTAGATGTCGACGCCCGGCTTGGTCGGATCCGGCTCGTCGGTGGCGCGGATAACGATACGGGTGGCGTCGACCTGGTCGACCACCCCGGTACGGCGCGCGGCGATCGCCGCACCGGAATCGCGGGCGACGACGCCTTCCATGCCGGTGCCGACGAACGGCGCTTCGGCGTGAACCAGCGGCACCGCCTGCCGTTGCATGTTGGAGCCCATGAGCGCGCGATTGGCGTCGTCGTTCTCGAGGAACGGAATGAGCGCCGCCGCCACCGAAACGAGCTGTTTCGGCGACACGTCCATGAAATCCACCTTGTCCGGCGGGATGAGTTGCACGTCGCCGGCATGGCGCACGACCACGAGGTCGTCGGTGAACCGCCCGCGCGCGTCGATCGCCGAGTTGGCCTGCGCGACCGTGAAGCGACCCTCTTCCATGGCCGAGAGATAGATCACCTCGTCGGTGACGCGACCGTCCTTCACCTTGCGGTACGGCGTTTCGACGAAGCCGTATTTGTTCACCCGCGCAAAGGTCGCGAGCGAATTGATCAGTCCGATATTCGGGCCTTCCGGCGTCTCGATCGGACAGATGCGGCCGTAATGGGTGGTGTGTACGTCACGCACCTCGAAGCCGGCGCGCTCACGCGTGAGACCGCCCGGACCGAGGGCCGAGAGCCGCCTTTTGTGCGTGATCTCCGACAGCGGATTGGTCTGGTCCATGAATTGCGAGAGCTGCGACGAACCGAAGAACTCGCGCACGGCGGCAGCCGCCGGCTTGGCGTTGATCAGGTCCTGCGGCATCACCGTGTCGATATCGACCGACGACATGCGCTCCTTGATCGCGCGCTCCATCCGCAGCAGACCGATCCGATACTGATTTTCCATCAGTTCGCCGACCGAGCGTACCCGGCGATTGCCGAGATGGTCGATATCGTCGATCTCGCCCTTGCCGTCACGCAGATCGACCAGCGTGCGGATCACCGCGAGGATGTCCTCCTTGCGCAAGGTGCGCATGGTGTCCTCGGCGGTAAGGTCCAGCCGCATGTTCATCTTGACGCGGCCGACCGCAGAAAGATCGTAACGCTCGGGATCGAAGAACAGCGAGTTGAACATCGACTGCGCGGTGTCGATCGTCGGCGGCTCGCCCGGACGCATGACGCGGTAAATGTCGAACAACGCGTCCTCGCGCGTCATGTTCTTGTCGATCGTCAGCGTGTTGCGGATATAGGCGCCGACATTGACGTGGTCGATGTTCAGGAGCGGCAGCTCCTTGTAACCGGCGTCGTTCAGCGTCTTCAGCGTCTTCTCGGTGATCTCCTCGCCGGCTTCGGCGTAGATTTCACCGGTCTTCGGATTGACGAGGTCCTCGGCGAGATAATGGCCGATCAGTTCCTCATCGCTCAACCGCAGTGCCTTGAGGCCCTTCTCGGCGAGCTGGCGCGCCTGACGGACGGTGAGCTTCTTGCCGGCCTCAAGCACGACCTTGCCGGTGTCGGCGTCGACCAGATCGTTGATCGCCTTGTAGCCGCGCAAGCGGTTGGCATCGAACGGCACGCGCCAGCCATCCTTGGTGCGCTTGTAGGGGATCTGCTTGTAGAAGGTGTTGAGTATCTCCTCACCGCTCATGCCGAGCGCGTAGAGGAGCGACGTCACCGGAATCTTGCGGCGGCGATCGACGCGCGCGTGAACGATATCCTTGGCGTCGAACTCGATGTCCAGCCAGGAGCCGCGATAGGGAATGATGCGGGCGGCGAACAGGAGCTTGCCCGACGAATGCGTCTTGCCCTTGTCGTGATCGAAGAATACGCCGGGTGAGCGATGCATCTGCGAGACGATGACACGCTCAGTGCCGTTGACGACGAAGGTGCCGTTGTTAGTCATGAGCGGAATGTCGCCCATGTAGACATCCTGCTCCTTGATGTCCTTGACCGACTTGGCGCCCGTCTCTTCGTCGATATCGAACACGATCAGACGCAGAGTGACCTTGAGCGGCGCGGCGTAGGTCATGCCGCGCTGGCGGCACTCGTCGACGTCGTATTTGGGTCCTTCGAATTCGTACTTCACGAATTCGAGCATCGAAGTATTGGAGAAGTCGGAAATCGGGAATACCGATTTGAATACCGCCTGCAGGCCCTCGTTGGGCCGGCCACCTGGCGGCTCCACTACCAGCAGGAATTGGTCGTAGGACGCCTTCTGAACCTCAATGAGGTTCGGCATCTCCGCGACTTCTTCGATTTTTCCGAAAAACTTACGAACGCGCTTCCGACCGATAAACGTCTGCGCCATTATGTCCTCTCGCTCAACCGATCCATCGAGCTCGAACCGCCGGACTCGAGCCCTTGCCCCGAACCTCGCGAGTTCGGCGCGTCGAGGCGATCAAGACAACTCTCCAGAAGGCCGCAATCCATCGCGACCGTCGGGACAGGCGTCGAACCACCGTATTTCCACAATTCGGCCAGGAGCGCCGAATCTCTCAACCTATGTCAGCCGACCCTTGGTGATCACGGTGATTTGGGCGAAAAATAGCCGAAATCACCGCTTTCCACTGCCGGACCGGCGTCAATGACCCTCACTTAATCGCAAGTCCAGGCTGGCTCCGCTCCAACCGGGACCCCGCTTAAGTAAGCATTGCTTACTTAAGCTCAACCTTTGCGCCGACCTTTTCCAAAGTCGCCTTGATCTTGGCGGCTTCGTCCTTGTTGACGCCTTCCTTAACCGGCTTGGGAGCGCCCTCGACCAAGTCCTTGGCTTCCTTGAGCCCAAGGCCGGTGATCGCGCGCACTTCCTTGATGACTTCGATCTTCTTGTCGCCCACGGCCGAAAGTACGACCGTAAACTCGGTCTTCTCCTCGGCTGCCGGCGCAGCAGCGGCAGCGGGACCGGCCGCAACCGCGACCGCGGCGGCTGCCGAAACGCCCCACTTTTCTTCGAGCAACTTGGCAAGCTCGGCGGCCTCCAGCACGGTGAGGCTGGAAAGGTCGCTTACGATTTTTTGCAGATCAGCCATGACTTTGTCCTTCGGTTCTAATCTTTGGGTTAAGGCAGCCTTAGGCAGCCGCGCCCTCTTCACTCTTTGAGGCATAGGCCTGCACAACGCGGGCAACCTTGGCGGCGGGGGCGTTCACCACCTGCGCGATCTTGGTTGCCGGCGCGACAAGCAGTCCGAGGATCTTCGCCCGCAATTCGTCGAGCGACGGCAAGGCGGCAAGCGCTTTGACCGCGTTCGGGTCGAGTGCGGTGGTACCCATCGCTCCGCCAAGGATCACGAACTGTTCGTGGGTCTTGGCGAAATCGACGGCGACCTTCGGCGCCGCAATCGGATCGCCCGAATAGGCGATCAGCGCCGGCCCCTTCAGCAAGGGACCGATCGAAGCGACGTCACTGCCTTCAAGAGCGATTTTGGCGAGGCGATTTTTCGCAACCTTCACGCTCGCACCAGCCTGCTTCATCTGCCGACGCAGAGTCTGCATCTGGGCGACCGTCAGGCCCGAATAATGAGCGACGACGACGACTTTGGTGGCCTTAAAGACCTCTCCAAGCGTCGCCACGAGCTCGCTTTTTGCCGCGCGATCCACCAGCTCTCTCCGATTGGCGGTCCCTTTAGCGGAATCCGCCGGGTTGATGCCGGCCGTCCCGCCCAAATCGTCGACAATGTCGACGAACAAGGCAGGACGACATTCACACCCTGCCCCCCGGACAGGCCTATGCCATTCCGGGCCGTCGAGATCAGAACCGAAGGGCAATTTTCATCGCCCTCGTCCTTCACCCGTCTATGCTGGCTCGCGCTCTTTTGGAGGCACAAATTAAGCCGTTGCCGGCGCCTGCAGTCTCGGACAGGACACGTTCACAAACTCCGCTAAGCTTTTCCGTCTCTTAGATAATCCGTGCAGGATCGACGCTAAGAGCGGCCTCGCTTTGGTGGTTTTTGTGGAACGTGAAAAGGCGTGCCGACAACCAGGCCAGCACGCCCTATGCGTCTATCTAGCGGCTTTCGCCGGATTTGCCAAGCACAAGTTTGCCGCAAGCGCTTGGCTTTGCGGACGACAATTTGCATCTTAAGCGGCCGGCTGACCAAGCGCGGACATGATGTTTCCGACCGCCGATTTCGGGTGTGTGTCCATAACGACAAAGAGCCGCGCAGGGAGGCTCCGCCATGTCGCAAAATGCCGATCGGATTCTGACCACACATGTCGGCAGCCTGGTCCGGCCGCCAAAGCTGATCGAATTCTGGCGCGCCATCGAGGACGGCAAGCCCTATGACGAAGCGGCCTTCGAGGCCTGCCTGACCGGCTCCGTCGCCGAGGTGGTGCGGCAGCAAGCCGAAGTCGGCATCGACGTCGCGAGTGACGGCGAGTTCAGCAAGGGCGCCAACTGGGCGTTTTACGTCCACAAACGGCTCACCGGCCTGACCGTGCGCGCGGCGACAGCGGAGGAAGCCAAGGACCCGATGGCTTCCATGGCGGGCGGCCCGGACCGCAAGGCCTTTCCTGAATTCTATGCCGAATACGACGCCGCCTCCGGCCTCGGCAAACGGCTCGGCAACCGCGTGATCGTCAGCGGCGCCATCACCTATTGCGGACAGCGGCAGGTCAGCCGCGACATTGCCAATCTCAAGGCCGGGCTTGCCACGATGAATAGCCCCTCATTGGCCGGATTTCTGCCGGTGGTCGCGCCGGCGAGCGCGCTGCCCGGCGCCAAATACGAATACTACAAAGACGAAGAGAGCTTTTTATTCGCGCTCGCCGACGCGCTGCACGAGGAATACCGCGCCATCGTCGATGCCGGACTGTTCGTGCAGATCGACGATGCCTTCCTGCCCTACATGTTCGAGCGGATGGTGCCGCCGATGTCGGCCGCCGATTACCGGCGGTGGGCGCAGATGCGGATCGACGCCCTCAATCATGCGCTGCGCGACATTCCGGAGGAGCGCTCGCGCTATCACATTTGCTGGGGAAGCTGGAACGGCCCGCACGCCTTCGACGTGCCGCTCAAGGACATCATCGATCTGCTGCTACAGGTGCGCGTCGGCCATTACTCGTTCGAGGCCGCCAATCCCCGCCACGCCCATGAATGGCGGGTTTGGGAAACCGCAAAATTGCCGCCCGGCAAGGTGCTGATCCCGGGCGTGATCAGTCACGCCACCAACGTCGTCGAACATCCCGAGCTGGTGGCCGAACGCATCGTGCGGCTCGCCAAGATCGTCGGCCGCGAGAACGTGATGGGCGGCACCGATTGCGGTTTTGCCCAAAGCCCGTTCGCGCAGCGCGTTCATCCCTCGATCATGTGGGCGAAACTGAAAGCGCTGGTCGAGGGCGCGCGCATCGCCACGCAGACCTTGTGGGGCCGGCGCAGCGCCGCGTGATGTTGCCTCCCCCTTTTTGAGGGGGAGGAACAACTAATGTGCTTGCTGCGATTCCGGGAACAAGCTCCCCGGCTCGACCTTGACGCCAGGACCCATCGTCGAAGAGATCGCAACGCGGTTGATGAAGTGGCCCTTGGCACCTGCCGGCCGCGATTTCTGCACGGCATCGGCAAAGGCCTTGATGTTCTCGATCAATTTGTCCTCGCTGAAGGACGCCTTGCCGACCCCGGCCTGCACGACCCCGGCCTTCTCCGCGCGGAACTCCACCGATCCACCCTTGGCGCCCTTGACCGCGGTGGTGATGTCCATGGTTACCGTCCCGACCTTGGGGTTCGGCATCAATCCGCGCGGCCCGAGCACTTTGCCGAGACGACCGACCAGCGGCATCAGGTCGGGCGTAGCGACGACGCGATCGAAGTCGATGGCGCCACCCTGCACCTTCTCTACCAAATCCTCGGCGCCAACCACGTCGGCGCCGGCAGCCTTGGCCTCATCCGCTTTGACGCCGCGGGCGAACACCGCGACGCGCATCGAGCGGCCCGAGCCGTTGGGCAAATTGACGACGCCGCGCACCATCTGGTCGGCGTGGCGGGGATCGATGCCGAGATTCATCGCCACTTCGATGGTCTCGTCGAACTTCGCCTTGGCGCGTTCCTTTACCATCTTCACCGCTTCGGCCAGCGGATAGAGCTTTTCGCGATCAACGCCCTCGCGCGCCTTGATCGTACGTTTTCCAAGCGAACTCATGACTTCACCTGCAGGCCCATGGAGCGGGCGGACCCTTCGATCATGCGCATGGCCAATTCGATGGTGTCGCAGTTCAGGTCTTTCATCTTCTGCTCCGCGATTTCGCGCACCTGGTCCTTGGTGACCGAGCCGGCCACATCGCGGCCGGGCGCCTTCGAGCCGCTTTCGAGCTTGGCCGCCTTCTTAAGGAAGTGCGACACCGGCGGCGTGCGCAGCTCGAACGAAAACGAGCGGTCGGCATAGACCGTGATGGTGACGGGGATCGGGATGCCCTTCTCAAGCTTCTGGGTCTGCGCGTTGAACGCCTTGCAGAACTCCATGATGTTAAGGCCGCGCTGGCCGAGCGCAGGACCGATCGGCGGCGACGGATTGGCCGCCCCCGCCGGCACCTGCAATTTGATATAGCCGGTAATTTTCTTCGCCATTCTCTACTCCTGTTAGTGGTGCGGATATTGACGGCTGGCGACCGCCTCACCTCCCACGTGGTTCACTCTTCCCCTTCTCCCCGCGTGCGGGGAGAAGGTTGGGATGAGGGGGTCTGTCCGCAAGGCTCAGAATCGCGGAGAGGTCCCCTCACCCGCCGCGCTTCGCGCGACGACCTCTCCCCGCGTGCGGGAAGAGGTTAATCTATAGTTTCTCCACTTGGCCGAATTCAAGCTCGACCGGCGTGGCGCGGCCGAAAATCGACACCGCAACCTTGAGCCGCGAACGGCCTTCGTCCACTTCCTCCACCGTGCCGTTGAACGAGGCGAAGGGGCCGTCCGAGACGCGCACCTGCTCGCCGACTTCGAACGAGACGGAGGGCTTCGGCCGCTCGATGCCTTCCTGCACCTGATGGATGATGCGCTCGGCCTCGGCATCGGAAAGCGGCATCGGCTTGTTGTCGGAGCCGAGGAAGCCGGTCACCTTCGGCGTATTTTTGATCAGGTGATAGGCTTCATCCGTCAACTGCATTTTCACCAGCACGTAGCCGGGAAAGAATTTGCGCTCGGCGTCGACTTTGCGGCCGCGCCGTACCTCGACGACCTTCTCCTTCGGCACGAGGATTTCCTCGAACAGGCTGGAGAGCCCGCGCTGCTTGGCTTGCTCGCGGATCGAATCCGCCACCTTGTTCTCGAAGTTCGAGTAGGCGTGGACCGCGTACCACCTATTGGTCATGTGATGAAATCCGGATCGTGAATGGAAACGCCGCTCAAGAGCTGATCCCCAACAGGAAGCCAACACCGATACGCATGATCTGGTCGGCCACCAGAAAGAAGATCGACGCGATGAATACCATCACGAACACCATCATGGTGGTGACGGTCGTCTCCTTGCGCGTAGGCCAAGTGACCTTCTGCGCCTCGGCCCGCACTTCTTGCAGGAACTTGAATGGGCTGATCTTCGCCATGCCGCTCGTCTGATGTGGACCATCTAAATAGGTATTCCCCGCCCGCCTTTCAGGAGGAGACCGACACAGCCGATCCTTTTTTGGGGAATGTTCGCCGCGGAAGTCCGTCACCGGGCCGCTGGCGATGCCAGCTTCCTACTGCCGGACGCCCAGATCGTCAAGCGGGGACGCGCCTAACCCGCTCAGGTGGCCCAAAATCCGGGCTTTACCCGATCGTTAGCCCCCGCTGCCTAGCGGGACCGCTTCGACGGGGAATGGACGCGGCGCCCCGCCCCTTTGGCGCGCGCCGCGGCGCGAGCGACCGGACGCCGATAGCTCGCACGTGACCGCGACGGCTGCTGGCAAAAAGCCCGATGCAATGTACCGATCACTTCGCGGACCTCTGGCCGCGCCAGCGAATAGAAAACGTTCTTACCTTCCCGGCGAGTTTCGACCAGGCCGTCGGCGCGCAGCCGGGCGAGCTGCTGAGAAATCGCCGGCTGCCGCAAACTAAGGACTTCCTCAATCTCGGTAACTGACTTTTCCTGCTCGATCAGAAGGCAAAGAATCAGAAGCCGCCCTTCGTGGGCCAACGCCTTCAGGAAACCGCTGGCGTCCCGCGCGCTGGACATCAACGCATCCGCGTCGAGATGTCGGCCCGGATTAGTCAAGTGGCGAGGCTTCATCATTGCACTCATGGAATTGGTGTTGGCTGGATAAACCATCAAGCGGCCAGGAATGCAACAAACCGTCATGGCCTGTCGGCTTACCGACGTCTCTTGCTCGGACGCGACGGCAATCTTGCGGCATCTTGGGCTCACAGGAGCGGCGCATGACATGCAAGACGTGCGATGCGGTCGAAATCGCAGCGCGCTGTCGCCCTATGACAGCCGTTTGATGACGAAACTGAAGACCTTGCCGTCCACGTTGGAAGCGAGCAGTTCGTTTCCGGTCGCCCGGCAAAAGGCTTCGAAGTCTTTCACCGCTCCGGGGTCGGTCGCGAGTACCTCCAGTGTGCCTCCCATCGCCACATCCTTGAGCGCCTTCTTGGCGCGCAGAATAGGCAACGGGCAGTTCAATCCTTTTGCATCGACTAGCTGATCGGCCATGTGAGTCCTCGTCCTCGTCGCTTAGATGAACAGATTGATGTCGCACTTCGTGGCATTCTCGATATAGGTGGCCGCGCCACCGAGGACCGGCCCTTCGATCATGTCTTCCCGCTTGTATTCGAACAGGTCCATGGTCATTTGGCAGGCGATCATTTTAACGTCAGATTCTACCGCCGCGCTGCGCAGCTCCTCGATCGAAGCGACGCCCTTCTTCTTGATGAGGCTTTTCATCATCGCCGTCGCCGCGGCGTCGACGCCGGGAATGGCAGAAACAAGATTGGGCATGGCGACATGCATGCCGAGTATTGGCATCTCCATCGCCGGATTGCCTAAAGTCGAGACTTTTAGGTCAAGCTTTTTCTTCAACAGCGTCAGACCATAGAAAGTGAAGAACATCGTGACCTCGAGGCCCATGGCCGCCGCTGTCGTCGCCAGGATGAAGGGCGGATAAGCCCAGTCCAGCGACCCCTTGGTCACGATCATCGACATGCTTTTGGTATTGCTGTCCTTGTTCATCGCACAGCCCCTTCTTGTTTCGCGGCCGCAGCCGCGCCTTTTCCGCTCAAAATTTCCAAACCACGATCACCAATACGAGGAGCGCCAGAAAGACGGTCTCGCCAACGATCAGCGCGATCGCGCGCCCGCCCACCTCGGCCATCGCCTTCAGCGACGTTTTCATTCCCAACGCAGCGATTGCCGTTACCAGGCACCACCGTGAGATGCTCTTGAGCGCAACGAGCGCCGGAGCCGGAATTACGCCCAGACTATTGATCACCACCAACAGCGCAAAGACGACGAGGAAGCCGGGCAATTGACGCCCCGCTTTGCTGGTGTTGTGGGCATGGAAAACAAACGACAGTGTCACCACCACCGGCAGCAGCATCGCCACACGCAACAGCTTGGTGAAGGTGGCGACATTGCCGGTTTCCTCGGAAACGCTGAAACCAGCGCCCACAACCTGTGCAACGTCGTGAATGGTGCCGCCGAGGAACACGCCGACCGCGGCGTGATCGAGATGGAAAAACGCGATGATCACCGGATAGACGATCATCGCGATCGTGCTCAGCGCCGTGACGCCGATAACGGTGAAAACCGTATCGCGCTCGTGGTTTTCGCCTTTAGGCAGCACCGAGGAGATCGCAAGCGCCGCGGACGCGCCGCAGATCGCCACCGCGCCCGCCGTCAAAATACCGAACGGCCGGCTCAAACCGACGACCCGAGCGCCAATGACGCCAAACAGGATGGTGGCCGTCACCGCGCCGATCACCATGACAACCGGTGTCGGGCCGAGCTTCATGATCTCGGAAATCGTTATCTGCGCACCGAGCAGCCCGACGGCGACACGGAGGATATGCTTGGAAGCGAATTCAATACCGTCGACGCAGGGCCCGTCCTGCGAAAGAAAATAAAATGCCACGCCGAGCAGAAGAGCGAACAGCATCACCGGCCCGCCGTAATGCTCGGACAAGAAGGTCGCAGCGACGGCGATAATCAAACTCACCAATACGCCCGGAAAATAAGTCTGCAAGCTCGCGATCCCGTCGCGGCCTCGGCTGAACAATGTCGGCTTGCTTGCTGCGATCTCGGTCACCGGCAATTCATCCCCACGGCTTACGCGCAGCCAACAAAGTTGTCGGCAGTCATTTTTGCTTCATATGGCGCGGCGACCGCCGTGCCGGCAACGAGACCACCTTTGGCCGCCGCCCAATCGTTCGGGCGCACTTTGACCATCCAGCCTTCACCGTAAGGGTCGCTATTGGCGAGCTTCGGCGTTCCGGTCAGCGCGTCGTTAACTTCGGCCACTTCGGCATCAAACGCGATTTTCGCCGGCCCGACCCATTTGCCGGATTCAATAGTGGCGCAGGATTTCCCGGCCTGGACCGAGCGACCGGCTTTTTTGGCGGTGAAGGCAACAAGCTGACCGGCCATAGCCACAGCCACCGCGGTCATACCAACCGTCACGGTGCCGTCGGCGTTTTCACGATACCAAATATTGTTCTCGACATCGTAGAGGAGTTCATCGGGAAGTTGGCAACCACGAACGGTGGGCATCTCGGTCTCCTAAAAGATCACGCGGTTTCAGCAGGCTGCATGTCTGTTTCGTGCTGACGAAACGGCCGCGATGAGCAGCAGAACTCACCGAGCCCGGCTATTTCAAGCTTGCCACCGATAAAGAGGATCAGATGCTTTGCCACCATGGCGCCCAGGCGAAGCCGGCGCGCGGTGTCCGCGTGTGCGGGATCGAGGCAAACGAGATTGCGGTGATAGACGAGTTCGCGACAGGTCTCGCGGCAGGCGTTGAAGCTCGGATCGCCGCGGGCGCCTTGGCGCTGCAGAGCCAGCAGGCGAAAGCCCTCGACCGAGCGCGCCGTCGGCATCGCGCCGCGCGCCGAGAGCCAGCTCTCGAGGCTCGATTCGCCGAGCGACAACAGTTCCTCGGCGAATTCCGGCGCCGCGGCGACAAGAGCAGCGTCCGGCGCCGCGATCATCCAATCGAGCCGCGCGGCAATATCATCGAGCCGCATGATCTGCGCGCCGCTCATCAGCCCAGCCCCCGGGCGCGCAGAAAACCGGAAGATTCCGAGAAATTCTCGTGCACGCCGACCTTGCGGGCCGACAAGCCGAGCGCCATTCCGAGAAGCTGGGTGAAGTACAAAATCTTCACCGTGGTTTTTCGGCCGAGCACTTTCTCGGCGCGGACCTGATGCATCTCCAGGCCGGTGTGGCAGGTCGGACATTCGGTAGCGATGACGTCGGCGCCGCAGGCTTCGGCGGTGGTCAACAGGTTCAGCACCAGCTTGGTCGAGGTATCGCTGTCCGAAAGGGTATGCGCCCCGCCGCAGCACGCCGTCTTGAGCGGATATTCGACATTCTCGGCACCGGCCGCCGCCAGCAAATCATCCATAAAATGCGGCTTCGATGTCGACTCGGAGCCCGGCCCCTTGTCCTTCTCCGGGAAGATGTGGCGCGGCCGCGTGTACATGCAGCCATAATAGTTCGCGACCTTGAGCCCCTTGAGCGAGTTCTTCACCCGCGCTTTCAACCCCTCCTCGCCGATCGCCTCCTTGATCCAGTCGAGCGCATGGATCGTCTCAACCTTGCCGGCCTGATAAGTCTCATGCCCGGCCTTGCGCGACAGCCGGTCAGTGACCTCGCGCGAGCTTGCGTCGTTGGCGAGGTCGTACTCGGCCTTCTTGAGATTGTGGTAGCAGCCGTTGCACGGCGCCATCACCGTGTCGAAGCCCATCTTTTCCGCGATCGACAGATTGCGCGCCGACAGATAGGTCTGCAGCTTCGGATCGACGTTCTTGACTTCCATCGCGCCGCAGCAGTTCCAGTTCTCAAGCTCCGTGATCGCGAGGCCGAGCGCCTTGCCCAGTTCCTTTGTGGAGCGGTTATAGGCGTGACCGGTGCCTTCGAGCGCGCAGCCCGGATAGTAGGCAACATTTTTGTATTTGCCGCTCATCACTCCGCTCCCTTCGCATCGAGGCCCAGCGCGCGGCGGTCGGCCAGTTTGCGCTCGTCAACGTATTCGGCGATGGCCGCGCTTGCGCGCTTCCAACCGTGCGTGCGCGGATGGAACAGCGTGGCAAGACCGAGCTTCATCAACAAACCAACCGGCAGCCGCATCGCCAAGCCGCGCAAGAGCGCAATGAGCCAGTCCTGCAACAGCGGCTGTTTGGTGCGTGCAAAAAACTCGCGCAGCACCTTTCCATCCTCGATCTTGCCGGTGGCGAATACCTGCTCGGAGAAGATTTCATCGAACGTCATCGACGGCTTCTGCTCGGTGTGGCCCTTGAGTTCGAGCCAATGCGCCGTCGCCTTCATCACGCCTTCAGGAAAAACGTCGCGCGGGCAAGCGTAGGTGCACTTGTTGCAGGAGACGCATTGCCAGATGATATCCTTGTCACGGAGCAATTCTTCCTCGAAGCCCATGCGGATCAAATAGATCCAATAGCGCGGGTTGAAATCGGGATTGATTGCATTGACGGTGCAGGAATTGGTGCACGAACCGCATTGCCAGCAGCGGTGGATGAATTCACCTCCCGGCAGCGCCGCGATCTCCTCCTCCATACGCTCGTTGTAGTCGGTGACGGCGCGCGAGTTGATGAACGTGCTCCAGTGACCGGAGACGTCGACGCCTTCGATCTCGAGATGCTCGTGGGTAACGAGGTTCTCGGGCCGGATCAGCGATTTTTCGTGAATTGGCATCGGCGCTCCCTTACGAGCTCAGCCGGCGCGGCTCGCCGAGCACGTAGGCTTCGCCGTCGATCATTTTGAGCCGCGTGCGCCCGGAATCGGTATCGACCGCATCAAGGCCGAGCAGGCGCCGCGTGTGCGCCATCGAATCCTCCTTGCCGCCACCGCAGAAATCGGCGCGCAGGTATTGGCCGCCCTTGTCGTTGATGTAGGCGGCGTAGCTATGGGCGCAGAGGAGATCGACATAGAATGACAGGTCGCGGAACACGCCGTTGTCCCGCAGAAACCCCTCAAGCTCTTCGCGCAACGTTACGAACGTTACGAAGCTGTCGCCTACCGGGATGCTCCCTTGGTCACTATTGTCGCCGTGCCAGATCTCGCGGAGCACGCCGGTGTTGACACGGGCGTCCCAGATCCAGCGCGTCATCAGCGGATAGCGCTCCGGTGCGGTGAAATGCAGCACCTCGGCGGCCAGATCGCGTGACCAGCGGTGCTCACGATCGGCGGGAAAGCTCGCAACGAAGGCGCCGATCCGCTGATCGGCGGTGCCGAGATCGGACCAGCCATCAAGCAGCGCGACCAAGCGGCTGTGCATGGCGGCAAACCCGTTGCGATCAAGCCAGCCGCTGATGCGCCGGCGCACCGGTGTGACGAAAGCGGCAAGATCGTAGAACTCGGTCTCCGTCAGTTCGTCCACTCGACCCTTGCCCAGCAATTCCTCGAACAACGAGGCCTTGAGCGCCAGCGCGCCGACATAACGCTCGACGCCCCCGGTATTTTCGGCGGCATCGACCAGGCCTTCCAAGGTGCTGCGGAGCTTCGGACCGGAGAGATCGAGAACCGGCCGAACCGCTGCAGGCGCTTTGGCCTTATGGGCTCTGATTGCCCACATCACTCCGCCGCCTCGCTCATCATGCCCTGCGCCAAAGTCAGCGCCGCCATCGCGGCCGACTGACCCTGCGCAATCGAATCGTCGATCGTCTCCGGTCCCGTTGCGGCACCGGCGACGAAAACACCCGGCCGCGACGTCGCCGACATGTTCGAATAGGGCGGCGCCTTCTGGATGTGACCGTGCTTTTCGAGCTTTACGTCGAATACTGCGGACAGCGTCATATTGTCGACGTTCGGATCCATGCCGATCGCATGCACGACCATGTCGAAGGGAATGGTGATCGGGCGCTTCACCAGCGTGTCCTCGCCCTTCACGATCAATCGCTTGCCGTCCGACGTCACCTCGGCAATGCGCGCCTTGATGTACTTGACTTTGTACTTCTCCTGACTCTCCCAGTAGTAGAGGTCCTCGTACAGGCCGAAAGTGCGGATATCCATGTAGTAGATGTAAACGCTGCACTTCGGCAGCGCTTCGCGGATCTCCATTGCCAGGTTGGACGACACCGTGCAGCAGATCTTGGAGCACCACTCGCGGCCGATCTGGCGGTCGCGCGAACCGACACAGAGCAGAATGGCGACCCGATCGGGCTCGCGTCCGTCGGAGGGACAGCGAACACCCTTGCCCGACGAGAACATCTGCTCAACCTGCGTGGTAGTGACGACGTCGGGATAGGTGCCAAAGCCCCATTCCGGCTTGTTGACGGAATCGAAATGGGTGAAGCCGGTGCACAGAATGGCAGCGCCGGCATCGACATTCGTTCCGTCGGACAACGCGGCGCGAAAATCGCCGGGCGCGCCGGTAAAGGTCTTTACCGTGACATTGCGGCGGACCTCGATGAGCTTGTCGCTTTCCACGCGCTTGACCATGCCGCCGATCGCGTCCTTGGCCCATTCGCCGGACGGCACCAATTTGGCGTATCCTGAAATGATCGGCGCGCCGCCAAGTCGGTCATTTTTCTCGACCAGCACGACACGGCGGCCAGCCGCGGCCAGCGCGTGAGCAGCCGACAGCCCCGACGGACCGCCGCCAACGACAAGGACCGGCCGATTCATCGCGCGGCTCCCGGGAGCGCAGCGACAGGCTTGGGCTTGACGTATCCAGGGCCCGACGTGATCGCCCGCTTGGGATCATAAAGAGTCTCGATGCGGCCGGCTTTGACCTCGTCAAGGTATTGCTCGAACTCGATCTTCGCCTTTTGCCAGTCGATGCCGAGTTTCTCGAGCAGGCCTTCGAATGGCGAAGCGTGCCAGTGCAACTGCGCCAGCTTGTAAGGATGGGCGCCAAGCGCCAGCGCGGCGAACTGGCAGTCCGCCAGAATCGGCAGCGCATAGACTTTGTCCACCGCCTTGCCGATCCACTGGTTCTTGTCGAGCGTGGTAATGCAACCGGTGTCGTGACCGACCATGACGTCGGCCTTCGCCTCCTCCACCGCCACCTTGATCTTGCGATCGATAGCGAATGAGCGCGTGAACTCCCGCTCGCCGATGATGTGGCGAAAACCGAAGCCGCAGCAATCGTACCAAGTGGAATAGTCGATCACCTGCGCACCCAATGTCTGCATCAGGCCGGTAGAGACGGCAACGCGATTGCCGTCCATCACCGTGTCGTCATAGATCACGTCCTCCGGCACCATCTTGTAGACGTGACAGGCCGGATGAATGGTGGCGCGGATTTTACTGACGTCGATCACCTGCTGCTGCTTGATGCGATCGCGCATCACGTGCAGCCATTCCGAGTAGTGGACGATCTCTTCAGGGATCAGCAGCTTGCCGTCGACCAGGCGGCCGAGCTTGCCGAGAATCTTTTTCACCTGCTCGCGCAATTCGGCCGAGTGCATCAGGAAGATGCGCATCTCTTTGTAGTTACCGAACGAGGTGCCGCAATGCACGAGCGGATAATAGGTACCGATCGGCAGGCCCTGCGACTTCGCCGACATGTAGGCCTGATGGAAGTTGCGGAGAAAAACGGCGGCGAGGCTGACGACGTTGCCGATGCCGGAGCCGTGATAGTTCCACGCCGTGCACGACGTCTGGTCGGTTTCGTCGATGTAGCGGACGTCGAGCTTGTTCATCAGCCACATCACGCTGCTCGGATAGCCGGGAATGTTGCCGCACTGACCGCAGGATTTGTGGTGCCATAAATTATTGGTCGGAATGCGCTTTTCCCAACCGTAGAGCGTCCGCGCCACCACCGGCTGATGCCGTTCGTCGAGCCGGTGAACGAGAATCTCGCCCTCCTTCTCGAGCTGCCACATCGCGTCGCGCACGTCGGCTACGCGATCCTTGTTGGTCAGCATCGAGCGACGATCGATCTTGGCTTCCACCCAGGAGGTGGCTGCCTGCGCCTCGCTCGGCGACAGATTGGACGGGCGCCATTCGGCGCCAAAACCGGTAAAGGCTGACTGACTGTCGTTACGCTTGTCGTCCATTTCTTCCTCCGTCGAGTCGACGACCGAGATCGTCTCATCTCACTCGTCTCCGTCTTCTTCTTTCTGTTCCTCGAGCCACTCGTTGTACTCGTCGCGTTTCTCGTCCATCACGTCGTTGACGACGTCGAACAGATTTTCGTCCACCATCTCAAGCTGATCGAGCACGCCAGTGGCTTCCCAGATGGTGTAGAGCTCGACCGAGGTCTTCAGATTGACCTCCCATGCCGTGTCCATCGTGTGCATGGTCGGCACCGGAATCGCCTTGCGCAGAATGTTGAGCGGAGCGTCAACCTTGGTGACGTTCGGTCCCCAATCCGGGAAGGCGTCGCGCGTGATCATGTTGGGCGCGAGCTGGTTGCCGGTCGAAATCACCTTGAGCAGCACGCGCGAAAACGGCCGCAGCACGTCTTTGGCCGACTGCATGCCGTGCTTGATGGCCGTCTCGCGCATGATCATGACGAGGCCGCCGGGCGAGTTGCCGAACGGACAGCGCGCCGCGCAGGTATAACACTGGGCGCAGGCCCAGATTTTTTCCTGCATCGCGTCGTAGATGCCTTCGAGGTTCTCGGTCCAAAGGAGCTGCACGATCTCGCGCGGCGAATAGTCGTAATAGTGCGCCGACGGGCATGTCGCAGTGCAGATGCCGCAATTGAGGCAACCGTGCAGCTCGTGGTCATAGAGGACATGCGTGCGGATGTCCTCGAACACTTCTTCGAGCTTCTCATAGGGAACGACCGGGGTGCCGGACACCGGATCGCCGATCTGAGCTTGTTCTGTGGTCATGCCCATTTCGCCTGCCGCTTCGGAGATAACGTCAATAAGTCAGGACGCGCGCCTCGTCGTCCTCCATGATCTCCTCGATGACCTTGGCACCGCCCACGATACCCGCACATTCGGGGATCAAGTCCGCCTCGGTCATGTCGAAGAGGTCGAGGTTGGGCGAGCAGCAAAAGAATTTTACGCCGGCGCCGTGCGCATCCTTGATGAAATCGTACACGTTCTTCGGCGAACCCGGCTTGACGACGAGCTTTTCGGCAACGCCTTTCTTCATCAACTGCCCGGCCGTTGCCGTGCAGATCACCTCGACCTCATAGTCCATCGCGGCGGCGACCGTCGCCTGAAAGAACGGCGCCCCCAGTTCCTCACCGTTCCGCGGATCGGTGTTGACCATGATGATGATGAGCTTTTTTGCCATTACTTTTTGCCGTTCCTTGCGCCGCCCTTGCTGACTTTTTAAACTCTTTAAAAAAATTACTTCGCGCCCGAGACCAGCTCATTGATCCTCGGTCAATGTCGACAGCTCAGGCTAACTACATATTCGAAAACGTGAATAAATGCCATAGCATAAATAGAAAAAATTGAATGTGTTTCCCGATCGGGCGGCGGCACCGCTAGTGATGCGACTTCATCAGGCCAGTTACGTCGATGACGCCGACCATGATCGCCCCCAGGGCTGCCGCGATGTCGCCTTGCACCGTACGGAGGTCGGCAAGCGTTTCCGCCGTCCTCTCAGGTACTTCCTCGAATTCCATGATCAGGTCCTCGATCATGGCCGACTTGATGCCCGGATGGCCGGCGAAGCCGAAGCAATTGTCGCGGCATTGGAACAGGACCGGCTGATTGTGCGAATCGATCGCCAGAATTTTCGCGTCGCCGGGAGGAACCGAGCGGTCGCGCATATAAACCGCGACCGGAAACGTTTGCGGCAAATGCCCGTTGAGCGCGTCGGGAACGATGCGCCGGGCGTTGTCGACCGTAAAGCGCAACGGCCCCTCCTCCGCCCCGCCACCGGCCGCCGTGCTGAGTATGCAGGCGCCGATGCCGATGCCGATGACCGGCAATCCGCGATCGAGATAGTCCCGGGTCAGCCGCAATTCCGCGCCGAGGCTCGGGATCAGATCGCCGCTGACGATGCCTTTTGGACCGGCGCCGAGCAGGACAAGACCATCACTATCCTCGGCAGTCGACGGAATTGAGGCGCCCGGCGTAAACGGCCGGCAATAGCGGAACCGGATATTGCGGCCCTCGAAATGGTCTTCGAGCAGGCCAAGATACTCCGCTTCCACATGCTGGACGACGAACAGAGTCTTCATACTTCGACTTCGATCATCCGTCGGGCGACAATCGCAAGACACTAGCGCTGCCCCAAGACACTAGCGCCGCCTACAGAAAACATATAGAAGTTTGTGAATGTGATAAGGGCGGCAAAGAAAATAAACGGGGAGACAATGTCCTGGTTCGAGATATTGCGGGAGGTCGAACCGTTCGACGATTTGCCGTTCGACCAAACGCTCGTTGAGGCGCTGGAGATTTCGGCCCGCGAGCAACCGCTTGGCGTGCTGCGGTTTTTCACCCCCACATTCCGTTCCTATGCCAGCGACGAGTTGAAAGGCTGCGGCAAGGCGAGCTTTCCGGCATTCTCGATTACCGGCGGCGCCTGTGCGCTCAATTGCGACCATTGCCAGGCGAAAATTCTCGAACCGATGATCCCGGCGACAAACCCTGCAGAGCTGGAGCGCAAGGTGCGCGATCTGATCGTGCTCAAGGATTTGCGCGGCTTCCTTCTCTCCGGCGGCTCCAATCGCCGCAACGAGGTTCCATACGAGCGTTACTATCCGACCATCGAAAGGCTTAAGCGCGATTTTCCCCAACTGCGCATCGCGGCGCATTCAGCCCTGCTGGATGAGCGGCGCGCCAGGCAGATGGAGGCGGCGGGCATCGACGTAGCAATGACAGACGTGATCGGAGCCGAAGCGACGATCCGCGACGTTTATCACCTCGACCGGCCAGTCGCCGACTTCGAGGCGACGCTCGCCGCGCTGACCGCGACCTCGATGGAGGTCGTGCCGCATATCGTGATCGGGCTCCACTACGGACGCCTGCTCGGAGAGGAGAACGCGCTCGACATCGTCGCGCGCTATCCGATCGCCGCGCTGGTGCTGGTCGTCGTCACGCCAATCTACGCGCCGGCTGACAAGCCGTTTGCGACGGTCTCGACCGACGATGTGGCCAAGGTTTTCGTTGCCGCCCGCGGCCGTGTCCGCCACGCGCCGGTGCAACTCGGCTGCATTCGCCCGCCCGGTCGGCACAAGCTCGTTACCGACGCCTATGCGGTCATGGCCGGATTCGACGGCATCGCTTACCCGGCCGAAGGGATCGTGGCGCTGGCCCGCGCCATCGGTCGCCCGATCGAGCAGGATCACGCCTGCTGTTCCATCGCGCTCGATGGATTGGCCGGGCGCCCCGCCTGCGCCGCGTGAGAGACCTCATGCATATCGAAACACCGGACGTCCTCGTTGTCGGACTCGGGCCGGCAGGGAGCCGGGCTGCCGCGATAGCAGCCGCCGCGGGCCTCGGCGTCATCGCTTTGGAGCGGCGGCGAACCGCCGGCACACCGGTGCAATGCGCCGAATTCGTTCCGGCTGCGATCGAGCAAGACGTCCCCGGCGTTCGCGCCGTGACCGCGCAGAAGATCGCGCGCATGCTGACTTTCGTCGGCAAGCGGCCGCCAAACGTCACGAACCATTTTCACGGCCTTATGATCGACCGCGGCGCCTTCGACCGGATGTTGGCGCAGGAAGCAGCCCGGAACGGAGCCGAGTGCCGATACAATGAAACCGTATTGTCTGTCGGCTTCGACGGGACGGTCCGAACCTCGACCGGCGCGCGGATACAGCCACAAGTACTGATCGGCGCCGACGGCCCTCGCTCACGCGTCGGCCTGGCAATCGGGCGGATGAACTGCGACCTGGTCGAGACACGGCAGGTCACGGTACCACTCGTCTTGCCGCACGATGCGACCGACATTTTTCTCAGCCCCCACTATTACGGCGGCTACGGGTGGCTGTTCCCCAAGGGGGCGGTCGCCAATATCGGTCTCGGCGTGGCTCAAGAGGCGAGAAGACTGCTCAAGCCCCTGCTCGCCACGCTCTATCAAAAGCTCGCGGATGAATGCCGCGTTGGTACAAGGACGCTTGCTCTGACCGGAGGTGCAATCCCGGTCGGCGGGCGTTTGCGATCGGTCGGACGCCTTGGACATACCACTGTCCTGCTTGCCGGCGATGCCGCCGGTCTCACCAACCCGGTGACCGGTGCCGGCATCGCTTCGGCGGTGCAATCCGGCGCGCTCGCCGGGCGCGCGGCTGCGGATTTTCTTGGCGACTGCGTCGGTGCGGTTGATGACTACGAGGAAGAACTCGGCGATATTTTCGATGCGGCGCTCAACCGGGCGCTGCGGCGTCGGCGCGATCTGCTGGCGGGCTATTCCGGAGGCGGCCGGCCCGACGACCGCGCGCTGAGCGATGGCTGGATCGCGTCACCGCAATATTGGGCTGCGTAAAACGTCAAACCACTAAAGGAGGCATGATGAGCTGTCTCGAAATGCCCCGGAGTCCGGTTCCGGATTTCCTTGGCGAGCCGCAACGCGCGTCCAATGACGCGGAAACCATGCAGCCGCGCGCGCCTGCCGCAGTGCCGGCAGACGCGCGGAACGGCGCACGGGTGAAGACGCAAGACGTCCAGCCCGAGGGCGTCTATCGGCCCAATTACAATTTTCTCACGCCGAACATGCGCTCGCCCGAATACGTGCAAATGTCGACGGCCGCCGCCATCACGCTCGGCGTGATGGGCGGCTACATGCACCGCACCGGCTGCACGCGTTGCCTGAACTTGTTGCTCACCTATCCTGAGGGCTGCCGCGCCAATTGCGCCTATTGCGGGCTCGCGCGTCACCGCGAAGCTGAGCGCAACTATGCCGACCGCAATTTCATTCGAGTTGACTGGCCCGCAGTCCCCTACGATCAGGTGATCGATATCGTCGCCGCGGGCGGCGACGGCGGACGTTTCCACCGCATGTGCATCAGCATGATCACGCATCCGCGGTCCGACGCGGACACCAGAATCGTACTGCAAAAGTGGGTGGAGCGCGTCAAGCACGTGCCGGTTTCCATTCTGTCCAATCCGACAACCATGACCCGGCAGGATGTGCAGGAGCTAAAGGACCTCGGAGCCGACATCTTCACTGTCGCGCTGGATGCCTGTAACCGCGAGGTTTTCGACCGCACCCGCGGGTCCGGTGTCCAATCTCCGCACAGCTGGGACAAATATTGGGAAATTCTCCACGCCGCGGCTGAAATTTTCGGTCCGGAGCGCTTCGGCGCTCACCTCATCGTCGGCATGGGTGAGAGCGATCACGACGTCCTGACGCAAGTCCAGAAGATCCGCGACCTCGGCGGTCATAGCCATATGTTCGCGTTCTTTCCGGAAAGAGGCTCGCTGATGGACCATTTGCCGCCAGCGCCCAGACCGCAATGGCGTCGCATCCAGCTCGCACGTTACCTTATTGATTATCGCGACCATCGCCTCGAACGAATGAGTTTCGATGCGACAGGCACGCTGACCGACTTCGGGCTGCCGCAGGATGAGATCGATGCCGTGATCGACGCCGGCACGGCCTTCCGCACCTCCGGCTGCCCGGGCAAAGAAGCCGACGATATCTCCGCTTGCGACCGGCCCTATGGGGATTCGCCGCCGCGCGACATTGCCTCGTATCCTTTCAAGCTGAACCGCAACGATATCCGCAAGGCGCGCCGGCAGATCGATGCCGGCATGGGCACTGGGCCGGCGAACGGCAGGCGATAAGAAAAGCTGCTAGGAATACCTGCATGGCCGAACCCCTAGGCAAGCCGTTCCGCGTCATCTCAACCGGCTTGCGCGGCGGCCGCGCCAACATCGCCTTCGATCAAGCCCTGATCGAGGCGCGCCGAGACGGCAGGATTCCTGACACGATCCGCTTTCTGCGCTTTCGCCCTTCCGCCTTGATCGGAATTCATCAATTCCTCAGCCATGAGATCAAGCTTGATTACTGCAACGCCCACGGCATCGAGACCGTGCGGCGGATCACCGGCGGCGGCGGTCTTTACTTCGACGAGGGACAAATTGGCTGGGAACTCGTTTTCGATCGCGCGAGCCTGGGAGTGACGGATCTTGCCGAAACCACCCGGCGCATCTGCGAAGCCGCCGCGCTGGGGCTGCAAAAGCTCGGCGTGCCGGCGCGCTACCGGCCGCGCAACGATATCGAAGTCGAGGGACGCAAGATCAGCGGTACCGGCGGTTTCTTCGACGGCAATCTCATCTTCTATCAGGGCACGCTGCTGATCGACTTTGATCCGGGCAAGATGATTGCCTGCCTCAACGTTCCGGCGGAAAAGCTCGCCAAGCGCGCGATCAATTCGGCGGCGCAACGCATCATCACCATGCGGGAAGTGCTGGGGAGTTCGCTGCCTGATCTGGATGCAATTTACGCCGGGCTGGTCGCGGGCTTTGCCGAAGGTCTTGGCATCGCCCCGCAATGGGGAGCGATCACGCCCTACGAAGAAGAACTCGCCGAGCGGGCCTTCCGCGAAGAAATCGGCACCGACACCTACGTGACCATGCTCGACGCACCGCCCGCGGACGACGCCTTGATCAGTGCATCACTAACCGGCCGAGGCGGCACGGTTCGCGCCGATATCCGCCTGGAAGGACCCCACCGCGATCGCATCCGCGAAGCGTTGATCACCGGCGATTTCTTCGTCACACCGCCGCGCGTCGTATTCGATCTCGAAGCGTCGTTGCGCGGCTTGAATGTCGCCGAGGCGGGACCGGCGGTCGAAAGCTTCTTTACCCGCATCCCGGCTGACTTTCTGAGCCTGAGCGCCGGCGATTTTCGCCAGGTGATCGAGATGGCGCTACGACAGCGCGGCGTAACAGCGGTCGCCAGCTGAATAGCTTGCGCGCGAACATTCGATAGGAGACATCAATGATCAGTCGTCGTGCGATGGTCGGGGGGAGCGCGCTGGCGCTGGCTGCTGCAACGCGTTTCTCCCGCACAACCCGTGCCGCCGGAAATTCTTTTCTGCCGCAAGGGTTGCCGGAAGGTGTTTACGATACCGCGGCGCTGGAGGCTTTGCCGGGCAAACGGCCACTGATCAAGCTCACTTATCGTCCGCCAAATTACGAAACTCCACTGTCTTATTTCACCTCGGAATTTACGCCGAACGAATCGTTTTTCGTTCGCTATCACCTCGCCGGAATTCCGGAAGAAATCGACGGCATGCAATGGAAGCTCAAAGTGGCCGGCGACGGCGTCGGAAAACCCCTGGAGCTGAGCCTAAGCGAATTGCGGTCCAGCTTCGATACAGTCGAAATCGCCGCGGTCTGTCAATGCTCCGGGTATCGCCGCGGCTTTTCCGATCCGCACGTTGCCGGAGTGGAATGGGGACTTGGCGCCGTCGGCAATGCTTTGTGGAAAGGAGTGCGGCTCAAGGACGTGCTTAGCCGCGCCAATCTGCGCGCCGAAACGCTGGAGATCGTTGTCAACGGCGCCGACGGCCCAGTGCTCGACGGAACGCCTGACTTCATCAAGAGCATTCCTCTAAACAAGGCACTCGACGACAACACGCTCATTGCCTACGAGATGAACGGCGCTCCGTTGCCGCATTTTAACGGCTTTCCGATTCGCCTGATTGTGCCGGGATGGACAGCCACCTACTGGATGAAACATCTCGATACGATCGAAGCGAGGACCACGCCCTTCGCTGGCTTCTGGATGAAGAATGCCTATCGCATTCCAGCCGGAAGGTTTCCGATCGTCCAGCATTTTTTGTCGCAAATGACGGCCACCAACGAACCGATCACCGAGATGGTCGTCAATTCGATGATCGTCGCGCCGGAAAATGACCATACGATGCCTGCCACGGAGACCGCCGAAATTCGTGGCCTCGCCTGGGACGGCGGCTACGGCATCCGCCGCGTGGAAATCTCGGTGGACGGCGGCGAAGCATGGCGCGAAGCCGAACTTGGAAAGGACATCGGCCGGTTCGCCTTTCGCTCCTTCCAGTTTCCTTTCACGCCGCCGCGCGTCGGCAAATATCGGGTATTGGCGAGAGCCATCAATGCTGTCGGTCAGACCCAGGCGGATAAGTTGATCTTCAATCCGGCCGGCTATCATAACAACGTCATCCGCCCGCTTACTATCAGCGTGCTGTGAGGAGGTAACGATGTGGCGCATTCCCGCCGCCGTGGTCGCTGCGTTTTTCGTCACGACCGCGCCTTTCGGCCCGACCGTCCATGCCCAGGAAAGTCCAGTCCCACTCAAGGCCGGCGCGGGCCATGATACTGTCGAGGGTTATTGCGGCGCCTGCCACTCACTCGACTATCCGCGCACCAACGCCCCATTTCTGAACCGGCAAGGATGGGAGGCCGAAGTGAATAAAATGATCAAGGTCTTCGGCGCGCCAATCGAGCCCGCCACCGCCAAGATCATAGTTGATTACCTGACTGCGAATTACGGAACCGGCGGCTGAAAGCAAGAACCTCCGGGTTAAAGGATCAAAATTGCAGCCGCGCCGATTTCGTTTAGCGATTATGCGTATGTTACCAACAACATTGCTCTTTGTTTTTTGGGTGACCAATAGTCCCCCAGCCTGGAGCCAGGCGACCGGCACGGAAAACGAAGTAGTCAAGGGTCGTCATTTGGCAATCATGTTATGCACGGCCTGTCACGTCGTCGCGCCTGACCAGCCATACGCGCCAACGCTGAAGCCACCCGCGCAATCGTTTCAATCAATCGCGCAACGCGCCGATGCGACCGTCGATTCACTCCGCAGCTTTTTGACCACCACGCACCAAGGCCTGGACAATCAGAATGGTATGCCGAACCCGGACTTGGCCGATTTTCAAATTAAGGAGATAAGCGCCTATCTGTTGAGTCTGCGAAAGTAACGACAACCGCAAACTCCACAGGCGCAACGCCGCGGGTCATGCCCACTGGGAATACATCTCGGATCTGCCCTGGTGGGTGGAGAGGAGCAGTGAATCCACCATCGGTTCAGACACCGCCCCGGCCGTCTGGCGCGGAAGCGCCCGGTTGCTGGCAGGAGTGGAGGGACTGCCCTCCGCTTGTGTGATCAACGCCTTGCAGTGTCAACGGCACCTTAGTGCCACTCCTGGCCGCAAACGGTTATTTGGCGAGGTGTCAACGCGTCTCGCTACAGCGAATTCCGAAATTGGATCACGCCTCTCGGCGGTCGGGTGTTGTCCACGGTCGGAACACCTTCGTCTTATTGGCGCGCTTGCTGTTTGCGAGGGTCATTGGCTCATGCCGAACTAAAGTTCCAATACCGATGAATAGGCGATGCCGCACGCCCACGGGTCACCGACGCATTGCTGAGCGACGCAACCTGGAAGTGGGGCTGTCAGAATTATCAAAATGAAAACCGAGAACAGAGATCGAAAGAAAACGAGAAACAGGCAGATCGAAAGCAGCGAACCGGAAAACGGAAAACGGAACAGGAAACAACCAATGACGACACAAGACGTTTTTCCAACCACCGCGCGAGTCAAAACGCGCCTGTTCGGAGTACTCGGTTATGTTGGACAAAAGAAAGGGCCCCGACGCGGACGGCGCCGGGGACCCATCGAAAGATGATAGTGCAGAACGTCCCTTAGATAGCACGAAAGACAATAGGAGTAAAGTCCTATTCGGTCACCGCATAGCCATCGATTTTCTAGAAAAGTTACGCCCCGGTGGCCCATGGATGCTGACCGCGATCGACCCGGACTCGGGAAAGATCGAGACGATCACGGCGCACAATAAGACCGAAGCGCGCGATTTCATCCGCCTTCATGATGGAAAGCGCAACCTCCACCACTCGGTCAACCCAACACGGACGGCAATGACCAGAAAGGCGGCGAAGACGGATATCGCCGCGATCGAATATCTCTTTGCCGATCTCGATCCGAGGGACGACGAGAGCCCGGAAGATGCGAAGGCGCGCTACCTTGCGGCCATCAGGGCCCACGCGCCCGAAACGACAGCCCTCATCGACTCCGGCAATGGCCTGCAAGTGCTGTTGAAGCTGGAGACAAGAATCGAGCTGGCAGAGCCGGTAATGGAAACGGACGCCAAGGGAAAGAACGTATGGGCCTTCCCGCCTGAGGCGGCGGCAATTATCGCCGACGTCGAGGCTCGCTCCGCGGCGCTAACGAAGAGGCTTGGCAGCGTCGCCGGCACGCAGAACATCGACCGCATCCTGCGCCTGCCGGGCACGATCAACCTGCCGAACAAAACGAAGCGCGAGCGGGGCCGCGTTCCCTGCCAAACCAAGCTGATCCACTTCAACGGCGCGACGTGCAAGCTCTCGGATTTCCCTAATGAGACAGCCGGGTCAACCGCCAAACGCGAGACGGGAAGTTCCGACTATGAGCTTAAGCTCGATTGGGCCGAGTTGGAAAAGGAGGCTGGTTGGCTCAAGAACGAGACCAATTTGCCGGGCGACTTCAGCGCCAAGGGCAGAATGATTTTTGCTCACGGTGGAAAACTCGAAGACTTGAATTCCGATCTTAAGCAAGCCGGGCTAGTCGAGACGCCCTACAACTCTTGGAGCGAGGTAAGCCTCGCACTGGCTGCGATTTTCAAGACGGATGGCCGCTTTACGCTTGAGAAAATCGCCGCCGCGCTGATGGGTCCTCTCACATGCAACCAACACGTCACAAAACTAAAAGACGCACAAAAACGGCGTGCCGTTGAACGATTGCTGAGCCGCTCGTATGAACCAAAGCAAACCGCAAACGGCTTCGTACTCAACAACAAGGGTATTCCCGTCGCTAGTCAAGGCAACATTCGCATCGCGATGAAGCAGCTCGGCGTTACCGTGCGGCACGATGCCTTTCAAGATCGTTCCACCATCGCCGGGCTCGAAGGGTTTGAGCTACTCGACGACCGAGCGATAGACCGGCTCTGGCTAACGATTGACGAGCGGTTTGGATTCCGTCCAACCAGGGAATTTCTCTGGACCGTGGTCGCCGACGAAGCCCGGCGCAACTGCTCCCACCCCGTGCGCGACTATCTCGATGGGTTGAGATGGGATGGACAGAATTGTATTGACAGGTGGCTTATCAATTATGCTGGAGCGGATGACACGTCCTACGTCCGCGCTGTAGGCGCGCTAACGCTTGTTGCCGCGGTGCGGCGGATACGACAGCCTGGGTGCAAGTTCGACGAAATGCCAGTCTTCCAAAGCGCTCAAGGCCTGGAGAAATCGTCGGCGTTGTCCATATTGGCGATCAATCCGGAATGGTTCTCTGACGATCTGCCATTAACCGCTGACAGCAAAGCAGTCATCGAACGGCTGAAAGGCCGGTGGATCGTCGAGGCCGCCGAACTAAAAGGTATGCGCAAATCAGACATCGAGCACTTAAAAGCTTTCCTTAGCCGCACGGTCGACCGGGCGCGGCTGAGCTACGACCGCAGCATCAGCGAACTTAAGCGCCAGTGCATCATTATCGGAACCACAAATTTCGACGAGTTCTTGCGCGACCAGACGGGCAATCGTCGCTACTGGCCGGTAGCGGTCGGTGCGTTCGATCTCGCCAAGCTCAAGGGCGACCGCGATCAGCTTTGGGCAGAGGCCGCGGCGCGGGAGGCGCAGGGTGTCAGCATCCGATTGCCGCGAGAGCTTTGGGCAATCGCTGCAAAAGAGCAAGAAGAGCGCATGATCGACGAGCCGTGGATCGAAGTGATCCAAAAAGCGCTCGGCGAGACGAACGGCAAGCTGCTCACGAGCGACGTCTGGCGGATCGTAAACATACCCACAGCCCAGCGCACACAGGCCCACAACGAGCGAATTGGCATTGCCATGCGGGCATGCGGATGGAAGCGCAAGAAGGTGCGGTTTCCCGTCATCGGAATGCAGTGGGCGTATGTGCGCGGCCCGAAACCCTACAAGACAATCAACCTCTACACTAACCACTACGACGACAGTGTCACCGTGAATGAACCAACAGAGCCGGAAGTATTGACCGCGCGCACTGCAAGAAGGCAGCCTTGATCCTCCCTGTGATCCCGCTGCGATCCTGCCGGCTGGGGGAGCGCGGAACGCGTTCTGCCGCAGGCGCTTCTTCCTATGATCCCCATGATCCCCCCTTTCTTATTGGAGAAGCAACAGGGAGGGCGGTTGGGAGGCGTGCGCCATACCCCTTCCGGGTGCTCTACGGCGAAAGGGCGGATCAGTGGGATCGGGGGGATCAAACGAAATAAATCTGCTGATGGATTTGCTTTGTCCAGGATCAGGAATAAATGTGGTAAATGACCAAATCGAAACCCAAGGATGAATTGCAAAAACGGGGGCGAAAATCTTTATTCCGTCCTGAGTACATTAATTGCGAAAGCAGCTGCTAGATTTGGTGCGATCGAGGATGAAATTGCGGACGAATTGAAAATTTCCCCTGGCACTTTGGATAATTTCAAGAAAAAATACCCCGAATTTTTGAGCGCCCTAAAAGCCGGAAAAGAAGCTTCCGACGCCCGGGTCGAAAGATCTCTATATCAGCGCGCGATCGGTTACTCGCATCCCGCGGTCAAGGCTTTCATGACGCGCGATGGCAAGATCGTTGAGCACAAATACGTCGAGCACTATCCCCCTGACACGACTGCCGCCCTATTTTGGCTCAAAAATCGTAGGCCCGATCGCTGGCGCGACGTGCAGCGCATTGATGCCGCGATGGGTCACTACGTGCTCAGTGAGAAGCCCATGACCGAGGAGGAGTGGATTAGGGAGCGCACCTCGAACGGTAAGCACCTCGAACTCAAGGCCGACGATGCTTATTGCCCGCTTCCTAATTCGGACGAGAAGAAGAAGGATGATTAACATCGTTATACTTTCTAGTTGCGCCGCAGGGTGGCCAGCGTGAACCGCCGATCTGGGTAGGAAACACTCGCGGCGGCCAGTGCGGCATGTCCGCACGAAACTGCTCCGAGCAATATCCATGCGATCGAAGGGGGCAAGGTTCACAGCGCCTCTATACTTTTAGACCGGCGCGAGGAGATCGCGCGCTCTTGGGGCCTTGATTTACTGGTCGCTTTCTGTGTTGAAGTGTGACCAGTCTGCGGATGGAATCCAGCAATTACGGGCATAAACACCATCTTGGCGGTTCCGCTTTGAACCTGTTTTGTGACCAGTTAGGGTGACGACGCCTGAGTTTCGGGGTCAAGTCGCCGGCTCCAGCGATTACAACCCGACGACCGCGGCCATGGTAGCTTTCGTAATTTATGGTTACGTGGTTCATGTGAGAAAAGCCCTATATTTCAATGGTATCTTTCTGCCCCTCAAACTAACATTCCACCTGGGCCACCCGATGGGGTCTGATCACTCCCCCATCGCGATCTGGTAGTCTTAATGCTCGGCTAACAGTTCCTCATTGGAGGGCATTAGCCCCTATGGCGAATGGCGTGGCAAATGGCACATGTTCGGCCTTCGAAATCTAAGGGACCAAACCGACAATCTAACTTTAGCAATAATTGCTATCGGACCGGCGTTTGCCGGTTGCCATGCGGGTCGCACTGACATGGTTCCGAAATTTGCCGACAATCGCAATCCGAACTCACTCGCGTCACGTCTGCGGGCTGAGCGCAACAAGCGGTTCCGGTCGCTTATCAGCTCCCTCCCTAGACCGCTAACGGTACTGGATGTGGGGGGAACGGAAACTGTGTGGGAGACCATTGGCTTTGCGAACCAGCCAGACATCCAGATCACACTCATCAATATTGAGCCGAGCGAGACGTCATACAATAACATATCCTCAATAGTCGGCGACGCTAGGGATATGCGCCAATTCAGCGAACACCAATTCGACGTTGCGTATTCAAATTCTGTCATCGAACATGTTGGCAATCTGGCTGACACGCAACGTATGGCTAGAGAGGTGCGGCGGGTCGGCAAGCACTACTTCGTGCAAACCCCTAACCGCTACTTCCCCATAGAGCCACATTTTGTGTTTCCCTTCTTCCAGTTCTTGCCCCGTACAGTTCAAATTGCTCTCGTACAAAACTTTAATCTCGGCTGGGTGGGACGAAATCCCGAAAGGAAATATGCGGAGCGAGCAGTAGATACAATTCGTCTTCTCTCCTGGAATGAGATGCATGGTCTGTTTCCGGATGCTAAAATTGAAAAGGAAAGATTACTTGGTCTAACCAAGTCTATAATTGCTTACAAAATATAGTGCCGCCGGCCGACCTCCCTGCGGCGCGGCGGGCAAAACGCAAACCCAATGTGAGAATGGTCCATGGGTCCCAGGGGCCTTGGCCTTGGCAACGTTTAGAGGTCGGAAGGAAACCGCATCGCGGCGCGCCTGTGAACGCGATGCTGCCGATCGCAAGCCATTTTCTCACCTCCTCCGCCGTCATTTCTCTCTGCTCATTTGTCATGTCGTGTCTCCATTCCGTGTGGTGCAAGCCAGCCAGCCTGCTCCAGCGCCCGATTGTGGGCTCGGCGAGTTTCCGACCTCCGAGGTCGGAGCGTAAACGATAACAGCGCTGCTCAGCTCAACTGGGTCACGTAGGCCCGCTTCCCCCGCGCTTCCACGGCATGCTTCCCCAGAACGTCGACTTCGAAAAACCGCTCGGCCCTTCGCGCCCACGGCTGGCTTCTAATTTTTCGGCTGGTCTCGCGCGAGGCCGGCTCGATCGGCGGCTCCGGCCGTTATCGGCTCGACCCGGGAATGACGTTCTTGCGAGGTGACGAAAATTTTCGTCACCTTGACGGCTCGATCGGCTCGACGACGGCTCGATCCGGTGACGGCTCGATCGGCGCCTCGACGCCTTCCCCGCCGGTCGCCTCGATCGGCTCGTTCCGACCCGCACCAATGGCCTATTAGTCCCTTGGTAATCGCAAGAAATGCCAATGAATTGGCACCTAATGGGACGGCATCACCGGCTCTGGCAACAGTCTGGCAACAGTTTTGCAGATTTCGGGGTCGTCGATCGGCTCAGTCGGCGACGGCTCGACCGGATATAGGTTGCGGTCCCCGCGGTTACAACCCGACTACGCCGGCCGCGGTAGCTCCGATCGGCGCCCCCTGTCTCCCAGACTGAAGGTCTTGCCTCGATTTCCCTTGTAAAACGCCGTTTTCTGCGGCTTCCCCGATTCTGGGAAGCCTATGGGAAGATCGCCGAGCCGTTTCGGCCCTGTTTTCGGGCAGCTCCAATTAAGGCAACCCCATCGAATTCCGGTGCTTGTGAGCCACCGCGTCCGCACCCTACCACCCGCGGCAGAGCCCGGCGCCGGATACCTTACCGGCATACTACTCCGCAGAGGGTCGCCGGTCCCTTTCCATCACAAGTGGTATTGCGTCTGCATAACGACCGACATTAAATAATTGTTCAATCTCAGCATTTATTTTCAGAGCTTCTTCGAGGGGGTCATTTCTAGACGGTGTACTCGCGACATCGGGATGATCTTGACCAATTGCCTTCTGATCAGGCTCCTGCGCCAATGCCACACGAGGCACACACAGAAAAAGGGCGACGAGCAACAGCGCAACGATTTTGACATTTCTCATTGCTGGCAAGGCAAATCACCTATCAATTGCGCTCGTCCGGCGACTGGCTGGACTCTGTGCCTACGACATCTACGGAGTAACATCGCCGCGGAAATTGTTGGAAAGATGTTGCGGCTGCCGCTGTCCCTTGTGGTCCCGGTACCGACGTGGTGGACGCCGATCTATCCCGCTACTTCGTCGGCCGTTAAGAAGTTGATTTGAGCAGCGTTTGGAATACGAAGGCGCGGGCCAGTGGGTACAGAATTGAGCGCAAAAGAATCCAACCAGGTGAGGACGAGGCGGAGGTTGTGTCCAACCGCGGTGAGGATTGCGTTGGCGGCGTCGCCTTCGCGGCCTTTGAGATAGCAGCGGCCGAGATGGCCGTCTGCCTTCATGTGTCCGATCACGGCTTCGATGGCGGAGCGGCGTTTGAGCTCGCGCTTGATGGCACCGTGGACGCCACGCTTCTGGCCGGAGACGAAGACCCGGCGTGGGTTCGTCTATCGTGGCCGCGGTATCCTTTGTCGACATAGGCGCGTTCGATCTCGCGGCCGATAAGCTTTTGGGTGTCCTCGATGACGGCGCGCAGGGTGTGGCCGTCGTAAGGATTGCCGGGCAGCGTCTTGGTGTGCAGCACGAACTGACCGCCCGGCGCGCGGGCATCGGTGGTAACGATTGAGGTCTTGACCCCGAACTCATAGGGCGCACTGGCCTTGCCTTTGCCGATGCATTCGACCTCGGGTGCGTGGAAGGAATAGAGCTTCCATCCGCGCTGACGTTGCTGTTGTGAGCGGATCTGCGCGGCGCGTGACAAAGGCCACTCGAATGCGACCTCGACCCCGGTCTGGTCGGCGATCTTGCGCCGGATGTTGCGGATGATCCGACCGAGCCGGGTGCGCAGCAGGCGCAGTTCTCGATGGTGGCGATTGAACTGCTTGGCGTGGGCGTAGCGCCCCGCCATCATT
>CAVZSB010000034.1:0-72714 GCA_963777635.1 uncultured Alphaproteobacteria bacterium
TGGGCGGTCTCGGCGGTGTAAATGGCGAAAGGTAAGGTGTAGGGTGGGGAGTTTCATCCTGGGACTTCTGGGCGGCTTCACGGCGTGGGCTGCTACTGAGTATTTTGCAAGGCCGCTGGCTAGGTTCTATGCTATGCGGGAGAGGACGGCGGAAGCTTTGGCACGATACGAGAACCGCCAACGTTTGGACCAGGATTCGGGGTCCGCGGACTCGGATTGGCTGGTAGAACGAAAATTAGCTTATATAGATTGCGGCGCGGACCTTGTGGCTTTCGCCATGTCGAACGCGTTAGTTACTCGGCTACTCTACCGATTTCCCTTGAAATGGTTTCGGTATTATGTGCGGTTTGCGGGATCGAACTTGCAGAGCATGGCGGAAACCGCACCCGGTACCGAGGTGAGCGAATACTTTCGTGTGCGGGTGGTCGCAGGCTTAAGGCCTTTATATTGGCCTAAGGTTTGAAAGCTGGCATAATTTTCGCTAGCTTTGATGTACCGTGCGACGGTATTGGTCTTGGATAGCGCGGATCATCGGTGCAGCACCGCAGCCTAAGCGTCAACGAGAAGCTCATGATCAAGCAACTATCAATCGTCACGGTTTTCGTAGCTTCAATTTTGGCATCGTTGCCCGCTTTGGCCCAAACCGGTAAGGCGCCGTGCAGCGCGTTCCATAAGTTGCCGGACGGCAAATGGAGTGTCCTAAGGCCAGTCAAGATCGATAATGGAAAGGTGAGCGCAACGATAAATCCGGGGACCACCATCGGCCCAGGGACGCGCGTCACCGATGTAGATATCTACGCCGCTCTTGAAAAAAACTGCCATACAAACTGAATAACGGGCACCTGCGTGAACGCGGCGGATCGGTCAAAAGCCAGTGGTCTTTAGACCTGTCGCGGAGGTCGATCGACGGCGCCGGCAACCGGGTAACGTTCTAAACCAAGGGGACCGATGGTTGCGCTGGCGGGCCACGGGTCCGATTGCCAGGCGCGCTCGATTTGGCCTAGAATTTGCCTATGTTCGGCATCAAAGAATTCACGTCAGCATCCGAAGCGGAGCATTGGCGGGCAGCCAAGATATTTTGGATGCAGGGACAAATAACCGCCTCCGCGGCGCGCGATTGCGAAGCTTCGGCGGTTCGCTGTGTTGCAACTTCATTCGGACGATGAATATCAAAACTTTGTCGCGACAATTGCAGCCAACTGGAAACGCTGCCCAGCCGACGGACCAGTTTGGCTCGGATGAAGCGCGCGCGGGGCAGGATCATTACTCCGCCCTAGCCCGGATGGTTGCCGAAATTAGTCAAGACCATTCTCAGCTAAGAGCGTTCATCTACGAATACGCACGAGTCAAGCTAAGGAAGGAACTCTATCCGAAATTCTTGGACGGAGCGTGGTCCGAAGTCAACCAACAGGTTCGCGAACTTGAAGACGCCATTGATAAGATTGAAACGGATTTCCGCGGGAATGCCGCTCGCCTGCGATCGGACACCCATCCGGCTTTGCTTCAAGGAACTGACGCGAGCCTGCCTGCTCTTCAACACGGCGCGCAAAGGACAACAACTTTCGGCGATGAGGCCATCCAGGCCCGGTCATTGCTCCTGCGTTCGCCGGCATACGATAGTTCGAGGTCGCCAATCGTATGGGAGCGTGACGATCGGCTCGCAAATGCGTTTCTCGGCAAACACCTGCGCTCGACCTTTTGGCGGAATACCCAGCTTGTGATCGCCGCGGCGTTGGGGGTGGCGATATTTGCTGCGATCAACACGCCATCGGTTCTTAATCGGTTAGGATTGGAGCGGACAAACAAGCCGGCGTCGGTCAACGCAGACAACAAGATCGAAAAAGAACGGAATGGTCCTGCCACCGATACGGCAGCGTTACCAAGGTCCAACCATCCCAGCCGATCACACGCCGGCGATCTTCCGATACCGGCGGACTATGGCGCGTTTGCCGTCGTCAATGGAAAGCTGACCGAGCTCCAGCCGCTGCCGATCAAGGTGCCCGACCCGCGGGTCGCAATATCGGCGGCCATTTCCGTGCCGAGCCAAACGCATTTTGCGACGGGTCAATTTCAGTTTGTCATTTTTCGTCGCGATCTGGCAAACAACGCACCCGACCGCGTCGCGGTGCGCGTCATGGCGCAAGTGATGCGCGTTCTCACCTTCGACGCGGCGGGCCGCCCGAAAACGACAGACGACGGGAAATCGTGGGTCATTCGCGACAAAACTTACCAAATGCGCGTAGCGCCGTTCGGGGACAACCCGGAGATGATTGTCATTCGCTCTGACCCCGCTGACTTCGTATTTCCTGCGGGCCGATATGCCTTGGTTCTCAAGGGCGTCGGATATGATTTCACGGTCGATGGAGCGGTGACGGATCCGGCGCATTGTCTGGAACGAACTGACGCTTTGAACGCACCAATCTATTCAGAATGCCGGAAGCCCTGAGGCTTCGCGTTGGCTGCTTGCTGCAGCGTTGGCGTCGCAGCCCCCCAATATGAGGGGGTGACGAGTTCGTTGCGGAGACATAGAAGAGTATTGTTGACTACGTCATTGATCGCTTGGCGACGCGACGTGTGGCTGCCTGCATTTGTTAATCGCTTGGCTACAAAAAAATACATGGAGTCGGCTTATGCGAGTCCCGACGATCGATTGCCGCGACGCAGTCGTTACGGAACAGGAACGGTCAAGCTTTACTACTACCTGCATTATGGCCGGAGGCGTTTCCATCAGCCTGATCGTGTGGGCACTGGGTATCGCAAAGATAGTCGATCTCTGCAGCTTTCGATAGAAGCAAGCTTTCTTTGTAGCTTGTCCTTGCCCTAAGTCCGACGGCTCATTGCCTCCTCGTGGAAATCAACTCAGGCAAACAGCTCAGATCCAATTGAGCGCGCGGTTCAGCGCGCCACACAGTGGGCGACGATGCGATAGATCGCTGGCGGCGAGATATTGGGGCGGTTTGTTCCTTGGCTGATATTGATTTGGCTTGTCCCGGAAAGAACATCCGCGGCGTTTCGGCACTTCGCTTTGTCTTGAAGTCAAGAAAAGACGTCGTCGCCGCTACGCCACCCGTCGCAGCCCCGCTCGCAATAAATATCACCGGTATCAAGGTCCACATCGGGATACTCCATCGATCCTTGCCAAGGCTGCATCCTCGCAGACGGAAAATTATTCCCAAGAAACGGCCGCTCATTTGGACTGCATAATCTGAAAGCTTTGGGACGATCGGGGCCCGCTTGGCAAAATTGCAGCCAAGTAGTTCTGCATCTTACTGAGGCCGGAAAGGCTGGTCGGCCGATTTCATCATTAACGCATTTGCATGCCAGGATTTGACAGCTATTCCCTATTATGGGAGTTCCACTGGCTGGGCGCGAGCTGAAGCGAGCGAACATTGCCTCGACCGGTCACCCCTTTGATCATGTGCGGCGGCGCGGGGACGCGGCTGTGGCCGGCGTCGCGTGAAAACCGGCCGAAGCAGTTCCTGCCATTGTTTGGTCCGCTGTCAACCTTCCAGGAGACCATTCGCCGCGTGTCCGACCCGGCGTCGTTCGGCCGCCCGATCATCGTAACCAACGGCCAGTATCGGTTTCTGGTCGCCGAGCAGCTGGCCGCGATCGGCGCAGAGGCCGACATCCTGCTCGAACCGGCCAGGCGCGATTCCGGGCCGGCAATAGCTGCCGGCGCCGAATACGCGTTTCGCCGCGGTGGCGATCCCGTCGTCGTCGCGCTCGCCGCGGATCACGTCGTGTCCGATCCCGCCGCCTTCGCCAAAGTGTGCATCACGGCTGGTGAAGCCGCGCTTGAAAGTAAAATCGTGATGTTCGGCGTGCAGCCGACGCGAGCGGCGACCGAGTATGGCTACATTCGTCCCGGTTCGCCCATCCGGCCGGGGCTGTTTGCAATCGAGCGGTTTGTCGAAAAGCCCGATGCCGAGACCGCCGCCCGTTACATGGCCGAGGGCTATTTGTGGAACTCCGGCAATTTCGTGTTCCGGGCCGGCTTTCTGCTGGAAGAGTATCGCCGGTTCGAGCCGGATAGCGCCGCCGCCGTCGCGGCGGCGGTTGATGCCTCCGGCGCCGATATCGGCTTTGTTACTCTCGACGCGTCGGCCTTCACGCGGGCGACGGCAAAGTCGATCGATTACGCGCTGATGGAGCGCACCGCGAGCGCAGCGGTGATGCCGGTGTCCTACGGCTGGTCGGACGTCGGTTCCTGGCAGGCTGTTTGGGAGTTGTCGGAGCGCGACGCCGCCGGCAATGCCGCGCACGGCACCGCGGTCTTTGTCGATTCGCGCGGCTCGTATGTCGCAAGCGAGAAGCACCTGGTCGCGCTGCTCGGCGTTGACGATGTAGTGGTGGTGACCACCGACGATGCGATCCTGGTGGCGCGTCGGCAAGACGGCGACGGATTGCGCCGCATTGTCAGCAAGCTCAAAGAAGTTGCTCCGGCCCTGACCGAAGACCATCTGAAAGTCCACCGGCCGTGGGGCTCCTATCAGTCGCTCGATATGGGCGAGCGCTATCAGGTCAAGCGAATCGTGGTGAAGCAGGGCGGCAGGTTGTCGTTGCAGTTGCATCATCATCGGGCCGAGCACTGGGTGGTGGTGCGCGGCACTGCACGCGTGACGATCGGCGACAAGGTGCAAATGCTGCACGAGAACGAGTCGATATACGTGCCGAGCGGCTCGCAGCACCGCCTGGAAAATCCCGGCAAGATCGACCTTGAGCTGATCGAGGTACAAACCGGCAGCTACCTCGGCGAAGACGATATCGTCCGCATCGAGGATGACTATCACCGCGCGTAGCTAGGGTGCGCCAGACGCAATCCGAGACGAACGGCTATGTGCTAAGTTTTCCAAAATCGTCGGCGCGTGTGCAATATTACAATAAAGCTGAATGGCTGAGCGGCGATCGCGGCGTTGGTGCGAGCGGTAGTGACCCGTAAACTGATGAGGCGGCCAACATTGCAGTCGAGTGCAAGGCTGTTAGCAGTGACGGCTCTGCGAGTTTATTGACAAAGGCGGGAGGCGGATCGGTAACAAGCCTTGCCGCCATGTCGCGCCCCTGTATTAATTCGCTGTTACTGCCGTATGCCCTCGACGGCGAAGGAGCGAAATATTGCGTACTTTTCACCAATTTTTCGGATTTCGTCGTAGTCAGGTCCTTTGCGCCACGCTGCTATTTGCTCGGTGCTATCCCAAACCTGGATAACAACTCGCTTAGGCGGATGTCCTTCGAGCGGAATTACGTCAAAACTTGCAGCAAGAATTCTGCCGCCAGCTTTCAGGATGCTCGCTTGGGCTCTTGGGGCATACTCATTGGCGTAGCCGCTAAAAATTATGAGTGAATGAAGATTGCCCTTTCGCGGTGTGCGATGGACATGATTTTCAAAGGCTGATTGATCATCGTGTTCCATGTGTAGCAACAGTGATAGACGATGTAGTCGAAGGATTTGAAGATAGGGTTAGAGAGCGAGTTCTGCAGCATGAACAGCCAGATGTTCTCTTGGGAATTGAGCTCGAGTGCACGCGGAGGAAATGGCAAAAGAGATATGATTGTTGGGAATCATAGAGTTCCTTAGCGCCGTGACAGAAGGACTGATAGAGGATAAGAATTGTGTGTGTGCCGGTGGAGACTTTGGTGTCGATCTCGTAGAGATGAATCTGAATGGCTTCGGTGTTGCAGAACGGTAGAACGAGGGTAGCGAAGGTTCCATGTTCAGGCATATAACACCGAATAGATAGGTAGATTGGGTGCGATGATCATGCGAGTCGAAGGTACGTGAATCTGTTTTGGCAGAGAGATAGGTGAGCTTGTTTTTATATCCGTTTTGCATCTTGTATTGATTTATATTTCTACTGGTGTGCCCGGCGCGAGTTTTGCGAGGATTTCCACCAGGCGTAAGGATAGTTTTTTTGAATGTTTCTATGGTATCAGAGTCCTGCTTGTATGTCTTCGGCTGGGCAATGAGATGAGAGAAGCCCAAGTAATTCAATTTACGATAGATCGTATAGTAATACACAGAGAGCCCAAACTCCTAGTGCAACTTCATGATCAGATAGCAAAAATGATAGAGAAACACACAGTCCAACGCAGGGATAGGAAACTCATCCACTAGCCGAGCCAGAAAGGCATTGTGTCTAGCCAAGCTTGGGCGGTACGCCCGGCGAAGCAATATTGACAGGCAGTCTGTCTCTTGCTCGTTAAACCTGATAACCCATTTTCGCAATGTCTGACGGTACATTCCGATAATATTCGCTGTATATTCACTCGATGCTCTATCGAGCACATCCCAATCGCCAAAAGCCGCCGCGTTTGAGCGCATAATTCGCTGTTTGTTTCGTGGTGAATCTCGCTCGTTGTAAAGTCCGTCAGCAAGAATAGATAGGAATATGGCAAACATCCCAGTAATATTGAATAATGGAGGTAATAAAAATATAAGCTCACTGACAGCAATTTCAGTTACAATGTAGACGGGGGGTTTAATCTGCGCGTGTAAGATCTGCACTGCGGAGCCGCCGGCCCCGATTCCTAACACTAGCGCTAACGCTACCGCATAATGTATTCGCATCGGTGTTGCCCCCCGGTGATGACAGACCGCATAATAGTGCTCCACCGCGGTTGTACTAGAGCGCAGGCGTAAGCCTCTGGTCCCCGATACACGACCTCAGTACTCTTGATGGTCGATTCGTCGTCAAGAGATTTTATGCCGTCCGACGCCTATAATGAAGCGATTGACCGAGCCGCACTGATGCTGCTCGCCGCGTTACGCGATCATGTTAAGCCGCAGTTTTCATCGGTTCAGCTGGAAACAATACGCCGGCGCGGCGGGCTGTTTGAAAGCGCTCAAGCGGTCGGGGAAAGGAACGTCCGTGTCGTCTTCGCCGACATACGCGAGCGTGCCACGGCGATGCTGGCCGCGGAGCTGAAACGATCGGGTGCCGCCGCCGATGTTGCAGCCGAGATGGACCGTGTTCTGCAGCGTCTTCTGACGACCGTCGAGCAGGCGTTCGGCGGGCATTGATCGTGAGAATCCGCGCATCACCGGCTTCTAGAGGGGTAGTGAGTGACGCAAGCTAACTGTAAGAGCCGACTTTCGTTGTCGTGGGGCACTCGCGCCACTTGTCCGCTGGGCGGATCCCGACGCAACGGTCAGCGCGGCTTGAATTGACTTACCGTCGTCGTTGAGTTGTTGATCTGCGATTCGCCTTTGGCCTAAATGACATTAGCCGTATCTTGGATTGATCTGATCATTGGCGGGTGACTTTCGAGCCACAACAAGCGCGCCGTGAGTGTCGGATCAATCCCAGTTTTCCGCCACCATGCAGCTTCATCGCCACAGCGGTGGACCTCGCGATGATGACCGCGGCACAGCGGCACGGTGAATTCATCGCTGACCTTGCGTCCGAGCGCTCGGTGCTGCGCGTACCGTAGGTGATGGGCGTCTGCGGGTCGTCGGCCGCATATCAGACAAGGTTGCTTGGCAACCGATTTCAGGTGAACCCTGTCCCGAACTCGCCGCGCCTCCGGGAGGGCCAGCAGGCTTTTGTTGATCACCTCGGCCTGTGTTCGATACTTTGGCCAACCCGCATCCTTATCCGGGAACTTTGGAGGTGACGCGGTTGGCCCAGCTATTTCGGCGGTTTCTCCGGCGGGAGAAGCTAAGCTTGCCAGTCTTGCTTGGAAGGCCTCCTCGACTCGCAGCGCGTCGGCTGCCGTCAGTCTGTTCTTCTCACTCAGACATTGATGCGCCCATATTGCGGCGTCGTCACCGCCAGCGAGATCGTTGATTTGAGCGATAAGTCGATCACGTAATTCGCCCGATGCTTCTGGTCCAAGGGGTTGCTTTGCGGAATTCGAAGCGGTCTTTGCATTGCGGCCAAGACCCGCTCGCGGAGCATAATTTTGCTGACCACCGCCTGGTTGACCGGTGCCACCATTCGTCTTGTCAGGTACTAACGGCCGGTTCGTTGGGGCAGAGAGGTCGGGCGCATCGAGATCATCCTCGCCGGCGATACCTACAAGCGTGAAGAGAGCATAGCGTCGAGCGTATGTCAGTGCCGCGCCCATACGGTGTGGGGTCGCGGTCTCGCTGATCGGGCAAACCGGCCAGTCCGAGGCGATCCACTCGCCCGACGCATGCGCCAGAATCGTGGTGAGGTTGATGATGCCGCCGGCTTGGTCGATCGAGGTTGTTTGCACAATGGCGATCTCATGCTGGCCGAGGATCTTGCGGACGCTGTCGAGCCCGCTTGAGAGCGGCGCATAGCGAAACGTCTGTTCCTTGCCACCTCGGCCCTCCGCGCGGATGGTCGCAACAAGTGACTTCTCCGGGTTGACGAGTTCGCCTTGGGCCTTGGCGAGGGCGGCCGCCAACGTTCCAATCGATGGACTAGACCGCTGCATGGCCGCTCTCGGTATTGAGCAGATCAAAACTGATGGCGCCCGATTTCGAGCGTTTAGCGCGGAGGCCATGGCCGATCGCCTGTTGTGCATCAGCGGGCACCAGGGTCTTGAGTTCGGCCTTAGCCTGTTCGTGCTCCAGATGTGCTGACCGGGTCCGCGAAAAGACCGCAGCAAACTCCGCCCAGGCGTTCGACGAGCTCATATCGACGATCCTTGCCGCCTCAATGCGGGGCTTTGGCGGCTCGACTCCGAACAGGGCCGGTGGCTCACCAGTTTCGACGCAGCGCCAGAACTTCCGCTCGGCTGTGACGATGAGGTGTTGGTAGAGCGGATCGGCATGGGTCTTAACTTCAACCCACTTCCCGCCGCCGGTAATCACTGACAGAACCGCGCCGCGGGCAGCAACGACCCACATATTGTGCTGTAGTTGGGGCATGTACTTTTCTGCGGCTGCCTCCTCCGAAAAAGACCACGGCAGCATGAACTTGGCCTCGAATACGGCGCCGCTCGATACCACGCGGCCGTCTAAGGTAGCCGCCATCCAACCCAGAGCCGGGTGCTTCACGTGCCGCTGAACATCCGTGACGACCTCGCCGGTATTGGCTTGGTACCAGAGCCGGTTTAGGTCCTCGGTGACCGCCCCAAGCTGGACGAGAAGGTTACCGGAAAGGTCTTCCGGCTCAACCTCACCGCGCTTTTCCTGCCACAGTCGCAGCAGGGCGGCTTCGTCATCGCCCATAATGATCCGGGCATCCGATCCGCCGACGAAGGTCCGCCTATTCCGTGAATTGGCTATGCTGTTGGTTAATTCGGCTATCCTGTTGGTTAATGCTGTCATTGGCCGTTCCTTAGGTGAGGGTTCGATGGTGCCAGTCTTAGGTCCACACCAACGTAATGATCCTATTTGGATCATATGCGATGATCCAAATAGGATCAACAGGAATCTAGCCAGTGGTCACGGTTGAACAGCTCCGGGCCGCGCGTGGGCTACTTGGTTGGTCTCAGTCAGAACTCGCCTCGCGCGCAGGCCTGTCCCTCCCGACGGTCAAGAGATTGGAAGCCGGGTTCGGCCCACGGGTGTCAGACGAAGCGCGTAAGAAACTGCAGCAAGCTATTGAGGCCGCGGGCATAGAGTTCATCGCGGAAAACGGGGGAGGGTTAGGTGTCCGTTTCAGGGCGAAGCCGAGGCGGAAGTAATTTGGTCGGCCGCGGACGGGTCTACATCATTGAAGCGGCGCTCAGCCCGCCAGTCCGCCCGAGATTTTTTGGATTGAAGACGATGACAATGTCGTCTGCAAAGGGGCAATCGATCCTCTTCGAATAGAAGCGGCAAATAACCAATCAACCCTCGTCGGATAGAAGGGGCAAATAACCTTCGTGTTGTGCAGCGAATACTATTCACCAAAGATTGATGCTATTGATATTATTTGGTTTTTTTGGTAAAAATTGTTTGTTTTTCAAAAAAATGCGGCTCAACGAACGTGCAAGTTGTCGAGCAAGGCTTTGTGAAAGACGTCGGGCGCCTGGATCTGCGGCGCGTGTCCGAGTTCGGGAAACTCGACGAGCTGGGCGTGTGGAAAGCGGCTTGCGGCCTCCTTGGCCAGCACGGGATAGTTTCCCAAGGCCGGGCGCATTGCGGGCGGCGCCAGATTTTTTCCGACCGCCGTCGTGTCCTTGTCGCCAATCAGCAGCAGCACAGGCGCTGAAATTTTCTCGAACTCGTAGAACACCGGCTGAGTGAGCGCCATGTCGTCGACCAATGCTCCGTTCCAGGCGACGATGTCGTGACCGGGGCCGCGATAAAGCCCGGCCAACATCTGCACCCAGCGCTCGTATTTCGGATCCCATGTCCCGACGTAGTAAGTCATGCGCTGATAGTCGCGGATGCTGTCGGCGGTTGTTTTCAGCTCCGTCCGGTACCAGGCATCGACGCTTTGCCAGGGCACGCCCTTGGCTTTCCAATCCTCGAGCCCGATCGGATTGACGAGCACCAGCATGTCGACGTCGCCGGGAAAGGTGAGGGCGTAACGCATGCCGAGCATGCCGCCGATCGAATGCCCCATGAAGATCGCGTGGCTGATTCCGAGCGATGCCAGGAGAGCGTGGGTATTTCCGGCAAGTTGCTGGAAACTGTACTGATAGTGCGCCGGTTTGGTCGATTTGCAGAAACCGATCTGATCGACGGCGATCACGCGGTAGCCCGCTTCACTCAGGACGGCGATGGCGTCCTGCCAGGTTGCCGCGCAGAAATTCTTGCCGTGGAACAGCACGACGGTTTTGCCATTCGCCGCGGCCGTCGGTTTCACGTCCATGTATGCCATGCGGAGCGGTTCTCCCTGGGACGTGAAGGAGAAATACGAAACCGGCCACGGATATTCGAAGCCTTGCAGCTCTGGCCCATAGGCCGGTTCGTCGCCGGCGGCGCTCGCCGGAGCGGCCGCACCGCCCGCTGCGGCGACACCGAAGCATAGCGCCAAAAGAATCGCGGCTAAGCGCATGATGCGGTCTTCCGAGTGAAGCTCTTGGCTGGCGGCGGCCGGAACACGCCATATTATCGCTTAAATGCGGCCGGGGCTTTGCCGGAGCTGCGCGGTGCCAAAAATTCTTGCTTGGACACGGCGGCAGAAGGCTGTCACCCCCGTAAGTATCGGAAGTAAAACGTGTTCAGGTTTCCGCCTCGCGTTGGGTCGCCAAGCAGGCCCGAGCCATGCTAGGGGAAGTGTCGGGTGGTCAGCGTTGAGGGGAGCCCTTCGGATTATGGCGGAAGCTGGCGGGGTGGGTAGGGGTGTTCCGTTGAAAATCGGTGTGATCGGCGTCGGCGTCATGGGCAGCAACCATGCGCGCGTCTTGTCGGAGATGGCCGGCATTGAACTGGTCGGGATTGTCGATCCCGAACACAAGCAAAGGGAGTTTGTCTCCCGCAATGTAGGCTGTGCTGAATTCGACGATCTCGAATCGCTGCTGGCCAGCGGTGTCGATGCCGTGACCATTGCCGCGCCTACCCATCTGCACCACGATCTCGCGCTCGCGTGTATTTCCGCTGGCGTGCATGTCATGGTCGAAAAGCCGATCGCTCCGACAGTGGAGGAGGGCCGCGCCATCGTCGCCGCCGCCCACCACGCCGGCGTCACCCTCATGGTCGGCCACGTCGAACGCTTCAATCCGGCGGTCGAGTTCGATCAAGCGGGCGATCAAGAACCAGGACATTCTTTCGATCGCCATTACCCGGGTCGGTCCATTCCCGCCGCGCATGTCGAATGTCGGTGTCGTCATCGACCTCGCGGTTCACGATATCGACCTGATTCGCTGGTTTACCGATTCGGAGATCGTCGAAATCCAACCGCAATTGTCGAGCGCGGTAGCGGAGCGCGAGGACATTGCGCTGCTGCAGTTCCGGACCGCGTCGGGTGTGCTCGCACATATCAATACCAACTGGCTCACGCCGTTCAAGGCACGCACCATCCACGTGGCCACCCGCGATAAATATTTGATCGGCGATCTGTTGACGCTCCAGGTCACTGAATGTTTCGGCTTCCAGCCGGACGGCAGCTATTCGATGCGGCATCTGTCGGTCGGTTATGCCGAGCCGTTGCGGGCGGAGCTGCTCGCCTTCGCCAACGCCATTCGTACCGGCCGCAAACCTCCGGTTACCGGGGAAGAGGGCGTCGCCAGCCTCGAAGTCGCCATCCGTTGCCTCGATAAACGCGCGGAGCCTTCCGCGGTGGTGCAGCGCAAGGGACCGCGGCGCGTCGTCGGGTAAGCGACCCGTTGCCGCGGGATCGATTTGGAATCAAACCGGAACTTTGACATGAATCAGCATGCCCGCCTCGACGAGCGGCCGATCCCGTTCATCGACGTTGTGGCGCAACGCCGGCGTCTTGGCCGCGCCATCGACGATGCGGTCGCTCGCGTGTTGACGCATTGCCAGTTCATCCAGGGACCGGAAGTGCGCGCCCTCGAAGCCGAGCTTGCGGCGTTCTGCGGCGCCCGCCACGCGATCGCCTGTTCGAGCGGCACCGATGCGCTTTTTCTCGTGCTGATGGCATGGGAGATCGGCCCGGGCGATGCAGTGATCTGTCCCGCTTTCACCTTTTGCGCTACCGCCGAAGTCGTGGCGCTTCGTGGCGCGACGCCGGTCATGGCCGACGTAGACGCCGAGACGTTCAATCTCGATCCGGCGAGCCTGGAGCGCGCTGTCGCGACTGCAAAGAAGCTGGGGCTTAAGCCGCGGGCCATCATACCGGTCGACCTGTTCGGGCTGCCGGCCGATCACGACGGCATTGCAGCCGTCGCGGCTGCGCACGATCTGCTGGTCCTCGACGATGCGGCGCAATCTTTTGGCGCTACCTATCGCGGCCGCAAACTTGGCGCGCTCGCTCCCGCAACCGCAACGAGCTTTTTCCCCGCGAAGCCGCTCGGCTGCTACGGCGACGGCGGTGCGATCATGACAGACGACGACGATCTGGCGGCGCGGCTGAAGAGCCTGCGCGTGCACGGCGAGGGCACCGACAAATACGATGCTGCGCGGATCGGCATCACCGGTCGTCTCGATACCATCCAGGCGGCGGTGCTGCTGGAGAAGCTCAAGATTTTTCCCGATGAGATCGTTGCGCGCAATGCAGCGGCGCAACGCTACGCGTCGGGACTTGAGGGCGTCGCGAAGTTGCCCCGCGTCGGCAATGAATCGACGTCGGTCTGGGCCCAATACACCATCCGGCTCGCGCCGGGACGGCGGGATGCGCTTGCGGCCACCCTTAAGGAAGAGGGCATACCGACGGCGATCTATTACGCCAAACCGCTGCATCGCCAAGCCGCTTATCGTGCATTCCCGGTGGTCGATGGCGGTGTGCCGGTAAGCGAGAGGCTGGCGGAGGAAGTGATCAGCCTGCCGATGCATGCCTATCTTGAAGAGCCAGTCCAGGATCGCATCGTTGCGGCTGTTCGTCGGGCACTGAAGGGCGCCCCGTAATTGCCCGCCGTTGCGGACTTTCTGCTTCGCAGCGATCCGGAATGACCAGCGAGACGGTAATCCGTGGCTAAGGCGACCATGATCGAGCGGATTCTCACGGTCGGCGGCTATACGCTGCTTTCTCGCCTTACCGGATTTTTTCGCGACATTATGCTTGCGGCGATCCTTGGCGCCGGACCGGTCGCCGACGCGTTTTTCGTCGCTTTCCGCTTGCCCAATCATTTCCGCGCCATCTTCGCCGAGGGCGCATTCAACGCCGCCTTCATACCGGCCTACGCGCGCATTCGTACCCAGGGCGGAGCCTCCGCTGCCAGCGTGTTCGGCGATCGTATCTTTACGCTGTTGATCGTCACCCAAATCGTGCTTCTCGTGCTCGCGCTCTTTTTCACGCCGCAAGCCATCGACCTGCTCGCGCCCGGCTTCTCGCGCGAGCCGCATCAGTTTGAACTTGCAGTCTCGCTGACGCGGATCACGTTTCCTTATCTCCTGCTGATAACGCTGGTAACGTTGTGGGGCGGCATCCTCAACGCACTGCATCGTTTCGCGGCGGCGGCGGCGGCACCGATCCTGCTTAACTTGGCGATGATGGCCACGCTCGCCTGGTCGGGCTGGTTCGGCGGCGCCGGTTATGCCGCGGCCTGGGGAGTGTTGATATCGGGCGTGCTGCAAGCAGCGCTCGTCGGCGGCGACACGTGGCGCGCCGGCGTGTTCACTTCGTTCCGCGCGCTTCGCCTGGACGACGACGTGCGCCGCTTCTTCAAGGCATTGGTGCCGGCGACGATCGGCTCCGCCGGCACGCAGCTCGCATTATTTGCCGATACCATTATTGCCAGCTTTTTGGCGACCGGTGCGATCTCGGCGCTCTACTATGCCGACCGCATCGATCAGTTGCCGATCGGCGTCATCGGCATTGCCGTTGGCACGGTGCTGTTGCCGGAAATGACGCACAGGATTGCGGCAGGCGACGACGCCGGCGCCCGCTCGGCGCAGAACAGGGCGATCGAATTCGCGCTGTTGCTGGCAATTCCGTGCATCGTCGCTTTCCTCGTCGTGCCGGATGTCATCATGCGCGGCTTGTTCATGCGCGGCCGTTTCACCGCCGGGGACGCGCATGCTGCGGCTGTAACGCTGATGGCCTATACCGGCGGCCTCATTCCCTTCGTTCTCATTCGCAGCGTCGTCGCCCCCTTCCTGGCCCGGGGCGATACATTCACGCCGATGAAGGCGGCCCTGATCGGTACCGCGGTCAATATTGCTTTCAAGGTCGCGCTGATGGGCTCGCTGGCGCAGGTCGGGCTGGCGCTCGCCACAACGATCGGCGCCTGGATCAATTTTGTGCTGGTTCTCTTCTGGGCGGCCCGCGCCGGCCACATCGCCGCCGACGCCACGCTCAAATCCTCCTTGATCAAGCTGGCCGGCGCCGGAATTGCGATGACGCTCGTGCTGCTTTTCGCGGTGCCGATTGTCACAAACATGTTGTCGTCGATCTCTAGGTTCCGCAACGAGTCGGAACTGCTCGTGCTGGCGTTGATTGGCGGCGTGGTTTACGGAGCGCTCGTGCTCGCGCTGTTTGGACGCCGGTGGCTGTCGCTGCTGCGGACGCGCGCTCCGAACGCGCCGGCGGCTTCAGTCGAAGCGTTCGAAGGTACCTCAGTCCCGCCCGGCGGCGCCGATTCGTAAGCAAACGCTCCAAGAGCGAACACTCCAAGAGCGAACACGGAGATATTCATGCGTGTAACCATGATCGGCGCTGGTTATGTGGGTCTGGTTTCCGGGGCCTGCTTTGCCGATTTTGGTCATCACGTCACCTGCATCGACAAGGACCCGGCGCGGATCGCGGCGCTTGATCGCGGCGAGATCCCGATCTTCGAGCCCGGCCTCGCCGAGCTTGTGGAAGCCAATGTCCGCCAGGGCCGGCTCGCCTTCGCCGGCAAGGCGGTCGGCGTCGCCGAGGCCGATGCGGTGATGATCGCGGTCGGAACCCCGTCGCGGCGCGGCGACGGTCATGCCGATCTGAGCTTTGTGTTCGAGGCGGTGCGCGAGATCGCCCCGCTGCTGTCGCGCACCGCGATCGTGGTCACCAAGTCGACCGTGCCGGTCGGCACCGGCGACGAGATCGAGCGCATCCTGCGCGAGAAGCGTCCCGACGCGCAGATGCAGGTGGTCTCCAATCCGGAATTCCTGCGCGAGGGCGCCGCCATCCAGGACTTCAAGCATCCGGACCGCATCGTGGTCGGCACCGACGACGCGCGGGCGCGCGCGGTGCTGGCGGAACTGTACCGGCCGCTTTATCTGAACGCCGCGCCGATTCTTTACGTGAGCCGCCGCACGGCGGAACTGATCAAATACGCCGCCAACGCCTTTCTCGCCACCAAGATCACCTTCATCAACGAGATCGCCGATTTGTGCGAGCAGGCCGGCGCCGACGTGCAGGAGGTGGCGCGCGGCATGGGGCTCGACAACCGCATCGGCGGCAAGTTCCTGCATGCCGGTCCGGGCTTCGGCGGCTCGTGTTTCCCGAAGGACGCGACCGCCCTGCTCAAGACCGCGCACGATCACGGCGTGGCGTTGCGCATCGTCGAAACGGTCGCCGCCGTCAACGAGCAACGCAAGCGCGCGATGGCGCGAAAAGTCGTCGCCGCCCTCGACGGTTCGATCCGCGGCAAGACCGTGGCGGTGCTTGGTCTGACCTTCAAGCCGAACACCGACGACACCCGGGATTCGCCGGCGATCCCGCTGATCACGGCTTTGCACGATCTCGGCGCCACGGTGCGGAGCTACGATCCGGCCGGCATGGAGCAGGCGAAGCCGCAACTTCCCGACGTGATCTACTGCAACAGCGCCTACGAAGCGGCGGAGGGCGCCGAGGCCGTGGTGATCGCCACCGAATGGGAGCAGTTCCGTGCCCTCGACCTCGACCGGCTGCGGCTCATCATGGCCCGGCCGGTGATCGTCGATCTGCGCAACATCTATCCCGCCGAGGAAATGAAGCGCGCGAATTTCCGCTATCTCGCCGTCGGGCGCCCCGCCGCAGAGCAACGTTCAGAAGTTGCAATGCCGCGACGCCGCAAGACGGCGAACGCAAAATCTGCCGGCAAAGAACTCGCCGAGGCGCCGTAAGAGCCGCCAGCACCGCCTCACGGTCACCTTACCGCAATCCGGACAATTCTATCTGATTGCGAAAATCTATTTTGCAAAGTTTGAGAGATACTATCGGGTGGTGTGCCGACAGGGCTACGGCCTCCGGTACATCGAGACACGTTATTCCGGGTATTGCCGTGATCAAATTCTGGACCAATTGTTGCGAGGCGATGCGCTTTACGTGCGAGGCGCAGGGGGTCATTTCGGCGCGGTTCATGCTTTTCGCCTCCGGCGATCCAAGTGCTGCTGCCGAAGCGGGCCTCATGATCAGCGAGAAAGTCGTTGCGTTTGCCGCCGCCCAGGAAGCCGCCGAACGAGCGCTGGCGGAGGGGCTTGGAATTTACGAGGCTGTCGAGCAAGCCTACCTGCCGTTGCGGCATCGCGTGCGTGCCAACAGCGAAAGACTGCGAGTAGCGTCGCACTAAGCAAGATTGCCGGCCATCACGGCATCGTCCTCGCCTTCAGCGCGGATTGATCGGCCGGTCTGCGGTCCAATCCCAGCTGCCGTTATCGCGATCGCGCACGGCTTCCTTCCATCCCACGGTCTCGGCCCGTTTCTTGAAATTCAATCCTTCAGGGGAATGGCGGGTGATGCCGTCGAAGACGGTGGCGAGAAGCTGAGTATTTTTCAGTCCCATTGCCTCGATGGCTTGATTGATGACGAGTTTCTGCATCATCAGCTGGTTGACCGGGACGGTCGCCATTCGCTCCGCCAGCGCCTCGACTTCGGCGTCGAGAGTCTCGGGCGGCACGGCTTTGAGCACGAGACCGAGTTTCTCGGCCTCGACGCCGCTGATCTTGTCGCCGGTAAACAGCATCCGCTTGGCGCGCTCGGGACCCAGCCGATAAACCCACATCGCCGTCGTCGGGCATCCCCAGACGCGGGTCGGCATGTAGCCGATCCGCGCATCTGTGCTCATGACGATCATATCGGCACACAGTGCGATGTCGGAGCCGCCGGCGACCGCGTAGCCGTGGACCTTGCAGATTACCGGGCGGTAGGAGCGCCAAAGGCTCATGAACAACTCGGTGTTCCGCATCATGAAGGCGTAGTCCTTCATCGGATCCCACGGCATGTCCTGGGTCACGCTATTGCCGGTACCGCCGCTGGCTTCGGCGTAGTAGGTCAAATCGTAGCCGGCGCAGAATGCTTCGCCAGCGCCCGACAGCACGATCACGTGGACGCCCGGGTCGGCGTTTGCCCGCGCGACGCAATCGGCAAGCTCGACCGGTACATCATCGTCGATGGCGTTCATGACCTCCGGCCGGTTGAGGGTGATGCGTCCGATCCGCCCGTCCTTTTGGTAGATCACCTTGGGCATTCGGCTCTCCTTGTTCGGCGGCAAGCGCGGCGCGCTAACGCCCGCGCTGCGCTGATCCGCTGGACTATTTGTTGGTGACGGCGGCATCGTCGACGAACATGACGTCGCAGACGTTGCCGCCATCCCTGCAATATTGCAGGGCGCCGGCTTTGGCCGCTTCGATCGTCCTCATGCCGGATTGCCAGCCGAAGTGGCCGTGGCGCGATATGGCAAAGGCCTTGTGCGGCGGGCTCACCAAATAAGCGTCAAAGGCGGTGCGGCCGTTGACCGACAACACAGCCGGCGGATCGAGCGCCGGCCGGGGAAGCGGCGGCAACAGCGTCGTTCGGAGCACGAGATGTTGACGTTGCAGGAACGCGTCGACATCTCCGCTCCATGCGGAAATGCCGGCCGGCGAGAACAATTTGTGCCCCTCAGTGCCGAAGGGCGGTGCCGCTATGAACTCGACATTCGCTCCACCGCTCGTGAACGCCTCTTTCAGTTCCTGGGCGAGCTTCGGTCCGAAGTAGCGGTCGTTTTCCGCGTAGACCCAGAGCATCGGCACGCGCGACCGTTGGCCCCAAAGGCGAAACGCGTCGATCAGCCGATCTTCGCGGCAGTTTTCACCGTTGTGCGGCGAACCGCGGCCGCCGGCAAAACTGATCGCAGCGGCAAGCCCCGGCGGCGGGTCGGCGGTCAGCGCGACGGTAGCAAAACCGCCTGCCGACACGCCGACGGCGATCATGCGCGATATGTCGATGTCGGGGCGGCCACCGAGAAAAGAGATCGCCGCTTTGAGATCGGCGGCGCCGGCGTTGCCGGCGGCGACATAGTTGGGATCGGCACACGGGCCATAGTCCTCCGCCCAACCGCCATCGGATCCGCCATAGCCGCGCCGCAGCACCACGACGGCCGCCCAGCCGCGGCGCGCGAATTCGACAGCTTGCGGCAGCATGGCCCACGGCGTCATTTGCAGGCGTTCAGCGGCCGAACGCGGAGAGCCATGGCTAATCAGGGCGAGCGGATATCGGCCCGGATCGTTCGGACGAACGAGCAGGGCTTCGAGACCGCGCGGTCCTGCCGTCGAATCTGGAATACGAAGTTCTTCCTCGACATAGGTGCCAGCCGCTACGCTCTCAGCGGTTACGACTGCCAAAAATAATGCCGCGACTGCAACAACACGCAAGCTGGTCATATCAACTATTCCGTCGTTCGGAGACTCCAGCTCGCGTTATGCACCAGCGGGCTGTTCTTAAGACGTGCGACGATCTGATCGAGTTCGCGGGGATTGGCGCCAGTGCCCGACAGTTTGGCCACGAGTTCGATCTCATCGTCGTCCCGCTCGATGATCTCGATGCCCTGGAGCGGATAACTCGCCGCTTCCGACTGCTCACGCAGCAAATCGCGGCATTCGTCGCGATCTTCGGCGTTCGCCGTCAGCTGGACTTCGTAGATCGCTTCCGTGCCGCCTTGATCGATCGGAGCGCGATTGATGGCGTTTACGAGCGGGCGCAGCAGCGTATTGCCGGCGAGCACCAAGCACGTGAGCGCAACGGCCTCGAAAGCGAGATCGGCGCCGGCGCACGCGCCGACAGCAGCGGAGCACCACAGCGTTGCCGCCGTGTTGAGACCCCAGACGTTGCTGCCTTCCTTCATGATGACGCCGGCACCAAGAAATCCGACACCGGATACGACGTAGGAGATGATCTGAGCTGCGCCGGCGTTGCCGTTGAGATGCATGCCGATATCGACGAACGTTGCCGCACCTACTGCGACCAGCACATGGGTCCGCAAGCCGCCGCCGCGTTGCCGGTACTGTCGCTCGGCGCCGATCAGGGTGCCGAGGACGAAGGCGGCGAGCAGGCTCACCAGCGAGTCGAAGAAGTCGCTGACTGCGAACGAGTGGAGGAAAGCCATGATCCACCGAGCTAACTATCGAGCGCCGCGAGCACGGCCGGCGCAACCGTCTCGCCCCATTCCTGCACGAAATGTCCCGCTTCGGCGAATTCCAGCGGCGGCGGACAGCCGCGAATATCGCGGTGGAGCGCATGCATGATCGGCGGCCCAAGGACAGGATCAGTCATGCCGATCGCCATGACACTTCGGCCTTGCCATTCGTTGCGCCAGAAATCCCGGGCGGCACGCTCGATGGCAGCGCCGGGGCTGTCGGCGAATTCGGGCACGAGGTTTGGAAACCGCCGCACCCCGGCCTTGTAGCTCGCGTCGGGGTAAGGCGCGTCGTAGGCGGCGGCTTCCGCCGGGGACAGATGCGGACACGAACGCGCCATCAATCTGCTGATCGCCAGGTCCGGCTGGCTGTTCGAGAAGGCCCGCCAGTCCAAAAATCCCTGGGGCAACGGCACCTCGCCGGTCGGCAACGCCGTGTTCATGACGATCAGGCGGCTGAAACGCTCGGGCATTTCCATGGGCAGCGTCAGGCCGAGGAGGCCGCCCCAATCCTGAACCACCAGCGTCACGTCTTTCAGATCGAGGGCGCGCACGAATGCGAGCAAGCTGTTGCGATGGAAATCGAAAGTGTACAGCGCCTCATCCTTCGGCTTGTCCGAGCGCCCGAAGCCGAAGAAGTCCGGCGCGACCACGCGGCTTCCCGTCGCCAGAAAGTGGGGGATCATGCGCCGATAGAGATAGCTCCAGGTCGGCTGCCCGTGCAGGCACAGAAAGACTGGCGCCGACTTCGGGCCTTCGTCGAGATACGACATCGCGAGGCCTGAATAGCCTGGCAGGTCGCTTCGGCTTTGCGCACCAAAGGCAAAGCCCGGCAGGCCGTCGAAACGTTCCGGCGGTGTTCTCAGGATGATGTCGGACATTTGCCCCCCTGGGATGAGATCGCGCAGCGTATCTTGGTATTGCAACGTAGCAAGGACCCCCATCCGGGGCTCGGGCGGACGCCGAGACACAAGCCGATCAACTTCGCGAGAATGGGGTCTATTCATGCGCTCGCGCTGTTGGTTCGGTAACCTGGCTCCATGAAAGAGTAGCGGCGGATGCGGAGCATTGTCGTGACCAAACGCGGAACTCTTCAGGTGCAGCCGGGCCGTCGTGCCGCTGGCTATTCGGCCTTAGCCATTTTCGCCGCCGCTGCGCTGCTTGCGGTCGGAGCGGTGGCTTTTGCGCAACCGGAGCCGAGCTGCCCGGCCGATAACGGCGGCATAACGCTCCCACCCGGGTTTTGTGCGACGATCTTCGCGGACAATCTCGGACACGTCCGCCACATGGTCGTTGCGCCCAATGGCGTCCTCTACGTCAATACGTGGAGCGGCCGCTATTACAGAAACGACGCTCCACCCGACGGCGGCTTCCTCGCGGCCCTCAAGGATAGCAAGGGGGACGGGCGTGCCGATGTGATCGAGCGTTTCGGTGACAGCGAGCGGCAGGGCGCTACCGGCGGTACGGGCATAGCCTTCTACAAGGGCGCCATCTATGCCGAGCAGAACGACAAAATCCTCCGCTATGCCCTGCCGCCGGACTCGGCTGTGCCGACACAGGCGCCTGCAGTCGTGGTCTCCGATCTGCCGCTGACCGGCGATCACCCCATGCATCCTTTTGCGATCGATGCGGAAGGCCATATTTATGTCGACCTCGGCTCCGCGACGAACGCCTGCCAAAAGCAAAATCGTGTCGCCGGCTCGCCCGGTTACGACCCCTGCACCGAGCTTGAGACCCGCGCCGGCATATGGCGCTACGACGCTAATAAGACCGGCCAGCGTTTTTCCCCGGCGGAGCGCTATGCCACCGGATTGCGTAACGGGGAGGGTTTTGCGTTCGACTCCTCGGGCCGGCTCTTCGTTACTCAGCACGGCCGCGACCAGCTTTGGCAGAATTGGCGGCAGTTCTACACGCCCGAGCAAAGCGCGGAATTGCCGGCCGAGGAAGTCGTCGAACTCGAGGCGGGCGGCGATTACGGCTGGCCGGAATGTTATTTTGATGGATTTCAGGGAAAGCTCGTGCTGGCGCCGGAATATGGTGGTGACGGTGGCAAGAAGGTCGGCGTCTGCGCGCAGAAAAAGGCCCCCGCTGCTTTCTTTCCGGGGCATTGGGCGCCAAACGATCTCCTGATCTACAACGGCGCGGACTTTCCGGCAGCCTATCGAGGCGGCGCGTTCATTGCGTTCCACGGCTCATGGAACCGCGCCCCCGAACCGCAGGGCGGCTACAATGTTGTCTTTCAGCCATTCAAGGACGGCAAGACTGCAGGCGGCTTCGTCGTCTTTGCCGACGGATTTGCCGGAGCGGTCAAAGAACCGGGCCGCGCGGACTTCCGCCCGAGCGGCCTCGCCATGGGGCCAGATGGCGCGCTCTACATCTCGGACGACAAGCACGGCCGTATCTGGCGCGTCACCTATCACGGCCCGCCCGACGCGAAATTTGCGGCGGCGCCGGGGTCTTCGGCGCCAGCGGCGAGTTCACGCGAATCCGGGCCGCCTGAAGGCTTGCATCCCGATGCCGGCCGGCCCGACGCGGCGGCTTTGCCAATTCCCCCGGGCGCAACCAGAGAGCAGGTCACGCTCGGCGACCGCATTTTTCACGGCGAAGCCGCCGACGGCACCTGCACGGGCTGCCACGGATCGGATGCGAAAGGATCGCCGCAAGCGCCGTCGCTTGTGAGCGGCACCTGGGTCTTTGGCGACGGCAGCCTCCAGGCGATTGCGAAGACGATCAACGATGGTGTGCCGAAGCCGCGGAATTATTCCGACCCGATGCCGCCGAAGGGTGGCGCGCCGTTATCTGAGGCCGACGTCGCTGCCGTTGCCGCCTATGTCTGGGCGATCAGTCATGCCGCAGGCAAGTGACCAGCGGATCGCCGCATCCCGAGAAAGACGTTGCCGGCATTTTGTTTGAAGCCGGTCGTTCGGCCGTGAAATGTCTCATCCATCCTAAATTAAGTTATCACCCAAGTGATTGGAGAAATTGAATCTTAGCCACGCTTCTCGGAACAAATCGCGATGGGTATCTGAATCAGACGATTGAGCGCTACTGATGGATGTTGCCGTCGTCGATTTGGACGTTGTTGCAGCCATGATGGGCGAAGATATCAAGTTGGGCCGCCAGAATCCGCTTGCCGGTCTGACCGGATCGGCAGATCCGGATTCATCGCTTCCGGATGGCCTAGTTAAGCGCTCCTTGCAGGCGATCCGCGTTCATCTCGGCATGGAAGTGGCTTATGTCTCGGAATTCGTCGGCGCCCGGACGGTGTTCCGTGAGGTCGACGCCCCGGGTTTGGAGCACGTGATCAAGGTTGGCGATTCTCTGTCCCTGGACGACGTCTATTGCCGGCATATCCTGGAAGGTCGCCTGCCCCACCTCATCGCCGACACTTCAAAAGAGCGGTGGCGATGGCCCTGCCGATCACGCATGCGACGCCAATTGGCAGCCATATGAGCGTGCCAATCCGCATGCCGGACGGGGGCGTGTACGGCATGTTCTGCTGTGTCGGCACCAAGCCCGACTGCTCGCTTCACGAACGCGATCTGCAAATGATGCGGGTTTTCGCCGATCTCGCAGCGTTCGAGATCAGCCGCGACCTGAAGTCGGCGCAGGCGGTCCGGGAGAAGCGGGAGCGCATTAGATCTGTCCTCGAGAACGAGCAAATCCAGACAGTTTACCAGCCGATCTGGAAGCTGCCGAACGTCCTGCCTATCGGGTTTGAGTGCCTGGCCCGTTTCCCGGTCGAACCTCACCGCTCGCCGGACAAGTGGTTCGCGGAGGCCGCCGAGGTGGGGCTTGGGACCGGCGCTCGAACTCACCGCGATCCGCATCGGTCTCTCCGCTTTGCAACGACTTCCGCCGGAAGTCTATGTTTCGGTGAACGTATCTCCCGAAACGATTTTAAGCGGCGATCTGCCTGACGCGCTCAGCGGCATGCCGGCGGCGCGCATTGTTCTGGAGATTACCGAGCATGCGCACATCGACGACTACGATCGTTTACTGCGTGTTCTATATCCGCTGAGGAATCGCGGCGTGCAGATCGCCGTCGATGATGCCGGCGTCGGCTATTCGAGCTTGCAGCGCATTTTGCAGCTTCAGCCAGACCTCATCAAACTCGACATTACTCTTACGCGCAATATCAGCCTTGATCCGGCGCGCCGGGCGCTCGCGTCGGCGCTGGTCGCCTTTGCCCGCGAGACCGGCAGCCGCATCATTGCCGAGGGCGTCGAGACGCAAGCAGAGCTGAACACGCTGCGCAGCATCGGAATACAAAAGGCGCAAGGATATTTCCTGGGGCGTCCAATGCCGATCGCCGAAGCCGTCCAGTTGCTTGATCATAAGCGCCCCCTGGCCAGTCGTGCCGGCTGAGAGCGCGGCCAACCGCGGCAAGCGCCGTTTTCCGCGACATTATCCGAAGCTGGCCACGCCCGACATGACCGCGTTGGATTGTGCCGCTCGATGATGCGTTCTCGGGCTTCCGAACGACCCACGGAATAGGATATGTTCGCGCCGTCGCGGAGATAGGCAATTTCCGTTTTGCTTCTCGAGCCGGGGAGAAAGCCATGGGTGCAGTTCGGACAGCTTTGCTTCTTGTTGTTGTCGGCGTGAGTACCGGCCTCCGCTGCGGATCTACCCGACACGCAAAGCCGGCCTTTGGGAGATCACGACGAACGTAGCCAGCCGCTCCATTAAAATGCAGCAGTGTATCGATGCGAAAACGGACCAGGCGATGCAAGCGCATGCCGGCACGGCTCCACAGGGCGATTGTTCAAAGCATGAGGTGCAGAAATCCGGCGCGACGATGACGATCAACTCCGTCTGCACGTTTGGTGGCAAGACGAGGACGTCCCACATCGTCGTCACCGGCAGCTTCGACAGCGAGTATACGTTGACGATGACCAGTCAAGCCGAAGGCACGCCTGCCGGGACCGTGGTCACGTTGAATGCCAAATGGCTTGGTCCATGCGCTTCGGATCAGAAACCCGGCGATATGATCCTGCCGAACGGCATGAAGTTGAATATCCAGAACCTGCCGAATCTGCAGCGAAAGGGTTGAGCTGGCCGGGAGCGACCTGCGTGACACCGGCGCACCGTTCTTGATTATCCCGCGCGCTTTCTTTCCTCCGGCTCGAGCGAGATTGTCAGCCGCTCGGTGACGCGCAGCACGTCGAGCGCCACGGTCCTGCCGATCTTCTCGCCGGTCAGCGCGCGGATCAGATCGTCCGCACCGGTTATTGTTCGTCCGTCGAGGCTCAAGACGATATCGCCGGCTTTGAGCCCGGCGCGATCGGCCGCGCTTCCGGCTTCGACCGTGCCGACCATCACCGCGCCGTCCTGCTCAAGTCCGGCGGCACGGCGACGCCGCGGCGGGATCGTCGTCTGCTGGGCGGAAATGCCGATGAAGGCGCGGCGCACGCGCCCGTGCCGCACCAGTTCGCCGAGCACGAAACTCGCGGTGTTGGCGGCAACCGCAAAGCAGATGCCCTGCGCCCCCATGATGACCGCGGTGTTGATGCCGACGACCTCGCCGCGGGAAGATACGAGGGGACCGCCGGAATTGCCGGGATTGAGCGCTGCGTCGGTCTGGATCACGTCGTCGATGAGGCGGCCGCTGCGCGCCCGCAGCGAACGTCCGAGCGCCGAGACGACGCCCGTCGTTACCGTCGATTCGAAACCGAGCGGGTTGCCGATCGCGATCACAAGCTGGCCCCGCTTGAGGAGCTTGGAATCGCCGAGCGTCGCCGCCGGCAGCGTCACCGGCTCGTCGACGCGCAGGAGTGCAAGATCAGTGTCCGGATCGTCGCCGACCAGTCGGGCATGCAAATCCTGGCCGTCGGCCGTCGTCACCGCAACACGCGCGCCGGCACCGGCCGCGCCGGCGACGTGGCTGTTGGTGAGGATAAGGCCGTCCGGCGCCACAATGACACCCGAGCCGGTGCCGCCGCGCGTCTTCTCGGCGCGTACGGCAAGCCCGACCACGGCGGGGCCGACGCGATCGACGACGTCGATGACCGCACGCGAATAGGCGTCCAGGAGCGCTTGATCCTCAGGCGGAACGGCAAGTTGGGGGGCTGCGGCGGATTGACCTCCGCCCAAGCCGGCGTCACTCAAGGGCATAATCTTCACGGAATTTCGCCTTGTTTGGCCGGCATCGCAGATATGGCCGCGAGCCGGGGAGCACATATGGGAATTCCCGCCGGGCCGGGAAAGGGCAGCGATTGCCGCTGCGGTTGACAGCGTCGCGCGCTTATGGTGCGGACGCTGTGTTGGTGCGGGTTTGATTTGCCGTTCCTGTAGAGCTTGCCGCCGAGATATAGGGACCTCAATCCAGCGCGCCCGGAAATCCGAAGGAGACTTCATGGCGATCGTCAATGCGGCGCGGCCGGCCGCCGCCCTCGTGGTCGCGGCAGCGTTCCTGGCCCTTGCCGGATGCGACCAGAGCGATAAGCAGGCGTCGGCCCCACCGCCTCCTTCCGTCACCGTGACCAAACCGATCGCGCGGACGGTGGTCGATCAAGACGAATATGTCGGCCGCTTCGTCGCCGTCGATTCGGTCGAAGTCCGCTCGCGCGTCTCCGGATACCTCTCCGAGATTCATTTTACCGACGGCCAAATGGTGAAGAAGGGCGACCTGCTGTTCGTCATCGATCACCGGCCGTTCCAGATTGCGCTCGACCAGATGCGCGCCAATCTCGCCCAGGCGCGCGCCAATTTCGCCTTTACCGAGGCGGATCTCGCGCGCGGCCAGGAACTGGTGCACAACAGAACCATCACCGAGCAGAGCTACGACCAGCGCAAGCAGGCGAAAAGCGTAGCGGAGGCCTCCGTCAAAGCGCAGGAGGCCATGGTCCATCAGGCCGAACTCGACCTCAACGAATATTCGGAATTGCGCGCGCCGATCGACGGGCGCATCGGCGATCGCCGCGTCTCTGTCGGCAACCTCGTGACCGGAGGCAACGGCAGCAACACGACGCTGCTCGCCACTATCGTCTCCGTCGATCCGATCCGCTTCGAATTCACCTTCGATGAAGCATCCTACCTGCGCTACCAGCGCTTCGCTGGAACCGACGCGCAAATGGCGAGCGGCGAGGGCGGCGTTTCGGTAACGCTGAAACTGATCGACGAGCGCGACTTCGAACACACCGGCAAAATGGATTTCGTCGACAACGTCATCGACCGCTCATCGGGCACGATCCGCGGCCGCGCGGTGTTCGCCAATCCCAAAGGATTGTTCACGCCAGGCATGTTCGGCCGTGTCCGCGTTCCGGGATCGCCGCCGCATACGGCGCTGCTCATTCCTGACGCGGCGATCGGTACCGAGCAGTCGCGCAAATACGTTCTGGTCGTCGACGACGGCAGCGTGGCGCGGCTCAAATACGTCGTTCCCGCGCAGCTTGAGGACGGCTTGCGTGTCATCAACGAAGGCCTGGCTGCTTCGGACCGAGTGATCATCAATGGCTTGATGCGCGCGCGCGCAGGCGTGAAGGTCTCGGCGCAGGAGCAGGGCGCGCCGCCGGCTGCGTCGTCGTCTCCAGCAGACGTCAGCAAGGAAGCCAGCAAGGGCGCCGCGCAGACGAAGGCGGATTGAGTAGCCCATGCGCCTTTCGCATTTCTTCATCGATCGGCCGATCTTTGCCGCGGTGATCTCGGTCGTTTTCGTGATCCTGGGCGTCGTGTCGTTCTCGCGGCTGCCGATCGCCCAATATCCGGAGATTGCACCGCCGCTGATCAGCGTCACCGGGCAATATCCCGGCGCCAGCGCCGAAGTCGTGGCGTCGACGGTGGTCACGCCGCTCGAGCAACAGATCAACGGCGTCGAGAACATGATCTACGTGGCGTCGAACTCGACCGCGGACGGGCGTTTTTCGATCGCGGTCAGCTTCGAACTCGGCACCAATCTCGACATTGCCCAAGTGCAGGTGCAGAACCGCGTCGCCATCGCCACGCCGCGGCTGCCGGTCGACGTTCGCAACATCGGCGTCACGGTGCAGAAATCGTCACCCGATTTGATGATGGTCGTGCACCTCTATTCGCCCGACAAGTCACGCGATTCGCTGTTCATTTCCAACTACGCGACACTTGAAGTGACCGATGCGGTCACGCGCATCGACGGCGTCGGCTCGATCACGGTATTCGGCGCGCGCGACTATGCCATGCGCGTTTGGCTCGATCCCGATCGCCTGCAATCGCTGGGCCTGACTGCGGCCGACGTTACCAGCGCGCTGCAAGGCCAGAACATCCAGGTCGCCTCGGGAATTCTCGATCAACCGCCGGCGGCGCAGCAGGGCGCCTTCCAGATCGCGGTGCAGACGCTCGGGCGACTCGCGGATCCGAAAGAGTTTGCCGCGATCGTCGTTAAGCAAACTCCAACAGCGGTCGTACGGCTCCGCGACGTTGCCAAGGTCGAACTGGCGGCGCAGGATTATTCGTCGAATTCCTATCTCGATCACTATCCGGCAGTCGCGCTCGCCATTTTTCAGCGGCCGGGGTCCAACGCGCTTGAGACCGCGAAAAGCGTGCGCGAGTTGATGGAAAAGCTGTCGAAGCGTTTTCCGGCCGGCGTCAAATACGACATCTTCTTTGATCCGACCCAGTTCATCCGGCAGTCGGTCGATGCGGTGATCGAAACCATCGGCCAGGCGATCATCCTCGTCGTGCTGGTGGTGATCCTGTTCTTGCAAACGTGGCGCGCGGCGATCATTCCCCTCGTCGCCATCCCGGTGTCGCTGATCGGCACATTCTTCTTCATGGCGGCCTTCGGCTTCACGCTCAACAATCTTTCGCTGTTCGGACTGGTACTGGCAATCGGCATCGTGGTCGATGACGCCATCGTGGTGGTCGAAAACGTCGAGCGGAACATCGCCAGCGGACTGCCGCCGCGCGAGGCGGCGAAAAAAAGCATGAACGAGGTCGGCTCGGCGCTGATTGCGATTGCGCTCGTTCTTTGCGCCGTGTTCGTGCCCTCGGTGTTCATCACCGGCATATCCGGGCAGTTCTACCGGCAATTCGCGCTGACGATCGCCGGCGCTACGATCATTTCGCTGATCGTTTCTCTGACTTTATCGCCTGCAATGTGCGCGCTGTTGCTGACGGCGCACGATCCCGCGCGCCGCGACCGCTGGTGGGAGGTGCCGATCCACCGTTTCTTTGGCGGCTTCAATTGGGTATTCAATCATATCGGCGAAGGCGTTTCCTGGCTTGCCGGCCGCACCGTGCGCCGCGCCGCGATCATGTTCGTGGTCTATCTGGTCGTCATCGGCTTTGGTCTCAACGCATTCCGGCAAACGCCGGTCGGGTTCATCCCGCAGGTCGATGGCGGATATCTTATTGTCGTCGTTCAGCTTCCGCCGGCGGCGTCGCTCGCCCGCACCGACGCCGTGCAGCAGCGGGCGCTCGACATCGCGCTTGGCGTGCCGGGCGTCGCCCATGGCGTCAACGTGATCGGCTTCTCTGGCGCGACTTTCACCAATGCGCCCAATTCCGGCGCGATCTTCCTGACGCTTGATCCGTTTGAGAAGCGCGCACGCGATCCGCATCAGTCCGCTGCGGGAATCCAGGCGGAGCTCAATCGCCGTCTGTCGAAAATTCAGGAAGGCTTTTTGATAACGGTGCTGCCGCCGCCGGTACGCGGCATCAGCAGCGCCGGCGGCTTTCGGATGATCATCGAGGATCGTGCCGGTCGCGGGGCGGCGGCGCTGCAGGCGGTGGCCGCCGATTTCATGGCGCGTGCCGCGCAGACGCGGGGGATCGAGCACGTCTTTACCCTGTTCGAGACCTCGACCCCTCAAGTCTATCTCGATATCGACCGCACCAAGGCGCAAATGCTCGGCGTCAACGTGCAGGATGTGTTCAATGCGCTGCAGGTCTATATCGGCTCGTCCTATGTCAACGACTTCAACCTGTTCGGGCGCACGTTCCGCGTTACCGCGCAGGCGCGCGACGAAGACCGCCGCAATGTCAGCGACGTGCTTAAGATCCGCGTGCGCAATTCCAACGGCGATACCGTGCCGCTGGGCTCGTTCACGACGGTGCGAGATATTTCCGGCCCCTTCCGCGTGCCGCACTACAATCTTTATCCGGCGGCCGAGATGGACGGTGCCGCCGCGCCCGGCTACTCGCAGGGGCAGGGCATCGCGATCATGGACCGGCTCGCCGCCGAAACGCTGCCTGAGGGTTTCGCCACCGAGTGGACGTCGCTCGCCTTTCAGCAGATCAAGGCCGGCAACACCGCGATATTTGCATTCGTGCTGGCGGTAGTATTCGTGTTTCTGGTGCTCGCTGCGCAGTATGAGAGCCTCACGCTGCCGCTCGCCGTGATTCTGATCGTGCCGATGTGTCTCGTTGCTGCCATCGCCGGCGTCATCCTGCGCGGGCAGGACAACAACATCCTGACCCAGGTCGGCTTCGTGGTGCTGATCGGGCTGGCGGCCAAGAATGCGATCCTGATCGTCGAGTTTGCCCGGCAGCTCGAGGATCAGGGCCGCAGCCGATGGGATGCGGCCGTCGAGGCGACACGGCTGCGGCTGCGGCCGATCCTGATGACATCGTTTGCGTTTATTCTCGGCGTCACGCCTCTGGTGTGGGCGATCGGCGCCGGCGCGGAACTGCGTCAGGCGCTGGGTACGGCGGTCTTTTTCGGCATGATCGGCGTCACTGCTTTCGGCCTGATTTTCACGCCGGTATTCTATGTCATCGCCCGCTGGATCGCCGCGCTCGGTTCGCGGCGGGGAAAAAGCCGCGAAACCAGCGGCCAGCCGGCGGAGTAGGCCAACAATGTATTCAACGTTCAGGCTGGTTCGGAAGATGCGCCCAAAGGCGAGCGCTTGGGACGGCCGGCCTCACATCAGTTGGGCAACCCGACCTCGATGGTATCGCGAATAAAGCCTTTGAGGGCATCGGTATCAAAGGGCTTTCGCAATATTCGCAGATCCGCCGGAGCCGCCCGCGCGGCGTCGCTGTAGCCCGTCGTCAATATCACCGGCAAGTCGGGATATTGGGAACGTAGTTCTCTTGCCAACCCGACGCCGTCGATGGTTCCCGGCATGACGATATCGCTGAAGACCAGATTGATCTTCGTGCCCTCCGCCAGCAACTTCAGCGCCGCTTCAGCCGACTCGCAGTAGAGGGTGTCGTAGCCAAGGTGCTCGAACAGCGACGAGGTTACCTCGGCGACCGCCGCGCTGTCGTCGACGATGAGAACCGCCGGGCGCCGCGCCCGCCTGACGTCGATGTCGGCACTGTCGTCGTCGACGACTTCATGGGCGGCAGCCGCCGGCAGATAGACCGTGATAGTGGTACCCACGCCGACCTTGCTGTCGGCGTGAACCATCCCGCCGGCCTGGTGGGCGAAGCCGTAAACCTGCGACAGGCCGAGCCCGGTACCTTTGCCGACTTCCTTGGTCGTGAAGAAAGGATCAAAGATCTTGGACAGGAGATCTGGAGGAATGCCGGTTCCGGTGTCGCTGAAGGCGACAGCGACATATTCGCCGTTCGCGCGGTCCGCGCCGTCGTGATCGGCCACGACATTGCCGATGGCGATACTGAATTTGCCGCCGTTCGACATCGCATCGCGGGCATTCACCGCGATATTGACAATCGCGAGCTCCAATTCGGCAAGGTCGACTTTAACCGGCCAGACGCTCGGCTGGCTTCTTTCATCGTACACGATGTTTCCGCGCAACGAGCTCTCGATCATTGTTCGCATGTTGCTGATGCATGCATTCAGATCCACCACCGTCGGGCTCAGATGCTGGCGGCGGGCGAACGTCAATAACTGCCGCGTAAGGCTTTCGCCGCGTTTTGCCGCGGTCTGTATGGCCTCGATCGCTCTCGGCAGCTTGGGATCAAGCAGGCGCTTAAAGGTCTGGGCATTGCCGCCGATGATCATCAACAGGTTGTTGAAGTCGTGCGCAATGCCGCCGGTCAGCTTGCCGATCGCCTCCATTTTCTGGGCCATCGCCAACTGTTCGCGCGCCTGGACGAGCTTCTCCTGGGCGTCGCGCCGCTCGGTTGCGTCGCGGATGATATTGGCAAAGCCGATCAGATGACCTTTGTTATCGAGGATTGACGAGACCGAACCGGTAACAAAAAATAGCGTGCCGTTCTTTCTGATGCGCCAGCCTTCGACTTCGTGCTTCCCGCGTCGCACCGCCAATTCAAGCGCGCGATTCGGCTCGCCGGAGCGGCGTTCATCCGGCCGGTAGAATATCGCGAAATGCTTGCCGACGATTTCGTCGCTGGTGTAGCCGATGATCTGCTTCGCCGCATTGTTCCAGCTGGCGACGCGTCCCGCCGTGTCGAGTACAAAAATAGCATAGTCGTCGACGCCCTCGATCAAAATTTGATAGTGACGCTTGGAGCTTTCCAACGCGGTGCTCATCTGTACGAGCTGCCGGGTCAACTCGTCTTGCACACCAAGCAAACGGGACTCCGCCTCCCGATGTACGGCAATGGCGGTGCTTAATACGAGAGCCACCAGGGATGTGCTCACGCAAAGCGTCAGCAACAACAGCAGCGGCGCGTTCTCGTCGGTTTTCTGAAATAAGCCGCTCTCGACCGAAAACCCCCACGCCGCAATCACGCAGAAAATCAGTGCAGCCGTCGCGGCGTCGCGCTGGTCGCCGCGCAGGCCGGCCCAGAACAAAGGCAGCAGCACCAGAAATCCGACCGCGCCTTGATAGGGCAGCAGACCGACCAAGGGGCTGTCATCCAGAGGGCTAAAGGCGACGATGCCAATGGCGATCGTGAGGAGGAAGATCGCCGCCGTTTCCAGCATGCCCCATTTGGATGATGGATGCCGTCGCGTTGTCGCCCAAAGCACGACGACAGGCGCGACGATCAGGCTCGCCGCGGCGTCCGCCAGGTACCATGTCGGCCAAGTTGACGCCGAAGTTGACACCAAATTTGACGCCCAAGTTGATAAAGCGTCCGCAGTCGAGGCGGCAGAACCCGAAAAAGTGGCGTCATCGGCGAGGATTGCTCCGGCCACGGCGACGATTGAACTGATTATCGCCGTTGGCGCGAAGCAAATAAGCGCAAACTTCGCGATGCCGGTCGATGTACGGAAGGTTTTGACACCTGCCGACCATCGTTCCACCAGCAATGCCCCAGCGAATGCGGCAATCAACGTGCCGATCGCGGTGAGGCCGGGGGCCAACAGGGAGCGCGTGACCAGTGCGCCGGCCGCAAATGATCCCAATAAGACCGCAGGCCATATCCGGCGGCCGCGCAGCAGAAAGAGAGCCAGCGCAAGCCCGGTCGGCGGCCACAACGGTGTCGCCGTCGGATTGATCCAGGGGACAATCGATCCGGCCCCGGCGAGGCCCGCATAGCCCGCAACGACAGCCACGATTTCGAGCGCGTAGGCCGCGGCGTTTGGAACGCTACGAAAAACGGCAACCCCAGCCTTGCCGGTTCCGGAAACCCTCATGCGCACGACCCCCGCCGTGTTTAATCAGTATAGCATTAGTTTGCCACGGGTAGATAGGTTGTCGGCGTATCGCTGTTGATAGAGCGAGCCGCCGCGCAGGCGCTTGTCTCACTTTGGTTTTTTCAAACGTCGTGCGATATTTGAGAAGATTTATGCTGCGCAAGCCACGAAACCGCCCTGACAACGCCGTGGAAATTTCATTGCACCGCCACGCGACCATCGAGACAGCCTGGCCTGACGCCATCCATGCCCATTTTCGGCGCGTCGGCGTTCGCCAGGTTGGCTACGTGCCCGACGCCGGCCATGATCAACTGATTACGCTCTGCCGCGACGATCCGACTATCGCCGACGTCGTGCTGACGACCGAAGAGGAGGGGGCTGGGCTCGTCGCCGGCGCGGCGCTGGGCGGACAGCGCGCGGCGCTGCTGATGCAATCGAGCGGCGTCGGCAATTGCGTCAATATGTTTTCGCTGCTGCGTAATTGCGGCTTCGGCTGCGTCGTGATCGTGACCATGCGTGGTGAGTTCGGCGAATTCAATCCGTGGCAGGTGCCGATGGGCTCGATCACGGACGAGGTGTTGCGGCTCTGCGGCTTTCTCACCTACCGGGTTGAAAACGCCGACGCGGTTGATGAGACCGTTGGCGCCGGCTGCGACATGGCGTTCGACTGCAATCTTCAGGTGGCGATATTGTTGTCGCAACGCCTGATCGGCCGCAAAAAATGGACGCGATGATGCTCGACCGCCGCGAGTTTATCGGTCGGCTTCTTGTCGGGCGGGGCGATCTCCTCGTTGTCTGCGGACTGGGCTCGGCGACCTACGACGTTGCCGCGGCAGGCGATCACCCTCTCAATTTTTATCTCTGGGGCGCGATGGGGGGCACGGCGATGATCGGGCTCGGGCTCGCGCTGGCGCGTCCCGATCGCCGCGTCGCCGTCATTACCGGAGACGGCGACATGCTGATGGGTCTCGGCAGTTTGGCCACGATCGGCGTTCGGGGGGCGAAAAATCTTGCGATCGTGGTGCTCGACAATGCCCATTATGGCGAAACAGGCATGCAGCCGAGCCACACCAATGCGGGGGTCGATCTGGTCGCTGCGGCGCTTGCCTGCCGCTTCAAAGCCGGGCGCACGGTCTCACGTCTCGAAGAGGCTGAAGATGTTCGTGCCTTGTTGCATGGCGGCGTGGGGCCGATCCTCGTCAACGCACGGATCAAGGCGGAGAACCTGCCGCGCGTATTGCCGTTGCGCGACGGACACGCGATCAAACAGCGGTTCGTTGCGGCGTTGGGTTCCGCATAAAGTACCTTGCGTCTCCGTTTCAGGAGGCGAATAGATGTTTGTTTAAAATTCGCGGAGGCGGCGGCCGGTGATCCTGACCTTCTTGCGGCATGGCTCCAATATATGGCTCGCGCTCGGACTAGCGGCGCTCATCGTGTGTTTCGCCGCGGAGGTTTTTTCGTTTTCGCTGCTCTGGACCGCAATCGGCGCAATTACCTTCTACTTCAGCGAATACGGGTTCCATCGCTTCGGCTTCCACGCCGAGCCCTCGCGCTTTCCCTTCGTGAAAAAATTGCAACATCGGCTTCACTACGATCATCACGTCGAGCCCGATCGGCTCGATCTTCTGTTCCTGCCGGTCTGGTTTCTCGTTCCCACGCTCGCCGTCACCGCGCTCGGTTATGCGGCGCTGTTCGGATGGGCGGTTGTCGCTTCGGCGATTTTCGGCGTGATGCTGGCGATCTTCCACTACGAGTGGGTGCACTATGTCGCCCATATTCCCTATCAGCCGCGCACGCGCATCGGGCGATGGCTGAAGCAATATCACCTGCGCCATCACTTTATCAGCGAGAAATTCTGGTTCGGTGTCAGCAATCCGACGATGGATTTCGTCGGCCGCACCTACAAGGAAGCGCGCGAGGTGAAGCGCAGCGGCACGACCCGAAAGCTTTACGGCTAGCCAAATCCCGCATCCGGCAAGTGTGTCAGTTCACCCGCCGGGCGGGATCGGTGATGTTCTTAATGGCGATCTTGGTTAGCTGTATCACGAGCTCTCGAAGCTGGGCATTCTCCTCGAGCAGTTTGCTGATGTCGGCGTTTTCCGTTGCGCGCGACAAAAGTGGCTGATGGTTTGCCGGCGCTTGTCGACGCGCTGGCCGAGCATCCCGCATGACGGACCTCCCCAACGAGGTTACCGCGATTGTTCCCCGAAGCGTTTTGTTTCAACGATTCGCGTGGCCATTGTATGGCGCGATGGAACTCGCGGACTCGTGTTCGAGATTTTTCGATCGAATTATTTGGAACTCGGGAACCGAGTTCCAAATAAGCTTGCAAGTAAGTGTTCCGTCAATTTTGCGGAGAGTTCCCAACGCGCCTGCGGGTTCCATCTCAGCAGGGCCCTGCAAAAGCCTTCTCGGAACTCACGCGTACAATCCGCACCGGCTCGTTCAAGCCGCGCAGCGTGACCGTTTCCTCGCTCATGCTTCGTCCGGCCAGCGCCTCGCGCGCTTCGGGATCGGTCAGCACCGCTTCCGAGATGATCACCTCGCCGCCGCGACATTGGTGTTCGAGCCGCGCGGCCGTGTTCACCGTCGAGCCGAAATAATCGAGCACGCCGCCGGCGGTAACGGCGATACAGGAGCCTAGATGCATCCCGAGCTTCAGCACGACGCCGGAATCGCGGCGGCCGCGATTGAAATTCGCCACCTCGTCCTGGATCGACAGCACCGCGCGCACCGCGTCGGCCGGATCGTTGAATGCCGCCATTACCGCATCGCCCACCGTCTTGACGATGGAACCGTGGTGGCGCGCGACGAGTTCCGACAGGAAGGCAAAATGATCGCGCACCAGGCGATAGGCCGACGCGTCGCCGAGGCTGTCGTAAAGCCTGGTTGAGCCCTGCAGATCGGTGAACAGGATTGCCACCTGGCCGATTTCGACGTCGTCGCCGGGACGCAGCAACTGCTCAGGGCACAACCGGCGAAATGCCGGCATGGCGATCACGCTTTCGCCGGTCAGGGCATCCTTGGCCCAATTCCGGTCCTCGGCGACGAAAATCAGCGGGCGGTCTGTGTCGTTTTGGATGACGAGTTCGTCGGGGCCGCCGGGTGCCGCCAGTGCGATCTCGTTGCCGTTCGCCATGAGCCCCGGGATGACCCGATCCGGCCCGATATCGGCGTCCGCCTGCTCGCCAGCCTCGACAGTGCGGAAACGATAAGGGCCGGGCGGCAGCGTCAGCGCAAAATTCTTGCGCGAATGCGCCGCTACCTCAGCCTGAAACTTGACATGAGGCGTTGTACCTTGTCCGAGCAAACACAGCTCACCTTCGGGCAACGGGCGAAGCCACCGCTCCGGGTGGAAAGTAAGCTCAACGTTGCGTGCGAAGTCGCGCCGGTAATCGATGTTGCAGGAAGCGCAGTGCGCGTCCCGGGGCAGCTCATGCAATTGCTCGACTCGCGATTTCGCGCCGCGACAGCGCGGACAGAGCAAATCCCACCCCATCGCCAGGATGCCGAGCCGCTGCGCCGCGAGGAAGAGTTCCACAATATCCGCCGGCGTGGCGTTCCATTGTCGCGCCATAGTCAAAGGGCGAACGCTGCTGAGGGCCACCGTCGGCGCGTGGAGCAAAAAGTCGGCAAGCTTCGGCGTCAGGCCGTGACTCGCCGGATCACTCCCAAGCTGTGCGATCAGCCCATCGAAGCGCCGACGGGCCGCAGGCTTGACCGCATCTTCGGCGCTGGCGCCAAGAATTTTGTCGGATGCCGCGGCCTCGGCGACCAGCCGTTCGATGGCGGCGAGCCGTTTGTCCGCCTCGCGCTCAAGCTTGCCGGACATCTTGGTCAGCCAGCCCAGGATGCCGACGCACTCGATCTCGCCCGAAAAGACGAGCCGGGTGCCGGGACCTTCAGGTTCGAGTTGAAAGACGGAGTGGGAACGGCGGAATGGGCCGTTGAGAAAATCGCGGGTCTGGCTGAGCCGGCGGTTTTCCTGCCACTCGCCATAGCCTTCCTCCCACTTCAGTCGAAGCGGCCCAAGCTTGACCGTAGCCAGACGGTGGACGCGTCCTTGGGCATCGGCGCGCTCTTCAACCACGTAACGTGGAGAACCCGCCAGTTCGTTGAGGCGAGCGGTGTCTGCGACGAACGGCCAAATCGCCTCGGGGGGGCCCGTGAAGTGCCGTTCCTTGCGGAAGCAACAGACGGATTTCATTGCCCGTTTCTCAAGTTCGTTTCCCGGCGCACCCGATCGCAACCAGTGGCCGTTGTTCGTCCATTATACGAGCGAGAGGGGATACGGTTTCGTGATTTCTCGCGCCCGGTGTTTGTCAATATTCTGCCGGCCTTCGCGAGCGGCCATTGCGCACGACGCGCGGCGCCGACGAAAGGGGAGACTGTCATATGATTCGTGCCGTTTTCGCCGTTGCGGCGATTGCATTGGGCGTGGGTGTTGCGATCGCCCAACAGGATCCGATTGCCGAGCGCAAGGCGCTGATGAAGGCAAATGGCGATCAGGCCAAGATCGGCGCAGCCATGATGAAGGGCGAGGCGCTGTTCGAGCTCGAGAAGGCGAAAAAAGTCTTTACGACGTTCGAAGACGCGGCGGCGAAGATGCCTTCGCTGTTCCCGGACACTTCCAAGACCGGCGGAGACACGGCGGCCGATCCGAAGATCTGGGAGAGCATGGATGACTTCAAGGCACGATTTGCCAAATTAGGTACCGATGCCAAGGAGGCGGTGAGCAAGGTGACCGACCTCGACAGTTTCAAGGCGGCCTTCGGCAACATCGGCAAGAACGATTGCGGCGGCTGTCACGAACACTATCGCGTCAAAAAGAGCTAAGACCTTCTCCTCGACCGGAGCGTGGGCGTGGCGATGCGAGGGCTCACGCTTATTGCCGCGGCTGCTGCCGCTGTCATTGCGCTCGTTTTTTGGGTCCTGACCATACCGGCGACGGTGCCGGCCACGGCGCTGCCGCCGCATACGCCCGATCTCGAGAATGGCCGGACGATGTTCGATATCGGCGGCTGCGCTTCATGCCACGCGACGCCAAATCAAGACCCCGGCAAAGTCGAGCGGACCCGGCTCGGTGGCGGGCTCGCCCTGAAGTCGCCGTTCGGCACGTTTTACGTGCCGAACATCTCGCCGGACGTCGCCGACGGCATCGGTGCGTGGAGCGAGGCGGATTTCGTCACCGCGTTGTGGAAGGGCACGTCGCGGGGCAGGCACCTCTTCCCGGCATTCCCCTACACTTCGTATCAGCACATGGCGCTCGGCGATGTGCGTGATCTTTTCGCCTATCTGAAAACGCTGCCGCCGGTTTCGGGCCGGGTGCGCGAGCACGATCTGGCGTTCCCCTTCAACATCCGTCGCCTGGTCGGGATATGGAAGCTTCTTTTCCTCCACGGCGAGCCGTTTACCGCGCAGGCGGCGCAATCGGATCGCGGCTCCTATCTGGTGAACGGGCCCGGTCACTGCGCCGAGTGTCACAGTCCCCGCAACTTTCTCGGTGGCATCATCGAGAGCCAGCGTTTTGCCGGCGGTCCTGCCGCCGATGGCAAGGGCTGGGTGCCTAACATTACGCCGGCGGCGCTACAGCATTGGGGCGACGGCGACACCGCGTGGAAGGCAAAGGACATCGCCAGCTATCTCGGTGACGGCATGGATCCGGCGGGCGATTATGCCGGCGGCGCGATGGCCGAAGTCATTCGCAACACGTCCTTGCTGAGCGCCACTGACCGTGCCGCTATCGCCGGCTACATTTATTCGCTGCCGCCGCGGCAGGGCCCGAAGCCGCCGCCGCAAAAGAAATAGCCATTGGCGGAGTTACGATCCGCCGAACGCCTTGAATGTAATGATGGTGCGCGTGTCCTGTATGCCGGGAACAGTCTGCACCTTCTGGGCGATGAAATGCCCGATGTCGGTCGCCTGTTCGACGTAGAACTTTACCAGCAGGTCGAAGTCGCCGGCGGTCGAGTAGATCTCCGAGGCAATTTCGGCGTCCGCCAGCCTGTTGGCCACCTCGTAGGATTTGCCAAGCTGGCACTTGATCTGGACGAAGAAGGGAACCATGCGTACCTCCGAGCCTTCGGTTCGCGAGCTTATACCAGCAAGCGAGAAGTTAATCCCCTTTCCCGAGAGGACGTGGTGAAACCGGTCGATCTACGCCTTAACGCCATTATCGATCCCGAGCGCGCCGGCGGGCGCGATCCCGCCGACCTCGCGCGGCGCGTCGCCGAAGGCGGGGCGACGCTGGTGCAGTTGCGCGACAAGAAGAGCGAGACTCGAGCCATGGTTGCGGCGGCGCGGGCCATCAAGGCGGCGCTCGCGCCGTTCGCGGTACCATTCGTCGTCAACGATCGGATCGACGTCGCGCTCGCTGCGCAAGCCGACGGGGTGCATATCGGACCGGACGATATGACGGCCGAGGATGCGCGGGCGTTGCTCGGCCCGGGCGCCATAATCGGCGTTTCAATCAAAAGCGTCGAAGCGGCGGAAGCGGCGCCGGTCGACATTATCAACTATGCCGGCGTCGGCGGCGTTTATACGACGCTGTCGAAGGAGCAGAAAATCCACCTATCGGCACCGAGGGGCTATCGCGCATCGTCAAAACCCTGCGCCGCCGCGCTCCGAATTTGCCGATTGCCGGTATCGCCGGTATCGATGCAAGTAACGCGGCAGCGGTCATTGCCGCCGGCGCCGACGGCATTGCAGTTATTTCGGCGTTGACGCTTGCGCCCGATCCGGCTGCCGCCGCGCGCACGCTGCGCGAAATCGTCGACGGTATGCTGGCGAAGCGGAGCGTATGACGTCTCCGCTCGCGCCGGACTTTCTTGTCTATCGCGTCAAACGCTATTGATCGCTGCTCTGGTGCTGGGACGGAGCCTCCTGTGGCGGTCCCATGGTGTTAAAGCGTGCCTTCTGCTCGTCGGTCAGCGAAGCGTAGAAGTCCGCAAGCTTCGGACGAACGCTCTTCATCGCGTCCACTATCGCCGCGAGCCGCGTCTTGACCGCGTCAAGCCGCGCGACCGGAGTTTGCGGCGGGTGCGCCGGGCAGGAAGCCTGCAGCTTTTCGGCGATATCTTCCGAGGCCTTTTTCAAGGCGTCGAACGCTTCCTGTTGCTGCGCGGTCGGCTGCACGACCTGCTCGATGCGTTGCACCGGCAGTTTGGTAACGTCGCCGGACTGTTGCCCGCACAGCGCGGCAACGTCGCCACCCGGCGGCGTCGATCCGCGGCCGCCATTGCTGCCCATCGAGTCGAAGCGCTGTTTTTGCTCGGCGCTGAGCGAATCGTAGAATTTTTCAAGCGGCCCGCGCACGATCTGCATGGCCCCGATCATGGCATCGAGCCGCGCCGCCGCGGTATCGAGCCGCGCGACCGGCGTGAGCGGTATCGCCGTCGGGCAGGACGCCTTGACGGCAGTGTTGGCTTTCGCAACCGCTGCATTCAGCTCATCGAGTGCGACTGTCTGATCGCCGGTGGGCCGGACCGTCGTCCTGATCTCGGCGATCGGCAGATCCGTCACGCCCGGCGCAAGGCCGCCGCAGCTTTCCGCCGCCGCCGCTACGGTGTCCGCGATTGCTTTGCTGCCGGCCCTGTTGGTGCCGTAATAGATTGCGGGTGGACCTCCGGTCGCGTTTCCGGCGTCAGGCTCATAGCCATAACCGGGACCGCTGTAAGGTCCGGGGGCGAAGATGCTGATAAGAACGAAATCCGGGCCATACGCCCAGAACGGATCGTAGTAGTCGTAGGGCCAGAAGGCGAACGAGAAGATGTCACCATAAAGGTATGGCCAGAAAACCGGTCCGGCCCAACCGCCCCAGCCGCCGCCCCAACGATTCCATCCCGCTCCCCAGAAGCGGCCGCCCCAATGGTTCCAACCATGCTCGTTGCCGAAGGCGTTACGGTTGAAACCGGCATGATTGAAATTGTGCAGACCGTGGAAATTCTGGGCCGCCACGTGGCTGACGGCGAATTGGCCTTGCGTACTCAAGTGGCGCGATGCGTTGAACTGATGAGCGGCTAGACCTGTGCGCGTGCCATTTAAGCCATGGCTGGCGGAGAGCAGCCGGGCATTGCTATGGGGGGTGAAAGAGCGACCCACAAAAGCATGCGGTGTGAAGGTGCGACCTCCGGAATAGTGACTCGCAAAACCGTGGCTGAAACCGCGGGGCGCAAATCCGTGAAAGCCACTGGGGTGGGCGGCAAAGGTGTGGAAGCCGCCGCCGCCAGCATGAAAGCCGCCGCCGCCAACGTGAAAGCCGCCGCCGCCAGCATGAAAACCGCCGCCGCCAACGTGAAAGCCGCCGCCGCCACCGTGAAATCCGCCACCGCCACCGCCGCCGTGAAATCCGCCACCGCCACCGCCGCCGTGAAATCCGCCACCGCCACCACCGCCGTGCCCGCCACCTCCGCCGTGGCCGGCGGATGCGCCGCTCGAAATGCACGTCGCGGCTACGGCAACGCTGGTCAAGAGTGCGAGCGCGATCTTCGACGCCATGACACGGTCTCCCTTGCGTACATTCATCTGTACATTCGCCCCCCGGGTTCAACCTCTCCGCAAGCGGGCGGTTCTCAAAAACATCGATTAAATTTCCGCAATGATGCAGTGCGCAAAATCGCGGCCGAAACGGGTGCTAATATGAAAAAGCAATCAAGCCGCTCACATTGAGCGTGGCTCGGTTTTTGTCGCCGGCCGCAGGCGCGTTCGAGCCGAATGCGGATCGATTTATCGCCGCATCGGCGCATGTCGGCATTGCGCTAGGTCAAAGGGAGCGAAAGTGAGGCGCCAATGAGTTCGGCCATCGCCGTCACCATCGCGGGATCGGATTCGAGCGGCGGTGCCGGCATCGAAGCCGATCTGAAAACGTTTTCCGCGCTAGGCGTCTATGGGGCGGCAGTCATCACGGCGCTCACCGCACAAAACACCAAGGGCGTGTTTGGCATCCATGACGTGCCGGCAGACTTCATCGCCGCCCAGATCGATGCGGTCTTTAGCGACCTCGAAATCGGCGCGGTAAAGATTGGCATGCTCGGTAATGCCGGGGCGATCGATACCGTCGCCGCGGCGCTCGATCGCTATCGGCCGCGCCATGTCGTGCTCGATCCGGTCATGGTCGCTACCTCCGGCGCGCGATTGTTGGACGTGGACGCAATGGGGCATCTGCGCGAATTGGTTTCGCGCACGCACGTGGTCACGCCTAATCTGCCCGAGGCTGCGGCGCTGCTCGATGTGCCGCAAGCGCGTGACGAGAAAGAAATGCGGGCTCAAGCCGAGATTTTGCTGAAACTCGGCGTTGGCGCCGTGCTGATCAAGGGCGGCCATCTTGACGACGATCGCGCCGCCGGCGGGGAAAGTGTCGATCTGCTGGTCCAGGCCGGCAGCTGCGTTCGCTTGGTTGCGCCACGCGTTGCGACCAAAAACACCCACGGCACCGGCTGCACGCTCGCTTCCGCCATCGCTGCCGGGCTCGCCAAGGGGCTTGCGCTGGAGGCAGCAGCGAGGGAAGCCAAAGCCTACGTGAGCGCTGCCATCGCGGCGGCGGACCGGCTCGGGGTCGGCTCCGGCCGCGGTCCGGTCCACCATTTCCACGCTTGGTGGTAGACTTTCGAGCAATGCGGAAACTTGCTACCGGTTGGAATATGCGGGGTTCGATGGTGAAATCCGGTGGAGACTACAATGCGCGCCATTTTCAGCTTCGCGGCGGCGCTGGCGGTGCTCATGTCGATTAGCCAAGCGTCCGCGGCGGAATACGAAATCACAAATCATCCGGACATCGTTTTTGCCGAGCATGATGGGACCAAACTCGTCGGCGATCTCTATCTGCCCAAAGGCCGCACCAAGGCGCCGGTTCTGGTCGCTGTCCATGGCGGCGGCTGGCAGGTCGGCAGCCGGCAGTTTTACCGCTACTGGGGTCTGTTCCTGGCACGCGCCGGCTATGCGGTTTTCGCCATCGAATACCGGCTGGGCAAGCCCGGCACGTATCCGGCAGCGGTTTACGATACCAAAGCGGCGATCCAGTTCGTGCGCGCCAAGGCCGCCGAATTCGATCTTGACCCGGATCGCATCGGCCTCATCGGCGATTCCGCCGGCGCGCATCTCGCCTCGCTCGTTGCGCTCGCTGGAGACCAATACACGTCTGCCTACGGTGACGACGCCAACGCCGCGGTTCCCGCCAACGTCAAATGCGTGGTCGGCTTCTATGGCGTGTACGACATGCACGCGCAGTGGACCCACGATCTGACAACCCGTCCGAATGACAAGATCGTCGAGAAATTCCTCGGCGTCTCGCCGATGCAAAATCGCCGCCTCTATTTCGAGGCGTCGCCGATCAGCTATGCGACCGTCGATCATAACCAGATACGTGTTCTGTTGATCCATGGCACCGACGACGACATCGTCGATCCGCCATCTCAGTCCGGCGCGTTCCTGACAGCCCTTACCCAGTCGGGCTTTTTCGTGCGCCGCATCATCATCCCCGGCGCCGGACATTTTTGGTCGTCCGATCCGTTCGAAAGCGAGCCGCACAGCTATAGCGCGCAGGCGATTCCGCGATTGATGCGGTTCCTCGAAAGCTCGCTCTGAGACACTCGAACGTTGCAACTCCAAGGAAAGCATGGCTAGCAAAAAGAAAGGCGTCGTCGGGATCGTCGGTCTCGGCATCATGGGCGGCGCGTTTGCCGAAAATCTCCTTGCCGCAGGCTGGCGTGTGGTCGGTTACGACGTTTCCGCTGCGCGCCGGCGCGCGCTTGCCCGTGCCGGGGTCGAAATGGCAACCGACGCCGCCGATCTCGCGCGCAAAGCGCCGGTCATCATCACCAGCCTGCCGAAGTCCTCGGCACTGGCCGCCACGGTAGCCGCCATCGTTGAGGCCGGCGTCCCGCGCCGCGTCGTGATCGAGGCCTCGACGTTTAAGCTTGAGGACAAAGCTGCGGCCGAGGCAGCGTTGCGCAAAGCCGGTCACTTATTGCTCGATTGTCCGGTGAGCGGCACCGGCTTGCAGGCCAAGGTGAAGGATCTCGTGATCTACGCCTCGGGCGGTTCGGCCGAGATCAAGCGGCTGCGCCCGCTATTCGCCGACTTCAGCCGCGCGGTGCACGATCTCGGCGAATTCGGCAACGGCAGCCGCATGAAATACATCGCCAACCTCCTCGTCGCCATCCACAACGTTGCGAGCGCCGAGGCGTTGGTGCTGGGCATGAAAGCCGGGCTGCCGCCGCAGCTCGTCTATGATCTGGTCAAAATCGGTGCCGGTAATTCGCGCGTCTTCGAGTTGCGCGCGCCGATGATGGTGAAAGGCCGCTATGACAAGCCGACGATGAAGGTCTCGATCTGGCAGAAGGATATGGATGTCATTGGCAGTTTCGCGCGGGAGCTGGGCGCGCCTACGCCGCTGTTCTCCGCGACGCTGCCGATCTACGCCGCAGCCATGGCAACCGGCTATGCCGAGCAGGATACCGCCGCCACCTGCGCGGTGCTCGAAGCCATGGCGGGCGTCAAGCGCGGCAAGTTGAAGGCAAAGCGCCGAAAGAAATCGTAGGAGTTGAGCGTCGGCGGAGCGTTTCCAAAGCTCTGCGGGAACAGGCCGGGTTTGCGTCGCATTTCAGGCCCATTGGGTGGCTCATTGCCCGCCGCGCGGCAAATAGCTATCCCGGCGGTTGCGCGGTATGGACGGTAGGTGAGCGAGAGCGAAAAGCGATGGCGCGACGCCGCATTTCTGAACAGCCGACGTCCCGGCTTGCCATCTGGGCACGACGTATTGCGCTGTTTTCGCTGGCGGCGACCCTCATCGCCGTCATCATCGTGCGTTCTGGCGCGCTCGAAATCGTACCGGCGCTGTCCACGCTCGCAGGCGCTCTGGCGCTTGCTCTGGTTGCGATCCTCCTGGCGTTCGGCGCCGGCATCTCGATTTGGAACGAGGGTGTAGGCGGCATTCGCGAGGCCGTCACCGCGCTTCTTCTCGGGCTCGCCCTTATTGCCTATCCGCTTTATGCCGGGATCAAAGCCTACCGGCTACCGGCGATCTACGACGTCACCACCGACCCGATCGACCCGCCGCGGTTTGAGGCAATCGCGCGGTTGCGGCCGCGTGACGCCAATCCGGTCACCTATGCTGGCCTCTATACCGCCGAGCAGCAGCGCATCGCCTATTCCGACATCGAGCCCGATCTGACCACAGCGTCGCCGCAGGAAGCTTACAATGCCGTGCTCAAGGTCATCGGCAAGCGTAAGTGGCACGTCGTGGATGCCCGGCCGCCGCAGGCCGTGGCGCCGCGAGACGGTCTGGTCGAGGCGATTGCGCGAACGCCGCTGCTCGGCTTCCGCGATGACGTGGTGGTGCGTGTGCGCCCGACGCAGGAGGGCGCCCGCATCGATGTGCGCTCCGCCTCGCGCTATGGCCGTCATGACCTCGGCACCAACGCGGAACGTGTGCGCGCGCTCATCGACGAAGTCGATGTCATTTTGGCCACTCCGGCGCCGGAAAAGAAGCAGCCAGCGGCCCCCAAGCCCCTTCAGGCGGCGGGCAAGGGCAGTTCGGTCAAACGGTAAGTGCCGCCGATCGACGGCGCACCTTCGGTCGCGATCACGCCGCGCGCGACCAGATCTTCGAGATGGGCCAGCACGGAAAGCGAAGCAGCACCGGTGAGCCGCGGATCGAGCCCAATATAGATCGCGCGCACCAGCGTCGGGATGTCGGCTGCGCCTTTGCCGAGCCGCCGCAGGATCGATTCCTCGCGGCCCTGGCGGTGACGGATATAGCTCTGCACGAAGCGTGGCGCGTCGCGCACCAGTCCGCCGTGGCCGGGGAGGTAGATCGGCTCGCGCCGCCGCGCCAGTTTTTCGAGCGAGGCCATGTAGTCGCTCATCGCGCCGTCGGGCGGTGCGACGATCGAGGTCGACCACGCCATCACGTGGTCGCCGGAAAAGATCAGATCGGCTTCCCTGAACGCATAGGCCATGTGGTTCGCGGTGTGTCCCGGGGTGGTCAGCGCCTCGATGGTCCAGCCGTCGCCCGCTACGACGGCGCCGTCGGCGAGTGGAATGTCGGGGCGGAAGTCCATGTCGGCGCTGGCATCGAGCCCGCCGGCCTCGCCGATATGCAGCGGCCGCGCCGGCCGGTGCGGGCCCTCCGCATATACGGTCGCACCGGTCGCCGCCTTGATCTTGGGCACGGCCGGCGAATGGTCGCGATGGGTGTGGGTGACAAAGACGTCGGTGACGGTCTCGCCGCGTATGGCGTCGAGTAGGGCGGCGACGTGAGCGTCATCGTCCGGACCTGGATCGAGGATCGCGACTTTGCCGCGGCCGATGATGTAGCTGACCGTACCCTTGAACGTAAACGGACTCGGATTGTTGGCGACGACGGCCCGCACGCCGGGCGCCACGTCCGTCGCTTGGCCCGGCTGGAGATCGAATACCTTATTGTAGCGGATGTCGTCGCTCATGCTGGGGGCTGTACCGCTCGTTCCAGGCCTGCAGCCTCGAGGCTGCAGCGTCGCCTTCATGTGTGAACGGCGGGGTATAGCGCAAGCGAATGAGGGCAATAGGGGAGCAGGGCCCCAAAAAGGATGGGGCCCCGGTGCCGGGATCGCCGGGGCCCCAAGCAATCTCATTCAACACGAGTTGTGAGATCGAGATCGCAGATATGGTTATGCAAACGGCGGGCCAAGTCCGGCAAAGCCGCCGGAAGGCCGCTATTTCCACGAAGATATGCGATTTGCAGCGCTTTGCGCGCTTTGCGATGGTCCACTGGCTGCCTAATTGTTCGCACTACGGGCGCATTGGCTAATTTGCAGGCAGTTCCGGAACTAGAACGGCGTCCGGCTGCGGATGGCAGCGGCCAGCGTGCCCTCATCGAGGTAATCGAGCTCGCCGCCGACCGGCACCCCATGCGCCAGCCGCGTGACCTTGACCTTGGCGTCATGGAGGAGGTCGGTGATGTAATGGGCGGTGCTCTGGCCGTCGACCGTGGCGTTGAGCGCAAGGATGATCTCGTGCACCGAAGGGTCATGCGCGCGCTTGACCAGGGCATCGATCGTCAGGTCGTCCGGACCGACGCCGTCGAGCGGCGACAGCGTACCGCCGAGCACATGATAACGGGCATTGATGGCGTGCGCGCGTTCGAGCGCCCACAGGTCGGCGACGTCGGCCACGACCACGATCGCGGACGGATCGCGCCGCGTGTCGGTGCAGATCGTGCAGGGGTTCTGCGTGTCGATGCTGCCGCAGATTTTGCACACCTCGATCTTCTCGATCGCGGTCTGCAAGGCGGCGGCGAGCGGCGCCATGACCAGTTCGCGCTTCTTGATGAGGAACAGTGCGGCACGCCGCGCCGAACGCGGCCCAAGCCCCGGCAGACGGGCGAGCAACTGGATCAGGCGTTCGATCTCGGGACCGGCGACAACAGCGGGCATCGATCAAAACAACTTCAGCCCCGGCGGCAGCGGCAGACCGCCGGTCAACGCCTGCATGCGCTCCTGCAAAACCCCTTCGAGCTTCCGCCGCGCGTCAGCGTGTGCGGCGACGATGAGGTCTTGAAGAATATCCTTCTGGTCCGGCTTGAGCAGCGTTTCATCGACATGCGCGGTCCGCATTTCGCCCTTGCCGGACAGTGTCACCGTCACTAGCCCGCCGCCGGCCGCGCCTTCGACCTCGATGCGGTCGAGTTCGGCCTGCATCGCTTCCATCTTCGATTTGAGTTCGGCGGCCTGTTTCATCAGGCCAAGAAAATCGGCCATGCTTCACCTGCTCTATGGTTCATCGTCCGTGCCGGGCGCTTCGCCCGGCGGTTCGGACGGCAAGTCGTCGGGCATGCCGGCGGGCGGCCGCACGTCCACGATCTCTGCGCCCGGAAAACGCGCGAGCACCGCCTGAACCAGCGGGTCGCTGCGCACGTCGTCCTTCAACTCGGCCTTGCGCATTTGGGCCTGCGCATAAAGGCTCGGCAGGCCCGGTTCGGCCGAGACGATTACCATCCAACGCCGGCCGGTCCAGTCGCCGAGCTTCTTCGACAATTCGCCGGTCAGCGCTTTCGGCGCGCTGGCTTCGAGCCCGATTTCGAGCCGCCCGTCTTCGAAGCGCACCAGCCGTACGTCGCGCTCGAGCGCGCTCTTGATGCCGAGATCGCGCTTCTCGGCGGCAAGCGCCACCAGTTCTTCGAAGCTCGCGAGTTTGCGTAAAGTGACGCCGGGCTCTTCAACGCGCGCGACCGGCTCGTTTGCCGGCAATTCGGCCGGCGCTGTCGCCAGCGCGGCCCGGGTGCCGCCGCGTGGCATGTCCGTACGCGAGACCTCCGTGCGCGAGGCCTCTGCGCGTGTAGGTTTTTCCGCTTGCTGCGAAGCCTGCCCGCTCGGCGTCGGCGAGGCGCCGTTGCCGCGCGACGTGTCGCCCAGCGAGCGGATCACCTCATCGGGCGTCGGCAGATCGGCGGCGTAGGCGATACGCACCAGCACCATCTCGGCGGCGGCGAAAGGCCGTCCGGCCGCGGTGACTTCCTCGATACCCTTGAGCAGCATCTGCCAGGTGCGGGCCAGAATGCGCATCGAGAGTTTTGTCGCGAAGGCGCGCCCGCGCGTTCTTTCAGCTTCAGTCAGCGAGACGTCGTCGGCCAAAGCCGGCACGATCTTCACGCGGGTTACGAAATGCGTGAACTCGGCGAGATCGCCGAGTACCAAGGCGGGATCGGCGCCGGCATCGTATTGCGTGCGGAATTCCTGTAACGCGCGCGGCAGGTCGGCGCCCATCAGCGCCTCGAACAGATCGATGATCTTGGTGCGGTCGGCAAGGCCGAGCATCTGCCTTACGTCTTCGGCGCGAACCGGTCCGGCCGACATCGTCGAGCTGCCGGCTCCGCCGGCGTGTGCGATCGCCTGGTCCAGCAGTGAGAGTGCGTCGCGCACGGAGCCCTCAGCGGCGCGCGCGATCAGCCCCAGCGCCTCCGGCTCGGCGGTGATCGCTTCCTTGCCGGCGATGCCCTGCAGATGCTGGACCAGAAGCGCCGCGTCGACCCGACGAAGATCGAACCGCTGGCAGCGCGAGAGGACGGTGATGGGGACCTTGCGGATTTCCGTCGTGGCGAACACGAACTTGGCGTGGGGCGGCGGCTCTTCCAGCGTCTTGAGGAGCGCATTGAAGGCGGCGCCGGAAAGCATGTGCACTTCGTCGAGGATGTAGACCTTGTAGCGGGCCGAGACCGGCGCGTAGCGGATCGCGTCGTTGATTGCGCGGACGTCCTCGACGCTGTTGTGCGAGGCCGCGTCCATCTCGATGACATCGAGATGCCGGCTCTCCATGATCGCCTGGCAGTGCACGCCAAGAACCGGCATGTCGATCGTCGGGCCGGTGATGGAGCCGTCCGCCAACTCGTAATTGAGCGCGCGCGCCAGGATGCGCGCCGTGGTGGTCTTGCCGACCCCGCGCACGCCGGTGAGTACCCAGGCTTGTGGAATGCGGCCGCTCTCGAAGGCGTTCGAAATCGTGCGCACCATCGCATCCTGGCCGATCAGATCGGCGAAGGTCGACGGCCGGTATTTGCGCGCGAGTACGCGATAGGAGCCGGTCGGATCGGACATCTTGGTCGTCGCGTCGTTCATGGCCGGTTCGGATTAGCGCTCGGTGTCTTGGCTCCGACCCTCCCGCTTTCGAGGAAAGGGAGCAAGTGGCTCACAATCTCCATCCTCCCCTGGAAGGAGGCGGAATAAAGTGGGGCCCCTCAAACGGGGGCGCCGGTTGTTCGAAGATTCCTCAGGGTGGGAGGCTGACGAGCGACCCGAACCGCGCTCGTTAGGGCTGCTTCCTTCCGGACCTGACCCGGTTGGCGAGTGGCTCGTCCACCGCCAACCTCCCGGCCCCTATATCGGCCGCCACCGGCGAGAAAGCAAGCGCGGCCGCCATTCACGTCATGCCAGCTCGCGCCCCGGATCGTAGTCATAAAGCCGTCCGGCCTGAAACACGGTCTGGTCGCCGCCGAAGCGCTTGCGCCATTTATACCGCATGTCGCGCTTGAGCCGGGCCCACGGCGACGTGAGATGGTTCTCGCGGGCGCGGGCGCGCGAACCGAGAACCGCCTCCCGCGCGCGGGGCTGTCTTCGTCGTTCGTAGGAAAGAAGCGCCTCATCGAGATTGGCCGCCTCGCGGGCGATCGTGCCGGCCAGCACGCAGCCGTCCTCGATCGCCATCGCGGCGCCCTGGCCCAGATAGGGCAGCATCGCGTGCGCGGAATCGCCGAGCAGTGTCGCGCGTCCCTTGCTCCAGCGCTCAGGCGGATCGCGATCGTATAGCGCCCACTTGTACCAGCGCACGCTCGAAGGAAAGACGCGCGTAAGTGCAGAATTCCAGCGGGCATAGGTGTTGATCACTTCCGACACGTTGCACTCCCGCGTCCACGATTCCTCGGTCCATGCATCGCTGTCGATATGGGCAACGATGTTGAGAAGCTCGCCGCGGCGAACGAGGTAATGCACGACGTGGCCGTGCGGGCCCATCCATAACGTGACGTCGGCGGTGTTGATGTCGCGCGGCACCGCTTCGGCCGGAGCCATGCCGCGAAAGCAGATGCAGCCGGTGAAACGCGGCGCGTCGGCGCCAAACAAGCTTTCCCGCACCTTCGAATGAATGCCGTCGGCGCCAACAACAATATCCGCTTCGATCTCGCTGCCGTCGGCGAAGCGAGCTGCGGCCCCGCCGTTGCGCGCTTCGACAGCGACGCAGCGCTGGCCCAGCCGGATGTCGGTCGATTGCAACGCTCCGGCCAATACATCGAGCAGGTCGGCGCGGTGCACCGTTACACTGGGCGCGCCGAAACGCTCGCGGTAGTCGCCCTGGTAGGCGCGCGATATCTCGCGTCCGCTCTTCCAGGACCGAACAATCGCGAATTCCAATTCCCACGTGATCGCGTTGATCTTGTTCTCGAGGCCCAGCGCGCGGAGCGCCTTGATCGCGTTGGGCGCGAGCCCGATCCCGGCGCCGATCTCGCTCAGCTTGGGCGATTGCTCGCAGACAATGACTTCGAGGTGTTGCTGCTCGAGCGCCAGCGCCGCGGCAAGGCCGCCGATGCCGCCACCGACGACGAGTATGCGCGGCGTCCGCGGCATGCTTCTCTTCTCCGTCGTTCGAGACCTGTTGGCCCGAGGGCGCGCGAAGCGCCTCGTTCGCGCCGCACGGTCGGCCGGGTCATGCCTGCGACCCACGTGGACGCTGCCCTTGGCCGGCTCATCGTGTCAATCGTCGGGAAAGAGGGGCAGACGTGCGTCGCGGGAAAAGCAAGTCTGCCATTTTTCCGCCCCGGGGGAGTGGAACGGAAGGCGGACGTGATTGTGCTAAACAGCGGTCGGGTCCCTCCCTGCCGCATCGTCCGCGGCCCCACTTCGCGGGGCTTGAAAAAATGTAGTATCAAGCCGCACGAAGGGCCAAACGAGTCGCCATGAAAGCTCGTACCATCATATTCGGCGTCATTGTCGTAGTCGCCGCCTTCGTCGGCGCGACGCTGCTGCTGAATGTGCTTTGGCCGAAGGTGGTCCAGGAGGAGCGGCCGCAGCTCACTTCGGTACCCCCGCTCAAGCCGCTGTCTGGCACGTCGACAATGCTTACGCCTGTGACGATCGCCATGTCGGCGATCCGCGATGCGCTTGAGGCGCAGGCGCCGCGCAACGTGTCCGGCAAGCCGCAAAATCCGGTCTCGCAGCTTCTTTCTAATGCCGACCTCGATTTCACCATCGCGCGCGGACCGCTCAACGTATCCGGGCAGGCCGACGCGCTGCTCGTCACGACGCAACTCGCCGGCACCTTCCAGGCCCGCGGCACCGTCACCGGCGCGGCCAATGCGCTCGGCGGCGCCATCGGCAACCTCATCGGCGGCAGCTTCGGCCAACAGGTTCAATCAATGGCCGGCAAGACGTTCGACCAGCATGCCGATATTCACGGTACGGTGACGGCGTTGTCGCATCCGGCAATCGCGCCGAACTGGCGGCTTGCGCCTAACCTGACGGCGCAAGTCAACGTGGTGGACGTCGTGCTGCCGATCGCCGGCGTCAAGCTCAGCGTCTCCAACGAAGTGAAGCCGGTCATCGACAATCTGGTGCGCGATCAGACCGGCGCGCTGGAGGCCCGCCTGCGCAACGATCCCTTCATCGAAAACGCCGCGCGTAGCCAATGGACCAAGCTCTGCCGCGCTATTCCGCTCGGCGCCGGGCAGGGGATCGAAAAAGACGCGCCGAATCTCTGGCTCGAAATGCGCCCGACGCGCGCCATCGCTGCGCAGCCGAAAATCGATGCGAACGCGGTGACGCTGTTTCTCGGCGTGCAGGCGGAGACCCGCATCGTGGCGAACGAGACCAAGCCAGATTGTCCGTTTCCGCAGCAACTCGACATCGTGCCGCAGGCGAACGAGGGCACGCTCGATATTGCGGTCCCCATCGATATTCCGTTCACCGAAGTCAGCCGCCTCATCGACGCGCAGGTCAAAGGCAAGACCTATCCCGAGGACGGCTCAGGCGCTTTGGCGACCACCATCCGGCAGGCTACAGTCGCCGCTTCCGGTGACAGGTTGCTGATTTCGCTTCTGGTGAACGTGAAGAAACGCGGCTTTTTCTCCATTGGTGCCGACGCGACGGTACACGTGTGGGGCAAGCCGGTGCTCGATCAGGAGCAGCAGATTTTGCGCTTCACCGACGTCGCCGTCGACGTCCAGTCGCGGGCGGCTTTCGGGCTGCTCGGCGAGGCGGCGCAGGCCGCGGTGCCGTACCTGCAAAGAACGCTTGCCGAAAACGCGGCGATCGATCTTAAGCCCTTCGCCGCGGACGCGAAAAAACGCATGGCTGCCGCGGTCGGCGAGTTTGCCGGGCAGGCCAGCGGCGTGACGGCCAACGTGGTGATCGACGACGTCCGTCTGCTCGGCATCGCCTACGACGACAAGACGCTGCGCGTCATCACCGACGCCAAAGGCACGGTGAATGTCGCGATTTCGTCGCTGGCGGTGCAGTAGAAAAGGCGGATGAGCGAAGTGTCATCCGCCTGACCGGAAGGCGGTGGCGCAGCGCTTCGCTGTCGCCTGGTCAGAGGCCTTCTTTTACGCCACCAAGCTTCTTTGCTCGGCTCCTTCCGAAATCGACGTCTCGCTCAAGCGTTCGGATTGCGGCGCGCGAAGCCCGCGCGCCTCGAGAATTGGGAGAACCTGATCGCGGAAATAGGGAAACTCTTTGACGTAGTCGACGAAAGACAGCGTCGTCCCTTTGAATCCCGCTTCATGCAGCTGGCTGATGCCGTCGGCAACCTGCTCGGGCGTGCCGACGAGCGGAAAGCCGCCGTGGCCCGCAGCCATACGATCGCGAATCAGCGCCAACAAATCGTGCGGAAACGACTGGGCGTTGGCGAATTGGAGCGCGATGAGATTGTCGACTGCGCTCCAGTCTGCGTTGGTGTCGGCGAAGTGCTGCCAGTAATCCTTCGCCTCCTTCTCGGTCGGCCGGCACACGACGTGCGAGAAGGTCAGCACTTCGATCGACCGGCCCGCGGCTTTTGCGTTGTCTTTCAGTTCCCCGATTTCCGGTTTCGAGCGCGAAAGGTCGATGGCCGGCGTGAACAGGAAGTCGGCGTTGCGAACGGCAAAATTGCGGCCCTCGCCCGAACCCGCGGCATTGATGATCGGCGGACGTTCGCCGCGCCAGGGTTTTGGATTGCCGTAGCAGTCTTTGACCTTGAAGAACTCGCCGTCCCAATCGAACTTGCCGTTGGTCGACCAGATCTTCTGCACCAGGGCGAACCATTCCTGCGCGTAGCGATAGCGCGTCTCGTGGTCGGTCGGCAGTTCGAGGCCAAGCGCGTCATATTCCGGTTTGTTCCAGCCTGCCACGATGTTGAGCCCGGCGCGGCCACGGCTTATTTCGTCGACGGTGGCGATCTGTTTGGCGACCACGACGGGATGATTGGCCGTCACGTGCATCGTCGCGAAGACCGTGATGTTTTTGGTCTTGGCCAGCAAGCCCGCGGCCCAGGTCATCGTTTCGAGCACCGCGCCATGGAAATCGGTCTCGCCGCCGTAGCCGATCCAGCGTGCGATCGGCAGCATGAAGTCGATGCCGGCATCGTCGAGGAGGTGAGCGAGTTTCTCGTTATTTTCCCAGGTGGCGCCCCAACGCTCGGGCAATTTGGTGACCGTCATTCCGCCCGAGCAGTTCGAGGCGAACGTCCCCAGCACGAAGTCTTTCGTTGCCAATATTTTACGCATAGTCTTTCCTTTCCGCTGTGTGCGTCGACGATGACCTGACCCGGCTCTCAGACATTTGACGAGTGATGAGAAAAACCTGATGGCGACCGATTCCCCGCATCTCCGCGCTTCGCGCGACGGCCAAAGCCCGCACTATTGGCACCTCGCGCAGGACAGTACCGGCGTCGCCATGACCGATCTCGAATATGCCATTCTGCGCGTGTTCGAAGCCTTCGGGCGCTGGCAGTCCGAATGCCTGGCCGCGGTATCCGGCGCGAGCATCACAGGTCCGGAGAATGTCTTGCTGCACGTCGTCGCCATGAAAGGCCGCGCGAAGACGATCCACGACGTCATGCTTTTGACCAACCGTCAGGATACGCCCAATGTGCAATACGGTCTGCGCAAGTTGATGAAGCTTGGATTTATAAAAAAGCGCGGCTCCGCGCGCGCCGGCGTTTTCTATCAAACGACCGAAAAGGGCGAGAAGGTTTGCAAGGATTACGCCGATTTGCGGAAGAAATTGCTCCTCCGCGCGGCCAGGAACGTGTCGAAATTCGAATCGACGAGCAAAAAATGCTGTTCGCATCTCGAGACGCTCGAAAAAATCTACACCATCGTCGGCCGCGAAGCGGCGACGTTCTTTCGTCGCTAGCTGCTGCGACCGACCCGGTATCTCCCGGTCGGCTGCGAGGCTCACATTGATACGATTTAAAATAGAAAGTCAATTTAATCATCGTGCCAATTGTCGATGCAAAGTGCACATTTTTTGAACTTGGTTGGCGCCGGCGCGCGTTGGTTCTATGGTCAAGATCGGGAGGAACGATCATGCGAATGACTTTTATCGGGCCTGCTATGTTGCTCTGTGCGTTCGTTCTGTGCATGGACACCACGATTTCGCCGTTGCAGGCCGCCGGCCAGAGCGGACGGATACAAATGGCCGCCGGCGGCAATCCCGCAGTCTGCAAAGCGAATTTTGACCGATGCTGGTCGGCTTGTGACGGTATGGCGTCCTGCCAAAATCAGTGTTCGGCCAATTACCGCGGCTGTCTCGGACAATAGCTCCCTCACTTTTGAAGCTTGTCGCCGGGTGGCCGACTATTCCGGCCGTGCCGTTGGCGCGGTCGTCCTGACGTTTCGTGGGGAGAAAGCGGACCGAGATGTCCGAAATCGGCTGGTCGCTGCACCCGCAGCTTGAGAACGACACCGTCCCGGTCGGCGATCTGCCGTTTTGCCGCGTGCTGGCGATCAACTCGGCCGACTATCCGTGGCTGATCCTGGTACCGCGTCGCGCCGGCGTCACCGAAATCATCGACCTCGGCGACGAGGCTACCAAACTCATGTCCGAAATCGCGCAGGCGTCGCGCGTTCTCAAGGCCACGACTAACTGCGACAAGCTCAACGTCGCGGCGATCGGCAACGTCGTGCCGCAGCTTCACGTCCACATCGTCGCGCGCTGGAAAACCGATGCGTTGTGGCCGAAGCCGGTGTGGGGCGCCGCGCCGCTGCGCGCGGGGGAGACCGCGGCGTTTGACGGGTTTGTGAATGCGATCCGGGAGAGCTTGGGGATTGCTGATAGTCGCTAAATCTTCCCGCTCGCCCGATTGCCGGCTTTCCAAAGCAAAACACGCGGACCTGCGAACGTGCCGATTCGAACGATTTTATACGGCGTCATTGCGAGCGGCAGCGAAGCAATCCAGTTCTGAAATGCCGCTCTGGATTGCTTCGTCGCTTTCGCTCCTCGCGATGACGACGGGGTCGCCAGTATCAATCTTCCCCTCTCCCCTTGCGGGAGAGGGTGCCCGAGCGAAGCGAGGGCGGGTGAGGGGTACCAGCGAAGCGCGACCGAAAGGGCACCCCTCACCCGGCTCGCATTTCGCTTTGCTTCAATGCTCGCCACCCTCTCCCACAAGGGGAGAGGGGAAAAATGGAACGTATCGCGTGATAAGAATTGAACTCACCCTCTCCCACAAGGAGAGAGGGGAAAAGTTGAACGTATCGCGTGATAAAATCGAACTCACCCTCTGCCACAAGGGGAGAGGGAAGGAGCGTCCCGTCCGCCTTGCCGATTGCGTATAGAGAAATTATCAACGCAGTTCCCATACTTCCGGACTACACTTAAGCGGGTTGTGAAATTCTGGCTTTTGGGGGACCTTAATGATCCGGCCGTCTGCCGCACTTGTCGTGTGCGGTGTCGCGATGAGCGTTGCGGCGCTTGCCGGCTGCGCCGACACCAGCCCGGTGCCGACGGGGCAGCCGACATTCTATCAAGACCTTGCGCAACCCGAGGTGACGGTCGACGCCGCCGCCGCGCAGTCGATGATCTCCGGCTATCGCAGCAATAACGGTCTCGGGGCGGTCACCGTCGATCCCGAATTGATGCGGCTTGCGAGCGATCAGGCGCATGTGATGGCCGCGCACGACAAGATGGATCACGATATCGGACGGCCATTCCAGGACCGGATCCGCAATTCGCCGATCGCCGGCAGCGTCGCGGTCGAGAATATCTCCGCCGGCTATCACACGCTCGCCGAGGCATTTTCCGGCTGGCGCGATTCGCCGCCGCATCGCGCCAACATGCTCAATCGCAGCGTGACGCGCCTCGGCATTGCCGCAGTCTATGCCCCTGCTTCGAAATACAAGGTATTCTGGGCGCTGATCCTCGCCGGACCCGGCGGACATCGCGGCTAGCTGCGCGCTTAGAGGCCGCGGGAACAAATCCACGCTGACCTCTCGGCGCCGCGCGAGGAAAGCAGCACGCGCTTGACCTCGCTGGCGGGCGCGGCTTCAATCGCGCGCAAAATGTCCAAACAGCCAGATCCGCCTCTCGCGCCGCGCCAGGCCTATTCCGACAGCCAGCTTGATCGCGCGGCACATTTCCGCAGCGATGAGCAAAAGCTGGCGGCGTTCCACCAGGACGGCCGGGCCGGCGTCTACGTGGTCGCCGGCGACAACATCGTGCTCAAGGCGCATGGCGAGGCGCTCGATCCGCTGTTTTTGCCCGCCGAGGCGCGTGCGCTGGGTACGCCGCGCGAGACCATGTTTCTCGGGCTTCTGCGCGACGCGCCGCGTTTCGGTGCCGGACTCGATCCGGCCGTGGTGGAGGCGCTGAAGGCGCGCAACGATCTGAAACTCATCGATCTGCGGACTATCGCCGTGCAAGGCATGGTCGCCGCCGAGCATGTGCCGCCGCTGGCCGAGGCCAAGGCGGTTCTCGGATGGCACGCCCGTCATCGCTTCTGTCCCAATTGCAGCGCGGCGACGCGCGTCACGCAGGGCGGCTGGCGGCGCGATTGCCCCGCGTGCAAGGCCGAACATTTTCCCCGCACCGATCCGGTGGTGATCATGCTGCCGATCGCCGGCGATCGCTGCGTGCTCGGCCGTTCGCCGCGCTTTCCGCAAACCATGTGGTCGTGTCTCGCCGGTTTCGCCGAACCCGGTAAATCGATCGAGGAAGCGGTGCGGCGAGAAGTGGCCGAGGAAGTCGGCCTCGTGTGCGCGCGGGTCAGCTATTTCGCCTCACAGCCTTGGCCTTTCCCGTCGTCGCTGATGATCGGATGCCACGCCGAAGCGGTGACGGACCAGATCGTCATCGACGAAAACGAGATCGAGGAGGCGCGCTGGTTCGATCGCGCCGAGCTCACGTTGATGCTATCGCGGACCCATCCTGAAAGCCTGTCAACGCCGCCGCCGATTGCCATCGCGCATTACATCATCCGCGCCTTCGTCGAGCGCGGCCGCGATGTATTGGTCCGTTGATGCCGTTTTCCGCTAAGGGCGCGGCAGCGCCGCGCATCTTGTGTGCGGGCATCCTCGTGCTCGACGAGGTCTTCCGGGTCAAGGTCATTCCACAGCCCGACACCAAGGTGGAGGCGGAAGACTTTTTCATCGTCAATGGCGGCTGCGCGGCAAACGCCGCCGTCGCGATTGCGCGGCTTGGCGGCCGGGCGATGCTGGCGAGCCCGCTCGGCGGGCCCGCCGGCAAGGACGATAACGGCGATCGCGTACTTGCGGCCCTGGCGCGCGAAAGCGTCGACACCAGCGCGTGCCAGCGGGTTGACGGGCTATCGACCGGGCTTTCGGCGATTTTTGTCGATGCGCGGGGAGACCGCACGATCGTGACGTATCGCGACAAGAGGATCGCGACCGTCGCGCCGCGCGATCCGGAAGCGATCACGACTGCGGCCGATCTGGTCCTCGCCGACAACCGATACCCGCAATTCGTCCGCCCGATCTGTGAAGCGGCGCGCCGGCGCAACATCCGGGTCGTACTCGACGCCGATAAGGCTACCGCCGCGGACGATCCGCTTTTCCGCATCGCCTCGCACGCAGTTTTTTCCACGGAATGCCTGTCGGCTACGACTGGCACGAGCGATCTTGCGGACGGTCTCAAGCAGATCGCACAGCATACGGATGCGTTCCTGGCGGTCAGCAATGGTCCGAACGACATTCTCTATCTGGAGGAAGGTTCGGTCCGCCACTTGCCGGTGTTCGAAATTCGCGCCGTCGATACGCTTGCCGCCGGCGACGCGCTGCATGGCGGGTTCGCGCTGGCGCTGGCGGAGGGACGCAGCGAGGCGGAGGCGTTGCGCTTTGGTGCCGCGGTCGCCGGCCTCAAATGCAGCCGCGTCGGCGGCTCCGGCGGGATGCCGGCCCGCGCCGAAGTCGAGGCGCTGATGGCGAAATCCTAAGGCCGGCAAACGCCCTTTAAGATTGCCCTTGCGTTAGAATAATTTTCTATGTAATCCTTATTTTTCGTGGACAATTGGAATATTATTTCTATGGATGCCATCGACCGCAAGATTTTGGCCGTTCTGCAGGAAGACGCTTCGCTCTCGGTTGCCGACATCGGCAGCAAGGTCGGGCTCTCGTCGACGCCGTGCTGGAAGCGCATCCAGCGGCTGGAGGCGGACGGCGTCATCCAAAAGCGCGTCGCGTTGGTCGATCAGGACCGCATCGGATTGGGCGTCACCGTCTTCGTCTCGATCGAGACCGGCGATCACTCGCAGGAGTGGCTTCAGCGCTTTGCCAAGGTTGTTGGCGCGATGCCGGAAGTGATGGAATTTTATCGCATGGCCGGCGACGTCGACTACATGCTGCGCGTGGTGGTGCCGGACATCGCCGGCTTCGACGCCTTCTACAAGAAACTGATCGGTTCGGTGCCGTTGACCAACGTAACGTCGCGCTTCGCGATGGAAAAAATCAAGTCGACCACGTCTTTGCCAATTCCGTAAGACGCCGTTCGCGGCGAAGCATGATCCGCATAAATGGCAACCGAGCGGTGGGGCGCCTTAACGCCCCGAGTTGAGTGCGCCAGCGGCGTTGGCTTGGTTGTTGCGGACGACAATCTCGCCCATCGTCTTATTGAAGAATTCCGGCACGTCGCCGAGCGTCAGCCGGCGCGAGCATTCCGGCGTGCAGCTATAGGTTTCGCGATCGGCGCCGCGGTAGACCACGACGGTCCTGTCGTTCGATCCGGTCACCTCGACGTTCTTTTCCAACAGCACGACGCCCTTCTTGTCGGTGACGATGAGGTTGGTCGCTCCATTGCCCTTGCCGGTGAGCACGGTGAGCCCGCCGGGCTGGATCGAGACGTCGGCGATCAGCGGATTGCCGACCACGACATTGGAGGCGCGGTCCGGCAGTTGCAGGAGTCTCGCCTGGTCGAGCATGACGACGATGGTGTCTTCCGGCCCAAGAGGCTGCGCCGCCGCCGATGGGACGATCGCGACTGGCAGCAGGATTGCCGCCAGCCAGCGCACCAGGCTTAGCTTGGCCTGGCCTCGCGCGAACAACGCCGCCATCGAGACTCTCCGAAACGCTACGCGGAACTCAACAACCGAAGAGGCTGCACTCTCCAGTCCCAATTGACCGCAAATTGGTGAAGGAACTGCAAATTATCGCAAGGCTCGCGCGGCGACGTGCGCCCGTGATCGCGAATCCGTCCGGCGTTGGCTGTCGTGTTATTTGATGAATGGGTGCACGAGTTGCGCCCCGAAGGTCGTCGGGAATTCGCGATCGGCGATCCCGTAGCGATCGGGCAACTCGCCTGCCGGCATGTAGAATGTGCCAAACAGGAGGTCGAGTACGGGAAAAGTTGCGGCGAAGTTCTTCTCGCCGCCGCGATCTGCGGCAGTGTGGTGCCAGCGGTGGAAGACCGGCGAAGCGATCACGTATTTGAACGGACCTAGCGTCCAGTCGAGATTGGCGTGCACGAATGCCGAATGGGCGATGGTGATGGGGCCGAGTACGACGAATACGTTCGGCGAGATGCCGATGATAAGCAAAGCGACGTCGGCCAAAACCGAGCCCAAGAACAGATTGACCGGATGAAACCGCGCGGCCGAGATCCACTCCAGCTCTTCCGAGGAGTGATGAACGGCGTGGTACTTCCATAGCCGGTTGCCGTGGAAAAGGCGGTGCGTCCAGTACAGGATGAAATCTTCGCCGATCAGGAAAACGATCATTTGCGCCGCCAGCGGCAGCGCGGCGAGCGGGCCGTGACCGTTCTCGTAGAAGGCGATCAGGCCGCTGGCGGTGGTAATTCCGAACAGAACCGCGGCGCCGGCAATGAGCATGCCGATGCGCAAGAAGCGCGCGATGACGGGAATGAAAAGCCAGTAGCAGATGTCGGTGACGAGGTCCGGCTTGCGCCACCAGGGTCGGCCGGGATTGCAGGCCCAGAACCACGTGAGCACGGTGAAGACGAGCGCCAGCGCCAAAGAGATCGGCACGCCTTTCATGAACGTTTTGCCGACTTCAGAGACGAACGCCAGCACTTCGTCAAACATATCGGGACCGCTTTTCTCCGCTTGCTCTACACCCGCGCGGACGCATTTTAGATATCGGGAAAGCGCTTAATAGGCGATGAATGGGAACCCAACGGACACAACGCAGATTTGCAATTTGCGATAATTGCGCGTCGCAGCATTACGCTGCGGAAATGTTTTGCCGCTACATTATGAAGTCGAAAGATTGCGCGACCGGCGACAGGCGCGGCACCGCCGCGCTCAAGGGCGGCGCCGAAACACATTGTTAACTACGTTGTGGAACCGCCCAGTTGTCGCGGGTTTCTGCAATCGATTTAACCGCATCGCAATTTCTCGTTGTTAGTTTCTCGCCGATCCAAATGGCCCAAGACAAACCGGTCGCTGGGTCGAGCTCAGACAGCCACGTGTGGACCTTTTAAGGAGCCAAAGTGATGAAGACCCTCGTTTCGCGTTTCGTGAAAGACGAATCGGGCGCCACCGCCATCGAATATGGCTTGATCGCCGCCGGCATTTCCGTTGCGATCATCGCTGTCGTGAACGGCCTCGGCACCAAGCTGAGTTCGACCTTCAGCAGCATCTCCACGCAGCTTAAATAAGCGCGCCCGGATGCGCAGTTACGGGAGGGCTCCGGCAGGTTCGGAGCCCTTTTGCTTTTTGGGGCTTGCCGGCGCGCATTGCTAACACACTCTCAACCTGCCTCCGCTAAACCGCATTGCGCGAAAAGCCTAGTCGAGGTGCCGCTCCGCCATGGTCATGCTGACTGAAGCGATCAAGCTGACGCTGTTCCCGGCGATGATGGCATTTGCGGCCACCAGCGACTTTTTCACAATGACGATCGGCAACCGCGTTTCACTTATTCTGGTCGCGGGTTTCGCTCTGCTGGCGATCCTCACCGGGGCCAGCGCGGCGGATCTGTTGTCGCATGCAGCCGCCGCCGCTGCCGTGCTCGCCGTTGTGTTCATCTTCTTTACGCGCGGCTGGATCGGCGGCGGCGACGCAAAGCTCGCGTCCGCCACGGTCCTGTGGATCGGCTTTGCTCACCTTGCCGACTATCTGTTTTACGCGTCGCTGCTCGGCGGGGCGCTGACGCTCCTGATCATCTATTTCCGCTCTGTGCCGTTGCCACGAATGTTTCTCGGCCGGCTTTGGGCCGAGCGGCTGCACCATCGCGACAGCGGCGTTCCTTACGGGATCGCGCTCGCAGCGGCGGCGCTCATCGTCTATCCGCAGACCGAGTGGATGGCGGCGATCGGTCAATAGCGGCCGAGGACGCATTTTCGCGGGCCAAGATCGCTAGCCGTCCCCGGTTCGGAGCCTCCGGCGTAACGCGTAATTAACGCGATTTGGATACGCCTCATTAACCATGCCTTGACGTTTAGCTGCTGAAATCCCGGCACCAACGCCTGTCTGCCGTTGGCCGCTTTTTGGGAAGTTGAAGGGTGATGAAACCCGCACGCCTCATTGTATTGGGTGTTGCCCTCGCGGCAGGCGCCGTCGCCGCCATACTCGCGAGCGGCAGCCGACAGCCGGAGGCGCCCAAGGAGGCGCCGCCGCCGCCGCTTGCTACGACAGATGTGCTGGTCGCCAAGACCGATCTCGCTACCGGTCAGGTGATCGGCGAGGGGGATGTGGGTTGGCAGATGTGGCCGGCTGCTGCCGCAACGGCGAGTTTCGTCAGAAAGACGGATCGCCCGGAGGCGATCAAAGATTTCCTGGGCGCAATCGTGCGCACCCCGGTTTCGGCGGGTGAGCCGATCCGCGATTCCAAAGTTGTCGCCGGTAAGGGCGGCGGCTTCTTGGCCGCGATCTTGCCCCACGGCATGCGCGCGATATCGCTCGACATTTCGCCTGAAAACGGGGCCGGCGGCTTCATCCTGCCGAACGACCACGTTGATGTGGTGCTTACACGGCGGGACAAGGCGGCGGAGAAAGTGACCGGCACCGAGAAATACGTCAGCGAAACGATCCTGAAGAACGTGCGGGTGCTGGCGGTAGACCAGGCGGTCGAGGAAAAGGACGGCCAGAAAGTCGCGGTCGGCAAGACCGCGACGATCGAACTTGATCCCCAGCAAGTCGAAACGCTGGCTCTATCGCGTCAGCTTGGAACGCTGTCTCTGACTTTGCGCAGCCTGCTTGATTCGCAATCGCCGACCCCGGAAGGCGGCGATGAGCGGGAGGACGACTCGCGGGGCGTCAACACGGTGCGTTACGGCGTGAGCACGCAAGCGAGGGCGCACTGAACCGCGCGGAGGAAGTTGATATGGTACGAGCGACACCGATCCGAGCGGCGGCTTTTGCGGCGCTTGTGTCGTGTTTTGCGGCCGGCATCGTCTGTTGGCTGCCTGCGCCCGGCGCGGTCGGCGCTGCGGAGCTTGAACCGCAGATGCAAACGATCGCTGTTGCCGCGAGTGATTACGGGTCGCGCGCCGTCGCGCTTGGCATCGGAAAATCCGTGGTGATCGACTTTCCGCGCGATATCAAGGACGTTCTTGTCTCCAATCCAAAGATCGCGAATGCCGTCGTCCGCTCCTCGCGGCGTGCCTACGTCATCGGCGTCGAGATCGGCCAGACCAACGTGTTTTTCTTCGACACCGAAGGCAAGCAGATGGTCGGCCTCGACATTGCGGTGACGCGCAGCCTCAACGGTATCCGCGCCGCAATCAAACAGGTCCTGCCGGAGTCCGAGGTCCGCGTTGAAGGCATCGGTACCGACGGCGTGATTTTGACGGGATTTGTGTCGAGCCAGGCGGAGGCGCAGCAGGCCTTCGATATTGCAACACGGCTTGTGAATACGGGATCGGCAGACGCCGTCGGCAACGGCGCCAAGGTGCTCAACGCGATCGTCGTTCGTGGTCGTGACCAAATCATGCTCAAGGTAACGGTCGCCGAAGTCGAGCGCGATCTCATCAAGCAGCTCGGCATAAACTTTTCCGGCACCGCCAGCGTTGGCTCCGCCGTCATCAATTTCAACAACACCAATCCTTTCACCGCCTATGGGCAAAGCCTCAGCGGCTCCAGCATTGCGGGCACGACGAAATCAATCACCGGAACCTTGCAGGCCATGGAACAAGCGGGCGTCATTCACACGCTGGCCGAGCCGAATTTGACCGCGATCTCCGGAGAAACGGCGACATTCCTGGCCGGCGGAGAATTTCCGATCCTCAACGGCTATTCCTGTTCCGCGACATCGACGACGCCGGGCGCGCCGACGACCTGCCAACCGTCGATCGAGTTCAAGAAGTTCGGCGTGAGTCTCCACTTCACGCCGGTCGTGCTGAGTGAGGGTCGCATCAGCCTGAAAGTAATGACCGAAGTTTCGGACATCTCGGCGGCCAACGCGCTGACGATACCGATTCCGGGCACGACCAACACGGTCACGGTGCCGTCGATCCGCACGCGCCGCGCCGACACCACGGTGGAAATACCGTCCGGCGGGGCACTGGCGCTGGCCGGCATGATTCAAAATGACACCAAGCATCAGGCCAACGGCCTGCCCGGTCTGATGGAGCTTCCTATTCTCGGTCCGCTGTTCAAGAGCAACGACTACATCAACCAGCAAACCGAACTTATGGTGCTGGTGACGCCCTACATCGTGCATGCGGTCGCTCCAAAGGACCTGTCGCGGCCGGATGACGGTTTCGCCGATCCCAGCGATCCGGCGCAGGTGCTGCTCGGCCGGTTCAATCGCATTTACGGAGTCGGCGGTATTCCCGATCCGCCGGATAACTACCGCGGCAAGTACGGTTTCATCCTGGACTGATTGCGGCGCAAGGAGAAGACGATGCAAATTGTCCGGACAACGATCGCGAACAAGCCCCGCTTGGCGGCGCTCGCGGTTCGCGCCGCCGTCGTCGGCGCGTGTGCGATCTTCGTCTGCGGCTGCAACACCGTCGATCCGCAAGTGGCCGCCGTTCCAGAGGCTCCAACCGACTACCGCCTGCGCCACCCGATCACGATCAGCGAAACCGACCATACGCTCGAAGTCTTCATCGGTTCCAACCGCGGCGAACTCAACGCCACCCAGCGCGCCGAGGTGCTGGAATTTGCTCAGACCTGGAGGCGTAAAGCCACCGGCGGTGTCGTGGTCGAACTACCGGTCGGCACGAGCAACGAGCATGCGGCGGCGGAGGTCGTGCATACGATCCGCTCGCTCTTGGCCGCGACCGGCGTACCGCCGAACGGCATCATCGTGCGCAGATATCAGCCGCCTAACCGCAACCTTGCGACCATCCGCATCACCTATCCGCGGATCAGCGCCCAGGCCGGGCCGTGCGGGCTATGGCCGGCCGATATCGGCCCGAGTTTCAACCGGGACCATTTCGAGAACCAGCCGTGGTGGAATGCGGGCTGTGCGACGCAGCGCAACCTCGCCGCCATGGTGGATAACCCCGCCGATCTGGTGCAGCCGCGCGCCGAGGCGCCAATTTACACGATGCGCCGCACAACGGTCGTTGAGAAGTACCGAGTCGGCAGCCCAACCGCCACGCAAGATCCAACGCTCGATGCAGCGAAGATCAGCGACCTTGGAAAGTGATGCGTCTTTGTCATGAAACAAGCTAGCCAAGACGCCTGGCAAGACGCCGTTCCCGCCGACGTGGCGGGCCGCGACGAGCGCATTGCGCCGGCGCCGCGCGTTTCGGTGCAGGCATTCTGCGAGACCGTGGACACGGCGGCAGCTATTCAAGCGGCCGGCGAAGATCGGCGCATGGCTAAGGCGCATCTGCGCATTCAGATGGGTGGCCTGGCGGCCGCCATCGAGGCCTACCAGAATTCGCCGACGCCCAATGTGATCATACTTGAGTCTGAAAATCGCGGAGACGATATCCTAGGTGGCCTCGATCAGCTCGCTCCGGTATGCGACGCAGCAACCCGCGTCATTATCATCGGCCGCATGAATGATATCGCGCTGTACCGGGAGCTGGTGCGGCGCGGCGTCAGCGACTACCTGATTGCACCGGTCGGAGCCCTGCAAGTCGTGCGCGCGGTCTGTGGTCTTTTCTCGGCGCCCGACGCCAAGCCTGTCGGCCGCGTCATCGCCGTAGTCGGGGCGAAGGGCGGTGTCGGCGCTTCGACCCTTGCGCATAACATCGCCTTCTCGATCGCCCGCGACCTTACGCTCGACGCGGTTGTGACCGATCTCGATCTGGGGTTCGGAACAGCTGGCCTCGATTTCAACCAGGATCCGCCGCAGGGCATCGCCGAGGCGGTGTTCTCGCCCGATCGTATCGACAATGCCTTCGTCGATCGGCTCCTGTCCAAATGCACCGACCACTTGAGCCTTCTCGCGGCGCCGGCCACGCTGGATCGTGTTTATGATTTCGGCACCGACGCCTTCGAGGCGATCTTCGATTCACTGCGCGCTACCGTGCCGTGCGTCATTCTCGACGTGCCGCATCAGTGGACTGGCTGGACGAAGCAGACCCTGGTGGGCGCTGACGACCTCCTGATCGTGGCCGCCCCCGATCTCGCCAATCTGCGCAACACCAAAAATCTCTACGACTTCCTCAAAGCATCGCGACCCAACGACCACCGGCCGCTCTATTGTCTCAATCAGATCGGCGTGCCCAAACGGCCGGAGATCAAGGCCGCCGATTTCGCCAAGGCGCTTGACGACGAACCGATCGCGACCATTGCGTTCGAACCGCAGTTGTTCGGTGCGGCGGCGAACAACGGCCAGATGATCGCCGAGATTTCTGCAAATCATCGTACCGCCGAAGTGATTCGACAATTGGCACAGAAATTGACGGGCCGCACCGAGCCGAAGAAAAAAAGTTCAAGCCTGCTGTCGCCGCTGATCGAGAAACTGCTGCAACGGCAATCGTAATCGTCTGTCGGAGTTGCGTTAGTGTTTGGCAAGCGTCCCATTCCTGGTAGCCCCGCCGCCGTCGCGGTCGTGGAGCGGCCGCCGTCGGCGCCGCGCCCGGCAGCGCCGCCGCCGGCTTCTCAACCGGCCGCATCGCCGCAGGGCGGCCGCACGCCGTTTCCGTCAGCAGGTCTCGGGGCACCTATACTCAGTGCGCCGACGTCAAAGGCAAGCGCCGCTGGGCCGTCAAATCCGCCGGTGACGGTGCCGACCGCGATCGACACCCGCCGCTCCGATTCATATTATGAGACCAAGGGCACCGTTTTTGGGGCGTTGATCGAGGCTATCGATCTCGGTCAGCTGGCGAAACTCGATGCCAATTCCGCGCGTGAAGAGATCCGCGACATCGTCAACGAGATCATTGCGATCAAGAACATCGTGATGTCGATCGCCGAGCAGGAGGACCTGCTCGACGACATCTGCAATGACGTGCTCGGCTACGGGCCGCTGGAGCCGCTTCTGGCGCGCGATGAAATCGCCGACATCATGGTGAACGGCTCGGGCACGGTTTACATCGAAGTCGGCGGCAAGATTCAGAAGACCGGCATCCGCTTCCGCGACAATCAGCAGCTGCTCAACATCTGCCAGCGCATCGTCAGCCAGGTCGGCCGCCGCGTCGACGAAGCCTCGCCGATCTGCGATGCGCGCCTGCCAGACGGCTCCCGCGTCAACGCCATCGTGCCGCCGCTGGCAATCGACGGGCCGGCACTCACCATCCGCAAATTCAGAAAGGAGAAGCTGACGCTCGAGCAGTTGGTGAGATATGGATCGATCTCGCCGGAAGGCGCGGAGATCCTCAAGGTGATCGGCCGCTGTCGCGCCAACGTCCTCATTTCCGGCGGCACCGGCTCGGGCAAGACGACACTCCTCAATTGCCTCACGCGCTATATCGACGACGACGAGCGCATCGTTACCTGCGAGGACGCAGCCGAACTTCAATTGCAGCAGCCGCACGTGGTGCGGCTGGAGACGCGTCCCCCGAACCTCGAAGGCGAGGGCCAGATCACGATGCGCGATCTGGTGCGTAACTGCCTGCGTATGCGTCCGGAACGGATCATCGTCGGCGAGGTGCGCGGTCCGGAAGCCTTCGACCTGTTACAGGCGATGAATACCGGCCACGACGGCTCGATGGGAACGTTGCACGCCAATACACCGCGCGAAGGGCTGTCGCGTCTCGAATCGATGATCACCATGGGCGGCTATTCGCTGCCCTCGCGCACCATCCGCGAAATGATCGTCGGCTCGATCGACGTGGTCATTCAGGCCGCGCGCCTGCGCGACGGTTCGCGCCGCATCACCCACATCACGGAGGTGATGGGGATGGAAGGCGAGGTCATCATTACCCAGGATTTGTTTCTCTACGACCTCATCGGCGAGGACGCCAACGGCAACATCGTCGGACGGCACAAGTCGACCGGCATCGGCCGGCCGAAATTTTGGGAACGTGCACGCTACTTCGGCGAGGAGAAGCGGCTCGCGGCCGCGCTCGACGCTGCTCTGGCGGACGATGCGATTAGGGGCTGAGGCGGGTCATGAACGTTTATCTCGTCTTCATGATGGTGGCGGTAGCGATCGGCGGCTTGGTGTGGGTGTTCATTTATCCATTCCTCTCCGGTGAGCGGGCCGCCGAGCAACGCGTGGCCAATCTCGCGCGGACCGAGCCGGCGGCGCAGCGCCCGACGCGCTCCGCGCAGAAGTCGCGGCGCGAGCAAGTCGAAGGCTCGCTCAAGCAAATCGAAGCGCGCAAGAAGGTGGCGACGCGGGTACCGCTCTCGATACGCCTCGCCCGGGCCGGTCTGAGTTGGTCGCCGCGCCGCTTTCTGATGACCGCCGGTGCTTTGGGCTTGTTCGTCTTTTTGATCGCAATTTCCGTCGGGGCCGGCTTGCTGCCCAGCCTTGGTTTGGCGTTTGCCGCGGGCGGCGGACTTCCTTTCTGGATTCTGTCCTTTCTCAAGAAGCGGCGTGAATCCCGCTTCCTCGAAATGTTTCCCGACGCCGTCGACGTGATCGTTCGTGGCATCAAGGCCGGGCTGCCGCTGCTCGACAGCCTCAAGCTGATTGCGACGGAAACCGAGGAGCCTTTGCGCAGCGAGTTCCGTGGCATTATCGAAACCCAGGCGATTGGCATACCGATTGGCCAGGCGTGCCTCAGGCTCTACGAGCGGATGCCGCTTCCGGAGGCCAACTTCTTCGGCATCGTAATTTCGATCCAGCAGCGCGCCGGCGGCAACCTGTCCGAAGCGCTCGGCAACCTGTCGAAAGTCTTGCGCGACCGCAAGAAGATGAAAGCAAAGATCCAGGCGATGTCGATGGAGGCCAAGGCGTCCGCCGGCATTATCGGAGCGCTGCCGCCCGCGGTCATGACGCTCGTCTACATAACAAGTCCCCAATACATCTCGTTGCTGTGGACTGAGCCCCTCGGGCGCATGATGCTGGCGGCCTCCGCGGTGTGGATGTTCATCGGCATCATGGTCATGCGCAAGATGATCAACTTCGATTTCTAAGGTCTGTCATGTTCCGCGTATTGCAGCATTTAATTGATCCGCAATTTCTTACCATGCTGTTCGCTGCGATTGCGGCAGGCGCTACCGTACTCACGCTGGCGATGCCGCTTTTGGCACGTGATAATTTGTCCACGCGCATGAAGGCCGTTGCCTTCGAGCGCGAGAAGATCAGGCAACGCGAGCGCGAGCGCCTCGTCCTGGGAAACAAAGTCTCGCTGCGGCAGTCGCCGAAAGCCTACATGAATACCGTTGTTCAGAATTTCAATCTGGGCAAATGGGTCGGTCAGGAAAGCGCGCGCAAAATGCTCGTTCAGGCGGGCTATCGCGGCCACGCGCCCTACGTAACTTATTTGTTCTTCCGCATGTTAATGCCGATCGCCATGCTGTTGATATCGGCATTTTACGTGTTTGTGGTGGCGCATCTCGATCAGCCGACGATGATAAAGATCGGTATTTCTATCGGCGCCGCCTATTTCGGAATGTTGAGCCCGAATCTGTATCTCAAAAACAAGATCACACGCCGGCAGGCTTCGATTAAGCGCGCATTCCCTGACGCGCTCGATCTTTTGCTGATCTGTATCGAATCCGGCATGTCGGTGGAGGCTTCCTTTCAGAAAGTCAGCGAGGAAGTCGGCACGCAATCGGTCGAACTTGCGGAAGAGTTCACCCTGACCACGGCGGAATTGTCCTATCTGCCGGAGCGGCGGCAGGCATACGACAATCTGGCGCAGCGCGTCGGATTGGAAGGCGTGAAAGCGGTTTGTCTCGCCTTGCAGCAGGCCGAACGTTATGGGACGCCGCTCGGCACAACCATGCGCGTGCTGGCGCAGGAAAATCGCGACATGCGCATGGCGGAAGCCGAGAAAAAGGCCGCCGGTCTGCCGCCGAAGCTCACGGTGCCGATGATCCTGTTCTTCTTGCCGGTCCTTTTCATCGTCATTCTGGGGCCGGCCGCTATCCGCGTGATGGCGCTGCACTAGCAGCCCCTTCGCCCGATGACCGCGGGTCAGCTCGATCCGGCGGCAGCCTGGGTAACGCGGCTCGGCTCGTGCGTGGCTTTGCCGTGCGCGAGCATCTGCCGCAGATAGGCGGCGTTGGCAGCGGCCTGGTCGGCTGGCAGGTCGGCGCGGGCGATGCTCTCGGCTTCGGCGAAGCGGCCTTGCAGTCCCACCACGAGCGCAAGGTTTTGCCGCACCCGTTGATCGACCGGAGGATGTGCCGCTGCACGGCGCAAGGTGGCTTCGGCCTCAGGCAGGTTCCTCGACAAAGCGTAGGAAAGCCCAAGGTTCGACAGGACCGAGGGCTCTTCGGGTACGATTTTCAGTGCCGTCAGGTAGTGACGCTGCGCATCGGCGTGGCGGCCCATTTGGTCGAGCACCGCGCCTTGCGCGGAGAGGATGCGCCAATCGGGCTGGTCGGGCGTGTGGGCCCGGTCGAGCACGTCCAATGCCTGCTCGTAGTTTCCGGTTTCGGCGAGCGCGCGCCCAAAAGCGCCGAGGACGGCCTTGTTGTGCGGGCTTTCGATGGAGGCCCTCTCGAGGACGGCGACCGCTTGAGCACGCTGTCCCGCCGCGCGGAGCGCCTGCGCATAGTGCAACGCAATGTCGACATTCGACGAATTGGCGCGATATTGCTGCCCGTACATTTCCACGTCGCGTCGAGGATCGGCGTCCGCATGCTCGGACGCCGCGATCGGCACCGATCCCGTCGTTTCGGCGGGTTGCGTCGTCGAACATCCGGCCATCGCCGCCGCGGCGACGACGAGAAAAGCGGCGGAGCCGAACAAACGTAGAGAGCGGGATCGGGTCAGATACATCTCGATCGCTGCCATTGTGCGCATCGTGGCGCGGGCGCGCTACGGCCGCAGGGCAGGTCAGCAATAGAACGTTAACCCTAATGAGGAGTTAACGCGATGGGGAGCCAAGACCTTTGTTTTCATGGGTTTGTGAGTTTGGGTAGACACTTTCCGCATGCCGGTTAGACACTTATGTTCGCTTTTTGCCCCTAAGTTTGGTCATGGCAGCCTTCGACAATCTGGCTTGGTCGGCCGCCGCCGTGTACCGCTCGATCTCTTTCAGGGTGCGATGTCCGGAAATGGCCGCGATTTCCTTTGCCGATGATCCACTCTCGGCTAGGCGACGCATAATCGCCTTGCGGAGGCCGTGGGGCACGCAGCGCGGCGGCAGGCCAGCCGCCGCCACTGCTTTCCTCACGAGTAGGGTGAGCGTCGCGCGTTGGATGGGGCGGCCATTGGCGTCACCGATCAGCGTGACTCCCCTGGCGGGCGACGCCTTGATCGCGGCAAGAAGCGCGGGATGCACTGGGATGGACAGCTCGGCGCCCGTCTTTTGCTGAACGACCCGGATCATTCCATTATGGAGGTCCGATCGATGCATTTTGACGACATCGCCTCCGCGTTGACCGGTGTAGAGCAGCAACGCAAATGCGAGCCGTTCGCGCGTTCCAAGCGGCCATCGTTGCTCGAACTGTGACAACTCATCATCCGCCCACGTATGACGCGTCTTGGTTCGATAGGCTTTGAGTCCGGCAGCCGGGTTATCAGGCCGCAATTCGGTCTCGACCGCATACTGCATGAGTAGCCGCAACACGGCGCGGGTGACGTTCGCCATGGCGGGTTTGGTGGCCCCGATCTCCTCGATCATTTTGCGAGCATCGCTACGCCTGGCATCGCGCACTAGGCGATGCCCATGCCGCTCGGCAATACGATCGAGTACAAGCTGGTAGAGCTTCTGCGATGACGGCTTGAGGTTGGCGAAGGTTACAGACCGGCGGTAGTCGACGATGATTCTCGCGAAGGTTCCAGTCGCGGTTTTATCGACCGTAGGCGCTGTTGTATCGTACGCGGCCTGATATGCCCGCATGAACTCGGTAGAAACCGGCTCACCTTTCAGTGGAACATCCTTCTGTCCGCGCCGTCGAAAGTACCGACGTACGGTGCCATGCCGATCACTATAAGATTTGAGATATTTGAGCCGCAGTAATGTCATGATTGATCACCGCCGACCCAAGCGTCGTCAAATGAATTTCTCCGTCCATGATCATTATCATCAGGGAGCGAATCGAAGGCAAGGTCGAGTTGATGCACATCCCATATCTTCCGGCCGTCAATGCGCTTCGGACCTGGCATCCGGCCGTCACGTACTAGTTCATCAAACTTGCTGGCGGATATG
>CAVZSB010000035.1:0-93526 GCA_963777635.1 uncultured Alphaproteobacteria bacterium
CTCAATCAAAACCGCGCAGCCACCAGTGTGATGCCTTTATGGGTTTTCTTTTTGAGATCCTGCATTCTTTGGATAGCAGAGTAGGGAAATTCTCGACTGAAAAGATGGAATTTGCAACGGAACTTATTGCAGGCTTTTTTATTGGATGTCGGCTACGGCATCGTTCCGGAGGAACCTATGAACGGTCTAATTTATCTCATAGGCGGCTCACGGCAAGGCGATATGGGACGCCATCACCGTTTAAGCTTCGGCAGGAAGCGAAGGGCAACTCGAACTGCGGCCGAGGAAATTCCTTTGAGGGTCTCGGATATCAAAGAGAAGTCTTCAACACAGTCAAGAAGTAATTTTACGCGACACGTGCGGTTGCTTAGGATCAAGACCTCCCCGGACCGTGGGCCGCCTTTTCCACAGTTAGGCTCTTCGTGTAGCCTTTTCAACTTCTGCTTTATTGATACGAGTTCCTCCACCCGGTCCTGCAAGATACGCATGACGGCTGCTGTCCAATCCTGAGACCCCAATTCAGCACAACCGAATTCCCCGGCGCTTTGCAGGAATCGACGCCCTGCCACCTCCAGCGCCCCGGCTCGATCTTCTGATGGCAATGCGGCGATTAACTCGGCAATCCTCGGGATCGCGGCTACGGCGGCCTCCAAAAACTCATCCTCTTGCGAACTAACGGCCATCATCACTCACACTTTACGCACGGCCTATCGTAACAAAAATATTCCAAGGCTGCACTTCACGTCTTGTCCGCTGCGAGAGCCTTACGAACATCCGCTTGACAGGTCGAATTGCCGGGCGATCCTTGAGCGAGAGCCGCGGGCAAATCCTTCGGAAGAATAGTCTTGGCCGGAGGGTGAGCAGAGGTGAATCGGGACCCGCATTGGGCGATTGGCCTCCAATTCCCTCGGTCGGAAATGGAGCGGACGCTTCGCGCCGAGTGTAGTCATTGCCCATAATGACCAGATAATGCCGTTATCTGGTGGCGACGGCAACGTGGAATATATCAATCGCGCTTGCCACAACACCCGCTGCCTTTAGATTTCCTTCCCAAAAACTGGACGTGACTTATCAACAAGTGCGATTCCCAACCTTTCCTTCGCGGAACGTTCCAGCTACAAATTCATCCTCATCACAACCATGAATTATTTGATGGCAAAGAAGACAGCAAAACGGGTTTCGTGGACTGCAGAAAATGTTCGCACCTTGAAGAGCCTCGCTAAGAAGAAGACACCGGCTCCGAAGCATTCAGCCTTGGTATGTCGCTCGACACTCGGGCCTGATAACAAACCCAATGTTTCAAAAAAGGCCCCCTCTTTCACAGGGGGCCTTTTGCTCTTAAGCGAAGGCAAAGTTTACCAGCCGTAGTCGTAGCAGGTGGTATACCCGTAATAGTCCGAATAGCCGCCACAATAGCCGTAGGGATTTGCACCGAAGGCATACAGAGCGCCCAGCCCTAACCCGAGCCCGAGGGCGGCACCGCCATACCCATAACCTCTGGCAAAGCGGCCACGATTGCCACCACGGTAGTAGCCGCCACCAACGGCCGGGTGACCTATCGCCATACCGTGTCCCATTGCCATGGCATGCCCGCCAGCTCCGCCGACATGTCCGCCGCCATGGGCGAAGGCCATTGCCCCGGTTGACATCGTGGCCGTACCAAGCACTAGCGCCGTGACGGATGCGAGCAGTTTGTTCCGCAAGGAAAGCACTTTAGTTTTGGAGGACATAGAGAGGTTCCTTCTTTACTTATAGCTCCCCGTCCACAAACCGTTCATTCGCCGCACCGTTCCCGTCCCAATGTTAAATCCCCGTAAGGTTCCCATCACGAACCCGCGGTTCTTAGGCTGGGGCCAGTTTGAAAAGCACCTCATCGCCTGTGTCTTCTCGAATGGCCTGAACGTGTTATTCCGGCGGTGCAGTCATTTTCATCTTCGTTCAAGTATTGTTGATGACCGAAGAGACACTGCCCCAGAGCCGCAGCCAAGATTTCTCAGCGAAGGCCGCCAAAGAACGACGGCGCTGCCGCGTTGGCGACCTGACGAAAGCCGAGCTTCGGGAAGCGGCCATCCGCGAACCAAAAAGTGTCAAAGAATTCGTTCGATTTCGGGTGGATTGGGGCCATTGAGGAGACCGACCGCCATGAGTGGTATGAGCCGCTCCGCCGCCGCTTCTGGAAAATGCTGATTCTCCGTTGAGCCAACCCGGAAGTTCTTCCAGCCCAAGCATTAAAAGCTTGTAAGGTCGCGCCAGAATTGGAACCGCCTTATCGCCGTGCGGGTTAACTTCGCGGGAAATACTAGATGTTGCGAGAACGGTGAAAGCCAATATGCGCGGAGCCGCTCCTCCAACAAAGCCCGATGGAAGAGTCACTGCTACTTTGCGCGCGTTCCGCCCTCGAAGCCTAACGACGTGTGGCTTTTGACCAATTTCGAGCATGTGCAATCCCCCGCGATTAGTGAGCGGCATCAAGGAAAAGTCTCGTCATGAAGCGATGCTACCAATGCGATGGTCAGTTCGGGCTTATTCGGCACAGGTTTGCCTTAAGGCAGTTTTGCTCTGAACGTTGCCTCGTCAATTACAGAGCGCACAAGGAACGCCGAAGGGCTCCGAGCAAACATCTGACTGAGAACACTGTCGTTCACATGTTGGCTCGAAAATTGGCTTTCCCAATGGCCGGTGGCAACGCTGGCCGGAACGCTTAACGGGGCGTGTGTTTGTGTGCCGTGAGCAGACGGTTGTCTTATGACCAACGAACCAAAAAGAGCAGGAACCGGAGATCGAGATTCCATCACCGGTGCCACAGAAAGAGCCGGAGCGGAGTGTGCCAGAAATTCCACCTGATAAAGACGCCACCGAAAGAAAAAGCCCGATTAAAGCCGAGGGCACCGCACAAGAACGACGTTCCTTTATTGTTTCCGATCACGCGAAGTAAGGGAACCGGGTCAGCAGCATCCGGGTTATCCAGTTATCCAAAGCAAACGAAGGAGTTCATAATGGACCGGGAACACGTTAAGGGCGTTGCCGACAAGGCGAAGGGTGCCCTCGAAGACACTGCAGGCAAGGCGATGGGTGACAAGAAGCTGCAATCGGAAGGCAAGTTGGATAAGGCGAAGGGCGCGGCTCATGAAGCCGTCGGCGATGTGAAAGATGCCATTCGCGAAAATGACGAGTAGCCGAAACGATCAGCTTGTAAAGAAGGCCGCCCTCCGGGGCGGCCTTTTTTTTGCCTCATGCGGCGGTGTGGGTTACTTCCGATTTGCTCGGCCAGTGCCATTTCCTTTCTATCCTGCCAGTTTCCAGTGCGCAGCAAAGTAAAGAAGTGATTTCACAACATGGTATTCGCCGCAGAGCATTTAACGCGTCATGCGATTTTGTCGAAGAATACTGCGGCGTTAGTGTCTATCCGGAGAGTTGTTGAATCCTATGAATCATTTGTGATTCAAGGGTGGTGGCCTGATTCGAGGAGGGGTCACCGATGTGGACGAGCAAGAACCGCGCACGTTATGACCGCAGCAAGTTGCGATATCCGAGCGATCTGACCGACGACGAATGGAAGTTGGTCAAACCTTTGATCCCGCCTGGCAAGCCTGGCGGCGGCAAGCGCACGGTGATCATGCGTGAGGTCGTGAACGGCCTCATGTACATCCTCTCCACCGGCTGTCAGTGGCGTGCGATCCCGAAAGACCTGCCGCCGAAAAGCTCGGTCTACGATTATTTCGACCTGTGGACCTATGACGGTACACTGGAGCGGATCCGCCACGCGCTTTATGAGCAGTGTCGCGAACAAGACCAACGGGACGCCAGTCCGACCGCCGCGATCATCGACAGCCAGAGCGTGAAAAGCGCCGAAAAAGGGGGGCCCGCATTGATCCGCACGGTTACGATGCAGGAAAGAAGATCAAGGGCAAGAAGCGGCACATTCTCGTCGATACATTAGGCCTCCTGCTCCACGCCATCGTCCATCCGACCGACATCCAGGATCGCGATGGCGGCATTCTCGTCATAGCGACCCTGTTCGGGATGTTCCCCTTTTTGAAGACGCTGTTCGCCGACGGGGGATATCAAGGACCGCAATTGCGAAAGCGCTCGCAAAAGTTCTCCCGCATCTCGACGTTGCAATCGTCAAACGTTCCGATCAGGTCGGCGGATTTGTGGTTTTGCACAAACGCTGGGTTGTCGAATGCACCATTGCGTGGCTCAATCGCTGCCGAAGACTCGCCAAGGATTGGGAAAACCTCAACCACAAGGCGCTCGCGTTCTTGCGCCTCGCATCAATCCGCCTCATGCTTAGAAAACTCTGCAATCGGGCCTAAAGTCTCCGGACAGACTCTTATACCAACCTGCTGAGTGACTGACTCTCGTTAGGATTCACGAATTACCTGCCAAATGATTTAAGGTGGCAAACGGAGGATCGTTTGCCATGGGCCGAGCTATTGCGGTGCGGACGGACTTTACGGCGGGCGAGGTTCGCCGGCTTGCCAAGCGGGCGAAGGACGCCGCGCAAGCGCGGCGGCTTTTGGCGATTGCGGCGGTGCTCGATGGAGCATCGCGTGAGGATGCGGCGAGGATTGGCGGAATGGACCGTCAGACGTTGCGGGACTGGGTTATCAGGTTCAACGAGCAAGGGCCGGACGGCCTGGTCAACATTGCTTCCCCGGGCGTACCGCCCAAGCTTGGCAAGAAACACAGGGCCTTTCTGGCTCGGCTCGTGGAGGAGGGTCCTATCCCGGCGGTGGACGGTGTGGTGCGCTGGCGGGCGTGCGATCTGATCATGCGGCTGCACGAGGAGTTTGGGCTCTCGGTGTCGGACGATACGATCTATCGTGCCTTGAAGGACTTGGGCTTCTCGCATGTGAGTGCCCGGCCGAAGGCCTACAAGCAGGACCCTGATGCCATGGAGGCGTTCAAAAAAACTTTGCCGTACGCGTGGCGGAAATCCGCGCAAAACTCGCGCCGGGCACACCGGTAGAAATATGGTTCCAGGACGAGATGCGGGTCGGCCAAAAAAACAAGCTCACCTATCGCTGGGCCAGGACAGGTTCGCGTCCCCGCGCCGCGCATGATCAGCGCACCCAATCGACCTATCTATTCGGTGCGGTATGCCCTGAACATGGAACCGGCGCTGCCCTCGTTCTGCCGTTCTGCAACACCGAAGCCATGCAGCTTCATCTCGACGAGATCGCCACCAAAGTCTCCGCCGGCGCACACGCAATCCTTATCCTCGATCAGGCCGGCTGGCACGGCGCTAAGGAGCTTAGGATTCCCAGCAATCTATCGCTCTTGCCATTGCCGCCGCGTGCACCCGAGCTCAATTCCCAAGAGAACATCTGGCTGTTCATGCGGCAGAACTGGCTGTCGAACCGTATCTTCAAATCCTTCGACGACATCGTCGATCACTGTTGCTACGCATGGAACACGCTGATCAATCAGCCTTGGAAAATCATGTCCATCGCACACCGCGACTGGGCGGTCGTCGGTCACTCAATCTGAGGATTGGTATTAGCGATTTGGAAACAATTCCTGATCCATTTTTCCGCGCCGATTAATGCACATTTTATAATAACTGTGCCGGAGGTTAACTACTGCCGGGTCGTCCGGAAGTGCGGCAGGGTGTGCCTTCAACGCCATCGTCTTGCATTGCTTTGTGAGACGGCTTGCGTGTGCGGGCACGGCCGCACCAACTCCAAAGGCCAGAACTACCACAAATGCTGCTGCGAAAAAACGGCTCATGTTGACCTCCATATTGAGCAAAGGAAAACTAAACGACCATCGTTCCTAATGGAATTATTTTCTAACCATCCTTCGCGCAAGAGTGCGGCAATTTGGGGTGTTGGGTCGGCTGTGATGCGTTACGACAAAGGTATCCCGACGTCCCTGTCGGCAAGACGCGTCACATGTGACGTTTCTCGGATGCGCAAGAAGTGCCTTGGCGTCCTGCGGCACATACTCAGGCCAGGCAGACCGTCGGACGTTCGCTCAGATGATAACGCGGGACGAGGTCGTTGTTTAAGGAAATGTCGCCGAGCTACGCAAGAGAAAATGGACGATGCGTTTCGGGAGGCAGTGCCCGGGGCAATTTGGACCGGGCCATGGGTTCGTGCCGATGGTGGTTTCCACAGAGCCGAGAACACGAAGGCCGACAGTAGCGTTTCTACTGCAGATGCCGTCGCGCTGGCGCTCAGGCGACATGCAAAAAGGGAGTCCGGTGACGTGTCATACGTGATCGCCCTCGCTGACACGACTGCCGAGAGGCCGGAAGTTCCCCGCTCAATAAACCGTGATCCATAAAACCGAACATTGCGTACGGCCATAGCTCACAAAGTCCCCGGCGGCACCCGCCTGTAACGGAGTTTGGCGTAACGCTGGGGAGGAACGGCCGACGCCCGTTACGCGATGGAGCTACATAAATGCATACGATCAAACTGTCGACCGCCACCGCAATCGTGGCATTGGCACTCGTCGGAACCGCTTTCGCGTCTGATCCTATGGTCGGCGGTGCGGCGATGTATCCCAGCAAGAACATCATCCAAAACGCGGTGAACTCGAAGGATCACACCACGCTCGTTGCTGCAGTCAAGGCCGGGGGTTTGGTCGACACCCTCGAGGGCAAAGGGCCCTTCGCCGTATTTGGGCCCATCGACGAAGCTTTCGCAGCGCTTCCCGCTGGAACCGTCGATACCTTACTGAAACCGGAGAATAAAAAAAGCTCGACAAGATCCTGACGTATCACGTCGTGCCGGGCAGGCTGGACTTCAAAGGTTCTTGACCAGGACATCCAAAAGGGTGTTGGCAAAGCTGTACTCACAACCGTCGAGGGAGGCAAGCTAACGGTCACTGGCGCTGGCAAGGACCTCATGGTCATGGACGAAAAGGGCGACTCCGTGAAAGTCACGATTGTGGACGTTATGCAAAGCAATGGCGTTATCTTGGTCGTCGACAAAGGTATTGATGCTCAACTAACTCGGGTCAATGCGACTTCGGAGCGGGTGACCGTTTGCATAGGGGCCCGCTCTATCGTGTCGAAACGGCCTGGCTCGTCCCCGAAGCTCCCGCGAGTTCGAAGCCGGGAGAGTCCCGATGAACACTCGCGTCGGGAACTCTCTGGAAAAATTTACTGGAAGCCGCCGCTGCGCAATTCTGCCAAACGACAGTACTGGGTGCAAAACCGGATCCGGTCGATTGAACAACGATTGGGATTTGGGGCGGATCTAATGTTTGGCACCTGCTTGTCTGCGCAGCTGATGACGGCCCACTATGCTGTGCGACGGGGCACAACGGAAGCGAAATCCCGCATTCCGAGCATTCCAGTTTTTGGGAGTCCCCTAAAATGAACGGGTGGTCCAGGCGAACGTTCCGACGACGCAGGATTGGCCGTTGATATTATTTGTCCCCTCAGCAAAAATTCTTGTCGGAGGGCACCATCCGAGCTTGAATGCGTTTACCTGTTGAATACGGGTTCGGAGACTGATGCAAGGCCGGAAACAAATCGCGATGTGTAACGTTACCCTTGAATCTTTGCGGTGACGGCGTAACGCTTGGATCTCGATAGAGGGACAGCGAAATGACCAAAAGGAAAAGGGCTGTTTACGCGGAAGCCTCTTTCTTTCTCGGTCGACTTAGCCGGGCGCGCCCCACTTTCGCGGATTAACCGCTCCTGGCCCATTTTGACGGGGATTAATGCCCGCAGCTAACGCAACAATCGCTCGGCCTTACCGATAGAACGTTGTCCCGGGGGACGATAGTCAACTCGTCAAGTCACGAAGAAACGCCGTAAGTGCATCGGGATTATCAATCAGCGCTAAGGAGATCAGAATATGGAAACGTCACCCCAAAACGAGCGCGTCATCCCCGAGCACGAAATGCATCAGCCTGACCCGATGCTTCAGATGTCCGTTGGCAAAATGGGCGCGGGCGCGGTCACTCTCGCCGCCGTTTTCGCCGCAGTGGTGGTAGGCATTGTCTTTTACGGACTTAATTCCGGTAATCGAACAGAACAGGCGAAGTCCTTCGCTGTCGGCTCACGGTAGAATGACGAGCGACTGATCAATGCCAGCTCGCACTGGCGCACGATCGAGAGCCGTGGATGACCGGGATCGATCATCGTCTTCCTCCGATCCAGGCTCAGCGATCGAAGGCTTTCGACAAAAAATCCCGCTCCACAACAAGTTGGCCGATCTTGGCGTGAAGCTTGGTGATCTCGCCATCCCGGCTCTTCTCTCGCTCACTGCCCTTCTCGTCGAACACCTGGGCGAGCTTCTCGACCGCCTCGCGCTTCCAGGCCGCAATCTGGGTCGGGTGCAGCTCGTGCTTGGTCGCCAGCTCCGCGACCGTCTCATGGCCCTTGATGGCCTCAAGCGCCACCTTGGCTTTGAACTCAGCCGAAAACCGTCTCCGCGTCCTCATGGTGGTTCGTCCTCTGCATCGGCGAATCCACCTTAGCCGGCTGTCTCAGTAAGTGGGACCACCTCTGAGCAATGGAACGCGCCAAGGTCGCTCGGCGAGGTTCTTTCCAAAAGTTCTAACGCGCGGGGATTTTATTTGTTCAAAACCAGTCCAGGAACGCCGAATAGGTCGCGCCCTTCTCGACCGGCGCCTCACTTACCCTGAATGGCTGCCGTCGGCTGGCACTTCTCCTCACGACTTTGGCCTAGGCGGTTTCCGTTGCGCGCGGAGAAAACATCGCTACTACTCATGCTTCATACGAAGAACTTAGCCAAGCTAAAGATTTTCAACAGCTCATTCCAATTCAAACCGAGTTTATGCAGGCTCAAATGAATGCTTGGGGAGAACAGACAGCGGCGCTGGGAGAGACATTGGGCGCAGGGGACCGCGACTATAACCGCCAGATCGTCAGCAGCATCCATTCACCGAAGGGCGGCCCTGGAACGTTCGTCGTTCGCATTTGGGAGCATTCGGGATTTCCGCCGTGAATTGGAGCATTCAACGACTGGGGTCGCTCTGCGTGGGGAAACACAGACTTAAGACTTTGTGGCGAACTACGACAAACCTTTTCCACATTGCTGCGAACCACGGCAATGTTAGTAGTTTCGGCTTTACGATCTGGAACAGCCGCTCCACTACCAATAAGCTGATTGAGTAGGCGCACAACATGGCTATCGTTCCTGACACCACGTGCCCTTTTCCGGCGACTAATACCGCTACCAACTTGAGAGGCTCCGCCACGGCAAGTGGCACCACCAACAGGCCGAGAGATGCGTAAGGGCCGAGCCTCTGTATGTGGCGACGGAGAAAGCGATAGCTCGGCATGAAGCTTCAATAAGAGGCTTGATACGAGCGAAAGTAGCCATCGAAAGGCTACCTTCGCTCTTAGTGGGCTTTAGGCCGCCACGACTGCGATGATTCTCATATCGCCCGGGTTGACGATGACCACATCGTCCTCGTAGACGAAATAGAGAAATCCCCGCCACTCAGGTTCGATCTTCACCAACGTTTCCGGTACCGGCGCGATCTCAACGCTGTCGCGGGGGACAACCGTTCCTACCGCGATGTTGAAATTGACGCTGGTGACCCTCGGCGCCCCTTGAGCTTCGATGACGCGACTTCGTATCTCCGTTCGTTGTTCGGACGAGAGCCGCACATTCATGCCCGAGGCATTGCCCTCCTGCCGCCTGCGCTCCGACGTGGCGCTTTCGCGATCACGGTTCTCCCGTTCAGCAGACGCCGGAGTACGCTCGCGCTCCCCCTTGGTCGCGTTCTGACCTTCGCCTCGCTCCGTTGCGCCTTCCCTGCGCTCCTCGGTCTGGACGGCCTTGTTCTCATCTTTGCGCTCGGTCTGAGTGGCCTTGTCCTCATCTTTCCGCTCCGTCCGAGTGGCCTTGTTCTCATCTTTCCGTTCAGTCTGAGTGGCCTTGTTCTCGTTTGCTTCGCGCTTCTCGGCCTTATCGGGGTGGCCCATCTCCTCAGCGCGGTTGCCGCGGGTCGTGTCCTGCGCGCTGGGACCGATCTTGCGGTCGGTCTGAGCCGTATTGCTTGGCGCGCCGTGGTGCATCGGCTGGGTTGCAGCGTGCGGTTCCTTGCCTTGCGTCGCAGCCTTCTGATCCTTCGCTGCTTCCTGCGATGACGCAATACCGGTTCCCGCGATAAGAGCCAGCGCGGCAATTCCGGCCAGCAGTGTGTTTCGGTGCCTCATGGGTCGATTTCCTCCGTGTGTTTCATGGACGGTGACACGTCCGATGTCTGGTAACGCGCGCTTGTAAGGAAAGTTCGTACCCCTGTGAAACAACAGGGCGCGGTCTGCGTTCGTGCCTTTGTCATGGAGATTGATCCTCATGCCTCGTGGGAACGCGAACGCCTTCGCGCGTACGATGAGTTGACCATTTCCGCTGATGATGTTGTCGCGCCAATGCTCTGCTACTAATCGCTGTGTTGTTCGGCTCTTCGTTGTTCAGTTCTTCGGTTCTAACAGGCATCGCCGGAAGCATTGTGGTGCGCACTGCCGCCGCGTCTCAACTCGAAGACCGCCATAGTGCAGCGCCAGCGTGCCGCCGCGCAGGTAATGGCAATCGAAGAAGCGATGGAGCCTAACGGTGATGTGCAAACGCTCGATCTGACGCCGGACCAAAAAATCACAATCTACCGGGAGGCTCGCGAAAAAAAGAGCAGAGTGGCGCCAACCTGGTTTACCGCGCAGGTGGGGGCGGTAGTGCCACCGATGATTGATAGCGCTCTATCCGTTGCCGGATACCATTCTGCACAGGGGTCCGATCACTAAAAATCGGACGCGGGAGTTCCTCGCGCGTCGCGGACCGCAATTGAATACTCCGAGCTCGCTCGATGTCGCCGCGGCGACGTAATCGACTCCTGAGGTCGCTCAGGAGGCCACGATGCAACCAGAACAGTGAGCATGCCGTCGATTTTGCTGAATCCGCAGTCCGGAAAGGAATTGAGGATGCGGCGCCAGAAGGCCTAGCATGAGCTTAATCGTAGAAAACTACCACTCCTACGCGCGTGATTCCCGCGACGGGCAGGCAAAAAAAAGACGAATGATGAGCATCGCCAAATGCTTCTACACTGCGCGAGCCTGCAACGGTGCGTTCAACCCTGAAGCGTTGGAAGGGTCTTTCGACGGCCTGCGCAAATACGGTGAAAATCCTTGATGATCGCCTCCGGTCGGCGACAGCCCGGGAGGTTCGCTGACACACTCGTCACCATAGCAACGCAAGGTGAATGTGATCCCGAGCGGCCTGCGAAACACTTTCCTTAGTCAAGCCCCTGGAACATCGCCAAGATTAAAGCGTTTTGTTGATTGTGCTAACAGGAGGATCCCGATGCATAAATTCATTTTTGCGACAACCGCGGCACTAATCTTAACGGCGCCGCTGGCAACTTTGGTCAAGGCGGACGAAACTACGGTGATAAAAAAGGACGACGGCCTCGGTGATCGGAAAACGATCATCAAGAAACACGATGAGGACCGCTCCATTATCCGTGCTCCGGAGGAAAAGAGAAGTCATCATCCATCACGACTAGTATCGACCATCGACCGGCTGCGGATCTCGTGACAGGAAGGCCGAGGGTCTAACCCGGTCTTCCTGAGTGGTCATGCGGTCCGCGGCATGATGGCCGTTGCTATCATTGCGGCGCCTGCGATCCAAAGCGTGATCGCTCCCCGCCGGCCCAAGAGCCTTGCCAAGATCAAATGTCGCCGGCGGCCAAAGCGACGGGCGATCTGTAGGGTTCAGACGCTGACGCAGATACCATCGACCGTAAGAGTATGGACTCTTAGCAATTACTCCATTCGAGACAATGCTCAGGAAAAGTCCGACTTTACCATTTTGGCTGAGTGTTGGCGTCGCGGCTCTGCTATTGTTCATTGGGTCAGCGCGACATGGCGGCGTGCGTTCGGCCAAATGGTTGAGGCATTTAAAGGAACGACCTTTTGGGGTACCGCGGAGTTCCGAGGAACCGCGCGATCTGGAGTTTCAACGGGCCCAGGAGCAGGAACGTGGCCGTCAGGCCATACATCCGCTTCAAATTCCTTTGAGGGGCTGGTACGACATCCTCTGGCGCACTTATCGAGAGATGAATTCCGACCGGGTGTTGTCGATCGCGGGCGGCGTCGCGTTTTTTGTACTGCTCGCGATCTTTCCGGCCATCTCCGCTTTGGTTTCAGCCTACGGGTTGTTCTTTAACCCTTCGACCATTGCTAACAATCTTTCATTGCTGAACGATGTGGTGCCGGGAAATGTTCTAGCTATCGTGCACGAACAAGCTAACCGGATTGCTTCTAACAGCGGTCGCGCTCTGTCCACCGGTCTCATTGTCGGTATTTTTGTGTCGCTCTGGAGCGCGTTGAGCGGCGTGAAGGCCGTGATTGATGCGCTCAATGTGATCTACGAGCAGCCTGAAGGCCGTAGCTTTTTCAGACTTAACCTCGTGGCGCTCGCCTTTACCTTGGGGGGCTTTGGTACTTTTCTGCTGGCCATCGTCGCGGTCGTCGTTATGCCGCTCATTCTTTCGCCGATTGGGCTCGGAAGCTTGACCGAAACACTGACGCGGATCGGGCGCTGGCCGGCTCTTTTGCTGTTCCTGCTAATCGGTCTTGCCTTTCTCTTCCGTTATGGCCCGCATCGCCGTGCAGCGCGCTGGCAATGGGTCAGCGTCGGTAGCGTCTTCGCCGCCGTGACCTGGATCATCGCGTCGGTGCTTTTTTCATGGTACTTAACAAATTTTGCAAACTATAATGCGACCTACGGTTCATTGGGAGCAGTTGCCGGCCTAATGATTTGGTTGTGGATTTCGACGACCGTGGTTCTCTTAGGTGCCGAACTTAATGCGGAGATAGAGCATCAGACGGCGCGCGATTCCACTGTTGGTGGCGAAAAGCCCTTAGGATCGCGGGGAGCAGTTATGGCCGATACAGTCGGCGCCAGCGCCGCTTTTTGAAATGTCGTGCGACCTTTTTCTTGAAAATCCGGAAAGACCGCAAAACCCAAAAGTGCTCCGAAACGGTGATTTAGGATTTTCTGTTGGACAGTTCGTGAAAAGGGCCACGAACGCGCCGATGAATAGCCTATAGCCTATTTCAATTGCCTGGCTGAACGTCGCGGCGTTCATTTTCCGAATCGACGAAGGGCTGCCACTGTTGCGCGGCGGCCGCACGGATGTACGGATTTACTGCTGCACCCGCACTTTGGTCGCAGCGAACTTCTGCCCTGATTCGCAACTCGAGACCGCATCCTGGCGTTAACACTTAAGACGGGTAGCAAGCATCCCCCGATGGTTCCCGCACCCGTCTAAGGCCCCCTGGTAATCCCGCGGGGCCTTCCCTTTGAAGAGAAGGGCGCATTCATGGTTTACTTGTCTGGGGCCTGGCGATCATCATCGGAGCGTTTTTGGCACTCGCTGCGACTAAAACAATTGCCCCGCGTCCCGACGCGACTAGCCCCACGGCGGCCACCGCTGAACCCTTGCTCGCTTTCGAACTCGACCGATTGTTTCGATCCGATCGAAGTGCTGCAGAGGCTGGCGACGACGAGATACGCGCGCAAGCCGCCAGGATCATCACTTCAGGTCTTGGACATAGCGGCATGGCCCCCGATGATCGCGCTTATCTACTTCGGCTTGTCGAGATACGAACAGGGCTTCCCCAGCCAGAGGCGGAAGCCCGTGTCGGCCGGGCTATCGTACAGTCCAGCGCCGCGATTAAACGAGCTCGTAGTGCCGCTGTTATCCTGGCATTTATGATCGGCGCATCGTTGATGCTCGGGGCGGCTGCTGCCTGGTTTGCATCCTCTTCGGGCGGTCGGCATCGCGAGGGAGCCGTAGATCATCCGTTCTGGCGGCGACGCGACGTCGACAGGATGTTTTTTGTTCGATAGTGCGTCGGCACATAGAGAATGGTCCACTTTCCAGAACAGATGGTGGATTGGCTAAGGTTTGGATTCTTGGGCTCGATTACGCCGTCATTTCTCATGGGTTGAGCATAGACCTTGTCGCGTGCGTCTTGCCGTCGAAGACCGAGTGGTTCGATCGGCGTTGTACAACACGGTTTAAGAACGCTACGAGACCGCTTTTTGCGAGAATTGCTATATTACTGGCATCCGTTGTTCGGGATTTGTGGCGGTTGACAAAGCCGATGGCGTGTCTTCCGCTGTACGTCGAGCAGCAGTTTTTAGGATTTGCAGGTGTAAGCCATTTTTACTTTTGGCGCCTGACGCATGCCCTTGCGCTGTCCGGCGGGCGCTTGCTCGCTTGCCCCATCGTCCCTTTTCACGGGGACTAGAGTCAGAAATATTCTCTTACGCAATCTGCTGCCTTACAATCTCTAGCAGGGCGGCCTTCAACCCCTCCTCGACCGTGGGATGATAGAAGGGCATTTCCAGCATCTTACTCGCCGTAAGGCCTTGCTGGATGGACCAGGCAATCAGGTGAGCGGTGTGATCTACCCCAGGCCCGACCATCACCGCACCGGTCAGACGGCCAGTCTCTCTTTCGGCAAAGATTTGAATATAGCCGGCCGTTTTAGCTTCAATCTTGGCGTCGATGTTTTCGGGACTGCCGCTATCGGACGTTACTGTCCCATGGCTTGCACATGTCCTTGCAACGGCATATCCCGGCGCAGTCGCGCCGGGATATTCGGTTGCCAGAGGCGTCGCCACTTGCAGGTCAATCAGTCAGCTTGGTCTAAGCCGCGCGTCGGTTCAGACCGCTTTCCGCCATGGTTGTCAGCTTCTTATCCGTCTCCTTTTCTTCATCCAGTGTCTGAGAAAGCAACGAGACGCAGTCATTGCGGCCCATCTGTTTCGCCCACGCTATGAGCGTGCCGTAGCGCGTCATTTCGTAGTGCTCAACGGCTTGCGCCGCTGCAATGAGCGCGGCGTCCAATACGGATTTATCGTCTACCTCTCCGGCAACGTCCTCCGCCTCGCGTATGATCCCATCGATTGCAGGACAATCGACTCCCTTGACCTCCTTTCCAAGTTTCTCGAACACCTGCTGCAGCCGTTTCACATGATTTTCCGTTTGCTTCAGGTGCTCCTGGAAACCGCGCTTGAGGCCAGCGTCCGTGGCTTTTTCCACCATTTCAGGCAGAGATTTAACGATTTGCTTCTCGGCGTAATAGATGTCGCGAAGCGTATGGACGAAAAGATCGTTCAGGGTTTTGATGTCCTTCGAAAATAGTCCCAATTTGTCCTCCTATTTGGTTTTGGGAGCCGCGCTCCGGGTCCGTACGCGTCAAAGGAAAACGTCTCGATCGACGAGGGGTTCCGCGCCTTCAGGATTGGCAACGGGGAGGAGCCGTCCGCATGCAGTTATCACAATCGGTTTGGATATCGCGAAGATCTATTTCCACGTTCATGCAGCGACGGTGACGGCCGGGTGATTTCGCGTCAAGGTTCGCGGCGATCAGTTGCTGGCGGTTGTTGGAGGATTAGAGCGATGCCTGGTCGGCAACGGCGGATTAGACTAGTGGGCCCGCGAAATCGGCCACGAGGTCAAATTGATGCCGCCGGCCTACGGAAGCCGTATGTGAAGCGGAACAAGAACGAGGCTGCTGATCGCGGTTTTGATTGCTGGCGACCAGGATTACAGACCACGATGTCTAAATCCTCCGAGACCTTGGACAGTTTCACTCACCAGTCCTTGGCAGAATGCTTCATCGCGCAAATCCCCCGGCGATCGCCGCAGCTCGGCCCATGAAGCCTCGGTAGCTCGTTTCGCCGTGGTCCGGCTTGGGGTCGATGTTGCGCGCTAATCCTGGCCAAGGCTGGGTCTGCTGCTTAAAAGGCGGTTTCGGATACATCGAACGGGGATCGTCCATAGCTGGCTCACTCGTTTGAGAACTATTTTATCTCACTTGACTGTTGGGCACGCGCCGAGCCGGTGGCGCTAGCTGCCATGCCAATGCCGACGGCCCCGAGCTGGCGGCGGGATAGGGCGTTACGTTCCGAACTCATGTTCCACTCCTGGCTTAATTGAGAACGCCAGCTAATGGATTTGGTTGCTCGCAGGGGCGGACTTTCGGCGGAGGTCGCGCCGTGGGCAAAGGGCGCAGACTGTGCCGGGGAACAGGGGATACACGGGCAGTTGAGCAGACGGCGGGCTGTTTCGTCAGTAGCCGCTCGAGTGTGAGCTCGCGGCGCTATCACGGCCGCGCTACGCCCGTGATGCGAAGCAGCGGCCGAGGGTGAAGCGCCACGCCCCGATGGACGACGGAGAAGAGTAGGGCACTTGCGGCCTATCGGCGGACGCATTGATCGCAGGCAGCTACCTCGCCGGTATCAACACGCGCTGGGTTGCGTAAAGCGCGCTCCTCCCTGCTGGGCGGCGCGGTCAGCAAGGACACCGTGCGCCGGTCTTGAGCGATCTTGAGGCAGGCAGTCACAGCACCTCGCAAAGAGGTCACATAGTCATCAGCGCTCAGCGCAGCCCTTAGAGTCCGATCCGAAATCACGGGATGATCTGTGGGCCATAAAGCGACCAGGACGCTCGCGTCTCCGACCCGCTGACGCAATCGCCGCAATAAAAAGCGCAAAAACGAAGTGGTGCCGTTCATGTCGAGGTAACAGATGCAGACTATAGCAATTCCTTCAGTTTCAAATCTTTCGATTCCGGTACGCGAGACCGCTCATGTCGAACGAGCTCCGCGTCTAAGCCGTGCTTACCTAGCAGCTGGACCAAGATCGTAGCTGCTGCTTCATCAAGTGGACCGCGCGCGGCTATGCACTTGATCGGATTTTCACTGCGCCATTTTTGCGACAGTTCCGCGGTCTCGGGCGGATGCTTGAGCGCCTCTCGCGCAGCGGTCTTGCCATTCGGCTTTTCGGCGGTCGACGAGACTTTGGGATCGACGTCGTCGTGACTGGCTAACTCGGCGACGAGCGTCGTCACGGCATCCCTTATTCGCTCACTTTGTGGAGGGGTGAGGACCCCGCGTGCAAGATCGCGCGCCGCCAATTCCAGGCCCTGGAGCGCAACTTCGTCATAGTACGAAGCAAGCGACATCTCCTTCAGCAGTTGTTCAGCGTGCTCCTCGACCTCGTCCGGATCACCAGCGAGCACTCGCTGGTAGAAGTTCTCGACCCTTGTAAGCGCTGGTCGGTCTCCAAATAAAACGTTGAGGAATTCCAGTTGCTCAACATGTCGACCTAGAACAACGAGGCAAAGGGTAAGCGGTGTCGACAGGATCAGGCCGACGGGACCCCACAGCCATCCCCAAAAAATCGCCGAGATTACCACCGCGATGGGCGATAGACCGGTGCTGCGCCCATACAACATGGGCTCGACCACTTGCCCCATGATGGGCTCTGTTAGTAGGAACAATCCCGCTACCCAGAGCGTCAAGGACCAGCCGGGCTCGACCGCGGCCGCAAGCAGGATTGGAACACCCGCTGCGATGTAACTACCTAAATAAGGAACGAAGCGCATTAGGGTCGCCGTAGTGCCCCAAAGCAGCGGACTTGGGAGACCTATGAAGTAAAGGCCGCTTGCGATGATTAGGCCAAAGGCGGCATTAATGCCTAATTGTACCAGGAAGAAACGGCTCAATCCCCGCGCGGCCTCGTCCATCGCCAGGGTGGTGCGGTGAAGATCCCGAGAACCGAATAGCCGAATTACACGATCGCGAAGATCGTCCTGCTGCATCAGAATGAAAATTGCGACTATGAAGATAATGGCCGCCGTTGCCAACGGATGCAGTATTGGTGTCAGGATTCTGCTGGCCAACTCGACCGGATCGAGCGGCGATTGTCGCACTTCCACTGGGACCGGTGGCTGCTCCCGTGGCATTGCTGGCGCGCCGGCGGGCGATGAAGCCGTCAACGGATTTGAAGGTATCCGTCCGGCGTGGCTGAGCACCCAATGAAATCGGCCGGCAATCTCTGATATTCGCCCAAAAACTGCGCCGCGGACGACACCAACCTTCTTCTCGATCGTGGTTTGATAGAGCGGCAGATCTCCTGCGACTTCGACAACCTGGGTACCGACAAGTACCGCCACTCCGCCAATGATCGCAAGCGCGAGCCCGACCGAGAACACAACCGCGGCTGCGCGCGGGATTCGTAACCGCCGCAACGCACCGACTAGGGGTGACAGTACGAAACTCAGCAATACCGCAACAGTGATAGGAAGCAGAATGGCTGCGCCGAAATAGAGCGCAGCGACGAGTGTGACGCCGACCCCAAGTCCTGTCAGGGTGCGATAACTCGGGCTCGCCGCAGGAGCGACATGAGGGGGAAGGCGGGAATTGGAGGCTGCTTCAGCCACGGTCCAGGTCCGTTTCCGGCCAACGCGAGTGGGCCCGAAATGGCAACGCCTGAGAATGCCGATCGGTCCGGCAGCGCCGGCGATTTACCCCCCTCGCTGCGTGGCGAACGGCGTCATCGATAAAACGCTGGCCGCGTTCCATTTGGGTTTATGATTCGGACGGGGAAGCCCCAGCCCCCGTGCCCCCGTCTAAGGGCCCCGTAGTAAACCAGACGGGGCCTTTTCTTTGAAGAGAAAGGCAACGGCGACGCCGTACCGGACAACAACCGAAGCTCGGCAATCTGAACCGCACGAAGGCTTACCCTAAGTCCCTTGTATGCTTTCCTGTGGTTCATTGTACGCTTTGTTGGAATCGTACCGCCGGCAGTCGCGTTGCTTAAGTATTTTAAACAGATGAAGGAGCCAGCCATGACTGGGCCATTGAGGGGACTCACCATAGCAGTCCTGGCGACCGATGGCGTCGAGATGGTGGAACTTTCCGAGCCCGTGAAAGCGCTGAAGAACGCCGGCGCGGAGGTCAAAGTGATTTCCGACAAAGAGAAAGAGATTCAAGCGTTCAAGCATCACGATAAAGCAAGCAAAATTCCGGTCGATGAAGCGCTAGCCAGCGCAGAACCGAACAACTTCGACGGTCTCGTGCTTCCCGGTGGCGTCATCAACCCTGATGCGCTGCGTCTAGTGCCGAAAGCAATTGAGTTTGTGCGGCATTTAATCGCCGCGATTTGTCACGGCCCCTGGACCTTGATCGACGCCGGGGGCGCAAAGGGAAAGAAGATGACTTCGTGGCCCTCGCTCAAAAATGACCTGTCTAATGCAGGAGCAGAATGGGTCGACGAACAGGTCGTCGTGGATGCCGATCTGGTAACTTCGCGCAAGCCCGACGACATCCCGGCCTTCAACCAGAGAATCATCGCGACGTTCAGCCAAGCGGCGCTGAAATAGCAAGGCAAAGACCGCATATCCACCACGCCTCGCCGCCACAATTTTCCGGTTGCCGATGCGTGACGCAGCTGTTTCGGAACAAATCAAATCATGGAAGAGTAAGGCACTGCGGCCTATCAGCGGACCCGTTGATCGCGCTACCTCGCTAGAACCAACACGCGCTGGTTGTGTGGAGCACTCGCTTTGACGTTTGCCGGCGCGGTGAACAAGGACACTGTAAAGCCAAGTCTCGCGCAAGATGAAGACGGACTGGGAGCCGTGGAACGCCCGCTTGCTTGCCGAAGAGTCGTGCGGCTCATTCTCGACGGGTGGGAGTGCGGCATCGCCGGCAAAAGTTCCAGTAGTCATGGCTCCGCCAGAGCCCGAAAGGCGTTTTTAGCAGGTTCACAGTTTTTAGCAGGTTCACATTAGTCTGTTGACGCTCAAAGTTCCATTGCAGCACCATTCGATGCGCAGCATTCTGTCAGCTCCTTGATTGGCCCCCGTTTCCTCCGGAAGCACCATGTGGAACCTATTCCAACACCTATTTGACCAAAGCACGCTCTCGCCGCACGGCATCTGTCTGCTGTGGAGACCCGAACTCATTTGGCTTCATGTTACATCGGACAGCATTATTGCGCTCGCATACTTCTCAATTCCATTTGCTCTGGCGGTGTTCGCGATAAAGAGGCCGGACGTTCAGTACAGCTGGGTGTTCTGGTCTTTTGCCGTTTTCATTCTTGCCTGCGGGATGACCCATGTCATGTCTATCTGGACTTTGTGGGTGCCTGATTACGCGCTTGAGGGTTTGGTAAAGGCCATAACAGCAGTGGCCTCCCTTGCGACTGCTGCCGCGCTGTGGCCCTTGCTGCCAAAGGTACTTGCCTACCCGACGCCGGCACAATTCAATCGTGTGGGTCAGGCTCTAACAGACACTGAACGGCAGTTGCGCATTTTGGTGGATGGCTTGTCGGACTACGCGATTTTTATGCTGGACGCTACCGGTCACATCACAAACTGGAACACCGGAGCTCAAAGGACCATGGGATATCGGCCGGAAGAGATCATCGGCCGACATTTTTCGGAATTCTACACCGCTGATGCAAAACAAGACGGTGTACCGAATCATGCACTCGCGATGGCTGCGGAAACGGGCAAGTACGAGACCGAGGTGCTGCATGTCCGAAAGGACAACACCCGATTTTGGGCAAGCGTTGTCATTGATGCCATTCACGATGACACGGGAAAGCTGGTCGCGTTTGCGAAGATCACGCGGGACATCACGGAACGCCGCGACGCGGAGGAAAGGCTGAGAAAGTCGAGAGAGGAGCTGTTTCAGTCTCAGAAAATGGATGCGGTCGGTCAACTAACAGGCGGCGTCGCCCACGACTTCAACAATTTGCTTACAATTGTCATCGGCAACTTGGAGGTGGCGCAGCGCAACTTGGAGCAATGGCGCGAGGGAGCAAAAGAGCGGATAGAACGTGCGCTCAATAATGCCGCGTCCGGGGCGCAGCGAGCCGCAACACTGACGCAACGGTTGTTGGCTTTTGCCCGCCGTCAACCGCTCATCCCAAAGCGGGTGGATGTGAGCAAGCTGCTTGTTTCTGTGGAAGAACTTCTCAAGGGATCGCTGCCCGAGGCCATACACGTCGAAATCGTATGCAGCGAAGGATTGTGGACAGTTGAGGCTGATACGGTGCAGCTTGAGACTGTCGTCGTCAATCTCGCCCTAAACGCACGTGATGCAATGCCCGACGGCGGCAAGCTGACCATTGAGGCGAACAACGTCCTGCTCGATGACGACTATCACAGGAACAACCCGGAAGTGCCCTTGGGGCAGTATGTACGAATCTGTGTGACCGATACAGGCGTGGGCATGCCTGCGGATATTCTGGAGAGGGCGTTCGAACCTTTCTTCACCACGAAAGCCGTTGGCGAAGGAACCGGCCTCGGATTGAGCCAAGTATACGGATTTATCAAGCAGTCCGGTGGTCACGTGAAAATCTATAGCGAGGTAAACCAGGGCACGACCGTAAACGTTTATCTGCCTCGGCGAACAGCTTCAGCAGATGAAACAGAAGCTCCCCTGCAGCAGCCGATTAGCGGCGACGCGACCGAAACAATACTGGTCGTGGAGGACAACCACGGCGTGCGCGATTACATCGTTGAGACTTCTCCGAGACCTTCGCTATCGGGTAGTCGATGCAGCAAACGGCGAACTCGCCTCGAAGATATTGGACCGAGAAAACCTACATGTTGATCTGCTGCTTACTGACGTGATCTTGCCCGGAATGAATGGAAGGCAACTATCCGAAACATTACGCGCCGAGCGGCCCGGTCTAAAAACCCTGTTCGTAACGGGCTACTCTCGCAATGCCATCGTACACCAAGGCCGTCTCGATCAAGGAGTGACGATGTTGCAGAAGCCGCTCACAAGGATTTCTCTCGCCAATGGAGTACGAAAGGTGCTGGACAGCTTCTGATCATTTGCCGAAGAGGTTGCCCGACGCACACCTTCCCCGCCACGGAATGGGAATTTGGTCATTCGCAAATCCGTTCCGTAAATCAAACGGTTAAGCGCGCCGTTTAAGGAACGATCAAAAGAGTTTGGGCGGTTCCTCCCGCTACGAGGCATCGATTCAGACCCCGTGAGGTTATGGTGCGAACGGCTTCGGAAGGTGGCGCGACATCACGCCGCATCGAAATATGTTTATTGTCTACAATCATTTAACGCGGCTCGGAAATTGATCCGCCCAATTCCATACCAACGCCGCCCTTGAGGTTTGTCGTCGTTCGCTACAATATTTGAGCGAGCTGCATTCCTTTTTAAAGTTCGGCGCCGAGGCGAGCCATGTGGCGTGAGTGGCTTGGGGATCGCAGTCAGTGGCACTCGCGGGTTCCCGCCGGGTCGGCTAAGGCGTATCTTGCCGCGACGATTTTTGTCGCAATCGCCGGGTTGGCGCGTTGGGGACTTGGATTCCTCGGTGATGGTATCCTGCCGTTTCCGACCTTCTATCCCGCAGTATTTTTCGCAACGGTAGTCGGCGGTGTCGGTGCAGGCGTCTTTGCCGCAGCGCTCGCAGCAACGCTTGGGTGGGGGTTCATGGCCCCGCACTTCGCGTTTTTTCCGCTGAGCCCGGAACAGGAAATAAGCCTATTCCTGTACCTCGTCTCAGCTCTGCTCTTGGTCTGGGGTGGCGAACACTATCGAACAATTACCAAGCGGCTCGTAGATGAGGAGGGCCTGCGGCAACTGGCCGTCGAAGAGCTTTCTCACCGTCTGAAAAACAAGATCACGACCCTCCAGTCCATAGTTAGCTTCCAACTTCGTGAGCATCCTCACTTGAGGAATGAGGTTATAAAACGTTTGATGGCGCTGTCGAAGGCCGATGGCCTCATCATGGGAACGGCTGGAAAGGGCGCCGATCTTCGTGGCATTTTGTCAACGGAGCTTGGGCCGTACGAACTGTCGCGGATGTCATCGCTTCCGCGTCCCACCGACCGCGGCCCAGGATCGCCTGCTGACGCCACGGGCCCGGATCCCCGGCCGCTTCCGCGCGCATCCAGCCTGTCTTGCGCGGTTCGTTCCCGAGCAGTCCATCCAAAAATTTCCATGCCGACGCCGCGACCCGCTCTTGGCGGAACAAAGGACGAAGCTGCGCCTTCACATCCCGTAGCGAAGACGCCCAAAGTTCAAGCGTCGCCTCAATCGATGCTCCCGCCATCCATGATCCTCCAAATCATGGTGGTCCATGGATTCAGAAGTCAAAAGAAAGCGCAACTGTAATGCTAGGGTCTGAACGCTAACACTACTTTGGCAGATTTACTCACGCCGCTGCCCGCTGCAAATCCATTTTCGACAGTGTGGGCATCGCTGCGATGGTGATCGAGCGATAAGCGCGATGATGGCGTGACGGACGGCTGGCAAGCTTGGTTGAGGCGGCGGTCCGAGGATTCTTTTTTCCCCGCCTCACTTTTGTGAGGCGGCGATGCTGCAGGAAGGCGTATGCGATCATTGTCATGAGCGCATGACGATGAAGTCCATGCCAGGACCTGCCTTCGAAGTGGTCGAGGCCAAGCTCCTCTTTCAGTTGCTGATGGGCCTGCTCGCAGATCCATCGCGCTTTGATTGTGGCCGCCAAGTTGCGCAGATCCATCTCGGCTGGCAGGTTGGCAAGATAGTACTTTTTCTCTCCCGACAGGCGTTGCTCGCCGATGAGCCAAGCCTCGTCACCCGGAAGATGCTGCTGACCTTTGTCCCATATCCGCTGAGGCGGTCCATCGGCGGTACGCACACGGACAGCAGCAAATCGGGCTTCGAGCCGGCCTTTCGTCCCGCTTCGCCAGCTCACATTTTTCCATTTGGCATTGGCCAGCATGTCTTCAGCCGCTATCGATAGAGTATCCGGCACGTGCCGCTTGCGGGGCCGCCCTCGAACTTTGGTAATTGGCCAAATGAGCCGCACGCCGACAGGGTAGACCTTGAGGTGACGAGGGATGCCCACCGCCCAGGCAAGCTTGCGAGCCGTAAGGCCCTGACGGAACGGCGCACTGGGCCCATAACCAGCATCCGCCAGCACACAGCCGAAGCGCACACCGGCCGCTATCATGCGATCGATCTCCGCCAAGGCGATCTCCGGTTTTGTCCGGGTCGTTTGATATTCGACCGGGACACCAGCTCGCTTTAGACGCCTCCGATCTTTCGTCCAACCCTCGGGAAGAAAAAGGCGCAACGCCACCATCACCGGTACTTCACCGCGTGCCAGTGTCAGGGAAACCAGTGTCTGGCAGTTGGCCGTCTTGCCCAGCACCGAGGCATATTGAGCGGCGACCCCAACCGAATGCATGCCTTTTTTCGGCACCGCAGTATCGTCGATTACTAAAACCGCATCGCCGCCACCGACGAGCCGGTCCGCTCGAATGAGCAGCTCCGTCTCCAATGGTGCGGCATCCCAGACGCCGGCCGAAACGAAATGATGCAGCTGATCATAGTCGCCTGGGGCAAGCCGCTCAGCCATCGGCTGAACGCTCTTACGATCTCCTGGCCCGATCAGCCCCGCCACATAAAGCGGGCACATCCGCCGCCGCGCCTTGTGACCCAAACGATCCAAAAACGGTTTGAGCCAACGTCCAAGCTCGTCTTCCCAATTCAAATACCTTCCCGCCATGGTCGGCCCTCCAAAAGCCGACCACCCATGAGTCACAGAAAAACTGATTTGGGAATCCCGTACCGCTAATAATCTGCCAAAGTAGTGCTTAAAGAAATCAATGGAGTGGTTTCCGAGGGGTAGACACGATATGCCTATGATAACAAAGGAATTCTTGGTAATGAGGAGTTAACGGGGCCGGCCGTTTTGTGGCTCTATTGGGCCGAAATGACAGACATATTGCGCCTTGGTCGGGGAGGCGGAAACTCCGCCATGGCGGGCATCGGATCAACGATCGCTCAGGAAATATGTTTCCATCATTCCCTTGCCCTTGACCTCGATAACACCCCGCCGTTCGAGCTTGAAACGATCGCCAAGCGCCGCTCGCGTCGCTGCGGAAAGTTGAATGCGGCCAGGCAGCGAGTGGGATTCCATGCGGCTTGCGGTATTCACCGTGTCGCCCCAGACATCGTAGACGAACTTGTGCGTGCCGATGACTCCGGCGGTGATCGGACCGGTATGGATGCCGATACGCGCCTGAAGCCTTAGCGCGGTTGCGTCTGCGATCACCGTCAGCGCGTCGAGCATGCGCGGCGCGAGCGCGGCAATGCGGTCCGCGTGGTCCGGTTGAGCTTCGGGAATTCCGGCGGCAACCATGTAAGCGTCGCCGATGGTCTTGATCTTCTCAACGCCGAGTTCGGCGGCGAGCCGGTCGAACGCCGAAAAAATCCGGCCGAGAAAGTCGATGGTGCGGTCGGCTGTCAGATCCTGGCTGAGCGTGGTGAATCCCACGAGGTCGCAGAACAGGATCGTCGCCTCGGCAATCCGATCGGCAATGACCATTTCGCCGTCCCGCATGCGACTGACGATGCTTCGCGGCAAGATATTCAGCAACAAGGTCTCGGAGCGAGTCTTCTCCTGTTCGAGATCGGCGATGAATTTCTGTTCCCGGTCGCGCAACCGCTTCCTTTCGAGCGAGGCGCCTATGCGCGCCCGCAGCAGGATCGGGTTGAAGGGCTTGGTCAGATAATCCTCGGCGCCCGCTTCGATGCAGCGGACGACGCTGTCAAGTTCGTCGAGGGCGGAAATCACGATGACGGGAATGTGGCTGGTATGCTCCGCCGCCTTGAGCCGGCGCAGCACCTCGAAGCCGCTCATTTCCGGCATGATGAGATCGAGCAGGATGAGATCGAACTTTTCCCCGACGACGAGTTCCAGTGCCGTAGCGCCGTTCGTTGCGGTCGCCACCTGATGCCCCTCGCGTACCAGCCGGCGCTCAAGGACGTCGCGATTTGACGCATTGTCGTCGACGATAAGGATCCGGCTCGATTGCGCCGCCTCGCGCGTGCCGCTCGCGGGCAGCGGTTGAACCGTGCGCAGAACGTCGGCAACAAGATCGAGCTTGACCGCGCGGCCGCCGTCGACGCTCGATTCCAGCTCCTCGCCGCGCGCCAATGCCGCCATGGCGTCGATCTGGCTGAGCAGCTGGTCAGCGGATTCTTTGAGCTTGATGAGGTCGGAGCGCAGCGGATGTTTTCCATCTGCTTCCATGTCCTCGATAAGAAGCTCGCTGTAGCCCTTGATGGCATTGAGCGGCGTGCGCAGGTCGTGACGCAGCCGGCGGTGGAATTCTTCGGGCGTTTCGTTCTTCTGGAGGCCGGCCGATGAATCCTGGATGAGGCTTTTCACGAAAGCGTTCAACTGGACGCTCGCGCTGCGCATCCGGTTGAGATCGGCGAGCAGGCTTTCGGATTGCGAACCGCGCGCATCGTCGATGATCATGTCGAGAAAATCGGTGACGGCTGTCGCCGGCGCCTGCACCTCCTGGCGCAGGAACGCGGTCAGGGCCCGGTTCAGGCGTTCGTCTGGTACCGACGGTCTTTTGGAGCCGCTCACGTGAGCCCCGTCATCCTGAGGTGCGCGCCATAGTGCGCCTCGAAGGATGAACGGCCAAGGCGCCCGAACCATCGCCCTTCGAGGCTCGCTTCGCTCGCACCTCAGGGTGACGGAACATTGCTTGGTTTAGCTCTTCGCCCCGTCGAGAAGGCGCTCGATTTTGCCGATGAGCCGATCGATCTCCACCGGCTTGGTATCGTAATCGTCGCATCCGGCCTCGATGGCCTTTTCGCGATCCCCGCTCATGGCATGCGCCGTCAGTCCGATCACCGGCACGCCGCGCGTGGCATCGTCGGCCTTCACGCACCGGGTCGCCTCCCATCCGTCCATGACCGGCAGGCTCATGTCCATGAGAATGATGTCGGGCTTTTCGCTGCGAGCGAGATCGACGCCTTCTTTTCCATTCACCGCGAAGACGACTTCGTAGCCGCGGCGAATGAGGCGTCGGGACAGCATGTCGCGGTTCATTTCGTTGTCTTCGACCAGCAAAACCTTCGTCATCCGACGACTCCCAAACAATCATTTGCCTTTTACGCTCGCCCCAGCCCGCGCCGGCCGGCGCCGAACCGCATCGCTGACGGCGGCGGCGACGTCGACCCGCGATGCCGTGGCTTTTTCCATTACCTTGCGTGCTTGCCGCAACAGGCGCTCGCGCTCCGCCGCGCTGAGTTGCTTGGCGGTGATTACCACGACCGGGATTTCGCGCCATTCCGGGCGCGCTCCGAGGGCGTCGAGGAACTCGAATCCGTCCATTTCCGGCATCATCAGGTCAAGCAGGATCATGGCCGGCGGCTGATGCTCGCCGAGCCAGGAGACGGCGCGGCGGCCGTTGACGGCTTCCGCCACCGACAGGCCCATTTTTTCGATCGTGTGCCGCATCATCTCGCGGGTGTCGGCATCGTCCTCGACGACCAGAACTGGACCGTCGCGTCGGACCAAGCGGTGGATCAGCGCCGTCAGCCGCGCCCGGTCGACGGGTTTGGTCAACACGTCAACGGCGCCTAGCGAAAGGCCGATGCCGCGATCCGGCACCATGGTGACGATGATGACGGGAATGTCGCAAAGGTCGGGGTCGGCCTTGAGCGCGCTCAGCACGTCCCAGCCATCGGGCTTGGGCATCATTACGTCGAGCGTGATCGCGTCCGGGCGGATCGTACGCGCCAGGTTCAAAGCTTCCGCGCCGCTCGCGGCGTGAACAAATCGGTAGCCGGCGCCTTTCAGGCTGGCGACCAGAAGCTCGCGCGCCGCCGGGTCGTCGTCGACGATGAGCACGGTCGAGCCATCGTTCGCATCCGCCGCGATGTGCGGGGCGTCGGCGGGCTTGAGCTGAGCGGCCGCGTCGCTTCGGGCCGGCAAAGTGATGGTGAAGGTCGAACCTTCGCCGGGCCGGCTTGTCACCGTGATGTCGCCGCCGAGGAGCTGGCAGAACTGCCGGGAAATCGCCAAGCCAAGGCCGGTGCCGCCATACTTTTTGGTCGTGGAAGCGTCCGCCTGGCTGAATGCCTGGAACAACCGGCCGAGCTGATCCTCTGTCATGCCGATGCCGGTGTCGGCGATGACAAATCGCACCATCGGCCGATCGGTCTCGAAGCGTTCAGCCACCAGTGTCAGCCGGCCGTTCTCGGTGAACTTGCTGGCGTTACTGAGAATATTGAGGAGGCTTTGCTTGAGCTTGGTGCGGTCGGTGCGGATGGTGCCGAGATCGTCGGCAAGCCGCAATTCAAGCGCGTTGCCGTTTTTCTCGGCCATCGGGACGATGAGCGCCCGCACCTCGTCGAGCAGCGGCACGACGTCCACGTCTTCGAGAAAGATATCCATGCGGCCGGCCTCGACCTTCGAAAGATCGAGAATGTCGTTGATCAGGCCAAGCAGGTGGCGGCCGGCGCCTTCGACCTTCTTGAGGTCGGGGACGAGGCTTTCCTGTCCGAGATCGACGGCTTCTTCCTGGAGAATTTCGCTGTAGCCGATGATGGCATTGAGCGGCGTGCGCAGCTCATGGCTCATGTTGGCGAGGAACTGCGACTTGTGCCGGCCTGCTACTTCCAGTTCCTGCCTCTTGTCCTCGATTTCGTGGAACAGCCGCGCGTTCTGAATCGCCAATACCGATTGCGCCGCGAACGTTTTCATCAGGTCGACGGTGTTTTGCGGGAAGGCGCCCGGCGTGCGGCGGCGGACCACCAGCATGCCGACGATGTCCTTGCCGCGGACGAGCGGCGCCGTCAGCCGGGCACGGAAGCCGGCGCGCAGGATGATGGTGTTGATCGGGTTTTGTGCCTCGTCCCTCAAGTCGGCGACCTGGATCGGCTCCTGCCGTCCCATCGCTGCTGCGATGTTGGTCTCGTCGATGCCGATGCGTTGAAGCTTAAGCGCGTCTATCAATTCGTTTTCCATGCCGTAGGTGGCGCGTAGATGGAATTCGCGCCGCATCTCGTCGAACACGTAGATCGCGCCGGCTTCGGTGCCGGAAAGCTGCACCGCCTTGGCGACGATGGTCGAGAGCACGGTTTCGAGGTCGAGCGTCGAGTTCACCGCCTGGGACACTTCGCCGAGCGCCTGCAGCTCGCCGACCGAGCGGCCCAGCTCGCCGGTGCGGTGGCGCAACTCGGTCAACAGCCGCGTATTCTCGATGGCGATGACGGCTTGATTGGCGAAGCCGGTAACAAGCGCGATCTGTTTGTCGGTAAATGGGCGGACTTCCTGGCGGTTCAAGGTAAGCGCGCCGATAAGCTCGTTGTCCTTGAGCATCGGAACAACCAGAAGGGTCCGCAGGCCGGCGAGTTCAAAGCTCGCAACGGTTACAGGGTCGCCTTCGAGATAGCTTTCCGTTGCTTGAATATCGGCGATGTGTACGGCGCTTTTGGTGGCGAGCATCCGACTGATGGGGCTATTTGGGCGCGGCCGAAACGCGGAGCGCTTTTGGGCCTCGGCGAAGGCTGCCGGCGTGTTGAGCGCCGCGACCATGTTCAAAGCTTCGCCGTCCCAGCGGTAGACGTTGCCGAACTTGGCGTCGCAGATGCGAACGGCCTTCTCCAGCATGGTCGCGAACACCGGCTGAAGTTCGCCGGGAGAACTGCTGATGACCTTCAGCACCTCGGACGTCGCGGTCTGTTGCTCCAGCAATTCGGTGAGTTCGCGCGTGCGCTGCTGTTCTGCTTCGAACAGCCGCACATTCTCGATCGCGATGACCGCCTGGTCGGCGAAACGTCGCCACCAACTCGATCTCGCGCTCCACGAATGGCTCGACGCGTCCGCGCGCCAGGGCTATGACCCCGATCGGCTCGCCTTCGCGCATAAGCGGCACGCCGATCATCGAGCGAACCCCGGCGATTTTGGCGTCCCGTTTCTTCTGATAAAGCGGATCGGTCCAGGCGTCGTCGATTCGCGCGACACTGCCGGCTCAAGGCGGCACGACCGACGACGGTTCCCTGGCCCGGCAAAATCGGGTTTTGCCGCTCGATCTCCAGATATTCGGGATTGACGGAATAGCCTGCCGCGAAGCGGTAGAACCGCCATTGTCTCGCCTAAAGATTACGGCCTGGTCGGCGCGGCAGAGCCGCATCGCCGTATCGACGACGCTCTGCAAGATCGGTTGCAACTCGAATTTGGATCGGCTGATAACCCCCAGAACTTCCGATGTCGCCGTCTGCTGCTCCAGCGCTTCACGCAATTCGGTCAGCAGCCGCGCATTTTCGATGGCGATAACGGCTTGCGCGGCGAAGTTCTTTACCAATTCGATCTGTTTGTCGCCGAACGGCCGCACTTCCAGCCTGCAATTGACGAATGCTCCAATACACTCGTTGTCCTTGAGCATCGGCACGCACAGGGCTGTGCGCGCGCCAATGAGGTCGACGAAAGCCACGACGCGGGGGTTGCCGTCGATGTAGGACGGCTCGGTGAGCAGGTCGGCGATGTGAATGACCTCTTTCGAATTAACGACGCGTACCACGGGGTGGGTAGAATTTTCGGAAATGACCATCTCCGCACCGCGTTCAAACATCGCGGGGGCAGGTGGGCGGAACATGCCTGGCGACGATACGAAGCACATCTCCGTCGCGAAGGAGCATGGTGCCGAAAGGAGCCTCGCAGAGACCGGCTCGCGTTCTCCTGCATCGCCTGAAACACCGGTTCCAGCTCGCCAGGCGTACTCGATATGATGCGCAGCACGTCGGCCGTCGCCGTCTGTTGCGCCAGCGATTCCCGCAATTCGCTCAGTAGCCGCGCGTTCTCGATGGCGATCACGGCCTGGTCGCGGAAGGATTCAGCCAAGGCGATGTCGGCCCCGCTGAAAATGCCGGGTTGAGCACCGCCCAGAAGGAGCACACCAATGCACTCACCTCCGCGCACCATCGGCAGATAAAGCGAAGAATTCAGCCCGTACATCTTCTGGATGTTGCGCTCTTCTTCCGGTAGATCGATCGTCGACCAGTCCGGAAGGTGCTCGATTCTTTTTCGAGACGATGGCACGCGATGGGAAGTTGGCCGCGGGGTCGATCTTTATAGGGTCGGGATTGAGGACTGGAATTCAATCCCTCCGGCCCTGTGATCGCGCGCGGCCGGAATGTGGCGTTGTTATCGCAAAGCAGGATGGCCGCCATTTCGCGGCGGAGCAGCCGTCGGGCGGTCAGCACGACAGCATTGAACACCGGCTGTACGTCGGACGGTGAACTAGCAATTACCTTCAAGATGTCGGCCGTTGCCGTCTGCTGCGCCAGCGACTCCCGCAATTCACTCAGCAGCCGCGTGTTTTCGATGGCTATGACGGCTTGGTTGGCGAAGCTGGTAACGAGCGCGATCTGCTTGTCGGTAAAGGGGCGAACTTCCTGGCGACAAAGAATAATCGCACCGATCAGTTGGTCATCCTTGAGCATCGGAACCGCGAGGAACGTCCGGACGCCGCCGACTTCCACAGCCGAAACGAATCTCGGGTCACGCCGCTGATAGGCCGGTTCCGCTGCCATGTCGGCAATGTGGACCGCCATTTTGGTCGCAATCATTTGGCTGATGAGACTTTTGGAATCGTCGTGATGCCTTAGTTGCCTGCGCATCTCGCGGAACGCGACCGGGGTATTGTGGGCCGCGATAAGCTTCAGCGAGTTGCCATCCCAATCGAAAATGTTGCCAAACGTGGCGTCGCAGATGCGAACCGCCTTTTCCAGCATGGTGGCGAAAACCGGTTCAAGGTCGCCGGGAGAGCTTGAGATCACGCGGAGCACTTCGGACGTGGCGGTCTGCTGCTCAAGCAACTCGGTGAGATCGTCGGTGCGCTCGCGCAGTTCGCCGAGCAGCCGCGCGTTCTCGATGGCAATGACCGCTTGATCGGCAAAGCTCTGCTGCAATGCCAGTTCGTCGGCGGTGAAGGGCGCAAGCCGGTCGCGGTGAACAATGAGAGTGCCGATGGCCTGGCCCTCGCGCCGCAGCGGAGTACCAGCCAGGGTTCGCGTGCCGGCCGCTCGCGCGTGCGGCAGACCCGGCCAGGCGGCGACTTCGGGATCGGGATTGTCGAGGTCCGCAACCTGGATTTGCCGGTTGGCGCGCATGACGACGCCGGGCATGTTCCGACCACCAACGTTGAGCTGTGCTGCCGGAACGGCCGCGGCAATGCGTCGCGCCCCGGTGCCGACGTGGATCGTCTGGCCCCACCTATCGCCGTCGGCGATCCGGATCGAGACACTCGATGCGCCGAACAGGCGCGCGGTGGTTTCGGCGATCTGCTGCAGCGAACGGCCGGCATCGCCGGGCGCGCTGGCGATGGTGCGGAGGATCTCGGCGCTGGCGGTCTGGCGTTCCAACGCCGCGCGCTGCTCGGCCAGCAGCCGGGTGTTCTCAATGGCGATCACCGCCTGGGCGGCAAAACTCTGCACGAGCTCAATTTGCCTGTCCGTGAACGGAAGCACCTCGCGTCGATAGGTGGCGACGGCGCCAACGACTTCGTTGTCCCTGAGCATTGGTACGACGACGACGGAGCGAACGCCGGTTAGCTCGACAAAAGCCACCATCTCGGGTTCGCGCCGCTTGAAGCTCTCGTGCGCGGTCAGGTCGGGGAGATGAAGCAGTTTCTTTGTTGCGGCCACGCGGATCAGCGGTCCGGGACGAATTACGGGCTCGCGCTTGCGCAGGTCGGCGAAGGCGCGCGGAGCGTTGTGCGTCGCGACGATGCGGAAAGCGTCACCTTCCCGCAGCGTGAGAATGCCGAAATTCGCCTTCGACAGGCGTGTGGCGTTTGTCAGTATCGTTTTGAATAGACTGGCGAGATCGCCCTGCGATCCGCTCATCAGATGCAAGACTTCCGACGTCGCCTTGAGCTGGTCGAGGGCGTCGTTCAGGTCGCGCTGCGGATCGGAAGCGGAAGAGGCTCGATCCTTCGCGGAGGAACGCGCCCGGCGGCGTGTCGGCGGCGTTTTGTCGCGCGAAGCCTTGGTTCGCCGCGCGCCGGCTTTTTTTCCCTGCCTCTTCATCCAGGTCCTCACGACCGATTTCGTGAGACCATACTACGAGGTATCAGAAGGGGGGAGGGCCCGATAATTGACCGGCCGGCCCGAAAAGCCGAGCCTGATGCGCCCAAATTGTCCATGCGCGTCGGGTGGGGGCTTTTTTTGATAGACGTGCGGAGCTTCGGGATGATGTGCCCGACGGCACCCGACGATCAGGCGGGCACTCTGGCCGCGAATTCCAACGTGTCGCCGACGTAGCTTGAAGTGTCGCCTTTGGGCCGCTCACCGGCGATGGCCTGGCCTTCGACCATGTAGTGCACCGCCTCGGCGATGTTGGTGGCGTGATCGCCAATACGCTCGATGTTCTTGGCGCAGAACAGATGATGGATGCACATTGAGATCGTGCCCGGGTCTTCCATCGAATACGTCAGTAATTCCCGGAACAGCGAAACGTAGAGCGCGTCGACTTCTTTGTCGGCTCTCCAGACCTGCAAAGCTTTATTTGGATTGCGGTCGACGAAGCTGTCGAGTACGGCCGCCAGCTGCGACACTACGAGCGTCGCCATGTGCTTTAGTCCGCGCATCAGCGTGCGCTGCGAATTGTCGCCACTCACGGCGATGACGCGCTTGCCGATATTCTTGGCCAGATCGCCGACCCGCTCGAGGTCGTTGGCGATGCGCAACATTGCTACAAGGGCGCGGAGGTCGATGGCCATCGGCTGTCGCAGCGCGATCGTCGCAATGGCTTTTTCCTCGATCTGCCGTTGCAGCGAGTCGACTGTCGCGTCCGCGGCGATGACCTGGCGAGCCAGCCCGATGTCGCGCCGAGTCAGCGCGTCGATCGAGTCAGTGATCTGCTTCTGAGCGAAACCGCCCATCTGCGCGACCATCTGGGTGAGCTTTATCAGGTCAGTGTCGAAGACTCTGGCGGTGTGCTCGGAGACGTTCATGTTATTTCCGCAGGCGTCGGCGATGCTATCGGGCGATCACCGCTGAACTATGCAACGATCCCGGGCACAAACTAACCCAACGCCTTGATGATTCTAAGATTCATGCGTGACGATCCGATGACATTACGCGGAGCATGGGGCGGGAAAAGTCCACGCGCGCCGAAGGCTACTCACGTGCAGCAGATGTCATCTTTCGCTCACCGAGGTGTCGCTAAGATCAAAATGATTCGCGATGTCCAAGTTTTTGCACCGCAACACGACGTGCGAACGGAACCCGCCGTGACGGTGATGGAGTGGGAATTTGAATATGGCGCCAGCGATTGTCGATGCGATTGGAGCCACCGGCGCCATCCTGACCACGGTTTGCTGGGTACCGCAGGCGGTTAAAATCATCCGCGATCGCGATACGCGCGCCATCTCGCTGTCGGGCACGATGCTGTGCACGCTTGGGGTGCTGCTTTGGCTGGTCTACGGGCTCGCCATTGTCGACGGGCCGCTGATCGGTTCCAGCATCGTCACGTTCGCGATGACGGCAACTATCCTGGTGCTCAAGATCCGCCACGGCTGACCGACTTAGGTGAGCACGCGCACTGGCTTGCCGTCGAGGAAGGCGCGGATGTCGTCCACCATGCCGGCGAAGAACGCCCGATAGTTCTGGGCGGCGACATAGCCAAGGTGCGGCGTGAGCACGACATTATTGAGCTTGCGAAAAGGATGCTCGAGCGGCAACGGCTCGATGTCGAACACGTCGAGGCCGGCGCCGGCGATACGCCTTTCGCGCAACGCTACGATCAACGCAGCCTCGTTGACGATCGGGCCGCGTGACGTGTTGATAAGATAAGCACCCGGCTTCATCAGACTAAGTTCGTGTTTCCCGATCAGGCCGCGCGTGCGCTCCGACAATTGCACATGAATCGAGAGAAAATCGGCACGGCGGAACAATTCGTCGCGGCCGACATACTCCACGCCGGCGGCCTTGCATGTTTCCGGCGTGAGATTCTGGCTCCAGGCGATGACATTCATTTTGAACGCGTGGCCGATCTCGGCCATGCGCGTGCCGAGCTTGCCCAGGCCGAGCAGCGCAAGCGTCAAGCCTTCGAGATCCAATCCCATTGTCGTTTGCCACGGAGCGCCGGCCTTGAGCTGTGCGTTCTCGAAGCCGATATGGCGAGCGAGTTCGAGCATCAGCCCGGTCGCAACGCCGGCGGTGGCGTTGCCGAAGGCGGGCGTGCCGCAGACCACAACGCCTCGCGCCGCGGCGGCTTCGAGATCGATCGAGGCATTGCGCATTCCGGTCGTGATCAGGAGTTTCAGATCGGGCAGCGCGTCGATCACCGCGCGCGGGAAGGGCGTTCGCTCGCGCATGGCGCAGATGATGGCAAAGCCCTGCAAGGCCGTGACAACCTTATCCGCCGAGCCGAGATGCTCGTTGAACACCTTGATATCGACGTCGCCTTCGACTTTCGACCAGTCGGCCATCGACAGCGCGACGTTCTGATAATCGTCGAGAATGGCGCAGCGAAGTGGCATGGAAGCTCGGTCCTCTGGCGGGCAGCCGGGTCGTCGCCGTCCGGAGCGCGTTGGCTCGCCCCTCAAGCTGACGGAAAGGTATCTTGCGCGGCCGAAGTGAAACTAGGCGTGCGCTTTGGCGATTTCGGAAAGCGCCGGAGCTTTCGCGGTCCGAGCCGGCTCGGCGGCGGATATGCCGGTGCCGGAACGCTTGGCATGCCATTTTGGACCCGGCCCGCGCATATAATGCAGTTCCGGCCGGTAATCGTCGCGCAGGCAGGCAAAGGTCCGTGAGAACTCGCGGATGGTATCGGCAAGGCTTCGGCCCATGACACGCTCCCCCGGCGCCGTCCTTCTTGGAAATCTGCCTGTTCGCGCCGCTTATTGGTCGTGCGAACCAAGGCCGGGGTTCAAACGCCGGTTCGCATCAATTTTCGGCGCAAAGTCATTAAAGATTGGTTCGAATTGTCGCGGACCTAGCTGCCGACGCGAGGCAAATGCGATCAGGCTTTAGCAAGCGTTACGATTACGGAGTGGGAGCGGGCGGACGACCAGAGCAGCGCTTCGCGCAAGAGGACGGGGCGGCGGCGTTCGCGGTCCGACGCAGCAAAAATCCGGGTATGAGAGCACCGGATTGACCTGTCAGCTTCTTGTCCTTTACCTAAACACCCGTTACATCACCGGCAATTCCAGACATCCAAATCCCGGAAAAGCGGCGCATTGCGCCCAATGACCGAAGGCAGGGCGACCAAGCCCGGAACCAAAATGGCGCGTCAATTCATCTACCACATGCAAGGGCTCACCAAGGCCTATCCCGGCAACCGTAAGGTGCTGGAAGACGTCAATCTGTCATTTTACCCGGATGCCAAGATCGGCGTGCTCGGCGTCAATGGCGCCGGCAAGTCGACGCTCCTTCGAATCATGGCCGGGCTCGATAACGAATATTCCGGCGAGGCGTGGGCCGCCGATGGCGCCCGTGTCGGCTACCTGGCGCAGGAGCCGCAACTCGACCCGGCAAAATCGGTTCGCGAGAATGTCATGGAGGGGGTGGCGCCGCAGAAAGCGGTAGTCGACCGTTACAACGAGCTCGCGCTCAATTATTCCGACGAGACCGCCGACGAGATGACGAAGCTCCAGGACGAGATCGAGGCGAAGGGTCTCTGGGATCTCGACTCCAAGGTCGATCTGGCGATGGACGCGCTGCGCTGTCCGGCGGACGACGCGGAGGTCGCGAAGCTGTCCGGCGGCGAGCGGCGGCGGGTTGCACTTTGCCGGCTGCTTCTGGAGCAGCCAGAACTTCTCCTCCTCGACGAGCCAACCAATCACCTCGATGCCGAGTCGGTAATGTGGCTCGAGGGCCATCTGCGCAACTATCCTGGCGCCATCCTCATCGTCACCCACGACCGCTACTTTCTCGACAATGTCACCAGCTGGATACTGGAGCTCGATCGCGGCCGCGGCATTCCCTACGAGGGCAACTATTCGGCGTGGCTTGCGCAGAAGCGGAAACGGCTCGAACAGGAGGGTCGCGAGGAAGAAGCCCGCCAGCGGACGCTCGCGCGCGAGCAGGAGTGGATCTCCGCGTCGCCGCGCGCACGGCAAGCCAAGTCAAAGGCACGCTACGAGCGCTACGAAGAACTGCTCAAGAAAGCCGGCGACAAGCAGACAAACACCGCGCAGATCGTCATTCCGGTCGCCGAGCGGCTCGGACAGAATGTCATCGATTTCGAAAATCTGAAAAAAGGTTTCGGCGACAACCTCTTGATCGACGATCTTTCATTCAAATTGCCGCCCGGCGGCATTGTTGGCGTTATCGGGCCGAACGGCGCCGGCAAGACCACGCTGTTCCGCATGATCACCGCGCAGGAAAAACCCGACGCCGGCACCATCAAGATCGGTGAATCCGTGCATCTCGGCTATGTCGATCAATCGCGCGACACCCTGGAAGGCAAGAAGTCGGTGTGGGAGGAAATTTCCGGCGGGCTAGATCAGCTTATGCTGGGAAAGCGCGAGGTCAACTCGCGCGCCTATTGTGCGGCGTTCAATTTCAAGGGCGCCGACCAGCAGAAGAAAGTGGGCCAGCTTTCCGGCGGCGAGCGCAATCGCGTTCATCTCGCCAAAATGCTCAAATCCGGAGCCAACGTTCTGTTGCTCGACGAACCGACCAACGATCTCGACGTCGACACACTGCGCGCGCTGGAGGAGGCGCTTGAGGATTTTGCCGGTTGCGCCGTGATCATCAGCCACGACCGCTGGTTCCTCGACCGCATCGCTACCCATATCCTCGCTTTCGAAGGGGAAAGCCGCATCGAGTGGTTTGAGGGAAATTTCCAGGACTACGAGCAAGATAAGATGCGGCGGCTTGGAACCGATTCAATCGTGCCGCAGCGAATCAAATACAAGAAATTCTCACGGTGAAACAAAAATCATCCGGGGATTTTTCGATCTTGCCAAGCACTGACGCGGTCCGGTTCCTGTTCACCACATGGTAGCCTTCGCGGCCGGTCGGGCTGCCCGTCTTTCAATTTTATCAGCTATTGTTAATGGCTTGCACCCCATATGGCGGGAACGAGCAAAAACCGGCTTGCCGGAACCCTACCTGCGCGTGGGAACACGCAGCCTTGGTGGGGTGGCAGAGCCTCGGCACAAAACTCAAGTCGTCTTTCAGCTCGATTTCGACCCAGCTCAAATAGTGCGGCCGGTTTGTATATCGGCTGGCCGCTCCTGCCGGCGGCGGCTGGTTCGACTTACATTTTCTCGGGCCAATGCCCATATTTGGTCCTAGGGCTCGCAATGAGCGAAGATTGCGACGCATACCAGTGTTGTTTCGCCTAAAAGGAGAAGACATTGCCGACCAGATCCGGTGAAACCCAACCGAGCGAGGCCCGGTCGCGTGCCGACGCAAGTTTCAAAAGGGAAGAACGCGCCAAGGACGGCGCCAAGGCGATGATGGAGTATGTCGCCAACAGCAAAATGGTTCGTGAAAAAACCGAGCGGCTGAAGGCGCTTCGATTGGCGAAGGAAGCCGCCGACAAGAAGCTTGAAGTCGCCGGCAAGGGTGGCGGTAAGCGTTAGTTTTTGTTAGCTGGCTGGAGGCTTTGGGGGGCTTTGGTCTGAAGCCGGGCCTTGAAACGAACAAATCTATGGGCCATATATAGGTAGCGGCCTCTTAGGCTTGCGGCGAGTCGCGTGTTCGGAACACCGGCAAAACGGCTTCTGGCTCGCTCCTTAACAACCCTTGTCACTGACAACCCAGATCGCGCGGGGTGTCCCGTTTCACCCGCATTGCAGGCCGGCGGCATCGCCATCGGCCGTGCCGGCGCGTACATAGAAAGCACTTTCTTGACCAATTTTAACGACTTTGGACTTACCGACGCGATCACGCGTGCCCTTACCGAAGAAAAATACCTCACGCCGACTCCTATCCAAGCGCAGACTATTCCGACCGTCATGTCGGGTCGCGATGTTATCGGAATCGCCCAGACCGGGACCGGCAAGACCGCGGCCTTTGCATTGCCGATCTTGCATCAGCTCGCTGCCAATCCACGGCCGCGCCTGCGCAAGAGCTGCCGCGTCCTGGTGCTGAGCCCGACGCGCGAATTGTCTGGTCAGATCCTCGACAGCTTTCGCGTTTATGGGCGCCATCTCCGGGTCAGCACGGCGCTCGCAATCGGCGGTGTGCCGATGGGAAAGCAGGTCCGCGCACTCTCAGACGGCGTCGACGTCCTGGTCGCTACGCCGGGCCGGCTCCTCGATCTAGTCCAAGGCAATGCGCTTCGTCTCGGCGAGGTCGAGTATCTCGTCTTGGATGAAGCAGATCGCATGCTCGACATGGGCTTCATTCATGATATTCGCAAAATCGTCGCGAAGCTTCCGACCGACCGGCAGACTTTGATGTTCTCGGCGACGATGCCGCGCGCCATCGCCGACCTCGCAGCGCAGATGCTGCGCGATCCGGTCAAGGTAGCCGTTACGCCGATGGCGACGACGGCAGACCGGATTGACCAGCGTTTGATCCGCGTCGACCGCGCGGCGAAGCCAGGCGTCCTGGTCGACGTGCTCCGCGACAAGGCGATCGACCGTGCGCTGATCTTTACCCGAACCAAGCATGGCGCCGACAAGGTCGTGCGCGGGCTGGTACGCGCCGGCATCGCCGCCGAAGCGATCCACGGCAACAAATCGCAAGGGCAGCGCGAACGCGTGCTCGCCGCGTTTCGCAAGGGTGCAATCAGGACACTCGTAGCCACCGACATTGCCGCACGCGGCATCGATGTCGACGGCATAAGCCATGTCGTGAATTTCGACCTGCCGGACGTGCCGGAAACCTACGTGCATCGCATCGGCCGCACCGCGCGGGCCGGTGCGGAGGGCATCGCCATCTCGCTGTGCGAGGGCGATGAACTGACGCTGGTTCGCGATATCGAGAAGCTCATTCGTCTGTCTATTCCCGTGACGGATCTTCGCGCCCATCCGCACCGCGCCGAAGCGCCGGCCGCGAACGGGCCGCGCACGCAGTCATCGAAGACGCACCGCCAAAACCGCCGTGGCAACGGCGGACGCGGGCAGCAGCAGCGCCATCATTCGGCGAAGGAAGGGCGGTCAAGCGACAACCGTGGTGGGATCGCGTCCGTTAATTTCCTCCAGCGTCAGGTGCCGGAGGGGAGCGATCAGACGCGACACGCCCAGGGCCGGGCGATTCATTCAAAAGGGTCTTAACGTGCCGAAAGAAGAACTTTTGCAATTCGAGGGTCTCGTTCTTGAGATATTACCCGACGCTCGTTACCGCGTGCAGCTCGACAATGGTCATGAGCTCGTCGCCTACACCGCCGGCAGGATGAAAAAGAACCGGATCAAGACGCTGGCCGGCGATCGTGTAACCGTAGAAGTTTCGCCTTACGACCTGGAAAAAGGCCGGCTGATCTTTCGGCACAAGGACGAACGGCCAGCTTCGGCCAGCCGTCCGCCGCAACGCACTCAATTCCGCCGGCGGTGATCTGCAGTGTCCAATCATGTTGGCATTGTCGGCGGCGAGCAGGGGAAGACAATGCGAATTTTCATATTTAAGTCCGAGGCGAGCCCAGATCTGAGGGCGTTTTGTGGCGATTTGGTCGGCAGCCGCCTGCCGATTCAATTCAAGCCTTGGCGCGTGGTCGGCGCGATCGCTCCCGACAACGATCCGCCGCACAACCTGTCCCGCGAAGCGATCGAAACCGCCATCAACGATTCCGGTTTCCAGCTATGGCGGGTCCGCAAGAAGACCGCGGACGAAGCCCAAGGGTGATAGGATCAGATTGAGTACGCATGCTTCGATGAAAAGGAGAGCCTCATGACGGACTTCGTTCACAAGTACAGGGTCGGGCAATCCGTCGATCTCCTGCCATCGACCTTCCGATCCGCGGCCAGGGGAAATTACGAAATCGTCAGCCTGCGGCCGGCCGAGGGCGGAAATCCCCAATACCGGATAAAAAGCAAGAGCGAGACCCACGAGCGTATCGTAGGGGAGAGCGACCTCATTCTATCGGCAAGACTGAAATTCGATTGATTTTGGGGGATGGCCAATGTTCAAGATTTTAGAGCTTAAGAGCGCAGCATCGGACGCGGCGGCCCAGGTCGGACTGCACCGCTACTCTACGCGGGAGGAAGCTACCGCGGCAGTGAAGAAGCATCTGAAAACATTCAGCGCATCCGGGCACAACCCGGAAGAAAACTATTGGTGGGCGCGAGATTCCGAAGGCCTGCGAAAATGCTGGATATCAAGTGCCGATTGAAAAGCGGCGAACGAAATAAAATATGCTCAATTTTCCTAATCAGAGCCGGTTTTTTGATCCTGGGCGGCGCGCCGTGCGATTTTGGGGGCACGACAGCGCCATGGAGTGGTCGTTTTATGTCAGCGCGGATGCGCTTTTGCGTATCCAGCCGGACGTGGAGCGTGACGAGGCCGGGTTCCTTCGCGCTTTCGACAGTAATCGAACCTTGATCCATGCGGCGGCGGTGAAGGCTTATGCGCGGGGCCGCAAAGGGTCCTATGAACTAGCAGAGGCCGACTTTTAAGGCTGCGCCCATCTCCAGATTGGGCTTCGCTTCGCCGAGCCTTGAAAAGCTGCGGTCACGCCGGCAAGCGCGAAAACACGAAACACACGGTATGCGATATGTCGGCATTCCCCGCGGCATGATGCTGCCATCGACATTCTTTGAGCAGCGATCCGTCAGTCGCGGGTTTCACTAACGTGATTTTTTGCCGCCGCCGACCATCGTGCCTTCCGCAATCCGCGACAAGTTAAACCCGGCCGGCGGAGCCTCTTTTTTCTTGTTCTTGTCGGCTTTTGGCTTTTTCTTTTCGCGGTTGCTTCGAATTTGACCCTTGGCCATCTCGTCCTCGCTGCTGTCGGTGTGAACCGGACTCGATTGTATCGATCGAGCGACCGCTAGTTTTCGCCTGAAAGCCGTTTGAAGTCGGTGAGCACCGCGGCGATAAGCTGTTGCCGCCGCGGATCCTTCGCGGACAGGGTAGCCGCAAACAGATTTAAGAGATAGCGCGCCTTGTCGGCGGCATCATGCCAATTCGTTGCCGGTGCTGCGAGGAGCTGGGTTTCCAATTCATCCTGGCGAAGGCGCAGCTCTTTTTCATTGGCTTCGACGCTGGTTAGAAGCCGACGCAACTCGGTGGCTTTCTGCGCCGCCATTCCGCGGTGCAGATCGAGGTCGATCGTCGTGTCCGTCACTGCTGCGTCCGCCGCGCCAGGGGATACTCGGCGCTTTCGTAGAGGCGGCGGATGTCGTCACTGCCGTACCTCTGCTCATCGACTTCAAGAAACGCGCCGACCAGAAGTTCGGGTGAAAGGTCTTCCATGGCGAATTTGATGGCGTGGGCCGCTTTGGCAAACCGCTTATAGGAAAGCGGTTGACGCCTCGGCACCCGTCTTCGCGTCGGGAAAAACTCGGCGGCGGCTTCGTAATCAAATCCCATCATGGGTAGGGCTCCTTTACGCTTTGCCGGCAACTACCTCATGCGCGCCTGTTAGCGAGACGGCCTTTGCGTCGGCACCGATCCAGTTTTGAATATCCAGTTTCGAGTAGAAGTGGCAGCGGCTTCGCCACCATCATTACTCGCTAGTCATATATAAGTCTAAAACGACGTGTTACTAGTGCAGCGCAGCGAGAAAGTGGGCGGTTCTTGTGTGTGGACCTGCCCAAGGGCTGCGTGTAAATTGAATTGGCGGCGGGCAAGCAGGCGAAAACGGACGCTTCTTTTCGTTGTCGCATCTCTTCTAAGCCCACGGACGAAGCCGCACGTTCTCATCTCAAGAAAAGCGCTTGCAGCCGGCTATGTCTGTGACGGCGGCTCGATGGCGCTTCCTTAGCAAAAAAGACGTATGAATGCTTCGCACCGATGCGCAAAGTGCCGACCGACGTTTCGATACTGCCACTGTTGAGACAGCGGCACGCGTTCTAACGCAAGACCTTGCCCGCTACCGCGAACCCAACTTCGGACGCAGTGTGGTCGAACTTCTTGTCACGATCGTGCCGTTTGCTCTGTTGTGGCTGTTGATGTGGTTTGCGCTCAATATCGGATACGGACTTTATTTGGTCCTGGCCGTTCCTGCCGCCGGTCTATTGGTTCGCCTCTTTATGATCCAGCACGATTGCGGTCACGGCGCCTTCTTCCGGCATCGGTCCGTCAACGATTGGGTGGGGCGCGTCCTGAGTGTGCTGACGCTGACGCCTTATGATTTCTGGCGTCGTACCCACGCGGTGCATCACGCCACCTCGGGCAATCTCGACAAGCGAGGAATGGGCGACATTGATACGCTGACGGTCGACGAATATCGGGCGCTGTCCCGCTGGGGGCGCATGCGTTATCGCATTTACCGGCACCCCTTGGTGATGTTCGGCCTCGGCCCGGCCTATCTCTTTTTCCTGCAATACCGCCTGCCGATCGGACTCATGCGTGGCGGTTGGCGGCCTTGGCTGAGCACGATGATAACGAACCTGGCCATTGGTCTATTGGCAGCGATCGGGATCTGGACCGTAGGCGTCGTGCCGTTTCTGCTGGTGCATCTGCCGATCACGCTGATCGGCGCCTCGCTTGGTGTCTGGCTGTTCTATGTTCAGCACCAATTCGAGGACACGTTTTGGGCTCACGAGCGGGTTTGGAGCATGCACGAGGCCGCGCTTCACGGCAGTTCGCACTACGACCTTCCGCTCATCCTGCGCTGGTTCACGGCAAATATCGGCGTCCACCACATCCACCATCTCTCCAGCCGAATTCCGTTCTATCGATTGCCGCTTGCACTGCGCCATCATCCCGATTTGGCGAAAATCGGCCGGCTGACGCTTGGTCAAAGTCTGGCGTGCGTGCGTCTGGTGCTTTGGGACGAGGCGGCGCACCGTCTTATCAGCTTCCGCGAATTGCGCGCTCAGTCGTAGTTCGCTGGCTTGCGGCGTTTTCGGGGAGTTCGCCTTGTAAACAACGCTGTTATTCTCTATTTACCCCTAGTCGACATTTGGCCGGACAATCGGGCCGTTTCGCCTTCGCTGAAGCGAGGCGCACGTTCAGACCCTCCAAACATCGAAAAATCGTGCGGCAAGTCGCGACTTCACGCGTCTTGGCCGACGGTTTTGGGCTCAAGTGCGTCTAAACACAGCAAAGGATGTCGTTATGAATTCAGGTACCGTGAAGTTTTACAATAGTCAGAAGGGCTTCGGTTTTATTCAACCGGATGACGGCGGCAAGGACGTGTTCGTCCACGCCACCGCGCTCGAGCGCGCCGGAATACGCGGACTTGTCGAAGGGCAGAAGGTCTCCTTCGATACGCAGGAAGATCGCCGCACCGGCAAGATCGCGGTCGATAATCTCCAGGCTTCGTAACCGATCGCAGAATCAAACGGACTTCCGGAAACCGCCCCGATGGGGCGGTTTTCTTTTTTGGCCGCGACAGAGTGCGGCTATTTGCTGATTACTCGCTGTCAAATCCGTGCGGTGTTCGAAATTGCATGATCCGGAAAAGTGGAAGCCGGTTTTCCGAAAAGATCATGCTCACCAAAAAGCAAGAGAGCCCCAATCAATTCAATCTAAATCGATCGCGCCCTGGCGCTTTGCCAGCAGCCCATTAAGCACCAGCTCGATGTGGGCGTCGAAATACTTTTTCAAGTCGAGCGGGTAGCGTTCATCGAACATCATCATCCAAACATCGACCAATGCAATCGGCGCGATGATGACCAGCGGACAGTCAGTCACCGCCGAAGGGCGTATCTCGCCGCGATCGACGCCGCGCTGGATCGCTTGCGTCAGTAAATCCACGCAGGGACGGTGGATTTCCTCATGATAACGATCCGCGAGTGCCGGAAACCGCGACGCCTCCGCGATCAACATCCGCACCACCTCGCGCCGGCGGCGGTCTTCGACGATGTGTTGGTAGATGAAGCTGAATTGAGCGCGCAACAGATCGGCCGTCGAGCCTTCGTGACGTTCAAACATCTCCTGCACGGCATCGAGCGTCACCTTCATGAGCTCGCGCACCATCGATATGAATAGGTGTTCCTTGTTCTCGAAGTAGACGTAGATCGTGCCTTTGGTGACGCCGGCGCGCTCGGCGATCTGATCGAGCGTGGTCACCGCGTAGCCGTTGCGTGCGAACTCGGTGAACGCAGCTTCGAGAATCTCTTGCGGGCGCTCGGCCTTCCGGCGGCGCCTCGTTTCGATACGCGCTTCCAAGGTATCGGCCATAGACCATCCATCCCTTTCAAAGCAGCATACAACGTTATTGACTAACCGGATAGTAAATAACTAGTCTACTCTTCGTTAAGGGGTGGTGCAGTGTGGGGTTCAGGGTGAGTCAGTCCCGGTGGCGTCGCCGGAAAGTCCGAGCGCGCGGAGCCAAGTATCTGGCTTCTTTCGGCTATTTCGCGCCGAAGTTGACGGCATTGGCGGTGTCGCTCTCGGTCCTGGAGGCCTGCGCGGTGGGTCCCGATTTCGCGGTTCCGCCCGCGCCGCCCGTAAGTGGTTACACGCCCGATACGCCGACCACGACCGTGTCGGCCCAAGTTGCCGCGGGCGCGGCACAGCATTTCGGCATCGGGCGCGACATCCCCGCCGAGTGGTGGAAGGTGTTCCATTCGAATGAGGTCGACGCCCTGATCGCCGAAGCCCTTCATGCCAATCCGAACTTACAAGCTGCTCAGGCGACCCTGTGGCAGGCAAAAGAGACGCTCTATGCCTCGGGCGGCAAGCTTTTGCCGTCGGTCGACGGGAACACATCCGTCTCGCCGCAGCAATTCTCGCCCGCAGAATTCGGCCAATCCGGTTCGCCGCAGGTCTTTACGCTGTATCAAGCCACGGTGAATGTCGCCTATGCGCCCGACGTTTTCGGCGGCCAGCGCCGCCAGATCGAGGCGAACGCCGCGCTCGCCGAGTATCAGCGCTTCGAGCTTGAAGCGACATATCTAACGCTGACTTCGAATGTCGTTACCGCCGCCGTTCAGGAGGCTTCGCTCCGCGGCCAGATCGAGGCTACGCAGCTGATCATCAAGGCACAAACCGACCAGCTTGTTGTCGTACGCCACCAATTCGAGGCCGGCGCAGCCAATCGCGCCGACGTGCTGACGCAGGAATCCGAGGTGGCGACCACGGAAGCGACGTTGCCGCCGCTGCGGAAGCAACTGGAACAACAACATAACCTCCTGCTGTCTTTGGTCGGCCACTTTCCGAATGAGGCGAGGCGCGACCATCTGACGCTCGCGTCGTTTCATCTGCCGACCCACATCCCGGTGAGCCTGCCGACGCAACTCGTCGAACAGCGGCCCGACGTGCGCGCCGCGCAGGCGCAATTGCATCAGGCCAGCGCCCAGGTCGGCGTCGCCATCGCCAACAGGCTGCCGCAATTCAACCTCACGGCGTCATACGGTAGCGCCGCTTTGACGGCGGCGACGTTGTTCGGTCCCGGCACCGCGATCTGGACTCTCGGAGCGGCCGGCGCTCAGCCGATCTTTCACGGGTTTACGTTGATGCATCAGGAACGCGCGGCCCGAGCCGCCTACGAGGTGGCCGACGCGCAATATCGCAGCACCGTGCTGACGGCGTTTAAGAACGTCGCCGACGCGCTGCAAGCGCTGCAATTCGACGCCGCCACGCTGAAGGCGCAGCAGCGCGCCGTGCGTGCGGCGTCCGAGACCTTCAATCTCACGAGCGGCCAATATCGGCTCGGCGCGGTCACCTACATCATCCTGCTCAACGCGCAGCGCATCTATGAGCAGGCCTTGCTGGCCCTGGTGCAGGCGCAAGCGGCGCGCTTCGCCGATACGGCGGCGTTGTTCGCGGCGCTGGGCGGCGGCTGGTGGAACAGAATCGATGTGCTGCCCGATCCGTACAGCCCCGAACCGCAAATCGTACAGGCCGCGAGCGACAGGCCGCCGCCGGTACCAATGGAGCCAGGTAAATGATCAAACGCATGGTGATCATGCTCGTGGCTGTCGCCGTCGTCTTCGGCGGGATCTTCGGGTTCCAGGCGTTCAAGACGGTCATGATCAAGAAATTCATCAGCGCCCTGAGTAACCCGCCGCAGACCATTTCCGCGGAGAAAGCCGCGACGAGCGAGTGGCAGTCGACGATCGAGGCGATCGGCTCGTTGCGGGCGGTGAAGGGCGCCGATTTGTCGCTGGAGGTTTCCGGCGTGGTGGAGTCGATCTCGTTCAATTCCGGCGACGACGTTGTGGAAGGCGCTCAGCTTCTCAAGCTCCGCACCGCCGACGATGTCGCGCGGCTCAACTCGCTGCAGGCTATGGCCGAGTTGAACGACATCACCTACGAGCGCGACCAGAAGCAGTTCAAGATGCAGGCGGTCAGCCAGGCGACGCTGGACACGGACGCCGCAAATCTGAAGAACGCCAAAGCACAGGTGGCGCAACAGCAGGCCATTATCGACAAGAAGCTCCTGCGCGCCCCGTTTTCCGGGCACCTCGGTATCCGCGCTGTTGATCTCGGGCAATATCTCGGGCCAGGCACCGTAATCGTGACACTCCAGGCGCTCGATCCGATCTTTGTCGACTTCTTCGTGCCGCAGCAGTCGGTCGATCAGGTGCAACTCGGCCAAACGATTACAGTGAAGGTCGATGCTTTCAAGGACAAGACCTTCACGGGTGAAATATCAGCGATCAATCCGAAGGTTGATCTTGGTAATCGCAACGTCCAGATCCGCGCCACGCTGAAAAATGCCGACCACAAGCTGTTGCCGGGCATGTACGCTACGGTGAACATCACGACGGGAGCGCCGAAGACTTACGTGACGCTGCCGCAGACCGCGATCACCTACAATCCGTACGGCGATACGGTTTACGTCGTTGAGAGCAAGGGCAAGGACGCCGGAGGCAAGCCGCAACTCACCGCGCGCCAGACCTTCGTCACCGTCGGGCCGACGCGCGGCGATCAGGTCGCTATCCTCAAGGGCATCGAGGAGGGCGACATGATCGTCACTGCCGGCCAGATCAAGCTGCACAACGGGTCGGTGGTTCTGATCGACAATTCAGTAACGCCGACCGCCGACGCGGCGCCGGTTCCGGTTGACCGATAACAGGCCGCCGACATGAACTTTACCGATATCTTCATTCGCCGTCCGGTCCTCGCCTCGGTCATCAGCCTGTTGATTCTGGTGCTCGGCGTGCGCGCCTATTACGCGCTGCCGGTGCTGCAATATCCGCGGACCGAAAACGCCGTCGTGACCGTCACCACGACCTATTACGGCGCCGATCCGGACGTGGTGGCAGGCTTCATCACCACGCCGCTCGAAATCGCCATCGCCCAAGCTTACGGCATCGACTACATGACGTCGACCAGCCAGAACAGCACCAGCACGATCACGATCTATTTGCGGCTCAACTACGATGCCGACAAGGCGCTCACGGAAATCAACACCAAGATCAATTCAGTCCTCAATCAGTTGCCGACCGGGACGCAGCAGCCGGTCCTGACCGTCAAGATCGGCCAGACCATCGATGCGATGTATCTCGGGTTCAACAGCGACACGCTCGCGCCGAACCAGATCACGGACTATCTCACCAGGGTCGTGCAGCCGAAGCTGCAGACCATATCCGGCGTGCAGACGGCCGAGTTGCTTGGCCAGAAAGTCTTCGCGCTGCGCGCGTGGCTCGATCCGCAGAAGCTCGCGGCGTTCGGCCTGACTGCGACCGATGTCAGCCAGGCGCTCACGGCCAATGACTTCATCTCCGGGATCGGCACCACCAAGGGTCAGATGGTGCAGGTCAACCTCACCGCATCGACCGGACTGCATTCGGCCAGCGAATTCCGCAACCTCGTCATCAAGCAGTCGAACGGGGCGGTAGTGCGCCTGCAGGACGTCGCCAACGTCACGCTTGGTTCCGAAGACTACGAATCCGAAGTCGGCTTCGACGGCAAGCAGGCAGTCTATATCGGCGTGCAGGTCGCGCCCGCGGCCAACCTGCTGGAAGTCGTGCGCAACGTGCACAAGATATGGCCGGACATTCAGTCGCAACTGCCGCGCGGCCTCAACGGCGAGATCGTCTACGACTCAACCGAATTCGTGAATGCCGCCATCTACGAGGTCGTGCTCAGCCTGGTCGAGGCGCTGGTCATCGTTACGCTTGTCGTCTTTATCTTTCTGGGCTCGGTGCGCTCGTCGCTGATACCGACCGTCGCTATTCCGCTGTCGCTGGTCGGTACGTTCATCATTCTGCTTGCGCTCGGCTATTCGATCAATCTGCTGACACTGCTGGCGCTGGTGCTGGCGATCGGGCTTGTGGTCGACGACGCCATCATCGTGGTCGAAAACGTAAACCGTCATCTTGAAGACGGCATGGCGCCGGTTCCTGCCGCGATAACGGCCGCGCGCGAACTCGGCTGGCCGATCGTGGCGATGACGGTTGTGCTAGCCGCGGTCTACGTGCCGATCGGCTTCCAGGGCGGTCTTACCGGCGCATTGTTCGCGGAATTCGCTTTCGCGCTGGTCGGCGCGGTGACGGTTTCGGGTGTCGTTGCGTTGACGCTGTCGCCCATGCTGTGTTCGCGCCTTCTCAAGGCGCACGATCCGCTGCATCGCGGCTGGGAGGAGAAGCTCACCTACTACATTGATCGTGCGTTCAACTGGTTACAGGGCGCGTATGAGCGGCGTCTGCACGGGAGCCTGAACTATCTGCCGGTCACGGTCGTCTTTTCGCTGCTGGTACTGGGCAGCATCTATTTCCTGTTTATCACCGCGCACACCGAGCTTGCGCCGCAGGAAGATCAGGGCGTCCTTCTCTCGCTCTCGAATTCTGCGCCGAACGCCACGCTCAAACAACGGAAGCTCTACTCGCATGAGATATTCCGGATCTTCTTCGAGCATCCGGAGACGGAGCACGTCTTCCAGATCGACGTTCCCGGCCAGTCCATTTCGGGCATGGCATTGAAGCCCTGGAGCCGCCGATCGACATCCTCCAACAAGCTGCAGCCGATCGTGCAGCAAGAGGTGGCAAAGATTGCCGGATCCCGCGTCGTCGTCTTCCAGCCTCCGCCGCTGCCGGGCAGTATCGGTCTGCCGGTTCAGTTCGTCATCGGAACTACCGAACCGTTCGAGCGGCTGTACAATATCGCGCAGGACTATTTGCGCGCGGCGCAGCAGAGCGGAATGTTCATCTTTCTCGACTGCGATCTTAAGATCGATAATCCGCAGTCCAACATCATCATCGACCGCGACAAGACTGCGGAGCTCGGGCTGAAAATGAGCGACGTGGGCGGCGCGCTGGCCTCCATGCTTGGTGGCGGTTATGTCAATTACTTCAGCATGAGCGGGCGTTCCTACAAGGTCATTCCGCAGGTGCAGCAGCGGTTCCGGCTAAATCCGCGGCAATTGCTCGACTATCATATCCGCGCCGCCGACGGCACGCTTGTGCCGCTGTCGACGATCGCGACGGTTTCGACCAAGACGGTTCCGGAATCGCTCAACCACTTCCAGCAGCTCAACAGTGCGACCATCCAGGGCGTCGCCATGCCTGGCGTCGCCCAGGGCGACGCGCTCGCCTATTTGCAGGCTCTCGCGGCGCGCATGCTGCCCCGCGACTATTCGGTCGACTATGGCGGCTTGAGCCGTCAGTACGTGCAGGAAACCAGCGGGTTCGTCACCACCTTCGGCTTTGCGCTGATCATCATCTTTTTGGCGCTGGCGGCTTTGTTCGAAAGCTTCCGCGATCCGGTCATCATCTTGGTATCGGTGCCGATGTCGATTGCCGGCGCGCTCATCTTCGTCAGCGTCGGCGTCGGTGGCGCGTCGCTCAACATCTACACCGAGGTGGGGCTGGTGACGCTGATGGGTCTGATCAGCAAACACGGCATTCTGATCGTGCAGTTTGCCAACGATCTCCAGGCGGAAGGGCGGCCGAAGCGCGAGGCGATCGAACAGGCCGCCGCCATCCGACTGCGCCCGATCCTGATGACGACCGCCGCCATGGTGCTTGGCGTGGCGCCGCTGATTACGGCAGCCGGGGCCGGCGCCGTATCGCGCTTCCAGATGGGTCTCGTCATCGCTTCTGGCCTGTCAATCGGTACGCTGTTCACGCTGTTCGTGGTTCCCGCGGTGTATATGCTGCTCGGCGCGGATCGATCGAAAGCTGCGGCTGCGGGCGGCGTCAGCACGCCGCATGTCGCCCCCGCCGAGTGAGCTTTCGGCCGGGTGCACGCCGGTGAAGGGAAAGATGCGGCGATGGATGACTGGAACGCGCGCCAGTATCTGAAGTTCGAGGATGAACGCACCCGCCCGCCGCGCGATCTGCTGGCGCAGGTGCCATCGCAAAATCCGAGGCTTGCCGTCGATCTCGGCTGCGGTCCTGGCAACTCCACCGAGCTTCTGATCGCGCGCTATCCGCAATCCGAAGTCATCGGCGTCGATTCGTCGCCCGACATGCTGCAAAAAGCGCGCGAGCGGCTGCCCCGATGCACATTCATCGAGGCCGATATCGCCCACTGGACGCCGGACCCGCGCGCCGATCTTCTGTTTGCCAACGCAGCGTTTCAATGGATACCGGATCATCCGAACGTGCTGCGCCGCCTGCTTGAAGCTTTACCGCCGGGCGGAGTGCTCGCGGTGCAGATGCCCGACAACACGCGCGAGCCGTCGCACACGCTCCAGCGTGAAGTGGCGGCAAACGGGCCCTGGGCGGACAATCCGGAGATCAGGGCCGCTGCGCGCGGCGATCTGCCGCCGCCCGAAGTCTATTACGATCTGCTCAAGCCGGTTTGTGCGCGCATCGACATCTGGCACAGCATCTACGAGCATGTGCTGGCGACACCGCAGGCCATAGTCGAATGGTTCAAGGGCTCGGCGCTGCAACCGTTCCTGGCTCCGCTCGGCGCGGCGGCGCGCGAGCAATTTCTCGCAGCCTATTTGGAAAAGATCGCCGCAACCTACAGGCCGCGGTTCGACGGCAAGGTGCTGTTGAAATTTCCGCGCCTCTTTATCGTGGCGACGCGCTAGCCGGCGGCCGTTGCGTCGGCGAACCCGCTTGACAGCATCGGCGCGGCTGCTAAAGTTAACCTGTTGGTTAACTATTAAATGCAGCCACGCCCGGCGGCAGCAAAAGCGCAAACGGGAGATGCAAACATGCCAAGAGTTGAAATCATCGGACCGGCGCCATCGACCTATACGCGGGTCGCGTGCATGGTCTGTGAGGAAAAGGCCATACCCTACGATCTCAAGCATTCAACCCCGCATTCGCCCGACGTTTCGGCAATCCATCCCTTCGGCAAGGTGCCGGTGATGCGCCACGGCGATTTCGAATTGTGCGAGTCGAAGGCGATTGCGACTTACCTCGATCTCAGTTTTCCCGGACCGAAATTGATCCCGACTGACCCGCGCCATGCCGCGCTCACCGAACAATGGGTGTCGCTGGTGAACACCAAAATGGATGGCACCCTGGTCCGCAGCTACCTGCTCAACTATATCTTCCCGAAGACCGGCGATGGTTCGCCTGACCGCAAGGTGATCGACGCGGTCGTGCCCGCGGTGCAAAAAGAGATCGAGCTGCTCGATCGCACCGTCGCCAAAGGCGGCTACCTTGCCGGCGACAGCTTCACTTTGGCCGACATCAACGTGATGCCGATATTGGCGTACCTGAAGAATTTTCCCGAATCCGGCAGCGCTATCGCGGCGGCGAAGTCGCTTTCGGCCTATTACGACCGCCTTGCCGCGCGTCCGAGCTTTCAGAGGACGATGCCGCCGCCGCGACAGGCGGCATAGACGTCGTAATGGATTGGGCGATTGCATTCTGCCGTCGCGACGGTGACATTCTGGGGCGATGAGAATCGTCCTGCGCATATTATGTGCCGCCCTGTTGAGCGGCATCCTCTGCATCCGCGGCGGCTACGCCGCCGACGCGGCGTTCGAAGCCTGGCTGCAGTCGTTGTGGCCCCAGGCGCAGCAACTCGGCGTGTCGCGCGCCACCTTCGACATGGCGACGCGCGGGCTCGAACCGGATTTGTCGCTTCCGGAACTGGTGATACCCGGCCGGCCCGCGCATGCCGGGCCGGGGCAGCCGGAATTCGTCGAGACACCCGCGGATTATCTGAAAGCAGCGACATTCGATCGGCTGGCTGCGCAGGGTCGCAAGCTGTTCGATCAGTATCGCGCGCCGCTGATGGCGATCGAGCGCGAGTACGGCGTCGATCCGACCGTCGTGCTTGCGATCTTCGGTCGCGAGACCGATTACGGCCGCTATGCGCTGCCCCACGATGCCATCCGCGTGCTGGCGACGCAGGCCTATCTCGGCAAGCGCAAGGATAAATTTCGCGACGAGTTCCTGCTAGCGCTCAAAATGCTGGACGACGGCTCGGTCAAGCGCGCCGACATGAAGAGCTCGTGGGCGGGCGCCATGGGCCTGACGCAATTCCTGCCGTCGGAATATTACAAATACGCCGTCGATTTCGACGGCGACGGGCGCCGCGATATCTGGCATTCGGTGCCCGACGCATTGGCTTCGGCGGCCCGGCAGCTTGTCGACAAGGGCTGGCAGCGCGGTCTGCGCTGGGCTTATGAGGTGCGGGCGCCGGCGAATGTCGACTGCGCGACCGGCATTCCTGAGAACACGCATCCAATTGGGGACTGGCTCAAAAACGGTTTCGCGCCGGCCTATGGCCGGCAACTCTCGCCTGCGGAGCGCGCCGAGACCGCGTCACTGCTGCAGCCGGCCGGTCTGTATGGACCGGCCTTCCTCGCCACCAAGAATTACTTCGTGATCAAAGAGTACAATTTCTCCGACCTCTACGTCTTGTTCGTCGGCCACCTCAGTGACCGTATTGTCGATCCGAGACCGTTCGAGACGCCGTGGGGCAAAGTAGCGCAGCTTCCCAGCCGCGATCTCGACCGCATGCAGGAAATTCTCACCGCCGGCGGCTATTACCACGACAAGATCGACGGCAAGGCGGGGATGAAGACGCGCGCCGCGCTCGGCGATTATCAAAAGCGCAACGGCCTTAAGGTCGATTGCTGGCCGACCGCCGCGCTGCTCGCCCATATGCAGGCGGCCAAGGGAAACTAAGCGTCTTAGGCATTGAAAATTCCCGTCCGAACCGAAATTCGGCTTTTTGCGCACCTCGCCCGGGAGGGGCGCGGCGGCCTGTCGCGCGGCGGTTCTTTTCTTCAATTTGGAGGTTGGGTCGGCTGCCGGTTTCCTGGCCAAACCCCGATCAGAATAAGGAGCAGAACGCTGGCGCCCAACCCGACAAGGTGCGCCCATCCCAAGTGGCTGGCATTCCACGCTGTCCAATCAACGAAGATCACAATCGCCAGAACGATTATCATGATTGTAAAAAGAATGCTTTTTATGGACATGGCATGCCATTTATGGGTCAGAGATTATCTCAGGGTACAAATATATTTTCAGTTTGCACAACCGATTGCATCCGAGAATTGATCGAGATCAACCAGCTTCGAAAAAAGTACACCCGCATCAGCGGCCGCTTTGGCGGTGACACCTGGAAGCGCCAAGGATCGCTTTGACCTCGATCAACTGTCCGTCACGGTATGTAGTGAAATGAACAATCGTGCCAGGCGCGATCGCAGAAATGGTCGTCGTGAAATCGCTCCAATTCCTGAGCGGTACGCCGTTGATCGCGGTGATTACGTCGCCCGCTTCAATTTTAGCATGTGCAGCGGGGCTGCCGGGTTTGGGTTGCTTGAAGATTCCCCCATAAAGGCCGGTCATGCCGAGGCTGTCGGCAAACGCTCTCGTCATTGGACTGAGCTGAACGCCGATCCATCCACAGGGCTGTTGGGCCGCCGAATGCTTCGCGTTCGCGGCAAGTGGCAAGGCTCCGGCAGCGCACGCGATCAGTGCAATAAATCCCCGACGCCCCACGGCATTCCTCCGACAGGCAGACTAGCATCATCCATCGTAGCGGCTCACCTTTGTGTTTTGAAAGAGCGGCTGCAACGCTATCGCGCGCAAGCCCACTGGCTGGAGGATCGAGGTCGCCGTGGCTCGACAGGCAAGTTCGCCAGTCAACCTCGCGTCACGCCTCCGGTAGGAGACTAGCGATCAGCGCCGCAGTCAGTAGACGTCGCTAATCCTCGCCCGGCGCGGCGATCGGCAGGCGGTCGTCGTCCTCGCCGGAATAGCCGAGGGCGCGTTTGATTGTTTTTTTGATCGAACCGGTGATCCCGGGATCGCCAAAATGCTGCGTGGCATAGCGCGCCCGCGCCCGCTCGGCGACGACTTCGCCAGGGATGGCCGACGGCTCGCAGATGCGGCGACCGCTCGATCGCCGCATCAAATCGACGTGAATGTGATTGTAGTGATAGATGTTCGCGCCGGGCGCCAGCACGGTGCTGAATTCCTGGCAAGCGGCGAGCTGCACGTCGTGCAGAAATCCCTGTTCCTCGGGCGCGCCGTGCCAGCCGTATTGCACGGTGATCTTGTGGCCGTCGGCGAGCACGAACTCGGCAATGTCGAGCGCATTGCCGAAGGCGTGCTCCGAAATGTGTGCGTTCGGATTGCCGTTCATGCCGCGGCATGAATACGCCGATATTTGCTTGATCTCGACGACCGGCTGGCGAAACCAGTGCAGCGCGGCCGGCTGCACTGCCGCCGTGATCCATTGATCGAGCGCGGAGACGATTGGGCAGGCCAGAATTGCCGTTGGTTTCACTTCGACCGGTCCGACCGACGCGGTCACTGTCGGATCGCGTGGCCAGCCAAGCGGTACATGCTCCTCGGAGCCGGGTGGCCCCGCTTGGGCGCGTGGCGTGTAAATCGGCGGTGGCGGGCCGGCCTGGGGCGGTGGTCCGGGCAAACGTGCGCCGGGCCCGCCGTCATAGGGCTGTGGCGGTGTCGGCTCGAAGGCGGCGTCGTCCTCGCCGGGCTCCGGCACGCCGGGAGCGTAAAGGGACATCGGCCGGCCGGGTTGCGCGGAGGCTGACTGCAACGGGGCAGGCTTAACCGGACCGGCCGGTAAAGGTCGACCCTGCATGGGTGCGGCTTGCGGTGGCGGCAAGGCGTTCGACTGCACCAACGGCCAATGTCTTGGCACCGCGCTATCGGGAACCGCCCCCGGCGGACGCAACGGCTCATCGTCGTAGCCGAGCGGCCCGCTCTCACCCAACGCCGAGATCTGGATAGGAAAATCCGCGCCGCATATGCCCGGCCCGCTGATCGCCGATATGCGCACCCGTTCCGGGCCGTCTTTCACGGCGCCGGAGTTTACGCAGGCGACCTCCGCGTCGTGTCGCCAAGCCTCGCGTTCGCCGCCGTAAAAGTTGTGGCTGCAGCCGGCGACCGCGATCAACACGGCAGCGGCGAGGGAGCCAAACAAAGATAACTGAACGCCACGCGACATGCGCAGACAATGCGAGGATTTCCGTTAAGGACTGTTCAATGATCTCGTGTTTTCGCGTGTGAAGGCGTGCGTTAACCATGTCGCGCCGAAGCCTCATTTGGTTGCGGTGCCGCCGTAGCGAAAACGCGAAACGTGAGCGGCGAGGGGAGGAAGATGCAAGGCAAAGAGGTACGTATTTCCCATTCTTGCAACGGCAGTCATCGTCTTCGTCGCGAGCGCTGCCGTGACTTTGTCAGCATCGGTCCTCGCGGTGACTTCGTGCTGCGCTGGCTCTCCGCCTTTATCATCGGCCGGCCGGTGGCGCCTTGACTGGCTTTATCGTTTTGCTGCCGGTACGCCGGATAACGTTGCGCATTGTCACTTTAATTAGAAAATAACAACATTTGAGCTGCTGCCGCTCGCTTCGAGGCGAGTGATCAATTTTCCGAAGCGTCTTGTCACGTGGCGGAGATATTGAAAATTTCTGTCAAATCTCATGAGGTTGTTGTCGGAGTCCCGGTGGCAAATGTGTGCCGCACAAATTTGTGCGGCAGTGCAGCAATCGTTTCGCTTCTTTCACTTGCTACTTTCTGATAGGCTTCCTCATTCAACTGTGATGGAGGTGCGACGCGTGGACATCGCGATGAAGCTCAACATGCTGGCCGTATGCGCTGCGTTCGTTTTTGTTGGCGCGATCTTGCTGGGGGCCTTCTGAGTTTCTCGAACATCGTCCGGAAAAGTAGCGTCCGGTTATCCGATTAGATCGCGTTCAAACCCGCTAAGCGTGCAAACGCCAGAACCGTCAAGGACCGCCGCGTCAAAACCGTCGGTCGCAAATAGAAAACTCCGGAGCGATTGTTCGCCCCGGAGTTTTTTGTTTTCGCGATGTCACTCCGCGGCGCTGCGTGCCGCGGCGAGGGGATCGTAGTTCAGAATTGGCGCCAGCCATTTCTCGGCTGCGGCGATCGTCCAGCCCTTGCGCTTCGCATAGTCCTCGGTTTGGTCGCGTTCGATCCGGCCGACGCCGAAATAATAACTGTCGGGATGGCTGAAATAGACGCCGCACACGGATGCGCCTGGCCACATGGCGAAGCTCTCGGTCAGCCGCACGCCGATCTGGCGCTCGCCATCGAGGAGGTTGAACAGCGTCGCTTTCTCGGTGTGATCGGGTTGTGCCGGATAGCCCGGTGCCGGGCGGATGCCACGATATTGCTCGGCGAGAAGCGCGCCGGCGTTCAAATCTTCGTCCGGTGCATAGGCCCAAAATTCCTGGCGCACCCGCTGGTGCAGCCGTTCCGCGAGCGCCTCGGCCAGGCGGTCGGCGAGCGCTTTGGCCATAATCGCGGAGTAATCGTCGTTGGCGTGTTTGAAGCGGTCGGCGAGGGCTTCCTCACCGATCCCCGCCGTCACCGCGAACGCGCCGATATAGTCGGCCAGCCCGCTGGCACGCGGCGCAATGAAATCGGCAAGCGCGACGTTGGCGCGGTCCTCGCGGCGCGGCAGTTGTTGGCGCAGCGTGTGCAAGGTCGCGACCGGCGTGCGCCGCGCCTCATCCGCGAAAACAAGGATATCGTCGCTCTCGCTGTTGGCCGGCCAGATGCCGATAACAGCGTTGGCGCGAAACCAACGTTCCGTCACTGCACGTTGCAGCATTTCTTGTGCGTCGGCGAACAGGCTGCGCGCAGCTTCGCCGGCTTGAGGATCGTCGAGCAGGGCCGGGAACTTCCCTTTCAGTTCCCAGGTGGCGAAGAACGGCGTCCAGTCGATGAAGTCGACAAGCTCCGTCAGCGGGATATCCGCCAGCAGACGCGTTCCGAGCAGACGCGGCGCTGGTGGCGTGTAGTTTCCCGACCAGTTAAGCCGCAAGGCGTTGGCGCGGGCATCCGCGAGCGGCAGGCGGTGCTTGCTTTCCTCGCCGCGCGCATGCGCTGCGGCGATGCGGGCATATTCGTCGCGAATCTCACCGACGGTGCGCGCCTTCGTCGCCTCCGAGAGCAGCGAAGAAACCACGCCGACGGCGCGGCTTGCATCATTGACATAGACCGTCTGCCCGCGGCGGTAGTTGGGGTGGATCTTCACCGCCGTGTGCACGCGGCTGGTGGTCGCTCCGCCGATCAGGAGCGGTACATCGAATCCCTGTCGCTCCATCTCCGCCGCGACGTGGCACATCTCGTCAAGCGAGGGAGTGATGAGGCCAGAAAGTCCGACGATGTCCGCCTTCTCCGCGGCCGCGGTCTGGAGGATTTTATCCGCCGGCACCATGACGCCGAGATCGACAACGTCGTAGTTGTTGCAGGCAAGGACCACGCCGACAATGTTCTTGCCGATATCGTGGACGTCGCCCTTGACGGTGGCCATGACGATCTTGCCGTTGGACGACGAACGCGCGCCGCCACCGTCTTGCTGCTCCATGTAAGGAAGAAGGTGCGCAACCGCCTGTTTCATCACGCGCGCCGACTTGACCACCTGCGGCAAGAACATTCGGCCCGAGCCGAACAGGTCGCCGACCACGTTCATGCCGTCCATGAGCGGTCCTTCGATAACGGCGAGCGGGCGCGGAGCTTTGCGCCGCGCTTCATCGACGTCGGCCGCGATGTAATCCGTAATGCCGTGAACGAGGGCGTGGGTCAGGCGTTTTTCAACGGGCCATTCGCGCCAGGCGATGTCAGCCTCCTTTTTCTCCTTGCCCTGGCCGCGGTGCCGCTCGGCAAGTGCAAGCAGCCGTTCGGCCGCGTCGATGCGGCGGTTGAGCACGACGTCCTCGCACGCCTCGCGCAACTCCGGATCGAGATCATCGTAGACCGCGATTTGCCCGGCATTGACGATACCCATGTCCATGCCGGCAGCGATCGCGTGCGTGAGGAAAACCGCATGCATCGCCTCGCGCATGTGCTCGTTGCCGCGAAACGAGAACGACAGATTCGACACGCCGCCGGAGACGTGCGCGTGCGGCAGGTTCTGCCTGATCCAGCGCGCGGCTTCGATGAAAGCGACGCCGTAGCCGTTGTGCTCCTCCATTCCCGTCGCGAGCGCAAAAATATTTGGATCGAAGATGATATCCTGCGCTGGAAAGCCTATGCGATTGACCAAAATGTCGTAGGCGCGCGCAGCGATCGCGGTCTTGCGCTCGAAAGTATCGGCCTGACCGGCCTCATCGAACGCCATGACCACCACAGCGGCCCCATAACGGCGCAACAGCCGCGCCTGCCGGATGAACGGCTCTTCGCCCTCCTTGAGCGAAATCGAGTTCACGACCGCCTTGCCCTGCACGCATTTCAAGCCGGCTTCGATCACCGAAAATTTCGAGGAATCGATCATCACCGGCACGCGGGCGATATCGGGCTCCGCGGCGATGAGGTTGAGGAACGTCGTCATCGCTTTTTCGGAGTCGAGCAGCCCCTCGTCCATGTTGACGTCGAGAATCTGCGCGCCGTTTTCGACTTGATCGCGGGCGACAGCGAGCGCCGCACCATAGTCGCCGGCGGTAATGAGCTTGCGGAAGCGCGCCGAGCCGGTGACGTTGGTGCGCTCGCCGATATTCACAAACGGTATCGCCGGCGTCAGCGTGAAGGCTTCGAGACCGGAGAGGCGGAGCCGCTGCGGGATGGACGGGATCTGGCGTGGCGTCTTGCCGGCGACCGCGGCGGCGATCGCGCGGATGTGGTCTGGCGTGGTGCCGCAACATCCGCCGGCGATGTTGACGATGCCGGCAGCGGCGAATTCGCCGATTTGGGCCGCCATGGTGGTGGGGCTCTCGTCGTAATGGCCGAACTCGTTGGGCAGTCCGGCATTGGGATAGGCGCAGATGAGCGTGTCGGCGACGCGCGCCAGTTCGGCGACGTGCGCCCGCATCTGCCTGGCGCCGAACGCGCAATTGAAGCCGATCGACAGCGGTGTTGCGTGGGCGACCGAATTCCAGAACGCCTCGGGCGTCTGCCCGGCCAGCAGCCGCCCAGACCGGTCGGTGATCGTACCTGAGATCATCAGCGGCAGCTGGAGGCCGCGTTTCTCCATGACTTCGGTACAGGCGAAAATGGCCGCCTTCGCGTTGAGCGTGTCGAAGATGGTCTCGATCAGCAATACGTCAACGCCGCCATCGATCAGTCCGCGCGCCTGCTCGGTATAGGCGTTGCGCAATTCATCGAACGTGATGGCGCGAAAGCCAGGGTTCAAAACGTCAGGAGAAATCGATGCAGTGCGGTTGGTTGGACCGATGGCGCCGGCGACGAAGCGAGGGCGTCCGTCCTCATCCTGCACGGTCTGCGCGGCTCGCCGCGCCAGCTGGGCGCCTTCGAGGTTCAGTTCGTAGGCGATCTCCCCCATGCCGTAATCGGCCTGGGCAATCCAGGTCGAGGAGAAGGTGTTTGTCGAAACGATATCAGCTCCGGCGCGGAAATAGGCGAGGTGGATGGCGTGCACAGCGCCCGGCCGGCTGAGATTGAGAAGATCGTTGTTGCCGCGGACCTCGCGGTTCCAGGCGTCGAAGCGCGCGCCGCGGTAGCCTCGTTCGTCGAGACCAAGCGCCTGGATCATCGTTCCCATGGCGCCGTCGAGCACGAGGATGCGATCGGCGGCAAGCTCGCGCAGATTTGTTGCTCTCGCGGATGGGGTTGTCATGAGATTACGCCCGTTCCGTCTGGATGAATGGCTGGAGCTGCGTCTGCCGTTGCGGTCCGGGCCGCAGCCCCAGCAGATGACAAATCGCGTAGACAAGATCGGCGCGGTTCATCGTGTAAAAATGAAAGTCGGTGACGCCCTGATCGACGAGATCGAGCACCTGTTCCGCGGCGACGGCGGCGGCGATCAGTTTCCGCGTCGCCGGATCTTCATCGAGCCCTTCGAAGCGGCGAGCGAGCCAGTCTGGCACCGACGCTCCGGTCCGTGCAGCGAAACTCTTCGTCTGCTTGAAATTCTGAACCGGCAGGATGCCCGGCACGATCGGAATGTTGATGCCGCTGGCGCGGACGCGATCGAGATAACGAAGATAAAGGCTGTTTTCGAAAAAGAACTGGGTGATCGCGCGATTGGCGCCGGCGTCGACCTTGGCCTTGAGCATATCGATGTCGTCCGCGACCGTGGCGCTCTCCGGATGTTTTTCCGGATAGGCGGAGACCGATACTTCAATGTCGGCGATGCGCTTGATGCCGCCGACTAGGTCGGCGGCATTTTTATATCCACCGGGATGTGGCAAGAAACGCTCACCGATCCCCGCCAGCGGATCGCCGCGCAACGCCACGATATGGCGCACGCCGGCGCCCGCATAGGCACCGATCACCGCATCGACCTCGCTGCGGGTCGCGGCGACGCAGGTGAGGTGCGCCGCCGGCGTCAGCATGGTCTCGGCGAGAATGCGCTTGACGGTCGCGTGCGTGCGCTCGCGCGTCGAGCCTCCGGCGCCGTAGGTGACGGACACGAAATTCGGTTGCAGCGGTGCGAGCCGCGCGATCGCCTCCCAGAGCGCCTGTTCCATCTCCGCGGTCTTCGGCGGAAAGAACTCAAACGAGACGCGGATACCGGCGGTGCCGTTTTGGGTGAAGCGGCTTAGGCGGTTGCTATCCATCACGCGACCTCGCGGTTTGCCGGCGAGGCGATGAGGAGGCGCGGATCGCGCGCAAGCCACAGCGAGACTGCGATCTTGCCTTCCGGTCCCGGCGGCAGCGTTTGCTGCCGGAGAAGGTCGAGGCCAGCCGCTTCGAGCCATTGGGTTACGGTTTCGGCGGCGAAGCCAAGCCGGCGATGGGCGTGCTCGTCGCGCAGGAATTCAAGATCGTGGGGCGCGAAATCGATAACGAGGAGGCGTCCACCGGGCCGCAATACACGCGCCGCCTCCCTGATTGCGCGGGCGCTGTCGTCAAGAAAATGCAGGACCTGATGGATGATCACGACATCGAAGGTGTCGCGCGGCAAAGCGAGGTCGTAGATGTCGCCCTGGCGCACCGTGCAATGCTTCAATCCGGCGCGGTCAAGGCGGGTGCGCGCCAACGCCAGCATGTCCAGCGAGAGATCGAGACCAAGACCGCGCTCGATGTCTTTTGCGAAAAGCTCAAGCATGCGCCCGGTGCCGGTGCCGAGATCGAGCAATGAACGTATCGGCTGGTCGCCGAGGACGCTGCGGATAGCCTCTTCGACCGCCGCGTCGGTCACATGCAGTCTGCGGATACGGTCCCATTCCGCGGCGTGACGGCGAAAATAATTTTGCGCCGCGGCGACGCGCGCGGCGCGGACCGCCGCCAGCCGCTCGCGGTCGCGCGCAACAATCGCATCGTTGGGATCAAGTCGCGCGATCAGGGTCCGGGCGATGTCGGCGGCGCCGCCGGCCTCACCCAGCCGAAAAAACGCCCACGACCCCTCGCGGTGTCGTTCGACCAGCCCGGCTTCGGCCAGAAGCCGCAAATGTCGCGAGAGCCGCGGCTGCGATTGACGCAGGATGGCGGTGAGATCGGTGACGGTCAGTTCGGCGTCAGAAATAAGCGATAGAAGGCGCAGGCGGGTGGCCTCGCCCGCAGCCTTGAGCGTCGCGGTCAGAGCCTGAAAAGGGAGTTGGGCAGCATCCATCGCAAAAGACCACTAAATCGACTGATATTTGATATAAGGATATCTTTATGCGGTTAACTTGACAAGAGGTGTTGGGATTAATCCCACGAATAGGGTTGATAACAAGGGACTGGCCGCCATCGAACCTGCATGTCAAAAAAAGCCATGGTCCGAGACGCCGCTGCAAGAGAACCTGGCGCCCTGCGCGAGGGCGAAATCGCCGTCGAATTGCCGGCGCGGTTTGACGCCTCCCTTTACTACATCGGGCGCATCCATACGCCGTGGAAGCGGCGTGAGGATTGTCCGAAGAATCCGCGCGAGAGCAACGCAGTCTGCACCGTCGTGCTTGACCCAAGATGGTCGCAAGGTCTGACCGGTCTCGAAAGTGTTACTCACGTGGTCGTGCTCTATTGGATGGATCAGGCGCGCCGCGACCTGGTTCTGCAGGCGCCGCATCATTACCCGGAGCGCCGCGGCACCTTCGCGCTGCGTTCGCCGGTACGGCCCAATCCGATCGCCGTCTCGGTGGCGAGGGTCGTTGGCATCGAGGGCAACGACCTCACCGTCATCGGCCTTGATTGCCTGGACGGTACGCCGCTCCTCGATCTCAAGCCCTATTTCGCCTCGACCAACTCGGTGCCGGACGCGTCCGTCGGCTGGCATGCCGGGATCAGGCGCTGAGGTCGGTGGACGATGGTGAGATCGCTGAAACGTTTTTTCCGGCGCGTACTCATCTTCGCGTTGGGCGTCTTCACCGTCTGGCTGATCGTCTTTGTCGTCTTCAAATTCGTCGACCACCGGTTGCCGTGGATTTTGGCCGTGGCCGTCACTTACGGGATCGCCGCCTACGTTATTCTGCCTCGCGCAGTCCGCATGGGCCTGAAGATTCTTCAGCACAAACGGGTGCCCAGTTACACCATCACCGGCGACGGGCTACCCGGCGATCCGGTCAATGTCGTGCTGGTCGGCACCCAGCAGCAGCTTCGCGCCGCCTTTGCAATCATCGGATGGCGGGAGGCTGATCGGCTCAGCCTGAAAAGCTCGTGGCGCATGATCCGCGCGTTTCTGTTCAACTCGCCCTATCCAACGGCGCCGTTCAGCACGCTTTATCTTTTCGGGCGTGGCCAGGACATCGGTTTCCAGAAGGCCATCGGCGACAGCCCGCGCAAGCGTGATCACATCCGATTCTGGGCTTCGGGCCTCGAGCAGGCCCAATCCACCTGGGGGACCGCCAGGTTCTGGCTAAACACCGACCGCCCGCCGCACGATGCGCGTGTTCTCTGGGTTGGAGCCGGCACCAAGGATACCGGTTTCTCCCTGACCAAACTCACGTTCCAGATCACCCACGCCACCGATTCGGACACCAATGCCGTGCGCGACTACATCATTGCCGAGCTGGAGAGGAATCGCGTTATCGCGGACGTGAACCGTTACGAATACGGCGAACATCTCCCGGTCGAGCGGGTCAACCACTATGTCACCGACGGCAAGCTCATTGCGGCAAGTTTGGTGATCGGGGCCTGAAACGTGCGGCGGCCGGTCGCTCGGTGCGGCAAATCAAAACAGCGCGGGTGCCTCGCCGACCCGCAGCATGCCGAGATAGATCGAGCCATCGGAAAAGCGCAGCGGCAGAATAATCGCCGGCTGGTTGTCGATCGACGATGGCTCGCCCATTTTCTTGAGGTTGTCGGTCACAGTCGCGTTCGCGGTGTCGCGAATAGCTCCGCCCAGTCCCGGTAACAGGCGATCGAGCGTCCCGCTTGCGCCGGACAATTGGTCAAGACCTTGCCCGATCAGGTGGTCAACGCCGAGAAGCGGGACGATGTTCTCGATACCGACGATGGCGACGCGGACCAGGCCGTCAAGCTTGCCATTCGCATTGACGGTAAGAGCCCCCGCCCCGACGACGAGGGCTTTGGTTTGCGCGACGCGCAGCGCCTTGATCTCGATGCCGCCGCCGGCCGCCTGCATTTCGCGGAAGCGCTCGGCCCAGGGTTTCGGCGCCAGATCCTTAAAGCCGCGCAATACTGCATCGAACTCGGCGTCGAGTGGCCCGGTCAGCAAAGCGTGAAATGACGACGACGCTCCGGTGAGACGCATTGTCATTTCGATCACCGGATGGTCACGCGGCGTTCCAGCGATAAGGCGCCCGCGAAAGTCCCCGTGCCGGGCTTTGAAAATCGTCTCGTCGGTGCCGGTACGATCGACGCGAATCGCCTCAACCTCAATCGAGCCGCCCTCGGGATCGGGCGGCACGCCGCGCACGGTAAGCCGTGCGCGGGTCCAATTGGCGGTCAAACTCGGCGGCTGCTGCAGAATCGAGAATGCCGCCGGCCCGGCCACGTCGCCGACCAGCCGGGTCGGATGATAGACCTCGGCCGTGAAGGTTACCGATTTTGCCTGGAAGGCGTAGGGCGGCTGACTGTTTTTGATCTCGGCCGTGGCGTCGCCGCAGTGCGCTTGAATGCTGAGCGGAAAGCCGCCGATTGACTGCGAACCGCAGGAATAGACCCGGCCGGCGGCGGCTTCGCGCTCTACCCAGCCGGCCAGAGTTCGATCGGCCACCGAGGCGGAATAGTACCAAAGCAGAGCCCATGCGCCGGCGCACGCGACGACGATGACCAGAGGCGCAAGGATCAGCCGGCGCCGGGACCGGGCGCGCCCGGGGGCAGGCGTTTGCGCCGGCCGGATTGGCCGCTGCATCATATTGAGGGGAGATTCGCCCAGCATCCTTACTCCTCGCCTCCCGAGTGCGGCGTTTCAAAGACAGAAATGTTTGGATACTAATCTTTTCGCCGCCATTTCAGCGCCACGTTGCGGCTTTTAAGCGAGCGGAAGTCCCATCTGGAGTCAATGCGGTGAAGGAATTGACCGGCGCGAACGACGGCGAAGACCTCTGGGTGTTCGGCTATGGCTCGCTGATGTGGCGTCCCGGCTTCGACTATCTCGAAAGCGTGCCGGCGCGGCTCATCGGCCTGCACCGGGCGTTGTGCGTCTATTCGTTCGTCCATCGTGGCACGCCGGAACGGCCGGGCCTTGTGCTCGGGCTCGATCGCGGGGGCATGTGCCGCGGCATCGCGTTCCGCGTCGCCGCTGTGGCGCGCGCAAAAACCGTCGCTTATCTGCGCTCCCGCGAACAGGTCACCGGCGTTTATCTGGAAACGACGCGGCGGATCGAGCTTGAGGAGGAAAAGCCGCGCCGCGTGCGGGCGCTGTGCTTCATCGTCGACCGCGGCCACGCGCAATATGCCGGACGGCTGCCGCTCGCCGCATGTGTGCATCACGTGCGACAGGGTCATGGCAGCTCGGGTCCCAACCGCGAATACGTGCTGGAAACGGTCACCGCCCTGGAAGCGTTGGGTTATCGCGAGACCGATCTGCATCTCATCGCCGAAAGGCTCAAGGGCCAGCAGTCAGTGGTCGGCCACTGATCGCCTTCCCTCCGCGACCAAGCGCGCGGTCGCTTCCTCCAATACGCTTTGCAGCCGTGACATGAATTCTCGCCGTCCAAGCCCCGGGGGAATCGGATCGAGCACTTCGACAAGCACCGTACCGGGAGGGCGCCGCAGTGTATGCCGCGGCCAGAACAGCCCGGAATTGAGCGCTACCGGTACGCACGGCAGGTTGGTCTCGGCGTAAAGGAAGGCGATGCCGGGCAGATAACGCGGCTTGGCGTCCGGCGGACGCCGCGTCCCCTCGGGAAAGATTACGATTTGACGCGAACGTGCAATCTCCTTGCGCGCCGCAGCAGTCATCCGCGCCAGCGCGGTCGCATGTGCGCCGCGATTGACGGGTATCATTCCCGCCTTGGCGGCGAGCCAGCCAAACAGCGGTATCCACATCAACTCACGCTTGAGGACATAGGCCGGATCGGGAAGGACCGCGAAGAGTGCGAATGTCTCCCACACCGACTGGTGCTTGCAGGCGACCAGGTAGGCGCCCGGCGGCAGCTTTTCGCGTCCGCGCCATTCGACCCTGACGCCGCAGGTCACCCGCAAAAGCCAGAGGCTGCTGCGCGCATAGCCCCGCAGGATGCCGAGCAAGAACGCATGAGGCAGCATGATCGTCGGCAGCGCCACGATCATGCGAACCATCATGTTGAGGTAGAACAGCGCGTTAAAGAGGAGTGAGCGCGGGAGAACAGCAAAGGAGGATGACAAAGAAGGCCCGGATCAGTGGAATCGGTATGGCGGGTGCGCCTCGGAGAGGCGGGTTCCCCCATTCTCGGCGGCGACGGAATCGAAACGCATGCGCAGGTGCGCGAATAGATATTTGAAATATTCGGAGAGCACCAGCCGGGTGGTCGCGCCGTTCGACCACCATGGCTCGACCCGAAGCCGGTCGGATACGACCGGAAACGGAATGAGCGTAACATCGGGAAGCTGGTGCGCGATCTCCGCCAGCGCCCGTGGCATGTGGTAGGCCGAGGTGACGACGATCAATGAGCGAAAGCCGCGGTCGGTGGCCCAATGGCGCGCCTCAACGGCATTGCCGAGCGTGTTGACCGCAGAATAGTCGAGGTCGACGCAGCAGCTGAGCAACCGGTCGAAGCCGGCGACCTGGTGCGCGATATCCGCGGTCGTCGTTCCCGGATTGACGCCGCTGATCAAGAGGCGTTTGCCGCGGCCGGCAGCGAGAAGCTCGAGCGCGTCGGTGACGCGCGAGGTGCCTCCGGTCAAGACAACGATGCCGTCTGCATTGTGTTCGAGCACGACTTCATCCGGCAGAAGCAAGAGGAAGGTCAAGAAGCCGAGCACAAGCGCTACGCCGCCGAAAACGACGAGTTTGACAAAAACAGACCTGATGCGCCGCGTTCTGACCGCGGCCCTAAGGCTGAGCATCGCCGCGCGCGTCCCCCGCGCAAATCCTGGTTTCGGCCGTCGGCATTTTACGCTGGTGAGTTCCGCTCGCAAACCCGTGGAAGGCCGATCGACGCTAAAGTTTCTTCAGTCCATGGTCTCGAGAGTGCGATTGACGGTATGGCGTGAGGCAAACGCTGTCACCAGCGCCATGAAGACGATCTGCAACAGGATCGCAAGATAGCCGGTGACGCCGATGGAAAGGATACCGAACAGGCCGGCGATTTCGTCCCCTCCAGGGGTCCCGGCGAGCCAGGTATTGGCCGCTTCCACGATGGCGAAAAGCAGGATCGCCGCCCCGCCGCCGATGGCGCCGCCTTTGAAGCCGAGGATGAGGAAATGGCGCTGGAACTGCCCTGAGACGAAGCTGTCGGTCGCGCCAACATAGTGCAATACCTCGACGATTGGGCGATTTGTCGCCATGGTCCCGCGCGTTGCGAATGTGACCGACAGAACCGTTACCACCCAGACCAGGGCCAGCACGGCGATCCCGGCCACGACGGCGGTCCCGGCCATGGTGCGCATGCGGTCGATCCAGCGGCGATGATCATCGAGGCTCGAAGTAGGAACGCGCGCCGCCAGCGTTCGGCGCAGCGCCGCGAAATCCGGCCGCACGCCGGGTGAGAGTTTGACCACGATCAGCCGCGGGATCGGCAGGTCGTCGAGCACGAGACCAGCGCCGAGCCAGGGTTCGACCAGCTTGGCGGATTCGTCCTTCGTGTAGGCCCGCACGTCGGCGATGCCGGGAGCGGCGCGTGCAATCTCGACGGCTGCGCGAACGTCGGCGTCGACATCGCGGCCGGGCGCCGGCCGCACCTGGATTGTCACCTCGCGGCCCACATCCGATTGCCAGTCGCTGGCGGCGCTCACGACCAGCATCGCGACGCCGGTGGTGAGCGCGGCAAGGAACGTCATGATGGCGACGACGGCGGTGAGCGACTGTCCGGCTATCGAATCCCTCGGTACGATCGCCATCGCCGACGGCAGGGAGCGCACCACCGACGGGGACGCGTTGAGGTCGTCCCACGGTTCTGCCACGGTCTCGATCGGTTCAGTCATAGACATGCAGGCGTCCCTCATGCAGGACCAGCCGGCGCGCGTCGTATTCGTCCATCAGCGCGATATCGTGCGTGGCGATGACCACTGCGGTACCCGATTTGTTAAGTTCGACGAAGAGCCGCAGCAAGCGTTGTCCGAGGTTGGGATCGACGTTGCCGGTCGGCTCATCAGCGAGCAGCAATTGTGGGCGGGCAATCACGGCGCGCGCTATCGCCGCGCGCTGCTTCTCACCGCCGGAGAGGACCGGGGGCAAAGCGTCCATCCGCTCGCCGAGCCCGACCCATTGCAGCAGTTCGACGACTTCCGCCCGGTAGTCGGCCTCATCCTTGCCGAGAACCCGCAGCGGCAAAGACACGTTCTCGTAGGTGGTCATATGATCAAGAAGCCGGAAATCCTGGAACACGATACCGATCCGGCGGCGCAGGTTGGCGCGGCCGTCCTTGCTCAACGTCGCCGTGTCCTGGTCGAACATGCTGATGAGACCGCGTGTCGGCCGCAGCGACAACAACATCAAGCGCAGCAACGAACTCTTGCCAGCGCCGGAAGGGCCGGTGAGAAATTGGAAGGAATGCCCGTTGATCCCGAAGTTGAGGTCGCGTAGCACCTCGGGACCAAGCCCATAGCGCAAGCCGACATTCTCGAACCGGATCACGCCGTCCTCCGCAAGCCTCCGAAAGTAACCGTGGGCCTGCGGCTGATTCGCGGCCCTGCCTTTGGTGTCATACCACGGTAACCCGGCGCTTGCGGGCGGCAAGGTTTCCAATTCGTTAACGGATCGGACGCTAGGGTTGGACCCAAAGGTGATGCGCCGCTGATTCGACGATGCTTATAGTTTGCCCGTCTTGCGCTACTTCCTATGACGTGGAGCTGGCAAGCTTGCCGCCGAACGGGCGGCAAGTGCGCTGCCGCCGCTGCAAGACGATTTGGCGTGCCGAGCCGAGCCACGCCGACAAGGTCCTCGCCGCCGCAGCGGCGATCGCACCGGCCGCCGACGATCTGGCGCCCGCGCAGACGATCTCACAGTCCGCCGACGAAATGGCCAGCGCTGACGCGGGACCGGAGGAGGGGCAATTCGCGGCGGATGCGGGCGAAAACGATCCAATCGCGGACGGTGCGGCGGGCGAAGACTTTTCTGGCGCGGAGGATGAGGGCGCCGAGGTGCAGGCGCCGCCAATCGTGCCGAGCGATCTCGTTGAAAGCCATTCTGCGGTCGAAGTCGAAGGCGTTCGGCCCGCCGAAATAGAGAGCGATCCAGCGGAGGATGTCGAAACCGCGGCGGCAAGGAGGCAGCGACACAAGGCAAAAGGCTCGGCGTTGCGCTGGCCGCTTTCTTCGGTCCAGACGGCCATACTGGCGTTGGGCCTCATGAGTACAATTATCATCGGCTGGAGAAACGACGTCGTACGCGCGTTGCCGCAAACCGCCTCGTTCTACGCCCTGCTGCGAATGCCGGTGAATTTACGCGGCCTCACTTTCGAGGACGTCACCACCTTTACCGAGCAGCATGATGGCGTTCCGATTCTCGTGGTCGAAGGAAACGTCTTCAACGGTGTCCGCAAGGTCGAGGAGGTGCCGCGGCTCAAGTTTATCGTGCGCAACTTGGCGCGGCAGGAAATCTATTCGTGGACCGTTGTTCCGTCGCGTGCCGCACTGTCGCCGGGCGAGGCGATCGGCTTCCGCTCACGGCTCGCTTCACCGCCGGCCGACGCGCACGATCTCGTCATTCGTTTCGTCAACCGCCGCGACATCGTCGGCACAACCCGCTAGACATCCCATGGCACGCATTCTGATAGCCGAAGACGAAGAGACGCTGCGCGAACTTTGCGCGCGTGCGCTCACGACCGACGGTCACGAGGTAAAGACTGCATGCGACGGCGGCGCCGCGCTCGACGTCATCGTCCGTGAGGAGGGGCAATTCGATCTCCTGCTCACCGACATCCGGATGCCCATCATGGATGGGATCGCGCTCGCGCTGACTACCGCGCGCGACTTTCCGGCGCTCACGATCCTTCTGATGACGGGTTATGCCGACCAGCGCGAACGCGCCCACGGACTGGATGCGATCATCCACGACGTGATCAGCAAGCCATTCACGGTCTCGACGCTACGCAGTGCGGTGAGCGAGGCCCTTGTAGCGCGGACGCGGCATTAACGGCCCGCGCTGTCGCCCCGTTCCGAGGCACCATTAAACGTCATGCCGGGCATTGCTTCGGCCATGCCTCGGGGTTCTTCGCCGGGGCGTCAGATTATCGAACTGCTGCATCCATGTCGTGCGGTTATCGCGGCAACCAGGTCAGATTGCCTTTCTGCAGCAGCCAGCAATCTTGGTGTTCAGTCCTTGTCGGAAGCCGCATAGGGCCGCGGCAGCGGGTCGACCGGCAAATCCGGATGCGGCCGGCCGAAATCGGGCGCCGGCGAATCCTGTCCGATCTGCACGATGCTGCGCCGGATCGCCCGCGTACGGGTGAAATGTTCGAACAACGCCTCACCGTCACCGCGGCGGACGGCGCGTGTGATCCGCGATAAGTCCTCGTTGAAAGTGCCGAGCATTTCCAGCACTGCGTCCTTGTTGGCGAGGAACACGTCCCGCCACATGGTCGGATCGGAAGCGGCGATGCGCGTGAAGTCGCGAAAGCCGCCGGCCGAGAATTTGAGCACTTCGGAGCGCGTCACTTCGGCAAGCTCGTCGGCAGTACCGACGATGGTGTAGGCGATCAAATGCGGCAGATGGCTGGTGATCGCCAGCACCAGATCGTGATGCGCCGCCGGCATGGTTTCAACGTTGGCGCCAAGTGCGCGCCAGAACGCGGCCAATTTCTCGACGGCGGCGGCATCAACGTCTTCGGGTGGCGTTAGGATGCACCAGCGGCCGACGAAGAGCGCAGCAAAGCCGGCGTCGGGGCCGGAATTCTCGGTACCGGCGACCGGATGCGCCGGTATGAAATGCACGCCCGCAGGCAGGTGCGGGGCCATGGCGCGCAGTACCGCGCCCTTGACCGAGCCGACGTCGGAAACGGTGGCGCCGGCCGCAAGGTGGGGCCCGATTTCCGCTGCGACCTCGCCGCAAGCGCCGACCGGAACGCAGACAATGACGAGATCGGCGCCGGCGACCGCGGCCGCGTTGCTTTCGACCACCTGATCGGCAAGCCCAAGCTCGGCGACGCGGCGCCGCGTGGCAGCGGAGCGTGCAGTGACGACGATTTCGCGCACCGCTCCTTGTTTGCGTGCCGCGCGTGCGATCGACGAGCCGATCAAGCCGACGCCGATCAACGCGAGGCGATTGAAAAGCGGTGCGGGTTCGGTCACAGCTTCACGCCGCCTTGCCCAGAAACTCTTTGATCGCGGCGACGACGAGATGGTTGGCCTCTTCGGTGCCGACGGTCATCCGCAGCGCATCAGGCAGCTTGTACGCGCCGAGTTGTCGCAGGATCAGCCCGCGCGCCGTGAGGAACGCGTCGGCTTCCCTGGCGGTCCGGCCCTTCGCCTGCGGAAAATGAATAAGCAAAAAGTTGGCGGCGCTCGGGGTCACTTTGAGACCGAGTTTTTCGAACTCCTGCGCCAGCCAGCCGATCCAGCGCGTGTTGTGTTCGCGCGCGCGCTCCTGGTGCTCGTGATCCTCGATGGCCGCAATCCCGGCGGCGATTGCCGGCGCGTTGACGTTGAACGGGCCGCGAATGCGGTTGACGGCGGCAACGACATGAGCGGGACCAAACATCCAGCCCAGCCGCAGCGCCGCGAGCCCGTGGATTTTGGAGAACGTGCGGGTCATGACAACGTTGTCGCTGGTGGCGACAAGCTCGATTCCCGACTCGTAGTCGTTGCGGCGGACATACTCGGCATAGGCCGCGTCAAGCACGAGCAACACGTGGGGCGGCAGGCCGCGGTGCAGCCGCTTCACTTCGTCGAAGGAAATGTAGGTGCCGGTCGGATTGTTGGGATTGGCGAGGAATACGATCTTGGTCTTCTTCGTCACCGCCGCAAGGATTGCGTCGACGCTCGCGGTATAGTTGGTTTCGGCCGCGACGACAGGCTTCGCGCCGGTTCCCAGCGTTGCGATCGGATAGACGAGGAAGCCATGCGTCGTGTGGATCGCCTCATCGCCGTCGGCGAGATAGGCGCGTGCCAGCAAGTTCAGCAAATCGTCGGAGCCGGCGCCGCAAACGATGCGGCTTGGATCGAGCCCGAATGCGCGTCCGATCGCTTCGCGCAGCATCGACGCGGAGCCGTCCGGATAGTCTTCCAAACGCGCGCCCACGGCCTGGTACGCGGCGATCGCGCGCGGACTGGGCCCGAGCGGCGTCTCGTTGGACGACAGCTTGAATATCTTGGCGACGCCCGGGGCGCTGCTCTTGCCGGGCACGTAGGGCTCGATTTCGAGCACGCCGGGCCGGGGTTGGGGATACACGCTCATCTCTGGTTCTTACCTTCCTCCAGCCGCAAGCGGGGAGGAAATCAGCCTTTCGCCGGCACCGTATAGCGGGTCGCGTGGCTGCCGACGAGGGCTCTCGAACGGATCGAGGCGCCGGTACCGACGAGAGCATTGGCGACCGCGTCGACACCGCCGCCGGTGACGGAAATGAGCAAGGCAGCGCCGTCGAACGCGCTGTCGGGAACCGCTATGGCGTCGGCAAGCCCGGCGAGGCTGTCGACGGACGCCGCGTTCCAGCCAGAGACGCGAAAGCTCCAAACCTCGGTTTCGGTCACCATGGCCTCGGGCGCTACGCGCGAAATCACAAACACGGGCAGGCCGGCCGGGTGATCGGCGCGCTCGACGAACGGCAACCGCGCGATGATTTTCGGCGCGCTCTCGAATTCGAGCGCCGTCCACCACGGTCCTGCACCGGCGCCGGCGATGGCAAACGCTGGAACCAGGCCGAGATCGCCTTTTGATTCCGTGACCGCCGCTACGACGCTCGCCGCTCCCACATGCGGCACAAGCGGCACAGTGAAGCCGAAATGAAAGCGCGCGGAGTCGCGCATGAGCGCGTCGCCGGCGGACAGGTCGGCATGAGCGGAGAAGGGGGCCTGGACATACGTGAAGGTGGCGATGATGACACGCCAGATGCTTTCAACAGTGTCCAGCGGCAGGATACCGCGATGGCGTTGCACGAGACGACGCATCATGTCGGCCTCGCGCGCCGGTCGAAACGCGGAGCCGGTTTCTTGCGTCTTCTTTACCGCGACTAATCGCTCGATGATCTGCCCGCGCTCCATGAGAAGCGTGTGCATTGCCTGGTCGAGGCGGTCGATCTCGTCGCGGAGCTCGGCAAGGGAAGGTTCTTTTTGGCGCGGCGGTTTCGGCATGGCTGGGCCCATTAGGGGGGTGATTGATAGGGGTCGTTAAGGGCGAAATCAAAGAAAACATTGACTCCGCCGGTCGGCGGCCTATTTACCGCCGTTTGACCGCCGGGCGGGCGGCTGCCAAGTGTTGTTGTAGAAGTGCTTCCGGGAACTACCATGGCAGAGACCAGCGCAACGCTCGATCTTGCCGACCGCACGCGCGAAGCGGACCAGCCGCATTCGCCGATCGTGCGTTTTTCGGCCGACACTCCATTGCGCCTGGACGCGGGAATCGATTTTGGCCCCCTCCAGATCGCTTACCAGACATACGGCACGCTCAATGCCGAGCGCAGTAACGCCGTTCTCATCTGCCACGCGCTTACCGGCGATCAACACGCCGTGAATAGTCATCCTGTGACCGGCAAGCCCGGATGGTGGGAGACCATGGTCGGGCCCGGCAAGCCGATCGACACCGAGCGCTATTTCGTGATCTGCCCCAATGTGGTCGGCGGCTGCATGGGCTCTTCCGGGCCGGCCTCGACAAATCCCGCCACCGGCATGCCATGGGGGCTCGATTTTCCGGTTATCACCGTGCGCGACATGGTGCGCGCCCAGGCGATGTTGCTCGATCATCTCGGCATCAACTCGCTGTTCGCGGTGGCGGGCGGGTCGATGGGCGGCATGCAGGTGCTGCAATGGGCGGCGAGCTATCCGCAGCGCGTATTCTCGGCACTCCCGATCGCCGCAGCCACGCGGCATTCGGCGCAGAACATTGCCTTCCACGAAGTAGGCCGCCAGGCGGTGATGGCCGATCCGGATTGGCGCGGCGGGCGCTATTTTGCCGCCAGCACCAATCCGCGTCGCGGGCTCGCGGTCGCGCGGATGGGCGCGCACATTACCTATCTGTCCGACGCTGCATTGCATCGGAAATTTGGGCGCCGCTTCCAGGACCGCGAGAACCCGACATTCTCGTTCGACGCCGACTTTCAGGTCGAATCCTATCTGCGGCATCAGGGCATCACGTTTGTCGAACGCTTTGATGCGAATTCCTATCTCTATCTTACCCGCGCCATGGACTATTTCGATCTTGCCGCCGACTACGATGGTGTCGTCGCCAACGCATTCCGCGGTGCGCCGACGCGCTTCTGCGTAATCTCCTTCACCAGCGACTGGTTGTTCCCGACCCAGGAATCCCGCGCCATCGTGCACGCGCTCAACGCCGCCGGCGCGCGCGTCTCGTTCGCCGAAGTGACGACCGACAAGGGTCACGACGCTTTCCTGCTCGACGAGCCGGAACTGTTTACAATCGTTCGCGGCTTCCTCGAGGGAAGCGCGAAGGCGCGCGGCCTGCGGCCGGCGCGGAGATAGCGATGCTGATGCGGCTCAAGCGCGATCTCACCATGGCGGAAGCCGCGCGCAGTCCGAGCGGATCGCGTGTCGATCTGCTCGTCGTGGCCGACATGGTGGAACACGGCGCGCGCGTGCTCGACGTCGGTTGTGGCGACGGCGAGTTGCTGCGGCTCCTGGAGTCGCGCGGCGTCGATGGCCGTGGCATCGAGCTTTCGCGCGAAGGCGTGAACGAGTGCGTCGCCAAGGGGCTCGCCGTGGTGCAGGGCGACGCCGACGCCGATCTTGAAGACTATCCCGGCGATGGTTTTGATTTCGTCATCCTGTCGCAGACGCTCCAGGCGACGCGACAGCCCCGCGTGGTGCTGGAGCACATGCTGCGCATCGGCCGGCACGCCATCGTCTCGTTCCCGAATTTCGGCCACTGGAGAATACGCCTGCAAGTCGCGATCGGTGGCCACATGCCACGCACCGATAATTTGCCCTATGCGTGGTACGAGACCCCGAATATCCACTTTTGCAGCATCAAGGACTTTCGTCAGCTCTGCCGCGTGTCTGGCGCCAAGATAGAACAGGCGGTGGCGCTCAACGCCTGGGGCGGGCGCATGCGGCTGAAAATGCCGTGGTGGTTTTGGAATCTGTTCGCCGAGCAGGCGGTATTCTTTCTGAGCCGGCAAGGCTGATGCCGTCGTTGCGTGGAGAATGGTGCTTTCCGGGGCCTCCGCTGGACTGCTTTGCGGCGCCAGTCATCGGACCGCTCCTTTCGGACCGTACCCGTTGGCTCGCAGCGACAATCATATAATGTAGCGCCACGCTCGCCCCGCATGCCGGCGGCGCGGGCCCGTAGCTCAATGGTTAGAGCTAGCGGCTCATAACCGCTTGGTTGGAGGTTCGAGTCCTCCCGGGCCCACCATGAAATTACTAGTTTTTTCGCCGCTTGGCCGGACCATTTTCTGGCTCAACCAATGAAACAACCAATGAAACGTTCTGCGATTGTTTCGACGTGATGGCCTGCGCGGCGGCGCGCATGTAGTCAGGGTGATGATGGCCGTAGGTCCGCTCGATCATCTCGGCCGACATGCCAAGGTAGCCGGCGGCCTGCCAGATTGGCACCCCACGTTGCATCAGCCACGTCGCCGCCGTGTGCCGCAGCGTGTGCGGCGTCACCTTGCCCCACAGGCCGGCAAGGCTGACAGCATGCTTGAAGCCGGTCTTCACCGACTTGACCGGCGCGCCCTGCCACTCCACGAAGTGCGACGTGACAAGGCCGCGGCTAACCCAGCGCCGCATGTGAGCCAACAGCCGCGACGGTATCGGCGCCGGCGATTGCCGTTTCCTCGTCGCCCGGCGACCGATTGCCAGTCGGTAGTAGATGCCTTGGTCGAGGTCGACGAACGAATGGCCGTTTTGACGGTACGGCGACGCCGAGGCAATCGCACCAGCCCGTGTTCCCGTATAAAGGCCAATCAACATGAAGCGAGCCAGGTGCCGAAGCGTCCGCTTGTCTGTCGCGATCAGCTGTCCCTTGTGCCGACCGCGATGAACGGTTTGTTGCTCACGGTACCGCCAGCATGCCCAGATCAGCTTCGCGGCCTCGCTGCGTGTGAGCCATCGGTCCCGGGGCGGCCCCTTGGCCGGCAGCGTGACCCGCACAATGCCGTAGTGTAGGTTCTCCTTGGCGTGATGATTGATCGCCGCGCGTAACGTTTCGAGGTCAGCGCGAGCGCCGCCGGTCTTGCCGCGTTCATGCACGTAGCCACGGCATTCGGCCGCCGTCACTTCGGACAGCATCTTGCCGCCCCAATAGTCGTTTAGCCGGCCAATGCATCGCTCGAGCTTCGGCTGGTCCGTCATGCGCGGCCCGCAGTCTTCCAGGTAGATGGACAGCATGTCGGCGACGTCGATCCGGTCGATGTCGCGGGCGTGACGGGTGGGTTGGTACTTTTCGGCGATGTAAGCAGCTAGTTGCTTCTCCGCTTCGCGAGTTTGGTTCTTAAAGCAGCCTGTGGCGATATGCCGGTCGCCGTCGACGATGATCCAGATAGCGCGAGCGACGACTCGGCCGCCTCTACGGCGGGCGGGGCGGAGCCACAACCTGGCACCCTTGCTTGGACGCGGCATAACTCCCTCATCCGTTCGATGCTCTCTAGCGAAGTATAGTCTTTCCCTGCGATACGCTCGACGACAAGCCGACCTCGGGCGCTTTCTCGGCGTAGGCCGGAGGCCGTCATGGAGCCGTCTGGAAATGCCAAAGCGGCCGCGACCGACAGCCGAAGCGGCGTATCGGGGCTGATCTCATCGCGGGCAGGTACTGCACAACGCATAGCAGACTTAAATTTCAAAAATATGCCGGACGGCCGTGTTACCCAGCGAGGCGGCTTTGTACATTCGTGGCGCCGCAGATTGCATCGCACCAGGCCAACAAGAACTGGCACGCACTCATCCAGAGGCTATTCCGTCTCCTCACCGTCGTCGTCAGCGCGCTCTTCTTTTCGAAGAAGCAGATGCTCAAGCTTAGCGAAAACGAATTTGGCGCGCTGAACGTCGGCGATCTCTTCGGCCATGCGTTTCGAGGAGATGCGCATCCAGGCATCCACCACACGGACGTTGACCATGGCGTAGGTCGATCCCGCGAAGAATAGGATCCATCCGGCCATGAACAGCCACTCCTGCACCTCGTGAACGAACTCTGTCGTGAGGCGGCTTCGGCACCACAGCTTTCGCAGCATCGCTTCCGACAGTCTCGTTCGGGTGACGTCTTTTCCCGCCTCGGTTTGCTTTGCCTCGATCAACCCCAGAAGCAGCATCGCGCATTCGCGCGGCGTCGGTTGGTAGGCGCGCTCGGAATGAGTGGTCTCACCCGAGTTGGACCCGTGGCGCTTGCGCCGGCTGGGCTGTGACATTTGACTTTTGATCCTCTAAACCCATATAAAGTTCGTAGAACTCAAAAAAAGTTCTACCCTCAAAATGCCGTGCGGGTCAACTGCCCCGCACAAACGGAAACGATCATGGTCGAGCCGCGAGATCACCGGCAAAGCGTTCAACCAAGCTCGCTCGGCAAATCCCCGGACCCGAAGGCTCCGGATATGCCGTTCCATCCATTGGCAGATCTCTTCCCGTTGCCAAGCGAAGACGAACTTCGCGCCTTGGCCGACGACATCGCGGACCATGGGCTACGCGAGCCGATTGTCACGCTCGAAGGGCAGATTCTCGATGGCCGGTGTCGGTATCTGGCCTGCAAAATGGCAGGCGTTGAGCCGCGGTTCGCAACTCACGACGGCGATGAGCCGATCGCTTACGTATTCAGCCGGAATTTTCACCGCCGTCACCTGACTCAACCCCAACGCGCCATGGTGGCGGCGCGCGTCGCCAATCTGGAGGTAGGCGCAAACCAGCACTCGCAGGGACTGCCGATCGGCAGAGCCTGCCAGCTGCTGAACGTGAGCGAACGATCCGTCGCGCGCGCGAAGGAGATCCTGCGCTGCGGAAGCTCGGAGCTGGTTCAGGCCGTCGAATCGGGCGAGGTGAGCCTGTTCGCTGGAGCAAAAATCAGTCGAATGGCACAGCCGGGGCAGCAGAATGCGCTCAAATATGACGGCGCCGATACATCGTCGGCTTTGCCCGACAGCGGGTCCGGGCCGGTGTCGCAGTCATCGATCTACACGGCGCCCCCAGATCCCAATGGTCGTCCGACTCTAAAAGACGAGGCGGCACAATCGACAAGGCATCTCCCCGGATGGATCTGGCGCGATGTTATTCCGCGACCGGGTGTCACGGTCATCGTCGGCGGCGTCGGCGCGTCCACCTTGGGTGTTGCGGTTAAAATTGCCGCAACCGTTTGTCGCGATGAGGATTGGCCCGATTACTCTCGCGCACCGCGCGGCGGAGTTTTCTGGATGTCCGCTGTTAACGGCTTTGTCGAGCAGCTTCACCCGCAAATTGCAGCTCCAGCGCCAAGTTTTAACGTTCATCTGATGCCGCCCGAACGAGACGAGTTTGGGCTCCCAATCCGTCATTTTGGGCTCGACCTCGATCGCCTGCGCCGTCGGGTCAAGGAAACCGCCGGCGTGGTCCTGGTCACAATAAACTCTCTTTCCGACTATGTCCGCTGCGGCGACGTTGAACGCGCGATCGAAGACCTTCGTCAAGCGATCGCGGCGTTGGATCAGTTCGCAATCGAGAACGACGTCGCTATCGTTCTGCCTTGCGAGTTGCCGACGCGTGCCGGCATCGCTATCAGCCGAGCGGTCAATGCATTCCGGGCCATTCCAGAGATCGCGACGGTATTCGTCGCCTCGGGCCAATCAAAATTGGTGGCGGTCAAGCTCCCGACCGGAAACGGCATCCGAGAATTTAGTTTTCGCATCCGATGTAGAAATTCCATGCCGACCGTCGTGTGGGACGGGCTCGCCGATGACACGATAAGCGGTTCGCTCTTTGATTTCGAACTGCCCACAGAATCTGGGTCCATGACGCCGTCGGTTGATGACCAGAATCGTGGTGATGCCGGCGGCGACCAGCATGCCAGCGCGATCTCAAGGACAACCCCCAGCCCGCCGACCATGTGCGAGCCGTTCGCGGACGCTGTGGACGCTGCCAAGGCGGAGAAATCCGACTTGCCGAAAGCGACCCCGCCGAACGTGACCGCGCCAGCCGCGGATGGTGCGGACGCCGGCATCAAGAACAGGAGCATCGAGTTCGTTTGCCGTCGGGTTATCGGCGGGAGACCCGTAAAGGTTTTACGGCACCGGGGGCACGGCAAGGCCAAAAAGCCAAGTGCGTCCAAACACCCCGGATGAGAATGTGCGCAGCGCACGACCGTCGCGGGCAAGCTCAGATTCGGTTTTTGCCAACTGCAATTTTTACAGTCAAGTTTCGGGGACGTCTTTGTCTAAGTGAGCCGATGACACTTCTTTGGTGATTGCGCGAGGACAGGCTCGGCACGAGCGAAGCTAACTTGTCCAAATACTACAAGAGCGAAACTTGTAAAGAATGCCGGGAGCGGAATGACTCCCTTTCAATATGGAGTAGCGTCAAATGTCAAATGCGAAAGCAGACACACGCAGTGAGCACAAACGAAGCAATGGAGCAGTGATATTCAGGAGACTGAGTAAAAATCACGAGACCGATCTGCTGCGTACTTACACTATCCTCTACAACATTGAAGAGCCACCCATCGAGCTAAATTTCTCCAAGAAACTTTCAGTAAATCGCGTTATCCATCTCTTGAAGTTGTTCATCGAGGACCTTCGACATGAGGGCTTCGAGACGCCGCTCATGCAAATTGAAGTGGAGCCAACCGAAGAAGAGGGCCTCTATCAACTACCGGAAGGGTTCTCAATGCCCAAGCGTTAGCCGAAGCCACTGTCGTGGCAACGAGGATGGTTCCGAGGGACCATCCTCGTCCAACACTTTTGCGATGCTTCCGCCCCCCGGTTGAAAATCTGCGCCAATTCGACGCCATCGGACGGCATGGAAGAGTTATTTGCGCCCCCGGCCGAACAATCCTTCCGCGACAGTGGGCGAGCGAATTGATGTCGAAGCAATCCGGGCGAAGACCTCGTCGGGTTAAGCAGCAGAATTGGACACAACGGCGCGGCGCCGAAGGAGTCAAAAGGTAAGAAGGGCGGCTACAGCAAAAACGAAATGGAAACGATGCTAATTCATCGTGCTACGGCAGGAGAAAAAGACACAGATGAAAGCACGGGTAGGATCTCAAGCCTCCGTCAGCGATCTCGCCTTCAGGCCCACTCAACGTTCCCGGCCTGAATTTCGCGCGCACGTAAAAGCGCACAAAACGGTGATCGGCAACGAGCGATGGTTCCGCAAAGGTCAGCCGTTCCTAGGCAAGCCGTTCACCGTCAAAAAGACGGTGAACCGGCACGCCACCGTGATCAAGATCCTGTCCCGGGCAGCGAAGCGGGCGGGCAAGGCTGCCAACGGCGAACTCGCCGATGCCTACCACCGGCTCCAGTTCAAATTGAGGAAATGCCGTCCAGACCGGCGTTGCGGCTCATCCGCTTGCCCCAAATGCGCACGAGCGTTCCAGCGGGCGAAGGTAGATGCTGAACAAATCGCCATCGCGGACCTCGCCAACACCCGCCCAGACAAGCACCTGGTCTTTGTGACCATCATCCCAAGGGGCATGACATACCGTCGAGGTCAATTCTCCCAGATCAACGTTCCCAAGGCGAACCGCTGGCTGAAGGACGTATTCGACCGGCATGGAATACGTCGGGTGATCCTCGGTAGCGTGGATCTCGGTTGGGAAAAGCGCCGCGGCTACAAATACCTTCAACTGCATTGGCATCTGGCTATGTGGACCAACAATCCTGATGGCCTAGAAGCGAAATTAAAATTAATCTTTGGAAAAGCGCAAAAATACGAACGGCCCGTTGATGTAAAGATCACGAGAAATTTGGGGTTTTTGGGCTACAAAAATAAAATAATAAAGCTACCGGAGCTATTACATGGAGCCCGCAAGATACTGCCCGAGTTATCATTGCTCCTCGCCCAAATTGATCCTTTCGATTGTTTGTTTTTGAGAAAGCTTCGTTTGAGTGCTCAGTTAGACGGCGTCATGCTGAGGCAAATTAAGCGGTCCAAACGAAAACCATCTACCACGGTGTCGTAACGAGAATTGGTTGGAAATTGAAGGAAAATCCGGTTGGAAGTCATTTGATGTTGATAAACACGATATTTGGACAACTGGACACATTGTAAAAACGTGCACAACAACTATTTTTGACGTTTGACGTTGAATTTCATCGGCGCAGCGGGTGCGGCCGATATCGCTAATTTTAGACTGAGCACTGAGCACTTAACGCAGATACCCAGGCGGCCATCGCGGAAGCTCGGGGTTGAGCAAAGTTTAACTCACCTAAGGAATTCGAACATGAGTGAATCCAAACCAACTCACCAGAAGGCCACGATCGAGCTTACCGCACGTGGCGTTTTCCAAACCAAGACGACTTTGGCTGGCGACACGCAACGGCGGAAAATCGCAAGGTTTATACGGCTACGCGCTATTGGCACTCGGGGCTCAGATGGCGCGACTTTTGCCCAAATCCGGTTCCGAACGATCCACAGGAACTATCGGTCAGAATTTTTCAAAATGTCGTATCTCTTGCCGAAAAACAGACACGAAATCAAAAATAGGCTCGCAGACCTGGGATATGAATGGCCGGAAGATGATGCCCTGGCCCGGGCCGCTCTACGCTGACGGATCGCAGACGAGGCAATGCTGAGGCATGATAGACTGACCATTTGGAATTCTCGTTTTGGCCGGGTATTGGCAACCTCTTTGAGTATCATCCGACGCGCGAGTACCGTAGCCGAGCGCGAAGCCGACGATCAGCACTGAGAGTAAAATCCTGACAAGAGCAGCGCGACCCAGTCATCTGTTGGTTTTCCAGCCGCCTATTCGCACGGTGATTGCCCATTTCAGTAGTTTTGTGGCGGCAATCAGCGAAAAGAGACGCCACGCGAAGCCAGGTAGTGTGATCCGCGACAGGACTGGCGGCTGAAACCTCGCACCTTGCGTTCGTCTCCAAATACGTGCGCGAGATTGGCATCACCGAGGAATTGCGCGAGCTTGCCGCCAAAGAAGTGACTGAACCGGGCGCGAACAAAAACGCGGCGATGATACGGAGCGGCACGCGAATTGTTTTGGAATTGACTTCTCAGGTCGCGATCCTGAAAAGCATGTCGCTTAATCCGCCGTTCGACGACATGCCAGCAACGATTGCCGCTTTTTACCAGCAAAAAATCGACGCCTATAACAAAATGATAGCGATGGCGACGGCCTTCGTGCAGGGGCCAAAGCCGGGCGTCGATTACGGCGCGCTCGCGGCCGAAGCACCAAAGCTCACGGCAATGATCGAATATCTAGACCGCTCGACTTTTCAGGCAACACCGCTGATCTTCGCGACTGATCGCCGACAAGCCGGACAACCAAGACCAAATGAGCCAACTAAGGATCACGCGGGCTGAGCGGGACAAGTTGGTGCGGTCGCCGCAAATAAGCTTCGGCAACAAGATGGACCAAACCGACCACAATTGGATTGTTAGTTCGGCAACGGTGTTGCGCGACTACCTGATAAAGAAGGGTTACAAGTGTTCGGATGATCCGCAGTAGAGGGTTTATTTGGGCTTTTCCTTCACCTTGCGACCTTCCATTTGCTTTTTAAGCTCAGCCAACAGAAAACGACCTAATGCGGTGTCAAGATTGACGAGCCAAATTGGCCTGCACCCGGTTCCGAAGACACCGAGTTAGGTGTTTTAGTGGAACTGGAGGTGGATCATGGAGAGGCGGAAGTTTACGCGAGAGTTCAAGCTTGAGGCGGTGCGGCTGATCAAAGAGCGGGGCGTGTCGTATGCGCAAGCCTCGGAGGATTTGCGTGTGCATCAATCGCAGTTACGCAGTTGGGTGAAGGCGCTGGTGAATGACCCGCAGCACGCGTTTCCCGGCCAAGGCCAGATGAAGCCCGAGCAGTTGGAGATCGCGCATCTCAAGCGCGAAGTGATCCGACTGAAGGCGGAGCGAGACATCCTAAAAAAAGCCGCGGCCTACTTCGCGAAGGAATTGACGTGAAGTTCGGATTCATTGCGAAGCACCGGGGGATCTGGCCGGCGGAGTGGTTGTGCGGGGCGCTCGGTGTCTCGCGGGGTGGGTTCTATGCCTGGCTGACACGACCGCGAAGTCGACGCAGCCGCAGCGACGAAGAGCTTGGCGCTAAGGTTCGCTCGAGCTTCCTCGCCAGTGACCGCACTTATGGCGCCAGGCGTGTCTGGCGCGACCTACTCGCTGAGGATGAGGCATGTGGCCTGCACCGGATCGAGCGATTGATGCGGCTGCAGGCCCTCAAAGCCCGTCCGCGCCGGCGTCGACTGCCGCCCGATCTGGGTGAGCGGCAGGTCGCCGCCGTTGCTCCGAATGTGCTCGATCGCACCTTTGAGGCGCCCGCTCCCAACCGCAAATGGATTGCCGACTTCACTTATGTGTGGACGGCGGAAGGTTGGCTCTATGTTGCTGCCGTGATCGATCTGTTCTCCCGTCGTGTGGTCGGCTGGTCGATGAATGCAGCGATGACGGCACAGCTCGTGACCGACGCGCTGGTGATGGCGATCTGGCGACGCGGCAAGACCGACGCGCTGCTGCATCACTCCGATCGTGGCAGCCAGTATACCAGCGAGCAGTTCCAGAAGCTGATGTCAGATCACGGCGTCGTCTGCTCGATGAGCCGCTCGGGGAATGTCTGGGACAATGCGGCGATGGAGAGCTTCTTCTCCTCGCTCAAGACCGAGCGCACAGCACGCAAAACCTATCGGACGCGCGACCAAGCCAAGGCCGATGTGTTCGACTATATTGAATGCTTCTATAATCCGAAACGCAGGCACTCGACGATCGGATATCTAAGTCCCGTGGAGTTCGAGAGGCAGGCGGGATTCGCTTAGGCGGGTGTCAACCAAACCGGGTGCAGGCCAAATCGCATCATGGTCGCGCTGATCTTCGTTTGGGCTTCCTTGATGGCGTCAGTGGACGAGAGTGCCCACCGGAGGAGGTACATGTTCTTTTACTCCAATCATTTTCTCTACTTGTCCAATTGACACGTTCCCTCATAATTGAAGGTCGGTTCAGAGGCATTTATTCTGATCAAGGTCTGTCGAAATTCACTCGATGCCTTGTTAATCAGCAACACTAACGCTGAAATGGAACCGATTCGGTCGTTTGAATAAACGTGAACTGCAACCAAACCAGCATCTGTCTCCTCCGCTATCTTATATATCGTATCTTTCACTCCAAAATACTTGAACAGTGATTTTGTACTTACCACACCATCCTTAACTTCAAACTTGAATGGCAACGTGTCACCCGCCGCCGAACAATACCATGTTGCGTCAACTGCCATCGCTTGGGTTGAAGCGACGCACACGCTTGCTGCAATTCCAAATAACGCTTTTAGCAAATGCGACCTCCTATGATCCACAAAGCGCAGCATTTAATTCATGTGACTAGCGACTCCCCTGGCGCGTTTCGTTACCGCTCGGCTACCACCTAGCTGTGCACCGAGGTAATGCCGCACCTCGATGCAGAGCGAGGTCAAAGCGAAGGGGAAGCCCTGCCACGCGCCTGCAGTACAAGGTTTTCGTGTCTGCCGGATGCATGGCGCTCGCGGTAGCGCGCCGGAGGGCGCCGGCAACGTCACACTGTGAGGTTCGTTGGTCCATCCAGGGTTGGTGTCTGGGCGGTTCAAGCGGTAAAGCGTACCGCGATTTCATTGAGTGGCGGCCGCGGCCGGTCCTCAGGCTGACCCGGCGGCCTGCCGATGTGAATAAAGCCGGCGATGCGCTCATGCGGCGCCAGGCCGAAAGTATCGAGCACGCCGCGGTCGTAGGCGTACCATTCGGTGATCCAGTTTGCCCCGTAGCCGAGGGCGTGCGCGGCGAGGACAAGGCTCATGGCCGCGGCGCCGGCGGAGAGGACCTGCTCCCATTCCGGGATTTTCACATGCGGGCCGGCGCGGCTCACCACGGCGATCACGAGTGGCGCGCGCGCGAGACGTTGGCGCTCGGCCTCGATATGTTCAGACCTTGCATTGGGGTACTTAGTGCGAAAAGCAGCGGCGATTGCCTCGCCGGCCGAACGCCTAGCTTCGCCTTCAAACACGATGAAACGCCAAGGCGCCAGCTTGCCGTGATCGGGCACCCGTGAGGCGACAGTCAGGAGTGTGTCGATTTCGGTTGCGGATGGAGGAGGGCCGGCGAGTTCGGCTGCTTTGAAAGAGCGCCGGGTGCTGAGGAGATCAAGGGCGTCGGGCATGGTTCAGGCGATCATCCTTCTTGTTAAAAGAACCGACGATACGGACGCGTGGGGAGCAGGCAACAAGCTGGGCGGTAATGACCTTCGGCGAGCCAGTGTTCGTGACATGAAGCGGCGCCGTGAGAGGGCGAAGATTTAGAGCGAGCGAATGGCTCGGAGAGTATTTCACATTCCCGATGCCGGTGTCCTGGCGACTATTGCAATGGAGTCAAAAGCGGTAAAGCTCAGAATGAAATATGTCTTCCGCCTTGCCCTCGATAGCCAATATCGACGGTGGCTCTGGGTACGACATGACGCACTTCATCCGCTCCCGCGCGGCATGCGGAAATAAAGAGCACAGCTAACGATGGTTTGGGCTTTGCAATTAGGAGAAAAGACGGATGTTCATCGCCATGAATCGTTTTCGTGTGAAGAGAGGTGCCGAAGAAGCTTTCGAGAAAGTGTGGCTAAGCCGCGATTCGTATCTCGATCGAGTTCCGGGGTTCGTCGAATTCCATCTACTCAAAGGGCCAGAGGCCGAAGACCATACGCTCTTTGCCTCACATACAGTGTGGCAGAGCAAAGCCGCCTTCGAGGGGTGGACAAAATCGGAGGAGTTCCGCGCCGCGCACGCGCGCGCCGGGAATGATGCGACAGGGCCACTCTATCTGGAGCATCCCAAATTCGAGGGGTTCGAGGTACGACAGACGATAACCCGCAAGGCGGCGGTCGCATAACTAGGTCCGACCGTTTTTTCTCGGCCTTTGATCCGGCGCAACAGGTGCCCCGCTGCAACACCTCATCTTCCTATGGGAGCACATGCCCGGCTACCGGTGCGTCGCGCGGCCTCGGTCGCGCCATGGCCGAGGCACTGCCAGACGTTGGCGGAACCGCCATACTCAACGGCCGAGACGCAAACACGCTAAAGATCGCCGCTGAGGAGATGCGCGATCGTGGCCTTAAGGCCGAGACTGGCGTTCGGCACCAACGGCGTCATCGGCGGCGCGGCGGTCCGTACCTCGTGGATCCGCCGGTCAGGATCGAAAGCTCACGGAGTGGAAAAGATGAAGATCGCGTTCATTGGTTTAGGAAATATGGGCACCGGGATTGCTCAATGCCTTTTGAAGTCGGGGCATGACCCGATCGTCTGGAATCGCACGGCGACGAAAACGGGTCCGTTGGTTGCGCTGGGTGCCCGCGCCGCCGCGACGGCTCGCGAAGCCGCCGCGGACTCCGATATCGTCATCACGAGTTTGATGGACGACAAGTCCGTGCTGGACATCGTACAGGCTGGCGACGGCGTGTTGGCCGGGATGCGGCGCGACGCGGTTCATGCCTGCGTTACAACGATCTCACCGGAATGCGCGGACGAACTCGAAAGTCTGCACCGCGGCCACGGCAGCTTGTACGTTTCGGCTCCCGTCGCCGGACGGCCCGACGCAGCAGCGAGCGGGCGGCTTGCTTCGTTTCTCGGCGGACCGGCCAGCGCGGTGGAAAAGTTGATGCCTGCCTGCAAGAGCTACTCCACGTCAGTGACGGTTATCTCGGAGCGTCCACGCATGGCGAACGTCATGAAGCTCGCCATAAACTATAACATTATTTCAACCATCGAGCTGATCAGTCAAAGCTACATCTTCGCCGAAAAGTGCGGATTGCCGCTGGAGCATCTGCGCGATTTCTATCAGCAGCTTTGGTTCGCCCACCCGGCGCCGAAGATGTATGCCGAAAAACTGCTCAAGCGTGACTTCGCCGGCCGGGGCGGATTTGTGATGACCGGCGGGCTCAAAGACGTGCGTCTAATGTTGTCGACGGCGGCGGAAGCCGGGACCAAGCTCGAGTTTGGCGAGATCGCAGAGCGCAACCTCTCAAACGCTGTCGATACCGGCATGGGCGAACAGGACTGGAGCGCGATCCATGAGCTCGCCCGCAAGAAAGCGCGGCTCGACTGAACTGCGGCCACTAACAATTCCTCACCATCACCGAGTCAAGGAGAGTAAACATGTCACAACAGCAGTTTATTCCGACCCCGAAGTTTGAAGAGTACAAGGACCGGTTCAAAGATTTCTACAAGATGCAACGGCGCGCCGACGGCGTGATCCTGGTGGAAGCGCACACCAACGGCGGCCCGATTCAGCTCAGTGTCGAGAATCACAGGTCGGTGGGGCAGATGCTCAAGACCGTCGGTGCTGACCCCGAGAACGAAATCATGATCTTCACCGGGTCGGGCGATGAATTCATGATGGATGCCGATCCCGAAGGCTTCAAACTGGAGGCTGAGGATCTGCCGTATTGGGCCTATGAGTACGCCTACAAGGATGGCCGCATCAACGTCAGTTCAATGGTCAATGATCTCGAAATTCCGACGATTGGGGTGATTAATGGTCCGGGGTTTCATACCGAGATGCTACTGATGTGCGACATCACCATCTGCAGCGAAGATGCCATCATCTATGATCTCCACTATGATATCGGCTCGGTGCCTGGGGACGGCATCCACAGCTGTTTTCAGGAATTGCTGGGAGTAAAGCGCGCCGCCTATGCGCTTCTGACTGGCCAGACGATCGATGCCAAGACGGCCCTGGAATACGGCATGGTCAACGAAATTCATCCTCGCGAAAAACTCATAGAGCGTGCCTACAAGCTGGCTGATCACATAATGACCCAGCCCAGAACCACGCGCCGCATGACGACGCAGATCGTGCGGCGACCGTGGCGGAGGCAAATCACCGATAGCCTCGACGGCGGCTTCGCCATGCAGATGTTCGCCCATCTTGCCAAGAACACCGCCGCGCATGGCCGCGGCCACATCGGAGACGCGGTGGCTTACGTTCGCAAAGGAAAGCGCAACAATTTCGACTGAAGTTGAGTTGCCCACCGGATTCAGTGGAGATCGCGTTTCATTCTCAAACCAACATCGGGAACATTAGAAACCCGCCCCGACGCGGCCGGCGCGGGCGCGCGAAGCGCGCTTCTCGGGTGACGCGGGGATGATCCTCGGTGATGTGCTCCCGGAGAGCGCGGCACCCCTCGTTGATAGGGACGGCCTCGCGTCCGGCGAGTGCGCCGTCGCGGGCGCGGTCGCGAACGGCCGGAATGTCGGGAGCGATCTTCGTTTCCATCGGGCGGGCTTCAGTCGTCGCGGCCTTCGTCATGGCGTCAGCGTTGCAGCAGGTCCGGCAGGTTGGCGGTTTGCCGCCATGCGGCACGTCTCATCACGTGTCAGCGGGTTCGCAACCGAAGCCGGGGAGCCTCAACCCCAAGCAATGACTGTGGTCACTGAAGAATCGCGTCCGCCTATGGCTTTAGGAACGAGGTGTCACCATGTTAAATACTCAGGGCGGCGGTCAGGAACAACATCTCTGGAACTAGCCCAGTTCGCTCGTGCTGCCAGCCCTCACATTTCTTCTCGCTTAAAGCATCGCGCGACCGCACGGCGTGCGGGGCCCGGTGCAACTAGCGAGACGACGCGGCGCAGCAGGTTAACGATCCGGAACGTGCCAACCAACCAGTCGTAGAACCGCTTCCTGACTAAAAGGTGACCGTTTGCCGCTCGCCGTTAGAACCCTGCCGAGTGCCCCGCACCGGCATCGTCAAACCAATACACCACTCGAAAAGAAATCAGGTTCGAGATTGCCGGTTGGCTGCGACTCGCTGGTTAGTGCATTCACACATTCTCAATTGGCACGCATCGCAGGCCGTTGTGTGTCGTAGGTGTCAGAGGATTCGCGGACAGAGTCCGCGCCTGGGGCGAGGGTAGCGAGTTACGCTCCGGCGAGACGTTTGCGGCTAACATTTCGCTGCTTAAGCTGCTAGCCTCGGTACTTCTTTCCGTGACCCTATCTGAAAAAGACTATCGCGTTTCTGTGAGAATGGTACCGTTGGATGATCGACGAGGCCCCATGACGAAACCCATTACCGACAAGGCCGAGATCGCGCTCGAATACCCGGACAAACTCTATGTTGGCACATTTGAACGCTCGTCGCGGTTCGAGGCACATCTCGATCCGACCGGCTTCGCGCTGATCCTAGAACGGCCAGGAGCCGACGACGTTCACAAATCGGTTCATATGCACATCAACTTCGGGCTGTTCGCTGACATTCTGCGAGAGCTGGCGGCAACGGTGGGGCGAATTCCGAAGGATGACCTCACGCATCGCGATCAGCTTGCGAAGGCGGTCGCCGAGTTGCACGCGGTGCTAGTCAAAGTTTAGTGCCGTCATTGGATTGTTCTATCGTGCCAAGCGGTGGATTAGACCTTTGTAAGTCGTTACAAAGCGAGTTCCATTTTTGGTTCGACGTGCGCTCCCGGCAACGAGGTCCCATTAGGGTGATCGTTGTCAACGAACCACATCAGGGAGCGGCCTCATGCAAGTTACAACGATCGGTTTGGATATCGCTAAGAGCGTGTTTCAGGTTCATGCGATCGACACAGCCGAGAAGGCGCGCGGAGTAGCTATTACTTTACTCCCATGACATCAGATGACCGAGCGTCTACGGGCGGGCGTTCTGAACAGGGGTTGTGGTAGTATGGATCATGGCGGAAGGACGATCATGACCGCGACCCGGAAACTTGCCGCGATTCTAGCTGCGGATGTTGTTGGATACAGTCGACTTGCCGGAGCGGACGAGGATCGCACACTGGCGCGACTCCGGGCGCTCCGCAGCGATCTGATTGATCCGACCATCGCCGTCCACAATGGGCGCGTGGTGAAGCGCACTGGCGACGGAATCCTCGTGGAGTTCCGCAGCGTGGTTGACGCCGTGCGCTGCGCGATAGAGGTGCAGAACGGAATGATTGAGCGAAACGCCGGCCTGCCGCCGGAACGCCGCATCGAATTCCGCATCGGGATCCATCTGGGAGATGTAGTTGAAGAGAACGACGGCGATCTGATGGGCGACGGCGTGAATATTGCGGCGCGACTTGAAGGTGTTTCCAAACCCGGTGCCATCTGTCTTTCCGAGGACGCCTATCGCCAAGTGAGAGCAAGGCTCGATCTTGCGGTCAGCGATCTCGGCGAGACCAAGCTCAAAAATATCGCTGAACCGATCCGGGTCTATTCGCTGCAAGTTGGACTCTCAGCCCAAGCCAAGCGCGCGACGCCAGCGGAGCGCGTTGCGCCAGATAAGCCCTCGGTGCAACTCGCGCCAACCCAAACCGCCGTGCATAAGCTTTGGCTCACCGAGATAGTGCGATATTTCGCAGTCCCGCTAGTGATGCTTCTTGTCGCCCATCATGTCATTGTCAATGAGTTTAACCTTGATACCGCGTATTTATGGGTCGCGTGTGCAGTAGTGCCATTCGCGTTCGGCTTTTTGCTTTCTTGGTTGAGCGGCCGCGGCTCGGCCGCGGCCTTTGCGTTCGCAATCGCACTTGGCATTGTCGGCGTCGTCGGGATGACCGTTTTGCAAAGCTTGAAATCCGGCGATCCGATCATGCCGCAAACGCGTTACGAATGGTGGGACAACATCAACTTCGCAACGATCATCGCGTTAAGCCTCATCGCTGGCCATACGCTCGCCCGCGGATTGCGGGCGCTCCAGGTCCGGAGTTTGGCGAAGCCTTAGACCGTGTCATTCCGGCATTCTGCTTCTCTTCCGCGCGAGCGGCCTCTGATGGGCAACGGCCGAGGAATTGGAATGTTGGTACGAGATGAGATCGTACTGCTATTTATTTAACCACCTGGAAGGTGAATTCGGTTCCGCCGACGCGACCGTCGTTGTCTTTTAATTCGATCCAGAATTGATGCTTGCCGGGCGGGACCTCGGCCTGCAAAATATTGATGCCTTCCGCGCTGATGAACGGCATGATCCGCTGAGTTATGTCGATGGCGGGTGTTTTGAGGTACGTCACAACCACGGAGTTGGGATCGACGACGGCGCCGCCGAATGCCCGGAACTGCAGCTTCAGATTTAGGGGCGACCGCAGCGCGCCGGCTGCCGGCGGTGGCCATACGATGGTGACATTCGGCCGCCGCGTTGGACTGCCGCGAAGCTGAAGGCCCGGAACCGGACCGGCCGGTAATGCGGCTTCCTCCGGCGTGATTAGCTGAAAGGCGTTGGCCCGTATCGCGACGGCCGACAAGCCAGCGACACAGACAAGCGCGGCCAGGGTCACCTTTTTGCGCGGCGACAGGGGCTGAGGCGGCGGGAGCGTGGTCATGAGCCCGCCGCGATCGCTTTCGGTCGGTCAGGTTCCGCCGCCATCTCCAATCACCGAGTAGGGCGCCCAGAAGAGAGGATGCGCGTAGGTGAAGACGGTATTGCCCGAGTCATCGACCAAGCCGGGCCCATCGAGCAATGCGATCATCGCCTGCCGCAGCGCTTCCGCGCGCGACAGATTCGGATCGGCGCCCTGGCGAACGAACAAATCCGCGATCAATTCGCGTGCCGATGCCGAATGCACCGACCAATTGGTCACCAACAAAGCGCGAGTGCCGGCGTAGAAAAACGCGCTGCCCAGACCTGACGCGGCTTCCGCGCCGGCGCCTACTCCGGCCGCGGTATTGCAGGCCGAAAGCACGACCCAATCGGCATCGAGCCTGAGCGCGAGAATCTTCTCCATCGTGAGCAGGCCGTCGCCTTTTATTCCAGCCACTTGCGGTGCGCTCAGCGCCAGCGCCGGTTGGGTCAGCCCGTCAAGATCGCCGGGAACAAGCCCGTGGGTCGCGAACGCAACGATGCGGAAGCGTGACAGATCGATCGTCTCGACGTTCCGCTCGTTGGCGGCCTTGCCGAAATAAAGCGTCTTACCGGGATCGACGCCCAGCGCCTTGGCCATCGCGGTCAATTCGATCCGGGTATCCGGTAGCCTTGGCAGCATCGCCAGCTGGGCGGTGTCGACATCTTCGGTGTGAGGCGTGGCGCGCCGCTTGAGCGGAAGGCCGCGTGTCACCGCGTCGCTTCCAGGCTCGCCGGCGACCGCAACCATCTGCGTCGCTTCTGCCGGGTCCGGAGCTTCCGCTTCAGCCGCTTCCGCTTCGCTGAAATAAGGGTCGCCGAATCCGATCAGCTTGTCGCGCCTGGACGAACCTGCCGGCAGATGGCGCAAGGTGACCAGCGCCGAAGCCGAAGGAATGACGGTGACCGCATGCGTGCGGGCCAGCCACGGGACATTACGATAACCGGCAAACAACGGCTTGGCTTGCATATCGACTTGCGCCGGGGCGGTCGGCAGCAGGTCGAGCGGAAGCTCACCCAGCGCTCCGTTGGTCACAACGATCAGGCTTTTCGCAGGCCTCCAAGCGGCTTCGACCGGTTTGAGCAGCATTCCATAGAGCTCGTACGCGAGTCCGACATCGAAGGGCGGTATTTCCCTCACCATCGTGATCTGCGGCTCGAGCGCCTGGCGGAGCCGGCGGACCTTGGCTTCGAGATCGACCGCCGTCGCGGGCACCGCCGAAATGGCGACTGCCCCGTCCTTGGGGACAGCCCACACAAAACTGGCGTCCTGGCCGAAGTAAAACGAGAGCAATGCTTCGCCGGGCCGCAGCGCTGCCTTGATCTCACCGACCGTTGGCGGCTTCGGATCGACCAGGCCGGCGTAGGACGGAAAGCGCCGGTTGATCTCCAATCGCGCGGTTTTGCGGTCTGCGCGCAGCTTTTCGATCGCGGCGGTGATCGCGCGCACGCTGCCGTCATCGCGTTGCGCCGACGACAGGGCGAGGAGATTGTTAAGTGCGCCGAGCTGGGCGCTGATTTGTTTGGCGAGATCTTGCTCGGTGCGGACGAGTTGAGCGAGGCCCGGAT
>CAVZSB010000036.1:0-16869 GCA_963777635.1 uncultured Alphaproteobacteria bacterium
GGAGCTGCCGATGGCCATCGCCGATCTCGCCAATCCGACGCGGTTTTTGCGACTAGCCAACCGCGCGATCCCGCTGCTCGGCGGGCTGACGGTGGTTGCCTTCGCCTTCGGGATCAATCAGACGCTGGTCGCGCCGAACGACTATCAGCAAGGCGCGACCGTGAAGATCATGTTTCTTCACGTGCCTGGCGCCTGGCTCGGCATGCTCGGCTGGGGCGTCATGACAGTCGCTGCGCTCGGCACGCTGGTCTGGCGCCACCCGCTCGCAGACGTCGCCGCCAAGGCGGCGGCGCCGATCGGCGCCGCGTTTACGCTCATGTGCCTGATCACCGGTTCGCTTTGGGGACGGCCGATGTGGGGCACCTATTGGGTGTGGGACGCACGGCTGACGTCGGTGCTGGTACTTTTTCTGCTCTATCTCGGCGTCATCGCGCTGTGGCGCACGGTCGAAGATCCGTCGCGCGCCGCGCGCGCCGCAGCAATTCTCACGCTCGTTGGCGCGATCGATCTGCCGATCATCAAATTCTCCGTCGATTGGTGGAACACCTTGCACCAGCCGGCTTCGGTGTTTCGCATGGGCGCCCCGACGATCAATTCGTCGATCCTCATTCCGCTTTTCATCATGACCGGGGCGTTTACGCTGGCATTCGTCACGCTTCTTCTCGCGGCGATGCGCAACGAAATCCTGCGCCGCCGCGTACGCACGCTGCGGCTGATGCAGGCGAGCGCGGTGAGCTGACAATGGAAGCAGCAACCCACACGGGCTTCATCATTGCGGCCTATGCTACCGCCTTCGGAATCGTCGGCGGATTGTTGGCGTGGGTGATGGTCGACTACCGGACGCAGCTGCGCAACATCGCCGATCTCGAGAAACAGGGCGTCACCCGCCGCTCGTCGGCGGCGGGCTCCACACCGGCGATGCAACAGGCGAAGGAAGACGCGTGACGGAAGCAGAAAAGAAAGCAGCGCAGGAAGGCGCGAATATCGGCGGCCGCCGTCTCATCGTGCTGGCGCCGCTCGTTGTCTTCCTCGGGCTGGTCATTCTTTTCCTGTTCCGCCTCTATTCCGGGGATCCGTCACGGATTCCTTCGGCGCTGATCGGCCAGCCCGCGCCGAAAACGACCTTGCCGCCGGTCGCCGGCCTCGATCGCAACGGCGAACCGGTGCCCGGAATCGACCCGGCGCGCTTCAAGGGCGCGGTAACGCTCATGAACGTCTGGGCGTCATGGTGCGTGCCGTGCCACGACGAAGCGCCGCTGCTCGTGGAGCTCGCGCGCGACACAAGGCTTCGCGTCATCGGCATCAACTACAAGGACGACCCGGAGAATGCCCGGCGCTTTCTCGGCCGCTATGGCGATCCGTTCGCCGCCGTCGGCGCCGACAAGAACGGCCGCGCCGCGATCGAATGGGGCGTTTACGGCGTGCCGGAAACTTTCGTCATCGGCCGCGACGGCCGCATCGCCTACAAGCTCGTGGGACCGATCACGCCGGAGAATCTCGACACCATCATCAAGCCCGAGATCGAGAAGGCGTTCGCGGCGGGGTCGTAGCACTGTAGTCCGTCACCCTGAGGTGCGAGCCAACGGGTCCGGCCCGGAGTAGCCGGCCCGATGACAGGCTCCGCGACGAAGCAATCCAGAATTAGCGTTTTGACACTGGATTGCTTCGCTTCGCTCGCAATGACGAGCCTACTCTCCGCCGGCGCGGCGGCGTATTTTTTCAGCAGCGGATATTGCAGCGCGCCGAACACGAAGGTCAGCGGCAGGAAGCCGAACACCTTGAAGTCCACCCAGACGTTGGTCGACGTGTTGCGCCACACGATCTCGTTGAGGACGGCGAGCGCGAAAAAGAACAGCGCCCAGCGCAGCGTCAGCCGGCGCCAGCCTTCGTCGGTGAGGTGAAACAGCGAATCGAACACCACGCCCAAAAACGACTTGCCGAACAACAATCCGCCGAGCAGCACCGCGCCGAACAGCGCGTAGATGATGGTCGGCTTGATCTTGATGAAAAGATCGTTGTGCAGGATCAGCGTCAATCCGCCGAACACCAGAACGATGATCGCGGTGACGACCGGCATGATCGGAAGCGTCCGCGTCAGCACATAGGACGCGGCCAGCGTTGCGATCACGGCGACCATGAACGTCGCGGTGGCGACGAAAATGCCGTAGCGGGAATTGGCGAAGAAGAACAAGACCAGCGGGCCGAGATCGAAGGCGAGCTTGAGGATCGGATTGAGCTGCGGTTTGGTCGTTTCGGTCATGTGGGCGGCGGCTCTCCAGCGCGGCGTGACTATATCATCGATCAGGAATCGAGGCCGGCAATGGCGTGAGCGAAGTCTCGCGCGGAAAACGGCGCCAGATCGTCCACGCTCTCGCCGACGCCGATGAAATGCACGGGAACCTGGAACTTCGCCGCGATGGCGACAAGAATACCGCCGCGGGCGGTGCCGTCGAGCTTGGTCATCACCAGCCCGGTGACGCCGACGGCTTTGCGAAAAATCTCCACCTGCGACAACGCGTTCTGCCCGACGGTGGCGTCGAGCACGAGCAGCACCGCGTGCGGCGCGGACGGCGTCGACCTTCTTCATCACCCGCACGATCTTTTCCAGCTCGTCCATCAGTTCGGTGCGATTTTGCAGACGGCCGGCGGTGTCGACCAGCAGCACGTCGACGCGCTGATCGATCGCGGCGCGCACGGCATCGAAAACAAGCCCCGCCGCATCGGCGCCGGCGCCGCGCGCGATCACCGGCGCATGCGTACGCTCGCCCCAGATTTTAAGCTGCTCGATCGCAGCGGCGCGAAACGTATCGCCCGCCGCCAGCATCACCGTGCGGCCTTCGGCGCGGAGCTTTGCCGCGAGCTTGCCGATGGTCGTGGTCTTGCCGGAGCCGTTGACGCCGGCCACCAGAATGACAAACGGCTTCTTCGCAGCGTCAATCGCAAGCGGCAGCGCCACCGGAACAAGAGCCTTCTCGATCTCGGCTGCGACCACAGCCTTGACCGCGTCGGGCGAAATCCCGGCTTCGTAGCGGCCGTCTCCGAGCGCCACGGCGATATGGCTCGCCGTCTCGAGGCCGAGATCGGCGCGGATCAGGACATCCTCGATTTCGGCAATGGTCGCGGCGTCAAGCTTGCGTTTCGTGACCAGATCGGAGATCGCGCCGCCCACGGCCGAAGACGTGCGCTTGAGCCCGCCGGTCAGGCGCTGCCACCAATTGCTCTTCACGCTGTCGTCCATGCCGTGCCCGTGATAGCGGTTTCGCCAAGGTAGGCAACCATGACCCCGGAAGAGATGGTGTCGCGGCTCCTGTACCGCGATGGGCTCATGCTGGTGATCGACAAACCGGCGGGCTTTGCCGTGCATCGCGGCCCCAAGGGCGGCGAAAGCCTGGAAGATCATTTCGACGCGCTGCGTTTCGGATTGCCGCGGGCGCCGGCGCTGGCGCACCGGCTCGACCGCGACACCTCTGGTTGCCTGGTGCTTGGCCGCCATCGCAAGGCGCTCGCCCAGCTTGGCCGGCTGTTCAAGTCCGGCGCCATCGACAAGACTTATTGGGCGGTGGTCGAGGGCGCGCCCGAGACCGACGACGGCGTGATCGAACTGCCGCTCGGCCGCCTCGACGAGACGCGCGGCTGGTGGATGAAGCACGATCCCAACGGACAGCCGGCGATGACGAATTGGCGGGTGATGGGGCGCGGCGGCACTCAGACCTGGCTCGCGCTCGAACCGGTGACCGGCCGCACCCATCAGTTGCGGGTGCATTGCGCGGCGATGGGCTGGCCGATCCTGGGCGATGCGATCTACGGCACAGCGCCGCGAAGCGGCGGCCCGGTCCTGCATCTGCACGCCCGCGAGGTCGTCGTGCCGCTGTCGAAAAATCGCCCGCCGATCCGCGTCACCGCGCCGGTGCCGCAACACATGCGCGCAGCTTTGACGGCATGCGGGTGGGAAGCGGAAGGGAATACGCAGGCCGCCGAATGATGCTGCTGTCAGGCCGCCAGCAATTGTCTGCCGTCGTGCGCCAGCGATCCGCAGTTCAAGGATCGCACCCGGTTCCGCCGGACCAGCCAGCGAAACCTGCGTGAACTGCTCGGTGCGGCCCTGCGCGTGCTGCTCGATCAGCACGCGGCGCAGCGCGCCAATTTCGGCATCGAGATGCCGCCGCAACGCCTGCGCTCCGCATTGCCGCAAACGCTGCGCCCGTTCCTTCACGATGGGGCGGGGAAGCTGCGGCATGCGCGCCGCCGGCGTGCCCGCGCGGGCCGAGAAGGGAAAGACGTGCAGGTGCGTCAATCCGCAATCGTCGACCAGCGCCAGCGAATTGTCGAACATCGTTTCCGTCTCGGTCGGGAAGCCGGCGATGATGTCGGCGCCGAAAACCATGTCAGGACGCAACCGGCGCAGTGCATCGCAGAACGCGATGGCGTCCTTGCGTGAATGCCGGCGCTTCATGCGCTTGAGGATGAGATCGTCGCCGGCCTGCAACGAAAGATGCAGATGCGGCATGAGCCGCTCATTCTGCGCGAAGGCGTCGATCAGGTCACGGTCGGCTTCGACCGAGTCGATCGATGACAGACGCAGCCGCTTGAGCTCCGGCGCATGCTTGAGGATTTGCTTCACCAGTGCGCCGAGCTTCGGCGCTCCCGGCAGATCGGCGCCATAGCTCGTGATGTCGACGCCGGTGAGCACAACCTCGCAATAGCCGTTGGCGACGAGGCGTTGAACATCGGCGACCACGGCACCCATCGGCACCGAGCGTGAATTGCCGCGGCCGTAGGGAATAATGCAGAAGGTGCAGCGATGATCGCAGCCATTCTGCACCTGGACGAAGGCGCGGGTGCGGCCGGAAAAGCCTTCGATCAGGTGCGCGGCGGTTTCCTTCACCGCCATGATGTCGTTGACGACCGCCTTCGGTGCCTCGGCAAGTCCGAAATCGACGCGGGTTTGCGCCCATGCCGTTGCGGTGAGTTTCTCCATATTGCCGAGCACCCGGTCGGCCTCGGCCATGGCGACGAAAGTCTGCGGCTCGGTCTGCGCGGCACAGCCGGTGACGACGATCTTTGCTTCCGGACGCTCGCGGCGCAGCGCGCGGATCGTCTGCCGCGCCTGCCGTACCGCTTCGGCGGTAACGGCGCAGGTATTGATCACGACCGTGTCGCGCAGCCCGGCGCGTTCCGCCTCGCGGCGGATCACTTCCAACTCCGCGGAATTGAGACGGCAACCGAAGGTGACGACGTCGACGCTCATGACCTACGACGCCCCCGCGCCGGCCGACACGGCGGCGGCGAAACGTCCGGCATGCTCGTACTCGACCGGTCCCGTCATCAACACGTGATCGTCGCTTTCGCGCCACTCGATCGTGAGGTCGCCGCCGGGCAGAGTGACCGTCACCTTCCGGCCGGTCCGTCCGAGCCGCGCCGCGGCGACGGCGGCGGCACAGGCCGCCGAACCGCAGGCCTTGGTGAGACCGGCGCCGCGTTCCCAGGTCCGGATCACCACCCGGTCGCGCGAGGGCGTCGCCGCCAGCGTGATATTGGCGCGTTCGGGAAACAGCGGATCGTGCTCAAGCACAGGTCCGATCGCGGCCAGATCAAATGCCTGCGGGTTCTCGACCCAGAAGATGGCGTGAGGATTGCCCATGCTCACCGCAGACGGCGCGCGCAAAATCGGCGCTGCCGGAGGCCCGAATTGCAGGTCGATTGCACGGGTATCGGGCATTTCCTTTGCAAGCGGAATCTCGTTCCAGCGAAAGCGCGGCGCTCCCATGTCGACGGTGAACATGCCCTCGCCGGCCGACCAGCAGGAGACGACGCCGGCCGTCGTCTCGAAATTCAGCGTCGTTGTCTTGCCCGTCTCGGCACTGATGAGTGAAGCCACACAGCGCATGCCGTTGCCGCAGGCACCCGCCTCCGAACCGTCATTGTTGTAGATGCGGATCGAAGCATCATTGCCGGCGCGCCCGGGATAAAGCGCCATGAGCTGGTCGTAAGGCTCCTGACGCGCGGCCGCCCGCGCCTCGTCCGCCCCGATCGGAACTGCGTCATGGCGCAAATCGACGACCACGATCTCGTTGCCGAGACCGTTCATCTTGACAAAGTCGCGATTGGCCAGCGCACTCATGATAAAGCCCAAATGTGCGGGACTTATATGAGAACTCCGGACCGCAACGCCAGTGGAACTATTGAGTCGGGGCCGCTGACTGCGGACGTGCTATATTCCTTTAGGGACGAAATCATCAAAAGACGCGGCGCCGATCGCAGGCCGCCCAGCGGCTTCACGAAGAATCTGCGGCTACAGGGAGAATTCTGATGCTTCCGCGCTTTGCGTTCTGTATCGGTCTGGCGATCGCTATGGTCGCCGCGCCGCGTATTTCATCGGCGCAAGCTCCGGCGCAAACACCACCGGCGGCACCGACGACACCTGACGCGACGCCGCCCGCCGCCACGCAGCAGGCCGATCCGTTCGGAGAGGATACGACGCTATCGGCAAAGCCGATCGCATTCGTGAAGGGCACGGGCACCTGGGACAACGCTTTTGAGACCATCGTCAACTCGTTCAAGACGATCAAAAGCTATATCAGCAAGGAAGGCCTCAAGATCGACGGCCAGCCGATGACCATTTTCACGTCGACCGACGATAACGGCTTTGTGTTCCAGGCCGCCATTCCGATTGCCGAGCCGCCAAAAAATCCGCCGCATGGCGAGGTCTCCGTCGGCAACTCGCCCGAGGGACACGCACTCAAATTCGTGCATCGCGGATCGTATAACGGCTTGGACAATACCTACGAAGCGATCACCAATTATCTCGACGAGCGACGGCTCGAAGCCAAAGACATGTTCATCGAGCAATATTTGACCGATCCTCTGACCAGCAATGAGGATCATCTCGTTGTCGATGTTTACGTGATGATCAAATAGCGGCAGCGCGTTGGATTTAGACCTGCCACACTTCGCCGGGCCGCAAGGTCCGGAAGCGCTCGGGCGAAATCCCCGCCACTTTTAGAGCATCCGCGAGCGCGTGAAGCGGCGCATCGATCGCCTCGTCGGTGAGCTGGAACGTGCCGTAATGGTGGCCGAGCGCGGATTCGGCGCCGCAATCGATGAGTGCCTGCACCGCCTCGGCCGGATTCACGTGCTGATCGCTCATGAACCAGCGCGGCTCATAGGCGCCGATCGGCAGCAAAGCGAGCTTGAACGGGCCGTGACGTTCGCCTGCTTCGCGGAACGTGCGGCCATCGCCATAGCTGGAATCGGCGACGAAATAGATTTTTCCTCCCGGCGCTTCGATGACGAATGACGCCCATAGCGACATGTTGCGGTCGGACAGGCTTCGCGCCGACCAATGCCGGGTGGCGACAAGCGTCACCGCCACGCCGGCGCCGATGTCGATCCGATCGTTCCAGTCATAGGCTTCGGCGGCGATCGCCGGATCGCGACTGCGCATGATGGCGTCGTTGCCGAGCGGGGTGATGACGCGCGGGCGATGCGCTTTGGCAAGCCGCGATAGCGTCGCGACATCCAGATGATCGTAGTGGGCGTGCGAGACGAGAACGACGTCGATCGGCGGCAGGTCGGCAAAGGCGATGCCCGGATCGTTAACGCGTTTCGGCCCGATGAATTGGAAAGGCGACGCACGCTCTGACCAGACGGGATCGAGAAGGATGTTGAGGCCCGCGGTCTGCACGAGCCAGCTGGCGTGGCCGACATAGGACACGCGCCAAGTCGCGCCTTCGACGCGCTCCGGCGGTCGATCGGCATAGGGCGATGGCGCCGAGGCCGGCCATTTCGCCCTGGTGCCGCGCCCATAGCGGTCGGCCACCCAGCGCAGCAGATCCCGCCGCCCGCGCGGCGGCGCGCCGTGAGGGTCGAAAAAGCGTTCGCCATCGAAATGATCGGAGACCGGACCGGTATAGTAGCGTGACATACGGGCGGCATTATACAATTTGGCTCGACCGGCCGCCGGACATTACGCCACGGTTGACGGAAGGCGGCTCCGCACCTATTTTCCGGCCCGCTCTCGCAAGAGAACTAAAGTCAGTCACCGCCGACCGGCCCGCGAGGCCGGAGGCCCCCGCCCGACAGCGCGATGCGCCCTCGGGCGTCACTTGTCATTGCCGGACTTGATCCGGCAATCCATGCAGCGGGTTGGCCGCATGGATGCCCGGGTCAAGCCCGGGCATGACGGATAAGGAAGCTTGGATGTTCGACAGTCTTTCCGAGCGTTTGAACGCGGTCCTCGACCGGCTGACCCGGCGCGGCGCGCTGTCGGAGGCCGATGTCGAGGCCGCGCTTGGGGAAGTGCGGCGGGCGCTGATCGAGGCCGACGTCGCCCTCGATGTCGCCCGCGCCTTCACCGACGAGGTGAAGAAACGCGCCGTCGGGGTCGAGGTCATCAAGTCGGTCACGCCCGGCCAGATGGTCGTGAAGATCGTGCACGACCAATTGATCGAGACCCTTGGCTCGAGCGCGCAGCCGATCGACCTCAATGCGCCGGCCCCGGTCGCCATCATGATGGTGGGATTGCAAGGCTCGGGCAAAACCACCACCACCGCGAAAGTCGCCAAGCGCCTTGCCGAGACGGCCAAGCGCAAGGTGCTGATGGCTTCGCTCGACACGCGGCGGCCGGCGGCGATGGAGCAACTCGCCGTGCTCGGCCGGCAGGTCAGCATCGATACCTTGCCGATCGTCGCCGGACAGACGCCGGTGCAGATCGCAACGCGCGCGCTGCAAGCGGGGCGGCTCGGCGGCTACGACGTGGTGTTGCTCGATACCGCGGGCCGCATCACGCTCGATGAGGCGATGATGAGCGAGGCGGCGGAGGTTCGCCGCGCCGCTTCGCCGCACGAAGTGCTGCTCGTCGCCGACGCGCTGACCGGCCAGGACGCGGTCAACCTCGCCCGCAGCTTCGACGAGCGGGTCGGCCTCACCGGCATCGTGCTCACCCGCATCGACGGCGACGGCCGCGGCGGTTCGGCTTTGTCGATGCGCGCCGTCACCGGCAAGCCGATCAAGCTGATCGGCACCGGGGAAAAGCTCGACGCCATCGAGGACTTCGATCCGGCGCGCATCGCCGGCCGCATCCTCGGCATGGGCGACATCGTCGCGCTGGTGGAAAAGGCCGCCGCCACCATCGACGCGGAGAAGGCCGCGCGGGTCGCCGAGAAAATGCGCCGCGGCGCGTTCGATCTCGCCGATCTGCGCGAGCAACTGACGCAGATGCAAAATCTGGGCGGCATGAGCGGGCTGATGACGATGCTGCCCGGCATGGGCAAGATCAAGAACCAGCTTGCCGAGCGCAATCTGGATGAAAAAGTTCTCAAGCGGCAAATGGCGATCATCGATTCGATGACGCCGCAGGAGCGGCGCAATCCCGATGTTCTCAAGGCGAGCCGCAAGCGGCGCATCGCCGCCGGCTCCGGCACCAAGCCCGAGGACATCAACCGGCTCCTGAAAATGCACCGCACCATGGCCGACGTCATGAAGGCGATGGGCAGTGGCAAGCGCGGCCCCATGGCCGGCATCGCCAACATGCTCGGACTGGGTGGCGGTCTTCCAGGCGGGCTTGGCGGCGGCATGCCGAGCCCCGAACAGATGGCGAAGCTCGCCGAGAAGATGCCGGGGGGCTTGCCGCCCAACATGCCCGGCCTGCCGGCGAATTTTCCCGGACTGACGGGTGGACTGCCCGGCGGACTTCCGGGCCTTGCTCCCAAACTGCCCGGCGGACTTCCGGGCCTGGGAAAAAAGAAATGATGCAGACCCGGCCGCACGAACGTTTTTCCGCTGAAGTTTCGCTCGACCCGCAGGCGACGAGTGCGTTCGCGCACGCCGTCGGCGATACCAATCCCGTGCATCACGATGCCGAACTCGCGGCAAAATCGCGCTTCGGCCGGTTGATCGCGAGCGGCCCGCAGACGACGGCGCATCTGCTCGCGCTGACCGCCTCCCACTTTTCCAAGCGCGGCGCAATGCTCGGTCTGGAATTCTGGGTCCGGTTCCGCCGGCCGGTCTACGCGGACGAGACGATCACGCTGGAATGGCTCGTCGTCTCGGTCAAACACAACGCCCGCCTCGGCGGCGACGTCATCGACTTGCGCGGCCGCATCCGCAACCAAACCGGCGAAACCGCCGTGGGCGCCAAGGGCCGCATACTCCTCACCGAAAAATTCTAAATCATCGCAAGATCTAAATCGTCCCAAGAAAGGAAACTGAAGAATGTCGATTGTTATCCGCATGGCGCGGGCCGGAACGAAGAAGCGGCCATTTTATCACATCGTCGTCGCCGACAGCCGCAGCCCCCGCGACGGGCGCTTCATCGAACGCCTCGGCTATTTCAATCCGCTGCTGCCCAAGGACAAGACCGAGCGGCTGCGGCTGGACCTCGACAAGGTCAAGGCCTGGATGACCAAGGGCGCGCAGCCGTCCGATCGCGTGATGCGCTTTCTCGACGCCGCCGGCGTGATGAAGCGCCCCAAGCGCAACAATCCCGAGAAGGCGATCCCTCGCAAAGAGCGCAAGGCGCAAGCCGAGGCCGCTAAAGCGGCGCCCGCAGCCGCTCCTGCCGCCTGCCGCGGCGCCGGCTGCATAAGGCTCGCAACAATGCCGGGCGGCGCGCGCAGCGGTGACGCTCGAGTTTCTGCCGCTCGGGTTTGTCTTGGGCAAATCGGCGCCGCGCACGGATTGCGCGGCGAAGTGCGGCTGCACTCGTTCACGTCCGACCCGGGCGCGATTGCCGGTTATGGGCCGCTGGAAACCGAGGACGGACGCGTGATCGAGATCGAGGCGATGCGGCCGGCCAAGGATCACTTCGTCGCGCGGCTGTCCGGCATTCGCGACCGTAACGCGGCGAGCGCGCTCGTTAACACCAAGCTCTATGTGCCGCGCGAGCGATTGCCACAGACCGACGAGCCGGACGAGTTCTATCACGCCGATCTGGTCGGCCTCGCAGTGGTCGATCAAGGCGGCCGTAACCTCGGTACCGTCGTCGCCATCCATAATTTCGGCGCCGGCGATCTGATCGAGATACGCCCGGAGGCCGGCGGCAATACGGAATTGGTGCCGTTCGATACCACGCACGTTCCGGCGGTCGATATCGCCGCCGGAAAGATCGTGATCGATCCGCGGCACGGGCTGTTCAAAACCGGCTGACGCCGACCGCAGCGGAAGTCACGAGTGGAAGCGATGGCTATCCATTTTTTTTCCAAATCCGACACCCACCGCGAGTTCTCGAACTTCGCGCCCTTCGGCGTCGATCTCGACGATGCGTGGTGGCCGACCGTCGAGAATTACTATCAGGCGCAAAAATTCGCCGACCCTGAATTGCGCAAGTCGATCCGCAAGGCCGAGAAGCCGATGATCGCCAAAAATCTCGCGGACAAAAACAAAGCCGCCATCCGGCCCGACTGGGACGCCGTCAAGGACGAGGTGATGTATCGCGCGGTGCGGCGCAAATTCGAGCTGCATCCCGAGCTCAAGGCCATGCTGTTCGCCACCGGCGACGAGGAACTGATCGAAGCGGCGCCGACCGACATCTATTGGGGCGTCGGCCGCGACGGCACCGGCTTGAACAAACTTGGCAGGATCATCGCCCGCGTCCGCGGCGAGTTGCGGGCGGGCGCGGGCTGACCATGTGGCAGGCGAGCGTCCTTACCATCTTTCCCGATGTCTTTCCGGGTCCGCTCGGCGCGAGCCTTGCCGGCAAGGCTCTCGCAGCCGGCGCGTGGTCGCTCGACGTGAGCGATATTCGCGCCTTCGCAACCGACAAGCACCGCAGCGTCGACGACACGCCGGCCGGCGGCGGTCCCGGCATGGTGATGAAGGCCGACGTGCTCGCGCGCGCCATCGACGCCACGGCAACCGATCAACGACCAGGTCAACGTCCAAGACTGCTGCTTTCGCCGCGCGGGACGCCGCTGAGCCAGCGGCGGGTCGAGGCACTGGCCGGCGGCGAAGGCGTCGTTCTGGTCTGCGGCCGCTTCGAGGGCATCGACGAACGCCTCATCGCCGGCCGCGCCTTGGAAGAAGTGTCGATCGGCGACTATGTGCTTTCCGGCGGCGAGCTTGCGGCCATGGTGCTGATCGACGCCTGCGTGCGCCTCCTGCCCGGCGTCATCGGTGCCGCCGCATCGCATGCCGAGGAAAGCTTTACCGACGGATTGCTCGAATACCCCCAATATACCCGCCCGCAGCTATGGGAGGGGCGGCCAATCCCGGAGGTTCTGCTGTCCGGCGACCACCGCAAGATCGCCGCCTGGCGGCAATCCGAGGCCGAACGGCTGACCCGCGAGCGCCGGCCTGATCTGTGGGCCCGTCATGGCCGGGCGGCCCGAAAGGAAAACGAGTGACCGGAGCGTGACAAAGGCCGCCCGGTAGCGTAGAAGCTGCGCCAACCCGATTAGCCTTGAACAAGATTGCGCCCGATGTGCGCAGCCGCTGGAGAAATTCGCCATGAACCTGCTCAAACAGCTCGAAAACGAACAGGTGGCAAAACTCACCGCCAATAAGCAGATCCCCGAGTTCCAGCCGGGCGACACGGTCATCGTCAACGTCAAGATCGTCGAAGGCGAGCGCAGCCGCGTCCAGGCGTATGAGGGCGTCTGCATCGGCCGCGCCGGCGCCGGGCTGAACGAGAATTTCACCGTGCGCAAGATTTCCTACGGCGAAGGCGTCGAACGCGTTTTCCCGCTTTATTCGCCGATGATCGACTCGATCAAGGTCGTGCGTCGCGGCCAGGTGCGTCGCGCCAAGCTCTATTATCTCCGCGGCCGCCGCGGCAAGTCGGCCCGCATTATCGAGCGGCAGGATCACGGCACGCAGGGCGAAGCCGGTGCGGCCGGAGGAAAAGCGGCGAAGTAATTCCGAACTGATTTTCGTTGATTATATACTCCGCAAAGTTGGTGGAGTTTCGTAACCATGGCCAAGCCCCGCACCCTTTACGACAAGATCTGGGACGACCACCTCGTCCATGAAGAGCCGGACGGCACGGCGCTGATCTATATCGACCGGCATCTGGTCCATGAAGTGACGAGCCCGCAGGCATTCGAGGGTTTGCGGCTCTCCGGCCGCAAGGTGCGCGCGCCGGAAAAGACGCTCTGCGTGGTCGATCACAATGTGCCGACCACCGACCGCCACCAGAAGAATCCCGATCCCGAGAGCGAGCAGCAGATCGCCTATCTCGCCGAGAACGCCAAGCTGTTCGGGCTGGAATATTTCAACGAGTTCGACAAGCGGCAGGGCATCGTCCACATCATCGGGCCCGAGCAGGGCTTTACGCTGCCCGGCGTCACGCTCGTCTGCGGCGACAGCCATACCGGAACGCATGGCGCGTTCGGCGCGCTCGCCTATGGCATCGGCACCTCCGAGGTAGAGCATGTGCTGGCGACGCAGACACTGATCCAGAAGAAATCGAAGAACATGCGCGCGGTAATCGACGGCGAACTGCCGCACGGCGTCACCGCCAAGGACATCATCCTCGCCATCATCGGCGAGATCGGCACCGCCGGCGGCACCGGCTACGCGCTCGAATATGCCGGCGAAGCCATCCGATCGCTGTCGATGGAAGGCCGCATGACGGTCTGCAACATGTCGGTCGAAGCCGGCGCCAAAGCGGGCTTCATCGCGCCGGACGAGAAAGCCTACGCGTATGTGAAGGATCGCCCGAAATCGCCGCGGGGCAAGGCGTGGGACGACGCCATGCGGTATTGGGAAACGCTGCGATCCGAAGACGGCGCGCATTTCGACCGCGAGATCAAACTCGATGCGGCGAAGCTGCCGCCGCTGGTGACCTGGGGCACGAGCCCCGAGCAGGTTGTTTCCGTAACCGGCCACGTGCCTCGCCTCGAAGAGATCACCAACGCGAACAAGCGCGAGGCCGCCGAGCGTTCGCTGGCCTATATGGGATTGCAGGGCGGCGAGAAGATCGCCGACATTGCGCTTGACCGCGTCTTCATCGGCTCGTGCACCAACGGACGGATCGAGGATTTGCGCGCCGCCGCGCGCGTCGTCGACGGCAAGAAGGTGCATGCCAGCGTCAGCGCGATGATTGTGCCGGGCTCCGGCCTCGTCAAAGAGCAGGCCGAAGCAGAAGGTCTCGACCGGATTTTCCTCGATGCCGGCTTCGAATGGCGCGAACCCGGTTGCTCGATGTGCCTGGCGATGAATCCGGACAAGCTGTCGCCCGGCCAGCGCTGCGCCTCGACCTCAAACCGCAATTTCGAAGGGCGGCAGGGCTACAAGGGCCGCACCCATCTGGTCTCGCCCGCCATGGCCGCGGCGGCAGCGATCGCCGGCCATTTCGTCGACGTGCGCGAGTGGAATTAAGGGCTTCTCGTCATTGCGAGCGAAGCGAAGCAATCCAGTTTGACGGTGAAGTCTGGATTGCTTCGCGGGGCCGGCCACTTCGGGCCGGACCCGTTGGCTCCTCGTCAATGACGAGCGGATTTTTCTTCCACTCAATCCGGGCCGCGCTTGGTCGCCGACTTGGTCAAGTAATTGAACCGTGACTTTCCCACGCGCTCCCAGGCAAGCAGAGCCCAATGCGCCCCGAAACTGGGGCTGCTACCATCGCTCTTTTCATCGATTTGGCGAAGCATCGGGACGACACGCTTGGGCATAAGGTCAATCAGATAGGCTCCCGAGGAGGCGCGTATGCCGGCATCAGGGTTGTCGAAGAGCGCCTCCAGCGCCGCGCGGCCGGAGCCGATCTTATCCAAAGCCAAGACAATTCGATCCAGCAAGCGCCAAACCTTGGACTCACCGTCGGTGTCCAACAATTTGTCGTGGAGAGTATCTGCAAGTCTAGCGCCGAATGCAAAGCCGCGGATTAGCGAAGTGGCGCGCTCGTCATCAGAAAGCGCATTCCGCTCATCGAGCAGCGCCTGGATCGCGGCCAATCCATCGGCCTTGAGCCGATCGAGCTCTTTCGCTATCGCGATACCGGAGAGCAGCGCCTTGCCCTGCGCGGCACGGTCCTCGGAATCGAGCATCGGGCAAAAGTCGCCCCACCACGCGTCGAGTTTTTCTCCCAGCTGTATGATGGATGCATCTATTTCCATGGCAGGCTCCGGCCGGGCGATCCCCAGCAACGACCCGTCAAACCATCAGACTTTTTTCGACTCAGAGCGCGCGGCATCTTGCAAGATCGCTATCATCCGCCCGATCACATCGTCGATTTTCGACTTCCGCGGAATTTCAATTTTGTGATCACGATCCTCCACCCAATATCCCTTAGTATGTGTACGATAGCCGACGATCTGGTAGGTGCCGTCCTTTTCGTTGATGCTCCAGGCTGAGGCTCCGCGCGCAAATGCCGACCAAGTCTTCACGCCCGCGTATTTCAGCAACACCGGCGGCGGCCATTCATCCTTCGGCGGATGAGGCACAACGGCATTTTGCCGAGCAATCGTATCCAAAAAAGCGCGATGCAAGGCACCGGTATTCGCAACAGCTACGACGGCGACGGGCTCAATATCCATGTAAGCACCAGTCTTGAGCTTGACCACCGTTGGCACATAAACCGCACCACGTCTTAGATAGGAATGAAACAACATACTGTTGACCTAAAATGGAGTTATGACAATTTCGACCGGGTAGCCGTTCGTCGCCATGGCTCTTATTCGTGCCGCCTCAATGGCCTCACGTTGAATTGCTGTCATGCTGCCCTTGGGGATCACCAAATTTACAGTTCGTCCGGTAATACTTTCCAACTTGACTTCTGTATTGAGCAAAATGCCACCCTCATAATCTGCCAAGTTCTCAATGTATTGGTTGAGTCGGTACGTGAGGCGGAGGGCATTTTGATACGTGGGGGCGTTGAGGTCGATGGATTTGATGCTGGTTGCAATTCCGTCCGTGAAATTATCAATAGTTCGGAAACCTGCGGGCAGCGAACCGTCACGGAGCAGCGCGTCGAAATAAATGCCTCGTGCCGCCCAGCCGAGTTTCCAAGCCTCCGATGGTACTTCAACGATCGCAGCCTGCGGTGTGCTTCCGGAAAAGAGCAGCACCGCGCCGACGGTTAGATTGCGTGCTCGAGCTATTTCCGCGGGGTCCGTATTTGCGTAGGGCGCAATGCCGTTGAGAATTTCCTGCCGGGCTTGAGAAGTGATGCCGGGCTCAAGCACGTCGCTCAACGCGGCATTCAGCGCGTCACCGCCGACCGTGTCGCCGACATCGTAGTAATAGCGTTTGATCTCGGCTCTTATAGCCTTCTCGTCTTCGGGATTTGCGTTAGCGAGCCACTCCAAAAAATCGCCCAATTCATCGATGCGTTCGCCGGGCGGGAGCTTGGCGCGCCCGTCATCTGCTCTCGGCGTGACATCAATGCGATGTGTGGTTTCGTCATTTTGTGCGGTTCGGGTCGGCGGTGCATCACTGTCGCTGCCGCTTGTTGGTGCAAACCAACCGGGATTCGGCGGCGCGCCGGCGCGTGGATGCAAATCCGGATTCCAATCGGTCGACTTGATGAGAACATCCTCTGCCTCGATGGCATCACGCGCGGCGGCGTCCGGCAAATCCGGAATCTTCAAATGGACGGCCGCAATCCGCGCCAGGCACAGATCGTTCGCGTTCAAGGCGGAGGCAACGGTTGCAAGACCTTGCATGAGCCGAGACGCGGCGATCTCTATCCCTTAGCCGCGCTTTAACAAGCGCTCGATCTCAGCCCGCTCGCGAGCGACAAAGCGTCCGTCGCGCCGCTCGATCAGCGGCGTTTGGCCAAGCAGCAGGCCGTTTTCAGTGCAGGCGAGGCCGAGATTGCCGGCAGTTGCCTCGCTCAAACGCCAGACGTGAATCATACACGCAGCGTCGCATATTATGTGACAATTGTCAACGAAACAGTGACCACCTCACCGTGGGTGCGTTGGGACGAGGTGC
>CAVZSB010000037.1:0-122082 GCA_963777635.1 uncultured Alphaproteobacteria bacterium
CTAACCTCACGCGCGCGCGCGAGGCACGCGCCGATTCCAGACGGCGATTTTCTTTTTTGTGTTTTGCCGGCGCCAGCCGGTCGTAACGCTTTCTGGGCTCGATGCCGCCCGCGCTGCGGAGCTACCGGGTCGAAGCCGATGGCCCCCCGGGCCCCCGATCTGCCGCCATGCCCGCGCTGCTGTGCGCGCTCGGGAAAAGGGCCCTTCTTAACCAATCTTCCTAACCTCACGCGCGCGCGCGAGGCACGCGCCGATTCCAGACGGCGATTTTCTTTTTTGTGTTTTGCCGGCGCCAGCCGGTCGTAACGCTTTCTGGGCTCGATGCCGCCCGCGCTGCGGAGCTACCGGGTCGAAGCCGATGGCCCCCCGGGCCCCCGATCTGCCGCCATGCCCGCGCTGCTGTGCGCGCTCGGGAAAAGGGCCCTTCTTAACCAATCTTCCTAACCTCACGCGCGCGCGCGAGGCACGCGCCGATTCCAGACGGCGATTTTCTTTTTTGTGTTTTGCCGGCGCCAGCCGGTCGTAACGCTTTCTGGGCTCGATGCCGCCCGCGCTGCGGAGCTACCGGGTCGAAGCCGATGGCCCCCCGGGCCCCCGATCTGCCGCCATGCCCGCGCTGCTGTGCGCGCTCGGGAAAAGGGCCCTTCTTAACCAATCTTCCTAACCTCACGCGCGCGCGCGAGGCACGCGCCGATTCCAGACGGCGATTTGAACAATAAAAGGGAAACAAGGCGATCGCCAACCAATCGCCCTTGCTCAAGCCTTGTCTACCAAGAGTCCTATTCCAACGAACGTCTACGCGTCAGCAATTGGATTGTGCAAAGACTCTATAATTATGCAGTCAAGATAACCGTCGAACGCTGACTTCTGACGGTCTTTCAACATGTAGTTGATCCAACCCGCGTTCGCACCATCGCGGACAAGAATTCTGCCGTAACCCCACTCGACCTTCGCCCAACAGTTGCGGATTAGGTTCTCGAGAGCAACAGCGTCGAAATGCGAGGGCAATTCAACGGCACAATGAATGTGCCATCGACCGGACGCGCCACGCTCCCATGGACGTAACGCGCGTGGCCGCATCTCGCCTTTTTCAAGTACCGGTAATACACGAAGACGTTTGCCGTAGCGACGAAACGCAGCTCCATATACGGCTCTATTGAGGAGGTTCATGAAGTGCCGAAAAGCTTGTCTGCACCGATAGTCGTCGATCTTTACCCAACCACCGCGGTCGGGCTGCCAGGCTTGCTTCAATGTTAGGGTGACGTCGCAAAATTCACCCCAACTGCTCGTATCGAAGAAGTGTGATTTGGCCAATTCAAAGGGATCAGATCTAACCTCCATCGAGTAGTTATTCGCAGGTATTACAGAGGTGAGTTCAGGAATTGGGCGAAAACAGGCGCTCGTACAAGTCTGGATAATCACGCCTGAGATGTCCGGACAGAGCATTGTAGAACTCCTCCCACTCGTCTTCACTCATCGCGTTCGCCGCCTTTCCGTTTTTTGTGGAGATAGCGAAACCAGAGCGCAGGCTTATAGGAATGCCCATCTTTTTTTCTGCTTTCATCCGGCGCACCGTTGAAAAGGTGCGGCCGGCGTCGGTGTGCAATACCAAAGGATTTTCCTCGGCGAGCTTTTCAAGCCGAACGCCCCATTCTTCGCGCCCGAGTTTTTCTAGTGCGAATTTCTCGACAGTCATTTTGGATTTCTCCGTTTGTTTGCGGCATTAAAAAGCCGCCTCGTCTGCGCGATCCACCTTGCTCGGAGAAGCAGGCCGGCATCGGGCCGATGTCGCAGAAGCCCGAACTCTTGACGATAACCCGAACAGTATGACGATAGCTCGCATAGGGCAAGATTCAACCGGACGCGGTGGGCTACAGAATGGCGCGCGTGGTTAGCGCGGTGTTGGCGGAGTAACGAGCTGACATTGCTCGGGTAAGAGACGGATAGCCAGGGTGCTGCTCGCCATGCTTTGATATCGGAGCTAAACCTCGAAATTCGGGGGCCTTTTTGACCAGAGTGCGCGCGGAACGACGGTCGGCAGCTGTGCTGGCGGCGGACGTCGCCGGCTACAGCCGTTTAATGGGCCGTGACGAAGAGCGCACGCTCGCCCATGCCGATCCTTCCGCCCGGCAGTCTCGCTTGCGCCGAAGTGGAGATCACACGATATGAACTCGTCCTGCTCCCGGATGGGCGGCCGTAAGCGTTAACGTCACTCAACGCGCAAGTTCGATACCGATGCGTGATCATCGGCGTCGCACCGATGCGCGCAGGAGGTGACGTGGCGTTTCCTTTCAGACTCTTGTCAGATGGCATAGCGCGTTGCACAGGTTTTCCCAGCCTGCGCGCTCGACTTCTTTTCCGTCCTCCGTCGCCAATTCTGCTGTTTGCGCGCTCGTGCGGTTCGTGGCTCGGTCGACACGACGGGCGGACAGCATACCGATCGCGCGCTCAAAAATTCCAAAACGTCCGGAAAATTCATGGAGAAACCCAATGACAACTTTGACAGAGCCAACGCTGGCGATCCTCCTCGATCGGCTTTTCGCGGAATCGGACGCATTAGAGGCCGCACGCCGTCACGAAACTAAACGCCTATCCCCGGAGCAACGAGCCGCCGATCGTGCTGACTACCTTCAATTCTACGGGCGTCTGAAGGATCAACCTCTCCCCGTTTCGCGCACAACTGGCAAGCTTCTCTACCTGCTGGCGCGGTCAATCCGAGCACGGACAATTGTCGAGTTCGGGACATCTTTCGGAATTTCAACGCTTCATCTCGCGGCTGCTCTTAGAGACAATGGCGGCGGGCGTCTCGTGGGCAGCGAATTCGAGCCATCGAAGATATTGCGGGCACGAGAAAATCTTGCTGCCGGCGGCTTGTCCGATTTGGTGGAAGTTCGCGAAGGCGATGCGCTACAGACGTTTGCCCGAGATCTGCCTGTCTCGATCGATTTTGTTCTCCTCGACGGAGCGAAGAATCTCTATCCGTCCGTACTCTCCTTGCTTGAGGGGCGCTTGCGTGCCGGTGCTCTTATTGTTGCCGACAACGCGGACGCGAGCCCGGAGTATCTTGCCCGCGTCCGCTCCACAGCGCACGGCTATCTATCGGTCCCCTTTGCCGACGACGTCGAATTGTCAATGCGATTAGAGAGGGTGGTTCCCCAGAACGATGTCCGGCCTCACGCCTCACAGAATACCCAATAGCAAAAATGCCCCGACTGGTTTGCTTTACTCGATCTTTGGGATGACGTCGGCAGACCTCGTGCGAGGAAGTGCTGCGGATCAACCGCCGTCTACGGGTGGTGTACCGTGCGTGTGAAACGATTCAATTGTTTTAAATCCCCAAGCTTGCCCTTTAGCCCGCTCCGCCTTCGTCCAGACGATCGGCTGCCAATCCGGCGTCAAGATAAGGCGAGCACCGACGCTCGCCGCCTCGACCCTGTTGCCGCCAGGTTCGTAAACATAAAGGAAGAATGTCTGTTGTATTGCGTGCTTGTGCGGCCAGTCTCAATGAAAACACCGTTTTCAAGGAAGATATCGGCGGCGCGCAACACATCTCGCGGCTGTCGAGTGCGTGGGTGAGATGGTGAAAGCGGCCTTTGGAATTTGTACGAATGCCCGCCTAAGTAGCTGCGTAGGATAGGATGGGATATTTCGTGAGGCTGTCGAGGACAATCCGCATGCGCTCATGCGAAAGCGTTCGGCCGCCTTTCGAGATTTCTGCGGGCAGTTTTTGCTTCTTGAGTTGGCGATCGCCGCCGCGACCTGGTTTTATTTGAGGTCCCTTGGCCTCACTCATGACCGCATGGGCGTGCGCCAGCGGCTCAGCTTTTGTCGACCCGTTCGCAACGATTGTTTCCACCGGTGTCGGTAGCGATGTCGGCAGGTATGGAGGCGAGCAGTCTCAGGGAAGAGTATCGGCCAAGGCGACTTCGTCATCACCATCACCGTCTTTCCGAATGTCACGGGACGATGTCTCACATTTCGCTGATGTAGCGGCATCGATCCCTCTGCATGGCGAACAGAATGTCGTCGTGGACCAAAGTTTGGTCAATCAAGCCTGGTTTTTGGGTCATCGGCGCACAGCGCCGGGATCGCCCGTTGAAGAATAGGCACTCGGGCCGCCCCCGGGGCGCACCAAGCGTCAACGTCACTACGCTTGCAGCGCCGCGCGTTGCGACTGAAGAGGACGCTCTTCGGCGCGACACCGCGCCTAACGAAATCGGAAAATTGTTGCTCGCTATACCCGCAGTAGATTGCTGTTTCTTGCAGTGATAGCCACTCGGGCTGTACGATCGGGCGGCGAAGCTCAGCGATGAGTGCATCAACGGTTTTAGCCGCGCGTTGGCGCAGCAAAGCTGCGGTCGGCGTATCCTCGCCGGCCGTATCAGCCTGGGGCTCTTCTTTGCCGAGACAAATGGCAAACAAAACGTCGGGAAATGCGTGCTCGAATATGTACAAAGGAAGTCTGTAAACAGGTCCATCTGAAGACCGAAGCGGTCAAAAGAAATGGGAAGCGATCAAAAATTCGGTGAGAGCCCTTGATCCTGCTCTGAGCGCTCGCGACGAAATGGAAAAGGCAAGGATCGGCTATCTAGAAAAAAAAGGGGATAAGGGGGTTGTGGATTGATGTGGAAATGGTGAGGTGATGGGAGGATAAGGATGGTGAGGAGTGATGAGAGGTATTGGAGCGGGTGGTGAGGTGGTAGTGTATGTAGTGTAAGGTGTTGGGTGGGAGAGAGTGGTGAGACGACGGCGAGGCTCGGGCGGGCGGGACGAAAGACGAAGCTGCGGCTAAGACGAAGCTCTTGGAGCCCGCGTGGACTAAACCAGATGCCACGCTGGAGGAATTGCAGACTTGGCTTGTGGCCGAGTGCGCGTGAAGGTCAGCAGAGGATGCCTCTGGAACAGGCTCAAGTTTCAAAATAGCGCTCAAAAAAAGTCGGAGAGAGCCGACGAGCAGGATCGGCCGGATGTTGCCAAGGCAAGAGATGAGTGGCGCGCGAGCCAGCCTGATCTGAGGGCGGAAAGACTGGTCTTCATCGACGAGAGAGGTGAGACGACCGACAAGGCGCGCCGCTATGGCCGCTGTCCGTGTGGTCAGAGCCTCGTGTCGTCGGTGAGGTGGGGACATTGGAAGAAGACAACATTCGTTGCCGCGCTACGTGTAGATGGGATCGCGGCACCTTGCATGTTCGAAGGACAGATGGATGGTCTGAGATTACGTGCCTATGTGGAGCAGTTGCTAGTCCCGATCCTGCGGCACGACGATATAGTCGAGATGGACAATCTCGCGAGCCACGAGGCGTCGGCATCCGCGAAGCCATCGAGGCCGCCGGTGCACAGCTGCGCTACCTGCCGTCCTACAGACCCGACTTCAACTCCATCGAACAGTTCTTCGCTAGACTCAAAACTCTGCTGCGAAAAGCCGACGCCAGAACGATCGATGCCCTCTTTGTGACAATAGAAGACGCACTAGCAAAAGTAGATAAGCAAGAGTGAAGCAACTACCTAGCAAAAAAAGGCTATAGCTACAAATTATGAAAATGATCTAGATCATCGGTTCAATCACAGGACCGCTGTGAGAGACGCCCTCGTGAGCGCGCACGCAGATCTTTTCCCGCAAATGGCGGTGATCGTCAAAACTCTGCCAGATCCGATCGATCAAATGAAGCTTTTTGAACTCATTCAGATCATCCCGACTCCGACCAGGGCCGCGCTTAAGTCAGGCGACTTGATCAATTATAAAAGTTCTGACCCGAGGATCATGGGATATCCGCGAAACAATAGCATCTTCACTTTTGGGCAAGCCGACAGAGCAAAAAATCCGCAACTTTTCGCGAAATTCTAGATGCAATGTGGCTCTTCAATAACAAATTTGAACGAGCGCTGTCCAAATTCAACGAGATCAGGGGCCGGCAATAAGCATTGAAGATTATCCAAGCGACGCAATCTTCCGGTCGAATTTGAAGCCGAACTTGGGCGCACTTTTTCGAACTGCATCCGCCACGTAGCTCGGGGCGAGATGCCCATAATGCTTTTCGACCATACGCGTATCGGCGTGACCGAGATTTCGGACAACGACCATCAAAGGCATGCCATTCATGACTGCATGACTAGCCCACGTATGACGTAGTCCGTGAAACGAAATAGGTGGCTTGATCTTGGCGCGCGCCACCGTTTCAGTCATCGGTCGGATTTGATGGGCGAAATCCCAGGGCGCCCCATTCGCTTTGCGCAACAGGATTTCGTCGCCGGCCCGGCCGGCGCAAAGGCGACGAAAGAATTGCGCGCCCTCATCGGTCAGCACGATATGGCGCGACTTGCCGGACTTGCTTTGCTGGACCGAAATGGTACCGACATCGGGGTTGAAATCGGCGACGGTAAGCCGGGCCAATTCCCCATAGCGCGCGCCCGTCTGCAATGCCGCCTGAACCAGACGCCGGAAATCCGGTTCTGCGGCATTGATCAAGCGCTTGGCTTCCGCAATCGTCAGATAGCGCACGCGCGCCGCGTCGACTTTCTTGAACGGTTTCACCTTCCGCCATTCCAGATCGGAAGACACTTTGCCCTCGTGAAAAGCGTGGTTGAGCGCGGCGCGCAGGAGAGCCCAAATGCGGTTTGCTGAGGACCGACGCGCCCGTTGACCGTCTTCATTGGCGATCTTTCGGTACCTTTGAGTGCTGCCCTTTTTGGTCCGCGCGCGGGCGGCTGTTTGCACTAGATCGTCGCGCCATTGCCGTAGCTTATCGGCGGTGAGTGCAGCAACCTCGGTGTTTCCGAGCTTCGGGCGGATAAACGCCCGGTCCCGGTAACGGGCGTCGCGGATCGTATAGGCGCCGCGCCCGTCACCGCCCAGGAAGCGCAAATAGGCGTCCATCGCGTCGGCGACGGTGCATGGCCCCGTCTTCCCAGCGGCCGCATGGGCGCGTTGCACCATGCGATTGCGGGCCTTCTCCTGCGCCTGCCAGTAGTCGAGCACGGCGACGCCGTCGGCGTCGCTCAGGTCGTCGGCAATGCCGAGACTTTCGGTTTCGTATCGCTGATCGCCGAGATAATGCCGCGCCCACCAGGTGCCCGCGCCGTTCCTGATCCGGCGATAGCCCAGATGCAGCCCGCGCTCGAGCGAGCGCCAATGGCACATGTCCCGCGGCGCCAGCTTGCGTCGGGCCTCGCGGGAATCGATCGCCTTGTCTCTGACCTTGCGCGCCATGGTTTCGGGTCTCTGCCGCCCTCAGGGGCAGCAGCTCACTTTCAACAGACTTTCAATATCCATGGAAAAACGGCCCTGGACAGAACAAAACGTGAGTATCCTAAATTATTGATTGGTATGGGATTGTCTAGACGCGCCTGGACGGCGATGGACGAACTAAACGCGCTCTCAAGGCTGAAACAGGGGTTCGATTCCCCTAGGGAGCGCCAGCTTCTTCTCCAATGCTTGGCCTCCGCTTAGCTTCCCTGCAAGCGGGAAAATCGCTATCACTAAAGTCGATTCGAGATTCGTTTGCGAAAGCCCGGTCTCAGGGAGACCTTGGCGAGCCCTGCCCCCGACAACAGCGACCCGATATCGAGTGATTGAATCAACTATTCATCAATTCAAGCGTTGAGGGAATGTCGCATGGCGGCTACGAGAGCCGAGACTGACAGCCTCGGTGTTGTTGAAGTGCCTGCGGACAAGCTGTGGGGTGCTCAAACGCAGCGCTCGCTTGAGCATTTCAGTATCGGCACGGATTTAATTCCGCGCGAGATGATTACCGCCTACGCCACCCTGAAGAAAGCCGCTGCCACCGCAAACCACGCCGGCAAACGGCTCGACGACCAGCGTTACAAATTGATCGTTCAGGCGTGCGACGAAATCCTCGCTGGCCAGCACCACGACATGTTTCCGTTGCACGTTTGGATGACCGGCAGCGGAACTCAGTTCAATATGAACTTCAATGAAGTTCTCGCCAACCGTTGTAGCCAACTCGCAGGCACTCCCCTCGGGAGCAAGACGCCAGTTCACCCGAACGACCACGTCAACATGGCGCAGTCGTCGAACGATACATTTCCATCGGCGATGTATATCGCTGCAGCCGTCAACGTGAAACAGCGCCTAGTGCCAGCAATTGCCGCCTTGCGTGACTCGATCAGCGCTAAAGCACAAGCCTGGAGCGACATCGTCAAGATCGGGCGGACGCACATGCAGGACGCTACGCCCCTGACGTTAGGGCAGGAATGGTCCGGCTATTCCGGCATGTTGACGGACGATCTGGAACGGATCGCGGCGGCCCTGCAAGGTGTGTATCGCTTGGCACTGGGCGGCACGGCGGTTGGAACGGGCATCAACTCGGCGCCTGGCTTTGCAGAGGCGGCGGCGGCGGAGATCGCCAGGCTCACCGGCTTGCCCTTTGTCACTGCACCCAACAAATTTACCGTGCAGGGCGCGCACGACGCGCTGGTCCAACTGTCCGGTACGCTTCGCACGCTGGCGGTGTCGCTCTACAAGATCGGTAACGACATTCGTTTGATGTCATGTGGACCTCGCGCCGGATTTGCGGAATTAAAGATTCCGGAGAACGAGCCGGGCTCCTCGATCATGCCGGGCAAGGTGAACCCGACCCAGGCCGAGGCGCTGACGATGATCGCCGTACAGGTGATGGCGAACGACGTGGCGGTCGGTTTCGGCGGCGCCAGCGGCTATCTCGAAATGAACGTCTACAAGCCACTGATCATCTTCAATATCGCGCACTCGATCACGATCATGACGGACGGATGTACGAACTTTCGCAAGTTCCTGATCGAAGGCACACAGCCGAATTTGAAGAAGATCAAGGAGTACGTGGACCGCTCCCTCATGCTGGTGACGGCCCTCTCGCCGGTCATTGGATACGACAAGGCGTCGAAGATTGCACACTACGCGATGGACAACGACCTTACGCTAAAGGATGCGGCGCTTCGGCTCGGTTTCGTGACGGAGGCCGAGTTCGACCGCGTCGTCGATCCGGCGAAGATGGTCAAACCGTACGTCGCGACCGACAAGTAGTGGAAGCGCAAAACTTTATTCATGAACCACGGGGTGTGACAATGTCCACGACGATCGCCGCGGAGCACGGAGTAGGGCTGCTTCGGAATCCATCGCTCAACAAATCCACCGCCTTTACAGAAGCCGAAAAGCAGGCGCTTGGCCTGGTCGGCCTCGTACCCGATGTCACGGAGGCGGAGGATCTGCAGCTGCGTCGCGTGATGATGCAACTCGGCCACAAGCACACCGATATCGATCGCTATATCTATCTCGTCAATCTGCTCGACCACGACGCAACGCTCTTCTACCGGACCATCATGTCGGACCCGGCACGTTTTCTGCCGATCGTGTACGACCCGACCATTGGTGAGGCTTGCCTGAAGTTTGGCCACATCTTCCGCCAGCCGGCCGGCATGTACCTTTCGATCGCGCGCCGGGGCAAGGTGAAGGAAGTTCTGAAGAACTGGCCGCAGAAGGACGTTCGGATCATTTGCGTAACTGACGGTGGCCGTATCCTCGGCCTGGGAGACCTTGGTGCAAACGGCATGGGCATCCCGATTGGCAAGCTGCAACTCTATACGGCCGCAGCGGGCGTGCCGCCGCAATATCTGCTGCCGATGTTTCTCGATGCGGGCACCAACAACGAGCAATACCTGAACGATCCATTATACCTTGGCCTGCGCAAGACCCGCCCTCCGACCGCGGAACTGTATTCCTTTGTCGACGAATTCGTTGCGGCGGTGCAGGAGGTGTTCCCGAAGTGCTGTATCCATTTCGAGGATTGGACGGGCAGCGACGCTGTGCACTTGCTCCAGCGCTACCGCGACAAGTATTGCGTCTACAATGACGACGTTCAGGGCACGGCCGGCATCACGCTTGCCGGCATGATTAACGCGACCAAGCTCAAGGGCACGCAGCTCAAAGATGAGAAGTATCTGTTTCTTGGTGCGGGATCGGCCGGTATCGGGCTTGCCGACTTGCTGTGTTCCGCGCTCGCCGCGGAGGGCATGGCGCTGAAAGACGCGCAGTCGCAAGTCTACATGTTCGACGTCAACGGCCTGCTGGAGTCGACCCGAAAAGATCTCCTCGACTACCAGAAGCCATATGCGCACCAGCACTCCCCGACCAGGGACTTCGTCGCTGCCATCGAAAGCATCAAGCCCACCACCATTATCGGCGTTAGCACGATCGGGGGCGCCTTTACGCAGAAGGTCGTCGAGACCATGGCGCGGATCAACAAACGCCCGGTGATTCTCGCACTTTCGAACCCGACTGAGCACGCCGAGTGCACGGCCGAGCAGGCGTATACCTGGTCGAAGGGCAAGGCGATCTACGCAGCGGGCGTGCAGTTCGCGCCGGTCAATTACAACGGCCAGACGTTCTTGCCTGGCCAAGCCAACAACTTTTACATCTTTCCGGCGGTCGGGATGGCGATTTTCGCCACCCAGGCCAAACGCGTCTCTGATGAGATGTTCATCGAGGCCGCCCATGCGGTGGCGGATCAAGTGTCGCCCGAGTTGCTCAAGCAGGGCCTCTTATATCCCCTGCAATCGAACATTCTTGAGACTGAGATACAGACGGCCGCGCGCGTGGCGAAGCTCGTCTTCGATTCGAACCTGGCTCGCGTCGATCGTCCGGCCGACATGGTGGCGTTCATCCGGCAGCATGTCTACAAGCCGGAGTATCGAAAACTCGTCTGAGCGCGGAATTATTCTATCGCGCCCGGCCCAGGGCTGGCGCGCGGCGGGCACTTGCCGAGGATGATCATGCCGAGCACTTCGTCCTTGGTGACGTCCGCAATACGAGCGGTGCCGACAACGCGCCCGTTCTTCATCGCGCAAATCCGATCCGCCAGATCGAAGACGCCATGAATGTCATGGCTGATCAGGAAAATGCCGATTCCTTCGGTCTTCAATTGCGTGATGAGTTTGCCGACCTGTGCCGTCTCCTGCGGCCCGAGTGCGGCGGTCGGTTCGTCCATGATCAGAATTTTGGCGTTGAACAGGATGGCGCGCGCGATTGCCACCGACTGACGCTGGCCGCCCGATAACGCCTTAACGGGATCTTTGAATTGCTGGAAATGCGGGTTGAGGCGGCCCATGACTTTGCGTGCCTCGGCCTCCATGGCGATGTCGTCGAGCGTGCCCCAGCTCGTTCTAAGCTCGCGGCCGAGAAACAGATTGGCGGCGGTGTCGACATTGTCGGCCAGCGCGAGCGTCTGGTAGATCGTCTCGATGCCGTATTTCTTGGCGTCACGCGGATTGGCGATCGTAGCGTCTTCACCACGAATGGCGATGGTTCCAGAATCGCGCGGGTAGGCGCCGGAAAGTATTTTGATCAGCGTCGATTTGCCGGCGCCGTTGTGACCGACCACGGCCACCACCTCGCCGTCGTAGAGATTGATCGAGGCGCGATCGACGGCGTGAATGCCGCCGAACGAGATCGAGATGTCGCGCATCTCGACGAGGGGGGTGCGGGATGCCAATTTACCGCACCCGCCGGCGGTAGACGGTGTCGAGCCCGACCGCGACGACGAGGACGGCGCCGACGACGATATTTTGCAGCGGCGTGTCGACGCCGAGCAGCACCATGCCCGACTGAAGCGACTGCATGAGCACGGCGCCGAGCATGGCTCCGGCGACGGTGCCGACACCGCCCGCCAGCGACGTCCCGCCGATGACGGCAGCGGCGATCACCAGCAATTCGGCAAGCGTGCCTTCCGAGCTTGTCGCCGCATTGAGCCGAGCGATGGAAATGGCGGCGCCGATGGCGGCAAGCAGCCCCATCAGCATAAATGTCTTCATGATCACCCAGCGCGTATTGATGCCGGCGAGTTCGGCGGCCTCCGGGTTGCCGCCGATGGCGTAGACATAACGGCCGAAGCGCGTTCGCGTCGCCAGGAAAGTCATTGCCACCCCGACGCCGATCGCGATCAGGACCGGAACGGCGATGCCATGCGCGATAAAAAGCCCGCCGGCGGGAAGCTGCGATATGGTTCACTTCCGCGTAGCGGCGCACACTGCCGGCCGGCCAAGGATAGGCGTTGAAGATTGCGACCGCGGTCAGCACCAGAGCGCAGGCGACGCCGCCAAGAAGGACTTCGGCCGCCATCGGCCGCAGCGGAAAGTGGAATTTTTTGCGCCGGGCGCGACCATGCGCCAGCCGCACCACGATCGCGATGCACGCGAGGAGGCCGACCATCCAACTCCAGGTCGCGCCGATCGAGCCTTCCGGACCGCCTCCCATCAGTCTGAAAGTGGTGTCCAGCGGCGCGACCGTCTGACCGCTCGTTACCCACCATGCCGCGCCCCGCCAGACCAGCAGGCCGCCGAGCGTGACGATGAAGGAAGGTATGCCGAGATAAGCGATCACAAATCCCTGCAGCCCGCCAAGGATCGCGCCAAGCAGGAGTCCCGCTGCCAGCGTGAGAAGCCAGGTCGCCGGTTGATCGAAGCCGATAAGCTTCGGTAACAGGTCGGTCTGGGTGACGCCCATCACCATCCCGATAAAGCCGAGCATCGAACCGATCGACAGATCGATGTTGCGAGTGACAATAACAAGAACCATGCCCGTCGCCATGATGGCGACGGACGACGATTGCACCGACAGATTCCATAAATTGCGCGGCGTGAGGAAAAGTCCGCCGGATAGAATATGGAAAGCAATCCAGATCAGCAGCAGCGCGCCGACCATGCCCAGCATTCGCGTATCGAGTTCAGTGGCTTTGAGAAGGGCGCCGAGTGAACGCAAACCGCTTTGGCGGGTATGTTGCCGAGCCGGAGCCGGCGCTTCGGTCATTCGCGTCCTCCCGCCGGATGCGGTCGATGCCGCTACCGGATAAGACGAGTAAATTGCGTGCCGCGGTGATCGTCAAACCGCGGCGCTTTCGGCCCTCGGTGCGCGGTCAGTCGCAGAGTTTGAGCGTGCCGGGTTTTATGCCTTGGCAGACCTCGTCCTTCCTGATCCAGCCCGCGTCGATGACGATGTTGAGGTTGTCCCTGGTGATCGGGACCGGAGTCAGAAACAACGCGTTCATCTCGACCTTCTTGGGCCCGCCGGTAAATTTCACTGCGCCGGAAATGTCGGTCATCTTCTTCCCGTCGGCGAGCTGCGCGGCGATCTCGGCGGCCTTCTTGCCGAGCGCGCGGGCATCCTTCCACACCGAAACGGTCTGCGTGCCGAGCGCGATGCGATTGAGTGCGGCGTGATCGCCATCCTGCCCCGAAACCGGCACGGCGCCGGCCATCCCTTGCGCTTCCAGCGCAGCGATCGCGCCGCCGGCAGTACCGTCATTCGCCGCGACGACCGCGTCGACCTTGTTGTTATTCTTGGTAAGGATCTGCTCCATATTCTTTTCGGCGTTGGCCGGGAGCCAGCCGTCGGTAAAAGCTTCGCCGACATTTTTGATTTTGCCGGCGTCGATGGCGTCTTTGAGCACCTCCATCTGGCCGGCGAACAGGAAGTAGGCGTTCGGATCGGCGGATGATCCTTTGATGAAGGCATAATTGCCCTCAGGCTTGACCGCGAAGACACCGCGCGCCTGCATCCGCCCGACTTCCTTGTTGTCGAACGTAATATAAAACGCGCTCGGATTCTCGATCAGGCGGTCATAACCGATCACGGGAATGCCTTCGTCTACGGCCTTCTGCACCGCTGGCGCGATCGCGGATGCGTCCTGCGCCAGCACGATCAGTACATTGGCGCCCTGCGAGATCAGGCTTTCGATGTCGGCCAATTGCTTCTGAGCGGACGACTGCGCGTCAGCGGAGATATATTTATCGCCGGCGGCAGCGATTGCGGCCTTGATCGCGGCTTCGTCGGTCTTCCACCGTTCCTCCTGGAAGTTCGACCAGGAAACGCCGATAGTCTTGTCCTTGGCCTCGGCGGCGACGAAAGAAAATGATAGTGCGATGCCCGCCAGCACGGCGGCTGCAGACTTACCCATGACGATCCTCCCCGCGGCGGCACGGGCGTTGCTCCCGCTGCGGCCGATATAGAAGCTTCTTCCGAGCTCCGATAGGAACGGCCTTTAGTTCGTTCCTGAACATGAGCCTATAGCCGGCATTGGGCCAGAAAACCATGCGCAGCTAACGGCAACCCTCACTCCCGTATGCGGTGGTGGAACCAAGGGGTGGAGGCCGAGTTGAGCCGGTATCATTTCACAGGAGCGCTGATATGGCCAAAAAGGAAAAGACGCTTGCCGATCTCTTTGAGGATACACTCAAGGACATCTACTATGCCGAGAACAAAATCGTGAAGGCGCTACCGAAAATGGCGAAGGCGGCCGTTTCGGATGAGTTGCGGGCTGCCTTCGAAAAGCACTTGAGACAAACCGAGGGTCAAATCACCAGGCTGGAAAAGGTTTTCAAGGTGATCGAAGTGGGTCCGCGCGGCAAAAAATGCGAAGCGATCGAGGGGATCATCGAGGAAGGCTCGGAAATCATGCAGGAGTTCAAGCATACGCCCGCTCTCGACGCCGGACTGGTATCGGCTGCACAGGCCGTCGAACACTACGAGATCGCCCGTTATGGAACGCTGAAGCGCTGGGCCGAGCAGCTTGGTTTTGACGAAGCCGCGACGCTTCTCGACGCGACGCTCGAAGAAGAGAAAGCGACTGATGCGGCTCTGACGGAACTCGCGGACACCGCGGTCAACCAGCGGGCACAAGCGGCTGAGTAGCCAACGGGTCCGGTCGATGGCAAAAATAAACGGCTGCCCTCATCAGGGCAGCCTTCTTTATCTGATTGGATTTGATTGGATTCATCCACCCACCTTGCGAATTGCGCCTCCTGTCGATTGGTTGATACAAACAATCTCTGGACGATGTTGCGGGGGCCGATAGAAAAGCCCGGACGAAGCCGGGCTTTTCTATCAAGTCGTCGAGTTTATCAACGTCTGTCTGGAACCCAGCTCGTCGTGCTGCTGTCGTATTTGAATCCGGGTGCGCTCTTCAGGCTATCTTTGGTCGCATTCATCACCAGATACATCTTTTTGTTGTCTTTTGTAGTCGGGCGTACCGCCTCGAACGGCACGGCCACGTCCTTTTCGCCCGCGCCGAGGAAGCCGCCAACGCCAACAATTAGCGCAGTGATCTTCCCGGACTGGTCGACCAGAACGTCCATGATCTCACCAATCTTGTTATCATTCGGATCATAGACGTCCTGTTTGTACCAGTCGGTCACCGTCGTCGCACCTTGCGGTATAGCGGTCGCGATTCTGGCGTTGGGGACGTCGTTTGGTGCGGCTTGTGCCGTGATCGGCAAGAATGCGATCGCGGCAAAGATAACGACAGGTTTGAACATTCGTTCCTCTCCGTGTTTGTTCCGCAGGGCCGGCTAACAAATAGCCCGCGGCGATTGCTGTCCGTTGTACAAACGTAAGCTACGCCCGTTGGTTCCAGGAGCAGTTGGCTTGCGCCGAGCCGGCTCCGTGAAAATCCGGGCGGCGAACGAATTGGCTTCGGCAGGTGAGGACTTGAGGCTGAACCAAACGGAAATTGTAGCCGGGAAAAACTCGATTTCAGCTCAGCAGACCGGCCTTGTTCAGACCCTCGGCGATCCGTTGCACATCCTCTTCGCGCCTGAAGGGCTGGCGGCCGGTGTGCTCGGCGAACGAATAGTTCGGATTGATCTTTTTGAGCTCGTCCCACACCCGGCGGGCTTCGTCGACCTCGCCGAGATGACCGAGTGCGGAGGCGAGAAGGGCCCGCGTAAAATCCGTATTGGGGACAAGGACGACCCGCTGCTTGAGGAGAGCGGCCGCGGTTTCGTACTTCCCGGCGAGCAGGTAGGCCATGCCAAGAAAATGCAGAGATTGCGGGGTCATCGCCGGGTCGAGGCGCATCCCCTGCTCGATCTCAGGAATCGCTTCGAGCGGGTGCCCCGCATAGGTGCGAATGTTGCCACGCAGATTGTGGGCCAGGGCCAAATTGGGATTGAGCGAGATTGCGATGTCGATTTCGGCCTCGGCCCGGTCGAGGTCCTTGCCGAATGACGCGCACAATGCGGTGACGCAATGTGCAAGCGGCTCATTCGGCCCCGTTTCAATCGCCTTGCGCGCGTATTCTTCGGCACGCGGCAGCGAGCTGTCGGGATCGCCGGTCCAACGATTCTGGTAGTCGAAAATGTAACCAAAGCTGAGGCATGCATAAGCCACCGAATAGTTTGGATCGTGCTCAAGCGCTTCGTGGAAGTACTTGATCGCCTGTCCAAACGTTTCGATGTTCTTGTCCTTGCCGAGCATGAATTCGCGGCCGCGAAGAACGCAATCGTATGCGGCAACACTCTGCGTTTCCGTATCTGTAAGCCGCTGCTTTTCAGCCGGACTGAGTGTCACTTTCAGCGCCTCGACGATTTGGCGCGTGACGTCGTCCTGCACTTCGAAAATATCGGTCAAGTCGCGGTCGTAGCGGTCGGCCCACAAATGAGCGCCGTTGGCCGCGTCGATCAGCTGCGCGGTGATCCGCACACGATTGCTGGCGCGGCGGATTGAGCCTTCGAGGACCGAACGAACGCCAAGCTCCTTGCCGACTTCGCGAATATCGACCGAACGACCTTTGTAGGCGAAGCTCGAGTTGCGCGCGATCACCGTCAGACCTGCAATCTTCGACAGGTCGGTGATGATGTCTTCGGTGATGCCGTCGGAAAAATATTCCTGTTCCGGATCGCCTGACATGTTGTTGAAGGGCAGAATTGCAATCGACGCTGTCGCCGCATTGGACGCCGGTTTTCCGCCGTTGGATTTGGCGAGGTCAGGCGTCGCGCTGGGATGCCACTTCCAGATCCTGATCGGCCGATCGATGTTCTTGACGGTGATTTCGCCGCTGTCGCTGAATCGAACGTCGATCCGGTTGCCGACGCTCTCATTGACGATGGAGGAGACGCAGACCCCGCCGGGCTCGGCGAGCGGTTCCAGACGCGCGGCGATGTTGACGCCGTCGCCGTAAATATCGTCGCCCTCGATGATGACGTCGCCCAGATTGATGCCGATGCGGAGAACGATTCTCGGTTGGTGCAGGGCTTCGTCGGGCAGCGCACCGTCGGAGCGCTGCACCGACAGGGCACAATTCACCGCATCGACCACGCTGCCGAACTCGACGATGGTGCCGTCGCCGATCAGCTTTACGATGCGGCCGTTATGGGCGGCAACGGCGGGATCGAAGATTACTTGCCGGTGATGTTTGAGCGCGGCCAGCGTACCCGTCTCGTCGGCCCCCATCAGGCGTGAATATCCGACCACGTCGGCCGCGAGGATTGCCGCGAGCTTACGGTTTACGCGTTCTTCGGTCATGAATGCGCTAAGCCTTGGCCCAGAAGGCGGACCCGCTGAACGTAGTGCGTCGTTTTGAAATTTCCACGGTTCGGCGCCAGATATTCCATTGGATTTACGGACAATTGTTGGGCGGACGCTTTCCGGCGAACCGATCGGCCATCCATTTGACCGCCGCGCCCGCGCTGTCGCGGCCAATAAAGCCGTGATTGACCCCCGGCAACATGACCATGCTCACACTAGCTCCCCGCCCGGCAGAGCTGGCCCATATAGTCCCTGGTCACATCACTGCGAACGAGGTTGTCGTCGGTCCCTTGTGACAGAAAGACCGGAATTTCGCTGGGCAACACTCCCGGCGTGTTGCCGGCGGCCAGCGATCGCCATGGCTCCAGGTCGACCGGATTCGGCACCGACAGGAAGGTTTTCACCAGCGATCGGGCGGTTCTCTGGCGAAGGGCAAAATCGAAAATTGATTCAATACATTCCTCGGCCAGCAGATCCACTACGGGTATGGCAGCCGGTTGGAGTACGCGATCCATCGGCGCGCCGAAGACTCGAGCCCACGACCATAGGGTCATGGCGGTCAGATTTCGCCCGCCGTTGCTGTTGAGATCGTCCGTCATAAGCGTGGCCAGCTCGGTCGCCGGCGCCGCCGCGGCCACCCCGACGAGTTCCAGGTCCGGCGCATAGCTCTTCGCCAGAATTCCGGTATAAAGCGACGCCTGACCGCCCTGCGAATGTCCCCAGACCGCGAAGCGGCGGCCACCGCCAGCTCCGGGCAGCTCGCGCGCCGTGCGCACGGCATCGAGAACGGCGCGGGCCTCACTGACGCCGACCAAATAAGGGTGCGGCCCCTTCGTGCCGAGGCCCGGATAGTCCGTCGCGGCCACGACGTAGCCTTTTTCCACCATTTCCCGCAGCCCCTGCATCTGCTGGAAAACAAACAGCGCGCGGGACGGAGCGCAGCGCGGGACGACACCAGTAGTCGGATGCGCCCACGCGACGATAGGACGTCCTTCGTCGGGCGCCTTTGCTAACGGAACGACGACCACCCCGGATACAGCGATCGGTTCATCGTGAAGTCCAATCGGAGCGATAGAGGACGCGATAGGCTGCGGCTCCGTCGGGTGCGCCTTGCATCGGTTCGGATCGGATCAACGTACCCGGGCGGCCGGCAAGTTCTTGATCGGTCGGCACGTAGAAGGGGGTCTGTGCGCGTGCCGCAGCGGAGCAGGCAATTGACAATGCTGCCGCGGCGAACAACAGGACAGTCATTCGCAAGCGTGCAACGCATTTGAACCGCATGACGATCTCGCACGGTTTTCCATCGTCGGCAGCCGCAATGCCGATGAGACAATATTATTGGGCTATTGTGCAACATCTGCGACCTCGTCACAGGCCGCGCTCAGTCCTGCGACCGGAAGTCCGCAAAAAGCGCCGGCAGGAAGCTCGCCAAATGCTGCATTTCCTCGGCGCAATGCACCAATAGAGCGCGTGCGTCAGCTTCGCTCGGGCGCATCACCAGCCGCGCTCCGCGCGCCAGCACCATGCCGACCGCGCTGCCGCGACCAGCAGCGTATGGGCCGCCAATCCAGAACCGCGAGCGCATTTCGCTCCCGGATGCGGTCCGGCGGACATGATGCGCAAGATACCCGACGTCGATGGGGAAATCGGCAAGCCCGGTCCGGGCGCAAACGATCGTCGCTTGTTCCGGATCGTCGAGGCTTGCATCGGTAAATCCCATGGCCCGCGGCTGCACAAACTGGATCGCTGCGCGGATCAGGTTGCTGCCGATATATTCATCGACAATCGACATATGCCCGACATAGCGGGCGCGGCCGCGCGTGCCGGCCGGCGGCGGTGCGCGCCACGCGGCATGGACGTGCGCGTCGGGGTGCCAAAGCTTGTAGCGTTCCGGGCTGTCGCTGTGCCAGCCGAACCACCAGTCGATCATCTCCGGCGTCACGCCGGGCATATCCGTGCGCGCGGCGACATGCATGGCGCCATCCGCCGCCAGCGCGAAGCCGTCCTCCAGCGCTGGCACGATTCCGAACAAACTCCGCGCGGCCGCCTGCACTGGCGGCAGCAGCGGTTCCGCCACGGGACCGCGGTCGAGCGCATCGCGAATGTGGTCTGGCAGAGGGGCAAGCTGCGGATTCAAGAAGCGCGCGTAAGGCTTCGATCCGAGATCGGCCTCGCTCCAGCCGAGGTGTCGGCCGGCGATGGGTTTACTTCGCATCAGGGGCTGCCGGTGTCGTTCTTCAGGTAGGCATGAAAGCGCCCGGACGGATCGTGCGCGGCGCGCAAGCGCTCGAGACGGGCGAGATTGGAATCCGCCAGGAAGCGGGCAGGCCGCTCGCCAAGATTCTCGTCGGCGAGCTGGATACCGGTGGAAATCGGCGCCAATTCCTTCATGCGGTTCACGGCCCATGTCGAGGCTTCCGCTTCGCCCTCCGCGTCCTTCCAGATCCCGTAGAGTGCGACGTAGATGTTGTCCTCCACCGAATAGGCCATGTCGGCTCGCGGTGCTTTCGGCGCCCAGTTCATCCACAGCATGTGGGATGGCGCCGGCGGCAGCGTCTCGGCGATGCGTTTGATGCCGGCGACAAGATCTGTGGTCGGCGCGTGTGTCCACATATTATCGACGGCGTAGTTGTGATCGTCGGGGTAGTGGTGCATCACGCCTTCGGTCATCTTCGACAGCCGCATCGGCATAAAGGGCGTGACGCGTTTCGCGCCGCGAGGGCGCGATTTCATAAACGACAGATCCTTCCAGGCTGCCCACAGGCTGTCGGCGAAAACTGGCGCGACAATCATGACGCCCGGACCACGAATGAAGGGGACGCTGCGCGACATGAAAAGCATCAGCTCGATCGACGGCGGCACGTCGGGTCCAACCCGAAGCGCCCAGCGAACGAGTTCCTCGATGTGATCGACCGTATAGAAGGCAAATTTGCTGCCGATCACTTTCGGCCGCGGGTGTAATTTCAAATGAAAGCGGGTAATCACCCCGAAAAAGCCGGGGCCCGCACCGCGGGCGGCCCAGTACATGTCGGCGTTTTCGCTTGGACTGGCATGGCGCAGTTCACCGTCGGCGCCGACATAGTCGATGGCTAAAACATTCTCGCAGGCCGGTCCGAGGGCTCGGCCGTGCCAGCCAAAGCCGCCTTGCAGAAGGAAGCCGCCAAGCCCGACGCCCCGGCAGTGGCCAACGGGAAAGAAGAGCTTTTGCGCGGCGAGGAGCTTATCCACGTCGTTTCCGCGGCAGCCCGGGCCGACCATCGCGCGCATCGCCTGAGAGTTGATCGTGACCGCGTTTAGACGCGACACATCAAGCAGCATTCCGCCGCCACGCACGTGGTTGCACGACCAGCTATGTCCTCCCGAACGTACCCCTACCGCCCAGCCGTTGGCGTTTGCCAAACGGATGGCTGCGACTACGTCTTTTTCACCCGTTGCCTGGACGATGATGTCGGGATAGCGATCCGGCAGGCGCGCGTTGCGGCAGCTGGCGCGGCGTGCAGTCTCGTAACCGGAATCGCCCCGCCGGAACGCTTCGCCAATGAAATTTCCAGCCTGTTGCATGCAAAATGCCTCTCGTTCACGCTGCGGCGCGGCGTAAGAAACCGGATGATCCGCTCGTGTCGAACTTGGTCTCGTGGCGGTGCTGCTTACCGCGATCCGTGGCTGGAAGCTTTCGCAGCTCCGAGCGCCTAATCGGAATGCGGACATTTGGAGCGAGGAAATGACCGCCGCCGACCGGCGATTTTCCGGCTACCGTCTTGGCAAGGTTGGACTTTCGCCGGGTCATTGCGGTCACGGGCGCCTCCTTCCTGGACAAGGCTGTCCGAGCGGTTTTATGCTTTTTTGGACCATGCGGGCTGTGGTTATCTGTGGATAAGCGGCCGACGACGCGCAAACCGGTCGTCCAAGCCCGCGCAATGATCGTAGATTTTCGATCAGATCGAGTCGCGCCGCACAAGACCGGCCGATGAGAGGGGTAGCATAATGTCGGCGACGGTTCGCTGTGTTCCAGATGCCAACAAGCTTTTCGTGGGCGAAGGCGTCACCATCAAGGGCGCGGTGGTTCTGGCCGAAACCATCGTGGTCGACGGCGTGCTTGAAGGCGATATCAAGGTGGACAATCTGATTATCAACAAGACGGGAACGATCAGCGGAAGAATCGCCGTCGCTGGCAATGCCGAAATTAACGGGCAGGTTCTCGAGAAGCTCGATGTGAAGGGCCTCTTGGTCCTGCGCGCAGGCGGCCGCGTCAACGGAAATGTAAGTTTTGGTACGCTGACGATCGAACAGGGCGCGACCATTACTGGCGAAGTTTCCTCCACCGATTACCGGACCAATCAACAGTCTACCTATCGTGCTAATCATCAGACTCCCAGGATCGATACCAAAAAAGAAATGCAACCGGCAAAGGCGGCTTCGACCTTGCCGCCGCCTAACCTGTCGGTGCTGGATATGATGCCGGGTCCCATCAAGGCTACGGCCTGAGACGCTTGGCATTTTGTTGTCGTTTCCGGTCGCCTCTATCTTCATGCTTTTATCAGTTCGCGCAGCTTGTAGCGGATGATTTTTCCCGATCCGGTGCGCGGAATTTCGGCGATCATTTGCACGGTGTGCGGCACCTTGTAAGCTGACAGGTGCGTCCGGCAATGCGCGAGCAGCGCTGCGCTCTCGAACACATGGCCCGGGCGCGGCACCACGAAGAGCGCCGGCACCTCGCCCAGATGCTGATGTGCAACTCCGACGACGGCGCAGTCGAGCACCGGCGCGAATGTGTTCACCACTTCCTCGATCTCTGCGGGGGCGATGTTCTGGCCGCCGCGGATGATCAATTCCTTGAGCCTGCCGGTGATGGTCAGAAAGCCGTTCTCATCGCTCTTGGCGAGGTCCCCAGTATGGTACCACCCGTCGTGCAGGGCGCTGCGGGTTTCCTCTGGCTTGTTGTGATAGCCGGGCATCACGCTGGGGCCGCGAACGATCAGTTCACCTTCCTGGTTCGGACCGACATCGGCACCGGTCAAATCCACGATGCGTACCGCGAGACCGGGCAGCGGAATCCCGCAGGATCCAGGCACGCGCCCGCCTGATGGCCAGTTCATCGCCACCATGGTCGAGGTTTCGGTGATGCCATAGCCATCGAGCAGTTGAACGCCGAAATGCTCTTCGAATTCGCGGTTGAGCGTGGCCGGCATGATAGCGCCGGCCGAAATGCAAAGCCGCAGCTTGCCGAGCTTCAATTCCGTTTCGTCGCGCGTTGCTTGCAGCAGATAGTGGAACATGGTCGGCACGCCGGGAAAGAAGGTAAATTCCCCGCTCTTGAGCTGCCGCAAGGCTTCGCCGGTGGAGAACTTCTCCATGATGTATTCGGAAGCGCCGGTCGCGAGGATGCTCAGCACCGACAGGTTCAGCGCATAGGAATGGAACAGTGGCAGTGGCGAGAGCACGACGTCGCGGTCGGACAGGCCGGCAATGGGCGTCCAACTGGCCGCGTTCACCCACAGCATGCCATGGACGGTGAGTCGCACGCCCTTGGGCCGGCCGGTCGTGCCGGATGTGTAGAGAATAAAAGCCGTGTCATGAAGCGAAGTCGGATCGCGCGGCGCCGATTTCGGCGGCGCCGCGATCAACTCGGCATAGCGCAGCGCCGGCGTTCCGCAGGCGCCACGATCCGTTACGATCAGCGTGTCGACATTCGGCGCGGCCGCTTGAAGTCGCGCAACCAATTCGCCGCGGTCGGCCGTCGTGATGATTGCCTTGCAGTTTGCGTCAACTAGCCGGTATGCGATCTCGCTCTCGGTCGAGTCGTAGCTGATAGGAACGCTGATCGCGCCGGTGCGGGCGATAGCGAGGCAGCTTTCCACCCATTCCACCGAGTTAGGCAGGTAAATCGCGACGGTGTCGCCGGTGGCGATGCCATGATCGGCGAGATGGCCGGCCAGGCTGGCGGTCCGATCAAGCAGGGCGGCGTATGTCACCGACGTGCGGGCGTCGCGGTAGGCGCATTTTTCTCCGCGCGCCGCGGCGTGACGTTTCAGCAATTCCGAGATAGGGGCGATGAGGTCGGTGCGCAGCATACCGGCGTTTCCGTCAAACCATGCTGAAGCCGCCGCTGATGCTGATCACTTGTCCGGTGATCCAGCCTGAATGCGGCGAAGCCAGCAGCGTGACCATCGGCGCGATGTCGCCGGGCAGGCCGAGCCGCCGTAGCGGATAAAGCTTGACCAGCTTTTCGCGGTTGGCGTCGACCCATTCCTTGTCGTGCGGCGTTTCGACCAGCCCGAGCGATACGGTGTTTGCGGTGGTGCCGGAGCGGCCAAACTCGCGCGCCAGCGATTTCATCAGCGCGACCACCCCGGCGCGCGCTGCGGCGACGATCGCGAGCCCTGACTCGCCGACTCGCGAGGAATCGCCGATCACGCTGACGATGCGGCCGTTCCCGGCTGCATCGAGATGCGGCGCGGCCGCGTAACAACAATGTATTGCGCCGTAGAGGCAGGCGTCGATCTGACGATGCCAGTCCTCGGGCTTGGTTTCCATGAACCGCTGCCGGATCGCCAGACCGGCATTGTTGATCAGGATATTGAGGCCGCCAAAATCCTTGACGACGGCATCGGTCATGGCCTTGACGCCGGCAAAATCCGCCACGTCCGCCTTGTAAGTTTTCGCCTTGCCGCCGCTTGCCGCGATCTCGGCGACCAGTGCTTCCGCTTCCTCTGCTGAACTCCGGAAGTTGACGGCGACGCCGGCGCCCTCGGCGGCGAGGCTGAGCGCGATCTCGCGGCCGACGCCGCTGGCCGCTCCGGTCACCAGGGCAATCTTTCCTTTGAGATCTAAGTCCATGGTTTCTCTTTCATGTTCTTGCCGGCACGTTTTGCCGCCTCGACAAGGCGGAACAAACGCTCCGGCGTCACTGGAAGTTCGTTGATTTCGATGCCCAGCGGTGACAGCGCGTCCGCCAGCGCATTCGCGATCGCGGCGGGCGCTCCGATTGTTCCGCCTTCACCCATGCCGCGAAAGCCGCCGAGGGTGGTCGGCGAGGTGCTCTCCAGATGCACGACGTTCATGGCGGGGATTTCGCAGGCCGACGGTACAAGATAGTCCACCAGGCTTGCGGTGTTGATCTGGCCATGTTCGTCGTAGACGATTTCCTCGTAGAGCGCGGCGCCAATGCCTTGCGCTACGCCGCCATGCACTTGTCCGTCGACGATCAGCGGGTTGACTATTCTGCCGCAATCTTCGGCGACGACGAAACGGTCGATGCGAACCACGCATGTCTCCAGGTCGATCTCGACGGTTGCGATGTGGGTTGCCGACGTCGTCGTGCCGAACACGGGGTCGTATGTCTCCGTTGCGGCCAGTTCGCCGCGCGCGTCCAACGGCAATTGGGCGGCATCGGCATAAACCGCGCGAGCGACGTCGGCGAAGGTTATCGAGCGGTCCGTGCCGGCCACAGTGACTTTGCCGTCTGCCGCGACGAGGTCGGCCGCGGATGCTTCGAGAAGATGCGAGGCGGCATTCAGCAATTTGTTGCGCACCGATTGTGCTGCCAGAGTGGCTGCGCCGCCGGCCAGAACCATGCTGCGGCTCGCGTAAGTTCCGGTAGCGCCGGGCACCGCGTCGCTGTCGCCCTGCACGACCCGAACGTCGTCGAAGCGGGCGCCCAGATGTTCGGCGACCACCTGCCCCAGCGTCGTCTCCAGGCCTTGGCCGTGCGAGGCGACGCCGAAAAACGCGGTCACGCCGCCGGCCTCATCGATGCGGACGATGGCGGTTTCGGTGCCGGTTGCGATTGGCATGCCTGGTGCAACGGAGATGCGCGAGCCGATCCCGGTCAATTCGGCGTAGCAAGCGATGCCGATGCCAACGTAGCGGCCGGCAAAACGTGACTGCTTCTGTTTGGCGCGCAGCGTCTCGTAGTCGATCGCATCGCAGGCCGCGTGCAGGCATTCCTGAAAGCCGGATTTGTCCCAGACGATGCCGGAGGCGACTTTGTAAGGCAGTTCCGCGGTCGGTACGAGATTGCGGCGCCGGATGTCCCTGGGGTCGATGCCGAGCTTCGCGGCGGCCATATCCATCAGCCGCTCCATGACGAAAGTCGAAATAGGTCGGCCGACGCCGCGATAGGGGCCCGTCGGCGCCTTCGAGGTCGCCACGGCCTGCACGCGGCCACGATAGTGTGGGACCCGATAGGGTCCGGGCAGGAAGCTCACAACCTGCACCGGCTCGAGCGCCGCCGTCCATGGATAGATGGAATATGCGCCGACATCGCCGATGACGTCGGCGCGCAGGGCGACGACGCAACCGTCCTTGTCGACCCCCAATTCCGCGTCGACGATTTCATCGAAGCCCTGACTGGTGGCGGCGAGGTCTTCCAGGCGATCGCTGGTCCATTTGACGGGCCGCGCCAGTCGTATGGCGGCGGCGCAGACAAATATCTCCTCGGGATAGAGTGAGCCCTTGCCGCCAAAGCCGCCGCCTACATCGGACGCCACCACGCGAATTCGGTCGCGCGGAATGCTCAGGGCTGCGGCCAGCGCGTCTCGAACAATGCCCGGTACTTGCGTGGCTGAATACAATGTCAACGCTTTGCCGTTCGCTTCGTATTCGGCGAGACAGACGCGCGGCTCCATCGCGAGCGCCGTTTTGCGGCGCATGCGGAAACGCCCTTGCACCCGTGCCGACGCGGAGCAAAGGGCTTCATCGACTTCTCCGCGCTTGAACTCGCGGCTCACCAGCACATTGGTGCCGGCTTCGTCGTGCAGCAGGGGCGCTCCGGGACGCGCCGCCTCTTCCGCGTCGCTGACCGGCGGTAACGGCTCGTAGTCGATAGCGATCAGTTCGAGCGCGTCTTCGGCGGAATAGCGGCTTTCGGCGACAATGCCCACGACCGGCTCGCCGACATAACGCACCTTGCCGAGCGCTAGTGGCAGGATTGGCGTCGCGTAGTAATTCGCCATGCGCGAGGTGGCGACGATAGGCTTGACCGTGCCGTCGAAGTCCTCCGCCGTGAACACGGCAATCACGCCAGACGCGGCACGCGCGGCCGCGCAATCGATCGCGCCAATGCGCGCGTGCGATTGATCGCTCCGGCGAAAGGCCACATGCAGCATGTCGGCCGGGTGGCGGTCGTCGGTATAGACGCCGCGCCCGGTCAACAGTCGCAAGTCCTCGGTGCGCCTGATTCGCGCGCCGATAATCTTGGGGCGGGCGTGAATTTCAGGCGCGTCATTCATAGGCGTCGGCGCCCTTGCGCAGGCTTTCATATTGCGCGTCGTCGTGGCCGCATAGCACGGTGGCTCCGCGCGCCTCGATGCGTCGGACCTCGGCCAGCGATTTTTCGAGTGCTTCGGCGTTCCAGGTATTGCGCGGAATGATTCCGGTATCGAGTGTGGAGCGCAGGCTGACGGTATCCGAGGCAAGGAGGAAGGTTCCGGCCTTGTCGAGCGCGGCGAGCGCGCCGGTCGTTCCTGGTGTGTGGCCGGGCAGGGGGATCAGAACAATGCGGCCGTCGCCAAATAGATCGCGCTCGCCGTCGATCATGTCGATCGGCGCCGGCTGCTCCCATTCGGACGCCAAATAGCCTGCAACTGCGGCGTCGGGGGCACGCGCCGCCGCGACTTCCTTCGCATGGATGACGAAACTCGCCCGCTTGAAGAATGTGTTGCAACCGCAATGGTCGGCATGCAGATGCGAACAAACCACCACATCGATGTCGTCGCATGTAAGCCCGGCCTCGCCGAGCGCGGTAATCACGTTGTCCCCGGGACGCATGATCGGCGTCATGACCTTGGCGAGACTGCCCCAATGGGCTTCGGCATTTTCCGCCACATCCGGATGGCAGCCGGTATCGAACAGCACGTTGCCTTGCTGGTGGCGGAAAAGTACGCAGGACACCGGCACGTCGAACGTTTCGCCCCGGACCGCGTTCGCGTCATACATTGTCTTGCGCAAGCGCAGGCGACCGCCGGACAAAATGTGCATTCTCATCGGACGGATCCAGCTTCGCCGTCGCTAACCGGCCGGATCGGGCTCATGTCGGCTGCTTTGATTCGATGCGATGAACGATGTGCGTTTTGCCGTCCCATTCGCGGGCGGCCTCGTACATCCTGCAGAATCCCTCTTCGGCGGCGGCGTTCATTTCCATGATCTCAAGCATGCCCGGCAGATCGCGCGAGGTATCGAAATAGACGATGCGGAATCCCAGCGGGGCGAAGTCTGAGAACGCCTCCGGATAGCCACGCGACCTGTATTGCGCCACGGTGCTCTCGAAGTCGCGGGCGCCGATCGCCCAATGGTGAAATCCGTGGGCGCCTCGCGCCCGCAGCGTCTCCTGAAAAACAGATGGCTTTTCGTCGTGCTGTTCGATTAGTTCGATCATGGCTTCGCCGATAAACGCGATGCCGAGGCTGACCCGCATCTCGGTTGGCGCGCCACGATAAATCCCTTTCGGCGGGACGAATGGGCCGACCAAAAACCACGGACCGACGTGAAGAAGATCTGAATAATGACGCATCCCCTCCTCGATGTCGGGAACCGTGTAGGCGATTTGGATGATGCTGTTGTCGCGAGCACCAAAACTGAACCGGTCCATCTACGTCTCCCGTCGGCAAATCTCAGCGCGCGGATTTCTTCGCAGTGCGGCCGGTCAGTCCTCAAGGAGCGCGACGCAGCGGGTCCAGCCTGCCGAAGCCGCCTCGACCTTTACCGGGAAGCAGCACACCTTGAACCCGAACGGCGGCAGCTGCTCGAGATTGGCGAGCTTTTCCATGTGGCAATAGCCGATCTCGCGCCCCGCTTTGTGGCCCTCCCAAATAATACTTGCATCGCCGGTCTCGGCGAACCGTTTGCGCGTGTACGAAAACGGCGCGTCCCAGCTCCAGCCGTCGATGCCGGTCACGCGCACACCCTGCTTGAGAAGAAAAAGCGTGGCTTCGCGGCCCATGCCGCAGCCTGCATCGAGAAAGTCCGGCTGGCCGTATTTGGTGCCGGCGGCGGTGTTGACGAGGACGATGTCGAGAGGCTTGAGCGCGTAGCCGATCCGGTCAAGTTCGCGTTTGACGTCGTCGGCCTTGCACACATAGCCGTCGGGCTTGCTGCGGAAGTCCAGTCTGACGCCGGAGGAGAAGAACCATTCCAAGGGTACCTGGTCGATCTTCATGGCTGGCTTGCCGCCGTCCATGGTGCTGGCGAAGTGCCACGGAGCATCGAGATGGGTGCCGTTGTGGGTGGTCAACGTGATCCGTTCCATCGCCGCCCCTTCGCCGCCTGGAAGCTGCTCCGGTTTGAGCCCCGGAAACATCGCCGCGAACTCCCTGGCGCCTTCTTTATGGTCCTGGTACTCGATTTTTGGCAGCATGCTCGGAGGATCGGAAACAATACCGGCCTTGAGCGCGACCGACAGGTCGATGATCCGCATAGACGTTTTCTCCCGCGTGTTTCGGCGTCCGAATGAGCGGGATTTGGCTAGGCACCGCCCTTTGCAGGTACGAGCGTACGGCAATTTGCGGCCAAAGCTCAACTCCGCGTCGGGGGCATCGCGCTCGAAGCGGCCTTCCGAGATCGTAAAAGCTCGCCTATGATCTTGCGGGGATAAGTGCCGGAGAACGAGGCGGCGTCCAGCCGCCCGACTTGAGGCACAGGGGGAGGGCATTTTGGGGCTAGTCGAAGGAAAAACGTGCATCGTGACCGGTGGGGCCGGCAGTCTCGGCCTTGCCTCCGCGCGCGCTCTGCTCGCCGAGGGTGCGAAAGTGATGCTTGTCGATATCGATGCCGACAAGCTGGCACACGCCGTCCGCGAACTTGGCACCGATAGGGCGGCGTTTGTTGCCGCCAACGTCACCGACGCCGCGCAGACGCGCAAATATGTCGACGACACCGTGGCGCGCTGGGGCAAGATCGACGTGCTTTTCAGCAATGCCGGCAATGACGGCCCGTTGATGCCGATAACCGAATATCCCGAAGAACTGTTCGACCGCATCATGGCAACGCATGTTCGCGGCGGCTTCCTCGCCTGCAAATACACGATCCCGCAGATGAACGACGGCGGCAGCATCATCATCACTTCGAGCATCGTCGGAATTAAAGGCGTGCCCGGTAACTGCTCATACGTGGCCGCCAAGCACGCGCTGATGGGACTGATGCGCTGCGTCGCCAAAGAGGTTGCCTCGCGCCGCATTCGCGTCAACAGCGTCAATCCCGGACCGGTCGACAATCCCTTCATGCGCACCGCCGAGAAGACGATGAGCGAGCTTATGGGACGCGATGCCGGCCAATGGTTCGACGAGCAGATACCACTCGGCCGTCATGCCAGGCCGGAAGAAATCGCGCAGGCCGTTTGTTTTCTCGCCTCCGACCGCAGCAGCTACACCAGCGGCACCGCTCTTATGGTCGATGGCGCCTTTTGTGCTTGAGCCATCTGCGGTCCCGACGGCGCTCGGGAACGCCTTGGTCCTCCGATGGGAGAACGGGTCATGACGAAATTCGGCATCGGACAGGCCGTCCGCCGGGTCGAAGATCAGCGCTTCGCAACCGGCGCCGGCCAATATGTCGGCGACTTTTCGCTCCCCCGGCAATGTTATGGCGTAGCGGTGCTTTCGCCGCATGCCCATGCGGCGATCAGGCGCGTGGACGTCGCCGCGGCGAAGGCGGCGCCAGGGCGTAGTTGTCGTGCTCACGGGCGCCGATGCTTTGACAGACAAGATCGGCGGCATTCCACCGTTCTTCATGCCGGATTCCTGGGGCGGACCCAAAGGGTATCCGACCACCCGTCCAGTCCTCCTCGCCGATCGGGTCCGCTGCGTCGGCGACCGTGTTGCTTTCGTCGTCGCCGAGACCGAAGCGCAGGCGCGCGACGCGGCCGAGCTTGTCGCCGTGGATTACGAGCCGTTGCCCGCGGTCGTCGACCTTAAGTCGGCGACGCAGCCGCAGGCGCCGAAGATCTGGCCGGATTGTCCAAACGGCAATATCGGCGTGACGATCGCGTTCGGCGACAAAGCGGCGACGGATGCCGTCTTCGCTGCGGCCAAGCACGTGGTAGCGGTCCGACTTGTCAACAATCGCATCACCGCGAATCCGATCGAGCCGCGCTGCGCTATCGGCATGTACGACGCCGCTGATGGAAGATTTACGCTCTATACCACATCGCAGGATCCGCACAGCGTGCGCGCAACGCTGGCGGCCGATGTGTTTGGCGTGCCGCAGTCGAAAATCAGGGTGATTTCGCCCGATGTCGGCGGCGGCTTCGGCATGAAGGCGAACATCTATCCCGACGACGTTCTGGTGTTGTGGGCGTCGAAGCGCTGCGGCCGGCCAGTTAAATGGACGGCGACGCGTGGCGAAAGCCTGCTCTGCGACAATCATGCGCGCGACCAGATAGTCCATGGCGAGCTTGCGCTTGACGACAACGGCAAGTTCCTCGCCATCCGCTCGACCGCGTATCAAGCGCTGGGTGCGTATTGGTGGGGTGCTGCGACCGCGCCGCTATTCTGGTCGCTCATGTTCGTTCCAAGTCTCTACGACGTACAGACCATCCACATCAGCACCAACGCCGTCTTCACCAACACCGCGCCAACCTCGGTCTATCGAGGAGCCGGCCGGCCGGAAGCGATCTATTTGATCGAACGCCTCGTCGAACGTGCGGCGCAGGTCACGGGGATCGACCGTGTCGAGTTGCGACGGCGCAATCTCATCGCCGCCGACGCGCTGCCCTACCACACGCCGACGCATCACACTTACGATAGCGGCGAGTTCGAGAAGCTGATGGATACATGCCTCGCGGCTGCCGACTGGAACGGGTTTGCGGCGCGCCGGAAGGACAGCGAGCGGCGGGGCAAGTTGCGCGGCCGCGCCGTCACGCCCTATATCGAGCTTGGCGGCGTTTTCAACGAGCGCATGGAAATCCGGTTCGATCCCGGCGGCATGGTGACGATCATTGCCGGCACGCATTCCCACGGTCAGGGGCACGCCACGGCGTTTTCGCAGCTCGTTGCCGAATGGCTCGGCGTATCGTTCGAAGCGATCAACTACATCCAGGGCGACACCGAAAAGGTAGCTTTCGGACGGGGCACGTTCGCGGCGCGCAGCTCCCTGGTCGGCGGCAACGGACTGCGCGTTGCCGCCGACGCGATCATCGCACGAGGCAAGGAAATGGCCGGTGCGCTCATGGAAGCAGCGCCGGTCGACATTGAATTCAGCGCCGGCACGTTCACGGTCATGGGAACCGACAAGCGCATGTCGATCGGCGATGTGGCGCACGCCTTTTTTGCTCCCGCCGGACCGGTTACGAAGCTTGGTCTCGGTCTCGACGGCGTCGGCACGTGGTCGGGCGTGCCTGGCGGCGCGCCCAATTATCCAAACGGATGCCAGGTCTGCGAAGTGGAAGTCGATCCGGAGACGGGCGCGGTGCGCATCGACCGCTTCGTCGCCGTCGACGATCTCGGCATGATCATCAATCCGCTGATCTGCGAGGGACAGATTCACGGCGGCATCGCCCAGGGCGTCGGCCAGGCGCTGTTCGAGAATATTGTTTACGATCCGGATTCCGGCCAGCTCGTCACCGGCAGCTTTCTTGACTATTGCATGCCGCGGGCCGGCGACTTTCCGCCTATCGTCTCGGAAATGCTCGAGGTTCCGGCTACGACCAATCCGCTCGGGATCAAGGGGATCGGCGAAGCAGGAACGATCGCGGCCCCGCCGACGGTGGTCAATGCCGTGCTCGATGCGCTGCATCACCTTGGCGTCGAGCACCTCGACATGCCGTTGACGCCGGCGCGCATCTGGGAGGCCGCAAACGCGGCAAAGCGGGTGCAGCAAGGGTAAGTCGCATGCCTGATGGGGTGATTTCCGCGCCGCCGTCCGCAGGAGAACCACGCGGCCAGCCAATTATCCGCGAGCACAAAATTCCGACCGTCGGTAGCAAGCCCTACATCGCCGTCGAAGGGCCGGACGGAAATCTGTGGTTCTGTGAAAACGGCGCATCGAAAATCGGCTGCTTCGATCCGCGCGCCGGCGCGTTCCGCGAGTTCTCCCTTCCTGCCGCCGGCCGCATGCCGGTCGGTATCGCGGTCGGCGGCGACGGCAATCTTTGGTTCACCGAGAAGGAAGGCAATCGCGTCGGACGCATTACGGTGGATGGAGCGATCACCGAGTTCGCCTTGCCTACTCCGAAAGCCGGTCCTGACGGGATTGCTCTCGGACCCGACGGCAATATTTGGTTCTCGGAGGGCGAGGTCGATCGCATCGCGCGGGTGACCCGCGACGGTCGCGTTACCGAATTCGGCGCGGGCATGACGCCTGGAAGCCGGCCCCTGTCCATCGTTGTTCGCGACGGAGCGCTCTGGTTCAGCCAGGCCGACGGCAATCGCGTTGCGCGCATGACGCTGGACGGCGAAGTGACCGAGTTTCCGATCCCCAGTTCCGACAGCCAGCCGCGCGCGATGGCGCTGCATCCCGACGGCAGCATATGGTTTGTCGAAACCGGCGCCAACGCGCTGGGGCGCATTGCCACCGACGGCACGATCGTCGAGTTCGGCATTCGGACGGCGAACGCTTCGCCGCGGAGCGTGGCGGTGACCGCCGACGGCGATCTCTGGTTCACTGAAAACTTCGCCAACAAGATCGGTCGAATGGACAAAGCCGGCTCGCTGGTCGCCGAGTATGACATTCCAACACCGGCGAGCGGTGCGCGTTGCATCGTGGCGATGTCTGACGGCCGCCTGTTTTTCACCCAATACGATGCCGGCTTGATCGGCGAGATTATCCCGTAGCGAGAAGTATGACATTTCGGAATCAAAGCATCGTGAAACCGCATCGACTGCAACTGAATCGATCGGTCTCGCTCTTGCGAAAAAAGCGACTTGCCGCTAAATAAATCAAATCGAGTTTTCGGCCGAACGACTAGGCCTTGCAGCGACGATAGCGCGCCTGACTGACGATCTTTCACCAAAATCTCGAGCGAACCGGGCCGTGCACCTCGCGCGGCTCAAATCGTGACTCTACAGAGGAGCTACCCGTGAGCAACGGAACAGTGAAATGGTTCAACGCGCAGAAGGGATACGGATTCATCCAGCCCGATGATGGCGGCAAGGATGTCTTCGTCCATATCAGCGCCGTTGAACGCGCAGGGCTGCGTGAACTGCGTGAAGGACAGAAGGTTGCGTTCGAGGTCGTGGCGGACCGCAAGACCGGCAAGTCGGCTGCCGAGAATTTGAAAACCGTTTGACGAACAAGGGCGAGGCTGCGACCGCGGTCTCGCCTGGTTATTTGGGTTTGCCGCGAAAGCGGTTCGGGCCGGTTATTTTCAAGTAGCCGTCATATGCAGCCCGCGTCCCGACGCGCGTCCGGGATCATGGGTACCGGGTCATAAGCAACAGGCTCTCGGGCAACAGGGGTCTTAGGCAACAAGCGCCTCGAGTTCAGCCCGTGCCGGCCAGGCCGGGTATCTCGACGCCGAGCGTCTGCGCGATAAGAACGAAATTCAGAGCAAGCACCACGACAGCGCCGATCAACGCGGCAATGCGTGTGAGCCGGCTGTTCTTGAACGCGCCCATGATGTCGCGCCTGCCGGTGAAGATGATGAGCGCGATCATCGGCAGCGGCAGCGCGATACTGAGCACGACTTGGCTCACAACCAAGGCTTTGGTGGCGTTGACGCCAATCGCGACGACGACGAAAGCCGGCAACATCGTCACCAGCCGGCGGACCCAGATCGGGATGCTGAAGCCGACGAATCCCTGCATGATCATCTGACCGGCCATGGTGCCGACGGTCGAGGCCGAGATTCCCGAGGCAATCAGCGACAGCAAGAATACGGCGGCAGCGCCGGCGCCGAGGAGCGGCGTCAGCGTGTGATAGGCCGTCTCGATTTCGGCGACCTCGGGATAGCCGGCATGAAATGCGCTCGAAGCCATCATCACCATCGCCATGTTGACCAGACCGGCAACCGTCAATGCAAAGATGACTTCCTGATTTGAGAAGCGCAGCACTTTGCGCCGCTCGGCATCATCGCGTACCGGCATGCGCCCCTGAGTGAGGCCTGAATGCAGGTACACGGCGTGCGGCATGACCGTTGCGCCGATGATGCCGACGGCCAGAAACAGCGCTTGCGCATCGGCTATCTGCGGCACGACCGTATGGAAGGCTGCGGAAGGCCAATCGATCGGGACAATGAACATCTCGACGAGGTAACAGAGCGCGATCACGCTCACCATGCCGCCAATGATGAGTTCGATCGGCCGGAAGCCGAAAGCCTGGAACATCAGAAAGCCGTAGGTCACGATCGCGGTCACGACCATTCCAGCGAACAGCGGAATGTGGAGCAGCAGCGAAAGCCCGATGGCGCCGCCGAGGAATTCGGCGAGGTCGGTGGCCATGGCGGCTATCTCGCTCACCACCCACATCCCGAGCACGATCGGCTGAGGAAAATGGTCGCGGCACATTTCCGCAAGGTTGCGGCCGGTGACGATGCCGAGCTTCGCCGATAGCGCCTGGAACAGCATCGCAATCATATTGGCGAGCAGCACGACCCAGAGCAGCCCGTAGCCGTACTTGGCGCCGGCCTGGATGTTGGTGGCGAAGTTCCCGGGGTCCACATAGGCGACGGAGGCGATGACCGCCGGCCCCACGAATACCGCGTAGCCATGCCAGCCGCGGTGCTCTCCGGCCAGGATCTGCTGGGCGGTGGCGACGGTGCGCTCGGACAACGATCCCCTGGAGCGGGCGTTCAAATTGGTCATCTCGCCGGACATGACGCAAAAGCCAAAAAGGCCAAGCTAATTTACATAGCCATGCCTACACATCGCCATCAATGTTGTAAAGTGTAGCACTCGCTACATTTTGACACGAAAAGAAAAATGTGTTTACGGGGTCGGGGAAAACCACTGGAGGCCAGCAAAGCCAGATGACCCGGGCGGAGGTGGATACAGTGAAACGCAAGCCCGGGCGCGCGGCGGCTAAGCTCCCCGCGGAGGGCACGCAAGCACGCCGCTTTGGCAAGACACGTTCGGCGCAGTCGACCGCATTGCTCGAAGATTATGTCGAACTGATCGCCGACCTTCTCGGCAGTGCCGGGGAGGCCCGGCCGACGGATATCGCCCGGCGCCTCGGCGTATCCCACGCTACCGCGGTCAAGACGATCTTACGCCTCAAGCGCGCCGGTCTGGTAACGGCTCGCCCGTATCGTGGCGCGTTCCTGACCGAGAAAGGACAGGCGCTCGCCGACCGCGTGCGCGTCCGTCACCGGCTTGTTGTCGATGTTCTCTGCGCGATGGGAGTGCCGACCGAGTCGGCGGAGGCGGACGCCGAAGGTATCGAGCATCATGTCTCGGAAATTACGTTGAAAGCGTTCGCGCAATTCCTCAAGGCCCGGGACTGAGGTCAGGCGAGGGGCCGCTACGCCGCGTGGGCGGTCAGCGCGTCGACGATGCCGTCGACGACTTCCTCGACCAGAGCCTTGTCGTCGCCTTCACCCATGACGCGGATTACCGGCTCGGTTCCGGATGGTCTTATCACCAGCCGGCCGTGACCGTTGAGGCGTTGTTCCGCGTCCTCGATCGCCGAGCGCACCTCGGAATTCTCCAGCGGTTTGCCGCTGCGATAGCGCACGTTCTTAAGAACCTGCGGCAATGCGGAAAACCGGTGACACACACCCGACACCGGTTTGTCCTGCTTTTTCACAACCGCAAGGACCTGCAATGCCGCCACGAAGCCGTCGCCGGTCGTGGTGTAGTCGGAAAGAATGATGTGACCGGACGGTTCGCCGCCGAGGTTGTAGCCGTGCTCGCGCATGTGCTCGAGAACGTAGCGGTCGCCGACCGGCGTGCGGACCAGCGAAAGCTTGAGCGATTGCAGGTAACGCTCGAGACCGAGGTTCGACATCACGGTGGCGACGACGCCGGGTTTGGCCAGCAGGCCATCCTCCCGCCAACTCTCGGCAATGACCGCCAGCAGCTGATCGCCGTCAACCAATTGACCTTGTTCATCGACGATGACGACCCGGTCGGCATCGCCATCAAGCGCGATGCCGATGTCTGCCCGCATCTCGCGTACCTTGCGGCACAGCGCGTCAGGTTCGGTTGAGCCGCAGTCGTCGTTGATGTTGAAGCCGTCCGGCTCAACGCCGATCGAGATGACGTCGGCACCAAGTTCCCACAGCGCCTCGGGCGCGACGCGATAAGCGGCGCCGTTGGCGCAGTCGATGACCACGCGCAAACCTTCGAGCGACAGATTGCGCGGCAGCGTACGCTTGGCAAATTCGATGTAGCGGTCGTGGACGCCATCGATACGTTTGGCGCGGCCGAGTTCCCGGCTCTTCGCCAGCAGCTTGGTCATATCGCCGTCGATCAACGTCTCGATCTGACGTTCGACCCCATCGGAAAGCTTGTAGCCGTCCGGCCCAAACAGTTTGATGCCGTTGTCATCGAACGGGTTGTGCGATGCCGATATCATGACGCCGAGATCGGCGCGCATCGAGCGCGTGAGCATGGCGACGGCGGGCGTCGGCATCGGGCCGAGCTGCAACACGTCCATGCCGACGGAGGTGAAGCCCGCGATCAGCGCAGTTTCGATCATATAGCCGGACAGGCGGGTATCCTTGCCGATCACGACGCGGTGACGTTCCTGGCCGGCGCGGCGGAACACCACGCCCGTGGCTTGACCGACCTTAAGCGCCAACTCGGGCGTGATCACGCTGTTGGCGCGGCCGCGAATACCGTCGGTGCCAAAATACTTACGCGCCATAATCCCCACCGCTGACATACCGAGAACGATACTACCCCGATCCGCGTGTCGTCTGCCTCAAAAAACGTCCGATATTGTTACCCACACGGTTAACGCTTTCGCCACCGCATTTGAGTGAAATTTCGTTGAAATTCAATGCATTGCTGTGCGGTGCGGTCCGATCCATGGCCGCATCGGAGGGCTACGGCTTGCGCCTGTCGTAAGGGCTATGTGGCGGCTGCGTCACGGCGACCGGGTCCGAGCCCGGGAAAGAATCCTCCAGCCCCACGTCGAGCTGGTCGTCGAGCAGTTCCTTGCTTTTCGCTTCCCGCTCGCGTTTCCTGACAGGACGAGGGTCGTCGCGCTCAGAATCGGCACGATCAAGCGGCGGCGAACGGCTCTTGTCCAGTTCATTCATGGTCGATTCCGCGGTTACTAAGATCGTTGGCAACGCGCCCGCCGATATCAGCGTTCCATCATATTCTATGCTATCGGACAATGGCGTGAGAACTGGGGAAACGCCAGCCATGAAGGCAATCACCTGCATCGAGGATCTGCGGCACGTTGCCCGCAGCCGGGTTCCGCGTGCGTTCTTCGACTATGCCGATGGGGGCTCCTATTCAGAACAAACTCTCAGAGCCAACCGTACCGATCTTGAAGCGATCAAACTCCGCCAGCGGATCCTGATCGACGTGTCGAACCGGACCACGGCCACGACGATTATCGGCGAGCCGGTTTCCCTGCCGCTTGCGCTGGCGCCTATCGGCCTTTGCGGTATGCAGCACGGCGATGGGGAGATTTTGGCTTGCCGCGCCGCGCAGACAGCAGGGATTCCGTTCACGCTGTCGACCATGTCGATCTGCTCGATCGAGGATGTCGCCGCAGCCGTCGACAAGCCATTCTGGTTCCAGCTTTACGTCATGAAAGACCGCGGCTTTGCCCGTTCGTTGATTGAGCGCGCCGCGGCGGCGAAATGCAGCGCGCTTGTGCTTACCGTCGATCTGCAAACTCTCGGCCAGCGCCACCGTGACATCAAGAACGGCATGACCGTGCCGCTGCAATGGACGATCGCGAACATTCTCGACATGGCGAGCAAACCGGCCTGGCTGATGAGCGTCGCGCGCGGCAAGCGCCGCACCTTCGGCAATATTGCCGGCCATCTCCGCGGCATGGAGAATGTCAATTCGCTATCGCGTTGGATTTCCAGTCAGTTCGACGAATCGTTGAGCTGGAAAGACGTCGAGTGGATCGCCGATCAGTGGCAAGGCAAGCTTATCCTGAAGGGCATCCTCGACGTCGAGGATGCGCGCATTGCGGCGAAGACGGGCGCGGCAGCGTTGGTGGTGTCGAATCACGGTGGCCGCCAACTTGACGGCGCCCTGTCCTCCATCGCCGCGTTGCCGCCGATTGTCGAGGCGGTCGGCTCGTCGATCGAGGTTCTGTTCGACGGCGGCATCCGCTCCGGCCAGGACGTCATGCGCGCCATCGCGCATGGCGCCCGCGCTTGCCTGAGCGGCCGGGCCTTTATCTATGGACTCGGCGCCGGTGGCGAAGCAGGCGTCGCGCGAGCGATCGAGATCATCCGCAAGGAGCTTGACGTCAGCATGGCGCTGACCGGCGTCAACAATATCGGTGAAATCGATCACGGTGTGATCGCGGGTTGACGGGAACCGGGATCGTCCGGATGGAACCACCAAGCCGGCCGCAAAACCGCCAGACGTTTGCCACGAATCTGTGAGACAAGTCGACCGTTGGGTGGGCAATGTCAATTCTTGAAAGGGGGATGGGGCTGATGCGAAATCTCATCTTGGCGACAAGCGTCTTGGCCGTCGTAACGATGGCTTCTTCTTTCGCGCGCGCCGACTGGGTCGGTGCAGCGGCCGGAGCCGGGACGGGCCTTGTTGTTGCAGGTCCGGTCGGCGCCGTCGCCGGCGGAGTCATCGGCGGCGTTTTTGGCAGGCCGTTCTGGGGGCCGCCGATCGGTCACGGCGCGTGTTGGATCGACGATCATCTCCATCGTCATTGTCACTCGCACTATTGGTGAGCATTTCCCCTCTGGGTGATGTGCCGCGTCTATTCTTCCTTGTAGCCGTAGGCCTGCGCATTCCCCTCGGCGCCGTAATATTTGTATGGCAGGAATTTTCCTGACATGGAGATCTTCACGCGGTCGCCCTTCGGGTCGGGTTGACGCTCGATCAGCATGTCGAAGTCGATGGCCGACATGATGCCGTCGCCGAACTCCTCCTCGATCAACGCTTTTAGCGCCGGCCCGTTGACCATCACCAGTTCGTAGAACCGGTAGACCAACGGATCGGTCGGCGGCATGGCGGTGCCGCGATAGGGCACTTCGTTGAGCAGAGCCTGTTCGCTCTTGCTCAGCCCAAACAATTCAGCCGCCTTCGCCGCCTGCGGTTTTGTCAGCTTCATCTGGCCGAGCAGGGCGCCAGTGACGAGCAACGGCGACATGCCGCCGATCTCGCCGCAAATATGCTTCCAGCTCCAACCTTTCTCGCGCTTGATATCGAGGATTTTCTCGCCGAGTTCGGCTCGCGTCATGGACAACCTCCTGTCGCTTGCAAGCATTCACTGACACGGCAATCCGAGCAATTGCCGTGCCATTTGCGGTTGAGCAGAGCGCGAACTACGAGATCGCTGCGGCTTACATCGGCGGCGTGATGCCGTCCCGGCCGAATATGACGAATCCCGCCTGCGCGGTGCCGTCGGGCAGCTTTTTGGCGCCCGGGACGAACACTTTCTCGCCCGTCTTGAGATCGGCGGCCGTCGCCGGAGCAAACATCACGACCTCGATATTCGCCGGCACAATGAACTTTTTCTCACCGTCCTTGTATTTCAGAACCAATTCCTTGCCGTCAGCGCTGACGATTTCGCTTTCGACATTGGCGTTGGTCATGGTGCTGTTCGGCATGAGGTCCCATGGCCGGTGGCCCTCATTGGTGCCGCGCATGGCTTCCGGGAAGATGTGAATTTCGACGGCCTTCTGGGTGCCGTCAGGCAGAGGCATGGCGGTGATGCCGACGAAGACGCCTTGCTTCACGTCCGCGAGCGACTTTTTGTCGACGGCAATCACCCGTGCGTCGTCGGCCAGTTTCACCTGGATCGGCGTGCCATCGCGGCTCTTTACGCCCAATGTGGCGCCGTCGATGCTTGTGATCGTGCCGCGCACACGCACGACGTCCGGCGTTTGCGCCGCCGCTATCGACGCAGCTAGCGATAAGGCGAACGCGCCGGCGGCAATTCCGATTGTCGTGTGCTTCATCATCGCTCTCCGATTCCTGTTGCTGCAATCCCTGGCGGCAGGACGGTATCGGCTGCGATCGTGCGCCGATAAACACAAATGCGTCGGCAGCAACACAACTGCGTTATCGGTCGCGTTTTATGTCGGAGGAACCCAGATCGGCTTCGACCAGCGCCCGCAATTCCGCGGTTACTTCCGGCTTTATTCCGAACCAGAGCGCAAAGCCGCGCACCGCCTGATGGAGCAGCATGCCTAGCCCATCGGCGGTCCGCAGATCGCGCGCGTTTGCCGCCGCCAGAAGCGGGGTCAGCACCGGCACATAGACGATGTCGGCGACAACGGCGTGACCAGGCAATCGCGCGAGATCTATCGCAAGACCGGGCTGTCCTTGCATGCCGAGCGTCGTGGTGTTGACCAACAATGCGGTATCGGCAAGCGCTGCATCTACCTCATCCCAGCGAACGACCTGAAGCCGCGTGCCGAAACTTTGGCGCAGCTTTTCGGCGCGACCGACGGTGCGATTTGCGACGAGGATCCGTTCAATGCCACGAGAAAGGAGACCGTGGATCACCGCGCGTGCGGCGCCGCCGGCACCGAGCACCACTGTCTTGTCCGCGCCCCGATCCCAATGTGGGGCGCAGGCGTCAAGATTTTCCAAGAACCCCTCGACGTCGGTATTGGTCGCGTGCAGGGCGCCGTCTTCCAGCCAGAGCGTATTGGCAGCGCCGACCGCGCGCGCTTTCTCGTCGGGTTCTGATAGAGCCAACGCCGCTTCCTTATGCGGGACTGTTACGTTGGCGCCGACATAGCCGCGCGCAGCGAGCGATCGCACGAAGGCCGCGAACTCCTCCGCCGGGACCAGCTCGCGCCGGTATTCGCCCGCGATCCCGTAGTGCCTGAGCCAATAATTGTGGATGAGCGGCGAACGCGAGTGTTCGACCGGCCAGCCGATGACGCACGCTGCACGGAAGGCCGTCGTCACGCTTCGTCCGCAACGGAATTGTGCAGCACGCCGATCCCGGAACACTCGATCTCGACGGTATCGCCGGGCTTGAGCCAGACCGGCGGGTCGGCTTTCGGCTCGGTTTTGACCGGCGTACCGGTGGAGATGATATCACCCGGCTTGAGCGTCATGAATGTCGTGATGTAGACGATGAGATCGGCGAAGGAAAAAATCATGTTCGGCGTGGTGTCGTCCTGGGTGATCGTGCCGTTCTTGCGCACGACAAGGTGCAGCGGCTTGGTCAGGTCGATATCGGTCTCGATCCAAGGCCCGATGCTGCCCGTCGCATCGAAATTCTTGCCCTGGGTGACGTTAAACTTGCCGTGGTGCATCCAGTCGCGGATCGTGCCCTCGTTGCACAGCGTGAGACCGGCGATCACGTCGAGCGCGTGTTCCTTCGGCACGTGTTTGCACTCGCGACCGATCACCATCGCGATCTCGCCTTCATAGTCGAGTTGTTCGGACACCTTCGGCCGAATGAGCTTCTGTCCGCTGCCGACCACCGAATTCGGCGCGCGGTAGAACATGCTGGGATATTTCGGCGGCTCGGCGAAATCGTAATCGCGTTCGCGGTTGGCGTAGTTGATCCCAATACAGAGGATCTTTTCTGGCGCGGCGAGCGGCGGTAACAGCTCGACCTCGGCCAGCGGCACTTCCGGCCGCACGCCGGCGACGGCCGCTTTCGCTTGCTCGAGCGCATTCGCCCGGAAAACTTCGAGGAGCGTGGTAAAACGGCTCAGGCGGCCGCGCAGATCGACGAGGCCATCGCCGACCACCGCGCCAAAGCTCGGCCGGCCGCGCAAATTATAACTTGCAAGCCGCATCAGGGGTCTCCTTCTCCGGCAGCGACTGGCGGGCTTCCGCTGTCCGTGCAATGTGTTAGAAGTCGCCAGACGAACCGTCAACGGCGCCTGCCCATATGCCGATCCACCAGCCGGTCTTTGACCCGCCTTTCAACGTCGTCCGTTCAAGCCACGTCGAACTTGGCGTGCGTGATCTTGGCCGTTCGCGGGCATTCTACGTGGATTGCCTCGGGCTCTTGGCCAGCGACGAAACCGACGATGCGCTTTTCCTGCGTGGCGTCGAAGAGCGCAACCATCATTCGATCGTGCTGCGGCGCTCGCGCCATCCGGATGTGCGCGCGCTCGGCTACAAGCTCGCCAGCGAAGAGGATGTCGACCGGGCCGCATTCTGGTTCGGCCGCCGCAACCTGCCGACGTCATTCCCGGATTTGGCGCACCAGGGCCGTACCTTGCGGACGGCGGATGTTCTGGGGATGCCGCTCGACCTCTACGCGCAGATGGATCACGCGGACTGCATGTTGCAACAATACAGCGCCTATCGGGGCGCACGCATCCAGCGCATCGATCATCTCAACTGCTTCACGCCTGACGTCCAGCAGAGCTACGACTTCTACCGGGAGCTTGGCTTCCGGCTCACCGAATATACCGAAACCGACGGCGCCGATCCGAAACTGTGGGGGGTGTGGATGCACCGCAAGGGCAATGTACACGACATTGCCTTCACCAACGGTGCCGGCCCGCGACTGCATCATATCGGACTGTGGACGCCGGGCGTGCTCGACATCATTCACATCTGCGATGTGATGGCGACCAGCGGCTATCTCGACAACATGGAACGCGGCCCCGGCCGCCACGGCATCTCTAACGCATTCTTCCTCTACATCCGCGACCCCGACGGCCATCGGATCGAGCTGTTTACCTCCGACTATCTCACCGTCGATCCCGACCACGCGCCGATCCGCTGGTCGCTGACCGATCCGCGGCGGCAAACCCTCTGGGGTCATCCGGCGCCGGCATCGTGGTTTACGGAGGGCTCGGCGTTTTCGGGCGTCGTTGCGCGCGAGCCCGTGCTTGAAGCGCGCCCCATCGTGGCCATGTAGACGCGTCCGAAGCGGCGGTTATGCGCCCGATCAACGCCAGCGAAAACGATCGCGCTCTAGCTCGACGCTTTTTCCGATTTTGCGATGGAGGTAATGCCCGGCTGTGCGAATTCCGTCGCACAGCGCGCAAGATCGATGAAATTCTGGCGCAGTTGCTCGAGCGCGAAGCCGAGCGCAAAAACACGCTCCACGGTGTCGCTTGGCAAATCCCGCATAAGCCGATCCCTTCGCGCGTCGTCGATCCAAGCGCCAAACGCACTGAGCGCTGCATCGACTGCGTCCAGTGGAGGAGGCCCGCGCCGCCCAATGAGCGCCGCCGCGCTGGCGCGCAGATAAGCGGCAGCGGCTGTGACGACATCGGCGAGCGGTGGTCCGAGCCCGACCCGGAATTGCTCGGGAAGTGGAACGGTGGCGGTGCGTGCGACGATGACGACGTCGTGGCGCAGGCGGAGCAGGGTGCGCAACAATGGCCGCGAGTCCAGGTCCGCCATGAGGTAAGTCGCCTGTTCGCGTTTGGCGTCGGCGCCAACTCCCTCGACGCGCGCGAACGCGGCGCCAAGATTGATCTGGAGCCGTCGGACTCTCATCTACATCGACCACTTGGGTAAAGCCGGCGAACAGCACCGGTAAGGCGTCCGCCAGAAGATTGAGCATGCGCGCGGCGGCCGCGATCACCAAGACATGCGCGCGCGCCGGCAGCACCAGAAAAGAAACCAGCAGACCGATGAAACCGCCGAGCGCGACCTCGAGTACGCGATAGAACGCCGAACTGATCGGATCGGTGTGGGTGGCGGTCGCTCCTAAAACCACGATGACGGCCGTGAACGGCCCGACGCGAAAATTGGGGTTTATGGCTGCGAGCAGCGCAAGTGGCGCGACTGCAAGCGCGAGCACGGCCAAGGTGGAGATTTCAGTTTGGTGTGGGACAAGGGCGGCAATTGCGCCGGCGTAAACCGCACCGCCGAATGTTCCCACGAAATATTCGATCGTCGCCCTCAGCGACCCGCCCAGGCTCATTTGGGTCACGACGATAGCCGTCAAAACGGCCCACAAGCCGCCGAGTGGAATGGCCACGAATTGCGCGAGGATGAAGGCGGCCATAGCCGCAATGGTCACCCTCAGGCATAGCCGCAATTGCATCCTGTACTTGCCAACCTTGGCAAGCATCCATCTCCAAGCTATCGCGATACGGCCCATGACAAGCTCCGGCGGAAGGATAATTTTCGCAGCCAAGTGTTGCAGTTGATGGTCGCGGCCCGAATCGACGTTGCCTACGCCGCGCGATCGCGGTGCGAAATCTCGACCACCCGGGCGCGCCGTGCGAGCGCGTCGACCAGTGCGTCGGCCTTGGCCTTGTTCGCCGCATCGAGATTGGCGTCCCATTCGTCGAGCAGATAGACCCGCGCATCGGTCGCGTTGACGATTTCCTCAAGCGATTTGAGCTGTCGCTCGCCGGTCGAGAAGCCGAGCTTTTTGTCGATCAATTCGGCAACAACGACCACTTCGTCCTCGTCATCGCCTTCGACATCGACGGGCACCACGCCGCCGGTGAATTGAAACGCGAGCCGATCCGAGGCCGGCAGGTAGAAGGCGCGGCGGCGCAATTCCGTCTTGAGGCTGGCCAGCAATGAGGACTTGCCGGCGCCGTTGCCGCCGCGGACATTGATCCGGCCGGTCGGCCGCGCCTGCACGATGCGCACCGCGTCGTTTACCGAAGAAACGACGTTGGCGTCGTCGCCTTCTCGCAGCACCAGCCGGTCGAACTTGATGCGGCTGTCAAACGCGGCCTCGGGCTGCGGCAGCATGTTGGCCGCGACACCGCCGAAACGGGTCCAGATGGCGATGAAATCGTTCCAGCCGGTAGCGAGCAGGTGCAACTCGTAGGTCATTTCCATTTGCCGCGGCAGGGTCGTCGCCAGCGCGATCAGGAGCGCCATGTCGCCGACATGACGCACGGCCACCATCGTGATCGTTGCGAAAACGATGGCGAGACTGACAATGCCGCTCATCGCGCTCATGCCTTCACGCGCCACGATGGCGCGGATCTGAGCGGTGAGCGCTTCGCGCAGCCGGCTTTTGAAGCCGGCGAGCCAAAGCCGCAGATTGTAGCCGTTGCCGCTGAACACATTGTCCCACGCGGTGTAGCCCTGCGCGGTGACGCGATTGTTCATGCGCTGGTTTTCCAGATAAGTCCGCGCGATCGGCTTTTGCAGCGCCCATTGCATCAGCAACAGCGCTACAAACGCGGCGATGTAGGCGAATGGCAGGCTCACGTCGATTTCCGCGCCGAGCACGAGCGCGTTGAAAACCAGACCGAGAAACAGCTTCAGCGTGAATTCGAGCTCGTAGATCAGGTTGAAGAAGCATTGGAATGTTTCGCCGGTGAGAAACGGTTCCACCTGTTCACGGGCCGGCTTGTCGCCGAAGAGCTTGACCTTACTGCGGTTCTCGCGCGCGAAGCGCAGCATGAACTGGCCGAAGCCGCGATAACCGGCGCGCTCGGCAAAGATCCAGCTGATGACCCCCGCCACATAGGAGGCGGACTGTGCGGTCAGGATCCAGATAAGGTCATTGAGCAGGAAATGGCCGTTGGCGACCTTGAAGCCGGCGTTGATGACGAGCCAGGTGGTCGCGGCGGCGAGCATCGCTTCGATGACCATGAGCGCGATCATCACGAAGAGCGACGGGCAAAGCAGATAGCTCGCCAGCTTGACTCGTGAAAACTGCTTCTGTGTCATGGCGTTCTCGGCCCGGCTCGCTCAAACTGCAACAATATCATGGATTTGTCGGGATACCGGCAGCCGCCGTCTGGCGGCGTTCCAATTCGCTCCGCATCCGGTTGAGATTGTCGAACAGCCGCGCCGTCGCCAAGCGCAGAAAGTAAAAGCCGAATGTCGGGTTCTGGTAGTACAGCTCCTGGACTTGTTCGTAGGTGATCGACAAGACGTCGCCTTCCTCGATGCATTCGAGGGTCGCCGTGCGGCGATTGTCAGGCGCCAGCATCGCGAGTTCGCCGACGACCTGGCCGGGCGGGATTTCGATGCCGAGTTCGACGAGCGCGTAGCGCCCGGTCATGGTGTAGAACATCCGGTCCGCGGCCTCGTCTTTCGCGAACAGGAGGTCGCCTTTCTTGAAACGGCGTTCCGCCATGAATGGCTTGAGCCAGTCCAGCGACGGCTTGGCGCGGATTGCGTCGCGCACGTTTCGGATCAACACGATCATCTGGTAAAGGCGATAGGCATTAAGCGGCAGCGCGAACACCTGCAGCGCCATGGGTATCCAGGCGTGCGTCGAGCCGTAGAAGGCGACCAGGATGCAGTTCGTAACGATAGCGAGAATGCGCAGCGGCACCATCGTCTTGGTCGATGCCGTCGCCACGATAAACAGCGACGCGCCGCTGTTGAATAGATCGCTCCAGTGCATCATCTCCTCCGCGCCTTGATCGGCGGTCTTTCGCGCAAATTCGACTGGTGGTGCGAACTCCGACAGCGTAATTTGCCGGTCCGGACAGGCTAAGAATTGCAACCGCCGGTGGCCAAGCAAGCGTGATGTCGCAGGGCGCACTCTCCACTCTCGCACAGTATAGCGCACCGCTTCGCCGCCTCGGCCCTTTGGGTCTGGCGCGGTACCTTGTCCTTGCCGTCGGCCTCATCGCCATGACGGCATTGACCTTGCCGGAACTCCAAGGCGCAGCAGCTCGCTGGTTGAGCGTTTGCCTGTGGTGTTGCTACGCCTTCTTCGCGATCGAGAGCGTCGTTCGCTTGCGTGCCCGCGCGGTTGGCGGCACGAGCGCTGAAGCATCTGTTCTCGCCGTCCGGGATCGTCGATCTTCTCGGCGTATTGCCGGTTCCGATTGCGCTCGTTTGCGGCGTGGAAGCCGAAACCGCCTGGCTGTTCGCCTCGCTGTGGGTGCTGAAGCTTGCGCAGGACTCACCCGGCTTTGCCCAGCTTGGCCGCGTGTTCGTGCTTGAAGCAAGACCGCTGGCGAGCGTTCTGGTGCTGTTCCTGATCGTGCTTTTTCTCGCCTCGGCGGCCATGCATGTCATCGAGCGCGAAGGCCAGCCGGTGGCGTTCGGTACGTTCCCGGCGGCGCTATGGTGGGCAGTGGTTACACTGACCACCACCGGTTATGGCGATGAGGTTCCGCAGACCGCTGCGGGGCATCTTCTCGCGTCGGTGGTGATGATTTGCGGGATCGCGACCTTCGGATTGTGGACCGGCATCTTGGCTACCGGCTTTGCCGCCGAGAGCCGGCGGCGCAATTTCATCGAAACTTGGGATTTGGTCAGCAAGGTGCCGTTCTTCCAGACACTCGACCCGACGTCGATTACCGAAATCACCCACATGCTGCGGCGCGTGGAGGTCCCGGAGCGGATCGCGGTCATCCGCCGCGGCAGGGTTGGCGATTGCATGTATTTCATCGCCGCGGGCGAAGTGGAGGTGGACGTCGACCCGACGCCAGTCCGTCTCGGCGTTGGCGCATTCTTCGGCGAGCTCGCATTGCTCGGGGATTCGATCCGCACCGCGAACGTTTCAACGTCCAAGCCGTCGACGCTGCTCATTCTCGACCTCGCCGATTTCCGCAAGCTGATGGCGCATCATTCCGAACTTGCCCGCGTCATCGACGCCGAAGGCAAGCGGCGCCTTGGCGAGAACCTGCGCCGGCGCGAAGCGGAGCGCCGCGGCAACACCGTTCCGTCGTGATCGGCGCGATCGACAACACGTAAGGAATGAGAATCGTGATCAACGAAACGCACGATGCTGCGCGGCGAAGCTTCGTCGGGAGCGCCAATGCACCCGACAGCGATTTCCCGATCCAGAATCTGCCGTTCGGCGCATTTCGTCCATCCGCAAACATGCCGCCGCGCGTTGGCGTCGCCATAGGCGATCAGATCCTCGACATCGCCGCATCGGCTCCGTTTTTGAGCGGTCCCGCCGCCGAAGCGGCCGAGGCGTGCGCGGCGCCAAATCTCAATCGTCTGATGTCGCTTGGACCGCCGGCCTGGTCCGCGCTGCGGCTGGCTTTGTCGCGGAGCCTGAGCGCCGACCACGGCGACAAGAGCCTGGAGCGGCATCTCACGCCGATGGCGAAGGCCGAAATGCTTTTGCCGGTCGCCATCGGTGACTTCACCGATTTCTACGCGTCGGTCTTCCATGCGACCAATGCCGGCCGCGCGTTCCGGCCGGACAATCCGCTACTGCCGAACTACAAATACGTGCCGGTGGCTTATCACGGCCGCAGTTCATCGATTCGCGTGAGCGGAACGCCGGTGAAGCGGCCGCAGGGTCAGCGCAAGCCCGCCAACGAAGCCGTTCCGAGCTATGGTCCGTCGCGGAACATGGATTTCGAGCTTGAGCTTGGCATGTATGTCGGCACGCCAACCGAGCTTGGCGAAACCGTGCCAATCGGTCGGGCTGCGGAGCATATTTTTGGCTTCTGTCTGCTCAACGACTGGTCGGCGCGCGACGTGCAGGGTTGGGAATACCAGCCACTGGGGCCGTTCCTCGGCAAGAATTTCGCCACGACCGTGTCGCCTTGGGTCGTCACGCGCGAGGCGCTCGCGCCGTTCCGTGTCGCCGCGTTCAACCGGCCGGAAGGCGATCCCGCGCCGCTGCCGTATCTCTCCGACGCCGCGGATCGTGCACATGGCGGTTACGACGTTACGCTTGAGGCGTATCTGGCGACCGACGCCATGCGGCGTGCCGGCATCGCACCAATGCGTCTCACCCAGGCCTCGTTCGCGACGACCTATTGGACCGTCGCGCAGATGATCGCCCATCACGCCAGCAACGGTTGCAATCTCGCGATCGGCGATCTCATCGGCTCGGGCACCGTTTCCGGTCCGGAAAAATCGAGCTGGGGCAGCCTTCTCGAACTCACCGCACGCGGCCGCGAGCCGATTGTCCTGCCCAACGGCGAACAGCGCGGCTTCATTGAAGACGGCGATGAAATCATCTTCCGCGGCTTTTGCGCAAAGCCCGGCTATCCGCGGATCGGTTTCGGCGAGTGCCGCGCAGTGATGCTGCCGGCGGGGTGACGCTACTCCACCGGCGCCCATTTCTGCAGGCGCTTACCGGTGTCGACTTCGCCGGTATACAGATTGCCGCGGGAGTCGAATTTGGCGACATGCACGAAGTGAAATTCGCCGGCGTTGCGGCCGGATCGGCCAAAGCCGCCGACGACTGTGCCGTCCTTGCGGCGGACGATATCGATCATCTCGTTGGCGCCATCGGTCAGCACGAAGTAGTTCTGTTTCTTGTCGAGTGGGGAAAACGCCAGTCCCCAGGCGGTGCCCGGTCCGCGCGTTTCGGGAGCGATGACGAACTGCCGAACGAAACTGCCGTCCTTGCGAAAGACCTGCACGCGATTGTTGGTGCGGTCGCAGACATAGACAAGGCCGTCCTTGCCGAGCGCGATGCAATGCACCGGGTTGGCGAATTGCGGCGAGTCCGGATTGTAGGCCGGCAAATCGTCGTCGGTCGGCGGCCTGCCGTAGGCGCCCCACACCCGCTTGATCTCGCCGGTATCGGCATCGAGCACCGCGACGCGATGATTGCCGTAGCCGTCGGCAACGTAGATTTCGTTCGCCTCCTTGTCGAATTCGAGCGCGGCGGCCTGTCCGAACTGACTCAAATCCGTGCTGCCGGTTAGCGGTCCGCTTTTACCGATTTGTTTGACGAATTTGCCGTCGGTGGTGAACTTCAACACCATATTGTCGCCCTTGCCGTTGCCGCTGAGCCAGACGAAGCCCTTGGGGTCGACGAGGATGCCGTGCTCCGAAAGCGGCCAGTCGTAGCCGAGGTTTTCGCCGGGCCCACCCCACGACTTCACGACTTCGCCGGCCTGATTGAACACCAATACTGAAGGCGCCGGTACGCAGCATTTGGCGCGCGGCGGATCGAAAGCCGCGGCCTTTTCGTCGTCGGTCAGCGAGCGCGGCCGCTGAAATACCCAGATGTTGTCCTGCGCGTCGACGGAGATGCCGCCGACCTGTCCGAGGAGCCAGTTGTGCGGCAGCGGCTTCGGCCAATACGGATCGACCCGAAACGCCGGGCTTTGTGCGTTCGCCGCCGTAAAATTGCCCGCAAGCAACAAAGCGGCGATGGCCCCGAATGTGGTCGCTATTTTCAGCATCAGTGAATCTCCGGTTCGGCGATCGGCGCCGTGCCTTCGAGAAAGTCGAAATCGCAGCCCTGGTCGGCCTGGCCGATATGGGCGGAATACATGGCGCCATAGCCGCGGGCATAATGCGGCGGCGGCGGTGTCCAGGCGGCGCGCCGGCGCGCAAGTTCGTCGTCGCCGACGTGCAGATGAATGCGGCGTGCCGCGACATCGATCTCGATCTCGTCGCCGGTCTGCACCAGCGCCAGCGGACCGCCGACAAAACTTTCCGGGGCGACGTGCAGGATGCAGGCGCCGTAACTTGTGCCGCTCATGCGCGCGTCGGAAATGCGCACCATGTCGCGCACGCCGGCTTTGACCAGCTTCTTCGGGATCGGCAGCATGCCCCATTCCGGCATGCCGGGTCCGCCTTTCGGTCCGGCGTTTTTCAGCACCAGCACATGGTCCGGCGTGACGTCGAGATCGTCGCGTTCGACCTCGCGCGCCATGTGATTGTAATTTTCGAACGCGATCGCCTTGCCACGGTGCTTGAGGAAACGCGGGTCGGCGGCAGCGGGTTTCATGACGCAGCCATGCGGTGCGAGATTGCCGGTAAGCACGGCGGTCGCGCCCTCGGGATAGAGCGGCGCCTCGAGCGCATGGATGACGTCCGGCAGATGCACACTAGCGCCATCGATATTTTCACCGATCGTGCCGCCGGTGACGGTGATGCAGGAAAGATCGAGGAGGTCGCGCATCGCGGCCATCAGCGCGCGCAGGCCGCCGGCATAGAAGAAATCCTCCATCAGGTATTTGCCCGACGGGGTGATGTTGGCGATCACCGGCACGGTCCGCGAAATCTCGTCGAATCGCTTCATGTCGAGGGCGACGCCGGCGCGTCGCGCCATGGCGATGACGTGGATGATGGCGTTGGTCGACCCGCCGAGCGCCATATGCACGCGAATGGCGTTGTCGAACGCGGCGGGGCTGAGAATTCGTTGCGGGGTCAGATCCTCCCACACCATGTCGACGATGCGGCGGCCGGCGGCGGCGCACATGCGCGGATGGTTGGCGTCGGGCGCCGGGATCGACGAGGCGCCGGGCAGCGTCAGTCCTAGCGCCTCGGTGATCGCCATCATGGTGGCGGCGGTGCCCATCACCATGCAGGTGCCGAACGAGCGGGCGATGCCGCTCTCGATCTCGCTCCACTCCTTTTCGCCGATATGGCCGGCGCGTTTCTCGTCCCAGTATTTCCAGACGTCGGAACCGGAGCCGAGCGTGCGGCCATGCCAGTTGCCACGCAGCATCGGCCCGGCCGGCACGTAGATCGCCGGCAATCCCATCGAGATCGCGCCCATGACGAGGCCCGGGGTGGTCTTGTCGCAGCCGCCCATCAGCACCGCGCCGTCGATCGGATGACTGCGCAGAAGCTCCTCGCATTCCATGGCGAGGAAATTTCGATAGAGCATGGTCGACGGTTTGACGAACGGCTCGGCGAGCGACATCGCCGGCAGCTCGATGGGAAATCCGCCAGCCTGCCAGACGCCGCGTTTCACGTCTTCGGCGCGGTCGCGCAAATGCCCGTGACAGGCGTTGATGTCGCTCCAGGTGTTGAGGATGCCGATCACCGGCTTGCCGGCCCAATCGTCGCGGTCGTAGCCGAATTGCCTGAGCCGCGAGCGATGGCCGAACGCGCGCAGATCATCGCGGCCGAGCCAGCGGTAGCTGCGCAATTCCTCGGGTGCTTTTGTCCTGGAATTCATGGGCATTCGGATCAGGCGAGGGCGAGGTGGATCAGGTTAGCACGCAGCGGACATGCGGTATTGCCCGCCGCGCATCTAAAACAAACTGACCATCCAATCCAGAAAGGCGTCGAAGGCGGGCGGATCGAACATGAAATACAGGAGCCCGCCCAACGGGACGAAGATCAGCAGCAGATCCAGCGCATAAAAGATAATTTTGCGGTTTTTGGGCGCCGGGTGAGTCGTACCCATTCCCGGTTCGCGGGTATCGCCTTCGGCCGGCTGCGCTGATTCAGGCTGGACCATGATCCGGCGATCCCTTGGGCCGATCCCTCGTGGCGCGACCCCTTGGGTGGCAAACCCTTGAATTCAGGCGCTATTTGGCGTAACCCTGCGATCTCAGCCAGTCGATGCGGCGCGTGCCGTTCAGCCACTCGTCGACTTCGGCTTTGCTCTTCAGCCCTTTGATGTAGCGAGTTTCGGCGCCCGGATACTCGGCGATGATTTGCCAATCGCCCTCCGCTATGCGCTGCATTTTGAAGGTGACTTTGGGTTTTGCCATGGCCAGCCAATAGCCGCCTTGCGGCCAGACTGGCAAGCTCAAATGTCTGCCAGGGACCAGCATCGCTGAATGGCGGCTGACGGGACCCTGCTTTATAGACGGTGCAGCATGCCAACGGTCGGATCATGAGACTAGACGAATATCCGCCCCAGGAGCCGCCGTCCGATAACGGTCGCGCCTATGGCGACAAGGTCATGCAACTCGGCGCCGGTCTCCAAGGGACCGACCAGCGCTACGGCGAAGATCCCTATCAGAGTCTTGCCGTTTTCCGCGCGCCGGCACCCAACGGGACGTTGTTGGCCTTTATGCATGGCGGCGGCTGGACCAACGGCTACAAGGAATGGATGGCGTTCATGGCGCCGGCGTTCACGGCGGCGGGCGTGACCTTTGCCACCATCGGTTATCGGCTCGCTCCGGCGCATCTCTTTCCCGCCGGCGTGGACGATGCGGTCACGGCACTCGCCTGGCTTCATAACAACGCAGCCGCCTTCGACTGCGACCCGGCGCGGATTTTCCTGGGCGGTCATTCAGCAGGCGGACACTACGCCGCCTTGCTTGCGGTGCGCCGCGACTGGCAGGCCGGCGCCGGCTTGCCCCGCGATGTGATCCGCGGCTGCCTGCCGATTTCGGGCGTGTACGATTTCGGACCGCAATCCGGCTTGAGCGCACGCCCGCGCTTCCTCGGCGCGGCTGGTAACGAACAGCGCGCCAGCCCGATCGATCGTATCGAGAATAAGCCGCCACCGTTCCTTATCGCTCACGGCGATGAGGACTTCCCGCATTTGATGAAGCAGGCCGAACGCATGGAGGCGGCATTGCTGGCGGCAGGCGGTGACGCCGAGCGCGTGGTGCTTAAAGGCTGCAATCATTTCACCGCGAGTTACGCCGGCGGCGAGGCGGACGGGCCGTGGGTACCGCGGGCGCTTGGCTGGATGGAGCGGCGGGTTTCAGAAGCTCGAGGCGAGCGCGTGTAATAGGAGCAGCCCCGCAACGGCGACGAGGCCCTGAAGCAGCGTACCGATCGTGAACCTGGCCAAGCCGGGCAGGGGGGCAAGTCCGGCACGGTTTGCGACCAACCAAAAAAACTCGTCATTGACATGCGAAACGGTCATCGCGCCGGCGCCGACGGCAAGCGCGGCAAGTGCTTTTTCGCTCACGCCGCTCAATCCAAGCGAAAACAGAATCGGCTGCACCATTCCCGCGGCGGTGATGGCCGCGACCAGCGAAGAACCCTGCAAGGTCTTGATCGCCGCCGCGACCAGGAACGGGATCAGCAATGCGAAGAGCGCGCCGGGGTGCCACGCAAGCAGGCGCTCGCCGAGCAACTCGGCCATGCCGGTCTCCTGGCAGAGCCTTCGAAAGCCGCCTGCGGCGCCGACCGTCAGCACGATGCCCGCGACGCTGCCGAGGACGCGCGTGGTCCAGTTGGAATCGGCAAAAAGCTTCGTGCTTACGCGCCACGTACCGATTATCACGATGCCTACACCGACCAGAAACAGGATCAGCGGGCGGCCGACGCCAAGCACCAGCTCGCGCGCCGAGCCGCCGCCAAGCGGCTCGCTTGGAAACGCGCCGATGGATTGCACCACCAGCAGTACGAGCGGGATCGCTGTCGCGAGGATGAGCACGATCGCCGACCAGCCGCTTCGTCTCTGCGCGATCGGATCAACTTCGTTCGCCGGTGCGTTCGCTGGTAACTCCGCCACCGCGCCGGCAATGGGCAGCCATCGTGCCCAGACCGCGCCGAAAGCGGCCGACAAGACTGCCACCGGCAAGCCGAACAGGGCGACGCGGCCCCAGGCGGCGTCGAGGATGGAAGCGGCCGCGATGACGACCGGTGAAAACGCTACCAAACCGTGACTCGCCGAAATCGCCAGCGCCAGCGCGAGCGGGACAGTTCGGCGTTTTTCCGCGGCCGCGCCGCCGACGGCGGGAATGAGGGGCGTCAGCAGTGCGAATGCGGTGGATGGCGATGCGCCAACGCCGGCGATCAGACCGAGGAGTGCAGTCAACCTCGTCGATCCGATCCAGGATCGCCAGCGGTCGGCCACCGCCATGAGCCGATCGGTCGCTCCCGTGTTCTCGGCGAAAGCGGCGACGAAAGCGGCGCCGACGATCACCATTCCGGGCGAATAGATCGCTTCCGAGAATCCGGTTCCGAAAGCCTTGCCGAGAAGACTGACGGAAAGCCCCGCGATCAAGCCGAAGCCCGAAGCAACGAACACGAAGACGACAAACGGATGCCGATGCCGCCACTGTGTTGCGACGACAAGGACGACAATCGATATAGCGAGCAAGGCCGCCTGGAAAAAAGGCATACTGGACATCAAATAAGTGGACCTCAGTCTTGGCTTCAGTCTTGGCGACGGCTCGGGGCTGGTGTTGATCGCGCCGAGGGATTTTCGTTGGCGACGCTTTGTTGTTTTAGTAGCTTGTGTTCCGAAGGTGGAAAATTCCTATTCAGCAAGAGCCGCCGGCGGATGGCCAGGTGAAATCGGGGTTGGCACCGCCGATCCTAAAAGGACTTTGTTAATGCGCGTTCTCGATGCCGGCCTTCTTGTTCTTGGTGGCAGAACTAGCTTCGCCTTCCGCACCTTCGGTGTCCTTCTGCTCGCCATCTTCCTGGCCTTTGAGGCTGTACCCGCTCTGGCCGCGTCTGGCGATTTTGTCCATGCCGACGGAACCCGCCTTATCGATGGCTCCGGCAACCGCTTCGACATTAAGGGGATCAACCTCGGCAACTGGCTGGTTCCCGAAGGCTATATGTTCAAGTTCGAGCGTTCGCGTTCGCCGGGAGAAATCGCCGGCGTCATCGAGGCTCTGATCGGGCCGCAGCAGGCGTCGCGCTTCTGGAGCGAATTCCGCGAGCGATACGTCGCTGAGCAAGACATCCGATTTATCAAGGCGGCCGGCTTCAATACCGTGCGCGTGCCGCTGCACTGGCGGCTTTTCGTCGAGCCGGGCGAGGCGCAGGCGGACCGGTTCGAAGGGCAAGGCTGGAATCTTCTCGACCGGCTGGTCCAATGGTGTCGGGAATCGGGGCTGCATGTCATCCTCGATTTGCACGCGGCGCCCGGCGGGCAGACCGGAGTGAATCACGATGATGGCACCGGCTTCCCGCTCACGTTCTATGTGCCCCGTTACCGCAAGCTCACGATCGATTTGTGGCGGGCGCTTGCCGCCCACTATCGCGACGAGCCGGCAATTCTCGGCTACGACCTGTTGAACGAGCCGATCTCTCCATACAGCGACGAAGATTATCTCAATCCGCGGCTGGAGCCGCTCTATCGTGAAATCGTGGCCGCCATTCGCGAGGTCGATACCAACCATCTGGTCTTTCTGGCCGGCGCACAATGGAGTACCAGCTTTTCGATGTTAGGTCGTCCGTTCGACGCCAACGCGGTCTACACCTATCACAAATTCTGGGCCACCCCGACGCGCGACGCGTTGCAGAGCTATCTGAATTTCAGCAATCGCTGGAAGGTGCCCCTGCTCATCGGCGAAACCGGTGAACTCTCCGACGAATGGAACGATAGGTTTCGCCGGCTGAATGAGCGGTTCGGTATCGGTTGGTGCTTCTGGCCGTACAAGAATCTCGACTCGACTACCTCTGTAGTTTCGATTCAAAAACCGGCCGGCTGGGATTTGATCGCCAATGCCGGCAGCACCGACATCGAGCCGGAATCGCTGCCGCCTCGCCCGCAGGCGCTGGCGATCCTCAACGCCTATCTGGAAGCCGCAAAATTTAAGAACGTCCGCATTAACGGCAGCTATCTCAACTCGCTCGGGCTTGCGACGCCATAGCCGGGCAGCGCGGCGGCCGCCGCGAGAACCTTTCTGGGCTGCGGACACGCGATCTGCTGCGGCGGTATCAAATGAGTCGGGCGAACGCCAAGATGGTTTGGAGGATCGTAACGCTCCTCGGTCTGATGCTGGGGCTGGCTTTGACCGTCTGGCTCGTCTCCGCCGCGAGCTTAATGGGGGTCGTCCAGAGCTTTACCAAGGTCGGCTGGGGTGCCGTGGCCGTCGTTGCGGTACGTGCGGTGATGATCGCGATGAATGGCGTTGCCTGGAGCAGATTGCTCGCAAACCTGGCCGCGGTTTCGATTCCGGTTTTCGTGCTGTTGCGTTGGGTTCGGGAGGCGATCGATGTGCTGTTGCCCGTCGCCAGCATTGGCGGCGGACTGGCGGCCGCGCGGCTGCTGACCTTTCGGGGCGTATCGGGCGCGATCGCCATCGCCAGTGTGATTGCGGATCTGTTTCTGCAAACAGCGGCACAAGCGCTGTTCGCGCTTGTTGGCGTCATGCTGCTTGCCCGGTTCATCGGTCAGAGTGCCGTTTTGCCGGGTGCTGCCGTCGGAATCGCGGCAGCCGTGATTGTTCTTGGCGGCTTCTATGTCGTGCAACGTTACGGCGGCGCTCAGATTGATAGACCATGCGTTTGTCGCACTATCGGCGCGGATGACTTCTCGTTCTGAGACCGCCGAGCCCGGCTTTCAGCGTGCGATGGACTCCATATGGAAAGGCCGCTCGTCTTACGCCGTGGTCGCCTTGCTCGTGCACACCTTCGCTTGGATGTTCGGCACACTTGAAGTCTGGCTGACACTGCATTTCATGCAATGGCCGGTAACTCTCGAGCAAGCCATTATCCTGGAAAGCCTGGGCGCCAGCGTCAGCAGTGCCGCATTTTTCATTCCCGGAAGCTGGGGCGTGCAGGAAGGCGGCTATATTCTCATAGGCCAGCTGCTTGGTGTGCCGGTCCAATTGTCGCTTACACTATCGCTCGTCAAACGCATTCCTGATTTGGTGCTGGGTGCGCCCGGCCTTCTCGTTTGGTACGCACTTGAAACGCGCCGTTTATTCTCCTCGCGTTTCCCGGCGTCCTGAAAAAATAGCAGTATGCGGCCGCCGCTAAATGCGCCGAGACTGGCCAATGCGGCCGCAATGTCCCCGCAAAGGCGAGAACGGGACCAGCCAAGCTGTCAGGCCATCATCTTGTTCTTGATGACGCCGACGATCGCCGCGAGGATTGCACCGGCGACGCCGCCGCCGACCGCCTGGCTGACGAGAGCGCCAATGTCGACGTTGGTGCCTGCGCCCGCCATCATCGGGATAAGCGCAGTCAGAAGCTGGCCGCCGCCGACGCCGCCAATTGCGCCGGCTATCGTGTTGCCCAGCGTGCCCGCACTGATGTCTTTGGAGGCCGCGCCGATCGCGTTGCCGCCGATGGCACCAGCAATAATTTGTATGATTAGATTGACGAGCGTAGCCGACATGAATTCCTCCCGAGGCCCACATTTATTGCGTGCCGGCGAGGGCCGTTCAGCCGGCACTTAATTTATTCTTATCACCAATGCACGGGGTGGTCGAGGCGCGCTCGCCTCAGCCCGCGTCATTTCAGGCGCAGCAGTTCAGTCGCCGCTGAAGATCGCCTCTGGCAGGAGCGCGGACACGACGTAATTCGGCACATCCACGACGTTGGAGATGCGAAGATCGACCGCAACACTGCAAATGACATAAGCCTGCTCGCGGCTGAAGCCGCGCTCCTGAAGCAATGTCATCATGTTGAGGGTTGCATTGCGGGCGGCGAGGGTGAGGTTCTCGCTCTCGATTTCGCCCTTTGCATTGATCGGCATGCCCATGACGCCGAGGAAATTCTGCGGCACCGCAAACGCCGGATCGGCAAAATAGCCGCTATGAGAAAATACCGGACCGGCGAATGTTCTTTTCCTCGCCAGATCCTTGTGGACCTTGAAGCGGACCGCCACTGTCGCTCCCATCTCGACGGCGGTAACGCACACCTCGCCGTCGCCTTGCGCGAAATGGGCGTCGCCGGTTGAAAACAGCGCGCCTTTCGCGAACACCGGCAGCATCAGCTTGGCGCCCTTGGTCAGTTGTTTTACGTCGAAATTGCCGCCATTTTCGCGCGGCGGCAGCGTGCGCAGTCCTTCGAGACCGCAGCGCCCGACCGGCACTGCACCGGCTTCGCTGGGCGGTAGAACAAAGCCGCCTGCGTCGATCGCGCGCTGCTCGCGTTCGGTCCATTCCTTGAGTTTCTGCGCCGACGGGGCGACCCCGGAAATGCCCATGAACGGCGCACCCGGAATGCGCACGCCGGGAATTTCTGCGGCGGTTGCCCAACCGTCGCGAATCTTCCAGTTCACGACGAACGGGGTCGTCATGACGTCGCGTAGAAAGCCGAGGCCGGGGACGATGGCACTGAAGGCGGTCGGCTGTGGCACGATATCAAGGAATTCGATCTCGATCATGTCGCCGGGTTCGGCGCCCTTGACGAAGACCGGTCCGGTTAGCGGATGTACGAGATTGGCATCGACCTTTGCCAGGTCGGCAACCGACGCGTTTGGACCAATCTGCCCGTCAAGCGCATCGCGAGTTTCCAATACAACTTCCTCGCCCTCGGCGACTTCAAGCACCGGCGCGATGTCGGGGTGGTAGCGGTTGTGGCCGCAATGCGGTTCGGCGGCCAGCGGCTTGGTGCGGTCGATGCGGATCGCGTGCATGGTGCCCCGTTTTGCTGAAACGCGGTTGCGTTACCGGATCGCAAGATTTCCGAATTTTTTCAGATTTTCTTTCTGCTTGTCGTTGCGTGGCGGCAGCTTGAAAAGCCGTGCGGCGGTGCCGCCCAGGATGTTGTGCTTTCCCTTTTCCGACAGGAACGGCAAGTCCCAGATCGTCGCGGGCAGATCGAAGTCCCAGTGCGGATAATCGGAAGAATACAGCAACTGGGTTTCCGCGTTCATCATGCGGAACGTGCACTCCATCGCGTCGTAATCCTGAATCTCCATCGGCTGCGACGAGTAGTACATGTCGCGCATGTAATCCGAAGGCTTCTTCTTCAGCAGCGGTGCTTCCGACGGCCGCAGCATGTATTCGTGGTCGAGCCGCTGCATCAGGAATGGAACCCAGGCCAGCCCGGACTCGATCCAGATCACCGGCAGCTTGGGAAAGCGTTCGCCGATGCCGTTGATCACCCAGTTGGTGCAATTGACGACATTGAACCAGGTGAAGCCGAGCGCGTGCGCGGAGATGAAGCGGTTGCAGCTCCGGAAGATCGGCTCGTCCCAATTCACGCCGGAATGGAACGAAAGCACCAGGCCGCGTTCCTCCATCGCCCGATAGACCTTCATGTAGGCGTTGTCGTGCACACCCATGTGGGAGCGCACGGTCGTCACCATGAAGCCGCCGACGTGTTTTCTGTCGCCAAAAGTCTCGACATGGCGCAGCGCCGCATCGGGATCGGAGAACGGCAGACACAGCATGGAAAAGAAACGGTTGTCGGCCTCCGGCATCACCTTTTCGGTGAGCCAGCGGTTATAGGCCCAGCACAGGTCCGCCTCCATTTCCTTCTGCGGGTGCATGCCGATATTGAGCATGCCGGTGGGGAACAGGCAGGAATAATCGACGCTCATGGCGTCCATCCAGCGATGGCCGAGTTGCACGTCGCGGATCTTGCCGGGCTCGGTCTTCTCGCTGGAGCGCATCGGATAGCGCGTCACGCGGCCGCCCATGTCCTGGTAGCCGGTCGGCGCCGGCACGATGCCGGCCTGATGCTTCTTGGCGCGGGTCGACAACGTGAGCTGCCGCAGCACGTCGTTTTCCATGAAAGGCAGGAATTCGTCGTAGTTTTCGTTCTCGTAGTGATGCGCATCGACGTCGACGATCAAGATGTCGTCGAAGTTGCGCTTGTGCGCTTGCTTGCGGGCATGCGCCAGCAGCCGCGACGTGTTGAGTTCCTCGATGGTAACGCGGCGGCCGCGGTCGGAAATCAGATCCATGACAATGCTCCCGGCATTTTTGTAGCCTTTCTCGTCATTGCGAGCGAAGCGAAGCAATCCAAACTCCTGTGCGACGCTGGATTGCTTCGTCGTGGAGCCTGTCATCGGGCCGGCCACTTCGGGCCGGACCCGTTGGCTCCTCGCAATGACGGCAGATCGTTGCGGCGGGTCATCACGTTAGCGTCCGGTCCAGCCCTGCCACATGCCGAGTTCGAAGGCGGCAAGGTCGGCGGCGCGCAGCAATCCGCTTGCCGTGACCATCACGTCGGTGGCGGAGATTGAATTCTTGGCAACCGGCGTGAATTGCTCGCCGGCCTCTCGGCGCGCCGTATAGAGCCTGCACGCCGCCGCCATCACCGCCTGCAACGCTTCGGCGGTAACGACGTCTAGCCGGCCATCGGCGATGCCGCGTTCGAAGGCGGCGGCAAGCCGCTTCGCCTCCGCCGTGGCGTTTTTGGCGTTCGGCTTGGCCGGCGGTTCGGCCGAGCGAGAGGCGCGGGCGGCCGTTGCCGCACGCTGGAGGGCGTCTTTGGTGGCGCGTCTAGGCGAGGACATAAACCTCGTCTCCCTTTTGCACGACCTTGTACTTTTTCAGTTTCATGCGCCGGTCGCTGACGCATTCGCCGGTCTTCATATCGTATTCCATGCCGTGCCAGGGGCAGACAAAGTGCATCTCGTGGTCCGAGAAGAAAAGCCCCATGGAGGTCTTGTCCGGGCGAAGACGCTCCTCGACCCCGGCGATGGTAAGCCCTTCGCAGGCCGGCCCGCCCTGATGCAGGCAAAAATTGCTGTAGGCGTGGAACTCGCCTTCGTGCCGAAACACGCCGATCTCGTTGTCGCCGACAAAAACGATGCGGCGCTCTCCGTCCTTGAACTCATCAATCTTGGCGACGAATTTTTCCGGCATTTGCGTTCACCAGTTCCTAAAAACAAAATCCTATCGCGCGGCCGACTCCAACTCTATCTCTTACCGGATCGGCAAAATAGAGCCGGTCGCGTGCCGAAATGCGGTGCGATCATGCGATCCGGTTGCTGAACTCGCCGATCCCCTCGATCCAGATTTTCACTTCGTCGCCCGCCTTGAGGAATTCGCCGCTTTCGGCGCCGGTACCCGCCGGCGTACCGGTGAGGATCAGATCGCCGGGATGGAGCGTCATGTTGATTGAGAGCTGCTCGATCTGCTCGGCAAGGGTGAACAGCATCTTGTGGGTGTTGGAATCCTGCTTGAGCTCGCCGTCGACCCACAGTTTAAGGCCCAGATTCTGCGGATCGGCGATGTCGCTCGCCGGAACGATCCAGGGGCCGAGCGGGCAGGAGCCGTCGAAGCTCTTGTGCTTGCTCCAGTCCATCTTGAAGAACGAGGTCGCTTCGATGCCGGGCCGGCGGCCGCGATCGCGCGCGGAAAGATCGTTCGCGGCGGTGTAGCCGGCGACATAGGACAGCGCCTTTTCCTTCGGTACATCCTTGGCCGGTCGGCCGATGACGGCGGCAAGCTCGATCTCCCAGTCCAGTTCCTTGGCGTAGTGGGTGGCCTTGATGGTCGCGCCCGGATCGGCGAGCGTGCGCGCCGCCTTGATGAAGTGCCAGGGCTTCAATCCCTGTTCATGCGGATCGGCCGGCTCCGGCATCCCGTGCTTGCGCGCCATCGCGGCGGCGTGGTCGGCGTAGTTTGCGCCGGCACAAAATATCGTCGGCGGATGGGGCACTGGAGCCAGCAACTTGGTTTTGCTAAGCGGCTGGCGCTTGACGCGGCTTTTGGCGGCACCGGCCGCGGCCTTTCGCAGCGCGCCTTCAGCCGTCTTCCAGTCGGCGAGGATGCCCGCGACGGTGGCGTAGGGGGCTTTTCCGGTGAGCTTGGCGGCATCGAAGACTTCATCTCCGATGACAATGCCGGCGCGCGGACCCTCGCTTGTTCGATATGTCGCGAGCTTGTATCCCGCCCGCTTGTTGCCAGCCATATGAATTCTCTCCTGTGATGACAATCGTTGAGCCTTAAATCATGCGCCGTTAAGCGGCGCCATGCCCGCGCTGCGCGTGCGCTCGGCTTGTTCGCTATAAAACCATTCCGCTGCAGCAATATCCTGCGGCGTCGGCGTGCCGCGGCGAGCCCGCCAATACCGCCGTCGGCAATCAGGGTCGGGCGATTTTGCCAATCGCTCATGCGTTTCGCTCCCCCAGGTATTGTAGGCGGAAGCGCATCCACGGCAAGTGTGCGCCATACGCTGCCACGCGTAGTCAGCAGGCGGAAGGCCGCGTGCAATCGCTAAAGTACAAAGCGCGCCGAGGAAATGCCCCGGCGATTAGTTGAGCTGGACGAGGCAGGCTTGCACGAGGCAGGCTTGGACCTCGCCGCAGGCGCATACGCAGTTCTTCCGATAGCTAGTCGGGATCGGACAGGTGCATCTGCATTCGCCGCCGGCGAAGCTCGTTGGGATCTGCGCCGTTCACGCTGCCGCGGATGCGCCGCGGCGTCGGGCCGGCCGCCGCAGCCCGGCTTGCTCGAGCAGCGGCATAACCTCCCGATTCCAACGCTCAAGCCCTGCGCTGTAATCCACCCAGCTCAACAGGATACCGTCGAAGCCGATATCGCTGAGCTTGCCGAGCTGATCGACGATGTGTTCGGCAGGGCCGACCAGCGGATAACCGCCCCAGCCTGCCTTCAGATGAAACCGGAATTGGCCGATCACCTCGGGCGGCAGAGCCAGAGATTGCATGCCCATCACATGCGTCAGCAAGTCGACGGCCTGCTCGTCGCCTTTTTCCACCACATAGCGATTGAGTTCGGCCTCGGCCTCCTTCTTGGTGTCGCCATGGACGACGTAACAGTTGCCCCAGATTTGCAGCTCGCGGCCGTATTCCTCGCGGGCGAGGCGGCGGAACGCGTCGATCTGGGCGCGGCCGTCTTCCAGATTGTGGGAGGTCAACAATGCGAAGGCCAGGTCGCAGTATTTCGCTGCGAAGTGCCGGCCCTTGCCCGAACCGCCGGCATTCATCAACGCAGGGAACGGCTGCTGAATGGGTTTTGGCATCGCAAAACCCTTGCTGATGCGGAGGAACTTGCCTTCGTAATCGAATTCCTCCTCGCGCGACCACAAGAGCTTCATGATTTCGATCCATTCCGCCGCGTAGTCGTAACGCGTGTCGTGCTCCATTTGCGGTACGCCGAACATTTCGAGTTCGGGCGAAAACCATCCGCACACGATGTTGAGTGCGAAACGGCCGTTGGTAATGTGATCGACGGTCGTAGACTGCTTTGCCGCGACAATCGGATGTACTGTCGGCACATGCGACGTCGTCAACACGCAGATGTCTTCGGTAGCCTGCCCCAATCCTGCAGCCCAGGTGTAGGTCTCGAAACAAGTGCCGTTGAAATTGCTTTCGCCTCCGAAGCCGCGCCAGCGGGCCACTGGAACAAGCGCCTCGTAGCCGTAACGGTCGGCGGCTTTGGCGATCGCCAGACTGCCCGGCCAAGTGACCTTATGCCGTGGCTCGATTGTGGTAATGGCGCAGCCATTACTGACATTGACGCCGAACAGGCCGAGCTTGAGCTTGTTGTTGTTGAACAGCGGATTGTGCGCCGCTCGTAACTCCGCCTGTGCTGCAGATGTCGACATGTCAAATCCTCCCTTGTTTTACTGTTCGTTTCCCCAAGTTCAGTTAGCTTCTCCAGACTTGGCTAGGTTCCCAGACTTAGCTAACTCCCCACACTTGGCGCGCCGTTTCGACCACGCGCTCCAGCTTGCGTTTCTGATCGTCCTCGCTGATCAGGTTTCCGACAACGTCAGACGCAAATCCACACTGCGGGCTAAGCGCCAGTTGATCGAGGCTAACATATTTTGCCGCGTCATCGATTCGACGCTTGAGGTCATCGACCGTCTCCAGCTCCGGCACCTTGGTGCTGATTAAACCGAGAACGACAATCTTGCCTTTTGGTACGAAACGCAAAGGCTCGAAGCCGCCCGCACGCGGCGAATCATATTCGAGCAGAAAGCGGTCATGCGGCAGTTCGTTGAACAGCCGTTCGGCAATCGCGTCGTATGTCCCTTCGCGATGCCACATGCTGCGCTGATTTCCTCGGCACAGGTGGAGGCCAAAGGTCACGCCGTCGAAGCCGGAGACCACTGCGGCTTCCGCAGCTATCGACCTGGACAGATTGATGGTCGGATCTTCGCCGCGTGCGCGCATGGCTGCGAGCGAGGGACCGTCCGCATAGGCGGTAAAGCCTGGTGCGTCGATGTGAACGTAGCGGCAGCCGGCGGCGACAAGTTCCCGGATCATGCGTTGCTGGATGGCAACGACATCGGCGCAGAATGCGTCCATATCGGCGTAGACCGCTTTCGACGCCTTGCTGTCGAAACGCTGAAGGATGCGATCGGGACCGATCAAACTTACTTTGACGGGTTTGCGGGCGATGGCGCTGACCCGTCTATACTCCTCGAGCGCGACGTTATTCACGAGTTCGAGCCGCCGCACCGCGGGTCGGCGATGCGAGACCGGAGTTCCAGAATCGGCAAGATCGGGAATATCCCATCGCTGCAGCGGACTGCCTCCGGCGGAGCGGCGCAAGTGGACGCCCAGCGTATCGGGCACCGCATCGAAACCCGAGACCGCAAGCCCAAAACTGTCCTGGAAATTCAGCCGGCTGATCTCGCCGTCGGTGACGACATCGAGACCGATCGTCTCCTGGAGTTCAACGAGATCGCGAATACAGGCAAGCTCGATCTCACGAAACGCGTCCGGGGACAGCGTTCCATCATCGACGCGTTGTCGCGCCTCCCGCCAGGGTCGAGGCCGCAACAGGCTGCCGACCACATCGGTCCTTATGGCGCGCAATTCACCGGCCACCGGATCCTCCCTGTTTTGCCGCGGCTTATAAGGAACCCGCCGGTCCCGCGCCGCCGGACGACTATAGGGTTTGACACGGCTGTCCAATAAGTCACTAAATGCGAACAGGTTTGTTGCATCTGGGTAGACAGTCGGCGCCCGCCATGGACCGGTTTCAGCTCGTCGAGAGCTTTGTTCGCGTCGCGCATGTCGGAAGCTTTACCAAGGCGGCGATGCAGCTTGGATTGTCACGTGCGCTGATTTCCCGTCGTATCATGGGTTTGGAGGCGCGCCTCGGGGTGCGGCTGCTCAATCGCTCAACCCGAAGCGTCAGCCTCACCGCGGAAGGCAAGTCCTATTTGGCTCATTGCAAGCGGGTGCTCGACGACATGGAGGCCGCCGAGCGCGAGATCGCGCGCGGCGGTACCACGCCGCTCGGGGCGATCAGGGTTCTCGCGCCGAAGTCGTTTGGCGTGATGTGTTTGTCCGACGCGATGATCGCCTTCTCCGAGGCGCATCCGCAGATCCGCGTTTCACTTTCGCTCAATGATTTCACATTCCGTCCCGGCGATTTCGTCGAGGAAGGCTTCGACCTCGCAATCCGGATTGCGGATATTCGCGATTCAACCGTGTTGACCCGTCGCATTGCGACGCTGAAATCGGTGCTGTGCGCAAGCCCGAGCTTCATCGATCGCGAAGGCTCGCCGCGCAGCGTGGCGGATCTCGTGCGTTTTTCCTGCCTGGCGCATCTCAGCTCCGACGAGCATGATCGGGTCTGGCGGTTTGCCGGACAAGGCGGCGGCTCGGTCAGAGTTGACGGAGTGTTTCATTCCAATAGCGCGATCGCGCTGCGCAAAGCGACGCTTGCCGGCCTTGGGATCGCCCTGCTGCCCGACTACTGCGTCGCCGCCGATCTTGCGGCCGGCGCGCTCGTCAGGGTTCTTCCTCAATGCGAAATCACACGTTCGGTGATGGCGCTCTTCGCGCGGTCGCCGCACATCCCGCAAAAAATTCGCCTGCTGGTTACATTTCTCGCGGAATGGTTCAAACAAGATCGCGCCGGGAGCCTGCCGGCCGACCGCCGTCTCGGTCGTGCGCCGAAGCAGGCTGCAAATTGACCGGCGCGCTACAAGCGTCAAACCGGCGCGGGCAGCAGTTTTGTCGGCGCCGGGAGACTGAGGACGCGCTTTCCGGGTGAACTAAACTTTTTGGGTGAACTAAAATAGTCCCAGGCTTTCTCGTGACCGATATACACAAACGGCCCGACCACGAAGCCGAACGCCGATAAACCCGCCGCGGTGGCAAGGTCGCCCACCACCACGTAGATCGTCGTAAAGTCCATCACCGTGGCGATGGTCCGAAACGTGATCGTCTTGGCCAGCGCCCGACTGATTGTCAGTCCTTTCCCCGCGGCGAGTGGTGCCTCGCCGTCCGGGCGCGGCCGCCGTAACGCCTTGAGGTCGACGGTTTCGGAAGGGGAGAAATAATTCCAGCCCGTTTCGTGGACGAGGTAGAAGATTGGCCCGACGACGAAGGTGACGGACGACAGACCCGCCGCCGTAGCCGCTTCGCCGAGGACAACGTAGTTCGAGGTGAAGTCCAAGGCCGTGACGATGATCCGAAAGGTGATGGTCTTGGCCACGGCCTGCTTTATTCCCAGTCGGGCGGGGGCGGCCAGCAACTTCCGGACGCCCGGCTGCCCCGGCGCGGGCTCGCTGGGCCGGCCGACGGCCGCATCGAATATCGGTCGCAGACGCCGACGCAGCCGGGGCAAATATTTGGGCAAGTATCTGGGCGCCAGCACAGCGGCGCCGCCGATCACCAAGCCGGGGACCAGCGCCAACTCCAGCAGGGCGACACCCGCAGTGATTACCCCGATGGTCGCCGCCACAGTCACGAAATCGGGTGTAGACCTCGCCCTCTCCTTGGCGCCGGCCGCTTTCGGATCAGCCGGATCGGATCCGTGGTCTACTCCGGCTTTGCGCTTTGACACGGCCTATTCCATTTCTGCGGGCGTCGCCACAAAGGCAGGGAGGAGGAAAGCCGCCGCGGCTGCAACAGCGAAAAACATCGCCAATTCAAGAAGGCATGTGGAAGGGCATGTCAAATACGCCCGATCCCGCCTTAATGTAGATTTCGCTGAATTGCTTTGCCTGTTCACCGAAAGAATTCAATTGCGTCTGCATGAATTCCGTCTGTATCTGGATGACGTCCTGGAAGGTTTTGGCTTCACCAAGATGGGGTGATTGCGAATCACTGAAGTTGCCCGGTCTCCTTCGCAACCCAAGACACGAAGGAGAGCGATATGAAGTACTATGTTGGTTTGGACGTCTCGCTTGCGACTACCGCAATCTGTGCCGTCGACGAAAACGGAGCGATTATCAGAGAGGGCGTTGCGGCATCCGATGCAGATGAGATAGCAGATTGGCTGGAGCAGTTTGGTGTTGCCTTCGAGCGAGTGGGGCTCGAGACCGGTTCCACCGCCGCATGGCTCTACAGCGGACTCCGGGATCGGGGTTTGCCGGCGGTCTGCATCGATCCTCGTCGGCTCCGCGCGGTCACCAAAACCATGCCCATTAAAAATGATCGGAATGACGCCCGGGCGATCGCTCATTGCATGCGAGTTGGCTGGTACTCGGTCGTCCACGTGAAGAGCGAGGTCAGTCAAGTCGTCCGAATGCTGCTCACGAACCGACGGACGCTGCAGAGCAAACAGATTGATATTGAAAACGAGATCCGCGGAACCCTGAGGGTATTTGGGATCAAGCTCATCGGGCGGGTGACAGCCGGCCCATTTGAAGCCCGCGTTCTCGAGCTGATAGCTAAGACGCCGCACCTTAAAGCGATGGTGCGCCCCATGCTCGTCGCCCGCGCTGCCCTCCGGCAGCAATGCGCCGTCCTACACAAAATGATGCTCGATATGGTCCGCAAAAGCACGACCTGCCGCCGCTTGATGACCATACCAGGCGTGGGGGCTATCACGGCCGTGACCTTCCTGACGACGATCGATGATCCGGACCGCTTCCATCGATCGCGCGACGTAGGTGCTCATCTGGGTCTGACGCCGAAGAAGTACGCCTCAGGCGAGACGGATAGGAATGGCGGCATCTCCAAGTGCGGAGACGCGGCAATGCGTGCGGTCCTGTACCAATCGGCTCTTGCGCTTCTCACGCGATCCAAAAGGTATTCCAGCATCCGTGTTTGGGGGCTTGGCGTTGCGAAGCGCCGCGGCCTCCGCCGAGCGGTCATCGCAGTCGCACGCAAACTAGCCGTGCTAATGCACCGAATTTGGGCTGACGGGACGGAATATCGCTGGCAGCGAGAGGCAGCCGTCGATGCATGAGCGACAGCAGCCGGAGGAACTGAGCTAACACGGAATCCGCCTGCCAGCGGAATGATGTCCCGCAAGGACCGGGTTGAAGCGACTGCGTTGCAGCGACTGTGCGCAAGCACGCCATTAGAGATCGCAGCCTTCAGCCTTCGGACCACCATCTTGAGGCGACCACCGCGCCGACCTCGTAGACAAGAGAGAGCCTAGCGGGCTATCATTTATTTATAGGGGAGACCGAGCAGCTTGTCTTCGCAATCAGACAAGTCGCTGCACAAATTCAAGTGCCGAAGCGATATTTTGCTGCGCATAGCTCTTTAGTTTTTCGGCGATGTAGGTTTCGAATTTGTTTGGGTCTTGGGCCCAGGCCTTCACCAAAGAAGGCTCCTCATTTGCGGGCGCGTCGTCGGATGAGTTTTGGTCCGTCATGATGTCTCCTGTCGATCGACCGAATCATTTCGCCAAGCTGCCACGGGGAAGTCGCCTTCAGCATGGTCTAGCGGATTGAACTATCCGCTCATTCTTGAACTGGGACGACCTGCAGCAAGTTCACCGCAAACTGATGAACGTTAAATGACGCAAAGGGCTGTTCCGGTTACAGAGGCCATGCCGGTCGCGATGTCGCTTTAGGGCACCAAACGAACATTGCGCGATGGTCGATCTTGGTCGGCAATGCCACGCGTAGCCGGCATCAGCTTGTGGCTCCCGGTCCGTTCCATTTGGCGGTGTGCGGCCGGGTGTGCCGTTGATGTCGATGCCAGCATGGAGTGCGCCGCCAAATCGTGCCAATTTCGGAAACATACCCTTGGGCGGTCCGGGCGTTCCGCAACGTACCCGGCCAATGCCTTAGTCATAATAAGGACTTAAATCGTGCCGGAGAGCTTGACTAATACCATCGAGGAACTCGTCCTTGCCAACCGCATACTATCCAACGAAGGCGTGCTCGATGCCTTCGGCCATGTCAGCGTGCGCCACCCCTCCGATCCAAGCCGCTATTTCCTGTCGCGCTCGCGCTCGCCGCTTTTGGTCGAGCCCGACGACATCATCGAATACAAGCTTGATTCCGAGCCGGTGAAACGCCAAACCGCGCACCCTTATTCCGAACGGGTCATTCACGGCTGCATCTATCAGGCGCGGAGCGACGTCATGGCCGTGTGCCACAATCACGCTGCGGCCCTGCTGCCGTTCTGCGTCGCCGGCAAGCCGATCGTTCCCGTCTTCCATGTCGGCGCCACGATCGGCGAACAGACCCCATTTTGGGACCAGCACGACGAATTCGGCGTCACCAATCTGCTGGTGGTCAAGCAGGAGGAAGGGGATTCGCTCGCGCGTGCGCTTGGAAAGCATTCGGTCGTGCTGATGCGGCGGCACGGCGCAACGGTGGTTGGCAGCAGCTTGAAGGAGCTTGTTTTGCGCTCGATTTTCCTTTGCCAGAACGCCGAATACCAGATGCGTGCCTACACGCTTGGGGCGCCGACGCCATTGCGTCCCGGTGAGGTCAAGCTCGCCGGCGACGTCAACGTCGCGCCTAGTGTTCTGGCGAAGACCTGGGAGTACTGGATGATGCGGCTGCAAATGAGCGGCCTTTGGCCGCCGCGCGGCGCCGCGAAAACTGCCGACGAAGCGCAGGCGAGGCCAGCCATTGCGGCGGCCGGTGCAGCGGCCGAGAAAAAGAAACGGCGTTGATATGTTGAAATTGTCGCGCCGGAAATTGCTGCCTTTTCTCGCCGGCGCTGTCGGTTTGCGGCGCGTGTTAGGTTCGGATTCCGCGATGGCCGAAGAAAGTGCTTTTCCCGCGGATTTCGTCTGGGGTGCATCGACTTCGAGCTATCAGATCGAGGGTGCGGTCGAGGAGGACGGCCGCGGCAAGAGCATCTGGGATGTCTATTCGCACTCGCCAGGCCGGGTTAAGGGCGGTGACACAGGCGATGTCGCTTGCGACCACTATCACCGCTGGGTCGAGGATATCGAATGGCTCGCGCGCGGCGGCTTCAACGCCTACCGGTTCTCGACGGCATGGCCGCGCATTTTGCCGGCCGGCACCGGTGCGGTCGAGCACCGCGGTCTCGATTTTTACGATCGCCTGGTCGACGGACTCGTCACGCGCGGGATTGCTCCCTGGCTTTGTCTCTATCACTGGGATCTGCCGCAGGCGCTGCAGGATCGCGGCGGATGGGTGAACCGGGACAGCGCTGGCCAATTCGCTGACTATGCGGGGATCGTCGCCCGGCGATTGGGCGACCGCGTCAAGCATTGGGCGATGTTAAATGAGGCCAACGTCCATGCGCTATTTGGTTATGGCGCTGGCGGTCATGCGCCGGGACTGACCGGCTTGCCAAACATGCTGGCGGCCACGCATCACCAAAACCTGGCACAGGGTCGCGCGCTGCAAGCGTTGCGCGCCGAGCGCTCCGACTTTCGCCTCGGCACCGTGCTTAACCTGTCGCCGATGCGGCCGTCGTCGGAGAGCGAGGCGGATCGCAGCGCCACCGAGCGGTATGACGCGTTCTGGAACGGCGCCTTTCTCGATCCGCTGTTCAAGGGCGTCTATCCGCCGGCCTTTGCCGGCGCGCTTGCGCCGCTGATCGCCGACGGCGATCTTAAGGCCATCCAGCAGCCCGTCGACTTCTTCGGTCTCAATTACTACGGGCCCGCTTACATGGTGGACGCGCCGCAAAGCCTCGTCGGAGCAAATTATGGCCCGGTGCCGGCGGGTACGCGCTTTACCGCGATGGGCTGGCCGATCGACGCCGGCGGTCTCACTGAGGTCCTGATCCGGCTCCGCGATCATTACGGCAATCCGGACGTTTACGTCACCGAGAACGGCGCCTGCTACAACGATATCGTGGCGGCCGACGGCACCGTACACGATGACGAGCGAGTGGCTTATTTCCGCGAACATCTTGCGGCGGCGCGCACGGCGATCGCAGCCGGCGTCAAGCTCCGCGGTTATTTCCCTTGGTCGCTCCTCGATAATTTCGAATGGTCGGAGGGCTACAGCCGGCGCTTCGGCATTATCCATGTCGATTTCAAGAGCCAAAAGCGCACGCCCAAGGCGTCTTACAACTACTTCGCCGATATCATCGGCAAGCGCGGCTGATTTTTTCTGCTTCGCTGCGGCCGGCGCGGACTCTCCATCAATGTCGATCGCGCGCTGCGGTGCTGATGGCGTCGAGGATCGCCGCGCGATCCCCCTTGAGTACGCTGCGCACAGATTGTCGGGTGCCGATTTCTCCCATTTCACGTTGGCGCTTGACCGTGGCCGATGTCATCAGCGGCTCGACGCCGAGTTCGCGCAGCGTCGCGGCGACTTCTTCCATTTCGGCCGCCCGCCGCTCGCCATGGCTCGCCATGCGTTCGAGGTTGTAGGGAATGACTTTCGACCAATCGAGGCCGGGATAGTTGTTCTTGAGCGATGCGGCGACTTCGTCCACCACGCCGGCCCGGGCAGCGGCGAGGAAACATTCGAGCGTCAGGGCCTCGATCCCCTTGATCATGACGCTGCGCACCATCTTGATCGCCGCGGCGGCGCCGACCTCCGTGCCGGCGATGTTCACGCTCATGTCGAGAGGTTGCAGAATTGCCGCGGCGGCCTCGGCATGGGGACCGGCCAGCAGCATCGGCGTTCGATGCCGCGCCGGATGAATAGCGGCGACCACGGCGACGTCGACGTAACGCGCCTCGCCGCCGAGGAGCTGCGCCGTTTCCTGCTTGCGGCCGGGGGAGACCGAGTTGATGTCGAGGAAGAACGGCCTTCCGGCCAAATGCGCCGTGACCGATCGCGCCGCGTCCACGCTGGCCGCTGCCGTCACCGCCGACACGACGATATCGGCATCGCGTACGGCTTCGGCGGCGGAGGATGCGCAGCGCACGCCGATCGTGGCAGCTGCGCGTTTGAGCTTTTCGCCCTCGGCTTGCGGAAACAGGATGTCCCAGGCGGCGATGCGTTCGACGCCGGTCTCGCGCAGGCCGGCGGCGATGGCCTGGCCCGCTTCGCCGAAGCCGATGAAACAAAGTGTCGGCTTTCCGTCCGGCATCGTCGTTCCTTGATGGCGTCAGTGACTCGGTGATGATGGCAGGATCGGTATATGCTTCGCAACGGCGGCGTGATGGCCGCTTTGTCTGATGGGGCGTTCGGATGAAACCTCTTACTTGCCGCGACCGGCTCGAACAGGCTTTGGCGCAGATTGCCGATCCAAACGGGGAGGGGGCGCGGGCCTGCCTCACGGTCTATGCCGAGACCGCGCGCGCCGCGGCTGATGCGGCTGACGCTCGCGCCGCGCATGGCGTCTCCCTCGGCCCGCTCGACGGCACCATCGTCAGCATCAAGGATCTGTTCGACGTTGCCGGCGAGCCCACCCGGGCCGGCTCGAAAATCCTCGCCGACGAGGCGCCGCCCGCGAACGCCGACGCTCCGGTCGTGCGCCGGCTGCGCGCCGGGGGCGCAGTCGTCGTCGCCAAAACCAACATGACCGAGTTTGCTTTGGGCGCGATCGGCGCCAATCCGCATTTCGGCACGCCTGGCAATCCGCGCGACCGCGCGCGGGTGCCGGGCGGATCGTCGGCCGGCGCTGCGGTCGCCGCTGCCGACGGCATGTGCGAGATTGCGATCGGCAGCGACACCGGCGGTTCGGTACGCATCCCGGCGGCGCTTTGCGGTATTACCGGTTTCAAGCCGAGCCGCCAGCGCATCCCGACCGAGGGCGCATTTCCTTTGAGCACCACGCTGGATTCCGTCGGGCCACTGGCGCGCAGTGTCGCCGATTGCGCCAGGGCCGATGCGGTCATGTCCGGCGAGGATTTCGAGCCGGTCGAGCCCTTTCCGCTTGCCGGTCTTCGCTTCGGTATCGCGCAGGGTTTCCCGCTGGAAAATCTGGACGAGACCGTCGGGCCGGCATTCTCTGGGGCGATCGAGCGGCTGCAAAACGCCGGCGTGCGGATTACGCAGGAAATCCTGCCCCTCTTGGACGAGATGCGGCGAGGTCAATGCCTATGGCGGCATTGTGCAGCCCGAGGCCTGCGCTATCCATCGCGACCGGCTCAAGCGGCGCGCTGCCGACTATGGATCCAAACATACGCGCGCGCATCGAGCGCGGCTGCGCCATGTCGGCTGCGGACTATATCGGTATGCTGTACGCCCGCGAGCGTCTGGTGCGCGCCATGGATCGGCGGCTCGCGGCTCTCGATGCCCTCGTCATGCCGACCGCAGGGATTGTCGCGCCGACCATTGCCGAGGTCGCGGATCCGGAGATTTTCGCCAAGCGCAACGCGATGCTGTTGCGCAATACCTCGGTCGGCAATTTCTTCGATCTCTGCGGCATATCGCTGCCGCTTCCTGCGAAACTTCCGGTCGGGCTTATGCTGTTGGCGCGCAACGGCCACGATCACACGCTGTTGCGCATCGCGGCGTCGGTGGAAAGAATGCTGGCGAGCTGATCTGGCCAGCCTCGGCGAACCGGGCGCCTGGCTTCGCCCGCGGCGTTGAATGCATGCTCATTTGAAATCGCGCAACGCGTCGAGCACCATCTGATGACGTTCTGCGCCGAGCCTTTCGATCAATCTCGTTTGATGCCGCGCCGCCAGCGCCTTGGCGCGCGCCAGCAACGTTCGTCCCTGCGGCGTGAGCTGCAAGGCGTGGCGGCGGCCGTCGGCCGAGGACGGTAAGCGCTGGATGAGGCCCCGCGCTTCGAGCCGGTGCAGGAGGCGCACAAGCCGCGCCCGCTCGATGCCCAGCGAGGAGGCGAGCTCTGCTTGCGAGAGCCCGCGGTTGGCGCCGACCACCGCCAGCACCGAGAACTGTGCCGGGCGGATGTCGATACTCGCCAGCGTGCTGATGAAATCCTGGAAAACCCAGACCTGAAACCGCCGCACGAAATAACCGAGATGGCTGTCGAGCGCATCGAGCTTTACCGGCGGGCGCGCGCTTTGGCGTCTTGGCGCTGCACTGCGGGAGGCTAGCGCCAAACGTTTGCGGTTCTTCGTCGCAGCCACCTGGATCCTGTCCTCGCACAGCCACCCGCCATTTACGGCATTCCGTTAACGGCCAGATTGGTATTGACCTTAATTGTTGTCGAGGTCAACAATATGGCCGGCGGCGTCAGGATGTAATGCGACACACTCGAACTTGTAGCCGCCCCAACAAATCCGGCATCATCGGGCAAAAGTCGGATCGCATCAGCCCCAGGGAGGATCTCGCCATGCAAAAGAAATCGCGGTCGAATTCAGTGCGCGTCACGCGCCGCACCTTTGCCGCCGGCGCCGGAGCGGCCGCATTCGTTGCCGGAGCCGCGCCGTTCAATATCGTGCGCGCCCAGGCCGGCCCTCTGAAGGTTGGCGTGATTTTGCCGCGTACCGGCTACGAAGCGGGCATCGGCCAGGATTGCCAGCGCGGCGTCGATATCGCGCCGGCGATCTTCAAGTCGCTTGGTTTGCCGGAACTCACCATCATCAACGGCGATACTGAATCGAACGTCGATACCGCGCGCGCCCGCGCCGAGAAGCTGATCGGCGATGGCGTCCAGGCCTTAGTCGGTTCCTTCGATTCCGGACAGACCGCCGCGATCGCCCAGGTCGCCGAACAGAAAGGGATTCCGCACTGTCATCAACATCGCGGCGGCGCCCGCCATCACCGAGCAGGGCTACAAGTTCGTGTTCCGGAATTTTCCGACCGCGCCGATGATCCTTCGCGATGCCTTCATCGATCAGAAGGATGTTTTTTCCCTGACGGGCTCGGCGCCAAAGACCGTTGTCTTCATGCACGTCAACGATACGTTCGGCACGGCGATGGCCAAAGGCATCGGCGTCGTCATGCCGAAGTTCGACATGCCCTACACGATCGCCGAAGAGATTGCCTACGATCCGGCGGCTCGCGACCTCTCCGTTGAGGTGGCGAAGGCCAAGGCGGCCAACGCCGACGCCCTGCTCGTGGTCAGCCGCCTCAACGACGCGCTGCTGCTGACGCGCGAACTGATCAAGCAGCGCTGGACTCCACAGGCGATCCTGAGCATGGGGCCGGGCTTTTACGAGGATCAATATTTCAAGACCCTGGGCAAATACGCCGACGGGCCGATCACCTTCGCGCCGTGGTACGATCCGCACAAAAGACTGACGAAGGTGCTCGCCGACGAACTGGCCAAGGCCTATCCCGGCGTCAATCTGAACACCAACCATGTTTTCACCTTCGAGGCGCTTTTGGTGGTCGCCGACGCCTACAAGCGCGCCGGCTCGACCGATCCGAAGGCACTCGCCGACGCCATCCGCACCACCAACATTACCGACAATGTGAGCATCGGACCCGGCATTCACCTTCGATGCCAAGGGTCAAAACGAGAAGGTGCGGCAAGGCGCGTTCCAAAATCGAGGCAGCAAGCTCGTAACTTTGGCGCCGCCGGCCGCCGCCGAGGGTAAGCCGGAATGGCCGATGCCGTCATACGCCAGCCGCGGCTGAAGGCGCCGCGGTGCCATTTGATGTCTATCTGAACGTCGCCGATTGGCGGAGTGCTGACCGGCCTGGTGTACGGCCTGATGGCGCTCGGCCTCTCGGTCATCTTCGGCGTCGTGCGCGTCGTGAATTTCGCGCATGGCGAGATGATGACGATCGCGATGTTCATCGCCGTCGTGCTTTGCACCGGGTTTCACCTTGATCCGCTGATATTGCTCGTGCCGATCGCGGCGGTGATGTTTGTCTTCGGCTACGTGCTGCAGCGCGGCTTGATCAATCTCTTCGTAACCCGGCCCGAGCATTCGCAGTTTCTGCTGCTCGTGGCGCTGGGGCTCATCATCGCCAACGCGCTCCTGATCGTCTTCGGTCCGGACGCGCGATCGGTGCAAACGGCCTATGGCTACGAAAGTTTTCAGATCGGCCCCATGATCGTCGACGCCGCCAAGGTCTATGCCGGCGCGGCGGCCATCGTCGTGACTGCCGTGCTGTTCGCATTTTTCCGCCTCACGCTGGTCGGCAAGGCGATCCGCGCCTGCGCCGACAATCATACCGGCGCGCTGGTGGTCGGGCTCGACGTCAAGCGGCTCTACGCGCTCACCTTCGGCATCGGTGCGGCTTGCGTCGGCGCTGCCGGCACGATGCTGGTCCTGCTTGTCGATGCGACCCCGATGCTGGGGCCGAGCTATACGCTTCTTGCCTTCGTCATCGTCATCACCGGCGGCCTGGGGTCGATGCCCGGCGCGCTCGTCGGCGGCGTGCTCATCGGCGTCACCGAAGCGCTTGCCGGTCTTATGTTCACGCCGTCGATCAAGAGCATGTTTGCCTTCGGCATTCTCGTGCTGGTGCTGTTGTTCCGGCCGCAAGGCATTCTCGGCAGGACGCCTGCATGATCTCACGCCTGATCGCAGAAGCGTCGCCGCGCGGCATTGTTCTGCTTACGCTGCTGCTGGCGGCGTTCCTCGCGGCGCCGTGGATCGTCGGCGATTATCTCCTCACCATCCTGATCATCATTCTGTATTTCGCCTATACCGGGCAGGCTTGGAACATCATGATGGGCTTTGCTGGACAGCTGTCGCTCGGGCACGCGCTCTATCTCGGGCTCGGCGGCTACGTCGCGGCAATTCTGTTCACTCAGTTCGGGATCGGCCCCTGGCTCGGCCTGTTGGCGGCTATGCCCGTTGCGGCGGCAGCGGGGGCGATCATCGGTTTCCTTGCCTTTCGCTTTGGCGTTGCCGGTGTCTATTTCGCCATCCTCACCATCGCCTTTGCCGAATTTGCCCGCATCGGTTTCGACAACTGGAACTTCGTCAACGGCTCAGGCGGACTGTTTCTGCAAGTCAAGCAATACGCCCACAACGACTTGTGGCGGCTGCGCGGCGATCCGACAATGTTCTACTACGTCATCCTCGCCGCGACGGTTGCGGTATTCGCGCTCTGCCGTTTTCTTATCCGCAGTCGCGTCGGCTTTTTCTGGCTCGCCATCCGCGAGGACGAACAGGCGGCACGCGCCGCCGGCATCGATACCTTCCGCTACAAGATGTATGCGGTCATGACGTCGGCAGCCGTGACCTCGTTCGCCGGCGTTTTCTACGCGTTCTTCTACAACAACCTGTTTCCGGAGCAGGTGTTCGGCATTTCGCGTTCGATCGAGATCATTCTCGGTCCCATTATCGGCGGCGTCGGCACGCTGTTCGGTCCGATTGTCGGCGCCTTTGTGCTTACCGGGCTTGCCGAAGCGCTCAGCTCCGGTATGTCGGCGTCCGGTATTGATCTGCCGGGAGCGAAGCAGATTTTTTATGGCATCTGTCTTTTAATCGTTATCGTTGCGATGCCCAACGGCGTATGGCCGCCGCTCGCACGTCGGCTCGGCGTCGGAAAGGCCGACAAATGACGGCGCTGTTGACGCTCGACGGCGTGAGCAAGCGCTTTCGCGGCTTGGTTGCGGTCGATCAGGTGAGCTTGGCGGTGCCGCAAGGCGCGATCTTCGCCGTCATCGGCCCGAACGGTGCCGGCAAGACGACGCTGTTCAACATGATTGCCGGCGCGATGGCGCCGGACGCGGGCTCGATCAGGTTCGCAGGCAAAGAGGTCCAGGGACTGCCGGCCGACGCCGTCTGCCGGCGCGGCATCGCCCGCACCTTTCAGATCGTGCGGCCGTTTCCGGCACTCAGCGTCGAGGACAACGTCGTCATCGGCGCGTTGCTGCATCGGCGCAGTGTCGACGACGCACGCGCGCAGACGCGGTTGCTGTTGGCGCGTCTCGAACTCTTCGACAAAAGGCACCGGATCGCTTCGACTTTGACGCTGCCGGACCGCAAGCGCCTCGAGGTCGCCCGCGCGCTTGCGACCGAGCCGCAGCTTTTGCTGCTCGATGAGGTCATGGCTGGATTGCGCCCGACCGAAACCGACCGCATGGTCGCGATCCTGCAATCGCTCAACCGCGACGGCGTGACGATCCTTCTCATCGAGCACGTGATGCGCGCAGTGATGGCGCTCGCATCCCGCGTGCTTGTTCTCGATCACGGCGTCGCCATCGCCGAGGGCGCACCCGAAACCGTCGTGCGCGATCCCGCCGTCGTACAGTCCTATCTTGGCGCGGAGGCGGTCTGATCCCGTGATGCTGCGCGTCGAAAACCTCGATGTGTTCTACGGCGACGTGCAGGCGCTCGACTCCGTATCGCTCGACGTTGCGGAGGGCACGATCGTCGCCATCGTCGGAGCTAACGGCGCCGGCAAGACCACGCTTATTCGCGCGCTCGCCGGAATGCAGCCGCAGGCGCGCGGTCGCGTCGAATTCCGTGGCATGGATATTTCGCGCTGGCCCAGTCATCAGGTTTGTAATCTCGGTCTTGGCCAGGTGGCGGAAGGGCGGCAGGTGTTCCCTACGCTTTCCGTCGCCGAAAATCTTGACATCGGCGCGATGCTGCCGCGCGCCCGCGCGCTGCGCGCCAAGAACCGCGAGCGCGTATTGGCGATGTTTCCAAAACTTGGGGAGCGGTTGCGGCAACCGGCGGGTACACTCTCCGGCGGCGAGCAGCAGATGCTCGCCATCGGCCGCTGCCTGATGGGCGCGCCGCAACTGATCATGTTCGACGAACCCTCGCTCGGCCTTGCGCCGGTTATCGTTCGCAATGTTCTCGACACCATCCGGGAGCTCAACGGCGAGGGCATAACCTGCCTCCTGGTCGAGCAAAACGTGGCGTTGTCGCTTAAACTCGCGAGCCGGGCCTATGTGCTGGAAAACGGACGCGTGACGCTTTCGGGCAGCGGAAGCGAATTGTTGACCGACGATCGCGTCCGAAGCGCCTATCTCGGGCTCTAGAAGTTTTTTTCGCGCGTCGACAAAAATCTCAGAATGAGCGGCGAACGCGCTCCATGATAACGCCGAGCGCTGCTACGCGTGCGGTCAGCGGCGCCAGCGGATATGTTTGCCGGATCCGATTGAACACGTCAGCCGCGGTTGGCGCCTCGACGTCGGCGAGTGCTGCGGCCATTGCGCGGGCCGCTTCCGCCTCGGGTCGTCCGCTAAGAGGGGGCGGCACCATGGTGACATCGCCGAACGGAATTGGCGGTTGCACGCGGAGGGTTATTCGCCGAGCGCTCATGCAAAGCTCCCATATGACCAGGCTCCCCGTTCAACCCGTTACCTTCCGGTTAGTTCCGGAAAAGAAGTGGTGCTGGCGCTATCGAAGTTCCATTGCCGTTGCCGCCGGCGTTTTCCCGATATAGCTACTGAGCGGCCTGCATATCCGGCCAAAGATGCAAACACGGTATTTCAAGGAGCTTCCACGTCATGAAACTTTATTACGCGCCGGGCGCGTGTTCGCTTTCACCGCACATTGTTTCCCGCGAGGCTGGTATCGATCTTGAGCTTGAGCGCGCCGATATCGCGCAAAAGAAGACCGAGACCGGCAAGGATTTTTGGAGCGTCAATCCCAAGGGCCAGGTTCCGGTGCTGGAGACCGATGACGGGCAGAAACTGACCGAAGGTCCGGTCATCGTGCAGTATCTTGCCGACCAGAAACCCGGCTCCGGTCTCGTGCCGGCGCCCGGCACGATCGACCGCTACCGCGTGCAGGAATGGCTGAATTTTGTCGGTTCCGAAATGCACAAAACATACGGTCCATTGTTCCGCCCGACGACGCCCGAGGAATTCAAGGTTCTGTCCAGGGAGGTTCTCGGCCGGCGCATCGCGTGGCTCGACCAGCAGCTCGCCGGCAAGCACTACCTCATGGGCGACAAATTCTCGGTCGCCGACGCGTACCTGTTCACCGTTCTGCGCTGGTCGCCGCGAGTCGGCGTTGATCTCAGCAAATCGGCCAACGTCGTGGCGTATATGGACCGCGTCGCCGCTCGGCCGAAGGTGCAGGAAGCGCTCAAGGCGGAAGGGTTATTGCAGTAGTCAGCACCGCCAAAAGGCGGCCGGTGGGCGTCCGTCGCCGGTTATCCGACGGCAACGGATTCCAGCGCCGGGCTCTGTTCCCGCAGCTGCAAGCGGTAGAAGGATGCGTAGCGGCCGCCCTTGCGCAGGAGTTCGTCGTGACGGCCGGACTCGACGACGAGGCCGGCCTCGACAACGAGAATATTGTCGGCGTGGGTGATGGTGGAAAGCCGGTGCGCGATGACGAGCGTGGTGCGCCCCTTGCGCAATTCCGCCAGCGCCTCCTGCACGTGGCGCTCCGATTCCGAGTCAAGCGCTGCGGTCGCCTCGTCGAGCAGGATGATCGGTGCGTTTTTGATGACGGCGCGGGCGATAGCGATGCGCTGGCGTTGCCCGCCGGAAAGCTGCATGCCCTGTTCGCCGACGGGCGTATCGTAGCCGGTGGGAAAGCCCATAATGAAATCATGCGCGTGCGCCGCTTTCGCGGCGGCGACGATCTCAGCCTCGGTCGCGCCGACGCGGCCGAGGCCGATATTCTCACGGATCGTTCCGCGGAACAGTTGAACGATCTGGCCGACATAGGCGATCTGCTGTCGCAGGGAGTCGCGCGATACCGCCGCGATGTTCTGATTGTCGATCAGGATGGCCCCGCTATCGACCGCGTAGAAGCGCAAGATGAGATCGAGCACGGTCGATTTGCCGCCGCCCGACGGGCCGACCAGGGCGGTCAGCTTTCCCGGTTGCGCCACGAAGCTCATGCCGCGCAGCACCGGCGTGTCCGGGCGATAGGCGAAACGGACGTCGGCGAATTCGAGGCGCGCGGTCGCAAGTTTCAGCGGCGGCCGGTCGGAATCGTCCCGCTCGCCCGGCGGGCTGTCGATCACCTCGTAAAGCACGCGAACGCCGACGAGGTTGTTGTTGAGGTCGATGTTGAGGCGCGCCAGTCTTTTGGCCGGTTCGTAAGCGAGCAGGAACGCCGCAAGGAAGGCGACGAACTGGCCGGGCGTCGCGCCGGTTTCGATCATGCGATAGCCGCCATAGATCGTCGCCAGCGCGATAGCGAGGCCGCCGAGCGTCTCCATCAGCGGGCTGGCGCGGGCGGAAACGCGCGCCATCTTGTTCGAATCCCGCTCGACGCCTTCGACGCTGACGGCAAGTCGACGCCGCATCTCGTCCTCGAGCGAGAACGCCTTGACCATGCGCATGCCTTGCAGCGCTTCCTGCATTGTCTCGATGATGCGCGTGCCGCCGGTGAACTGGGTCCGGGCGATGCCGCGCACCCGGCGTACCAGTTTGCGCAGGACCAGGAACGCCGGCGGAGCCACGACGAAGCCTACGAGCGACATCACCGGATCCTGTGTCACCATCACGATCGTCAAGCCGATGACCGACAAGAGGTCACGGCCGATCGCGGTGATAAGGAGATTGATGACCTGGCTTACGGCGTTGGCGCCGGTGGTGAGCCGCGCGATAAATTCGGACGAATGACGGTCGGCGAAGAAGCCCATATCTTCGCGCAGAAGCTTGTCAAACATCCGCCGCTGGTTGTTGGCGACAATGCGGTTGCCAATCTTGGAGAGCATCACCGTCGCGCCGTAGGTCGCGATGCCTTTGACCGCGAAGATCACGATCGCCAGCAAACCGATGATCAGGATGTTGCGGAAATTGCGCTCGACGTAGGCCTGGTTGGTCATCGTGCCGAGCAGATAGGCGCTGAGCGCCGTACCGGCGGCGGCCACGCTCATCAACAGGAAGGCGACCGCATAACGCGGCCAAAATGTCAGCGCCTCGTCGACCAATAGCCGGCGCACCAATGCATTGGTTGAATAATTGTCCGAGGTTTCGGCCGTTAGAATCTCTCATGCGCGATCCGTTGCGTCCCGCTGCGGCCGATAGGCGCGAGGCCTGCGCCCTGGGCCGTTCAATGCCCGGAAGGCGCGGAATTTTCAAGCGATTTCGGCGCCGCTAGGATCGGGTGGAACTCGCAGTCGCCGCGCCCGCGACGCGTTCCTCGCGCTGTCGTTCATTCGCGCGCCGCTTCATCAGTTCACGCTCCCAGGTTAGCGCGTGCGCGACAATGGTCGAAAGATCGTCGAAGCGTGGTTGCCAGCCAAGCACCGCGCGCACCTGTTGCGAGTCGGCGACGATACGGGCCGGATCGCCCTCGCGCCGTTCCGCCGCCTCGACCTTGAAATCGACGCCTGACACACGCTTGACCGCATCGATCACTTCGAGCACGGAAAATCCGTGGCCATAGCCGCAATTGAGCGTCAGGGACGGCGAACCGGCGCGCAAGTGTCGCAGTGCGTCGGAATGCGCGCGCACGAGATCGCTGACATGAATGTAATCGCGGATGCATGAGCCGTCCGGCGTCGGATAATCGAGCCCGAAGACGTCAAGCTTGGGACGGGTGCCGAGCGCCGCTTCTACCGCAACCTTGATCAGGTGCGTCGCCGCTTTGCTCGATTGACCGGCGCGACATTGCGGGTCGGCACCGGCGACGTTGAAATAGCGAAAGATCACATAGCCGAGGCCGTGCGCGCGGCCGGCGTCGCGCAGCATGATCTCGCTCATCAGCTTCGACCAGCCATAAGGCGAGATCGGCTGCGTCGGGGTGTCTTCGGTCACCGGAATTTTCGCCGGATTGCCGTAGACCGCTGCCGTCGAGGAAAAGATGAAATGACGAACGCCGTTCTTCACGGCGCATTCGATGAGCGCGCGCGAGTTGACCGTGTTGTTGCGATAATAGCCGAGCGGATCGCGCACCGAGTCCGGCACCACGATTGACGCGGCGAAGTGGATGATCGTGTCGATCTGGTATTGTTGGATAAGACGACCGACCAGCGCCTGATCGCCGCTTTCGCCGACGACGAGTGGCACACCCTTGGCGACCGCCCAATCAAATCCGGTGGAAAGATTGTCGAGCACAACGACCTGCTCGCCGGCGTCGGCCAGATCGAGCACCATGTGGCTGCCAATATAGCCGGCTCCGCCGGTGACAAGGACCGCCATTCTGCAACCCGTTTCCTAAACGACCAGCCAATACGCTGATTTGATGAACACGGCGTTATGCCGGTACTTCGGGCCTTGCGGCCGCCGCGGCGAGCGCGCCGCGGGTCGCGGCCATGACCTGTTCAGGGGCGATATCGCGCATGCAGCGGTGATGAAGGAGGCGGCATTCCGGCTTGTGGCAAGGCCGGCAGTCGAGCGTGATCTTGGTTTCCACCACCGCGGCGAGCGGATTAAGCGGCGCCCAGTGCCACGGACTTGTTGGACCGAAAATCCCAATCGAAGGAATCCCCAAAGCAGCCGCGACGTGAAGTAGCCCCGAATCATTGGAGATGGCGACCGAGGCCGACGCGAGCGCGAGGATGGCGTCGCGGAGGTCGGTTCCCGGTGAGATCACGGGCGCCGCTGTCGCCGGCGATTTCGGCCGCCAGAGATTTTTCACCGGGCCCGCCCAGTATCCAAACCGAAATGCCATCGGCGGTGAACTGGCGGGCGAGCGCGGCGTATGACGCGCTCGGCCAGCGTTTCGATGGTCCAACGGCGCCGGGAGCGAGCGCAACCACGGGACGGCCGTCCGCTACCAGGCCGCGCCGGTTGCGCCACGCCGCGGCTTCGGCGGCCGCAACCTTTAGTTCCGGCATCGGCCATTGTGCCGGCTGCTCGGCGCCGCGTGGCAGCGCCAGCATGGCGCAGCGGTCGATCATGCGTGGCAGCCTTCGCTCGCCGAAGCGCACGTCGTTGATCAGAAAAAATCGCGCTTCGCCGGCAAAGCCGACACGTTCCGGGATACCGGCGAGAAATGGCGCCAGCGCGGACTTCCAGGTGCGCGGCATCGTGAGCGCCATGCCGTAGCCTTCGCGTTTGAGCCGCTCGGCGAGCGCGGTCTGCTGCGAAAGCGCCAGTCGGCCACGGGGCAGGTCAGCGACGATCGCCTGCCGGACCCCAGGCATGTAATCGGCCAGTGGCGCGCACAGGGTCGTTGCCAGCAGGTCGACCGGTCGGTCGGGAAAGCGTCGGCGCAGCACGGTCACGACCGAATGGCAGCGGACGAAATCCCCGATCCACATATAGGGCACGATCAGTATTGGGCTCGGCTCCAAGCCGGTCGCTCCTCCACCCGCGATGTGGTCCTGCGAATTAATATTCATTGATAATATGAATATGAATTCATTTTATCCGGTAACTGCCCGGGGCTTAGCTCGTCCGAGCCGGGGTGTCCAGTGTTGCGCCGGGACCGAGACTGGGGCAAACGGGGGTCGGCGGTAACCTCACACGGTATCACAGCGTCGATGTTGTTGGTCACCGGCGGGGCCGGCTTCATCGGGTCGAACATAGTCGCGAGCCTCAATGAGGCCGGGCGCGCGGACATCGCCGTCAGCGATATCCTGGGCAGCGACGGTAAATGGCGCAACCTTGCCGGCCGCCAGCTCGCTGACTTCGTTCCTCCGGCCGACCTGCTGCGCTGGCTCAACGGCCGTAAGCTCGATGCGGTGGTGCATATGGGCGCCATTTCCGCGACGACCGCGACTGACGGCGATCTCGTCATGGAAAATAACTTTAGGCAGTCGCTGCGGCTGTTCGACTGGTGCGCGGTAACGCGCACGCCGTTTATCTACGCCTCATCGGCCGCCACCTATGGCGATGGCGCCGCCGGCTTTTCCGACGACTGGTCGGGCGCAGCGCTTCGGCGGTTCAAGCCGCTGAACCTTTACGGCTGGAGCAAGCACATGTTCGATCTTGCCGTCGTCGAGCGTGTCGCGCGCAAAGATCGACTGCCGCCGCAATGGGCCGGGCTTAAATTTTTCAATGTGTTTGGCCCCAACGAGTACCATAAAGGCGAAATGATGAGCCTCGTTGCCAAGCGTTTCGACGAGGCCAAGGCCGGAACGCCGATCCGCCTGTTCAAATCGCATCGCGCGGGCATCGCCGACGGCGAGCAAAAACGCGATTTCATCTACGTCGACGACGCGGTTGCCGTCGTCCGATGGCTGCTGGCGACGCCTGCGGTGTCGGGCATTTTCAATGTCGGCACCGGCCAGGCGCGCAGCTTCCGCGATTTGGTGACGGCCATGTTCGCGGCACTCGGCCGCGAACCGAAAATCGAATATATCGACACGCCGGCTTCGATCCGCGACGCCTATCAATATTTCACGCAGGCCGAGACCATCAATTTGCGCCGCGCCGGATTTACTGCTGACTTCACTTCGGTCGAGGAGGGCGTGAGGCGTTACGTCAGCGGATATCTCGATCGCGCCGATCGCCATCGGTGAGGAGAAGGACGTGAGCGGCGCGGGCACAGCGATGTTTGATTTTGAAGAGGCGCTGCGGCTCGTTTCCAGACAGACGATCCTTTGCGTCGGCGACGTCATGCTCGACGACTTCGTCTACGGCGACGTCACGCGGATTTCCCCAGAGGCGCCGACGCCTGTGCTGAGCGTCAGGCACAACGCGGTGGAGGTCGGTGGCGCCGGCAACGTCGCGCGCAACATCGCGGCTCTTGGAGCGCAGTGCATTTTCGTCGGTCTTGTCGGCAACGACGAAGCCGGCCGCGCCGTTAATAAAGCGCTCGCCGAACTCGGCGCCGTTATTTCCAATCTCGTGATCGACAACACCCGTCAAACCACGCGCAAGGTGCGCTTTGTTTCGGAACACCATTCGGCCCATCTGATGCGGGCCGATTGGGAGACCACAGAGCCCGTCGGCGCGGAGAGCCAGGCCGCGATCGTCGCCCATGCCGAGGCTGCCATGGCGAAAGCCGGCGCTGTGGTGTTGTCCGACTATGCCAAGGGCACGCTCACCGAGCGCGTCATCCGAGCCATCATCGAGGCGGCGCGGCGTCTTCGCGTACCGGTCATCGTCGATCCGAAAGGCCACGATTACCGCGTCTATCGCGGTGCGACGCTGATCACGCCGAATGCCAAGGAGCTAGCCGCGGCGATTCATCGCCCGGTCGCGACCGACGCAGAAATCGCCGCCGCTGCCGCCGAACTCGCGCACGCTGGTGGAAAGCGATGCGGTGCTGGTTACGCGCAGCGAAGAGGGAATGAGTCTCCACGTTGAGGGTCAAACGCCGATCCATATTCCCGCTTATCCGGTCAAGGTGCGCGACGTTTCCGGCGCCGGCGACACGGTGGCCGCCGTAATGGCGGTGCTGCTGGCGATGAAGACCCCGTACGAGTTCGCCATGCGTGCGGCCAATGCCGCGGCGGCGGTCGTCGTCGGCAAACGCGGCACATCGACGGTGTCGCTTGCCGAATTGCGTCACCGCATTCTCCCGGCGGCTTCGCTGGCGCCCGAGGACAAGATCATATTCGACTGGTCGATGCTTGATGAACGGATCGCCGAATGGCAGCGGCATGGTTTGCGCGTCGGATTCACCAACGGATGCTTCGATCTCCTGCATCGCGGCCACGTCAAATTGCTCGCCGAGGCGCGCGCGGCTTGCGATCGCCTCGTTGTTGGTCTCAACAGCGATGCTTCGACGGCGCGGCTGAAGGGAAAAGGCAGACCGATCAATCCCGCAGAGGGCCGGGCCGAGGTGCTTGCCGCCCTCGAGGCGGTCGATCTGGTGGTGGTTTTTGAGGAGGACACGCCGCTTGAGTTGATCAAACGCGTACGTCCGGCGGTGTTGGTCAAAGGCGCCGATTACCGAATCGATCAGGTCGTCGGCCGCGAACTGGTTGAGGAAGGCGGTGGCACCGTCGTCCTTGTCGACTTCGTGCCGGGACACTCGACGACGAGTTTGGTCCGCCGCTCGGCGCAGTCCGCCGAGCCTGCGGCCCGGCCAAGCAAGCCTGTCAAAACCTGACCGGCGGTGACGCTTCGCATGACCAGCCTTACCGCGCTGTCCGGCATTGATCGCACGCGCTGGCTCCGCGTGGTCGACTGGCTTGCGGTCGGCGTGGCCGCGACGCTTCCGTGGTCGACGTCCGCGACCGGCATTTTTATCGCGCTCTGGATCGTCGCGGTGCTGCCGACGTTCGATCGCGCCGCCGTCCGGCACGGGCTTGCGACATTTGCCGGCTTTCTGCCGGTGCTGCTCTGGGTCCTGGCGGCGGCCGGTATGCTGTGGGCCGATGTTACCTTGGCGGAGCGGCTTGGCGGCCTCAGCGGCTTCCACCGGCTGCTCGTCATTCCGATGCTGCTGATCCACTTTCGCCGGTCCGAGCGCGGCCTATGGGTCTTGTATGGATTTTTTGCCGGAGCGCTTGCGCTGCTGCTGGTGTCGTGGGGCCTGGCGCTGATCCCCGGGCTTTCCTGGCGCGGCAAGGAGTTCGGCGTGCCAACCAAGGACCGCATCTTTCAGGGTGTGGAATTCATGCTCTGCGCGTTCGCGCTGCTCGGCTACGCCTGCGAGGCGGGCCGCGTGCAACGTTGGCGTTCGGCGCTTGGCTTGGCCGCTTTGGCGCTTTTGTTTCTCGCCAACATCTTTTTTGTCGTGACCGGGCGCACTGCGCTTCTTGTCGCGCCGGTGCTGCTGCTGATGCTCGGCTGGCGGGAGTTCCGCTGGAAGGGATTGGCAGGCGCGGCGCTGGCCGGCGTGGTCGTGAGCGCCGCGATCTGGTACGGGTCGCCTTACCTGCGCAACAAGCTGATGACGTCCGTCGAGGAGTTGCAGGCCTATCGCGTGAAGGATCAGGCGAACTCGACGGGCCTGCATATGGAGTTTTTGCGAAAGTCGTTGTCGTTCGTCGAGACTGCGCCGATCATCGGCCACGGCACCGGCTCGATTCCCGAGCAGTTTCGCAACTCCGAAGTCGGCCACAGCGGTGCGTCGTCGACCTACACGGACAATCCGCATAACCAGATTTTCGCAGTCGGCATCCAACTCGGCCTTGTCGGCGTGGCCTTATTGCTGGCGATGTGGCTGGCGCATTTGTCGTTGTTCCTTCGCGGCGCCGGAATGACGGCGTGGATCGGCTCAATCGTCGTCGTGCAGAACATCGTGGCTTCGCTCTTTAACTCCCATTTGTTCGATTTCACTTCAGGCTGGCTTTACGTGTTCGGCGTCGGTGTTGCCGGCGGCATGGTGCTGCGTCAGCGCGATCGCGCCTGAACCAGCTCGGCAAGGCCGGTGCGCGTGTCGTGAGCTGGCTGCCAGCCGGCGGCGATGAGCTTGCCGGGATCGACCCGCAAATTGCCGCCCAGGCGCTCCCAGGTATCGTCGCGGCCCATCAGCCGCAGCGTATTTTCCAGATAATGCGGCGGCATCGGCAACAGCAGCGACCATCGCCCCTGCGCCTTGCGCATCGTTGCGACCAAATCGGGAAGCCGCGGCGGAATGCCCGGATCGGCGACCACGTATGTCTGGCCTATCGTTTGCGGCGACGACAGGACGAAGGCCAGCGCCGAGATGAAATTGTCGATGCCGAGGAGCGAGCGCCGGTTGACGAAATCCCTTATTGGCAGCGGCCAGGGCGAAAACGCCGTGCGCAGCAGCAAGGCAAAATTACCCTTCACGCCGGGACCGTAGAGCAGCACTGGCCGCAGGATCGTGAACGGCACGCCGGCGGCGCGCACGGCCGCTTCCGCGGCGAGCTTTGAGCGCCCATAGGCGTCGGTCGGCGCCGGCTCATCGCGCTCGGTCAAGGCATGGTCGGCAGACGGCCCGCTTTGCGCCCGGATCGAGGAGACGAACACGAAATGCCGGACGCCGGCGGCAGCGGCGGCGGCGGCAAGCTCCGCCGTCGCCTGCCGATTGACGCGGTCGTAGATTTCCGGATCGATGCCCGCGCCGGTGTGCGCAATGGCGGCCAGATGGACGACCTGATCCACATCCGCGAGCAGAGGGCCGAAATCGCGCGCCTGGGAAAAATCCGCGCACTGCACGACTTCGACGTCGGCGGCGAAGGGAGGCTGCGGCGGCGTGCGGACCGCGGCACGGACCGCCCGCCCGTCTTTCGCAAACGACGTCACCACCGCGCGACCGATAAATCCCGACGCTCCGGTCACCAGCGTGCGCGTCATAATTCACCTGCGGTCACGAGAAGATCAATGCAACGGCGCCAATGCGCCGGGCACGGTTATGCCCCCGGCGCCGGTCATCAAATCGAGTGGAGCATATGCCGGCGCGGCGCAGTTGTCGGTCAGTACGGCATAGCGGCCATCGACCACGCTGCCGGCCTCGTTGATGAACACGGCATACACCCGCGGGTGACCGTGGTCTTGGAAGCGAATGCAGGTGAGCCAATTCCAGCCCTTGGTCGTGTGAACCCAACGATAATCGGAAATCTCGAATGCATCGTAGGCGGAGCGGTCTTTGAATGTGGTGTTCATGTAAGTGGCGACGGCTTTGCTCAGGGCCGGGTCCGGTCCTATCGCCGGAATCTCCTCGTTGGTTGCCGCAAGGCCGCTGCATCCGGTCAGAAGTCCGGCAAGGAGCCCGGTCAGGAAGGCGGCCACCGCCAGCGGCGCCATGCGAGCCGCGCGCTGCGATGCCCCGGGATCGCCATGCCGTCTTCCTGGAAGCAAGTCTAAAACCTCGTTTCCATTCGTCCCAACGACTATGCCGAAACTTCGGTTGAGGCAACGGAAGGCCCATTAGTAAATCATTGATGTCAAAGAGATAGAAGCCGGGCGCGGTTCGCACGCCGGAACTTTCGGCGGCGCGGTCCTGCCATGCGGACACAGTCCTGCCATGAAGGCTGCTTTTTTCTGGGGCCGGTGGGGTCCGCTAAAGGGCGGTCGGGGTATGATGACGGCGCGGCGCTGTTCGATCCCATTGTCGATGCTGTCGAGGTTCAAATTTTGACGGCCGGAATGATCAAGCGGTTGTTCGCTCTGACGATGGTGCTTGGCGCCTGCCTGGCGCTCGGGGCGTGCGCTTCGTTTTCCGGGTACGTCGCCGACAGTTGGCCGACATGGGCCGGCGGCATGCCGAAGGACGTTCCGCCGCGGCCCGGCGCTCCCGGCTACGAGGAGTTCATTTCTCACCAGCAAGGGAACGAAGCCCAGGCTCCCGCCCCCGCAGGGCCCGCAGCCGCGGCGCCTGCACCCACGCCTGTCGCGGCGACGGCTCCGGTCGCCAACAATCCCGCAGTGCAACCGCTTCCACCACGCGCACCTCGGCCCGAGGATCGGAGCGCGGTGCAGGGCGGATTGTATTAGGTCGCGGACTCAGACGGGCCGCCGCCAACGAAGAGCTTGCGGAGCCCGCTAGTCACCAAAGACTAATGTCGACGCGTTTCTTTGATTGGTCAATTCGTGCGCGGCGAAATTTGCAGGGGCTAGGTTCTCAAGAACCTCATCCGAGGCAACATGCCGCCTCAGGCAAGCCCGGCGCGCAGCAGATCGTGGAAATGCACGATGCCGACTGGCCGTTTGCTCCTCCACGACGATAAGCGCGGTGATCTTCGAGGCGTTGAGCAATTGCAGCGCCTCGCTGGCCAATTGATCGGGCCGAACGGTCTTCGGCGACGCCGTCATCACCTCGTCGACCGGCGCTTGCAGCAAATCGTCACGCATGTGACGGCGCAGATCGCCATCGGTGACGACGCCGGCGAGTTTCCCGTCGGCGTCGATGACCGCCACGCAGCCAAAGCCCTTGGCCGACATTTCGACGATCGCCTCCGACATCAGCGCGCCGCGAGCGATCAAGGGCACCGCGGCGCCCGGATGCATGACATCGCGGATGAATTTCAGCGCGGCGCCGAGCTTGCCGCCGGGATGAAAAACCCCGAAATCGACCGCCGTGAATCCCCGGCTTTCCAGAAGCGCGATCGCCAGCGCGTCGCCGAGCGCGAGCTGCATCAGCGTCGACGTCGTGGGTGTCAGATTGTGCGGACATGCTTCGCGCGCCGGCGGCAGCGCCAGCACGATGTCGGCGGCTTTGCCGAGCGTGCTCTGCGCGCTCACGGTAACCGCGATCAGTGTAATGCCGAACCGGCGCGAGTAGTCGATCACGCTTCTCAGTTCGCCGGTCTCGCCCGACCACGACAGCACCAGCATTGCGTCGTCGGACGTGATCATGCCGAGGTCGCCGTGACTGGCGTCGGCGGCATGGACGAAAAAGGCCGGTGTGCCGGTCGAGGCGAGCGTCGCGGCGATTTTTCGCGCGATGTGGCCGGATTTTCCCATGCCGGTGACGATCAGACGGCCGCGCACTTCGCGGATGGTGTCGACCGCTGCGACGAACGAAGCGCCGAGCCCGTCGCCGATGGCCGCCGCCAAAGCCGTCAAGCCCTCGCGCTCGGTTTCCAGGCTGCGCAGCGCCGAGGCGATGAAAGGATGCGGGGCGGCTTTCAACATGCTCGCGTCAGCCGATTTTTTCTTCGCACTCATGCTCGCACCTGCTCCCAACGATGCATGCCGGGCGCCCGCCGCAACCGGCGTGCCCCGATCCGCGTTACTTCTTTTCCCAGGCGGCGAAGGCCTCGGCGAAGGCACGGTCGCCGGGCGGACCCTTTTCCATCGCGAGGATGGCACGGCCGCCGTTGGTATAGACGATGGGCACGTCGAACCAGGGACGGTCCTTGAGCAGTTCGATGTTGCGCTGCACGTCGGTGTCGACGGCGGATAGTCCGACGAGGAAGAAGCCGTTCGTCACTTTGACGGCAAGTCCGGCCAGCGGCGTGCCCCGCGCCTGCTCGGACTGCTTCATCAGGATTCCAGGAACATTGGCCACGCCGCCGCCAGGAAAATCGGCCGGCAGATTGAACATGACCTCGATTGTGTGACTGGCCGGCAGCGCCTTGTCGGTATTGCGACGCAGCGACCAGGTCATCGTGATCCGCCGTTCGGGAATTTCCACATCCGCGCGCACCGCGAGCTCCGGGGCGAGGCCGGGCCCGGGCGAAACCGTTTCCGTTCGCCAGATAACCGAACCGACGTAGCGCTTGCCTTGCGGATCGTTCGGATCCTCTTCGTAAAGGACGACGCGCTGCGCCACCGCCGGCACCGGCTGGCTTCCTTGCGCGCCCGCCGGGGAGCCTTGACCACTCTGGTCCTGCGGCACTCGTCCGGAGAATTTCGGCTGCGAATTCGTTTCGTGGTTCGGCTGGCTTGGCTGTTTGGATCCGATATGGGTGACGACATGATAAGCCCCGGCAATACGCGGCCACTGCCACGATATCGTTGCCAGCAGACCTCCGAAAATAATCAGCGCCACCGCGAGCTTGGCGATCCCGAGATACGAGCGCGGAGGCCGCGGCTGATGATGATGTTCGTCGTCCGCGGCGAATGGTGGTGGATGCCGTGCGGGCAGGAGCCCTTCGTGATCGTCGTCGTCAAGGTGATACGATGGCTCGCGGCTTCGCGCATGCCGCGCGTCGAAATGCGCAGCGGTCAGATCTTCCTCTTCGGGTTCCGGCTCGAGCTGGCTCAAGGACCTCGCATCGTCTGCCACCGGATAAGATTGCGAAGCAGCCGGCCCGTAGGAGTCGCGCGTGTCGCGTGCCGATTGCGCTGCCCTGGCCGTCGCGCTGCCAAGACCCTGCACCTCGCTGACAACGTCGCGAAAGCCTTTGGCGCCATCCCGGCTCGATGATGTTGAAGTGCGTGCGCCCAACAGCCGCTCGCGCGCCGACGGCGGCGGACCCGCGCGCGGCGCTTCCACTTCCGCCGCTGTCTCGGGGCTCTGTCTCGGTGGCGCCGGCTCGGGCCGCCTGGGCTCCGGCCGTGCTGCCTCGCGCCGCGGCGGCGCGGCGGCGGCAGGCCGCGGCTCCCGCAGCTCCGCTCGGGCCTTGCGTGCCGCATCGGCTTCGACCTTGCGGATCGCATCTTCGAGGGCCAGGCGTTCCTTGGTGATCTCAAATTCCGAAAGCGGCGGATCCACGGAGCGCAGCTGCGTTACCAGCGCCGTCCGCGCCCGTTCATAGAGGGCTCGCCGGCCTTCGCCGCTGCTCTTGTCGAGCCCATCCACGGCGCGGGCGATGAGCGGATGATAGTCGGTCATCGCTTGAGCTTACGCTGGACTCGCTGATTTTTCATCTGGATTTCACGTCTCGAAGGGGTTCTGCATAAGGATCGTGTCCTCCCGTTCAGGGCTCGTCGACAGGACGGCCGCGGAGCAGCCGATCAGTTCCTCGAGCCGGCGGACATATTTGATCGCCTGCGCGGGCAGATCGGCCCATGAACGCGCCCGTGCGGTCCCTTCTCGCCAGCCGGCAATTGTCTCGTAAATCGGCTCAACCTGAGCCTGGGCGTGCTCGCCCGCCGGCAGGTAATCGATCTCGCGGCCGTTCAGGCGATAGCCGACACAAACCTTAATTTCATCGAATCCGTCGAGGATGTCGAGCTTGGTAAGGGCCAATCCGTGGATGCCGCTGGTCCGCACGCTCTGGCGCACCAATACAGCATCGAACCAGCCGCATCGCCGCGGCCGGCCGGTGACGACGCCAAACTCCTTGCCGCGTTCGCCCAAAGTCCGGCCGATCTCGTTTTTCTGCTCGGTCGGAAACGGGCCGGCGCCGACCCGCGTCGTGTACGCCTTGCAGATGCCAAGCACGTATCCGATGGCGCTCGGCCCGAGCCCCGATCCGGTCGCCGCCTGGGCAGCGACCGTATTCGATGAAGTCACGAACGGATAGGTTCCGTGGTCGACGTCGAGGAGGGCGCCCTGGGCGCCTTCGAACAGGATGCGCTTGCCCTCGCGGCGTTTCTGGTCGAGCAGCAACCAAACCGAATCCATGTAGGGCAGCACCAGCGGCGCGGCTTTTTCGAGCTCCGCGCGCACCTGCCGCGGGTCGATCAGGTCGAGACCGAGGCCTCTGCGCAGCGCGTTATGATGCGTCAGCAGGCGCTCGATCTTGTGGTCCAGCGTGGCGCCGTCAGCGAGATCCATCAGGCGAATGGAGCGCCGTCCGACCTTGTCCTCGTAGGCGGGGCCGATCCCGCGCCGCGTGGTGCCGATGCTGAGCGCCGCGCTTGCGTTTTCGCGGATGGCGTCGAGTTCGCGATGCAGCGACAAGATCAGCGCCGTATTCTCGGCGATACGCAGATTGTCCGGACTGACATCGACCCCTTGTTTCTTCAGCCTGGCGATTTCGTCGATGAGCGCGGTCGGATCGAGCACGACGCCGTTGCCGATCACCGACAGTTTTCCTGGCCGCACCACGCCGGAGGGCAATAGCGAAAGCTTGTAGGTCGTCCCGTTGATCACCAGGGTATGACCGGCGTTGTGGCCGCCTTGAAAGCGGACCACGATATCGGCCTGCTCGGACAGCCAATCGACGATCTTGCCCTTGCCTTCGTCGCCCCACTGGGAGCCGACCACGACAACATTGGCCATCAGAAAGTGTCCCCGGGAGACGAGTGGAAAGCTGAATCAGGATCGGATTAGGGCCGCAGCCGTTTCGGATACTGGATGCCGCGCCATGAAGCAAGGCAAACCGGCCACCTGAACAACCCGGGAATGATGTGTAAGTCTCTGGGCTTACGGGAGTTTCAGGTTAACCACGTTGCGATGAGGCCGGTGCTTCGAGAGCGCACAGCGCCAAATAGTCGCGCATTCGGCAAATGCGATCCGCCATACCAGGTGCGCCCGGCGAGCCTGGCCGTTCATCCGAATCAAAACCGCAGCGCCTTGACCTGCTGCACCTGCGGTAACGCCCGCACCCTGGCGAGCACGTCAGCGGGCATTTCGCCGTCGATCTCGATCAACGCGATGGCATCGCCACCCGGCGCCTCGCGGCCGACATGGAAGGTCGCGATGTTGATGCCGGCATCGCCCAGGGTCGACGAGAATTTGCCGATGAAGCCCGGCTTGTCGAGATTGGTGATGTAGATCATCGAGGGACCAAATTCGGCGTCCATGCGAATGCCCTTGATGTTGACGATGCGCGGGCGGCCGTCCGCGTAGACGGTGCCGGATACATGGCGCGACTGGCGATCGGTGGTCACCGTAAGCTTGATCAGGCTCTCGTAGTCACCTTCGGCTTCGCGCCGCGTCTCCTCGACGACGATGCCGCGATCCTTGGCGATGGCTGGCGCCGAGACCACATTGACGTCTTGCAGCATGGGCCGAAGGATGCCGGCGATTGCCGCCGACGTCAGCGCCCGTGTGTTCATCTTCGCGACGATACCCTCATAGGATATCTGCACACGCTGGATGCCGGTTTCGGTGAGCTGGCCGGCAAACGAGCCGAGCTTCTCCGCCAGCGCGACGAACGGCTTGAGCTTCGGCGCTTCCTCGGCGCTGATCGAGGGGAAGTTGATGGCATTGGAAATGGCGCCGCGCACCAGATAGTCGGACATCTGCTCGGCGATTTGCAGTGCGACATTCTCCTGCGCCTCCGTGGTCGACGCTCCGAGATGCGGTGTGCAGACCACGTTCGGCAGCGCGAATAGTGGACTGTCCGAAGCCGGTTCGGTCGCGAACACGTCGAGCGCGGCGCCGGCGATCCGCCCCGAGGAAAGCGCTTCGAACAAAGCCTCTTCGTCGACGAGTCCGCCGCGGGCGCAATTGATCAGGCGCAAACCCTTCTTCGTCAGTTTAAGCGTTTCGGTGTTGATGATATTGCGGGTCTTGTCCGTCAGCGGCGTGTGAAGCGTGATGAAATCGGCGCGGCGCAGCAATTCCTCGAGGCCGACCTTTTCGACGCCAAGGTCGCGCGCGCGCTCTTCGGACAGGTATGGATCGTAAGCGATCGCCTTCATTTTCATCCCGATGGCGCGATCGGCGACGATCGAGCCGATATTGCCGCAGCCGATAACGCCGAGCGTTTTGCCGAAGATCTCGACGCCGAGAAATTTGTTCTTTTCCCATTTTCCGGCGCGGGTCGAGGCGTCGGCTTCGGGGATCTGCCGCGCCAAGGCCAGCATCAGCGTGATCGCATGCTCGGCGGTCGTAATCGAATTGCCGAACGGCGTATTCATCACGATGATGCCGCGGGCCGTCGCGGCGGGAATGTCGACATTGTCCACGCCGATGCCGGCGCGCCCGATCACCTTCAGATTTTTCGCCTTTTCCAGTATTTTCGGCGTGACCTTGGTCGCGGAGCGGATCGCCAGGCCATCGAAGCCATCGATCGCCTCGGCGAGTTTTTCCTTGTCCTTGCCGAGATTGGGCTGGAATTCGACCTCCACCCCGCGATCCTTGAAGATCGCCACGGCGGCGGGTGACAGCGCGTCGGAAATGAGAACTTTGGCGGGCATGTTTGGATTCCGGAAATGTTGATGCAAGGTGCGGGTCCTCTCCCGGGAGAGGAAAACTACGCGGCCTTGGCGAGGGCGTCCTTGGCTTTGGCGTAGGCCCAATCGAGCCAGAGCGTCAGCGCTTCGACATCGGCACGCTCGACGGTGCAACCGCACCAAATTCGCAGACCGGGTGGCGCGTCACGATAGGCGTCGATGTCGTAGGCAATGCCTTCCTTCTCCAGGGCGGCGGCGATGCCTTTGATGAACGCCGCCTGCGCCTCCGGCGCGAGCCGGCCGACCACCGGATCGGCGACCTTCAGGCAAACCGATGTGTTGGAACGAACGGCCGGATCGCCGGCGAGGAAATCGATCCACTTCGCGCGGACGACCCAATCGGCGATGACCTTGGCGTTGGCATTGGCGCGTGCCTGAAGGGCGCTCAAGCCACCCGCCGACTTCGCCCATTCCAGCGCGTCGAGATAGTCCTCCACGCACAGCATCGACGGCGTGTTGATGGTTTCGCCCTGGAAAATGCCGTCCATCAGCTTGCCGCCTTTGGCCATGCGGAAGATTTTCGGCAGCGGCCAGGGCGGCGTGTAGCTCTCGAGCCGCGCCACCGCGCGCGGAGATAGAATCAGCATGCCATGCGCGGCTTCGCCGCCCAGCGCCTTCTGCCAGGAGAAAGTCACGACATCGAGTTTTGGCCACTCCAGCGGCTGCGCGAACGCGGCCGAGGTCGCGTCACAGATGGTCAGGCCGGCGCGATCGGCGGCGATCCAATCCGCATTCGGCACCCGCACGCCGGACGTGGTGCCGTTCCAGGTGAACACCACGTCGCTTGCCGGATCGACCTTGGTCAGGTCGGGCAGTTCGCCGTAGCCGGCTTTAAGGGTCGTGACGTTCTTGAGTTTGAGTTCTTTGACAACGTCGTTGACCCAGCCTTCGCCGAATGACTCCCAGGCAACGACGGTCACCGGGCGCGGGCCGAGCAGCGACCAGAGCGCCATTTCGACTGCGCCGGTATCGGAGGCGGGCACGATGCCGATGCGATAGTCGGCCGGGACGGCCAGTACCTCGCGGGTGAGATCGATGGCGCGCTTGAGCTTCGCCTTGCCCGCTTTCGAGCGGTGCGAGCGTCCAAGCACGGCGCCGGTGAGATTTTGTGGGCTCCAGCCGGGGCGCTTGGCACACGGACCGGAAGAAAAATGCGGCACGGTCGGCCGCAATGCGGGCATGTCTTTCGTCACGGTCTATCCTTTCAGATAGGCGCCCCTCGTTGGGGAGGGGTGTCCCGCTGCTGGAACTAGGGAACAAAGGCCGTGCCGTCAAGCGGCTCAGCGGCGCTACCGTCCGATATCGGGAAGTCTGATCAGAACTTGAGGCCGGCGCCGACCCGGGCGCCGACAATGGAAACATTGATGTTCGCTAACGGCGCGAACTGAATGAACTCGAACTCGCTGCGCAGAAAAATATTTTGCGTCATCGCCCAATCGAGGCCGACGCCGACAGAAAGGCCGTACAGCAACGCGCTGCTTTGCCCGGCGCTGTTTGCGTAGGAGAAGTTAATGCAGGACCCGCCGTTGTCGGTACAAGGAAACGGCGGTGTCTGTGTGCTTTGCTGGCCATAAACCAGCGTCGTAACGCTGTAGCTTGCCCGCCCCACCGCGAAACCGGCGAAGCCATATGGCAAGAAGTCGCCGAGGATCCATCCGGCGCGCGCCCGCATCGTGGCGTAGTCCGTCAGATCCAAGCTGCCGGCGCCGCTGAGAAAGACACTGTAGGAGGCGCCGCCGGCTGACGTGATCCGGCCGATCGGTGTCGTGGGCGCATTGGTGACAAGATTGGTCCGGGTGTAGTTTCCTTCGACGCCGATGATCAGATCCTGCCACTGCGTATTGTAGCCGATAAAACCGCCGCCGCCGAAGGCGCTGTCGCTTCCTCTGCCCAGCACGGCCCATTGGGAAGGAGCGTCCACGTTTTCAAGCGTAAGCTCGCGCAAACTGAAATGCACCAGCGGCTGTGTCGCGTCGGCAAAGTTTGCATTGGCTTCGTTGTAACCGAACTGGCCGCCGAGATAGAAACCGCTCCAGCGCGTGAAGGTCGCCGGGCCCACGGTTGTCACAGGGGCTAAGGGGGCTACGGGCTGGCTGCTGCCGCGCAGGATCGGAAGATCGTAATCGGCGGCGAGCGCGGGAGAGAGCAACCCGCTCATCAGGGCAAAAGCAGGGAGCAGACGACGCAATATGGAAGACGGCCCCGCTGAAAACATGCGTTTTGACGGGTGATTACAGCGCCGTACGGCGGAAAGAGCGGGCGACGCCGGCGCCAAGACCATCAGAGAACTTAACACCCGACGCATTGGCCGCTCTTTCATCCATCGTTTTGGCGCGCACAAAGCGGGCCAGACTCAGCCGGAGCGCATCAGCCGCGGGTCGAGATTGGCGGCTGCGGCGCATAGACCGGAGGCGCCATCGGCGGCGGGGCATATTGCGGCTGCGGCACGTATTGCGGGGGCGGCGCCGGGATGTATTGCTGCTGCGGTGCAAAGGCGGCCTGTGCCACGGGGAACAGTCCGATGCCACCGCCTGCCGGGAACAGCCAGCGCAGACCGATGCGGAAATCCTGCGACGTGAAGTCGTGCAGCGTGTAGAAGGCGCCGGGGCAGCTTGCGGTGTTCTGACACGCGACGACCGCGGTCTGCGGCGAGCCGAGATTCAGATAGCGCCAGCTGAAGTCGATCTTGAGATTGTCATTGATGTTGTAGGTGAGGCCAGCCTGTACGTTCCAGGCCAGAGTCCAGGCGGAGTTGTCCGACCCATAGCCGAAGCCCACTGTGCCGTTGGAGATTATGCCGTTGTCCTGGATCCCGCTGATGGTGCTGTAGGCGCCGCCGACGCCCGCGCCGATAAACGGGGTGATGCACCACCAGGTGCCGAGATCGATATAGGTATTGGCCATGAACACGGCGGCCGAATAGTTGCCGGTATTGACGTCGAAGCAGACGCCGCCGGTGCCGCAGAAGTTGGTATAGCTTCCGGTCGCCTTGAACATCGCCTTGGTGCGATATTCGCCGGTCACGTCGAACCGCAGCCAATTGTTAAATTCGTAGCCGACGCCCATTCCAAAGATGGACGTGTCCTGGATGCTCTTTTGAACGATTTGCCAGCTCGACGGCCAGACGAAGACCGAATTGGTCTGCGTGAAGTCGAACGAGGAAAAGGTCTGTATGCCGATGCCAATATCGCCACGCAGGTACCAGCGACCGGTCTCGCAGCAAGGCGGCGCCTGCTGATAAACCATCTGAGGCGGCGGCATGGGCATGTCGGCGGCGTATGCTGCCGTGCTGACGACCGCGGCTGCTGCTGCGGCGGCGAATGATTTTACGCTGACCATCGGCTTCGTCCCTTTTCTCGACGCGGCCAACAAGCGGCCATGCGTCGGCGAACGAAGCGAAGGTTCTCAGGAAATCCTTAAGCGCCCCTTAACCTTAACTCTTAACCGTAATTGTTAGCTTTTGCCGGGACGCGAATTTATGCGGCAGCGCGCGACATCGGCAAAACGCCGCAAAATCGCGCCGTCACGGCCGAAATGGTTGCGCTTTCGTTAACGAAGATTGAGGCGCGCGCGGTTACGCGGGATGCGAATCGGCCGCGTCAGTCCTTGTCGTCGTCCAGCTTGCCGATGTGATGTTGGGCATAAAGCTCGGCGCCGAGTTTGGCGACAAGGTCGAGCTGGGTTTCGAGAAAATCGATATGCTCTTCCTCGTCGTGCATCAGTTTCTCGAACAGGTCACGCGACACGTAGTCCTTGACGGCATGGCAGTGAGTGGCGGCTTCTTCGTACAGCGCCCGCGCCGACATCTCCGCGCGGAGGTCGCATTCCAGCACCTCTTTCACGGTCTGGCCGATGTGCAGCGGATCCAGCACCTGCATGTTCGGGAAGCCGTCGAGGAAGATGATGCGTTCGATGAGCTTGTCGGCGTGCTCCATCTCTTCGATGGATTCCTTGCGCCACTGCTTTGCCAGCGATTTGTAACCCCAATTGTCGAGCAGGCGGTAATGCAGCCAATACTGATTGACTGCAGTCAGTTCGTGCCGCAGCCCTTTGTTGAGGTAATCGATGACGCCTGGATCGCCTCTCATGATCGTGCTCCCGTAAATGGACATTGCCGCACGCACACGTGAGGCGCCCATTGACTATAACGATTCTGACGAATGCGGAAAGACGCGGCGACGTGCGCTAAACGATCGGCGCTGGCGCTGGAGAGGTTAACAAGCGGCGCCGCTTGCCTCGCAGCAGGCAGTTGCGCCCAGCGCCTCGTTCATAATCCGACGGATTGTCGTGGCGCATCGCCCGCATTGAGGGCTGCAACCGAGACAGCCATACACGTCGCCGGCGGTACGCGGAGCGGCGTCTTCGCCGGAAAGCGTCGACCGCACGTCGTGATCGGTCAGCACATTGCAGGAGCAGACAATCATTGGGCAATCATCGGAAAGGCCACTCTGGCATTACGCCATTAGTACCACTTGTAACTATTGCTAATTAAAGCCGGGTAAAGGCTATTGCAACAGGAAAATCCCTTCTTTGAAGCGATTCTAAGCTTTACCCCCTCAAGCATCCATGGCGATCCACAGCGTAACTACGCGGCGGCCGCGTCTTCGGCATCCTCACCCCGCCGTCGCCGTCGCCGCCGCCGCAGACAACCAAGGCGCGAAGGGATGGCGCAAAGATCGTCGAGGAAGCCGACAAAGCGCTGACCGCGCCCGAGCGCGCGATCCAGCGCCGCCATGGTTCGCGCCTGTCCCGGATCGTCGTCGTCAATCCAGGTGCGGAGAACTGACGCGAACAATACGGCGAGGCCCTGGGCGCGGATCATGCCGCGCGGGCCCGACGCGCCAATCCCCGCGGCCGTCAGCATCCATTGCTGCGAGCGAAGCGTCAGTCCGTTGAGCACAACCGCAAGCGGCGGATTACGCCGCGCCGAGCGCAGCAGCGAACGTATGGCTTCGCGATGCGGCGCCAGTATTTCGAGCCGGCGCATCAGAACGTCGAACAGACGCTCGCGCTCAGGTTCCTCGGCCATTTCGCCGAGATCCTCGGCAAGCACGGCGCGATCCGTTTCTTTGACATGGGCGGCGATGATCGCAAGCGTGGAGGGAAATTCGCCGCGCAACTGCGCCAGCGATACCTTGGCCTGGCCGGCGATGTCTGCAAGACCAACGCCTTCGAACGGCTTTTCGGCAAGCAGCGCCAGAAAGGCCGCGATGATCTTCTCGCGGTCGGTGGTCGGGACGGTTGGGCTGCTGGCAGACGCGGAATGGGTGGATGCGGCGCGCGAGGATCTACGGGCGGCTTTGCGGGCGGGATTGCGAGCCATGACCAAACTCCTGCACGAGTTACGCGAACGCGCGACGACGAGACAGATCGCGAGACGGATCGAATGTATGCCGCTCTCGGTGCGGTTCCAAGGCTTTGAGTCAGCCTGCGAGTTTTCGCGAGCGTTCGGTCGCCGCGGCAACCGCCTTTTTCAACAGCGGCGCAAGGCCGTTTTCGCCCATCAGCACTTCGAGCGCGGCGGCGGTGGTGCCGCCCGGCGAAGTGACGTTCTCGCGCAGCGTTGCCGCATCGAGCGCCGATCGGTGCAGCATTTCACCCGCGCCAGCCACGGTCTCGCGCGCAAGTTTCTCGGCGAGAGCCGGCGGCAAGCCGGCCGCAATGCCGGCTTGCGCCAGCGCTTCGGCGAACAGGAAAACGTACGCTGGTCCCGATCCGGACACCGCCGTGACCGCATCCATCGCGCCCTCATCCTCAAGCCATTCGACCGTGCCGGTCGCCGAGAGGAGAACGTGCGCAAGCTCGCGCTGGGCTTGGTCCGCGTGCAACGGCACCGCGACCGTGATGCCGCGGCCGATCGCCGCCGGCGTGTTGGGCATGGCGCGAACCAATGCGCCTGCATTCGACAACGCGGCGGCGAGGAATTGCAGCGTCCGCCCGGCCATGATCGATACGACCAGACTGGAGGCGTCGATCATCGGCGCAATCGCCGGCAATACCTGATCGGCGATCTGTGGCTTCACGGCGATGACGAGCGCCGCGATCCGGGTCAGTGTTGCCGGATCGGGATTGATCCGCACGCCGCGTCGGGCAAGGGCGGCAATTTGCGGCGAAGGATCCGGTTCGATCACAACGGTATTGGCCGGATCGAGGCCGGCTCGCAGCCAGCCGTCGAGGAGCGCGCTGCCCATCTTGCCGGCGCCGACCAGAACGAGCAGGCCGGACAGACGACGCAAGTCCGGGCTCTCACCAGCCGATGACATTGTTGTTGCCTAGGCCTCGCCCGACGTCTCGAACAACGCCGCGTCCATGGCTTCGCGGGCGGGCTTGCCCGCCCAGACCACGAACTGAAACGCCGGAAAATAGCGTTCGCAGGAATCGAGTGCGCTCCCGAGCACGGCTTCGCACTGCCGGTCCGAGGCGGTGACGCCACCGGCGAGCACCAGCGCGTGGCGGAACATCACCACGCCATTCTGCATCCAGATATCGAAATGCCCAATCCACAATTGCTCGTTGATGAGGGCGACAAGGTGCTGCACTTCGGAGAGCCGCGGGTTCGGCACCCGCATGTCGAAAGCGCAGGCAAGGTGCAGCGACTCGATCTCGCTCATCCAAGTGAATGATATCTGATAGTTGGTCCATCGGCCGGTGACGACGATCGCTATCTCGTCCTCGCCGGCGCGTTCAAACGGCCAGCTGTTGCCGGCCGCCATGTGTTCCACGACGTCGAGCGGGTTGGTGCGTGGGTCTCGTTCGATTTCGATGAGAGACATGCCGCCTCCACAGCGTCGGTTGGAGTGGAAATGCGCACGCCACAGAACATCGACAAAACCCGGGCAGCGATTTGCCGCAGGCGCAACTCGCGCCCGCCGATTGACTCAATGCCGCGAATCAGTCCGCACGCACAATATAAACGGCTCGATTCTTCTGCCAAAGCCTTCGCTTGAACCGGCAGCCGCGTTGGCACTCATGAAGTGATTTGCCGCTCCGGCACAATGCGGGCGTCATGACCGTCCACAGTCCAGCCTGCGACAAGTTGACTCGGGGTGCAGCCGGGGGCGTTTTGCGGCCGGGCAATGACGACAGCCGGAGGTGCTTCAGTCGAAGAACAGGCTTGAGACCGATTCCTCGGACGCGGTGCGGCTGATGGCCTCGCCGATCAGCGTGGCGATCGAGAGCACGCGAATGTTGGGAGAAGCCTTGACCGCGTCGGTCGGCTGGATCGAATCGGTGATCACCAGCTCTTTGAGTTTGGAATTGTTGATCCGGGCGACCGCACCGCCTGACAGCACGCCATGGCTGATATAGCCGTAAACGGCGTCGGCGCCTTTCTCCAAAAGCGCCTCGCCGGCGTTCAACAACGTGCCGCCGGAGTCCAAAATGTCGTCGATGAGGATGCAGATGCGGCCATCGACCTCGCCGATGACGTTCGCCACTTCGGACTCGCCCGCCCGCTCGCGCCTTTTGTCGACGATCGCAAGCGGCGCGTTGATGCGCTTGGCAAGCCCGCGGGCGCGCACCACGCCGCCGACGTCCGGGGAAACCACCATGACTTTGTTGAGATCGAAGCGCTGCTTGATGTCCCGCACCATGACCGGAGAAGCAAACAGATTGTCGGTCGGAATATCGAAGAAGCCCTGGATCTGCCCGGCGTGAAGGTCGAGCGTGAGCACGCGGTCGACGCCGGCGCGGGTGATCAGATTGGCGACGAGCTTGGCGGAGATCGGCGTGCGCGGCCCGGGCTTGCGATCCTGCCGGGCGTAGCCGAAGTAGGGAATCACCGCCGTGATACGGCGCGCCGACGCACGCCGCAGCGCGTCGATGATGATCAGCAATTCCATCAGATGGTCGTTCGCCGGATACGACGTCGATTGAATGACGAAAACGTCGGCGCCGCGGACGTTCTCCTGGATCTCGACGAAGATCTCCATGTCGGCGAAGCGCCGCACCACCGCTTTGGTCAGCGGCGTGCCGATATAGGCGCCAATGCCCTCGGCGAGCGCGGGGTTGGAGTTGCCGGAGACGAGCTTGATGGCTCCGTTGTTAGTTGCCAATTCGCTCTCCTGCGCCCGCGGGGCTCACCGCATGATCCCGAACGCTTGGTGCCTTCTCGGACAGGACCACGGGTAAAAAGCAACGCCCTGATACAAGCCGCCCGAGGGGCTGGCAACATGAATCAGGGCCATGTCCCCGCAGGATTTTTTCGCCCCGACGACATCGTTTGGGGTTGGTAAATGGCGCCCTCAAACGGCCTATGGCGCAGCGGCGATCGGGGAGGGATCGGATGCAAATTCTTATTGGCCTTCGGCCTCGTTATTTGCCGCTCAAGCCAGTGCGATCGCGTTGACATGCCGGCCATAGTCCGCCTCGGCCCGATGGGTCGATCGGCGGAAACTGAAAAATCGCGCCGGGTCCGCATATGTGCACAGCCCGACATCCTCGATGTGCAGGACGCCGGCCCGCGTGAGTCGCGAGGCGATGTAGCCGCTGAGATCGAACTGGGCATGGCCGTTGCGGGCGGCCGGGGCAAAGAACCGATCGCTGCCGGCATCCTCGGCGGCAAATCGCGCAATGAGATCGGGACCGACCTCGTAACTCTCTTGCCGGATCATGGGGCCCAGCGCCGCGCGTATCTGATCGCGCGCAGCGCCGAGCTGCTCCATCGCTTCGATCGTCGCCTCGGCGACGCCGGCGAGCGCGCCGCGCCAGCCGGCATGCGCCGCGCCCACGACCCCAGCCCGCGTATCGGCGAAAAGGATGGGACCGCAATCGGCCGTGCTGACGCCGATCGCGAGGCCGCGTTTGCGGGTGACGATCGCGTCGGCGCGCGGGCGCGCGGCCGCGGTCCACGGCGCGTCGGCGATAACGACGTTCGGCGAGTGAATTTGGTAGACGGTGAGCAGATGGTCAGGATTCACCGCCAAGGCTGCTGCCATGCGTGCGCGATTCTCGGCAACATGGTCGTGGCTGTCGTGCGAACCGACGCCGCCGTTGAGGCTTGAATAGAGGCCACCGGACACGCCGCCTTCACGCGTGAAAAAGGCGTGCCGGATTCCGGTAAGCGCAAGCGTCTTGGCCTGGATCATCATTGCTTGATCTTCATTTATTTGGGACCGTCCCCTAATTCTCAAAGCCCGGCAACGGACCGAACGCCGGATCGGCGAGCGCGAGTACCTTGAAAAGGTCGCCCATGCCTTTTGGTCCGGCCTCGGTAAGTCGCGCGAGTGCGCTGTCGATCTCGGAAGCCTTCTCGGCTGGGGCACGCGATTTCAGCGCCGCCGCTCGTTTGTCGATGCCAAGCCGGCGCAGGAAATCGCGCTGCGAAACCGGACCATGGGCGCGGGCGCCGATGATTTCCGCACCTTGCGCCAGAGCGGCGAAATCGACATGCGCCGTGATGTCGGCCTTTCCCGGCGCCCTTAACGGGTCGGCGAAGGCATGACCGGCGACGGCTTGCAGCGTTTCGCCAAGTCCCTGCCGCGCGTGGCCATAGTCGATGATGAGAACGACGCCGCCGGCTCGGACGCGGCGACCGAGTTCAATCGCCACGGTGTCAGGCCGCCATTCATAGATCGAGCCTTCGGGGGACTGCCGCAATGCTCGCGGCAGAGTGGCGTCGAAATGCGGCAGCGGATCGCGCGCGATACCGATAGCAAGCTTGCCATCGGGCGCGATCTCGACGACACGCTCGTGCCAGCCGTCGGCTTTCTGGACGGCCTGGTGAATAGGCAGTGCGTCAATGAACTCGTTGGCGACGATGATGATGGGGCCGCCCGGGACGTCGTCGAGCGCGGGGTGCCACAGGATCGGCACGCCGGTTCCTTCCAACCGCCGCCGCTGCACCTCGCGCAGCTTCGGGTTGATCTCGACCAAGTGGAGCACCATAGCGGTGCGGAAGTCCTTGACGATCTGCACCGCCCGCACCGCGTCGGCCATGAGTGTCCCGCGTCCGGGCCCTAATTCAACGACGCGCACGTTTTCCGGCGCGCCCATCTGTTTCCAAACAGCGGCCATCCACAAGCCGATAATCTCGCCGAACATCTGGCTGATCTCGGGCGCAGTGATGAAGTCTCCGGCGGCGCCAATCGGTTCGTGCGTGAGATAATATCCGTATTTCGGATGTGTGAGACAAAGCCGCATGTAGTCGGCAAGGGGCATCGGCCCGGCGACGGCGATCAACCGGCGGATTTCGGTTTCGAGCGGCGAAAATTCATCGGCCATTTTTCGCGATCGGTTGGCGCGTCAATGCAAAGGCGATCACGCCGATGCCCGCAGCTATCAGCGGGATGCAAAGCAGCATACCCATCGTAAGTCCGCCCCACAGAAAACCGAGTTGCGGGTCGGGCTCGCGGAAAAGTTCGCAAACAATGCGCGCCACGCCATAGCCGACGGCGAAGGCTCCGGTGACGAGGCCGGGCCGCTTCAGCGCGCCGAGGCGCACGATCAACCCAAGCACGATGAGGAGGACGAGGCCTTCGAGCGCTGCCTCGTAAAGCTGACTCGGATGGCGCGGGATCGGTCCGCCGTTGGGAAAAATCATCGCCCAAGGCACGTCGGTCGGTCGCCCCCACAATTCGCTGTTGATGAAGTTGGCGATGCGGCCGAGGAACAGGCCGATCGGGGCTACCGCCGTCGTTACATCGCCAAGCGACAGCATCGGCAGGCCGCGGCGCAGCGCGAATGCAACGGTAGCGACGACACAGCCCAGAAACCCGCCGTGGAACGACATGCCACCGTTCCACAATTCGAAAATTTCGAACGGATGGGCGGTAAAGTGCGGAAGATTATAGAACAGCACGTAGCCAATGCGACCGCCGAGAATGATTCCAAGCGTCACCCAAATGATGAAATCGTCAAACTCGGTGACGGTGATCGGCGCAGGCCCGCCCCATAGCTTCTCCGAAGCGATGATGGTTCGCGCATAGAACCAGCCGGCGATGATGCCGACGATATAGGCAAGCGCATACCAGCGAATGGCAAAAGGCCCGATGGAAATCAGAACCGGATTGATCGCTGGGAAGGGCAAGACCGAGGGCACGGCGGGCAGGATGAACATCAGGGGCTCCGGGTGCGCGCCTTGCGCTTTTTTTCATCGGCCGTGCCTGCGCGCGGCTCGTACCTTGCGATAGCGTCGCACCATTGCCATTGTGTGCCGATACGAACAAGCTGGCGTGCGACGGGCGCCGCAATTCGAGGTTCGGAGGCAGACATGGTCCAGACGACGAACCGGTTTTTCGACGAGGCTGCACGATTGATGAACGACGCGGCGGGCGTTGCGCAAGGTGTACGGCGCGAGTTCGAGACGCTGTTCCGTAGTCAGGCGGAGCGCATACTGCGCGATCTGGCCGTTGTCCAGCGCGAGGAATTCGAGGCTGTCAAGGACATGGCGCGGCTCGCCCGTGAGGAGAACGAAGCGCTTAAGGCCCGGATCGCGGCACTGGAAGCGCGGCTCGGCGGCCAATCCACCGCGTGACGCATCGGCGGCTGCTTCGCCCAGCCGCTCCCGACGCGCGTTAAGCCGGGTCTTGCCACCTTCCTTGTTTTTTAGCCTTTGCGCCGCTATAAGCGCGCCACCGCGGCCATCTTTAAGAGCTTTTGGCACCCCTGGAGGCTGCCGCGGTAATCCAAGCGCACCTTTTTGGGCTTAAACGACAAGGATACATCATGGCGACCGTCAATCTGATCAAGGCGGCGTCGCGCTCACTGGCCGGTAAGGGGACCGCCAGGGCAGAGCGCCGCGCCGGCCGCGTTCCGGGAATCATCTACGGCGACGGCAAGCCGCCGCTGCCGATTTCGCTCGACTACAACGATTTGAAAGTGCGGATCTATGCTGGGCACTTTTTGACCACTGTTCACGACGTCGAGGTCGACGGGGTGACGCATCGCGTTATTCCGCGCGACTTCCAGCTCGATCCCATTCGCGACCTTCCCCTGCATGTGGATTTCATGCGGCTTGGCGAGGGTGCGACGATCCGCGTCAACATTCCGATTCACGTGAAGAACGCCGAACAGTCGCCCGGCGTCAAACGCGGCGGCACCGTATCGATCGTCACGCACACCATCGAGGTGCGCTGCCGCGCCGATGCCATTCCGACATCCATCGACGTCGATGTCGGCAGCCTTGATATCAATCACTCCCGGCACCTCAGCGACATCACACTGCCGGAAGGCGTGCGGGTCGCGGGTGGCAGGGACATCACTCTGGTCACGGTCGTGCCGCCGTCAGGCTATGCGGAAGAATTGAAAGCAGCCGCAGAGGCCGCCACTGCCGCAGCGGCTGCAGCCGCCGCCGCGGCGGCTGCGGGTCCTGCGGCCACAGGCGCGCCTGGCGCGGCTCCGGCTGCGGCCGCAGGCGCGGCCGGGGCGTCCGGCGGCGCTGCCGAGAAGAAGTGAGGGTCCGCTCCGACACGAGACTACGCCCATGCTGCTCCTGGTCGGACTCGGAAATCCGGGGGCACGTTACGTCGGCAACCGGCACAACGTCGGATTCATGACACTTCAGGCCATCGCCGAGCGCCACGGTATCGGACCGTGGCGCCGGCGCTTCCAGGGTGTTGCCTGCGAGGGGCCGATCGGCGGCGAGCGCGTGCTGCTGCTTCTGCCCGGGACCTTCATGAATGAATCCGGCCGCGCTGTCGCTGAGGCGGTACAGTTTTACAAGCTTGCACTTGGCGACGTCAGCGTGTTTCACGACGAGATCGAGCTGCCGCCGGGCAAGGTGCGCGTTAAGGTCGGCGGCGGCATCGCCGGCCACAACGGCTTGCGATCGATCACCGCGCATATCGGCAACGATTATCGCCGCGTACGAATTGGCGTCGGTCATCCGGGCGCCAAGGATCGGGTCGAGCAATACGTGCTCAGCGATTTCGCCAAGAGCGAACGGGCTTGGGTCGAGGCGCTGCTCGGCATCCTGGCCGACAATGTCGATCTTCTCGTTCACGGGCAGGACGCAAGTTTTCAGAACAAGGTTCATCTCGCCATGGTTGCCAAAGGCTTCGGCGATAAGGGCGACCGGCCGGAAGGCGCTTCGTCACCCGGCAACAACTCTGACGAGGCGTGAGCCGCAATAAACAGGTGAATGAAATTCAATGGGCTTCAAATGCGGCATCGTCGGCTTGCCGAATGTCGGCAAGTCGACACTCTTCAATGCGCTGACCGAAACGGCAGCGGCGCAGGCGGCGAATTATCCATTCTGCACGATCGAGCCGAATGTCGGTGAGGTGGCGGTGCCCGACGGCCGGCTGGAGACGCTGGCCGGGCTTGCCAAATCGGCGACGATCGTGCCGACGCGGCTGACATTCGTCGACATCGCCGGTCTCGTTCGCGGGGCGTCGAAGGGCGAGGGGCTCGGCAATCAATTTCTCGCCAACATTCGCGAGGTCGACGCCATCGCGCATGTGGTGCGCTGCTTCGAGGACACCGACGTCACCCATGTCGAAGGCCGCATCGAACCGGTCGCCGACATCGAGACGGTCGAAACCGAGCTGATGCTCGCCGATCTCGACAGCCTGGAGCGGCGCGTCGACGCGCTGGCCAAAAAGGCAAAGGGCGGCGACAAGGAGGCAAAAGAAATTCTCGACCTCATCAATCGCGCGCTGGTGCTGCTGCGCGAGGGTAAGCCCGCGCGCCTCGTCGAGCGCAAGCCCGACGAGGAGCGAGCTTTTCACATGCTCGGGCTGTTGACCGCGCTGCCGGTGCTCTATGTCTGCAATGTTGAAGAAGCCTCCGCCGCGGACGGAAACGCATTTTCGCGCCAAGTCGAAGCGCGGGCCAAGGCGGAGGGCGCCGCCGTCGTCGTTATCTCGGCCAAGATCGAATCGGAAATCGCGGTCTTGTCGCGCGGCGAACGCAGCGAATATCTCGCCGCGGTGGGCCTCGACGAAGCGGGTCTCGACCGCCTGATCCGCGCCGGTTACGGGCTCCTCGACCTCGTGACCTTCTTTACCGTCGGCCCGAAGGAGACCCGAGCCTGGACGGTGACGCGCGGCGCCAAGGCGCCGCAGGCGGCGGGCGTCATTCACACCGACTTCGAGCGAGGCTTTATCCGCGCCGAGACCATCGCCTACGAGGACTACGTGGCGTGCGGTGGCGAAGCGGGCGCGCGCGACGCCGGCAAGCTGCGTCTCGAAGGCAAGGATTATGTCGTGCAGGACGGCGACGTCATGCATTTCCGCTTCGCAACTTGACGGCGCCTATCCGAAATCCGGTGGCTGACCTCTTAATCCGGTGCCCTGATTGCGGATCGCGCCGAGGTGCTCGTTGATACGGAAAACGATGAGCACGAATTCCGCCAGGATGCGGGAAATGATTACGCCCATGCAGGCGCCGAGCAGGCTGGCGATAACGAATATCATGCCGACAAAAGGATTATACGCCATGGTGGCGAGTGACGACACCGCGCCGGCAGCCCCGAGCAACACGGAAATAACGACGGCGAGCCAATAGAAGACTTTGATGAAGGTGGGGGTTACGAAACGTTCCCACTGAAACAAGTCGTTGATGCCGAACATCGGTTCCTCCCGCGCGAACCAAAACGAGTGCGAAAGCGCGATACAAACGCCGAATCTGCACGGCTTGAGAAGCCTACAGACTGCACTCGGCTGCTGCGGTGGTCAATCGAAGCCGCTCAGGCGCGGTAAGAGTGTGGCTCCGCGGCGGTGCATCCCGGTCATTTTTGTGGCTCCGGGAACGCGCTGGCGAAGGTTTGGAGAGAGCCGGTCGGCATCGACGGGGGCAGTCCTCCAATGGCGGGCGCTGGGTCAATCCCGTTTTCTGGCTCTCGAGCACGACCGCACCGGAGCTTCCGATATCGTGAAGCTTCTGATCCAACCGTCTCGTTGCTCCAATAGCCGGCCCAGTTCCCCTCAGACTGAATTGCGCTCTTAGCTATCAATAGTGTGGAGGGCGATTGCCATGCAGAGCCTTGAAATCGTGGTTGTTGGCCAATTCCATCAGCCTGCCGAACCTCAATTTTATCGCGCCGAGGGTTGCAGCATCCAGCGGCTCTTTCCTGACGGCGGGAGCAGACGCGGCAGGCCTGGCGGAAGAGCCGAGGCGGCGAGAGTGACGAGAAATTTCTTGTACATGCAGGAGCTTTCCTTCCGATGGCTGGCTCGCGTCATGACCAGCGCCCGTCGCATTCTTCGATTGGTGTGAGTTACCCTCTTCCATCGGCCCAAAGACGTCATCTGCTTTAGCTTGCACATTCGCGTAGCAAAGTCGTGATCTTCGTATCGAGATCTCGCGCGACGGCAAGGGCTTCGGAGCTGCCATAGTGCCGCAAATAACTTTCCATCTTGTCATAGGAGATGTGCACGCCATCGGGACGCTCATCGATGAGCACTGTGACCGGAGCGTAAGACCCGGCATCGGGTACGTGCTTGACCATTTCTTTCATGATCAGCGGATTGCCGATCACAATCCGTATGATCTTAGGTGTCTTGGAGCCGGTTTCGCGACGCAGAATGTCGCCCAAGTCAAATTCAGCGAAGACCATCAGGCCCGTTCGGCCGAGGCCGGCATGTACGATGCGTTGCAAATCCGGGAAGGATTTCGTCGCCCTCGTCTCCTTAAAGAATTCGACCATGTCGGGTTGCCTGACCGCCGACTTGAGCGCGGCCACAACAGCATCGAATGGTTTTAAGCTTGTGAGGCTGAAACGCTCCACCTCGATTTTAGCGATTGTCATTTGTCCTCCGTAACAACTCTTATGGATCAAGTGCCTCTGATCGCGTCGGAACGCGCCAGGATTTATGCCGCCGCGGGCTGTGCGTCCAGGAAGGTCCGGACATGGCTGACGAACATCCCGTGATGCTGAAACAGCGCGCCGTGTCCTGAATTGGGATAGAGGACCAACTGAGCGTTGCTTAGTTCCTTGAACATAGCGTAGGCGTTGTTGGCGGGTAGCATGGTGTCATGGCTGCCCCTGACCACAAGAGTAGGCTGACGAATGGCGCGCAGAATGGCGTGCTCAGGATCAGGCGTAGAGCACCAGGTGATCAGCGCCTTGGCCTGCGGATCGGTTACCGCGGTGCCGTTATCAACGTCCCGATCGCATTTACGCACTTTCGTCCGCTTCAAGAAGGCCAAGCCGGACGACCGGCTGGCGGACGAATTCGTGAAGAACAGCGGCAGGCGGGGGTCCGGCGCATCGGTTTGGGAAAACGCCTGATGCAGAACCGCTAAGAGGTGTTCCTCTCCGCCTTTTGGCGCAGTGCCGACGAGGATGAGCTTGCGGACCAGCCGTTCGTGTTCGGCGGCGATCTGTTGGGCGACGCAGCCGCCGAGAGAAAAGCCCAACAGGTCAACCTCGGAAAGGCCAAGCAGACTGATGAAAGCGACTGCATCCCTCGCCATTGCTGCGATATTGTCAGGCGTTTGGCCAGTCGAGCGACCGACCCCGGCATTGTCGAACGCGATTACCGGGCGATCGGTGGCAAGAGCGTTGACGACCGCGGGATCCCATGCGTCGATGTTGCCCGAGAAGTGCTGCAGGAGAACCAGCGGCGTTCCGGTTGCTGGACCGAGGCGGCGATAGGCGAAGCGGATACCGTAGCCTTCAACGTAACGGGTCGGGGCCGTTTCGAGCGTAGCGATTTCCTTCCTGGCAATGTCGAGTTGAGACATCTCATCCTCCGGATGCTGGCATTAAATAATCGAGTGGGGGGACCAGTGCGGCACAGCGACCGAGACCTTCCGCGGTCCGATGTGTCTGCATTCTCTCGGCGTGAGCGCTCCCGGCACGAACGGCCGGGAGCGATACCGTCACTTCGCGAGTGTGGCCTTTTCGATCACCGCCGCGACTGCATCGGCATGAACGACGAGCGAAGCATGACTGCCGGCGACTTCCGTCGTCTGGGCCTTCATCCTGGCTGCGAAAAGCTTTTGGGCATCGGGTGCGATTACCTTGTCCTTGGTGCTAATCACGTAGAACGTTCGCTTGTCGCGCCAGGCGGCCACGTCGACGGGGGCTTCGAACGCAACGTGGTTCAATGGAAGCTGCGAGTTGGCTAGGTGCTCAGCAATTTCGGGAGGAAGGTCAGCTGCGACGGCTGACGGAAACACTTTGGGATCGATGTAGAGGTTGCCTTTGTCGTTAGGATGAATCGCTGCGGCACCTTCGGTTGCCGGACCGCTCTTGGCGAGGGTCGCCAGAGATTGTCCCACATCGGGCGCGAAGGCGGAGACGTAGACCAGCACCGACACCTTGGGATCGTTACCGGCTTCCGTGATCACCACGCCACCCCAGGAATGGCCGACGAGAACGGTTTTGCCGTCCTGCTTCGCGAGCGCCTGTTTGGTGGCATCGACGTCAGCAGCAAGGGAGGTGAGCGGATTTTCGACCAGCGTGACGTTGTAGCCCTTTTTTGTGAGAATAGCGGCAACGGGCTGCCAGCTCGTCTGGTCCACGAAAGCGCCGTGCACAAGCATGATGTTGCGGGCTGCTCCCTTGGCCGGTTCGGCGGAGTGGGTGGAGTCGACCAATGTCGACCCGGTCAGGAGTACGGTGGCAGCTGAGAAGAGGATATTTCGCATTGAATGCTCCTGTTGGCATGTCGGACGAACGCAGTCCGGAGGAATGGACAGGCGTTTCCAGTAACGTCGCGGTTCTTCCATCTGCCATTGGCGAAATGGTCGCCGCACGTAACGTCGGCCCGTCGCGGCATGACCTATTCCGGGGACCTTCCGGACGATAGGCATCAATCGTCCAGATGTTGTGTCCGATCGTCCGCCGGTCTATCTTGGAGCATTGATATACTCGCCCAAGTGCTCGATCGCGTTCGTCTCGGCGGGACGCTGCTCTTTCACTTCGAACTCGGCCACCCCTGGCATCTTGAGTTGCCGACGCGCCCCTATGCCCTGTTTCATTATCTCAGCCAGGGCTCAGCGACTCTCGCGCTTGGACGGGGACAGGAAACCCAGATGACCGAGGGCGATTTTGTCGTCATCACACGCGGAGAGCCCCACGTGTTTTATTCGGATCGCCGGGCCAAGCCTTTGCGGATCATGGATATCGACCGACCGTCGCCGCGTCTTGGCGTCGTTCGTCACGGCAGCCGTGCAGAGCCGCTCTCCACCATGATCTGCGGCAATTTCACGGTGTCACGGCCGCTGTTTGGCAGCGTGCTGGAGTTGCTTCCGCCCGTGCTCCTGTTGAAGCCGGCGGCGGACCGTGGTTGGCTTGAAGCAATCCTGCGCCGCATGGTTAGCGAGTCCGCGCTCGAGCGTCCTGGCCAAGGCGTCGCGCTTTCACGACTGACGGAAGTGCTCTTTGTCGAGGTGCTCCGAAGCTGGATCGCGTCTCTCAGTCCCGGACAAGGCGGCTGGCTTGGGGCCATCTCTGACCGACATATCGGACCGGCGCTCAGGCATATTCACGAAAACCCGGAGCTTCCGTGGACCCTGAGCGATCTTGGCCAGCGCGTGGGGCTCGGCCGCTCGGTATTTTCGGCGCGCTTTACCAAGCTCGTCGGTCAGTCCATGCACCGCTATGTGATCGAACGCCGAATGGCGGAAGCGGCATTCTTGCTCGAAACCACCGATGAGCCCATCGCACGTATCGCAAGCACGGTTGGTTACGAGACAGCGGCGGCGTTTTCGAAGTTATTCCATCGACATCACGGCGTATCGCCTGGCCGGTACCGAATATCCCGTCGGTCTGACAGCGGCGAAAGGCAAGGGGACTTTCAGGAAGCAGCGGTCGCCAATTAGGTTTGTAGCGGCCGTCTATCGCAGGTCCGCTTATGGCACTTTTCGGACTTGGGCAACACGAGGCACTAGTCCGCATCCGGCTGCAATGCGGCGCCTACACACGCGTCCTCGACCAGTCTTTCAAAGGGCGCGCCCCTACCACTCGGCCTCCATGAGAATCATTGCGGGCCGAGATTCTACCAATGCCCCCAATTAACCCATATCGGAGTGGCGCAATCGGTGTGCTTATCGCGCGGCCGATTCCCGGGCTGGCGTTGAAGCGATAGCGGGCAGAGTTGAGCCGCTAAATCTTTTCAGCAGGCATCGCCGGCTCGCTGGTTCCAACCGGCGACGGTGTTATAATCATTTTACGGATTCACGGAGCTTAGGTCATGATTTTGTCCAAGGCGCTGGCGCTCGGCATTCAACTCATGATGCCGTTTGCGGTCGCCGACGGCGTGCCCGAACTCAATGTCGAACAGGTCTGCGCTGGCATCGCCAAGCAGGGTGGCGTCACGTTCCATGATCCCGCCGTCGCCAAGGAGAAACAGAGCTGCCTGGAGAGTGAGCGCGCGACTCGCGACGAGCTCGCCAAGAAATGGTCGGAATTCACCCCCGCCGACAGGACCTCGTGCGTTAATGAAGCGCGGATGGGGGGCGACTCCAGCTACACCGAGCTGCTGACCTGCCTGGAAATGGCGCGGGATGTCAGGGTGATGCGCGCGCAGCAGGGTGGAGCGGCAGACCAGCCGCCGGCGACCGGCGCGCGAAAGCCACGATAGAACTATAACATAGCCGGCAGGACATCTTGCGTTTCTCGCGCAAAAACGGCGCCGGCACTCAGTAGGCGATGAGAATTTCGCTGACGGTCGGGTTGACCGCGCGCAATGCCGCGTCGCTTGACGTGAATGCGCGATCGGCGGGTAAGTCGCGGATCGCCGCTGACGGGGCTTTTCGGGTCGGCGCGCAGATTGATGCCGATCTTGCAGCCGCCGGTAAGTGCGCCGAGTTGGCCGCCGTTCCAGTCGCTCAAGGCTGCCACGTGATCCTTGTCGAACCCGGAAAGCTTGAACGGCTTGCCGTTGATATGCTCCAGCTCCGCCAGCGTCAGCCCAAGGTGAAGCTCGCCGGGCGCGATCCAATCCGATTGCCCGTTGATGACGATGAGGTGGGTGTCGCTGCGGCTGGCGGGTTTCGACCACCAGACCTCCAGGCGCTGTTTTGGAGATTTGGGGTAAAGGACGCTCGCCATGACCTTGCCGCCCGAGCTGGCATCGACCTGCGTGAAGGTGACGTTCCTCGATTGGAATGCGGCCGCGAGCTTGGCGTGGCTCGAGTCCTGTCCGAATACCCCGTCACAGGCGATGACGTGATGTTTCCCCGGTCGTGAAGGTCTTACCGGCGTTCCCGCCTCAAGCGCCGCATCGCTTCCCGGCGCAGCCGCCCGAGCATGGGCATGTGAGCCGCCGCTCGGCATCGACACAGCGCCTGGCAATGGCTGATTGACCTGCGACGGTGCTAGCTGATCCGCCGCATCGAGATCTGGATCGTGCTCGAAAGCTGCCGGCGGCTTCTGTCCGTGCTGGCGCGGCGGCTTCGGCGGCGGAGCCGGCGCCGTGTCTGCCTCATCATTCATGATCGAAGGCTGTCCGGCCGGCAACGACTGGCGCTGCTGCGCCGAGAGCGTTCCGGCTGTAGTCATGGCGAGGCCGAAAAGCAGTGCCGCCCCGATCCATTTTCGATGCATTCTCAAGCGGTTCCCTTATCGCGCTTTTCAACGCTAACATAGCATAAAAGGCAGCACTGAGGCGTCGGCAATGGTTGGAGGCGCGCAAATTGTCCTAAGCTCAAACTCCAATTGCCGGGACCGCTGCGGATTTGCCTCGACAGTCGCCGGAAGATCCAGTTAGCGAGGCGGATGCAGGCGACCCGCGGAAGCTCGCCGTCAACGCGTTCGGCCAACAACATTTGGAATCCAATCATGCAACTCCAGCAAAATACCGATCGTATCCAGACTACGCATATCGGCAGCCTGCCGCGGCCGCACCATTTGCTCGACGTGATGAAGGCGAAATATGGCGGGCAACCCTATGACGAGAAGGCATTTCAGCAAGCGTTGCGTGTTGCTGTCGCCGACGTCGTGCGCGAGCAGGTCGATTGCGGCATCGACATCGTCACCGACGGGGAATTCTCCAAGCCGGGTTTCTTCACCTACGTCCGCGAGCGGCTTGACGGGTTTGAATCGCGCCCGGGCATGAAGATGAAGCTCTTCGAGCAGGAGGTCGCGGCTTTTCCGGAATATTACGCGGAGTATTTCAAGCGGGCGATGACGGGCGGAGCGATCGTGGCGCTTGCCCCGATCGTCTGCGTCGGTCCCATCAAATACCGCGGCGAGAAGCTTGTGCAAATCGACATCGACAACGTGAAGGCCGCAGCGGCGGCTGCCGGCGTCGCCAACGAGCAGGTTTTCCTGCCGGCGACCGCGCCGTCCGGAGTCGGATCGAACGAGTACTACAAGTCGGACGAAGAGTATTTCCACGCGCTCGCCGCGGAAATGGCCAAGGAATACCGGGCGATCGTCGACGCCGGCATTCTCGTGCAGATCGACGACCCGTTCCTGCCGGATATCTTCTACGAAGTGGGCCTCGATGACGCGCAAAAGAAACGCCGCGCGCAAATCTACGTCGAAGCCATCAACGCGGCGCTGAAAGGCATCCCGGCCGAGCGCGTGCGCTTCCATACCTGCTACGGCATCAATGAAGGCCCGCGCATTTATGAAGCGGCACTGAAGGAGATCATCGACTATATGCTGCAAATCGAAGCCGGCTCATACAGCTTCGAGGCCGCGAACCCGCGCCACGAGCACGAGTATCATTTGTTCGAACGGGTCAAGGTGCCCGAGGGAAAAGTGCTGGTTCCCGGCGTGGTCACTCACGCCAGCAACATCGTCGAGCATCCCGAACTCATCGCCGAGCGCATTCTCCGCTTTACCCGATTGGTTGGGCGCGAGAACGTTATCGCGGGCGCCGACTGCGGCTTCTCTTCGCAGGCTCTGTACAACACCGAGGTGCATCGCACCGTGGTATGGGAGAAGTTCAAGGCCATGCGCCAGGGCGCCGATCTTGCGAGCCGGCAGCTTTGGGATTAGGGCGTGATCCGGAAAAGTGGCGGCCGGTTTTTTGCGATCATGCTCTACTGGAAATCTGCTTGATCCGGAAAAGACCTGCCCCGGATTTGATCAGGGGTGGCGGGCGGTTTGCGTGCGGCGCGCGCCGCTATTGAATGACGCGGACGACGGGCGTGATCGAAAGGTCGGTAGCCGCCGTCGTGATGGCGATCAGCTGCGCCAGCAAGCTGAAAATTCTCTTGGTGTTGGTCGCGTTTTCCGGCACGCAATAGTCGCCGTCGTAGAACCAGGTGTGGACAAAGCAGCGTTGCTGCCCGTTGGCGAGCACAACGTCGAAGAGTTGCTTGTCTTCGTTGGATGCCGCCGTCCACAAAAACGGCGGCCTTAGCAGAACGTCTCTTCGCTCGTCGGGAATATGTGCGTTCGGCGACGGTTGGAGGTTTTGCGTCTGCATCCTGATCAACGTACCGAGAAATTCAAAAACGCCGAAAGCGGAACGCGGCACGATCTTGAACCGGGTCGCGCCGGCCGAGAAATTGAAGGTATCCGCCTGCCATTTCCTGGTGTCGGCGGTCGGGTCCCAATGCGAACCGCAAACCGGGCTGAAATTGGCGAGCGGACTGTCGAAATAACGCTTCGCGATGTAGTCCCATTGTCCCTGGGGCATCGCCATCCTTGCCTGGTCCTGCAACACCTTGCTGAAGCAGAATCGCGGGAAGATGATCGTCGTGCTCTTGCCGCCGCCCAAGGATTTCGACTCGCCGCCGCCTCCCCCGCCGGTCTGCAGGGATTTTTCTTCCACGGTCAGGCCCGCAGCCACGGCGATCTGCACAAACTCGCCGAAGCACCGATTTCCCGGATCGCCGACGGGACAACCATAGTCGTTCGGCGGACTATAGCGGGTGCCGAATGTCTTGCCGTGGGCGCTGATTTCCACGGCGTCGGTAAACAGCCAGAACAACAGCTCGCGCGAGTAGCCCTGCCGGATGAAATAATCGAGGATCTGAAGATCGATCGGCTTGAGAAAACCGCCGTAGAAGGTGCTCGTCTCCTGCGTCGACACACTGAAATTCGTGGCGACGGAGGTCGAATTGGAGGCGGTGGTGTTGCCGAATATGGCGTCGCGGCCCGGCGACGAAGTCGGCAATGAGGCGCCGGTTCCCACTGCAGCGGTTCCGAATATTGCCGGTGGCCCGAGCAAAAATGACGGTAGGCCGAACGACGTGACATTCGTCATCGAGGGCGTAACGTTCGCCACGGTGACGAAGCTCAGCGGATAGTCGTGGCTGGCGCGGATAAGATTTAAGAAAATGGACTCATTGCGGCCTTTCGCCAGACTGCGGGCGACAGTGTCGTAACGCGAATCGATCGGATCGACGAAGGCGCATGCGCTCGACAAGCCTGCGAGAAACGCGGCGGCAAGCCATTTGTCGGCAAGCCATTTGTCAGCAAGCCATTTGTCAGCAGGCCATTTGTCAGCACGCCACTCGTCAGTACGCCGCTTGCCGGCACGCCACGCGCCAGCAAGCCACACACGCACCCACATAGCACCCCCCAACGCACCCGGCATCAAGGCTAGTCGGCATGCGGGAATAAGGTCAAGGGGACGACCGTGCCTTCAAAGCAACAGCGCGCCATTTTCGCGAGGCGGAGCCTTCAGAGACGGCTATCTCCTCTGCATGTGGCGTCTGCTCGTCATCATCAAGCCGGAAGCGACAGCGGCCGGGTGCGGAACACCGTCTGCCACTCTTCCAGATCGGCCATCATGATATCCGACGTTTTCTGCACGCGGTCGGCCAGTCGTGCGAATTCCAGCGGCTCCTCGGCCAGGATTTTGTCGACCGCGGCCAGCCGTTTCGCGGTGCGCTTGGATTGTTCCGCCACCGTCTTGAAATCGCCCTGGGCATAGATCGCGCCCAGTGCCGCGCCGAGCGTCGGCAGGAGCGCCGTCAGGAAGGTGAATGAGCCGAGGACCCAGGCGCGGTGGAGATATTTCGTATCGCCCAGGTAGTCGATCCCCCACACGGTCACGAAGATAATGCACAGCGCAGCCGTCGTGCCGAACAAGGCCTGGCCGGTGTGATGAATGCGGTGGTCGAGCTTCGCAATTCGGCGCGCATTGATGACATGGTAGGATGCCTGCCCGGCAATTTCCGCCGAGCGCACGGTATCGCGCACTGCGGCGAGATAAGCCTTGTCGACCACGCGGTCGGGTAGGGGAAGCTGGCGGCGTAGCGACCAAGCATACCAATTGACCCAGTCAAGCCCCTCGGCATCGGCACTGCGGCTCGGACGATCGATTGGGCCCTCGGCGCCAAGAGGGGCGAGAATCCGCATGTGGCGCAGGCTCTCCGCGAGCCGGCGATAGTCTAGCCACCGCCGATGCCATTGCAGCTTGTTGCCGTAGTACCAAGTTGCGAGGATAGCGACGATGATCAAGAACTCGGCGGAAACAAACCCGGCCTTCTCGTTCGGATCGTGAACGAAGATCCCGGTCAGAGCCAGCGCGACCGAAATGGCGGCGAACAGGAAGTTAAACACATACGAACTGCGATAAACGAGCGAATAGAAAACGGCGAGGTGATCGGCGGCGCTGCACGCTGGTAGCAGGATCGTTTCGATCGCCGGACGTTGCGTGCGGTCTTTCGGCAGGATTGAAAAATAATCTTGCCATTGGGCTCTGGTTTCGGCGAGCGGGGTGGGGAGGCGGAAATCCGTCAACCGCGGCCGGCGTGCGCCGAGCACCCACAACAGCAGCGGATACCATGGAAAAAAATTCCAGCGGCGTTCGACTTCCTGCAGATATTGCGGCAGCGAAACGCGCCCCTCGTCAGGCAGTGCCAGAATTTCCTCGATCACGAGCGCGACGGTCGCCTCGTCGGCGGATCGAAAAGCATGCGTGGGTTGTGCATAGGCGTGGGCCGGCGGCAAGTCGCCGGCTTGCGGCCACGATATCTGCATGCCGCTCGGGTTCTGCGGATCGAGGCGGATCACGGGTATGCCGTCGGCGATCGCGCGGCTGACGATTTGAGCCGTGCCGCCGACGCCGGCCGCATCCTCGCCGTCCCAAATGGCGATCAGAAGATCGACATTCGCGAGCATGACGAAGCCGGCGGCCTCGTAGGCACGCGAACGCTCGCCCGCGTCACCGTCCAGTTCGAAAACCGCGGCGGCGTGCCCGAGCAGTCGTTCGAACGCAGCAAGCGATTCCGGCGTATGGAAATCGCGGGCATATTCGGCGCGGGCAAAAGGCAGCACGGCTTCCAGCACGTAGCCGCCCGCAAGCCCCGCTTCTGCGACCAGGCGATCCGAGCCTTCCGCCAGCGATGACACGACAACGAACTCGCTCCCCGAATTCGCAGATGCGCCGCCGGGAAAATCGCTGTCGGACTGGCGTGCGGATTCGATGACGGTCGCGAGGATGCGGTCGAGACGCGCGCGCAGCGGCGCCTCGGATTGGATCGGCAATTTCGGCGGCACCCGATGGCCGGTGACACCGACGCGCAAGCGAATCCGGGGCGGCGGCGGGGAGAGGCTAGCGCCCACAATGGACCCCTGTGTTCGACCACGGGAGATTAGCCTCGGGCCCGCTCATCGGTCCATCGGGCGGATGCGAAAACAAGCGTAAAATTGGGCGGCGCAATCGGCGCCCAGTAAGAATGCTAGACGCGCGCTGTCATAATCCTAACCAGATCGAAACCAGCCGTCGGATGAAAACTTAATCTAGCTTCCGGAAACTGACTTGGTGGAGCCAGGCGGGATCGAACCGCCGACCTCCTGCATGCCATGC
>CAVZSB010000038.1:0-71863 GCA_963777635.1 uncultured Alphaproteobacteria bacterium
TCATGCACTGCAACAAACAAGCAACTCATTCGATCAGCTCGTCGGCGCGAACCAGCAATAACTCTAGCACTGTCAAACCGAGTGCCTTCGCCGTCTTGAGGTTGATCACCAGCTCGAACTTGGTGAAAGTCTGATCATCCTAGAGTTCTTACACGCGCGGGGATCGCCAGGAGATTCCGTTGACGTGGCTCTCGTAGATGACGGAAGTTGCAAGCACTAAAATCTCCCCCGCTATCAAGGAACGTCTGGGGGTGCTGTTGCGCGTCGCTGAAATCGTGCACTTGTCTGCTCGCGGAGATTTTGGAATGTGACGTAGAGCATGGGGATAACGAATAGGCCGATCCCGCTCGCTGCGATCATGCCGGCGAAGACTGGGGTGCCTACACCGTGGCGGCTGATCTCTGCAGCTCCGCGCGCCACCACCAACGGGTAGACGCCGAGTATGAAGGCAAACGAGGTCATCGTTACGGCGCGAAAGCGCATTTTCGCGCCAAGCACCGCCGCTTCCCGGATGTCTTTGCCCTGTTCGCGCTGGTCCTTGGCGAATTCGACAATCAGAATGCCGTTTTTTGCGGCCATCGCGATCAGCACCACGAGACCAATCTCAGCATAGAGGTCAAGCGACAAGTGCCAGATCAGTATTCCGATAAACGCTCCTAATACCCCGACCGGCACCGACAGCAAAACCGGGACCGGGATCATCCAGCTTTCATAGAGGCCGACCAGGAACAGAAACGCGAAAAGCAAAGCGAGTCCGAGGATTGGTCCGGTCTGTCCCGAAGCCGACACTTCCTGGTAGGCGGTCCCGGTCCATTCGTAGCTGTAGCCCGAGGGCAAAGTCTTCGCCGAGACCTGCGCCATCGCCGCCAGTGCCGTTCCTGAGGACGTCCCCAGAGATGGCGCGCCTTGAATGGGGATAGCGCGGTAGTTGTTGTAGCGGGTGATGACTTGGGGTCCCACGACCACGCGGGCGTTGGCGATAGAATGCAATGGTACATTGTTACCGTATTTGTTCCGAATGAAGACCTGCCAGAGCGACGAGACGTCGTTGCGGTTGGCACCCTCGCTCTGGATATTCACCTGCCAAATCCGGCCGAACAGGTTGAAGTTGTTGATGAAGACGCCACCAAACGACGCCTGCAGCGCCCCGAACACGTCGTTCAAGCCGAGGCCAAGCGCTTGGGTCTTTTCGCGGTCGATATCGAGGTAAATGGAGGGATTGCTGGCGGTGTAGGTGGAAAAGACGCGCGTGAGCCGCGGGTCCTGGTTAGCAGCAGCGAGGAGACCCTGCATCACACTATTCATAGCCGCAGGCTCTTGTCCTTCGAGCCCTTCGAGGTCGTATTCGAACCCGCCGGTGGTCGACAGCCCGATAATTGGCGGCAAGTTAAAAGGAATAATTGTCGCTGTGCGAACCTGTTGCCCTTCGGCGAAGACCCGCGCCATTATCGCCTGCGCTGAGTTCTCCGCGCCGGCACGATCGGCGAAAGGCTTCAAAGTAGGGACGATGAACGCCATGTTCGGCTCGTTGACTCCATCGACGATTGAGTAACCGACAACCGCGAATACGTTCCTGATCTGCGGCATTTGCTTCAAGAGGGATTCGATGTGCCTAACCGCTTCGCTGCTGCGGGCAATCGAAGCTCCGTTCGGCAACTGCACTGAGATGAAGAAGGCGCCTTGATCTTCTTCCGGCAGAAATCCTGTCGGCGTGCGCAAGGACAAAAAATCAATTCCGACGGCACTTGCCAAGATGGCCACCACGCCGAGCGCGGCGACCCGCACTAGGCGACGCACGATTGCTGCATATCCGTCACGGATGTTGTCGATGCGCCGCAATACCCAGCCCATCGGGCCGCGCTTTGGGCCGCGGTGGCCAAGAAATATGGCGCATAGCGCTGGCGACAGCGTGAGCGCATTCAGTGCGGAGATCAGCATCGCGACACTTATCGTCACTGCAAATTGCCGAAACAGCGTTCCCGAAATGCCTGGGATGAAGGCAATTGGCACAAACACTGAAAAAAGCACCAACGTGATCGCGATGATCGGTGCCGTGATCTCACTCATCGCTTTCTTTGTCGCGTCGGCTGGTGAAAGTTCAGGTTGTTCCTCCAAAACTCGTTCGACGTTCTCGACCACAACGATAGCGTCATCGACGAGAATGCCGATCGCCAGCACCATCGCCAGGAGCGATATGGTGTTGGCCGAGTACCCTACGGCCAAAAGCACCGCGAAGGTGCCAATAACGCTGACCGGCACCGCGATCGCCGGAATGAGAGTGGCGCGCAGGCTACCGAGAAACACGAAAACGACAATTACGACGAGCGCAAAGGCGATCAAAAGCGTGATCAGCACATCGCGGATCGTGTCATGCACGAATGTAGTCGTGTCGTAGTTAACTAGATATTTGAGACCGGGGGGGAATCGCTGGCTCAATCGGTCCATTGTCGCGTCGACCAAAGATGCGGTCGCCACCGCGTTGGCCCCCGGGGAAAGGGTGACGCGAATCCCGACCGCCGGCTGGCCGTTGAGATGGGATTCAACATCCTGATTCTGGGCGCCGAGCTCGAACTCGTGCAACGTCTTGCACTCGTAACAACGACCCGTCGGGATTGGCGCGTAAAACGATGTTGCCAAACTGCTCAGGCTTGATAAGACGGCCCTGTGTTTGCAGGTTCATCTGGAATTGCTGGTCGTCGCCGATCGGGCGTGCGCCGATGCGGCCGATCGGCGCCTCTACATTCTGCGCCTGGATCGCGGCGATGACATCAGCCGGTGTCAATTGAAGGTTAGTCAGGCGCTGGGTATCGAACCAGATACGCATCGAGTAGTTGAGCGTCGCGAACAGCGAAGCTTGTCCAACACCCGAAATGCGCGACAATACGTCGAGAACATTGATGATCGCATAATTTGCGACGAACAGCGGATCTTGGTCGCCGGTCTCGCTGTAAAGGCAGATGAATTGTAGGATGGCCGACGATTTCTTCTGGACTGATAGCCCCTCAAGCTGGACTTCCGCTGGGAGTTGAGCCAGTGCGGTTTGCACGCGGTTGTTGACGTTGACCGTGTTGATGTCGGGATCACTGCCGAGCAGAAAGCTGACGGTAAGCGTATAGCTGCCGTCATTGCCGCTCGTCGACTTCATGTAAATCATCTTATCGACGCCAACGACCTGGGCCTCAATCGGCTGGGCGATTGTCGTTTCGACGACCGCAGCGGACGCGCCGGGATAATTGGCGGTCACCTGCACCTGGGGTGGCACGATGTCCGGAAACTGCGCGACCGGAATGCGCGTCAACGCTAGTAAGCCAGCGACCGTGATGATGAGCGCGATAACGACCGCAAGACGTGGACGATCAACAAAGATCGCTGAGATCATCGGCTTATTTCCCGCCTGGCGGAGACTGGTCTGACAGCGGCTTGGCCGAACTGCTTGGCTTGGCGCCCTCCGCCGACCCGCCGCGTGCAACCTCTGGCGGGACCGAAGGCGGGGGCGTCGCCGGACCGGGCAATACGGCCTGGCCCGGGCGGACTCGCTGCAACCCTTCGCTGATGACCAATTCACCCTCCTTTAAGCCACCCACAATCACGGCCGTGGAAGGTGTCGACTGGCCGAGCTGGATGCGTCGAATTTCTGCTTTGTTTTGCGCGTCGACGACGAAGACGTAGTCACCTTGCTGATCGGACAATATTGCAGCGCGCGGAATGGCGAGAACATAAATCGGCTGTACACCTTCGAGCAGAACGGTCACGAACTCCCCGTCCGTCAATTGACGCGACCCGGGCATTCCAATTTTCATGCCCGGGAACACCGCGTTGGGAATCACCCCGCGTACGGTGATCGTGTCGGTGTTTTCGGTGACAGTCGGTGAGGCATAATCGACTTTGCCGTCCTCTCCATAGATCCGGCCGTCCGCCAAGCGCAGCTTAATCACGACTGCGCTGAAACCGCCCTTTGCGGCGTAACGGTTGCGCAAATCAATTCCAGTGCGCTGCGCGATCGAAAAGATGACGTACATGGGGTCCTGGCTGACGAGCGTCGCCAGGATCCCGCTCGTCGGCGAGACAACATTGCCTTCGGTGACCGCGGTGCTGCTGATCTTGCCGTCGATCGGTGCGCGGATTTCGGTATAGCCAAGATTGATCTCGGATAGTTGCAGCTGCGCCTGGGCGCCCGCAATTTGCGCAGCCAATGCGCGCTCCGCAGCAAGCGCGCTATCGACAGTCGATTGCGTGCCGGCTTGCGTTTTCAAGAGGGCCTGCGCCCGCTCCAGAGTCTGCTCGGCGTTTTGGTGCTGCGCCTGCAGCTGATCCACAGTCGCTTTGTTAGCGTCGACTTGTGCCTGAAATGGGGGTTGTTCAAGGAGATAGAGGAGGTCGCCCTTCTTAACCTCGGAACCCTCGACAAAGAGTCGCTTTTCCAAGAACGCCGTGACCCGGGCAACAAGCGCCACGCGGCCGACCGCCTGAATGCGTCCGATGAACTCGTCGGTCTGAGTAATCTGTTGGCGCTCAGCGCGTACTACCCCGACCGCCGGCGGCGCCACTGGTGCGGGTTGAGCGGTTGCCAATGCGGTCAAGGCTAACGACGCGGCAAAAAAAGCCAAAAGCCGTATCATTGCCCTTCTTTCTTTTTGCGCTGACCGCGGTGAGAAACCCTCTCGTAGTCACGCTTGACCTTCTCAAGTGGGCCAACGTATCCCGTGGAGCTGGGTTGCTGCGTGCAAACGGAGAACGGCCACGCCGCTGCCGCGCCACCGAAAAGCGTGATGAACTTTCGCCGTCGCATATGGCCCCCAAGGTCGAGGACTACACCCTACCACATCGTTGAACGTGAGTTGTGTTGTGCAGCAAAATAAGCCGCGCGACTTCCGGAATGGGTCTCATTCGCGTCGCGATTGGCTAAGGGCGACGATCGGTCCGCGTCCGCTTCCTCCCGAAAGCGACCATTCAAGGCAAGAGTCCGAAATGGCGCGATGGGCCAATCGCCGACATCGATCCCTCGTCCGCGCCTCAATTTTCGCGGTTCGTTGCGACTACGTTGTACGCTGCCAGGGCCCCAAGGGCTCGATCCGGGATGAATTGCGCCCGTCGATCTGTCCCACCGTGTTCGAACTTATTTATTTGATCGGAATGAATTAATTCGCGGCGGATGGTGACACGGTGTAACTTTCCGATGATGACACGGTGTAAGTTTCCGATTTTGGGAGAGAACGCGATTTGCGAAGGATCTTCCCCGGGAATTTTCGACGGGACACTGCCGTATTAATTTTACCCAGGGGTATGCTTGGCCTGACGCACCGGATGGGGCCGGAGGGAGTAAGATAATGGGTTTAGGCAGATGGGTCCTAAATTTTCGAACTCTTAACCACTAGCTAACGCTTTGGACTCGCATTTTGACGGGGCACGGTGCACATACCCTGTGCGCTCTAGTGTTAGTTCGACAATGACGTTTGGGAGACGCCCCTTGATGAGCATGCGTCCTTAAAGAACGTCGGCTTTCAGACGCGATTGATCCTCAACGGCCCGACGGCGAACGACCGCCGTGGCGGCTTTTAGGGGCACTTCCGCCGCGCCTGCCGCACGTATGCGAGGCAGAAATTGACCCAACTCGTCACTTCGCAACAGTAAATTGACGCATTGCGAAAGGCTTATGCCTCGTCGGCGATGAGTCGAAGATGAGGCTGGAACATCAGGCCCGCTAGAACACGCCCTTCAATCCCGCAACAGGTAGGATAAACTCTACGCGCCATCCAGAAGCGCAGGCGACGGAGCCGCGATGCAGCCGATAGCGGACTGGCTGAATACGCTCGGCATGTCCGAGTACGCGGAGCGTTTTGCCGAGAACGCGATTGACGTCAGCGTCCTTCCCGATCTCACAGATCAAGACCTGGAGAAACTCGGCGTCTTGCTCGGCCATCGCCGCAAGTTGTTGCGCGCAATAACAGAACTTAATCGTGCCGAGAAAGATGCCCCGAAGATTGCCGACACGTCGGCCCAAATCACCCCATGGCCGCAGGATTCCGCCGAGCGTCGCCAAGTCACGGTGCTGTTCTCGGACCTGGTCGGCTCGACGGCGCTCTCAACCCGCATGGACCCGGAGGATTTGCGGGAGGTCATTTCGGCCTATCAGAAATGCGTCACCGAGACTGTGCAGCGCTTCGGCGGTTTCGTGGCCAAGTATATGGGCGACGGCGTACTCATCTATTTCGGCTATCCGCAGGCGCACGAGGATGACGCCGAGCGGGCCGTGCGCGCGGGTCTGGAAACGGTGGCGGCGGTTGCTGCACTCAAGACCCCCGTTGCCTTGCAAACCCGGCTAGGCATTGCCACTGGGCTCGTGGTTGTTGGCGACCTGATCGGATCGGGTGCCTCTCAGGAGCAAGCAATCGTTGGCGAGACGCCAAACCTTGCGGCGCGACTGCAGGGCGTTGCAGAGCCGAACACAGTTGTCATTGCGGAGAACACGCGGAAGCTCGTAGGCAACCTGTTCGAGTTTGAGGACCTCGGGGCTCAGGACCTGAAGGGCGTTGCAGGTCCCGTGAGGGCTTGGGGGGCGTTGCGGCCCTCTTCAGTCGAGAGCTATTTCGAGGCACTCCACGCGGGCGGACTAACCGAGCTTGTCGGGCGCGAAGAGGAATTCGAACTGCTGCTTCGACGGTGGTCAAAGGCAAAGACCGGCGAAGGGCAAGTGGTATTGCTGTCCGGTGAGCCGGGCATCGGCAAGTCACGGCTGACAGCCGCGCTGCTGGAACGCATTGCTTCGGAACCGCACACGCGCTTGCGTTATTTCTGTTCCCCGCAGCACACGGACAGTGCGCTGTACCCGATCCTCAGCCAAATGGAGCGTGCTGCCAGGTTCGGGCACGATAACACAGCGCAAGCGAAGCTGGACAAACTTGATGCCCTGCTCGCGCAGAGCTTTACGCCCCGTCAGGATGCCGCGCTACTTGCTGAAATGTTATCGCTGCCGAATGACGGACGCTACCCGACACTCGATCTTGCTCCGCAGCAACGGCGGCAAAGGACGCTGGAGGCACTCACGGCGCAGCTAGAGGCGCTGGCGAAAGGCAAGCCGGTGCTGATGATTTTCGAGGATTTGCATTGGATCGACCCAACGAGCCTTGAAGCGCTCGGTCGCACAGTGGACCGGCTGAGAACGCTCGGCGTTTTGCTAATCGTCACCTATCGACCGGAGTTCGAGCCGCCCTGGCTTGGGAGGCCGTACGTCACGGCACTCAGTCTCAATCGCCTCGGCGAGCGTGAAATCGCGGCAATGATTGACCGCGTCACGGGTAATAAGGCTCTCCCCGAGAGCACCAGGCAGGACATTGTCGAACGCACTGATGGCATCCCCCTCTTCGTTGAGGAAATGACAAAGGCTGTGCTGGAGGCGGAAAGCGAGGGCGATGTGCGAAGGACTGCCGCTGCCGTTCCCTTCTCGTCCCTGGCCGTTCCTGCAAGCCTGCACGCCTCGCTCATGGCAAGGCTCGACCGGCTGGGGTCCGCCAAAGAAGTCGCGCAGATCGGAGCGGCCATAGGCCGAGAGTTCTCCCATGCGCTCTTGGCCGCAGTGGTCAGTAAGCCGGAACGCGAACTTAACTCCTCACTGGACCGTCTAATCACGTCTGGGTTGCTGTTCCGGCAGGGTGTGCCGCCGCACGCGAGCTACTTGTTCAAGCACGCGCTAGTTCAGGATGCAGCATATGGCACCCTCTTACGGGATGCGCGACGGGGGTTGCACGCTCGCATAGCCGAGGCGCTTGAAGCCCAATCTCCCGATACGGCTGAAACCCAGCCCGAACTGGTTGCGCGTCATTGCACCGAGGCCGGACTAATCGAGCAAGCCGCCAAACTGTGGGGCAGGGCTGGGCAACGTTCACTGGAGCGATCAGCACTTGCTGAAGCCGTAGGCCAGTTTTCCCGCGCCCTCGACCAGCTCGCTGGTTTGGCCGCTACGCCCGCGCGACTTCGGCAACAGGTGGAAGCGCAGATCGGCCTCTCGAACGCTCTTATGCATACAAAGGGCTACGCGGCTGCCGAGACGAAGGCATCTCTCGACAGAGCGCGGTCGTTGATCGAGCAGGCTCAAGCTTTGGGAGCAGCGCCAGAAGACCCGCAACTGCTGTTTTCGGTCCTCTACGGCTTTTGGGTAGTCAACTATATCACCTTTAATGGTGACATAGCATGTGAGCTTGCGGGTCAGTTCATGGACCTTGCTACAAAGGACGGCGCTACGGTCCCGCTGATGGTGGCGCATCGACTAATGGCTACTTCCTTGTCTCATACAGGAAAGCTTGTCGATGGCCGAGCACATTATGATCAAGCAATCGCGCTCTACAATCCCACAGAGCACCGGGCGCTCGCCATGCGATTTGGCCAGGATGCTGGCGTAACAAACTTGTCCCTTCGTTCGATGATTTCATGGGCGCTGGGCTATCCACAGGCCGCGCTCGCCGACGCAAATGATGCCGTCAAGCTAGCCCATCAGATAGGACAAGCTACGACATTGATGTACGCATTGTGCTGCACTTCAATCGCACTTTTTCAATCCGGGAACTACGAGACCACGGCAACTCAGCTAAAGGAGCTTATGGCTTTAGCAGAGGAGAAGAACGCGACGTTTTGGAAAGCTCTGGCAACTGTACTGCAAGGCTCTTCTCTGGCTCTGAGTGGTAAAGCATTGGAGGCAGTCCGCATAATCAACCATGGGGCCATTGCTTTGCGGTCTACAGGAGCCACGCTCTGGTCACCGCTCTATCTAACGTACTTGGCTCAAGCCTACGCGGAGCTTCGAGAACTCGAAGACGCCCGACGCTGTATCGTCCAAGCAACCACTGCGATCGAGAATAGTAGGGAGAATTGGTGCGAAGCTGAGGTCAACCGCCTTTCCGGAGAAATTGCGCTCAAGTCGCCAAAGCCCGACGACAAAGAGGCTGAAATGTATTTCGAGCACGCACTCGGGGTGGCGCGTCAGCAGCAGGCAAAGTCATGGGAGCTGCGCGCGGCGATGAGCATGGCGCGGCTTTGGCGCGATCAGGGTAAGCCGCAGCAGGCCCGCGAACTGCTTGCGCCGGTCTACGGCTGGTTCACCGAAGGGTTCGATACGCTCGATCTGAAGGAGGCCAGGGCGCTCCTCAAAAAGCTGCACGCCTGACCCAGCATTCCAAAAAACAACCCGAATTTGCTGCGTTGCGTGAGGCGGTTCTTGGCCCATCTCTGCCGCCCCGCCTGTCGGCGGCATGTCCGTTATTGGAGGTCTTTCTGCCGCGCCGGGTAACAAGTGTTCCTTATCGCGAAACCGCGTTAGTACAGGTCTTGGCGACAAGGTGGCAAGCGACGACGCGCGAAAACTAACCGCGCTGCGATGGTCGGGCGGCGCTAGCAGCAAAGATCGTTGCCGACACTTTACGGAATGGCAAGCAATAGAGCCGTTAGTTCGTCAGGCAAATCTATCTGAACGATGTGCGTGCACGGCAGCGTATGCACACTCCATTCCTTGTTGTTTTTGAGCTTCTCGTAAAAAGGCGTGAAGGTCGTGGGCGCCGGAACGTTCGCGTAGATATAGGTTTTCTTTTTAACGCGATTAAAGTCGCCGGTGAGCCTTATCGCCTGAGTAAAGCACGCGGTCGGGTGCGGTGTAGTGCGTGCATCTACGAATGCTGCAACTTCCGGGCGGGCACCAAACACAGCGGCAGGCAAGGGCGCCAAGGTATACTCGCTGGCCGCTGCGGGGGGCAGCGCGCCTGGAGGGATAAGGCTTACGAGCGATTGACCGTTCTCCGGCACAAAGGCGTCGAGATACACCAAGACCTTAATTTTGTCTGGCAGCGCGTCAGCCACTCCCGTTATCACCATGCCGCCATAGGAGTGACCGACCAGAACCACTTCCGGCAATTCTTCGTGCTTAATGACGTTCACGATATCGGTAATATGGGTGTCGAGATTAATGCTTGGGCTCAGGAGATGTATGCGCTCGCCGAGTCCCGTCATCGTCGGCGTGTAAACCTCATGGCCTACCTTGCGTAGCGCCTGCGCGTTCGTTCGCCACGCCCAGCCGCCCACCCACGCGCCATGCACCAGAACGAAGTTTGTCATTAATGTTCTCCCCTTCGCCGCACAGCAGAATGAGGTAGCGTTCTTTGTTAGTCTAACGCCCGGCTTTTTGTATGGCTTCCCAATTATCGAATGCAGTTTCGACCGCCAGAAGATAGCCAGACTCACTGTAATCGGGGTGCTTCTTAATCACCGCGCGCGCCCTTGCGAGGCGGCCACGCCGAGCCGGTCCAACAGCATTCTCCGCGAGAACCTCAGTCAGCGCGACCGTAAACTCACCATAAAGTACCGTAATGGAGATGCCGCTCATGACCTGCCTCCGACTTGGACACGTCCGTTCTGCGGTCCTCCCGCTCGCGAGCCGCCGCTCGCTTGTGGACGAGAAGGTGGCAAGCTCGCACTAACGACGAGCGAGAGCGCAACCGTTTTACCCTATTAGTGTTAGCTGGCAAAACCGCGTTGGGACCGACAGGTTTCACTCGATGGTGCGCGAGCGGGTATGGGGTTTTACCGTGCCACCCCTCATGCCGCTTCTAGACCATTTCGGAACTGATGCGATCCAGGCGGCGTACGCATCGGTAGCAATTGACCCTGGCTGTTCTCTAATTCCGGGTCCAGGGTCAAGCTCTCCACGAACATCCTTGCCGGGTCCAGGGTTCTCTCCGCGGTAGGGACGTGCCCTCCGCATGATGGCGTAAGGTGACGGTGGCGGATCAATGTGTAAAGCGCGCTTGCTCTCTTGAGCATCGCAAAGCCTGGGGCGATCGCAATTTGACGCACTCGCGCTCGATTCAAATTTCCAGTCGTTGATTAAGGGCGCCATTGTTATCGGAGCGGTGGCGCTCGATGCGTATTCTCGGCGAAGCTGAAAAACGACGCGCGACGCACTACCCCAGTTGGTGCTCCGTCGTCACTTCGACAAGCCGCGCCTGCAGAAGCAAGGGCCGGAATAGAGGACCGCTCCGCGCGTCCGTTAAGGGTCTTGGTTGTGTAGAAACGCCTGGGGAGAGGCCACACGAGGACGTCTCGGTTGTTGAGGCGCGTTGGTTTTTCGGATCGATGCTATGCCGTCATCGCCGCCATGAGCGGTCGGACCCCCATGATGTTCATCACCCGGGTGAGATTGTAAGCCAAAACGTGTAGCGCCATCTCTGAGGCAACTCGTGGCAGCGTCTTCATCAGGAAATGGGTTGCTCCCATCCTAGCCTTGATGGTGCCGAAGGGATGTTCGACCGTCTCGCGGCGCTGGCGCATCTTCTCCGGATGCTCGTCGAGCCGGCGCTGAACGGCTTCGAGAATGCGCTCATGTTCCCATCGTGAGATCAGTCGCTGCCGTATAGCGACCCGAGGGAGCCTCGCTATAGGTGCGGGTTGCTAAAACGCATATTTTCGCCGTCGATCTGTCCCAGCGTGTTCGGACTTAATTAGTCGCCGCCCCCCCCCCGGCCTGGACAAGCATGAGTGGGGGTCATCCAATAGGAGGAGTGTTGTGCGGCGTGCACTGCGACTCAGGCACAGAAAACCACACTCGATGGTTGGAACCGGGTGCATTGCGGGGAACGAGATGGCAGGGTTGGGAAAACTGCCCGATAACTATTATAACTCAATGGAATGCTTTCGGCGGGTTGGAAGCCATAACCCCTTGCGTTTACTCAATTGTCACACACCGCCCCTGGGCACCAACAAAAAGCGCTTCAAAGTCAAACCGCCTTGAGCGGGCCAGCGCGAAAAACCGAGGGAGGAAGAAATGACGGTCAAATCCGCAAATAGAGATTTGCCGGCCGCGAAGGTCGACAAGCAACGCCGCAAGCTCCTGAAGCTGGCGGCGGCCGGCGGTGCCAGCGCGATCGCGTCGCCTTGGATGTTTCAATCGTCGCGCGCCGCACCGCGTCCCGTCAAGATCGGTATGGTCAGTCCGGAAACCGGGCCGATCGCCGCCTTCGGCGAGGCAGACCAATTCGTTCTCGCCGATGTGCGAAAGGCGCTGGCGGACGGCATCGTCGTCGCCGGCGAAAAGCACCCGGTCCAGATCATCTACAAGGACAGCCAGTCAAATCCGAACCGAGCCGCCGAAGTTACGGCTCAGCTGATCAACAACGACAAGGTTGACCTGGTGATCGGGTCGTCGACATCCGACACCGTCATCCCGGTATCCGACCAGTGCGAGATCGCCGGGGTCCCCTGCGTCACCTCCGACGATCCTTGGCAGGTCTGGTTCTTTGGCCGCAAGGGCGACCCGAAGAAGGGATTCGAATGGACCTATCACTTCTTCTGGGGCGTCGACCAACTCGGCAACGTGTTTGCCGACATGTGGCAGTCGCTGCCGACCAATAAAATCCTCGGCACGCTTTGGAGCAACGATGGCGACGGCAATAATGCCAACGCGCACCTTCCGGACTTCTTCAAGTCGAAGGGTTTCGAGGTGCATAACATCGGTCTTTATACCAACAACGCTGACGATTTCTCGGCGCAAATTGCCGAACTGAAGAAAGCGAATTGCGAGATCGTATGCGGCGTTTTCACGCCGCCGGAATTCGCGGTCTTCTGGACACAGTGCGGCCAGCAATCATACCATCCTAAGATCGTTACTCCGGCGAAGGCGCTGCTGTTTCCGACCGCTGTCGAAGCACTGGGCAACCGCGGATCGGGCCTGTCGACGGAAGTCTGGTGGTCGCAGCATCATCCGTTCAAGTCCGGCCTTACCGGTCAGACGGCGCAGCAGTTTTGCGACGCTTATACGGCGGCGACCGGGAAGCAATGGACCCAGCCGATCGGCTTCAAGCACGCCAATCTTGAAGTCGCGATCGACATTCTCAAGCGCGCCAAGACCCTGGAGCCTGCCGCCATCCGCGACGCCATCGTGCAGACTGATTACCAGTCGCTCGTCGGCCCGATCGCATGGAAGGGCGGCGCCACCAATCCGGTGCCAAACGCCTGCACGACCCCGCTCGTCGGTGGCCAGTGGAAGAAGGGCGGCAAGTTCAAATACGACTTGAACGTCGTCTTCAACAAGCCAGCGCCGAACATCCCGCTCGATAGCCCGTTCGAAGCGATCCCCTATTCCTGACGACCGCACGAGATCCGCGGTTGGTTCGAACCGGCTGAAAAAATAACGGCGGCGTCTTATGCGCCGCCGTCGCCGGCGATTCGCCGGTTGATCTTACCGGTTTTTCGAGCCGTTCGCGGTTTTCGGCGTATGCGTATATTTGTGCGCGGGCCTCGTTCGATAGTATTGCGGATTGCCATCGCTGCCGAACACCGATCGCGTGTAATCGGTGCCCGTCCAGCAGCCGCCGCAGGCGCCACAGCCGCCGCAACCGCAGCCGCCCATCGCCAGCCGCACGCCGGGCCGGAATGCTGCGCCGTTTTCTTTGTCGAAGACGTGGAAGGTCGCCAGACTGACGCCGGTGATTTCCTCCTCGCCAAGTGTGATCTCAAGCGTGATTTCGTGATTGGCCGCGGCGCTCCGCGTTTGTAAATCCGCCATCCCGGCTGTTGCCGCCGATGCGCCGCCGGCAAGCGACAACGACAACCCGGCCGCACCCAACATCGGCCCGGCTCTCCTTCGCCGTTTTCGCTTCAAGGCTTGCTTCGCATGTGACATGGCAGCGTCTCCTGTGGAGTTGAGTATGGTGAAGCCGCCGCGGAAACCAATCAAGTCAGCGCTCGGTCATTGGCGACGGGTCGCTCGCGTGGCGAAGTCGTCTGCTGGCTTCGAACAGACCGGCCTTCGTGGCGAATATATATATAGCTTAAGGCGATACCGGCGAAGCTCGCGGCAAAGTGATGCCCTTCTCGCCGGCAACTTGGCGCAACAGATCGGGACGGTCGGAGATAATTCCATCCACTCCGATATCGATCATTCGCGCCATGTCGGCGGGTTTGTCTACCGTCCACACCACGACCGGCAGTCCGAGACGATGGGATTCATCGATGACGGCCGGGTCGACATCGCCATAGTATGGTGACCAGATCGCGCCTCCGGCGGCCTTTATCGTGCGCGGCAGCGACCTTCCATGCTCGTCCGGGTTGAACCCCGCCGTCCATGGCGACGGCTTGTCGAGAAAGACCGTCGGCGCAAGTCCCGCCTGCTGGCTCAAATATACGGTCGGTATCCTGGGCGCCAATTTCTGGACGATCTGCAACGTGCGCCAGTCGAAAGACTGAATCATGACCCGGTCGCTGAAATTCTCGGCCTCCAGGAGTCCAAGAACGAGCGCGACAAAGCGTTCGGGGTCAGGCGATTCGTCCGGGTGGTTCGGATCGATCTTGGTTTCGATGTTGAGACGCACATGACCGTCGCCTGATTTGCGCACCAGGCCGAAGACTTCCGCGAGGGTCGGAATTGGCGTGCCCGGCACTGCGCGCTGGTCCGGAAACTGTGCCGCATAGACGCTGCCGGGGCGAATTTGTCCGACATCATATTTTTTGATCTCTGCGAGCGGCAACCGCACGAAAGGCGTGCCGGGCGGGGCGACATAAGCGCCGTCCGCGGTGCGGGCCAGGTCCGGATTCAGCCTCCGGTCGTGCGAAACAACGATGACCCCATCTCGGGTCACCCCCATGTCCAGCTCCAGCGTGTCCACGCCGATCGACAGCGCGTTTGCAAATGCCGGCAACGTGTTTTCGGGAAATAGCGCGCGGCCGCCGCGATGGGCTTCGATGTCGAAGGCGGCGACGTTTTCCGTGGCTGCGAAACTGAGCGCCGCTGCAAGGATCACGCAAGCGCGCATTGCCTTCATCGCGGCTGACCTGAAATTCACGTCGGCGCGCGGAGGCGATCGCTGGCGGAGACGGCTCGCCGAATTTTAGGTGGCAATGTCGGGCTTCTCGGATGCGCCGTCGCCCACGGCGGCTGGACGTGCAGATTCGGGAATTAATGAATAGGCAAGGCTGAGCAAGCTCAGTCCCCAAATCACCGCGATGGCCGCCAGGATTTTCACGTCGTAATTTTGGTGCCGCTCTGTGACGCCGCGATGACCACCGCGTCGGTTCAGGTTCGCCGGCCGCTTGATCTGAACAACGGGTAAATTCCGCGCCTTCGCGAAGATGAGGCGACTGCAGCCGATAGAAATTATCAATCTGGAAAGAAATTGGGCCGGCGGGAATGCGCCTTTACCCAATCCGTTTACCGCGCGGCCGGATTTTTGACCCGAAAGACAAATTGCAAGGCATACTTAGGATACGCATCGTATCGAATACACGAAGCAATTGGACATGAGGGTGATGTGATGAAGAAGCTTCTGACTGCGCTCGTCGCAGCCACGGTCATGGGCGCAACCGCGTTGGCGTTCTCCAGCCCGGCCGACGCGCAGTGGGGCTGGCGTGGTGGTGGTTATCGCGGCTTCGGCTATGGCGGTTTCGGTTATCGCGGTTTTGGCTACCGCGGCATGGGCTTCCGCGGCTACGGCTTCCGCGGCATCGGCTACGGTGGCTTGGGATACCGGGGCTATGGCTACGGTTATCGTGGCTATGGCGGCTATTACGGTGGTTATGGTGCCGCGTACGGCTATCCAAGCTACAGCTACGCAGTTGGCGGATATGCCGCTCAGGCCATCATCGGCACCGCGGTCGCGGTTGCTCCGGTTGTCTATTACCCGACCGTCTATTATCCCGTTTATACCTATGGCATTAGCGGCGGTTGCGGTTGCTGTTGCTAGCGGGAGTGCAGTGAGAAACGGCGTTCCCGCGCAGGGAGCGCCTCAACTTCTGGCGTCGGTGCGGCAGGCGGCCGATTGTCGGTGCTATTCGGCGGCAACGAGCCGCCGCTCGGCGCTTTCGACCACCATGGGCGTTTCCCAATCCTGGCGCTGTGGAGGCGTCGCCCAGCGCTTGGTCACCATCGCCACCCAATCGGCCGTATAGAACGCGTCGGCCGCTGCTCGATTTTCCCACAGATAGATGCCGACCAGCGACCCGCCGTCGGGTGCGATCCCGTAGTATTTGCGGATCAAGCCGGGGATCCCCTCATAAGTATGCGCCGTCGCGTTGATCGTCTCGGTGAGCTGCGCCTTCGAGGTGCCAGCCGGCACCTTGAATGTCCACATCACGGTATGCATCGGGCGTCTCTCCAACCTTCGAACCACCACACCATAAGCGAGGGAGAAAAATGCCAAAGTAGGTGGAGTCTCGGATCAGGCGGCCGCACCTGCCAGATCGATCACATCACCACAATTGCGGCGGGGCGTCTGCGCTCGCGAGCAATCCATTCGAGGACCGCAATATCCACATCCTCAAACCCGATGAGGAAGCGCACGGCCAGCCGGGCCGGTTGCGACGCAATGATGGGCGAATGCGCAATGACCGCGACAATCGCCTCCAGGCTCGATGGGTCCTGATCGCTAGCAAACGTCATCGGAGCAACTGGCTTTGGTGATTGCCCGCGCTTAGCGGATGGCAGGCAACTGCCCGCTGACGGATGTCGAGTGGCCCACTTTGACCAGCGGCTCGGTGCCGAGATCGATATCGCTGACATGCGCGAATACGCCGACAGCCGCCACGACTGCGGCGCATACCAGACCGACGACCACGATCTTAAAGTGAGCCCGGGCGTCCGCACTGCGCATGGAGTGAGCCATAACCATCCCCTAATCTAACCTTACCAAATGGTTAAAAGGGCGAGGGCGAACGCTCAATCGTGCGCAGGTATGGCCGCAGTGGCGAAGAGGGTAGGATAACCGATACGAAGGTATAACGCGGGGCCGATCGAGCGTCGGCGGGCTATTCTGCGCCGGCTCTTTCAGGCGGCCTGTTCGCGGCCCTTTGCCGAAAGGAGCGCGACAGCCTCGTCGGTGGTCGGGATGTCGCCAAATACGCGGAGCATCGAGGTCAGCGTCGCGTTATGTTCAGCGTCGCTCAACGCTGCATTGGCGTCGGAGACGAAGACGAGGCGATAGTTGAGCATCATCGCGTCGCGGGCCGAAGATTCGCAGCAGATATTCGTCAGCGTCCCCGCGATGATGACGGTATCGATCCCGGCACCGCGCAGATAACGGTCGATGTCGGACGATCCCTGGATGAACGCGCTGAAGCGCTTTTTCACCAGGATCTCGTCCTCGGGCCGCACGTCGAGGTCGGCATGAAGCTCAAAGCCCCGAGCCCCGGGCGTCAGTTCGGCGAGGGTGGCCCGCCGCGGGTCGGCATCGAAAAAGACGCGCCACGCCTCTGATTGACCCTCGAGACACATCTTTACCCAAACCACTTTGCCACCCGCGGCGCGGGTTGCCGCCGCGAGCTTGTTCACGTTCGGCACGATCTCGCGCGCCGTCGGTACTTCGACTGGCATGCCGGGCAGCATGAAGGCGTTCTGGAGGTCGATCACCACCAGCGCGGTTTGCCGGCCGACAAGGCGGTCGTAGCGGCTCAACTGGCCGCGTTGCGCCTTGACCTGAGCAATGACGCTGTCTGCTATGGCGACCTTGTGCATGGCTTTCCTCCCGGGGCGTGAACAAGCCTGTTGCGTTCTTTCGATGCTTCATAGCACCGACGCCCGTCTGACTCCACGTTTGGCGTTTTGGGCCGACGCTCCTCGCCGCCGTGCGGCGTTGCGCGCGACGACGGCCGCTGTGTTAGGTTCCGGCCGCCAGCAGAAGCCATGGGGAGGAAACGGTGTCGAAGCAAATGCAGGACAAGGTGTGTGTGATTACCGGCGGCGCCGGCAGCATTGGCTCGGCTTCGGCGAAGCTTTTTCTCCAGGAAGGGGCGAAGGTCATGCTCGTCGATCTGAGCGAGGCCGCCTTGAAAAAAGCGGCGGCGGCGATCGGCGGCGGCGATAATCTTGCCTGGTATGCCGGTGACATCACCAAGTCCGATCAAGTCAGGAACGCAATCGCCAGCACGGTCGCCCGCTTCGGAAAAATCGACGTGCTGTTCAGCAACGCGGGAAATTTCGGCGGTGTCGCGCCGATCGCCGAATATCCGGAAGACGTCTTCGACGCGGTCATGGCCGTTCACGTCAAGGGTGCGTTTCTCGCCGCCAAGCACACCGTGCCGCACATGAACGACGGCGGTTCGATCGTGATCACCTCAAGCATCGTCGGGGTCAAGGGCGATCCCGGCGTCTATGGCTACATCACCGCCAAGCATGCCCAGGTCGGATTGATGCGCGTGCTGGCCAAAGAGCTCGCCGGGCGAAACATCCGGGTCAACACCGTCCATCCCGGCCCGGTGGACAACGATTTTCAGTTGAACGTGGAGAAGAACCTGACCGGCATCATCGGGCGCGATGCGACGGCCTTCTTCAACGACGTCATCCCGCTTCATCGCCATGTCCGCGCCGAGGAGGTGGCCCGCTCCGTGCTCTTTCTCGCTTCCGAGGCGTCGAGCTTCACCACCGGAAGCCTCCTGATGGTGGACGGCGGTTTGAGCGCGTGACGCCGCTCGGCGATATCGCAACCTGAAACTTGACGTGCAATCAGGAGCGCGCCGGCTCCAGCGCCACGCGCGCGAAAGTCGCGATGATGCGCGAGCCGGCCTTGATCGATCCGCGCAAGCTGCCGGCGACTTTGGATTCACCGCCGGCACGGCAGCGATAGGCGACCGGCAGTTCCAGCACCCGTAGTCCCGCGCGCGCCGCCCGCATCTGCATTTCGAGATTCCAGCCGTAGGTGAGTTCGCGCATGCCCAGCGCGAGCAGGGTCTCGCGACGAATGGCGCGATAGGCGCACATATCGGTGTAGCGCACGCCGTAGAGAAACCCGATCAGCGCCCCGGCAGCGAGACCGGCGAAGAGCTGATGGCTTGCCATGCTGCCCGGTTCACGCTCTCCCCGCGCACGCGAGCCGATGACAAAATCGCAGCTGCCGGACCGGATCGCATCGACCATGCCGGCGATCGCCGCCGGATCGTCGGCGCCGTCGCCGTCCATGAAGACGACGATGTCGGCGTCGTCGGCGGCTTCCGCGCCGACAAGGCAGGCGCGGCCATAGCCTTTACCGGCATCGACGACCTCCGCACCTGCGCGGCGCGCGACCTCGACCGTTTCGTCGGTGCTGCCGCCGTCGGCGACAATGACGCGGTCGACGATATCGCGCGGCAGCGCCGTCACCACGGCGCCGATCGCTTCGGCCTCGTTGAAAGTCGGGATGACGACGGCGACGCCGTTTCCGGCCTGGGGCATCGCGCTACAAGCTCCAGCGCAATCCGCAACTGGCGCACGCGGCCGGCGGTTTGTCCGAAAGCAAGCCGCGGCGGAAATCGCGATAGGCTTCGCCGGTCCATATCTCGCGCAGGGTTTGCTGCGTGGCGTCGCCGAGCGTGTAGTTCTCGTAGCCGCGCTGGGAGAACGGCGCGATGCAACACGGCAATGCGCGGCCGTTGGCGGTGATGTACATGACAGTCCAGGGCCGCCGGCACATTGACCATGGCGAACCGCTGTCGCTTCGCTTCAGGCTCATGCCGGGCTCGGAGGCGGCGCCGGAGGCGCTGAAGGTGATGCCGAGCGAAGCTGCGATTTCGGCGGCGCGATCGATGTAGGAGGCTTCATCGTGCGAAAGCTGCTCGTAAAGCGCCTGGTCTGGCCGTGCCTTGCCGATAGCGTTCTCTTCGAAGAAGACGAGCCGCTGGAGATAGACCTCCTTGACGCCGGTATCCGCCGCTACGCGGACAAATTCCGGCAATTGCTCGACGGTCTCGCGCATGCCCGTAAGCCACGCCGAAACCCGCGGCTTGAGCTTACCCTCGCGTTCCTGCAGCTCGCGGAATGCGCGCACATTCTTCAGGATACGGTTGAAATAATTCTTGCCGCGGATGGCGCGGTAGGTTTCGGCGTTGGCGGCGTCGAAGGAGACCCGCAATTCATCGAGATCGGCGTCTATCAGCGCCCGGCCATTTCTCTCGTTGAGAACGGTGCCGTTGGTGTTGAACAGGACGTAGGTGCCGCGGTCCTTGAGATAGCGCACCATGCGCGGCAGATGCTTCACCAGCATCGGTTCGCCGACGCCATGCAGGACCGCGCGGGAAAGATCATCGATCTGATCGACGATCGAGCGAAAAAGCTCCCAGCTCATGTCGGCAGGCGGCTCGAGTTCTTCGTAAGTGCGTGGGCAGGTCGTGCAGAGAAGATTGCAGCGGTTGGTGGTCTCCAGATAAAGGCAGACCGGCTGCCGCGCCGGCACGTCGGAGTCTGCACGCACGCTCTCGAAATAGCGGCGGGGGTCGACCGGCTTTGTCGTCGCGACGTCCATGATCTCAATTCCTCAATCGCCTATGCCGACGGTCGGCGGCTCACGCGTTCGCCGCCTCGGCGCGCATCGGGCTTTCGTGGCGGCGCACGAATTCCGTATCGTCCCAAAGGCGACCGATAAGTAACGCCGTGGCAGCCGGATAGTTTGGCTCGCGGGCATCGATGTGGCTTTTGGTGGAATGCCGATGCACTTCGCGGTGGAGCCGGCGCAGGCCGTCGCCATCGTCGACGTCGTACCAGGGCGGCAGGACGTGAACGTCGAGCTTGATCTCGCGCGCCCGCTCCAGCGTCTGCCCGGCGACACTTTCGGTGCTCCAGGCGATGTCTTCGAACAGCCGGCGATGTGCGGTTTTGAGCCCCAAAAGATAGTAGCCGCCGTCGGTCGAAGGGCCGAGTACCGCGCGCTCGCCCGGTCTCGCCAGCATCTCGGCGGTCTCGACCAGCAGCGCCGTGGGCAGCGTCGGACTATCGGAATTGAGCACCACGGCCGAGCGATGCCCGCGGGCCAAAATCTCATCGATCGTATGCAACAGACAATCGCCGAAATTCGGCAGGCAAGCGTCGATCAGCCCGACGGTCGGCGGCAGGATGCCCTTGAAGAAGTCTTCCGAGTCGTGCGGCGCGAAAGCGGCATAGCCGGCGATCGAGGTGTGGCGGCCGGCAAGCATGACATTGGCGGCGATGTCCTGGAGGAAAACGGTATTGAGCGCCGCGGCCTCATCGAAGGTCAGCGGCGGCACCAGCCGCGTCTTGGTTCGGCCGGGCGCTGAAGCTTTGGCCATGATGGCGATGCCGCACGAAGATTTACCGTCAAATCGATCAGCATCGTCCATGCAATCCTTGCCCCCAAAGTCCACTAAAAGATCAATTGCGACTAATGCGAAACTCGACGGATGCAGTGTTTGGCAAAGCGCGCCAGCGTACCAATCAATTCCGGCTCACTGTCACTAATTCGGTGGACACAAAAAAGTTATGGGCTTCACCAAGTCGTGATCGCAGCTTTCCGATTCACATTCGTGTCGTAAAATCAGTGTCGCGACAGGGCGATCTTGATGGTCGCATTGTCGGCGATTTGCGTGCCCGCGTCCGGCGAAGACGGCATCCAGGTTGGCGCAGCCGCAAATTCCTTCGGCGGCATATCGAGCGAGGTAAGGTGCCGGCCCGCGATCCCCACGACTTCGATAGGAACCGCGACCGGCCGCGTGCCCCAGCCGAGAAAGCCGCCATAGGCGACGATCAGTTCAATTTGATTCTCTTTCGTTCGCACGACTTCGCGGACGTGACCGAGCGTCACGGCGCTGTCGTCGAGCACGGGTAGCCCGATAAGGTCGCCGACGCGTACCGGCTGCGGGTAACGCGCCTGCATGCGCTGTGCTGCGGTCATCGGCTTTGATTCGTCCGCCATGCCTGCCGAGGTCAAACAAACGATTGCCATTCCGGTCGCCATAACCTTGCCGATCGCCGCGAGCTTGCCGTGCATTCGCAAATCCTCCAATCAAGAACGCCGCGCGAAGTTGTGAAGCGGCGCCGGTTGCACGGACTTCGGTGCCACCATAGTGTCCTGCCGCACTTCCTTACTTGAACGCGCGGCAGCGCGCGCGCCTCGATCAATGTCATGGGAGTTTTCCCAATGCCGTCGCCGCCAGTCAAATCACTTGCACGTAACGATGGGCGCGGGGGGCGGCATCTGCATCCGCTTCCCATTCGCATCATGCATTGGACGAATGCGGTCGCGATCTTCATCATGATCGGCAGCGGCTGGAAGATTTACAACGACGACGTGATTTTCGGTTGGCTGCACTTTCCCGATTTCATCGTGATCGGCAAGTGGGCGCAGTACGGCCTGCAATGGCACTTCTTCGGTATGTGGATTTTCGTGCTCAACGGCCTCGCCTATCTGACTTACGGCATCGCCACCGGCCGCTTCCGGCGCAAGCTGTTTCCCATCTCTGTGCGCGAAATCCTGTCGACGGTCGGCGATGCGCTGCGGTTCAAGCTCGCGCATGACGATCTCACGCACTACAACGCCGTGCAGAAGATTCTCTATCTCGGCATCATCCTGATCGGCATTATGATCGTGATCTCCGGTCTCGCATTGTGGAAGCCGGTGCAATTCTCCGAACTCGCGTCACTGTTTGGCAGTTTCCAGACCATCCGGCTGGTGCATTTTATCTGCATGTCGGCGATCGTCGCGTTTTTGCTGGTCCACGTTGCACTGGCGCTGCTGGTGCCGCAAAGCCTCGTCGCCATGCTGACCGGCGGCCCGGTCGTGCCGGATGACGACACTACCGCTCATGCCGAAGCAACCTCATAACGGTGAAAAATATGCTTCGCAGCCCAACGCCTTCGATCTTCCGACCAAAAAAGCCTGTCGACCAGAGCGTGCTGACCGAGAACCGCGCGCTTCTCGACGACATCAACCGCCGCGGCGTGCTGCGCGGCGTGATCAGTCTGGGTGCGCTGACGCTGTTGACCGGCTGCGACGTTTCCGAGGAGGAGCCGGTGCAAAAGGTCTTGCGCGCCGTTTCGTCGTGGAACGATCGCGTGCAGGCGGCGCTGTTCCGCCCCGATCATCTGGCGCCGACCTTCAGTCCGGCCCAGGTGGTCAAACCGCCCCGCTTTAACGCCCACTACGGTGTAGAGGACGTCATGCCGGTCGACGGCGCCACTTGGAAACTGGAGCTGGCGGGCCGTATCGAAGACAAGCGGCCATGGACGGCGCAGCAGATCTACGAGTTGCCCGAGCAGGAGATCATCATCCGCCACGTCTGCGTGGAAGGCTGGGATTATATCGGCCAATGGTCCGGCCCGAACCTGAAAGGTTTTTTACAGCGCGTCGGCGCCGATCTGACGGCGAAATACGTCTACTTCCATTGCGCCGACGATTTTACCGAAAGCATCGACATGGCGACGGCGCTGCACCCGCAGACCGTCCTCGCTACCCGTTACGCTGATGCGCCTATTACCGACCCGTTCGGCTATCCGCTGCGGCTGCGGACGTCCACCAAGCTTGGCTACAAGAACGCAAAGTGGATCAAGGCGATCGAGGTGACCAACACGTTCACCCCGACGTTTTGGAGCCAGCAGGGATTTAATTGGTTTGCGGGGATCTGACACGCGGCGCCACCGCCCGTACATAAATCCGCCAGCGATTCTCGCGCGTTTCCGCCAGACGATAATCGGGGCTTGCCGCGAATGGGTCGTTGTCCCAGGCCTTATCTGTCGGCACCAATACGGCGACGTCGCAGCCATATTTCGCCGCCATGTCGTGCACGTCGTCAGCCGCGGCTTCACCCCCGAACACGCGAAGAAACTGTTCGCTGATCGCCTGGCGGCGTTCCACGGACAGCGGCGCGAAAGCCAGCGCCAAATCAATGCCGGCAAAGCAGGAACTCCGGTCGGCGAGCAGCGCCCAGGATATGTTGATCGGCCACGGCGTTACATCCTTGACGAACAGCGGATTGTTGGCGATCCGGGCGGCGGGCGTCGCATACCGGCGCACGGCCGCCCATAATTGCGGCGACTGCGCGAACTCCCTTTCGCCCGGCCGCTGCAGGCCGATGGCGTTGTCGCGAAACATTTGTGCGGCGTCGGGCGTGCTGAGCACGAGTCCGATCAGCGCCAGCGCGGCGACGACGGCGCGCAACCGGGCGCTGGCGGTACTTCCGACCGCTGCTGCCGTGCCGACGATCAGCACCATTACCGCGGGAATGAAGGCGCGCAGGCCGAGATCGTTATTGTCGCCCAGCGTCGAGACAAGAAGCCACGATACGGCGAGGCCGCTGCCCGCAAGGCAGGCCAGAACCATTACGGCAAGTTTTTTCGCAGCGGGCAGCGCACTGCGCCACAGCGCGAACAGCCCGATCACGCCTGCGAAAAAGGCGGCCGGCAATTCCGCCGGCACGATGAGCAACCAGAAGCCGGGGACGTCGAGCATGCGGCGTATCGCGTGTGGAAAATATTCGCCGAACACCTCGTAGTGTGAAACGACAATCGGGGCGCCGCCGTTGCGTGCGCGCACAGCCGAGATCTGATCGAGAATGAACGGGGTAACCAGGCAGATCACGAGCAGGGCGGCGAGCGCCAATCCGGCGACGAAATGCAGGCGCCGCGCCGGCGCGGTTGCCGCGAAAAGGATCGGCGCGGCGAAGAGGCCGGCAACGGCGAAGGTTACGCCGCCGACAAAGGTCGAGCTTTCGAAGCCGGCGACAATGACCAATGCGAGCGTCAGGACGAGCGTCAGGTTTTGCCGCTGCGCATAGCGGGCAAGAAGAAGCATCGCCAACATTGCGCAAGACGCGGACATCAAATGCTGGGGCACCCAGCTCGCCTGGAACAACCAGCCGGCCATGCCGATCGGAGGCTCCAGCACCGGCCTCAGATCATCGGTGCCGACAATCCAGTACAATGTGACCCAGAGCGAGCCCGCGGCAGCGAGTGCGGCGACCCAAATCGCGGCGGAGCGTTTGCTGAGCCAGACCGCCAGCCCCATCATCAAACTTAGTGAGGCAAAGGCGGTGAACCATGTCAGCCCGATATCGGCTTCCCAGCCGGTCGCGCGGGCGACCAGCGCAAGCTCGGCGGCGCTGAAATGCCAGAGGTAGTAATAGGCGAGGCGACCTGGTGCGCCGAATTCGCCGAAAACCGGATTGACCGGCGGCACGCCGAGCCGCGCCATCGAATCGATGAACGCGATCTTCGCGTGATCGAAGATCGGGTCTGCGAGCTGCACCGCGTCGCCGTAATGTTTCGGAACAATCGCGGAAGCCGGCGCCAGCGCCAAAACCCCGGCCAACAGCGCCGCGGCGGCGATCGTCCATGGCGGAACAGCCGGTTCTGTTCCGGCGTCGCTGTGCCGCACGCGTAGCGACAACGAAAAGCCGGCACCGAGAATACAGAGCGCGCCGATAGCAAAGACGGTGATCGGCGATAATCCGATCCAGAAGTAAACCGGCAATACGGCGGCGCTATGCGCCGCCCAGCCGAGGACGGCAGCCGCTCCCAGCGCGAGCACGCGCGGCAGCAGGTGCCGGGCGAGCGCGTAACCCAGCAACGTCCAAAAACCGCTCGCGATCAGTGCGCAGAGAAGGGCAGAGACGGGCGACGCCATGATGGTACGTTGGTGCCCGAGTCGTCCCGCGGTGTCGATACAACGCTACTGCGTCGAGGCGGCATGCGAACCGGCGGTGGGAAGCACGACGACCTTGGTGCCGACCGGCGTGCGGTTGTACAGGTCGGTGACATCATCGTTGGTCAGCCGAATGCAGCCGGAAGAGACGTTGTGGCCAATGGTACCCGGTTCGTTGGTACCGTGGATCCGGTAGAGCGTGTCCTTGTTGCCCTGCCATAGATACATGGCGCGCGCGCCAATCGGATTTTCCGGGCCTCCCTTCATTCCAAGACCGCTCTGCAACTGCACCATGTGCTCTTTGAGCTCGGGCTTGCGCGCCAGCATTTCCGCCGGCGGATACCAGTCGGGCCATTCCTGCTTGTTGTGAATGGTCGCCGTGCCCGACCAGATAAAGCCTTCCGCGCCGACGCCCACGCCGTAACGCATGGCCTGCCCGCCGCCTTGCACCAGATAAAGAAAATGGCTCCCGGGATCGATGACGATCGTGCCCGCCTTTTCGCGCGTCGGGTAGCTGACTTGCTGGCGCGCGAATGCAGGATCGGCGGCCTCCGGCGGCGTCTGGGTCGTCGACGTGGTGGCACAGCCGACGAGTCCAAGCCATGCAAAACCGGTGAAGCCTCCGGCGATTATGGCGCGTCGACTAGGCATTGTCGGGTCCTTGGTCTTGTTCGGTTATTCAACCAGCGTCCGAGGGAATCGTCTAACGCAAAACCTCATCCCGTCGATTAACACGGACGAGGCCACTTGGTGTTTCAAGTCGCTTCAAAAGCTTGCGAGTAGCATACACAAGATGTATACACGTCTACACAATAACGTATAGACAGACGCATGGCCTTGCACATACGTGGAGAACGCGCGGCAAAACTCGCGCGCCGCCTCGCCGATCGCCGAGGTATCTCGATGACCGAGGCTGTGATCGAAGCCCTTGAAGCCGCGTTGGCGAGGGGGGAACGGCCTTTGGCGGAGCGCCTTGCCGAGATCGCCACTGACGCCAGACGGCTCGCCGATCCCCGACGTCAGCGCACCGCCGGCAAGCGCGACGTCGATTCGCTCTGGGGCAATCCATGATCTTTGTCGACAGTTCGGCGATCGTCGCCCTGCTTACTGCCGACCCGGACGCCGCTATGCTGGCAGGAAAGCTCGAGAGCGACAGCGAGCGTATCTCAGGCGCCCACGTGATCCTCGAAGCGTCCTTGCGGCTTGCCAGCCTGTTCGGACTGGCGCCGGCCGCTGCCGACGCGCTGGTGACCAGACTATTGCGCGAGGCCGACATCAATATCGTCCCGATCACCGAAGATATCGGTCACGCAGCGGTGGCGGCATTCGACCGCTACGGTCGGGTCCGCGGGTCGGCGGGGAATCTGAATTTCGGCGATTGCCTGTCATATGCCTGTGCGAAGGCACAAGGGGCCCGGATGTTGTTCAAGGGTCACGACTTCTTGCAGACCGACGTCATCAGCGCATGATGCCGGCGGAAGGAAGCGATCGCTCTTCCCGGCGTTGAGTCGGCGGACTATCTTTAACCTCGGCGCAAATGCAGTGACCTTACTGGAGACCGATGATGGATCGATCGCGCGTCATGACGCTCGCCACAGCAGCGCTCGTAGCCGGTTCGGCCGCTTGCAATGCCGGGCCGTGCACGACCCAGATTACCCAGCTTGAACAGCAAATTCGTGCGGCGCAGGCCTCGTCGCCACCAGGAGGCCCAGGCGATCCAAGCGCCCGGCAAACGGTCGGCGCCCAGCTTCACCATCAGCCCACGCCGGGGTCGGTCGAGCGTGCCGAGCATCGGGCGACCACCGACGGCGATGTGGCGCTCGAACGGGCCCGAAAAGCTGATGCCGAAGGCAACGCAGCCGAGTGCGCGAAGGCGCTCGCCGAGGCGAAGGATATTTACGGGGTCAAGTAAGCGATTCGTTGCGAGCGGGCGGACGTTCCCGCATGCTGAGGATGCGTTAGTACGCTTCTTCGGTATAGATCGGATCGACCGAACCCGCCCACGCGCCGCTGAATTTCCTCAATAGCTCCTGGGCCGGCGTGGTGCCGCGCGCAAGCAGGTCTTCCAGCACTTCAAGGTAGTGGGTCTCGTCTTGTCCGCTCACATCGCGATGCTTGCGGCGCTGCAATCCGGCGCGCGCAATCTTGAGGAGATCGTTGGCAATTTCAAACACCGTGCGGCCATGCACCGTGGCGGCGAGACCCCCTTTGGGCACCTCGTCGCGAAGCTTTAGACGCTGCTCGGCGCTCCAGCCTTTGACCAGGTCCCATGCAGCGTCGAGACTCACATCGTCATAAAGAATGCCGACCCAGAAGGCCGGCAGTGCCAAAAGATTTCGCGTCGGTCCCGAATCGGCGCCGCGCATTTCCAGATACCGTTTAAGCCGTACCTCGGGAAAAATCGTGCTGATGTGGTTCGACCAGTCGGAAATCGTCGCCCGCGCGCCGGGCATGCTGGGAAGCTTGCCGACCATCAGATCGCGGAACGATTGGCCCGAGGCGTCGACATACTCGTCGCCGTGTTTGACGAAATACATCGGCACGTCGAGCGCATAGTCGACCCAGCGCTCGAAGCCCATGCCCGGCTCGAAAGCCCATGGCAGCATGCCGGTGCGGGCCGTATCGGTGTCGCGCCAGATTTCCGCGCGGAAGGACAGGAAGCCGTTAGGTCTGCCTTCCGTGAACGGCGAATTGGCGAACAAGGCCGTCGCCACCGGCTGCAGGGAAAGCGATACCCGCAGCTTCTTGACCATGTCGGCTTCCGATGAAAAGTCGAGATTGGTCTGTACCGTGCAAGTGCGATACATCATGTCGAGGCCGAGCTTGCCGACCTTCGGCATGTAGGCGGTCATGATCCGGTATCGCCCTTTCGGCATCTTTGGCATTGCGGCGCGGGACCAACTCGGCGTCATGCCGATACCGAGGAAGCCGATCCCGAGTGGCTGTGCCACCTCGCGCACCTGAGCGAGATGCGCCATCAGTTCGCTTGACGTCTGGTGCACCGTTTCGACTTGCGCGCCGGATAATTCGAACTGGCCTCCCGGTTCCAGCGAAATAGCGCCGCCCCCGGTGACGTCGAACAGGCCGATGACATTTGGCCCTTCCATGATCGGCTGCCAACCGAGCAGGTGCTGCATGCCCTCAAGCAGGGAGCGGATGCCGCGGCGCCCCTCGTAAGGCACCGGCTGGTGCCCCTCGAGCGTAAACGCAAATTTCTCATGCTCGGTGCCGATGCGGAATTGCGACTTCGGCTTGACGCCGTGGGCAATCCAATCGACGAGCTCGTCACGCCGCTCGATGGGCGTCAGGTCGACTTGATCACGCGCCATGGGGTCCGAACTGAATGAGCAACGGCAGAGGAAGTGCGGCGATGATGGTCACGCGGCCTTGCGCTTTTCCGGCGCGAAGCGGTGATAGAAGCTATCGCCCTCTTTGGCCATGTCGCGCAAAAGCTCGCACGGCTTGAACCGGTCGCCGTATTTCTTCGCGAGGCCGTTGCACAACTCGACGAAAGCCTTGGCGCCCATGCGGTCGATATAGGAAATGGTGCCGCCGGTAAAAGGCGCAAAGCCAAAACCGAGGATCGAACCGACATCGGCTTCGCGTACGTCGGTCACCACGCCCTCCTCGATGCAGCGTGCGGATTCCAACGCCTGGATCGCCAACAGCCGAGCCTTAAGTTCATCGACATTGATGGTGTCGGGGTCAAGCTTCGTCGCCTGCAGATCCGCCAGGCCGGGCCACAACCGCTTCGGCCCGCTCTGTGGATAATCGTAGAATCCCTTGCCGTTCTTGCGGCCGAAGCGGCCGCGCTTCTCGACCATTTCCTCAAGCAATGCCTTCTGCCGTTGGTCGATCTTGTCCGCGCCCAAGTCGGCCTCGGTTGCTTTCAGGATCTTCCAGGCAAGATCGACGGCGACCTCGTCATTGAGCGACAACGGACCGACCGGCATGCCGGCCATACGCCCGACATTCTCGATCATCGCCGCCGGCACGCCTTCGGCCAGCATCAGATGGCCTTCGCGGATATAGGTGCCGACCACGCGCGAGGTGTAGAAGCCGCGCGAATCATTGACCACGATCGGGGTCTTGCGGATGGCGCGGACGTAATCGAGCGCGGCCGCAAGGGCCTTGTCGCCGGTTTTCTTGCCCATGATGACCTCGACCAGCATCATGCGGTCGACCGGCGAGAAGAAATGAATGCCGATAAACCGTGGCGGATCCTTGAACGTCGTCGCCAGTGAGGAGATCGGCAGTGTCGATGTGTTGGAACCGAACACAGTCTCCTGGCCGATCGCTGCCTGGGCCTTGGCGATGACCTCTTCCTTGACCTTACGGTCCTCGAACACCGCCTCGATGATCAAATCGCAGTCCTTCAGCGCCGCATAATCCGGCGTCGCCGTGATGCGTGCGAGCAGCGCGTCGCGATCGGCGGTGGTGGCGCGGCCGCGGTTGACCTGATCCGTGATCAGCTTTTGCGAGTGCGCCTTGCCTTTGTCGGCCGCTTCCTGGTCGCGGTCGATGAGGACCACGTCGATGCCGGCCTGCGCGGTGACATAGGCGACGCCGGCGCCCATGAAGCCGGCGCCGAGCACGCCGATCTTTTTGATCGGCTTGGCCGGCACGCCGGCTGGACGGCGTGCGCCCTTGTTGAGATCCTGCATGGACACGAACAACGAGCGGATCATCGCCGCCGCTTCCGGTGAGCGCAGGATCTTGGCAAAGTAACGCGACTCCACGCGCAGCGCCTGGTCCATCGGCAGTTGCAGGCCCTCATAAACGACCTGCATGACGGCACGCGCCGCCGGATAATTGTCATAGGTTTCGCGGCGATAAAGCGCGTTGGCCGGCGGGAAAACCATCATGCCGGCCTTCGAGTAAACCGATCCGCCGGGCAGCTTGAAGCCGTCAATATCCCACGGCGCCTTCGCGCTGCCGCCCGCCTTGATCCATTCTTTCGCCACTCGCACAAGGTCGGCTTGCGGCACCACCGCATCGACGAGCTTCATGGTCTTGGCGCGGCCGAGCCTCAGTTGCTCGCCTTTCAGCAGGAACTGGATGGCGTCCGCGGGTGCCAGCATGCGGGCGATGCGCTGCGTGCCGCCGCCGCCGGGAAACAGGCCGACTTTGATTTCCGGCAGGCCCAGCCGGGTCTTGTCGTTTTCGGCGGCGACGCGATGGTGGCAGGCAAGCGCGAGTTCGAAACCGCCGCCCATGGCGGTGCCGTTGATTGCCGCAACCCACGGCTTGCCGCAGGTTTCCATGCGGCGGGCGATCTGCGACAGCTTGCGGCTTTCATCGAACAGGCGCTGTGTTCGCCGCTTCGTCGCCTTGCGATTTCTGCAACTCGGCAAAGGTGCGGCTCAGTGTCTCCAGCATGGTCAGGTCGGCGCCACCGCAGAACGCGTCCTTGCCGGACGTCAGCACCGCGCCCTTGACGGCGGCTTCGGTCGCGACACGCTCGACAATTGCGGCGAGCTCCTCGGTCACTTTCTCGTCGATGACGTTCATCGACCGACCCGGCATGTCCCAAGTCACGACAGCGATGCCGTCGGCGTCGACGTCGAAGGTAAAATTCTGGAAGGTCATGCGCGTCTCCCGTCGCCTCTTTGGTTCCCGGCCCGCCCCAGCGGAAAGCGAGAAATTACTGTGAATACGGTTTGCCGTCCTTGTGCGTGTAGCGCGCGCCGCTGTCGCCGCGGACCACCCGCAGGTCGACATCCGGATATTCGGCGCGCTCGTGCTTTACGCGCGAGCCGATTTCAAGATAGACCGCGTCGCTGCCCGATTTGTTGACGAGGTGATGTCCGTTCGGCACGTTGGCCTTGAAGCCGGCGGCGTCCCCGGCCTTGAGCACGGTCTCGCCACCATCCTCAATCAGCACTACCTCGCCTTCAAGGACATAGACGAGTTCGTCTTCCTTTTCGTGCCAGTGCCGCAACGCCGAGGCGGCACCCGGCTTGAGCGTTGTCAGGTTGACCCCGAACTGGTCGAGACCGACTGCGTTGCCCAGCCGCTTACGTGAGCGGCCGACAACCACCTGATTGAACGGCTCCGGATAATTCGTCCGGCTGTCGATCGGCAAATTGGCGATGTCGATCTTCGGCATGCCGCGCCCTCCCTCGTCCCCCTCGCGGTTAGGCGCGGAGAAAGATCACACCCGCTCGATGATCGTGGCGGTCCCCATGCCGGCGCCGATGCAGAGCGTGACCAGCGCTGTCGTAAGGCTGCGCCGTTCCAGCTCGTCCAGCACGGTGCCGAGGATCATCGCACCGGTGGCGCCGAGCGGATGGCCCATCGCGATGGCGCCGCCGTTGACGTTGATCTTGTTCGGATCGATGTCGAACGCCTGCATGTAACGCAGCACCACAGAGGCGAACGCCTCGTTGAGTTCGAACAGGTCGATGTCCGAGAGCGTCATGCCGGCTCTCTTCAGCACCTTCTTGGTGACGTCGACCGGGCCGGTCAGCATGATCGCCGGCTCCGAACCGATATTGGCAAAAGCGCGGATGCGCGCCCTTGGTTTCAAATCCGCCTTCTTGCCCGCGCGGCTGTTGCCGAGCAGAACCGCGGCGGCGCCGTCGACGATGCCCGAGGAATTGCCGGCATGGTGGACGTGGTTGACGGTTTCGATTTCCGGATGCTTCTGAATGGCGACCGCATCGAAACCACCCATTTCGCCCATCTGCACGAAGGCGGGCTTGAGCGAAGCGAGCGACTGCATGGTGGCGTCAGGCCGCATGTGCTCGTCCTTGTCGAGGATGGTCAGTCCGTTGACATCTTTCATTTTGATTACCGACCGGCCGAAGCGGCCTTCTTTCCACGATGTTGCCGCGCGCTTTTGGCTTTCGACCGCATAGGCGTCGACGTCGTCGCGCGAAAAGCCGTATTTGGTGGCGATGAGGTCGGCGGAGATGCCTTGCGGCATGAAGTAGTGCTCGACCGCGATGGTAGGATCGACCGCCCAGGCGCCGCCGGAAGCGCCAATACCTACGCGGCTCATCGACTCGACACCGCCGCCAATCGCCATGTCCTGCTGTCCTGACATGATCTGGGCGGCGGCGAAATTGACCGCATCGAGGCCGGAGGCGCAGAAGCGGTTGATTTGCACGCCGGGCACCGTGTCGCCATAGCCGGCGACCAGCGCCGCCGTTCGCGCGATATCGGCGCCGGCTTCACCGACCGGATCGACCACACCCAATACCACGTCGTCGACCATGGTCGGATCGAGATGGTTGCGGTCCTTGATGGCGTCGAGCGCCTGGCTTGCGAGATTGAGCGCGGTTACTTCGTGAAGTGAGCCATCCACCTTGCCGCGGCCACGGGGTGTGCGAACGTGATCGTAGATAAAAGCGTCCGGCATCGTGTTTCCTCCTGACCCGCTCCCGCAAGGGAGAGGGGCACTTCCCCATATAGGCATACCCGCCGCGGAATTGCAGCGGGTGTCCGGTCGGCTCTAGTGTGGTGGATTTGAAGTTCCTAAGATCCGACCGCAAACTCGGGTAGGAACTTCAAATCCAAGAACCACACTAGAATCATGAATTTGCTAGTGTCCCTTTGATCCCGAATTTCGCATCAGAGGTTCGACAAACACTTGCGAACTTCGGGATCGGGACACTAGAAGGCCTCGATAGGCAGCGCCATCGTGCTGGCGGCGCCCGCCTTTATGCGCGCGAGATGGGTTGTCGCGGCCGGCAACAGGCGCTCGGCGAAGAAGCGCCCGGTGGCAAGCTTCGCCGCCATCGAATCGGCGGCGCCATTGCCGCCGGTTGCGGCCTTGGCTTTTGCCGCCTCGGCGATGAGGCACCACATGTAGCCGAGCGCGACCAGTCCGAAGAGATGCATGTAATCGGTCGAGCCGGCGCCGGCGTTTTCCGGATTGCCGAGCGCGTTCTGCATGAACCACATCGTCGCCTGTTGCAGCTCACCGAGCGCCTGGGCGAGCGGCTTGACGTAAGGCGCGAGCTCGGCGTCGGCGCCGTGGTCCTTGATGTAGCCCGACACCTCGGCGAAGAACGCCTGCAAGGCTCGGCCGCCATCCTTGGGCAACTTGCGGCCGACAAGATCGAGCGCCTGGATGCCGTTGGCTCCTTCGTAGATCATGGCAATCCGCGCGTCGCGCACGAATTGCTCCATCCCGTGTTCGGCGATGTAGCCGTGGCCGCCGAATACCTGTTGCGCCATGACCGTATTGGCGAAACCCTGATCGGTCAGCACGCCTTTGATCACCGGCGTCATCAGGCCCATGTGATCGTCGGCGGCTTGCCGTTCCTTGGCATCGCCGGAACGGTGGGCGACGTCGCTTTTGAGGGCGGTCCACAGCACCAGCGCGCGAGCCGCTTCATTGAAGGAGCGTATCGTCATCAGCATTCGGCGCACGTCCGGATGCACGATAATCGGATCGGCGGGTTTGTCCTTGTACTTGGCGCCGGTAAGCGCGCGACCGGCAAGTCGCTCCTTGGCGTAAGCGGCTGCGTTTTGATAGGCGACTTCCGAAAGCGCCAGGCCCTGCACGCCGACGCCGAGCCGCGCTTCATTCATCATCGTGAACATCGCGTTCAGACCGCGATTCGCTTCGCCGACCAGCCAGCCGGTGGCGTCGTCGAAATTCATCACGCATGTGGAATTGCCGTGGATGCCCATCTTTTCTTCGATCGAGCCGCAGGAAACCCCGTTGTGCGATCCGACGGCGCCGTCCTTCGTCGGCAGGAATTTCGGGACGATGAAAAGCGAAATTCCCTTGGTGCCCTCGGGCGCACCCTCGATGCGGGCGAGGACGAGGTGGACGATGTTCTCGGCCAGGTCGTGCTCGCCGGCGGAAATGAAAATCTTGGTGCCGGTGATTTTGTAGGTGCCGTCCGCCTGCGGGACGGCGCGGGTGCGGACAAGACCGAGATCGGTGCCGCATTGCGGCTCGGTCAGGTTCATCGTGCCGGTCCATTGGCCGCTGATGAGCTTGGGCAGGTAGAGCGCTTTCTGCTCGGCGGAAGCGTGGGCGAAGATCGCGGCGGCCGCGCCCTGCGTGAGGCCGGGATACATGGCAAAGGCCATGTTCGACGAGCAAAGAAATTCGCTGATGGATTGCGTAAGCGCCATCGGCAGGCCTTGGCCGCCGAATTCGGCCGGCGCCGAAGCGCCAATCCAGCCACCTTCGGTGAGCCGCTTGTAGGCGTCCTTGAACCCTGTCGGTGTGGTCACCGCGCCGTCCGCCTGGCGTTTGCAACCTTCCTTGTCGCCGACGCGATTGAGCGGTGTCAGCACGTCCTCACTGAACTTCGCCGCTTCTTCGAGCACCGCCTCGACCAGATCGGGCGTGGCGTCGGCAAATCCGGGGAGGTTGTTGTAGCGATCGATGTGGAACACATCGCTCAAAAGAAACATCACGTCGCCAACGGGTGCCTTGTAACTCGGCATGTCGCCCTCCCTGCCGTGCGGTCGTCGGCCCGGCCGCGCCGCCGGCCGGACCGGAACCTATAACGTAGCCGATTTGCGTCAACGATAAGACGCCATTGCCGGGACGCTCGATGACCGCTCAACACGCCGCGCAAACGAAGGCGTGGCTCGTAACCGTAACGGTGACACGGCGTCCAAATGGCCGGCTGCCGGAACGGGTCTGCCGAGGGGCGGCGCGCGTAACTTTAACGGGTTCTTTACCGTAATCCTGAACATTCACTTGTGAGGACAGAACTCCAGGCCCTCTGCGTCGGCTGTTTACGCGCAACGGCTCGAAACAGGGCGCATCCTGTTCCTCATCTGGCTTGGACGCGAGAATGAAATCGGGCGGTCCGTGGAATCTTAGAGGTCTCCGTCCGGAAGCGCGCGCTGCTGCGCGCGAGGCCGCCCGCGCGTCTGGTCTGTCGGTCGGCGAGTGGCTCAACAACGTTATCCAGCCGGCCGATGAACCCGACGACGAGGCACGATGGTCGGACGATTTCGACCGCGAGCCGAATGATCGCCAGAAACCGCGGCCTCGCGACGACGATCGGGTGGCCGCGCGGTATCGCGACGCGCCGCCCCGGAACCCTCGTCATCCTGAACGCGAGGACGAGGATCGGCAGAGCTTTCGCGACGATGAGCGGGAGCCGAGACATTACCGTGACGCGCCGCCCATGCCACAACGGGATCGTGAATCGGCGGTAGAATCACGACGCCAGTTCCGCGACGATGAGCGGGAGCAGAGACAGACCGCGACGCGCCGCCCAGCGCACTCCGGGATCGCGAATCGGCGGAGAATCACGACAGCAAGTTCCGCGACGATGGCCGGGAGCAGGGCCGCCATCGCGAGCCGCGCCCCGAGCGCAACCGGTATCGCGAATCTGAGGATGAGCAGCGGCAAGATTCCGCGATGATACACGCGAGCAAGGCCGCCACCGTGATCCGCCCGCCGAGCCCCGGCGGAAACGCGAACGAGACGGCGAGCGGCAGCAATTCCGTTACGACGCCCAAGACGATGGCAGCTATCAAGACCATGGCAGCTACCGAGAGGCGCCGCCGCCGCGCCAGCGTGATCGTGAACCGAAAGTGGAGCCGCGGCAACGTCTCCGCGACGAAGCTCGCCAGCAGGGCGGCTACCGCGAGGAACCCCAACCCTTTTACCGGGAACCAGCCCGTCACCGGGAACCAGAAGCAGAGGACGAACGGCGTCAGAGCTTCCGCGAAGATGGCCGGGAGCAGGGCGGCCTCCGGGATCAGCCCCCATATAGCCCAGACCCTGCTCCTGAGGACCAGTTGCACCTTGATTTCCGCGCCGACGATCGAAAGCGCCGAAGCGCCACCGCGAACGCGCGCAGGAGTGAAAACAGCGGCACCGAAGAAAGGCCGGTTCGGCACGACGGACGTCCGGATCGCGAGCCGCTCGCAGCCGCCGATACGCGTCGCGTGGAGCCGGAAAGAAACGATCGCCCGCCGGCCGGGTGGGACCGTTTTGACCGTGTCACCGTCAGTGCGGCGGAGCGGGAACGCGTTGAGCGAGCGGCCTTGCGCGCGGCGGCGCGGGACCGTTTTGAAAGAGTTGCGGCAGACGTCGCGGAGCGGAACCGCCAAGAACAAGTCGCGGCGAACGTCGCGCAACGGAACCGCCATGAAGCATTAGCCCCAAGCGCGGCGGTGGATGAGATCCGCGACGCCTCGATCAACAAGGCCGTAGCTGAAATCACGGCCCGGCAACGTGCTCTCGACAGCGAAGCTATCGCTTCTCCGTCGCGGACCGCCCCGCCGCACCTCTGGCGCCGCCGCAGGAGCCGGAGCGGGTCATTGCGGCTTGGACCGAAAGCGAACTGGCGCAGAAGGTCGGCGAAGGTTCGGTCGATATCAGCGGCCTGCAGCATCAATTGCGCGAGATGACGGCGCGGATCGAGGCTTTGCGTCCGTCCGCCGAGCTGGAAAAGGCGGTCAACGGGCTTCGCAGCGATCTTGCGGAAATCGGCCGTTCGCTTACGGAAGCTCTGCCGCGGCGCGCGCTCGAGGACCTCGAGATCGAGGTCAAGACGCTTGGCCAGCGCATCGATGACAGCCGCCAGTCGGGCGTCGACGCGACGGCTCTTGCCAGTATTGAGCATGGCTTGGCGGAAATACGCGAAGCGTTGCGCGGCCTGACGCCGGCCGAAAGCCTGGTAGGCTTCGACGAGGCGGTGCAGGGCCTGACCAAGAAAATTGATGCGATTGCCAGCAAGAAGGAAGATCCCGCGGCGTTGCAACAACTCGAAACCGCCATCGGCGTATTGCGCGGCATGGTTTCCCATGTCGCTTCCAACGATACGCTTACGAAAGTCGCGGACGATGTGCGCGCGCTTTCTGCAAAGGTCGACAGCCTTGCCGCCAGTGAGACACCCAAGCTTTCGGCGCTGGAGAATCGCATCGACATCCTTGCCGCCGCGCTCAACGCTTCGGCCGAAGCTGGCCAAGCCGTGCCCCGCGAACTTGAGAAGCTGTTATCCGGGCTGGTCGAGAAACTCGAATGGGTGCAGCTCAGCCACACGGATCACACCGCGCTCGCGCATCTTGAGGATCGCATCGCGACGTTGGTCAAAAGGCTCGATGCCTCTGATGCACGCCTTGGTCTGCTCGAAGGCGTCGAACGCGGGCTCGCCGATCTTTTGGTTTATATCGAGCAATTGCGCGACACCGATGGAGCGGCCGCCGGCGCCAAGACTTCGGTCGCCAAGACTTCGGTCGCCAAGACTTCGGTTGTTGCCCCCGCTGCCGCGCTCGAACCGCATGAGGATCCTGAGATCAGGCAAACCGAGCACAATAGCCCAGCCTCGCCCGAAGACATGCATGGTGCGCTTGAGCATGTCGATCGGCTTGCCACAATCGGAAACGACGCGCGGATCGATTGGCCGCCGGCCGCGCCTGCGGAGTCGCTACCGTCAGCGTTGGATGCACCGGAACTCGCGCCGCATCCGGTGGCGCCTGTTTTCGAGGCGGCTCCCGCGCCGGTGGAAGCGGCCCCCCTGCCGCTCACGTCCGCTGCCTCCGACGTCACGCTAAAGCTGAGCCAGATTGAACTCCCGCAGCCTGCGTCCAGCACGTCTCGGACACCGATCGACCCCAGCCTGCCGCCGAATCATCCTCTGGAACCCGGCTCGCTTCCAGGACGCTCGCGCCAGTCGCCGTCCGCAGCCGACCGCATCGCCGCGTCGGAAGCCGTGATCGGATCGAAGCCTCCGGTCATTGCCGACCCGGGCGGCGGCAAGCCGGATTTCATCGCAGCAGCGCGCCGCGCGGCGCAGGCCGCTTCTGCCTCGCACGACGATCGCAAAATCACCAGGACCGGCGGTACCAGCACAACTCAGCCGAAAAAACTGACGGAGCGGTTGCGGACGCTCGCGGTCGCGGCGGCCGTCGTTGCGATCGTCGTCGGCGGCTTCCATGTGATTTCGCGGATATTCGAAGACGGGTCCGGCGCACCGACGCCGGCGCAAGCGCCGCCCGCGCAAACAGCCCCGGAGGGTCAGACCGAGGCACCGCGGCCGCAATCCCAGCCGCCGCAAGCGCAGCCCGATCAACCGCCGCGAAAAGAGCCACCCCATGTTGAAGCGGAGCCACTAGCGGCGCCGCCTGCGACAGCAAGTTCAGCGGCCGCACCGGCGACAATTCCGGGACCGCCGCTTGACCTCAGCGCCGCGCCGCATGCTGGCGCGAGGGCGTCTGGCGCCGCGGCCGGCGCGCCGACCGCTATCACTGGCTCGTTGCCGGGGTCGCATGCGGGCGTCCCGGCATCGTCAGCGGGTGGCGACAAACTTCCACTGGCGATCGGCGGTCCGGCGCTGCGCCTGGCTGCCCTCGCCGGCGATCCGGCGGCTGCGTACGAAGTAGCCGTTCGCTTTGCCGAGGGCCGCCAGGTTCCGGCCAACAATGAGGAAGCGGCGCGCTGGTTCGAAATCGCGGCCAAGAAGGGGCTCGCCCCCGCGGAGTTTCGCCTCGGCGCGCTCTACGAAAAAGGCCTGGGCGTGCAGAAAAGCCTTGCTACCGCCCGCGACCTCTATCGCGCCGCCGCCGAAAAGGGTCACGGCAAGGCGATGCACAATCTGGCGGTCCTTTATGCCGAGGGCGCCGACGGCAATCCGGACTACCGAACCGCCGCGCAATGGTTCCGCAAGGCCGCCGATCGCGGCATCGCCGACAGTCAATACAACCTCGCCATTCTCTACGCGCGCGGCGTCGGCGTGGAGCAGAATCTCGGCGAATCCTACAAATGGTTCTTCCTCGCCGCCAAGGAGGGCGACCAGGACGCCGCCCGCAAGCGCGATGAGATCGCTTCCCGTCTCGATCAGCCGTCACTTGAGGCCGCGCGCGCCGCCGCCGATAAGTGGAAACCGCTGCCGCAGCCGGCCGATGCGGTCACGGTAAAGGGCGCCTGGGATGCGCCGGCGAACGGAACGCCCCCGCCCAAGCCGAAGCCGCATTCGGCGAAAGTCTCCACGCCGGACGCCGCCAGGGTCAATTGACCCGGATTAACTAAGCCCCATCGGCACGATCAAATTTGTGCGCGTTTCTGCCGTTGAAGGTATGCCGCGCGGCCTCGCGCGAGTAGAACGGTTCAGCAGCCAAACAAACGCCGGCAGCCGATCCGTGCAGATATTCCTTCCGATCGCCGACATACCGGTTAACGTCTTTCTCGTGCTGGCGATGGGGCTGGCGGTCGGCTTCATTTCCGGCATGTTCGGTATCGGCGGCGGATTTCTGATGACGCCGCTTTTGATCTTCATCGGCGTGCAGCCCGCCGTGGCGGTCGCGAGCGTCACGCCGCATGTCGCGGCCTCCTCGTTCTCCGGGGCGATCGCCAATTGGCGGCGTAACACGCTCGACGTCACCCTGGCGCTCACGCTGCTTGTCGGCGGCATCGTCGGCACCGCCGGCGGCGTGGCGTTGTTCACTTGGCTGCGCGCGCTCGATCAACTCGATCTGATGATCGGTTTGTCCTACGTCACGCTTTTGAGCGTGGTCGGCGTCCTGCTGGTCAGCGAAAGCGCGCGCGCCATCATCCGCAGCCGCCAGGGCAAGCCGGCCGAACTGCGCCGGCCCGGCGCCCATAGCTGGTTTCACGGCCTGCCGCTGAAGATCCGGTTCAAGCGCTCCAAGGTTTACGTCTCCGCCATCCCGGTGCTGGCGATCGGCTTCGTCATTGGTTTTCTTGGCGCCATCATGGGTATCGGCGGCGGCTTTCTGCTGGTGCCGATGCTGATTTATTTGCTGCGGGTGCCAACGGCGACGGTCATCGGCACTTCGTTGGTGCTCACTTTTCTCACCATGGTATCGGCGACGGTGTTGCATGCCGCGACCAACCACCTGGTGGACGCTGTGCTTGCGCTGATCCTGATGATCGGCGGCGTGATCGGCGCGCAGTTCGGCGCGCATGCCGGGTATCGCATCCGGGGCGAGTGGCTGCGTCTGTTGCTGGGGTTGCTGGTCCTCTCCGTTGGGCTGCGTTTTGCCGTCGCGCTGGTGCTGCGGCCGGACGACCTCTACTCGATCCGGGTCATCGGGGGTGGGCTGTGAGATACGCTTCTACCGCGGCGTTCCTCGCCATTGCCTTCCTGGCCAATTCCGGCCCGGCCGCAGCGGAACGGCTGGTCGCTTCGCTCACCAATCATCACGTGATGATCACCTCGAATTATACCGGTGTTGAGCTGGTATTGTTCGGCTCGGTCGAGCGCGACGCAGCGAGTGCGCCGCGTCGCGGCCAGTACGATATCGTGGCCACCGTCGTTGGGCCGCGGGTGTCGCTGCGCACAAGGCGCAAACAGCGCGTGCTCGGCATCTGGGTGAATACCGCCGCGCGCACCTTTATCGATCCGCCGTCCTATCTTGCCGTGCTGTCGAGCCGGCCGCTCGACGACATCGCCAGCGCGGATACCCTGAAGCGGCTTCAACTTGGGATCGCCGATACGCCGCTTCCCGAGCTGATCAACAACGATATCGGCGAGGTGGCCAATGATCCTTTTCGCGCGGCCCTGGTGCGGCTCATGCGCGATCAACGCCTCTACAGCGAAGAACCGAGTGCGGTGACCTTCCTCACGCCGACGCTGTTTCGCGCATCGATCTCGTTGCCGGCGCAGGTGCCGATCGGCAGTTACAAGGTCGACGTCAAGCTGTTCGCCGACGGCAATCTGATCGCCCACACCGATTCCGCCTTCGAGATCGTGAAGGTCGGCTTTGAGCAATTTATGGTCGAGGCCGCCCGCGACTACGGCCTGCTTTACGGTTTAGCGACCGCGCTGATGGCGCTGTCGACCGGCTGGATCGCAAGCGTCGTGTTTCGGCGAGACTGAGTTTCAATCCGGCAGGCACCGCGTCGCGGCGATCGCATAAAGCCGCTGCGTGCCGAGCATGTGCGCGGTGAAGGCCAGCGAGCCGAAGAGGCCGAGGATCGCGCGGTCGCGCACATTGAGGCCGCCCGCATAGGCGCCGAAGGCCGGCATGACGAGACGGCGGCCGTCGGTGGCGAAGCAGCGCCGGCTCACGGCACGGCCACGCTGCGCCACGCGCGCGACCGGATGCAGATGCCCCGCGATCTCGCCATCGACGGCCGCCGCGGATGGTTCGTGGCGCAAAGTCAGCGGACCGAGCGCCAGCGCTTCGGCGAAGCGGCCGCCAATATCTGCGGGCAGAGCGGGATCGTGATTGCCGGCGATCCAGAGCCAGTCGCGTCCGCGTTGGAGCGCTCGCAGCGCGGCGCGATCGCTGCTGCTCATGCGCGAAGGTCCGTGATCGTCGTGAAAACTGTCGCCCAGCGCAATCACCGATCGCGGCGCGTGGCGATCGATGAGGCGGGCAAGCCGCGCCAGCGTCGTTGCGGTGTCGTAGGGCGGCAGCAGCACGCCGCGCTTGGCGAAAGCCGAGCCCTTTTCGAGATGCAGATCGGCGACGATCAACAGGCCCTCGTCCGGCCAGCACAGCGCGCCCGCGGGATCGGCGATCAGCGTGACGCCGGCCACGGCGACCGCGTCGATGCTTCGCGTGGTCCTTGGCTTGCCCAGAAACCGGAACCTCGGCGGGCTCGGTTTTCAGTGCCTGCACCCTCATTGCATCGCTTCCTTCACCAATTCGTCCGCCGCCTCGGCGAGAAGCGAATCCGCGGCCTCGCCGTAAACCAACTCGCGCCCGATCTCCAGCATGACGGGTACGGCGAGCGGCGACACATGGTCCAGCGCTTTATGAACAATTCGGCCCTGGATGCGCGAGAGCATATCGGCAAGCCGGCGCACGTCGAGGAGGCCGGTCGCGGCGTCGGCGCGCGCGGCGCGCAATAGCACATGGTCGGGCTGGTGGCTGCGCAGCACGTCGTAGACGAGGTCGGTGGAGATGGTGACCTGACGCCTCGATTTCTCCTGGCCCGGGAAGCGGCGCTCGATCAGTCCGGCGATGATCGCGCACGTGCGGAAGGTACGTTTCATCAGCGCCGACTCGTCGAGCCAGGCTTCGAGGTCGTCGCCAAGCATGTCCTGGTCGAAGAGAGCATCGAGCGCCAGTTCGCCCCGCGCGATGCGCTGGGCGACGTCGCCAAGGCCCCAGACGGCGAGCGCGTATTCGTTGGCGACGAAGCCAAGCGGCCGCAACCGCGCGCGCTCGAGCCGCCGTGTCAGCAGCATGCCGAGCGTCTGGTGCGCGAGGCGGCCTTCGAACGGGTAGCAGATGAGGTATTGCTTGTTGCCGCGTGGAAACGTCTCGACCAGCAGTTCCCGCGCACCTGGCATCTGCGAGCGCCATTGCTGGATTTCGAGCCACTCGCGCACCTGCGCCGGAAGTTCACGCCATTGCTGGGGATGCGCAATGATGTTTCGCACCCGCGCGGCGAGATAGGTCGAGAGCGGAAACTTTCCGCCTTCATAGGCCGGCACTTTGGGGTCTTCCGAGCTGGAGCGTGAGACATAGACCTCGTCCTCGACCAACGCCTCGTATTTGAGAATCTCTCCGGAGAAGACGAAGGTATCGCCCGGCACCATGGTCTCGACGAAATATTCCTCGACCTCTCCCAAAAGCCTGCCGCCGCGCGGTATTATTTTCGAGGCGCGCGACCGCACGAGGCGTACTTTCAGCATATCGGCGGCGACAATGGTGCCGACGTTAAGCCGGTAGCGTTGCGCGACGTTGGGGTTGGCGATGCGCCAGCGCCCGTCCTTGCCGAGGCGGATGCGGGCGAAACGGTCGTAAGCCTTCAGCGCATAGCCGCCGGTAGCAACGAAATCGACGACAGCATCGAAGTCCGCCCGCGTCAGCGCCGCATAAGGCGCCGCTGCCGTTACTTCGTCATAAAGGTCGTCGCTGCGAAACGGCTCGCCGCAGGCGCAGCCGAGCACATGCTGCGCCAGCACGTCGAGCGCTCCGATACGCAATGGCGGCGTGTCCTGCGCGTTCTCCTCGATGGCATCGAGCGCGGCGCGGCATTCCAGCACCTCGAAGCGATTTGCCGGAACGAGCACGCCCTTTGACGGCTCGTCCATGCGGTGGTTGGCGCGGCCGATGCGCTGGAGCAGCCGCGAAGCGCCCTTCGGGGCGCCGACATTGACGACGAGATCGACGTCACCCCAGTCGACGCCGAGATCGAGCGAAGAGGTACAAACAACGGCCCGCAATCGGCCGCCGGCCATCGCCTCTTCGACTTTGCGCCGCTGCGCTACATCAAGCGAGCCGTGATGCAGCGCGATGGCGAGATTGTCGTCGTTGATCTGCCAAAGCTGCTGAAAAATGCCTTCGGCCTGGCTGCGGGTGTTGACGAAAACCAGCGTCGTGCGATGCGCCGCGATAAGCCGGTAGATCTCGTCGAGCGCGTGCCGCGCCGAGTGCCCCGCCCAGGGCAGCCGCTCGCGCGTGTCGAGCATGGTGACGTGCGGCGCGGCGCCGCCTTCTGCAACAACAAGATCAGAATGCGCGCGTGCGGAACCGCTGCGCTGCGGCATCATGAAGCGTGCGAGCTCTTGGGGCTCCGCCACCGTCGCCGAGAGGCCGACGCTGGTGAGATGGGGCGCCAGCCGAAAAAGCCGCGCCAGGCCGAGCGAGAGAAGATCGCCGCGCTTGGAAACGACGAGCGCGTGCAGTTCGTCGAGGACTACGCGTTTGAGCGAACCGAACAAATAGGGCGCGTCGGCGGAGGCGAGCAAGAGCGCGAGCTGCTCCGGCGTCGTCAGCAAAATCTCCGGCGGATCGCGGCGCTGACGTTGACGCTTCGAGGTCGGGGTGTCGCCGGTCCGCGTCTCGATGCGGATCGGCAGCCGCATCTCGGCGACCGGGGTTTCCAGATTGCGCGCGATATCGACCGCGAGCGCTTTGAGCGGCGAAATGTAAAGCGTATGCAGCCCGCCATCGCGATGCAGGTCCCGGCCGAGCGGAGAAGAGTTTTCGTTTGCCGCCGGTGCTTGCCGCCGCGGCGGCGCTGCTTAGTTCCACGAGACTCGGCAGAAAACCGGCGAGCGTCTTGCCGCCGCCCGTCGGCGCGATCAGCAGCACGGAACGGCCGGCATGCGCCTTGGCCAGAAGCTCGAGCTGGTGCGCGCGCGGAACCCAGCCGCGGCTGGCGAACCAGTGCGCGAATATGTCCGGCAGCACCGCGGGGCGCTCGCGCACGGTCATTGGCTGGAAGTAGTGGGCGCGTGTGGCGGGGTCGAGGCCCGCGCGGCCACGACGAGGCTGTCGACCGGAACACCTTTCTCGTTGCGCACGGCGACATCGGCGACTGACACCATCGTGAGGGCGGCGTCGGCCAGCGCACGGCGAATGTATGGCTCGGCATGGGCATAGCGCAGTGTCGGCAAAAGCTTCATGCCGTCGCCGGAATGCGTCTCGACCGTGAAAGCAAAAAGGCCGTCGGGCGCGAGAATGCGCGCCGCCGCCGCTATGACCGGCGTGAGATCGTTGATGTAGACAAAGACGTCGGCAGCGAGGATGAGATCATATTTCGCGTTATCGCCCGCCTCGGCTGCAAGGAAGTCGGTGAGATCGGCGGTGGCGAGACGGTCATAGAGGTCTTTGCTCTTTGCCTGCGCGATCATGCCGGGCGAAAGATCGACGCCGACCAGGCGCTCGACAAAAGGACGAAAAACGGCACCGGCAAGTCCGGTACCGCAGCCGAGATCGAGCATGGCGGGAAAATGCAGCGCGCGCCCGGCCGTCCGCATCGCGCCTTCAATGGCGTCGTGGAGCAGTGCCGGTCCGCGATAGCCGAGGCGCTCGGTGAGCGCCGCGTCATAACGAACGGAATATTGATCGAAAAGCCGGCGGACATACGCTTCGCTCATCGCCGGGGCGGCATTGCCGCCCCCCAGCCGGGCAAGCTGCAGGCGGGCGCCGTGATAGTCCTCCGGATCGGCATGGCGGGCTTTGTCGAACGCGTCGATGGCGCCCGGGCGGTCGCCGAGGCGGTCGCGGATGGCGCCGAGCGCAAACCACGCGGTCGCAAAGCCGGGTGCCTGTTCCACGGTTTGCACAAGAATGTCCGCCGCGCCGGCAAAATCGCCGCGTGAGGCATGGTCGAGAGCCCATTTGTAGCGGCGGTCTGCGATCAGATCGCCGGAAGAAACGAAAAGCGGGCCGGTGTCGGTCATCGTGTGCTCGCGCCCCGAAGGGGAATGATTATTTATCACTCGCCATGCGTCCTGAAGACATCCTGACGCCGACGCCGGCCGGCGTATGCTGCAAAATCGGCTCTTTTCATATCGATCCGACGCGGCCGGTCGAGCGGGCGCTGATCACGCACGCGCATTCCGACCATGCCCGCGCCGGGCACGGCGCGGTGCTGGCGACGCAGGAAACCCTCGATCTCATGCGGCTGCGCTACGGCGAGAATTTTGCCGGTACGAGCCAGGCGATCGGCTACGGCGAAAGCGTCGATCTCGGCGGCGCGAAAGTGACGTTTCACCCCGCCGGCCACGTTCTCGGCTCGGCGCAGATCGCGGTCGAAGCCGGCGGTCTGCGCGTCGTCGCCTCCGGCGATTACAAGGAGGTGCGAGATCCGACCTGTACGCCGTTCGAACTCGTGCCGTGCGACGTGTTTATCACTGAGGCAACTTTCGCCCTGCCGGTGTTCCGCCACGGCGATCCGGACGAGCAGATCGCGAAATTGCTTGGCTCGGTGGCGCTGTTCCCGGAGCGGGCGCATCTCGTCGGCGCCTATTCGCTCGGCAAGGCGCAACGCGTCATCGCGCTTCTCCGCAAAGCCGGCTATGGCGCGCCGATCTATCTCCATGGCGCGATGGAGAGCATCACCAGCTATTACGCAAGCCGTGGCATTGCACTCGGCGAATTGCGTCCGGTGCGCGGCGCAGCCAAGACCGAGCTCGCCGGCACCATCACGATCTGCCCGCCCTCGGCGCTGAGCGACGTCTGGACGCGGCGCTTCCCCGATCCGGTAACGGCGTTTGCATCGGGCTGGATGCGCATCCGGGCCCGGGCGCGCCAGCACGGCGTAGTGTTGCCGCTCGTTATTTCCGATCACGCCGATTGGGACGGACTGACTGCGACCATCGCTGCGACCGGCGCCGGCGAAATCTGGGTCACGCACGGCCAGGAAGACGCGCTGGTGCATTGGTGCGTCACGCGCGGACTCAAAGCCCGCCCGCTCGACATTGTCGGCTATGGCGACGAGGACGAAGCCGATGGCAAAGGCGGCGAGGCGGAGGAATGAACCGCTTCGCCGAACTCTTGGATCGCCTCGCTTACGAGCCCGCGCGCAACGCCAAGCTGCGGTTGATCACGGATTATTTCCGCTCGACACCAGATCCTGAGCGCGGCTGGGCGCTCGCCGCGCTCACCGGCGCGCTGAATTTCCCTCATGCCAAGTCCGGCCTCATCCGCAGTCTGATCGCCGAACGCACCGACCCGGTGCTGTTCGGCTTTTCTTACGACTATGTCGGCGATCTCTCCGAAACCGTCGCGCTGATGTGGCCTAGGCGGCTCGCTGTGGCAGGCTCGCCACCCTCTCCGGCACGGCGAGAGGATTCGGAAGAATTGTCGCTGACCGTCGTCATCGAGACCCTCTCCACCCTCGGCAAGGCGGAGCTGCCGGCGCGGCTGGCGCGCTGGCTCGACGCGCTCGACGAGACCGGGCGCTGGGCGCTGATCAAGCTCGTCACCGGCGGATTGCGCATTGGCGTCTCGGCGCGGCTTGCCAAGGCCGCAGTTGCTGCGCTTGGCGCGAGCGATGCGCAGGATATCGAGCTGCTTTGGCCCGGCCTGTCGCCGCCCTATATCGGGCTGTTCGCCTGGCTGGAGGGCCGCGCCGACAAGCCGGCGAGCAGCGATCCGGCGCCGTTCCGGCCGCCGATGCTGGCGCACGCGCTCGACGAGCCGGATCTTGCGGCACTCGATCCGGCGGAATTCATGGCCGAATGGAAGTGGGACGGCATCCGCGTCCAGGCCGTTGCAGCACGGCTTGAAGAGGGAATGACCGGACGGCTTTATTCGCGCACCGGCGAAAACATTTCCAGGAGCTTTCCCGATCTGATCGAAACGCTGCGGATTGCCGGGTGCGATCGATGGCGAGCTTCTCATCGTGCGCGACGGACGGGTGCAAAGCTTCAACGTTCTTCAGCAACGCCTCAATCGAAAAAGCGTGACCGCGAAACTTCTGGCCGAATTTCCGGTGCATCTGCGCGCTTACGATCTGCTCGCCGACGACGATGAGGATCTGCGGGAGCTGCCGTTCGCCGAGCGGCGCGCCCGGCTTGAGAAATTTGTTGCCCGGCTCAACGAGCCGCGCATCGATTTGTCACCGCTCGTTGCCTTTGCGACCTGGGACGCGCTCACCGCCGCGCGAAACGATCCGGTGTCGGCGGGAGCGGGCGCCGACGCCGACGCCGTCGAAGGCATCATGCTCAAGCGGCGCGACGCGCTTTATCTTCCCGGCCGGCCGAAGGGCCTGTGGTGGAAGTGGAAGCGCGATCCGTTCATCGTCGACGCCGTGCTGATGTATGCCCAGCGCGGTCACGGCAAGCGCTCGTCCTACTATTCCGACTATACCTTCGGCGTCTGGACCCGCGGCGCGGATGGCGACGAACTTGTGCCGGTGGGGAAGGCTTATTTCGGCTTCACCGACGAGGAGCTTCTGCAGATCGACCGCTTCGTGCGCCGAAACACTGTCGACCGGTTTGGGCCGGTGCGCGAGGTCGTGCATCAGGCGAATGAAGGTCTGGTGCTGGAAGTCGCGTTCGAGGGCTTGCAGCGTTCGACCCGGCATAAATCGGGACTGGCGATGCGGTTTCCGCGGATCAATCGCCTGCGCTGGGACAAGCCGCCGGGCGAAGCCGACCGGTTGGAGCGGCTGGAAGCGATCCTGACGCAGATCGAAACCGGACGCGCGGCGTGAGCAAGCAGCGGCTTGCGCGCCGGTTCATCGAACGGTCTGAGCGGCAGCTTCGCTTGCCGCCGCCTTTGTCACCTCGGTGAGCGGCCAGCGAGCCCGCGGCGCGGTGGCAAGCGTGTCGGTCAGGCCAAGCGCCAGACGCTCGGCGCCGGCCCAGGCGATCATGGCGCCATTGTCGGTGCAGAGAGCCGGCGGCGGCGCGACAAGGGTGGTGCCGACCTCGAAGGCGACGCGATGCAGGGCCTTGCGAATCGCCTGGTTGGCGGCGACGCCGCCGGCGCAAACGAGCGCGGTAGGAGTGCCGATCTGGTCGCGAAACATTTGCATCCCGGTGCGCAGCCGATCCATCACCACCTCGCCCACCGCCTGCTGAAACGAGGCGCAAAGGTCGGCGACGTCGGCGTCGCTCAGCGGCGCGATTTTCTGCGCTTCAAGGCGCAGCGCGGTTTTCAGCCCGGACAGCGAAAAGTTCGCGTCGGGCCGCCCGATCATGGGACGCGGCAACGCAAACCGTTCGGGATCGCCTTGCGCGGCCTCCTTCTCGACCAGCGGTCCGCCGGGATAGCCGAGGCCAAGGAGCTTGGCGGTCTTGTCGAAGGCTTCGCCGATGGCGTCGTCCAGGGTGCCGCCGAGGCGCAGATAATCGCCGACGCCGCGCACGCCGAGAATCTGCGTGTGGCCGCCGGACGCCAGGAACAGGCAGTAAGGGAATGGCGTCCCGTCGGTAAGGCGCGCGGTCAGCGCGTGCGCCTCCAGATGGTTCACCGCCATCAGCGGCTTGTCGTGCACCAAGGCGATCGCCTTGGCCATGGTCAGGCCAACGATCACGCCGCCGATCAGGCCCGGCCCGGCGGCCGCGGCGACGCCGTCGAGTGCGGCGAAGGAGACCTGCGCCTCGCTCATCGCCTTGGCGATGATGGTATCGAGCGCCTCGACATGGGCGCGGGCGGCAATTTCGGGGACGACGCCGCCGAACTCGGCATGTTCGCTGATTTGCGAAAGGACCACATTCGACAGGATGCGGCCTTGCCCCTCCGCGGTGCGCTCCACCACGGCGGCGGCCGTTTCGTCGCAGGTCGTTTCGATGCCGAGGATGATCATCGGTATATTATGACATGACGCGTGATGAACATGGCGGGTCACATGGCGCGTCACGTGGCGCGTCGCGCTTCGGCGCGGCCTAGCACTTGAAGGTCCAGGGACACAATCGGCAATGACACATTCGGCAAGCGAGGCACCCCTGCTGCGCATTGGTACGCGCGGTTCCCCGCTTGCGCTGTTTCAGGCCCGCGAAGTGCAAAGCCGCCTCGCCGCAGCGGCCAAGGTCGACGCCGAACGGATCGAGATTAAAGTCATTCGCACCACCGGCGACGTCGTTCAGGACCGCCCGCTCGCCGATGCCGGTGGCAAAGGGCTCTTCGCCAAGGAAATCGAGGAAGCCTTGCTTGCCGGCGCCATCGATCTTGCCGTGCACTCGTCGAAGGATCTCCCGACAATATTGCCTGCCGGCCTCGTTCTGGCCGGTTTCCTGCCGCGCGAGGACGCCCGCGACGCTTTCATCAGCCGCAAAGCCAAGACGTTGCGCGAGTTGCCGCATGGCGCCGTCGTCGGCACCGCGTCGCCGCGCCGTCAGGCGCTGGTCAAGCGATTGCGGCCGGACCTGACGCCGGTCATGCTGCGGGGCAACGTGGAAACGCGCCTGCGCAAGCTCGACGCCGGCGAAGTCGATGCGACGCTCTTGGCCGTCGCCGGCCTCAAGCGTCTCGGGCTTTTGTCGGCGGCGACGGAAATTCTCGACCTCGACGCCTTCCTCCCGGCGGTCGGCCAGGGCGCGATCGGGATCGAAACCCGCGCGGACGATACCAGGACGCGCGCATTCGTCGCGGCGATCGACGACGCCGATACCGCGATCGCGCTTGCCGCCGAGCGCGCCTTCCTCGCCGTGCTGGACGGCTCCTGCCGAACCCCGATCGGCGGCCATGCCCGCGTCGACGCCGCGGCCGTCCGCTTCCGCGGCATCATCGTGAAGCCGGACGGCAGCGAGGCGTTCGAGGTCTCGCGCGAGGGCCGTCGCGAGATGGCTGCGGAGCTTGGCGCCGATGCCGGCCGCGAATTGCGCGACCGCGCCAGCGCCGATTTTTTCGTGCGAGCCTGAAAATGCGGCTGCTGGTGACCCGGCCCGAAGCCGACGCGGAACGGACCGCAACGGCGCTGCGGGCTTGCGGTCACACCGTCGTCGTTGCGCCGCTGCTGCGCATCGAGCCGGTCGAGGATGCCAAAATCGCCGCCGGACCGTTTGCGGCGATTGTCGTCACCAGCGCCAACGCGGCGCCGGCGATTGCCCGGCATCGGCGCTTTACGGAGCTGCGCGCACTCCCGGTATTCGCGGTCGGCGGGCGCAGCGCGCAGGCCATGCGTGCGGCCGGCTTTGCGGATGTGACGTCCGCCGATGGCGACGTGCGCGACCTCGCCCGCCTGGTCGCCCAGCGCGTCAAAGGCGGAGCCTCGCTGCTCTATCTTGCCGGAGCCGATCGCGCCGGCGATCTCGCCGGCCGTCTTTCCGGGCAGGGCTTTGTCGTCCGCACCGTCGTGATCTATCGCGCCATTGCCGCTGCGGTTCTTCCCTCCGCGGTGGCGGATGCTCTGGCGGGCGTCGATGGCGTCTTGCATTTCTCGCGCCGCAGTGCCGAGGCATTTCTGCGCGCGGTCCGCGACGCAGGGGCCGGTGACGATGCGCTCAGAAAGCCCACGCACTTTTGTATCTCCGCCAACGCGGCGGAGGCGCTCGTTGCGGCCGGCGCCGCCGACATCCGGATCGCGGCGGAGCCGACCAAATCCGCTTTGATGGCCCTTGTCCCGGCGCCATCAGGGGCGCCATCAGTGGCGACACGAGAGGCGCCATGACAGGCCGCCAGCCGTGTTGTTGCCGCCATCCCGCCTCCGTACTATGCCGTGGCGGCTGGCGGTGCCAAGTCTGGCGGTGCCAAGCATCGGCGGCCTGACGTGGCGCTTGCCTTCTCGACTGCCCTGGAGAACGAATGAGCGAACCTGACAGCACGCCGCGTTCGCCGCCGCCGACGATCGACCTTAAGGCAGAAGAAATCGGTGGCCCCAAGCCTTCCGGCCACGCATTCCACTATGTCATCGGTATCGCGGTCGGTGCCGTCGCGGTTGCCGCGCTTGGCGCCGCACTCTGGACTGCCGGTTTGTTTCCGGCCCATCAGACCGCGACGACTCAGACACCGGCCGCTCCGGCTGCCCAGAGCGGCGACAGCGCCGAGATATCGGCGCGGCTCGACAAGATTCAGCAGGCGCTCGATGCGCCACGCTCCGACGAGGCGCTCACCAACCGCATTGCGGCGGCAGAAGCGCAGGGCAAGTCGCTTGCCGATACCGTTGCGGCATTGACGCGCCGCGTCGACGATGTGGCGGCGGCGTCGCAGAACGCGCTCACGCAGGTTTCGGCCGCGGCCGCTGCGGCGGACGCGGCAAAGACCGCCGCGCAGGCGGCGGCACCGCGAAGCGACGTCGAGGCGTTGTCGAGCCGCATCGCGGCGCTCGAAAGCGCGGTCAAGTCGCTCTCCGCCGATGTGACGCAGCGCAGCTCGAGTGCCGACGGCCGCATCGCGGCGCTTGAAGGCGTGGTCAAATCGCTTACCGCCGACGTGGCGCAGCGAACCTCGAGCGCCGACGACCGCGCGACGCGCGCGACCGTCGCCGCCGAGGCGCTTCGCGCCGCGGTCGAGCGCGGCGCCGGCTTTAAGGCCGAGCTTGCCGCGGTGAAATTGCTCGGCGGCGATCAGGCTGCGACCGCCGCGCTTGAGCCGTTTGCCGCCGACGGCGTACCGAGCGCCGCGTCGCTTGGGCGCGAACTCACCGCGCTCCTGCCGGCGATGCAGCGGGCTGTGGAGCCTCCCTCAAGCGGCGGTTCCTTCCTCGGCCGGCTGGAAAATCACGCCCGCAATCTCGTCCATGTCACGCCGATCGATGGGACGGCGGCGCCGGCCGGCGACAATCCCGCGTCCGCAATCGCGCGGATCGGCGCCGATGCCGCGCACGGCGATTTGCCCGCGGCGCTTGCCGATATCGGCCGGTTGCCGGAGGCCGCGCGTTCGCTCGCCGACGGCTGGGTCAAGAAGGCCGAAGCGCGCGACGCGGCGCTCGCGGCGAGCCGGCGTATCGCCGCCGATGCTCTTGCCGCGCTCAGCAAACCGGTCTCGCAATGATCCGCGTCGTCATCTTTCTCGTTGTCGTCGGCGCGCTGGCGCTCGGCGTGGCGTGGATGGCTGACCGGCCGGCTGATGTTGTTATCACCTGGCCGTGGTTGGAGCAGATTTGGCCGGGCCATGGTCGGATCGAGACCTCGCTGATCGTCCTCGGTGCGGCGACCGTGGCGGCGATGGCGGCCATTGCGCTGCTGTGGAGCCTCTTGAGCGCCGTCTTGCGCTCGCCGTTCAGCTTGCGCCGGCTTTTGCATCGCCGCCGCGGCGAGCGCGCCTACGAGGCGATCTCGCGCGGCCTGATCGCGATCGGCGCCGGCGATCTTGCCACGGCGCGCAAGCACGCGGCCGAAGTCAGGCGCATCGCGCCGGCCGAGCCGCTCGCGCTGCTGCTGAGCGCGCAATCCGCGCAACTCGGCGGCGACAGCGAAACCGCCGACAGCATCTTTCGGGCGATGGCGGGCCGCGACGACACCAAGGCGCTCGGTCTGCACGGCCTCTATGTCGAGGCCCGGCGCCGCGGCGATCACGCCAGCGCGCACGCTTTTGCCGAGGAGGCGGCGCGGCAAAGTCCGTCGCTCGGCTGGGCCGGCAAGGCGGTGCTCGAATTCCGCTGTCTTACCGGCGACTGGGCCGGCGCGCTGGCGCTGCTGGAAAGCAACCGGCGCGCCATGGACAAGGAGACCTACCGCCGTCAGCGCGCGGTGATGCTCACGGCGCGCGCCCACGAGACGCAGGAGACCGATCGCGACAGCGCCAAGGCGTTCGCGCTCGAAGCAGCGAAGCTGGCGCCGACTTTCGTGCCGGCGGCGTCGCTGGCGGGCCGCATGCTCGCGGAGGCCGGCGAATTGCGCCGAGCGTCGCGGATACTCAACAAGGCGTGGCTGGCGAACCCGCATCCCGACCTCGCCCAGGTGTTTTCCAGTCTTCGCTACGGCGATGCGGCGCGCGATCGCCTCAAACGCATCGAAGCGCTGGCGAAGAAAGTGCCGGGTCACATCGAAGGCGCCTTGGCGATGGCGCGCGCCGCGCTCGACGCGCGGGAATTCGCCAAGGCGCGGGCGGCGCTCGCCTCCTATCTCGCGGCGCCGACCAAGCGCATCGCTTTGTTGATGGCGGAGCTGGAACGCGCCGAACGCAACGACGAAGGCCGCGCCCGCGAATGGATCGCGCGCGCCGTCAACGCCGCGCCCGATCCGAAATGGACGGCCGAGGGGCACATTTCCGATCACTGGCTGCCGGTATCGCCGGGCGGCCGGCTCGATGCCTTCGAGTGGCGCGTTCCGCTGACCGGCATCGCCGGCCCGGCGCCGGCGATCGACCAGGAGCATGCTGCAATCGCCGCGGTCGCGGCCGCGCCGGCCGCTGCGGCGAGCGAGCCGAAAAGCGAAAGCGCGCCGGTGGCGCTGGCAACGCCGGCGCCTCAAGAGAAACCGGCTACGCCGGCTCGCGGCCGAACCTGTCGTCGCGCCGCCCGTATTGCGCAGCAGCGCGCCACTCCAGGGAAAAGCCCGACCGGTGATCCCGCTGGTGCACGCGCCCGACGATCCCGGCCCCGACGGCGCCAGCGAAGTCGAGCCGCAATCCGAGCCGTCAAACGGCGGCTGGCGGAAGATTCTGGAATAAAGCGCGTGTCGATCCGTCGCTTGTCCGTATAGCTCGACGCATCAGTTCGGAACTGACAGTAGCCGACAGAATGACGGCACATCTCCGGAAAACGGCAATAACCGAGTGCGGCAAGGATCTCGATCAGTAGCGTGCTTCGTAATCTGACTGAGTCATCGGTCAAATCCTCCACAAAAGGCGACGAATTGCTGTTGCAATGACTGTCCTATGAAATTATCCCTGTTAGATCTGTCAGCCCCAGGCGCTTTAATTCGCGCGTCGCCGAGGATCGTCATTCGACGAGTCGCATGATACTATAATCGAAGATCATCACCGCCGTTGCTACGACGGCTGCTATCGCCGGTCTCACCAAGCCGGCGAGATGCATGAACAGGCTGCTACGAACAGAAATCAACTCATCGCCTTTGAACGAGAGGCGCGTATCAGATTGCGGCTACTTGTCGGCTGTAGTCGTCACCGCCATACCGACACTTAACTCAATAAAGAGCGGGAAATCATGACCACTTTTCAGGCCGCCGGCCAAACACCGGCCATTGAGGTGATCGGATGGGTCGCCAGTGAACCGCACCCTATCCTATGTCCGACTCCCTTATTCTTCCCGACAAAGAAAGTGTGAATCCGGCGCTGATACAGACTAAAACAACGCTCAATCCTGGTACCTTCACAACATTGCCCGTGACTGCCGTCGCGCTCAATCAAGCCAACTTTGATGCCATCAAAGACAACGGACGAACCGTCTCTATATTTGGGGGAAGATAACTACATTGACGTATTCGGATGCAAGCAGTGGTTTACGTATTGTTTGACCAGAAACGACTCACTTTCGCCGCCGCGAGAGATGACAGAAAATCCTACGAAACCGATGAAGACATTCTCCCAACGGAATAATCTAATTTTCGTCACCGAGGCTGGGTACAACTACGACCGCATCCGCGTCGCGGGGGACGGCGACGATTGGAACGGGAATAGCTAAGACAAGTAAACGCAAAGCGATACGACGGCCCCCTTTCGGGCCTTTTGCGTCGGTCTGTCGAATGCATTATAATGCATGAAATATAATTCGCGGCGGCAAGGAGAGCCGGTGTCTGAGCCGAAAAAGAAGACTTCGCCCCGACCCGCCGGCATCCCGCAAAGCGACGCTGCGCAAACGGCGGCATTTCTCGACGCCATCGGCCGCGAGGTGCGAAAGCACCGCGCCAAGCGCGGCATGACGCGCCGCCAATTGGCGCAAGCTTCCGAAACTTCGGAGCGCTACCTGGCGCAGATCGAGAGCGGCGCCGGCAATCCTTCCGTCAGCGTGTTGCGCGCGATCGCGCAAGCGCTCGACCTTCACCCCGCCGCGCTGCTGCCGGAGTCCGGTGCGCGCACCGCCGAGCTTGGCGCCATCCACGATTTGCTGGCGCAGGTGCCGGAGATGGAACTGCCGCAAGTCGCCAGGGAGATCGCGGCGCGGGTGACGCTTCGCGCCGGCGCCGACCGGGCGCGGCGCATCGCGCTGGTCGGTCTGCGGGGAGCCGGCAAGTCGACGCTCGGCCGGATGCTCGCGGGGCATCTGCGCTGGCCGTTCATCGAACTCGACCGCCGGGTCGAAGAGGAATACGGCGCCAGCATTCCCGATCTGATTGAAATGGCCGGTACGGCGACGTTCCGCCGCCAGGAGCGCGGCGCGCTCGAGCATGTGATCGCCGAGCACGAAGCCGCCATCGTCACCACGGCGGGCGGCATCGTTTCGAACCCCGAGACTTACGCGCTGCTGCTTCGCCGCACCCACACGGTCTGGATCAAGGCGCGCCCGGAAGAACACATGAGCCGGGTCATGGCGCAGGGCGATTTTCGGCCGATGGCGCAGAACCGCGGCGCCATGGCCGACCTCGTCGCGATCCTGGACGCGCGGCGCGCCGACTATGCCCGCGCCGACGCCGAACTCGATACCTCGGGCGAAGCCGTGGACCGCAGCTTCGCCAAGCTTTTGCGCATCGTCACGCCGTTGCTCGGGCAGAACCCGCCGTGACGCTTGCGGACGAAGGCTTTCTCGATCTTGCCCCGCTGCGGCTCGAATACCGCATGATCGGGCCGCGGCCCGATGCGGCGCCGACCATCGTCATGCTGCATGAAGGCCTCGGCTGCGTCGGCCTCTGGGGCGCTTTCCCGGAGCAACTTGCCTCGGCGACCGGCGCCGGCGTGTTCGTCTATTCGCGGGCGGGATACGGCAAATCGAGCCCCGGAAAGTTGCCGCGCTCGGTCGCCTTCATGGACGAAGAGGCCCGCGACGTGCTGCCGCGCGTGCTGGCGGCTATCGGCTTCCAGCGCGGCATTCTGTTCGGCCATAGCGACGGCGCTTCGATCGCGACAATCTATGCCGGCAGCGTCCAGGATCATCGGATCCGCGGGCTTGTGCTGATGGCGCCGCACTTCTTCACCGAAGAAATGGGGCTCGCCGAGATCCGCCGGACCAGCGAGGACTACGCGGCCGGCCCGCTGCGGGAAAAACTCAAACGCTGGCACAGCGACGTCGACTGCGCCTTCCAGTCCTGGAACGGGCCCTGGCTGCATCCGGACTTCCGCAAATGGAACATCACGGAAGCGCTGGGCTATATCCGCGTTCCGATCCTGATCGTGCAGGGCGCGGACGACCAATACGGCACGCTCAAACAGATCGAAGCCGCGCAGCAGGAGTGCTACTGCCCGGTCGATGTGGCGATCATCCCGGCGGCCCGCCATTCGCCGCATCGCGACGCGCCGCAACTCACGCTCGAGGCGGTTTCCGGCTTCATCAATCGCCTGCTGCGCGACCATCACGAAAGCGAGAGACCAAAGGATTCCGGGGTTGCGGCGTAGTGCATTATAGTGCATAGAGCGCCCAAAGCGCTTGTGAACTATAATACACATTCCGGAAGCGCTGTCGTTCAGGAAACGCTGTCGTTTAGGAAACGCTGTAATGGCTGACGCCCATGCCCCCGAGCGTCCGCTGGCCGACGGTCGAACGCGGATCGATTTTCAGACCGATCCGTCGCGCTACCGCCATTGGAAGCTCAAGATCGACGGCGATGTCGCGACGCTCCTGCTCGACGTCGATGAAAAGGGCGCGCTGTTCGAAGGCTACGAGCTCAAACTGAATTCCTACGATCTCGGCGTCGACATCGAACTCGCCGACGCCATCGAGCGGCTGCGTTTCGAGCATCCGCAAGTGCGCGTCGTCGTGCTGCGTTCGGCAAAGCCGCGGGTGTTTTGCGCCGGCGCCAACATCCGCATGCTGGCCGGCGCGAGCCATGCGCACAAAGTCAATTTCTGCAAATTCACCAACGAGACGCGCAACGGCATCGAGGATTTGAGCGAGAATTCGGGCCTGCGCACCATCTGCGCCATCAACGGCACGGCGGCCGGCGGCGGCTACGAACTGGCGCTGGCAGCCGACTACATCATGCTGGTGGACGACGGTTCGTCATCGGTGTCGCTGCCGGAATTGCCGCTGCTCGCGGTGCTGCCGGGTACCGGCGGACTGACGCGCGTTGCCGACAAGCGCAAAGTGCGCCGCGACTACGCCGATGTCTTCTGCACCACCGAAGAGGGCGTCAGGGGCAAGCGCGCCCTGGAGTGGCGGCTGGTCGACGAAGTGGCCCCCGGCTCCAAGTTCGAAGACGCGGTCGCCGCGCGCGCGAAGGAATTTGCCGCCAAGTCGGGCCGCGGCGCGGCGGGGCAGGGGATCAAGCTCACCCCGCTCGCACGCACGTTTTCCGCAAACGGCGTCGCGTATGGTTCGCTCGCGGTCGAATTTGACCGCGCTGCCCGCATTGCCACGATCGTGTTGCGCGGTCCCGCGGCGCCGCCGCCCGCTACGGCCGACGACATGGTCAGCGCTGGGCGCGGAGTTCTGGCCGTTTGAGCTCGCGCGCGAACTCGACGACGCCATTCTCAACATCCGGCTGAATGAATTCGACGTCGCCGCGATCGTCTTCAAGTCATCGGGCGATCCGGCCGAGGTCATGGCGTATGAGCATTTCCTCGATGCCAACAAGGATCACTGGCTCAGCCGCGAAATTCGTCACTTCTGGAAGCGGGTGCTCAAGCGCATCGACCTGACGTCGCGCTCGCTCGTCACGCTCGATCGAACCCGGCTCGTGCTTTGTCGGTACGCTCGCCGAAATCGCCTTCGCCAGCGACCGCTCCTACATGTTCCTCGGCCAGCGTACCGGCGACAACAAGCCGCCGGCCGTGATCGCACTGACGGCAGCCAATTTCGGCGCCTATCCGATGCCGAACGGCCTGACGCGGCTGGCGAGCCGCTTTCTCGCCAATCCGGCCGACATTGAAGCGGCGAAAACCGAGCGTGACAAAATGCTCGACGCCGAAGCCGCGCAACGGCTCGGCCTCATCACCTTCGCGCCCGACGACATCGACTGGGACGACGAGGTGCGCGTGTTCCTCGAAGAGCGCGCGAGTTTCTCGCCCGACGGCCTCACCGGCCTCGAAGCCAATCTGCGCTTCGCCGGGCCGGAGACCATGGAATCGAAAATCTTCGCCCGGCTGACCGCTTGGCAGAACTGGATATTCCAGCGTCCCAATGCGGTCGGCGACGAGGGCGCACTCAAGCGCTACGGCACCGGTCAGCAGCCGGTATTCGACACGCGGAGGGTTTGAATTTTCCTCCCCCGTGAAAACGGGGGAGGTGGCGAGCGAGCGATGCGAAGCGAAGCCGGAGGGGGTTTCCAGCTTGCCCCTTCCACCGCCCTTCGGGCGGTCCCCCTCCCCCGCAAGCGGGGGAGGATGAAAAGGAGAGCGTCATGGATATCGGAGCCGTCGACTACACGACCAAGATCCCGAACAACGTCAATCTCGCCGAAGACCGCCAGGTGCTGCGCGCGCTGGAAAGCTGGCACCCGGGCTACATCGACTGGTGGATGGATATGGGGCCGGAAGGCTTCCAGCAGGCGCTGGTTTATCTGCGCACCGCCGTGTCGGTCGATCCCAAAGGCTGGGCAAAATTCGATTACGTGAAGATGCCCGAATATCGCTGGGGCATCCTGCTCGCGCCGCCGGAGGAAGGCCGCAAGATTCCGTTCGGCCACCACTACGGCGAAACCGCCTGGCAGGACGTGCCGGGCGAGTATCGCGCCATGCTTCGCCGCCTCGTTGTCATCCAGGGCGATACCGAGCCGGCGTCGGTCGAGCAGCAGCGCCATCTCGGCAAGACCGCACCGTCGCTCTACGACCTGCGCAACGTGTTCCAGGTCAATGTCGAGGAGGGCCGTCACCTGTGGGCGATGGTCTACATCCTGCAAAAATATTTCGGCCGTGACGGCCGCGAGGAGGCGGCCGAACTGTTGCAGCGCCGTTCCGGCAGCGCCGACAAGCCGCGCATGCTCGGCGCCTTCAACGAAGCGACGCCCGACTGGCTGTCATTCTTCATGTTCACGTTCTTCACCGATCGTGACGGCAAGATGCAGCTCGAAAGCCTGGCGCAGTCGGGTTTCGACCCGCTGTCGCGCACCTGCCGCTTCATGCTGACGGAGGAAGCGCACCATATGTTCGTCGGCGAGACCGGCGTCGGCCGCGTCATCCAGCGCACCTGCGAGGCGATGCAGGCCGCCGGCATCGACGATCCGTACGATATCGAGCGCGTGCGCGCGCTCGGCGTCATCGACCTGCCGACCATTCAGAAGAAGCTCAACCTGCATTATACACTGTCGCTCGACCTGTTCGGCTCGGAGGTCTCGACCAACGCCGCCAACGCCTTCAACGCCAGCCTCAAGGGCCGTTTCCACGAGACCAAGATCGACGACGATCATCGCCTCGAACATGCCACCTATCCGGTGCTCAAGTTCGTCGACGGCCAGATCAAACGTGTCGACGAGCCGGCGCTGACCGCGGTCAACATGCGGCTGCGCGACGACTACACGGCCGACTGCCAGCGCGGCGTCGACCGCTGGAACAAGGTGATCGAGCGGACCGGCGTTGCCTTCAAGCTCGAGCTTCCGCATGTCGGCTTCCATCGCAACATCGGCGAGTTCAAGGACGTGCGGGTTTCGCCGGCCGGAGTAATCATCGATGAGCCCGCCTGGGCGCGCGACATGGTCAAATGGCTGCCGACGCGCGACGACGGCGATTTTATCAGCAGCCTGATGAAGCCGGTCGCGGACCCAGGCCAGTTCGCCAGCTGGATCGCGCCGCCGCGGCTCGGCATCGACAACAAGCCCGGCGACTTCGAATACGTGAAGATCGCGGCGTAGCAAATCGCTGCGGGCGCGCGTGCTGCGCGGCCGGCCGCTACTCGGATAACGGCCCCTCGTGCAGCCGGGCGAGATCGAAACGGTCGACTTCGCGCAGTAGTTCCACAAAGGCTGCCGCGCCGTGCTTGAGCGCAGCCTCGCCTTTCGCGGCGCTCGCCAGGGTGGCGTTGCCGATCGCGCCGGTCGCATTGAGGTCTTGCGTCATCCAGGCGAAGCCAGCCGGCCGATAGGCGCCGAGCCACTTGAACTCGCGCGCCATCTCGATCGTGGCCGGTATGGCGTTGGGCGTCTTGTCGCCGCGTACCGTTTCCGGTTTCGCCGCAAGCATCAAAGAGGTCTCGATGTCGCCGCCATGGATGCCGTGGCGCTTCTCTTCGCTGGAGAATGCGCCGTCCGGATAACCGAAGCGATGCCAGCCGACCGTCACCACGAGCATGCCGAGGCGCGCGCGGAGTTCGCGCGCCACGAGTTCCATGGCCGCGACATTGCCGCCGTGGCTGGTGACGAGAACGAGTTTGCGCAAACCGGTGCGCGCCAGGCTCTCGCCAAGCTCCGTCCACGCAGCGATCGCGGTTGCTGCCGACAGCGTGAGAGTGCCGGGATAGGCGATATGCTCGATGGAAACGCCGATGCGCTGCACCGGGAGGAAAGAAACCGCCAACTCATCGGGCAGGATTTCACGTACCCGCGCCAGGTACGCCTCGGCGATGAAAGTGTCGACGCCCAGCGGCAGATGCGGTCCATGCTGCTCCACCGCGGCGAGCGGCAGCACCGCGATCCAGCGCGCGGTCGCCGTACCGGCGGCAGCGATCTCCTGCCACGTCATTTCCATCCAGTCGCGCTTCGGCAGGTTCATCGGGGTTCTCTTCTGGGCATAAATTTTGTCAGCATGATCTTATCCATTGATCATGCTGTATTCTCACGCCCCGACAGAATGGAGCAACCGATGCCGCTCGCGACGTGGTTAAGGACAGCCTTGGCGGCGCTGCTTTCTCTCGCCGCGGCGGCGGTTGCGACCGCTTCGGCCGAGACGCTCGACAAGGTCACTTTCGGCACCAATTGGGTGGCCGAGGCCGAGCACGGCGGCTTCTACCAGGCGCTCGCCGACGGCACCTACAAGAAATACGGTCTCGACGTGACCATCCTGCCGGGCGGCCCGAACGCCAACAACCGGATGCTGTTGCTGGTCGACAAGATCGACTTCTACCTGAGCGCAAACACCCTGCAAGGCTTTGATGCGGTCGAGAACAACGTGCCGACGATCGAGGTCGCCGCCATGTTTCAGAAAGACCCGCAGGTCTTCATCGCCCATCCGGACCAGGGCATCGACAAGTTCGACGATCTGAAGAAATTGACGCTGTTCGTTTCCCGGGAAGGCATGGCGACCTATTACCAATGGCTCAAGGCCGATTTCGGATTCACCGACGCTCAGGTCAAGCCGTACACCTTCAATCCGCAGCCGTTCCTCGCCGACAAAAAATCGGCGATGCAGGGGTACGTGACGTCCGAGCCCTTCGCCATCGAGAAGCAAGGCAAGTTCAAGCCGAAGATTTTTCTGCTCGCCGATCAGGGTTTCAGCGCCTACTCGACGCTGATCGAAACGCGCCGCGCCCTTGTCGAGAAGAAACCCGATCTGGTGCAGCGCTTTGTCGATGCTTCGACCATCGGCTGGTACAACTATATCTACGGCGACAATTCCGCCGCCAACACGCTGATCAAGAGCCAGAACCCGGAGATGACCGACGAACTTCTCGCCTATTCGGTCGCCAAGATGAAGGAATACGGCATTGTCGATTCCGGCGACGCTACGACGCTCGGCATCGGCGCCATGACCGACGCGCGGATGAAGGATTTCTTCGACAAGATGGTCCGCGCCGGCGTGGCCAAGGCGGGGCTCGACTACCGCAAGTGCTATACGTTGCAATTCGTCAACAAGAAGGTCGGGCTTTCGCTGCGGCCGAAGTGACAAGCAACACGATGCCGCCGGCCACACCTCAATCTGCCACTCCACTGGTAGCGTTGCGCGGCGTCGGCAAGGCTTTTCCGTCCGGCACGCATGCGCTGCAAGGGCTCGATCTTGAAATCCGGTCGGGCGAGTTCCTGACGCTGCTCGGCCCGTCGGGCTGCGGAAAATCCACCGCCTTGCGCATCATCGCGGGATTGAGCGAGCCGACAGCGGGTGTCGTCGCGTGGCCATCCGTGGCGTCGGCAGCGCGGGACGGAAGGAAGATCGGCTTCGTGTTCCAGGAGCCGACGCTGATGCCGTGGGCTTCGGTGTTCAAGAACGTGCGGCTGCCGCTCGAACTCAGCCATGCACCGGCCGCGAAACTCTCCGAACGGGTCGAGGCCGCGCTCGAACGCGTGGGCCTGGCGGCTTTCCGCGACGCCTATCCGCGCGAATTGTCCGGCGGCATGCGCATGCGGGTATCGATTGCCCGCGCGCTGGTCACCGAGCCGCAGCTTCTCCTGATGGACGAGCCGTTCGCCGCGCTCGACGAGATCACGCGCTTCAAGCTCAACGACGACTTGCTGCAGATGTGGCAGGCGTCGCGCACCACCGTCGTCTTTGTCACCCACTCGGTGTTCGAGTCGGTCTATCTGTCCAGTCGCATCGTGGTAATGGCGGCGCGGCCGGGCCGCGTTTTCTCCGAACTCGCGGTCGATGCGCCTTATCCGCGCGATCAGAATTTCCGCACGTCGGCAGAGTACGCCGCGTCCTGCCGCCGCGCCTCGGAGGCGCTGGCGCAGGCGATGGCGGCCGGAGGCGAGCCATGACAGCGCGTGTTTCCAGCAACGACCGGGTGCTGCGCATCGCCTTGCCCATCGTCGTGCTGGCGCTCGGCCTCGCGATCTGGGAGTTGGTGGTGCGGATCGGCAACGTGCCGCCCTACGTATTGCCGGCGCCCGGCCTCATCCTGAAAACGCTCGTCGTCGATTGGGCGCTGCTGTCGCAGTCGCTTTTGGTCACGCTGACGACGACCCTGGAGGGATTTCTGCTCGCGGCGGTCGGCGGCGTGGGCCTCGCCGTCATCTTCAGCCAGTCGCGGCTGGTGGAATATTCGCTTTATCCCTACGCGGTGATCCTGCAAGTGACGCCGATCGTCGCCATCGCGCCACTTCTTCTTATCTACCTGCCCCAGCACGCCGCGGTTTTGGTCTGCGCCTGGATCGTGGCGTTCTTTCCGGTGCTGGCGAACTCGACCCTCGGATTGAATTCGGTGGATCGCAATCTCGCCGATTTCTTTTCGCTCTACGGCGCCTCGCGCTGGCAGGTGCTGTGGCGGCTCAAGTTGCCGTCGGCGCTGCCCTATATTCTCGGTGGCCTGCGCATCGCCGGCGGGCTGTCGCTGATCGGCGCGGTGGTCGCCGAAATCGCCGCGGGCTCGGCGGGCGCCGGATCGGGCCTCGCCTACCGGATCGCCGAGTCGGGCTATCGCCTCAATATCCCGCGCATGTTTGCTGCTTTGTTGCTGCTTTCGCTCGCCGGCATCGTGATCTTCTATCTGCTCTCCCTCATCAACTATCTGGCGCTGCGCCGCTGGCATGAGAGTGCGCTCGACGCGGAGCGCTGATGGCGATTGCATCTGACGCCGCCGCTGGTGCAATATTGCAACGCACGTGGTCAACGCGTGGCTCACCAAATAAACAGGAGGGATACCCCATGAAGCTCAGATATGCGATCGTCTTCATGCTTGCAGGAGGCGTGATAGGCGCCGCGGCCGTGCAAGGCATCCATGCGCAGACAAAGCCGCCGGTCTATTTCGTCTTCGACAATGTGTTGACCAACAAAGAGGGCTACACCAAAGAATACCTGCCGGAAGCTATTGCCACGATTAAAGCCCATGGCGGACGATTGCTAGCCGCGGGCAAGACAACGTCATTTTCTGGAGAGCCGCCAAAGGACAGTACCGGCATTTTGATCTGGGACAGCATGGATCAGCTGGAAGGCTGGTTCAATTCGCCGGAATATAGGAAGGCTCGTGCCATCGGCGAAAAATATGCGACCTATCGGAACTTCGCCGTTCCGGGCGTTGCCCAATAATTTGCCCAACAATGAGGGCTGGTTGCAAGAGGATGCGTTCAACAGGGCGCCCTCTTAGCATCGCTACGAAGCCGCAAGCCTGCGGCGGATAAACGACTTGACCCGAATGGAGCATTCGGGGATCAAGGCGCCGCCGTGGCGCCTTCGGACCGACGCGGCCGGGATTTTGAGCATGATCCGGAAAAATGCCTGCCTCGGACCTGATCTGGGGTGGATACCGGTTTTCCGAGACGATCATGCTCCGCTAGAAAACGTCCGAAGGAGTGCCGAAATATGCCGCAGAACGCATCGCGTCTACCCGGGCGCCATTTCCTGCAAATCCCCGGACCGACGCCTGTACCCGACCGCGTGCTGCGGGCGATCGATATGCCGCTCATCGATCAGCGCGGCCCGGAATTCATCAAGCTCGCCAGGCGCGTCCTCGAAGGCATCAAGACCATCTTCAAGACCACGCAGCCGGTGATCGTGTTCACGGCGACCGGCACCGGCGCCTGGGAAGCGGCGCTGGCCAACACGCTGTCGCCCGGCGACCGCGTGCTCATGGTCGAGACCGGCCAGTTCGCCACGCTGTGGAAGGTCATGGCGGAACGGCTGGGGCTGAAGCCCGAATTCATCAAGACCGACTGGCGCGTCGGCGCCGATCCGAAGGTCATCGAGGACCATCTGCGCAAGGACAAGGCGCACGAGATCAAGGCGGTCTGCGTGCTGCACAATGAGACCGCGACCGGCTGCATGTCGCCGATCGACGAGATCCGCAAGGCGATCGATGCGGCCGGCCATCCGGCGCTGTTGCTCGTCGATACGATCTCGTCGCTCGCCTCGACCGATTACCGTCACGACGAATGGGGCGTCGATGTCACCGTCGGCGGTGCGCAGAAGGGTCTGATGATGCCGCCGGGAATGTCGTTCAACGCGGTCAGCGAGAAAGCGCTGCACGCGGCGAAGACGGCGAAGCTGCCGCGCTCGTTCTTCGAGTGGAACGACATGCTGACGATGTACAAGCAGGGCTTCTTTCCCTACACGCCGGCGACGCAAATGCTGTACGGCCTCGATACCGCGATCGAGATGCTGCATGAGGAAGGTCTCGACAACGTATTCGCGCGCCATCATCGCCTTGCCGAGGCGACACGCCGCGCGGTGCGGGCGTGGGGGCTGGAAATCCTCTGCCGCGAACCGCGATATTATTCGCCGACGGTCACCGCCGTGCTGCTGCCCGACGGTCACGACGCCGATCAGTTCCGCAGCGTCGCGCTCAACACCTTCAATATTTCTTACGGCGCCAGCTTCGGCCCCTACGCGAAAAAATACTTCCGCATCGGTCACATGGGCGACGTCAACGACACCATGATGATCGGAGCGCTCGGGGCGACGGAAATGGCTTTGGCGCTGGCGGGCGTGCCGCACAAAAAGGGCGGCGTGCAAGCGGCGATGGACTATATCGTCTCGACGCAATCGGGCACGGCGCGAGCCGCTGCGGAATAGTTTGCTCACACCAGCGGTACGGCGGCGACCTGGTCCTTAAAAGCCGGGCGCGCGGCGATGGCCGCATACCAGCGCTCGAAGTGCGGCAATGCCGGCCGCTCGGGCAACAATTGGCGATAGCGGTTCGCCATGACCGCCGACGGAATGTCGCCGTAGGAGAAAGCGTCGCCGGCGACGTAGGCACTGTTGGCGAGCTCGGCGTCGAGAATGGCAATCGCGTCCGTCGTCTTCTTTTTAGATTCTTCGATCACCGCATGATTGCGCTTTTCCGGCGGCGTTCGGATCAAGCCCACGAAAACCGGAGTGATCGCTGGCGCGAGAACGCTGAGCTGCCAATCCATCCAGGCATTGGCGCGGGCGCGTGCGTGGGCGTCCGCAGGTTCGAGCACGCCCGAACGGTGTTTGGCGGCGAGATAGCGCACGATCGCGTTGGATTCCCAGAGCAGGAAGCCGTCCTCTTCTTCCAGCGTCGGCACCAGCCCGTTGGGGTTCATGGCGAGATAGGCCGGTTCGCGGTTGCGGCCGAACGGCCCGCCGACATCGATGCGCTCGTGCGGCAGGCCGATCTCACCGATCGCCCACATCACTTTCTGCACGTTCGACGACGTGTTGCGTCCCCAGATTTTGATCATTGTCCTTCCGCCTCGCCATTCACTTCCACGTCGTGGCCGGGCTTGTCCCGGCCATCCACGTCTTTAGCGTCGCATGCCTGGGATTGGTGGAAATCAATCGAGCCGGCGGGCTTCCTCGGGCAGCATGATCGGGATGCCATCGCGGATCGGATAAGCAAGCTTGGCTGCGCGCGAGATCAGCTCCTGCTTCTCGGCATCGTATTCGAGCGGGCATTTGGTGAGCGGGCAGACCAGGATCTCCAAAAGTTTTGGATCGATAACATCGCCGGGGTGGTCGGTTGACATGTCAAACTCCAGTATGGCAAGCTCCAGTGCGGCCTCGCGCCTAACAAATCATATTCGAAAGCGGGCGTCGCCCGCCCGTGATCGCTCGCTATTGCAACGGGGTTTCGCCGGTTTTGCCCTTGGCAAGTTCGATCTCGGTGACGGCGACCAGGATTTCGGCGCGGGTTTTCAGATCCGGCGCCTCCAACAGCGCCTGCTTCTCCGCCGCGCCGTAGGGCGACATCATCGCCAGTGCGTTGACCAGGGCTTCATTGGGAGCATTCTCGATGCCCTCCCAATCGGCCTTGAGATTGTTGGCCTTGAGGAAATCCGTGAGCGCGCGCAACACCGCCTTGCGGTCGACCTCGCTCTCGCCTTTGCGCGCGGTGAAGTCGTCGAGGAACGGCGCAAACGTTACCCGGCATTGGCGATATGGCGTGCCGATCGCGAGCTCTTCGTCGACGCGAAAGCGCGCGATTCCGGTGAGCTGGATCAGATAGCGGCCGTCGCCGCTTTCGGCGAGTTGCGTGATCCGGCCGGCGCAGCCGACGCGAAACAAATGCGGCTTCGCCTCGTCGGGTCCGGCATGAACGGCATCGGGCTGGATCATGCCGATCAGGCGCGATCCGGAGCGCATCGCGTCGTCGATCATCGCCATATAGCGCGGCTCGAAAATGTTGAGCGGCATCTGGCCGCGCGGCAGCAACAACGCTCCCGGCAGCGGGAAAATCGCGATCACGCCGGGCAGGTCTTCAGGTCCCTTGTAGGCCGCATTCATCGGCATGTCGTACTCCGCACACGTCCGGCGGCACGTTTCCCCCGCCGAACGGACGACGCAGCTACGCGAACAGGATCGAAGACAGCCGCCTGCGGCCCTCGATCGTGGCCTCGTCGGTCGGGCCCCAGGCCTCGAAAAATTGCACGAGCTGCTTTCGCGCGCCGTCGTCGTTCCATTTACGGTCGCGTTTGACGATGCTGATCAGATGCTCCAGCGCGTCGAGCCGCTGGCCCTTGCCGTTGAGCGCGAGCGCAAGATCGAACCGCGCCTGATGGTCGAGCGGATTGGCGGCGACTTTCTGCTCCAGCTCGGTTACCGGCCCGAGATTCTTTGCCTGTTCGGCAAGCTCGAGCGCCGCGCTGGCGGCAAGGACCGCCGCATCGTTCCGCTTGGATTCGGGAACCAGCGCCAGCGTCTGCTTTGCCTGCTCGGTGGCGCCGGTTTCGACATAGCAGCGCGCCAGTCCGGCGAGCGCCTGGACGTTGCCATTGTCTTCCGCGAGGAGCTGCGCGTAGAGGTCGGCCGCGCCGGCCGGATCGCCTTCGGCCAAAGCCGCGTCGGCGGCCTTGAGCAGATCCTGCGCTTCGCCGCCGATGCGGTCCTTGGTCAGCCGCTCGAGGAACGCCACGACCTGGCTTTCCGGCAGCGCCCCCATGAAGCCGTCGGCCGGCTGGCCGTTGACGAAGGCAATCACGGCCGGAATGGATTGGATGCCCATTTGCCCCGGAATGGCGGGGTGCTCGTCGATATTCATCTTGACGAGCTTCACCTTGCCCTTGGCGGCGCGGACCGCCTTCTCCAGCACCGGCGTGAGCTGCTTGCAGGGGCCGCACCACGGCGCCCAGAAGTCGATCAGCACCGGCTGCCGTTTCGATTCCTCCACCACGTCCTTGACGAAGGTTTGGGTGGTCGTTTCCTTGACCAGACCGTCCGCGGCGGCGGTTTGCGCTTCCTGCAACATTGCCATGTTACGCCTTCCCTTTTGGGCCCCGGCGGGCCGCAATCTCCCCTATTCGCCTGAATAAATGGGAAGAATGCTGGCGGAATGCAATCGGAACGTCAGGCCGAAACCGGCTCGATTCGCGCCCGGTGGCCGGTCGCCTCAAGGAATTTAAGGAGGTCCGCGCGGGAGATCGTGGTTGTACCGGTGTTTACCAGCGGGTGAAAATTCAGCACATCGTGGACCATCAGGGCGGCGTCGAGGACAATGGTAACCCTGCCGGCGGTGTCGTTGATGGCCGCAAATGGAGTAACCGAACCCGGCTCGACGCCGAGCAGTTCGAGCAGCAGCTCCGCGGAGGCGAAGGAGAAACGCCCGGTCGCGCCGAGAACGCGGTGCAACGATTTCAGCTCGATCGCCGCCTCCTCCGGCGCAACGACCAGATACAGCGTCCCCTTCTTGTCGCGCAGAAACAGGTTCTTGGTGTAGCCGCCCGGCTGGGCGCCGCGCAGCGCGCGCGCCTCCTCGACCGTAAACACCCGCGGATGGTTCACGGTCTTGTGGGCGATGCCGAGGCTGTCCAGATAGGCGAAGAGCTCGGCGGGCGTGGCGGGCGGCATGGATCGTACGTTTCGGCCAAGAGACGGATAGGCCGGGAAACCTATAGGGCATGAGCGGTTTGAATGTAAAAACCTGGCTGGGACTTGTCTTCCTTGCCGTCGTGATGGGCGTTTTGCTTTTCGCCGCGGCCGGCACCGTGCGCTATTGGCAGGGTTGGGTCTTTCTCGCCGTCTTTTTCACGGCGGCGCTTCTGATCACGCTCTACATCATGAAATACGATCCGGCGCTCCTCCAGCGCCGCCTGGCCGGCGGCCCGACGGCGGAGAAGGGGCGAACGCAAAAACTCGTCGTGCTTCTTGTTTCGATCGGACTTGTCGGAGTGCTGGTCGTGCCGGCGCTCGGTTATCGTCTAGGGTGGTCGCAAGCGCCGCTCGCGGCGGTGATTGCCGGCAATGTCCTGATCGCGGTCGGCTTCTACATCGTCTTCCTTGCGTTCAGAGAGAACAGCTTTGCCTCGGCGAGGATCGAAATCGCGGAAGGTCAGCGGGTCATTTCGACGGGGCCGTACGCGCTTGTCCGCCATCCCCAATATGCAGGCTCGTTCCTCTATCTTTTGGGAATGCCGCTTGCGCTTGGATCCTATTGGGGGCTTTTGGTGCTGGTGCCGATGATGGCGGCCCTCATCTGGCGGCTGTTCGACGAGGAAAAGCTGCTGGCGCGCGAACTGCCCGGTTATGCCGAATACCAGCGAAACGTGCGGTCGCGGCTGATACCGGCGGTTTTCTAGGGACTTGGCGGCCGACCGCGTCGTGGTTGCAAAGGCCAATGGTTGCAAAGGCTCCCGCTCTTTGGCATAGCTTTGCCAGCAGCGCACTTGGCGCTGCCGTTTACCCTTTACGGATGCGGGTGTAGCTCAGGGGTAGAGCACAACCTTGCCAAGGTTGGGGTCGAGGGTTCGAATCCCTTCGGAATCCCTTCGCCCGCTCCATAAATCAAGCACTTAGACCCGGTCTTCGACCCCTAGTATCTGAGGGGCGCGATCACAAAAGGTAGCCTATAGGTAGCTTTTCTATCCATAGGAAAAGTGCGGCACATTCATGCCGGTCCGACCCGGTGAACTTCCGTCCGTGGCGTGGGCCTGTACTGGTAAACGTGCAGGCATGTCGGCTTTCGCGGTAGAAGCGAACACCGCAAATTCGGCGTCAAGCCTTGGATTCTTGGTCTTGCAGATAGCGTTTGTCCCACTCGGGGATTCTCTTTGAGAGCCACGCCTGATGTTCGTTCAGGAGATCAGCTAGCTTGAAGTATTCCGACCGGCCAGCAATCGAAAAGTGGACGCTATGGGTTGGGAGCTCCTTTCCCAGCACCCGGCGTGCGTCGGTGTCGCTCTTGCCCGCGAATACGTACACATCCTCGTTTGGGTAGCGTTTGCCTGCAAAGTGGCTCAGCAGATTGCGATAGGTGCGGCAACGGCCGATCTCCTCCAGGTGAAAGAGCGCCTCCTCTAGGTCCTCGATGTTTGGGTCCATCTTTTCGGCGCTGCCGCGGAGGATGTCCGCTAGGTCAGCGTCCCTATAGTTGGGATATTTCTTAACATGCTCCGGCGGAAGCCGTTTCGCTGCGTGCATGATCTCAAGCGCGCGACGCAGGTTCAGGTCGATGAAGCAGTAGTGCTGGCTGATGATGCCGAAGAGCTTGAAGTCGTCGTCTTCAAGCGGCGGCAGGTCCCCTATCTGCTGCGGCGTCATCTTGCCGATAGCCTCACTCACGGCCTGCACTTTCTCGGCGTCGACTTCCTTCGGCAATGCCATGGCGTGGTGTAGCTCTCCAAAGCTGGGGCGGCCCATATAATACGCCGACGCTGTCGCCGCCGCATAGGGCGGTTTGGAGCGCGCCGAGCATCGGTTCATACAGCGGCAGAAGCCCAACACAAAGAGCAACACGCTCGCGGATGAGGCTGACAAGTGCAAGAGCGCACCAATTATAGAACGAGTTATGGAGGGTTCGATGACTAGCCGCAGCGATTTTGTTAAGTATTTGGTTGATGAATTTTATGGCGGCGACGCTGCTAAGGCAGCTAGGGCCACAGGCCACACGAAGCAGCAGATAGATTGGTGGCTGAACAAAAAGCATCAGCCTCTTAAGCGCAATGTGAGTCGACTAATCTTTTTCGCCGTCGTTCCTGAATTCAGGGTCATAACCGAGTTCGCACTTTTCAGAAAACCGACGAAAACGGTGACGCTATTTAAGCGGCTATCCACCATCCTCGCTGGGCACGAGAAAGCGAGCGGCTTGTATGCCTTCTATGACTCGATGGCCAACTTGATCTATCTCGGGAAGACCGGCGGCAACTTGCTGACTGAGGTGTATCAGCAGATTAAAACCAAAATTCCGGGCGGCATCCTTCCCAAAGCCATTTCGGACGATGCAAAACGCCTCGATGTGGTTCGATACATATCGGCGTACAGCATTCCTGCTTCGGACCATGCCGACTACGCGAAGCACGTCGAAGGTCTGATACTCCGCATCAGTAAACCGAGGCTCAACAAAAACCTCGGCATCCTCAAACCCGCGGCATCTCGATTTTTGGCATAAGGGGCGAATGCGATTGAGCAACCACGCCTTATCAAGTTTCAGCTACCACCGCCGCATGTTACGGCGGTCATTTTGTGCCGGTGATTGGTAGCAGCTTCCGCCCTAGACGTCGCTCTCATATCGTGATCAACGCTCCAAACCGCATGGAACCACGAAATGCCCCGTCGGAGTTACGATGTCTACAAGCCCGCCAAGCCCTATTTCGACCTGGTTCGCGGCGCGCTGGGCGACCTCGTCGAGGGTGAGCACTTTTTCGACATCGTCGGGGAGGGCCTCGTTTATGAGGTCCTCTACGACATCGCCGGCTGGCCCCGAGTGGTCCGGGGACGCG
>CAVZSB010000039.1:0-53470 GCA_963777635.1 uncultured Alphaproteobacteria bacterium
GGCTGGCCCCGAATGGTCCGGGGACGCGCCGATCTGATGGCTCTGTTCAGGGGCTATTGCGACAACATCGAGCTTCAATCCGCCGACAAGCTGATCGTCCACAAGGCGGACGACGGTCGTGTCGTCGTCATCGAATACGAGGTCCACGGGACCATCCTTGCGACCGGCGTGAAATACGACAATCGATTTTGTTCGATCATCAGGATCGAAAACCGGAAGATCGCGCACTGGAGAGACTATATGGACTCTCTCGCCGCCTGGAACGCGTTGACGGCGCGCGAGCGCTGACGCCGAGCCCCCCGGAAGATCAAAACTCCGGAAAATTGAGAGATATCGCCGGCTTGCGTGTCCCGCTGTTTGATGGGAAGCGTTGCGGGCGGCAATTCAGCCGAATTGCCGTGCTGCCGTATGTTTCTTTTGCGAGGAAGGCATGCCCGCGCCGAAACCGCCTGCTTTCGAGACCCTGAGCCTCCATGCCGGCCAGCATCCCGATCCGGTGACGCGCGCGCGAGCCGTCCCGATCTACCAGACCACCTCCTACGTGTTCGACGACGCCGATCACGCGGCCGGTCTGTTCAACCTGGAACGCGCCGGCCATATCTATACGCGGATTTCAAATCCGACCACCGCGGTGCTGGAAGAGCGGCTCGCGGCGCTCGAAGACGGCGTCGGGGCCGTGTGCACGGCGAGCGGCATGGCGGCGATGCACCTCGCCATCGCCACGTTGCTGAGCGCCGGCGATCATATCGTCGCATCGGCGTCGCTCTATGGCGGCACCGTCAATCTCCTCACCCACACGCTGCCGCGCTTTGGCATCACGACGAGCTTCGTCAAGCCGCGCGATCTCGACGGGTTTCGCGCCGCAATCAGCGAACGCACCCGGCTGGTGATCGGCGAGACCATCGGCAATCCGGGCTTGGAAGTGCTCGACATCCCGAAGGTCGCCGACATCGCGCATGCGGCCGGCATTCCGCTCCTGATCGACAACACCTTTGCCACGCCGTATCTCTGCCGCCCGCTCGCGCTCGGCGCCGACATCGTCATGCACTCGATTACGAAATGGATCGGCGGCCACGGCATCGCCATCGGCGGCGCAATTGTCGACGGCGGGCGTTTCGACTGGCTCGCCTCCGGCAAATTTTCGACCATGACCGAACCCTATGCGGGGTATCACGGCCTCGTCTTCGCCGAGGAATTCGGCCCATCGGCCTTCATCATGCGCGCCCGGACCGAAGGCCTGCGTGACTTCGGCGCCTGCCTGTCGCCGATCAACGCGTTCCAGTTGCTGCAAGGCGTGGAGACATTGCCGCTGCGGATGGAGCGGCACATGCAGAACACCGCGGCTTTGCTTGCATTCTTGCGGCAGAATCCGGCCGTCGATTGGGTGCTGCATCCTTCGCTGGAAAGCCATGCCGATCACGCGCTCGCGCAAAAACTGCTGCCGAAAGGCGCGGGCTCCATCATCAGCTTCGGCATCAAGGGCGGTCGCGCCGCCGGACGAAAGTTCATCGAGACGGTGCGGCTCGCCAGCCATCTCGCCAATGTCGGCGATGCCAAGACGCTGGTGATTCATCCGGCGAGCACCACGCACCAGCAGATGGACGCAGCCGCGCTCGCCGCCGCCGGCGTCGGCGAAGAGCTTATTCGCATCTCGGTCGGCCTCGAGGCGGCGAGCGACATTGTCGAGGATTTTGGCCAGGCGCTGCGCGCCTCGCAGAAGGCCTGAGCGATGCGCATCGTGGTGGATGGCATCGAGACTTTCGTCGGCACCGGCGGACGCGCGTTCGATCCGGCGCTGCCTTGCATCGTCTTTCTGCACGGCGCCGGCCTCGACCATACCGTGTGGGCGTTGCTCGCCCGCTCTTTCGCGCATCACGGCTTTGGTGTGCTGGCTCCCGACTTTCCCGGGCATGGACGCTCGGCCGGCGCGCCGCTTTCGTCCATCGCCGCGCTCGCCGATTGGACCGCGGCGCTGATCGCCGCGGCAGGCGTGCCCGCCGCGCGTCTGGTCGGTCACTCCATGGGCTCGCTCGTGGCGTTGGAAACCGCCGCGCGTCACCCCGACAAGGTCACCGCGCTTGCCTTGATCGCCACGGCCGCGCCGATGCGCGTGTCGGACGAGTTGCTCGGCGCCGCGAAGGCCAACGATCACGCGGCGATCGACATGATTTCGATCTGGGGCCACGGCTATAGCGCGACGCTGGGCGGTTCGTCCGCGCCCGGCCTGTGGATGCTCGGCGGCGGCGAGCGTTTGCTTGAACGGGCGCGGCCGGGCGTCATCTTCGCCGACCTTGCCGCATGCAACGACTATCGCGACGGACTGGCCGCGGCGGCAAAAGTCGCGGTCCCGTCAATCGTGATCCAGGGCAGTCGCGATATGATGACGCCGGCCAAGGGCGGCCGCGCCGTAGCTTCGACAATTCCGGGCTGCCGCGTCGCCATGATCGAGGGCGCCGGCCACATGCTGATGAGCGAGCGTCCCGACGAAGTACTTGCCGCACTGCGGGCGTGACGGTCTTGCACTGCTGCGTCCGGATGCTCCACTATCGAAACGCCATAAAAGACCGGGGAGCCTGGCGTGAACATCAATGAGCTGGTGGCGATCGATGTGCACACGCACGCTGAGGAACCGTGCGGCACCCATCCCGACGACGGCTACGACGAACTTCAGACCGCGATGGCGGCCTATTTCAACCAGCCGAACAATCGCCCCACCATCGAAGAGACCGCCAGCTATTACCGCGAGCGCAAAATTGCGGCGGTGATCTTTCCCGTCGATGCCGAACGGGAGACCGGCTATCGCCGCTATCCGAACGAAGAAGTTGCCGAGAAGGCCGCCGCCAACAGCGATGTCTTGATCCCGTTCGCCAGTATCGACCCGGCGAAAGGAAAAACCGGGGCCAGGGAGGCGCGGCGGCTCATTCGCGATTTCGGTATTCGCGGTTTCAAGTTCCACCCGTCGATGCAGGGCTTTTACCCGAACGACCGCAGCGCCTATGTGCTCTACGAGGCGATCGCGGAAGCAGGCGTTCCGGCGCTGTTCCACACCGGTCAGACCGGCGTCGGCTCCGGCATGCCGGGCGGCGCCGGCATCCGGCTGAAATATTCCAACCCGATGTATATGGACGATGTCGCGGTCGATTTTCCCGACATGCCGATCATCCTGGCGCATCCTTCGTTCCCTTGGCAGGAGGAGGCGCTGTCGGTCGCTCAGCACAAGCCAAACGTCTATATCGACCTCTCCGGCTGGTCGCCCAAATATTTCCCGCCAATTCTCGTCAGGTACATCAACACTCTCCTGAAGCACAAAATGTTGTTTGGTTCCGACTGGCCGGTGATCCGGCCGGATCGCTGGCTCAGCGATTTCGACAAGCTCGACATCAAGCCCGACGTGAAGCCGCTCGTCCTCAAGCAGAATGCGATGAAACTGCTCGGCCTGGGCGCGGCAAAAGGCCTGAGCGTCGTCCGGGCGCGAGAATAATTAAGCCCGCGCCACCGGCGGAACGTAGCTCTCCAATTCCGGCGCCGGGAACTTCACGACCTGGCCGATCTCGGCGGAGCGATAGAGCGCCATCAGCATTTCGGCGACGGCGACGCCGTCCTCGAAAGTCTCGATCGGCCGCCGCCGATGCCGGAAGGCCTCGACCATATGCCGGTTCTCGCCGACATAGCCGTAGATGTCGGCCTCGTTTTCGACGACCGGCATCAGGCCCTGCTCGGCGTTTTGCTTCTCGACCAGATCCTCGCCCTGGCCGCCGGACACGTCGCGCGACAGAAACACTTTCAGTCCGGTGTTGAGCGAAGAGAATTCCATGGAATATTCCGGCCCAAGGAGTTCGATCACGATGCGCAGGCCGGCGCCGACATAGGCCCACGAATTGGTGGCTTCGACCATGACTTCGTGTCCGTCGGCATCGCGGAAGGTGAGCGCGCCGCGGGCGAAGTCCTCGGCCGGCCGCACGGCATAGTCGATCTCCGGTCCCATCATGCGCTTGAGCCGCGCCACGTATTCCGGCCGCGTCCATTTCAGATTGCCGACCGTGGCGCTGGCGCTGATGAGTTTCAGATCGCTGCGCGGCGCGCCGGGTTTGGTCAGCAGGTAGCGGCCGACTTCGACGCTGTGGCACGTCATGTCGGAAAGGACGCCGCCGCCCTGCCGCTGACCTTGCCAGAACCACGGCATGTGCGGTCCGCCATGCTCCTCCGCCGCGCGCGCCAGATAGGGACGCCCGCTGATCGGCACTGCGCGCCGCCACACGATGTCCTTGCCGCGCTGAACGGCGCTGGAGAAAACCTGATTTTCCAGATAGCCGTGCAGGAGCTTGGCGTCCTCGGCCAGGCGCAGCATCTCGCGGGCCTCGGCAAGCGTACGCCCAAGCGGCTTCTCGCAGGCGACGCCGATAAGTTTGGTCCAGCCGGCTTTCGCCAGACGATTGATCTCGCGCATGGTGTCGAGGCGGGCGAAATTCGGCACGCCGATCCAGACCGCATCGACCTCGCCGGAAATCAGCATGGCCTCCAGCGAAGGGAACGCGCGGCAGGGACCGAGTTCGAGGGCGTTCGCTTCGGCGGCGAGCGCTTCGCGGTTGGCGGCCGTGGGGCTGTAGACTCCGGTCACGGTCACGTGGCGAACCGCCACCAGCGCCTGAAGGTGAAACTTGGCGATGAAGCCCGAACCGATCAAGCCAATCCGCAGCGTGGCGATGGGTCCCTGGCCGTTCATGCATCCCCCCAAAAGGCTTATTTAGCAATGGCTTGTTCAGCCATGGCTTATTCAGCTTTTGTCGCGCCGCCCGAGTTTGTGCCGGGCGGACGCTATCAATAGCCCGATCAGTATCCCGCCGCCAACGCGCCGCGGGTGCGCGGATCGGCGGCGCCGACAAAACCCGAAGGCGTGACCAGGATCGAATTGGCCGACGTGGTCCGCCGCTGCACGGTGATCGCGTCGCCGCGGGCCTCCAAAGCCGCGATCAAGTCGGGCGAAATTCCGGGCTCGACGAATACCCGGTCGGGCATCCATTGATTGTGCACGCGCGGCGCCGATACCGCGTCCGCGATGTTCATGCCGCGATCGATTACGTTGGTGACGACTTGCAGCACCACGCTGATGATGTGGCTGCCGCCGGGCGATCCGGTGACAAGGAACGGCTTGCCGTCCTTGAGCACGATGGTCGGCGTCATCGACGATAGCGGCCGCTTGCCGGGACCGGGCGCGTTCGCCGCATAGCCGAGCAGGCCATAGGCATTCGGCGCGTCCGCCTTGGCGGCGAAGTCGTCGAGTTCGTTGTTGAGCAGGACGCCGGTGCCTGCGGCGACCAGGCCGACGCCATAGCTGAAGTTGAGCGTGTAGGTGTTGGCGACGGCGTTGCCGAAACGATCGACGACGGAGAAGTGCGTGGTGTTGTGACCCTCGTGAGGGAGCGGCGCCGCGGTCGGATGAATGTCGCGCGCCGCGGTCGCATGCGCCGGATCGATGCCGGCGCGCCATTCGGCGGCATAGCTCTTCGATATCAGACGCTCGACCGGCACCTTCACCACGTCGGGATCGCCGAGGAAGAACGCGCGATCGGCATAAGCGCGCTTCATCGCTTCGATCATCAGGAACAGCGCCTGCGTCTCTCCCGCCTTCGCCAGGTCGTAGCCTTCCAGAATGTTGAGCATCTCAATGAGCGCGACGCCGCCGGAGGACGGCGGCGGCATCGAGACGATGCCGTAGCCGCGATAGGTGCCGCGCACAGGCTCGCGCTCGACCGGGCGATAGGCCTTGAGATCGTCCACGGTCATGACGCCGCCCGCGGCCTGCACCCCGGCGGCGAGCTTTTGCGCGATGTCGCCTTCGTAAAACGCGCGCGGTCCGCCGCGGGCGACAGCCTCAAGTGTATTGGCGAGATCCGTTTGGACCAGTCGGTCGCCCGGCGCGAGTACCGCGCCATCGGCTTTCAGGAAGATTTGCGCCGTGGCGGGCCAGCGGGCGAGGCGCGCGCGCTCGATCGGCAATGTATCCGCGGTATCGTCGGCGACGACGATGCCGTCGCGCGCCAGCTTGATCGCCGGCGCTATCAGATCGGCCAACGAGAATTTCCCGGAGCCGTATTTTTCCTCGGCCAATGCGAGACCCGCGACCGTGCCGGGCACGCCGATGGCGAGCGCCGAATCGCGCGATTTCTGCGGGTCGGCGTTGCCCTGCGCATCGAGAAACGATTTGTCGTTGATCGCCTGCGGCGCGGCCTCGCGATAGTCGATGGCCGTTTCCTCGCCGCCCGCGCGATGGATGATCATGAATCCGCCGCCGCCGAGATTGCCAGCGCGCGGATAGGTCACGGCCATCGCAAAGCCGACGGCCACCGCCGCGTCGATCGCATTACCGCCTCTTTGCAAGATATCGGCGCCGACGCGTGCCGCCAGCGCTTCTTGCGCCACCACCATGCCATTCTGGGCAGTGACGGCCGGCGCGCGCGTGAACTCCGGGGCCAAGCCGCTGTCGCCCCGCGCCAAGGAGGTCAGCAAGGGGGACAGGAGCGGCAGCGCAAGCAAGCCGGCAAGCGCAAACGACGTCAGTCCTCGGCGGGAAGGCTTTTCCATGGACCGGACTACGCTTGCGTCGCGCGCCACGTGCGGTCACTGCACCGGTGCGGGTGTCGCGCCGGCGGTTTTGGCGACGAGAACGTAGCCGCGCGTCTTGTTGTCGTTCGACGCGTCGGTCGTATTCATGGCGTCAAACAGGTCGGACGCCTTCACCCAAACCGGCGGATATTTGTAGCGCGCGACGTCGAGGATGAGGAACCGATCCGCCTTGGCGTCGTAGGCCGCAAGCGGCGAGATATGGCCTCCGGTCTGCTGTCCGATCGCTTTCCGCAGATAGTTCACGACCACGAAATGATCCTTCGCCGCGAGATAGTCGCGCGCAGCAGCGCGGAAGGCATCGAGACCGCCGTCGGCGGCATGATGCACCTCGATCGTCACGGGATGAAGCGCGAGCAGCCCGCCGAGCTGATCGAGTGTCATGCCTTGCCGGGCGAGCACCTCTCGCGGCAGCACCGCGTCCGTGCGCTCGTCGAGAACGTTGTCCTGGGTAAAGATATGGTAGGGCTGATATTCCGGGCTGGTCGGGGCCGGCACGCCGGCTGCATTGAGAACCATGACGATGCTCGCGACGCCGCAATAGGCTTGCGTCTTCTGCGTCACGAAATTGTCGGCGATCGGAAAATAGGTGGCGAGTGCGCCGCTTTCGAGAAAATACCGCTCGCCTTCGCCGGAATTCAGGTCCGTCAGATTGCCGGGCAGCGGCAGGGTTTCGGCATGCGCGACGGGAGCATGTGCGACTGGAGCGAGCAGGCAGAGCGTGAGCGCCAGAAGCGGCAGCAGGCGGCCGGAAATTTTCATCTTTCAATTCCAGTTCTTACATCTGGCCAAATCTGCAACGGTCGCGGACTTCCAGCAAGGCCGGCGGCGCCATCTGGCAGCTTTCACTTCACGTCCTTAACGGCGACAACTTCGATCTCGACCAGAAATCCGGGATTGGCGAGAGCGGCGACGCCGACGACGGCGCGCGCTGGCAGGTTCGGCTGATCGCCGCCGAAGAATTGCGTGTATCCTTCCATGAATGCCTTGAAGTCCATCGGCGTGCGCGCGTCGTTGACGAGGAACACCTGCATCTTGACGACATCACCCATGCCGAGCCCGAGTCCTTCGAGAATGCCCTTGATCCGGTTGAGGACGCCGACGGTCTGGGTCTTGGTGTCGCCATAGGCCTGCGGGCTTTTGGGATCGGCACCCTTGTCGACCACCGGCGGCACCTGCCCGCTGACATAGTAGGTTTTGGTGTTGCCCGAGACTTCCACCGACTGGGCGATCGGGAAATTTGAATTCGGAATGGGATGTCTCACCACCTCCGCCCGCGCGGTGCCGCCGCCGAGAAGGAGTGCAATCAGGGCAAGGACTGATCCGATCTTCATGGTCTGCTCCGCTTGTTATGGCGCCATTTCAGTGGCGGACGGCTTTCACGTTCTCGGCCGTCACGGTATCGCGATAGTCATTGCCGAAATGCGTCCGCACGTAGTTGACGACGGCGGCGACCTGGTCGTCGCTCATCATGATGCCTACCGGGGGCATCCCGTGCTGTCCGTTGACAACGATAAAGACCGGATAGCCGGCGACCTCGAGCGCTTTGTCGCCCGCGAGCGATGGATACGTCCCGGCGCCGGTCGCGCCTTTGCCGTCAGGCATGTGGCAGGCCTGGCAGGCGTTGGCGTAGAGTGCTTCGCCGCTTTGTTCGGAAAAGGTGAAGCCAGGGCTTAGCCTCTGGGGAGAAACTTGAGCGGCGAGTTGCTCCAGCGTCGCGAGGGCGGCAAGCAAAAGCAACGCCAGGATCGCCGGCACGGCAAATAGCAGCGTGCCGCCGGATGGGAGAAACTTGCGCCGCACTGGCTGGGTCCGCCTCGATGACATTGTTTCGGGTTTTGGCTTCAGGTTTTGGCTTCAGGTTTTGGCTTCAGGTTTTGACGACACGTTCGTGCAGCCGCGTGATGGCGTTGAGCGCCGAGAGGATCGCGCCTTCCTGCCACACCGGAATATAGGATGCATGCTCGCCTGCGAGCACGATCCGCCCGTCGATCTGGCACAGATCGTTGTAATGCTCGGCCCTTTTTTCCTCAGTCCAGTAGCCGGCGCAGCCGAGCGTGAATGGCACGCGATGCCACGCTACGGCGATGCCGTTTTCGAACTCGGCCGGGTATTGCGGATGAATGCGGGAACCTAAAGCGACGGCGCGCGCGACCCTGTCGGCAGGCGCCATCGAGGTGAATTCGTACGAGTTCGAGCTCTCGAAAAGATAAGCTCCTAACAACACGCCGCGGCCGCTGCGATTAAAGCCCATGTTGGGATAGCCGATCTGCCGGATCGGCAAATCCGTGTAGCTGATGCCGCCATAAATCGCCTCGTCTTCCTCCCAGAACCGGCGCTTGAACTGCAAGCCGATTTTGATGGCCGACAGGTAGGGCACCGAGTCGATCGCCGCCTTCATGCGCGTGCCGACCTCAATCGGAATCTGACTGAGAATGGAGAGCGGAATGGTGCAGACGCACCAGTCGGCTTTCGCCAATTGTACGGCCGTGGGGGCGGCAGCGTCGACGTAGCTGACGGCAACACCGTCTTCGCCCTGCGCAATCCGCGTCACTTTTGCATCGTAACGAATAAGATCGCCAAGTTCCTTGCCGAACGCCTTGCCGATCATGTCCATGCCGCCGACCGGCTGGAACATCGTGGTCTGGAACGAATATCGCGAGAAGCCTTGCAGATACCGCCACAGTTGTGATTTGAGGACATCGGACAGGCTGATCGGTTCGCCGGCGACGGGCTCAGCGCCAAGGCCGCCGCCTGGGGCCTTAGCGTAGCCGCGAAATTCCGCCGAAATCAGGTTGGCCTTGTAAGCGTAGTTGTCGTCCAGCGCGCCCCACGATTTGAGCGCCTGCAACAGGATTTCCTTGTCTTCGGTTGACACGGCTTCGTCGAGCTTGCCCTGTGAGGTCGCCTTGGCGAGCAGCTCGGCGACCTCACCGTGAAAATCGGCCTTGATTTCGCGAATGCGTTGCGGTTTTCCGCCGAACGCGCCCGACGCATGGAGAAGGGCATTGTGGTTGAGCTGGACGAACGGCTCGAGCGCGACGTTGAGCCTTTTGCAGTAATCAAGGATGGCACGATGGTGATAGGGAATCCGCCACGGCCCCGGATTGAGATAAAGTCCCTCTTCGAATTCGCAGGTCTGTTTGAAGCCACCGAGTTCAGTGAACGTGTCGCCGCCGCGCAGCGTCCAGTTGCGGCCTCCCGGACGGCGATTGAATTCCAGGACCTGAACCTTGTAGCCGGCATTGCGCAACTCCAGCGCCGCCGTCATGCCGGCAAGACCCGCGCCAAGAACCAGGACGGATGCGCCCCGCACGTCGCCGGAGAGCTTGATCGGGCCCTGGTAGGCGGAGTCCGCTGCAAAGCCGAGGCTCGTCATGGCGTGATACATCGCCGTGCTGCCGGCGACCGTGCCGATCAGCGACAGAAGATCGCGCCGGCTTGGAGCCGTTTCGCTGCCGACCTGCATCGCTTCAGCTCCGGGGGGGCTCGGTCACACGACGCTCCCGCGGGAGCCGTGGAGGCTGTTGTGCGCCCCGGTAGGAAAAAACGTCTGCCAGCGTCATCCGATCCCTCACGCTTTGAGGATACGTGGCGTCGGCCCGCGCGTCACGCAACCCGGACCACGCACTCTCCGAAGCTCCAGCTTCGAGGTTGGTAACTAAAAACGGGACTAATGTCGGGAACGTCACCTAAGATGTAGCGTCAGTCCTACGCCACATTGCTCCCGTAAATGAAGCGCCAACAGGATTGAAGTGGGATCAGAGGGTAATCATGAACATCTTCACTGACGCCGCTTTGGCTACGCCGCGCCTTGCCGCCACATTCGTGATTCGGGGCTTTGCGCGCGGGCTTTTGCCCGCCGCTGTGACCGTCGCGGCCGCGGTCATTATCGCCATCCCCGCGCAGGCGCAGCTATCGCAATCGTCGCCGGAGCGGCGCGTCGTCGTGATCGGAGAAGGCAGCGTCAACGTGGTGCCGGACTATGCCAGGATCAGAAGCGGTGTGACGACGCGAGCCAAGACCGCAAAGGAAGCAGCCGACGCCAACTCAAAGGCGATGGCCGCGATCATCGCCGCGCTTCTGAGTGCGGGGATCGAGCAAAAGGACATTCAGACCTCGCGGTTTTCAGTCCAGCCGGTATATGTCGTGCCGCAGCCCGGTACCGAACAGAAACTGTCCGGCTTCAGCGTTTCAAATCAGGTCAGCGTTACAATCCACGCGATCGACAAGGTCGGCGAGATTCTCGACCGGCTGATCACGGCAGGCGCGACCGATGCCGGCAGCGTGGAATTTCTGCATTCCGATACTTCCAAATCGCTCGATCGGGCGCGCGAGGCTGCCGTCGCCGATGCGCGGCGCAAGGCCGAACTGTATGCCCACGCGTCCGGCCTGAGCCTCGGCAGCGTTGCCTGGATCACTGAAGATTCCGAATACGCGCCGCCATTTTCGAAGGCGGCGATGCGCATGCCGGCGGCTTTGGCGGCGCCGGTGCCGATTGCCGCGGGCGAGGATACGTTGCACGTGCGGATCACGGTCGGCTTCGAGATGACTCATTGATGCCGGCAGCGCGTGAGTAACGGTCCAGGGCGCTTGTGGTTGGACGGGCGATGACGGGCTGACATCGTCCGCGCTAGGGTGCTGCCGAACACCAGCAGGGTGGCAGCGCATCATGACCGACACCGTGTTTCAGGCAAAGCTCGAGCGGCTTGTAGATCGCACGGAAATCTTCGACCTGGTGCGGTTCGAGCGATTGTGCCGCGACCAGCGCGATTTTCCCGGCATGCTTGGATGCTACGTCGCCGACGCACCGGTGCGCACCACCTGGTTCGACGGCACCGTCGAGGACTTCACCGAAGCCTCGCGCAAGAAAATGACGTCGGGCAGCCAGGCCAAGCATTGGATCATGCCGGCGCGGCTCGAGATCGAGGGTGGCCGCGCGCTGGTCGAATCGCCGGCGCTCATCTTCGACCGCCTGACCTTCGACGGCATCGAGTTCGACACCTTTCAATATTGCCGCTTCGTCTCGCGCGTGATCAAGACGGCCGCAGGGTGGAAACTCGGATCGTTCGAGGGGATCTACCAGCGCGACCAGATGCAGACGGTCGACCCGCGCAACCCGCTGCCCGTCGACTGGAACATCATCGCCACGCTACGCCCGTCCTACAAGTTCATCGGCTACACGCAGGTCAAGCGCGGTTACAAGGTGAATCCGGAACTCCTTGGCGACGACCGGCCCGATCTGCTCGACGCGTTCTACGCGCGCGAGCAGAAATGGTTGAAGACCGGGGCGTAGCTCGCCATCGACGGACAGGCGGCCCACGCGTTCGGCCCTTCTCCCACCCGGAGCGGTCGCATACCGGCTTGTCCGTAACTTGCTATTGGTGGCCGATTGCATTCTCGATACAGTATTCAAATCATGACTTGGCAGCATGGATCGCCGCTTTGGGGGAGTTGCGAGGCTCAGTTTAGCTAATGTCCGCATCTGACGGCGAAACGCCAATTGTCGAACCGAAGCCTCACGGAGACGACAGCGCCGATTTAACCCTCCGCGCTTTGCAGCAGCGCATCCGGCAGCAGGAAATATTGGCCGAACTTGGCGTGGGCGCGTTACAGGGCGCCTCTTTCGATACGCTTGTCGCCGATACGGCGCGGCTGACCGCCGAGGGGTTGCGTACCGAATTTTGCAAGGTTCTCGAGCATATTCCATCCGAAAACCGGCTCCTGGTCCGGGCCGGAGTCGGTTGGGGTCCCGGCATCGTTGGCGTCGCCAGCGTCGGCGCCGACCTGGCTTCCCCCGCAGGATTTGCGTTGCGCACTGGCAAGCCGGTTATTTCCAACCACCTCGAAAGCGAAGAACGTTTCCGCACTCCCGAAATTCTCCGTCGGTACGGCATCCACCGCGCGATGAATGTCATTCTGCAGGGCGATGGTCGGCCGTACGGTGTTTTGGAAGTCGACAGCCGATCCGAAGACGAGTTTGTGGAGCAAGACCTCGCGTTCCTGCAGGGGGCCGCCAACATTCTGGGGATGGCGATCGAAAGCGAACGTCACGAGCACAATCTCAAAGCCGCGCTGGAGCGTCACCAGTTTCTCCTGAGGGAGATGAACCACAGAGTAAAGAACAGCCTGATGATTGTGGCGAGCATGCTTCAGCTGCAAGCGGGCGACATTGACGATGAGAATCTTACGCAGCATCTCAATGATGCTTCACGCCGCGTGGCCGCAATTGCGAGGGCCCACGATCAGTTGTATCTCGGCGGCGACATCGAGTGGATGGATGTCGGGAAGTACATCGAAGCTGTTTGCAAGGACCTTGATACCAGCGTTGCGCAGTGCGAGATCCACACGGTCGCACAGCACGGAATTGTAATTTCCACCGATAGGGCAATATCGTCGGCGTTGATGGTCAACGAATTGATCACCAACGCTGCAAAGTATGCGTATCCCGGCGAGGCTGGCGGAAAAATCTGGGTCACGGTCGCCGCGGCTGGCAACGACAAATATTCAATTTCGGTACGGGATGAAGGAAAGGGGCTGCCGCCCGGCTTTGATGTTCGTAAGGCAAAGGGGCTGGGCATGCGGATGATCAGTGCGTTCGCTCAGCAGTTGAACGGGAGCCTCACGCTTCGCGCGCGCGATCCGGGAACGGAAATTCTTGTCGTCATTCCGCGGCTGTCTCCGCCCCCGAACTCGAAGCCATAACCAGGGCTGAGGGGGCGTCGTCTCAACGACGGTCGCGATTGCTGCCTGCCGCGGCAGGGAGGCCGCCTGGTCTGAGCTCATCCTTCACATAAAGGTGACATCCGTCACATCACGGCGGCTCTTCACGATACTATCTACCGTGCGTTAGTTGTTTCGTTTCCTTTTTTCGTCTTGGCCGGGACGCAGTAAAGGAAGGCTGTCTATGGAACTGCACGATTACAACAGTCGAAGACAGATGAAGTTAAGCGACAGCTTTCCCGAGGCAGCGGACGGCGCTTTGGCGGAGCCGGCAAAGGTTCCCGGCCAAATCGTGCTGGTCCTGCAAGGTGGCGGTGCGCCCGGCGTCTATCAGGCCGGCGCGTACCACGCCCTTCATGAAGCCGGCATCGAGCCCGATTGGGTGATCGGCACTTCGATCGGCGCCATCAACGGCGCCATCATCGCGGGCAACGAAGTCGCGCACCGGCTCGAGCGGCTGCAGGAATTCTGGGCGCACGTCGAAACCCGACTTCCCGGCCGGTTGAGCCACCTCACGTCGCTCGTGGCCGGCGTGCCGGGTTTTTATCGCCCCAACCCGGCGCTGGCATGGGGCGTCGAGGCCGAGGTCGGCATCGAGCGGGCCGCCTTGTATTCGGTCGATCCGCTCAAGAAACTACTGCCTGAGCTCGTTGATTTCGACCTGGTCAACGCCGGAATGCCGAGATTTACCCTTGGCCTCGTCAGCGTACGCAGCGGCCAGATACGCTATTTCGACAGCAAGCAGGAGATGATCGGTCTCGATCACGTGCTCGGCTCGGCCGCCATTCCGCCGTCCTTTCCGGCGGTCCGCATCAACGGAGAGCCGTACTGGGACGGCGGCATTTATTCGAACACCCCGATCGAGGTGGTCTTTGACGACAATCCACGAAAGAGCTCCGTCGTCTTCGCGGTGCAGATCTGGCACGCGCGCGGGCCGGAGCCCGAATCCATCGCGCAAGTCTTCATGCGCCAGAAAGATATCCTGTTCGGCAGCCGCTCCAAGAGTCACATCGCGCGCCAGGCACAGCTTCACCGCATGCGTCACATCGTGCGCGAACTGGTCAGCATGCTCCCCGAAGAGCGCAAGAGCACGCCCGAAGTTAAAGAGCTCGCCAACTGGGGCTGCGCGACTGCCATGCATCTCATCGAGATCAACGCTGAACCGATCGACGGCGAAACCAACGCCCGGGACTATGACTTCTCGCGCGCTGCGATCCAGGCTCGCTGGCAGGCCGGATACGCGGACACCCGCCGCATGATCGAGCAACGGCCGTGGAATGATCCGATCGATCCGATCGTCGGTGTTTCAGTTTACGCCTCCGACGCCTCGCCCTAGTCCGAGTGCTACGCCGCATCATCAGTTGAAATGAGCGACACAACGCGATGTCCGAGCCATCCGATCCGCGCCTGTACCATCCGCACGTCGCCCGCAATCGCGAGCCGATCCTCGATGTGCTCAGGCGGGCGCTGCCGGCGCGCGGACTGGTGCTCGAAGTGGCGAGCGGCAGCGGCGAGCACGCCGCCTTTTTCGCGAACGGGTTGCCCTCCGTTTCATGGCAGCCGAGCGATATGGATGCCAAGGCGCTGGCGAGCGTCGCCGCGTTTCAAGCGAATTCCGGAGCGCCCAACCTGCTTGCGCCACTTCGACTCGACGTGACGGCGGCGCAGTGGCCGATCGAGCGCGCCGATGCGATCGTCAATTGCAACATGATCCACATTTCGCCGTGGGCCGCGTGCGAAGGTCTCATTGCCGGCGCCGAACGGATATTGCCGGTCGGCGGCATTCTCTACTTGTATGGTCCGTATCGAATCGACGGCCGTCACACCGCGCCGAGCAACGAGGAATTCGACGCTAATCTGCGCGGACGTAACGCCGCGTGGGGCATCCGCGATCTCGGCGACGTGACCGCTTTGGCGACGCGTCACGGTTTAACGCTTGTCGAAACGGTGCAGATGCCGGCCAACAATCTGAGCGTCATTTTTCGGCGAGCGCGATAACAATGGCGGCCACCGAACATTTCGACGGTTGCAGTTTTCACTAAATCTTCAAAAATCACGGTTACACGGAGGGTACCGGCAAATACAAAAAACCTTCGAAAACCCGGTTACATAAAGGGTACCAGCAAAAAGAAATTTCAGCCATGCAAACGGCGGCGTCGCCACGCCGTTGCGGCAAAGAACGAAAGATCGTTCTCGCTTCAATGCTTTGGCTGCAACATTCTTTCGCACGACGATCATTCGGCGGCGGCCTGAGCCACCGGTCCGCGGCCCGCATCGAGCATCTGCTTGCGCCCGCCAAAATGTTCCCCAGATAGAAATCACTCGTGCCGGGTTTTTCCGAAATTTTGGAGGGCAATCGATGTCGCTGTTGTTTTCACCAACCAAGCTGGGTCCACTCGCGTTGAAGAACCGCCTGGTCATGTCGCCCATGACGCGTAACCGCGCGACCGACAACGTTCCGAACGATCTGATGGTGGAATATTATACGCAGCGGGCAGTATCGCCCGGGCTGATCATCACCGAAGGAACCTCGCCCTCACCGAACGGTCTCGGCTATCCGCGTATTCCGGGCATTTTTTCCGCCGCGCAAGTGGCAGGCTGGAAGCGGGTGACGGACGCCGTCCATGCCAAAGGGACCAAGATCTTCGTGCAACTGATGCACACCGGACGAATCGGGCATGCGAACAATCTGCCGGCTGGTGCAAGCGTCCTTGGACCGTCGGCCGTCGCGGCCGCCGGCGAGATGTATACCGATGCCGAGGGGCCGAAGCCCCACCCGGTGCCGAAAGCCATGACGGAAGCGGACGTCAAGACCGCCATCGGCGAGTACGAGCAGGCGGCGAAAAATGCGGTGGCGGCCGGCTTCGACGGTATCGAGCTGCATGGCGCCAACGGCTATCTCCTCGAACAGTTTATTCGTCCGACCTCGAACCAGCGTAGCGACGCGTATGGCGGATCGATCGAGAACCGCGCGCGCTTTGTGCTGGAAGCCGTCAAGGTTTCGATCGCGGCAATCGGCAAGGACAAAGTCGGCATTCGCCTGTCGCCGTTCGGTGCATTCAACGACATGCCGCCCTATCCGGAAATGGAGGCGGACTATGCCTATCTCGCCCGCGCGCTCAATGGCCTGGGCATCCTTTACGTTCACCTGGTCGATCACTCGGCGATGGGCGCGCCCACCGTGCCGCAGTCGATAAAGGATACGTTCCGCAAGGAATTCAAAGGGGCGCTCATCCTCTCCGGCGGATACGACGCCGCCCGCGCCGAGGCCGATCTCGCCGCGGGACGGGCCGACCTGATCGCCGTGGGCCGTCCGCTGCTTGCCAACCCTGACCTTGTCGATCGCTGGAAGACCGGCGCGGCGCTCAACCCGCCCGACATGGCCACCTTCTACATGCCGGGGCCGAAGGGCTATACCGACTATCCCGTGCTGGCCAAACAGCCGCAGCACGCCTGATCGGGCGCGGAACGACAATCAAACAAGCGCGCCGGCGACATAGACTCGCCGGCGCGTTCTTTTTGTCTACGGCGCGATCAAACCACCGCCGGCGGCGACGATGCCAAGATGATGATCGGCGTCGCCAAACTGCGTGTCGATTGTCGTCACGCGTTTGAAGTAATGACCGACCTTGGTTTCCATGGTCATGCCGATGCCGCCGTGAATCTGGATCGCCTGCTGGCCGACGAAGCGGCCGGAGCGGCCGATTTGCACTTTCGCCGCCGAAATCGCCTGCCGCCGCTCGCGCCCGTCGTCCTCGCCGGCCATCATGGTCGCCAGCATCGCCATGCTGCGCGCCTGCTCGACCGCGATCAGCATTTCCGCCGCGCGGTGTTGCAACACCTGGAAGCTGCCGATGGCGACGCCGAATTGCTTGCGCGTCTTCATATACTCGACGGTGGTTTCTTGCATCGCCGCCATGGCGCCGACGGCTTCGGCGCACAACGCCGCGATCGCCGCGTCAGTGATGCGCTCGATCAGCGGAAAAGCGGCGCCGGGTTCGCCGATCGCCGCGGCGGGTTCGACGCGCACGTTGTTTAAGCTCACCTCGGCGGCGCGCAGGCCGTCGACCGTCGGGTAACCGCGCACCGAAACGCCGGGCGTGGTCGCATCGACAAGAAACAGCGCCAGGCCATTGCGTTCGTTACGCGCGCCGGAGAGCCGCGCCGACACGATGAATTTTCCCGCGCTGTCGCCGTGCAGCACCAGCGTCTTGGCGCCATCGAGAACATAGACTGCGCCGTCGCGGCGCGCAGTGGTGGCGACGTCGGCGAGGTCGTAGCGCGACTGCCGTTCGGCATGTGCGAATGATAGGCTAAGTTCGCCGGCCGCGATGGCGGGGATGATCTCGTTCTGAAGCGCTTCGCTGCCGCCGGCCTTGATCAGCCCGCCGCCAAGGACGACGGTGGCGAAATACGGTTCAAGCACCAGAGCGCGGCCGATCTGCTCCATCACGATCATGGTCTCGACCGGTCCGCCGGCCGATCCGCCGTGCTTTTCTGCGAAAGGCAGACCGAGGAGGCCAAGCTCCGCGTATTGCTTCCACGCGATCAGGCTCCAGCCGCGCGGTTCCTCTGCGTAGCGCCGGCGCGATTCAAACCCGTAATGATCGGCGAAAAACCGCTCGCAGCTATGACGCAACAGCTGCTGCTCCTCGGTCAGCTCGAAATCCATCTCACAATCCCAGGATCGCCTTGGCGATGATTTGTTTCTGAATTTCGTTCGAGCCGCCGTAGATCGACGTCTTTCGATAATTGAAATATTGCGGCGCCAAGGGACCGGCCCAATCGGGGCCGACCGGCGGCTCGTTCCAACGCTCGGTGTCCGTGTGCGGAATCTGATCCGGCAGCGCGTAAGGACCGACGACTTCCAGGAGCAGCTCGGTGATGGCTTGCTGGATCTCCGAACCCTTGATCTTGAGAATGGAAGAGGCGGGGTCGGGCTTGTCTTTGCCGTCGCGCCGCCGCTCGGCGGCGACGACGCGCAGTTGTGTCATCTCCAGCGCCTTGAGTTCGATCTCGACGGCGGCGATCTTGGCGCGGAATCGTTCGTCGGCGAGAAGCGGCTTGCCGTTGGCCTGCTCGATCGCGGCGAGCTCCTTCAGGCGGCGGATGCGCGATTTGGAAATGCCGACGCGGGCGATGCCGCTGCGTTCATTGCCAAGCAGGAACTTGGCGTAGTTCCAGCCCTTGTTCTCCTCGCCGACCAGATTCTCGGCCGGCACCCTGACGTCGTCGAAGAACACTTCGTTGACTTCATAGCCGCCGTCGATGGTCTGGATCGGGCGCACGGTGATGCCCGGCGTCTTCATGTCGATCAGCAGGAAGGAGATGCCTTCCTGCTTCTTCGCCGCCGGATCGGTGCGCACCAGGCAGAAAATCCAATCGGCGAATTGCGCCAGCGTCGTCCAGGTTTTCTGACCGTTGACGATATAGTGGTCGCCGTCGCGCTTGGCCTGCGTCCTCAATGACGCGAGATCGGAGCCGGCGCCGGGCTCGGAGAAACCCTGGCACCACCAGTCGTCGAGATTGGCGATGCGCGGCAGGAAACGCTTTTTCTGCGCTTCGTTGCCGAAGGCGATGAGCACGGGACCGAGCATGTAGACGCCGAACGGCAAGGGCTCCGGCGCCGGGGCCTGCTGCATCTCGTCGCGGAACAGATAAATCTCCACCGGTCCCCAGCCGGTGCCGCCCCATTCCTTCGGCCAGTGCGGCACCGCCCAGCCCTTGGCGTTGAGGATGCGCTGCCAGGCGATCATGTCCTCTTTGCCGAGGCGGTCGCCCTCGATCATCTTGGCGCGGATGGCGGGCGGCAGATTTTCCTTCATGAACGCGCGCACCTCGGCGCGGAACGCGTTTTCTTCCGGCGTGAAGCGAAGGTCCATGAAACTCTCCTAACGAATGCCCGTCATCCTGAGGTGCGAGCCAACGGGTCCGGCCCGAAGTGGCCGGCCCGGCGAGCCTCGAAGGATACGGTCGAGGCGCACTTTTGACCGTCGCCCTTCGAGGGCCGCTGCGCGGCCACCTCAGGGTGACGAAACAACACGTTAATGTATCTCGAACAGGCCAGCGGCGCCCATGCCGCCGCCGATGCACATGGTGACGACCGCGAGCTTGGCGCCGCGCCGGCGTCCTTCGATCAGCGCGTGACCGGTCATGCGGGCGCCGCTCATGCCGTAGGGATGGCCGATTGAGATCGCACCACCGTCGACGTTAAGCCGCTCCTGCGGGATGCCGAGCCGGTCGCGGCAGTAAAGCACCTGACTGGCGAACGCTTCGTTGAGCTCCCACAGATCGATGTCGCCGATCTTGAGCCCGTGGCGTGCCAAAAGCTTCGGTACCGCGAAGACCGGCCCAATGCCCATCTCGTCGGGTTCGCAGCCGGCGACCGCGAAGCCGCGGAACATGCCGAGTGGCTTTAGCCCGCGCTGCTCGGCGAGCTTTGCATCCATCACCACGCAAGCGGACGCGCCGTCCGACAGCTGGCTTGCATTGCCGGCCGTAATCCATTTTCCCTCACGCACCGGCTTGAGCGAGGCCAGTCCTTCGAGCGTGGTGTCGGGGCGATTGCCCTCGTCGCCTTTGAGCGTCACCTGTTCGAGGCTCTCGGCCTTGGTATTCTTGTCCACGACCTTCTTCGTCGTCGGCAGCGGCACGATCTCGTCGTCGAAGCGCTTGGCCTGTTGCGCGGTCGCGGTGCGGCGCTGGCTTTCCAGCGCGAAGGCGTCCTGTGCTTCGCGGCTTACCTTGTAACGCTCCGCCACGATGTCCGCGGTGTCGATCATGGGCATGTAGATCGCCGGCTTATGCTCCATGATCCATTCGTCGTTGACCGGCACGCTCTTGCCGTCCTGCACCAGGCTGATGCTTTCGAGACCGCCTGCGGCAATGACCGACCCTTCGCCGGACATGATGCGCTGCGCCGCAAGCGCGATCGCCTGCAGGCCCGAGCTGCAAAAGCGGTTCACCGTCATGCCCGACACAGTGACCGGCAGGCCGGCGCGGACGGCCGCCTGCCGCGCGATGTTCTGACCCGTCGCGCGCTCGGGCAGTGCGCAGCCGAGGATGACGTCCTCGACTTCCCCCGGATCGACGCCCGCGCGCTCGACTGCATTCCTGACGACATGGCCGCCAAGATCAGCGCCGTGCGTCATGTTGAAGGCGCCGCGATAAGCCTTACCAATCGGTGTGCGCGCGGTGGAAACGATGACGGCGTCGGCCATTTCGGGGTCTCCTTGGGGCGGCGCGTGGGCCTTGAAGCTGTTCGGACCGGCAACGTCCTGTCCGGATTTTATTTTTGCCGGAGGTTCGATCGCGGGGTCAAGGGCGGGCCGATCAACGTATCGAGATGCCGCTCGAAAGGTCTGCTTTGCCTCCTCGGGATAGCTCTTTCACCCGCCGAAGCCACGATTGACCAGGACGCCGATGACGATGCCGGCGACCGCCGCGGCGATACCGATGGCGACGGTCTCGGCCACGGTGCGTAGCGTGTCGCGTTTTGCGATGCGCGCCCGGCCGAGCCCGAGCCCTATCAGGAGGGCGAGCGTCACCACACCGGAAACGACGCGTGCTTGCGGGATCGGCAGCCAGACGAACGGCAGAATCGGGACTGCTGCCGCCGCGAAGTCGGCGAGCAGCATCCACAGGGCCTGTTCGGACGGGCTCACCGCAGCCTCTGGCGCTGCCTTGAGTGCGAGCAGGAGCCCGCTCAGGGCAGCACGATCGTTGGCAAACGGCTCCGGTCAGCGCAGCGGATTGCTCCGGCGAGAGTCCGGCGGCTGCAAGCTGGTCAGGGAGTAAAGCGACTGCCGCGGCTGACGCTGGGTCGGATCGTTCCAGCGCCTCCTTGGCGGCAAACGCGTCACGGGTCGTTTCGGCGTCGAGATAGACACCGGCCATCATCGAAACGGCGGCAGCAACGGCGCCGGTGGCGCCGGCGATGACGACCGTCGCCTGCTCGACGTCGTGGCGGCGACGCCGAAGATCAGGCCGAAGATGGACACCGTGCCGTCTTCCATGCCGAAAACGACGGTGCCGGCCGATTTGACCAGCGACGCGTGCAACCGCTGTAACGTCGAAGCAAAAATCATCAGTATCTCCGTCCGACAACGATACAGCGCAGGTTTGCCAGACGGATCGCCAATTCGCATTGCCTTACAAGACCCGCAAAGTGCAAGCAAAGCCTGCGGATCTTCTGGATCGAGCCGGAAACATGGAGGTTATCATGGCCGCGTGGCGTGAAGTATGTGCCGGTCGGGGCTTCGCGCGATCGCTTTTGAGAACGACTGCGTTGCTCAGGGTAGGTTATGGCATTGCCCCCTAAAAGCGCCTCCGGTCTCGACGCTGCCATCACGCGGCGGGACTTTCTCAACGGCGTTCCTGTTGCCGTGGGCGTGACCGCCGGCGGGATGTTGCCGGAATTTATCGGCACTGCTTTTGCCGACGGCCAGGTGCCGCAAGATGCAGTTGGATATCCGCCGGCGGCGACTGGGCTCCGGGGAGATCACCCGGGGAGCTTCGAAACCGCTCACGCTTTGCGCGATTCCGGCTTCTGGCCGCAGGCCGGTCCGGTCACGCCGACCGGCGAGGATTACGATCTGGTGGTCGTCGGCGGCGGCATCAGCGGACTTGCGGCGGCGCATTTCTACCGCGCGAGGCACGAAACCGCTCGCATCCTCGTCCTCGATAACCATGACGATTTCGGCGGTCACGCCAAGCGTAATGAATTTGCCGCGGGCGGCCGCTTGGCGCTGATGAATGGCGGAACGTTTTCGATCGATAGTCCGAGGCCGTACAGCAAAGTGGCGGATGGTCTCCTGAAGACGCTCGGCATCGATCCCGTCGCGCTGACCAAGAAATGCGCCGACCGGAATTTCTACGCCTCGCTCGACCTCGCGCGAGGCATATTTTTCGATCGCGAAACCTTCGGCGCCGACAAGCTGGTGGCCTTGACCGCTGGCGCCTCGTGGAGCGAGTTGCTCGCCGCATCGCCGTTGCCGCCCAAGGCACGCGGCGACATTGCCAGGATCGAGCAAGCGAAAATCGACTATTTTCCGGGTCTGTCGTCCGACCAGAAGAAATCGCGATTGTCGCGGATGAGTTATCGCGAGTTTTTGCTGGATATCGTCAAGGCGGATCCTGCGGCTGTTTCGGTCTACCAGGCGCGGACGCATGACGAATGGGGCGTCGGTATCGATGCCGTTTCGGCGCTCGACGTTTGGGCGTTCGACTTTCCCGGCTTTCAGGGTCTGAACCTCGAGCCCGGTTCGGCGCCGAACATGGGATATACCGCGGCGGGTTACGCTGCCGGCGGCTCATACACTTTTCACTTTCCGGACGGCAACGCCTCTATTGCCCGGCTATTGGTGCGCGATCTCATTCCGGAGAGTCTGCCTGGGGCGAGCGCCGAAGACGCTGTCACCGCGCGCCTCGATTATTCCCGTCTTGATCGTCCGCAATCTCCGGTTCGGATCAGGCTCAACAGCACTGTGGTGCGCGCGAGGCATATCGGAGATCCCGCTTCGGCGACGGAGGTAGAGATCGCGTATGCGCGCGGCGGTGCGCTCCATTCGGTGCGCGCGAAATGCTGCGTGCTGGCTTGTTACAACATGATAATTCCGTATCTCTGTCCGGAATTGCCCGAGAAGCAAAAAGAGGCGCTGCGATACGCGTCGAAGATCCCGCTCGTTTACGTCAGCGTGGCGCTGCGGAATTGGCGGCCGTTCAAGAATTTGGGCATCGCGCAGGTCTATGCGCCGGGCTCGTATTTTTCATCGCTGGCGCTGAACCCTGTCATCGATATCGGCGATTACCGGAGCTCCCGGTCGCCGGATGAGCCGATGCTCGTCCATCTGACACGCGCGCCGGTCCAGCCTGGGCTGCCGGAGCGGGATCAGCATCGGGCAGGGCGGTTCGACATTCTCGGTACGAGCTTTGCGACGTTTGAGCGCAATATTCGCGACCAGCTGACCCGCATCCTCGGCCCGGGCGGGTTCGATGCGGCGCGCGATATGACGGCCATCACCGTCAACCGATGGCCGCACGGATATGCCTACGAGTACAATCCGCTGTTCGACCCGGACTGGCCAAAAGGTCAGGAGCCGCACGTGATCGGCCGGATGCGCTTTGGCCGCATTGCGATCGCCAACTCCGACGCCGGCGCTGCCGCTTACACGGATTCGGCGATCGACCAGGCCCACCGCGCCGTGCAGGAATTGTTTCAGGCCTAGGCAATGACTCGGATCATGCCGCGCTATCCTGCGGACCGTCGACGCTCGCTGTGGTTATGCCTTCGGTCTGAGGCGAGTCCTGATCGGCGTCGGCCGGCGGCACTTCATTTGCCGTCTCCCGTGCATGGCGATCGAGGCTGGTGTCGCGCCATTCCCGCGCCAGCGTCAAGAGCGTGACCTGGAAGCGCTTGAACATGGCAATGGTCGGGCCGTCCAGCAGCTCCATCGGACCCGCCACCTCCATCACCAGATTCAAAGCGCGATAGCGATCGACGGGGTCTCTCAGGATGTCCGCCAAAGTCGTTATCGCGTCTTCGCCACAAAATTCGACGATCACCGACTGTTCGTGGATGATGCGGCTGCGCGCCTCGGCCGTCATCGAGTTGAAGGGCGGCCGCGCATGCAAGAGCTGATTCGAGCGTTCGAGGCGATCACGCCGTACCGAGCCGCGGGCGCGGGCAAGCAAAACCAGCATGCGGACGATGCCTTCGGCGTAACCGCCCAGCTTCGCCTTCTTGATCGCCTCCTGCACCTGCGGGAACTTGTTGACGTCGTGAGTCTGCGCCGGCCCCTGACGCGCCGCGCCGATCTGTTTCATCCATGGCGTTCCATAGAGGGAATGGAACGTGAGCTCGATCGCGACGTCACGTGCATCGCGATAAAGATCCCAGCTCCGCTCGATGCCGTCCGCATAAAGCCCCTGAAGCGCAACGAAGGGATTGTCTTTAGCCGCCGGCGAACGTTCCTCACGAACCGTCGCGGCAAGGTCGCCGATCTGGGAAAACAGCGGATTCTTGCTTGAGAAGAAATAGTGCTGTTGCCGCATCGGATGGAGGCGCTTGCGCATCTCCGCCGCGGCCGGCGGGACCAGGGCGCGGATCAACGGCTGCCAGGTCAATTCGTAGGTCTTGGTTGCCCACTCGGAAATCCCCGCGACCGCGGCGAATTCGATCTCTTCCTTGCGTTCGCCGCCGAGCTTGAGAATGTCGTCGATGGTTCGGGCGTCGAAGGCGACGGTATAGACGTCATGTTCCTTGGAGATCAGCATTTCGTAAAGGCCGGGCGCGAGCGATTCGATGGTCTTCACGACCGAACCGATTTGCTCGTGCTGCTTGTTGGCGACCTGCGCCGACACGAAGATGCCGAGATGGCCGATGCTCTCGTGGAGCGTGTAGATGATGACATGACCATGCGCCGCGATTTCGTTCACCGAACCATAGAGGTCCGGAATCCAATTCAGCGCCTGCTGCGGCGGGGTGATGTTGTCGCCGTAGGAGGCGAAGACCACGACCGGCGCTTCGATCCGCGTAAGATCGACCGGCGTACCGTCGCTGAGGGATGCTTGGCCCCGGGTAAGCTTGTTGCCGATGAACAGATTTTCCACGATCCAACGGATCTCGTTGTCGTTCATGAAATAGAAGCCGGACCACCAGCGTTCGAATTCAAGAAAGCGCGCGGCTTCACTGTCGACACGGGCGAACAGGTCGAAATTCTTGCGGAACCAGGTTTTGCCCGGATTGAGCTGTTCGAAATTGAGCACCAGATTGGCGCCGTCGAATTTGCCGCCGTTCAAATCCGCCACGAGCAGGGCCGGGACCGCTCCGCCGGCGACGCCGCCGAAATAGCGGAGTGGATTGCGGCCGTTCTCGCCTGACCAATAGGACAACGGCGCTCCGGCAATCACGATCGGACCCGTCAAGCCAGGATGCGTGGCGGCGAGTATCATGGTTGCCCAGCCGCCCTGGCAATTGCCGGTGACCAGCGGTTTCGGGCTGCGCGGATGCCGCGCATGGACTTCCCGCATGAACACCGCTTCGGCCTCGCACACATCCGCCAGCGTCTGGTTTGGCTCGGGTTCGGGAAAGAAGATGACGAAATAGACCGGATGGCCGTCCCGCAAAGCGACGCCAACCTCGGACTCGCTTTTGAAGCCGCCGATGCCGCTGCCGTGCCCGGCGCGCGGATCGATGATCACCCAGGGCCGGCCGTCTTCGCGCGGCGGCATCGTTCCTTCCGGCGGGTGAATGCGCACGAGCGCGTAATTGACCGGGCGATCGAGTTTGCGGCCGTCAACGACCATGTCGTAGTCGAAGGCGAGAACCGGCTTGAAGCCTTCTGTCTCGCGCACAATGCAGGCATCGCCGCGTTGGCAAAGCGTATCGAGGAAAAGTATCCAGCGCTGCCCGCAATCCTTCATGTATTCGGAAAATGCGTCGGCCGCCCCCGGTACCGCCAACTTCGGAATGAGTTCCAGCCACGCCGCTGCCGCCGCACGCGCCGTCTCAGCCTGCCCGCGTGCGAGCGCGTGCGCGTGGCGAACGCTCAATTCGCCCAGCAGCGAGGCTTGCTCACCGGCAAACCCCGCGTTCTGCTTGAGCATTTGCAGAAGTCGCTGCTGATGTTGCGCTACTTCGTCAATGTTGTTCATGGTCTAGCCCACGCTGTGATAGCTGCTGTCGATGGAGTGAATGCCAATAAGTTGAAGTTCGCCGCCTCGCCGCTGGCGAGAAAACGCCGCACGCTGAACTCCTCTTGCGCAAAAAAACCGCCGAATGCCTATTTCGACCGCGCGCCGATGCCTTGGGTTGAGTCAAAAAGGCTGAAGACGGTGAGCAAATTCCACTACCAGGCGCGCAACATCGAGCGTGATGACAGAACGATGACAACTGGATTTCGTTGCGTTTACGTATGTCGCACGAAAATGAGACGCGCCGATGATAGCGCGCGCGATCGATCACCGCGCAAGGCGGGCTGACCGCCCCCGGCGGCAATGCCGAGAGCGCTTTCTGTGAAGGGCTTTGCGGGCGACGCGACGCCGCTCAGCCCACTCCGTCTTTGCCCAGCACCGAAATATCCGACGGGTCGGCATATGCCGGGTGACGCCAGCCGTTCTCGTCGTAGTCGGCCATGCATTGCTCAACCAGCGCGTCCATCTGTTTGAGCGTGCCGTTGCCCTGCGCTTGCTGAAGCTGGAAGACGCGAATGAGTTCGTGGCTGCCGGAATAGTTCATCTCGTAGAGTTCGTGTCGCGCGCCGAACTCGCTGCCGATGGCGTCCCACAGGAGTTTCATGATCTTGATGCGCTCTTTGTAGTCGATGCCGTTCGAGCCGCGCACATATTTGGCGAGGTATTTATCGATCTCGGGGTTTTTGAAATCGAGGGCGTTCGAGGGGAGATAAATCAGCCCCGAGGCGATCACCTTTTCGACGATGTTGCGTATCTGGGGATAGGCCTCGGTCATGAACAGACGATAGGAGGCGGAGCCGCGGCTGTTGGGGAGGACCGTGCCGTCGACCCATGGCTCCGGATTGAACGCCATGGCGTCGGTGAGCGACCAGAACAGATTACGCCAGCCGATCACCTCGCCAATCTGCGCCTGCACGCCGCGGAACGAGTCGGTGCCGGTCGCACGCGAGGCCTTGTAGAGAAGCCCGGCAATGAAATCGAGCTTTACCGCGAGCCGGGTGCAGCCCTGCATGGTGAAGCCCTGATAGAAGCCGGATCGCGGATAGAAGTTCTTCAGCCGGTCGATGTCGCGGTGGATGAAGACATTTTCCCAGGGGATGAACGCGTTGTCGAAAACAAAGATGGCGTCGTTCTCGTCGTAGCGCGAGGTCAGCGGATAATCCCACGGCGAGCCTGTCGCGGCGGCGGCCATCTCATAGGACGGCCGGCAAATGAGCTTGATGCCGGGCGTGTTCATCGGCGCGATGAACATGACCACCATCGCCGGATCGGTGATTTCCGCGCCCATATTCTGGCCGAGAAAATTGTATTGCGTCAGCGCCGAATTGGTAGCGACGACTTTCGCGCCGGAGACGTAGATGCCGGCGTCGGTCTCCTTCTGGATGGTGATGTATACGTCCTTGACCTGCTCGACCGGCTTGTCGCGGTCGATCGGTGGATTCACCAGCGCGTGATTGAGAAACAGCACCGCCTCCTGGCCACGTTTGTACCAGGCGCGCGCGTTGTCGGCGAACTTGCCATAGAACTCGGCGTTGGCGCCAAGCGTGTTGAGGAAGGCCGCCTTGTAATCCGGGCTGCGGCCCAGCCATCCGTAGGTAACGCGCGCCCAGGCGGCGATGGCGTCACGCTGCGCGACGACTTCGGCGGCGGTGCGCGCCACCTTGAAGAACTTGTGAGTATAGCCTCCGGAGCCGGTGTCGGTCGGCCCCGTCAGTACATCCTTCATCTCCTTGGCGTGCAGGGCATCGTAGAGCAGCGCGACCGAAGCCGCCGAATTGCGGAACGCGGGATGCGTGGTGACGTCCTTTACTCGTTCGCCATAGATGTAGATTTCGCGGCCGTCGCGAAGGGATTCCAGGAATTCCGCTCCCGTAAACGGGCGTTTCTTGCCCGCGACGATCGCCTCAGGACGCTCCGGCATAGCTTGCTCCAATTTCTCGTGTCGGCACCATACTCAACTATGCCGTCCGCGCCAGAGCGCCCAAAGTGTGAGCGCGCCGACCATCACGACGGCAACGGTCGCACCGGGCAATCCGATCCTGGAATAGGCCACCGCGCCGCTGACGGCCCCGAGAATGAATCCGGTCGCGATCGCGACAACGATGGACAGCCGCTTGCACACGTCTTCGAACTTGCGAGCGTTCTCCGGATCCGCGGGGGCGCGCGCCCGCAGCCGCCACGCCAGGAAGAGTTCGGTCAATTCGATGCCGAACTGCGTCATGTTGCCGGTCATTACGTTGGTCTGCGGGATCCCGCGCATCAGGAGCCGTACGATCACGCTCTGTGTGCCCATAGCTGCAGCGCCGAACAGGCCCGCCAAGACAGCGCGCCAGTCGTCGGCGCGGGCGGCAGGCGGTCCGGCCAGCATCAGAAAGCAGAAGCCGGCAATCAGCACGGTCTCGAAGGCCAGCATCCAAGGCAGCGCGTCGCGGCCCCGCTCGCGGGCCATACCGATCAGTCCGGCAGTCAGCGCGGCCGCTAACAGAAAAGCGATAACGGCGATAACCTTGCCGGCAATGCCGACATCGTGGGTGACGAGCTCTGCGCCGGCGGTAACGAAACTGCCGGTCACCTGCGCGACGAAAAGCCCAAACAGGGCAAGAAATGTGTAACTGTCTATGTAGCCGGCGACGAAGCTCAACAGCGCCGGCACCCATCGCGGCAGTTGCACGTCACCCACCGGCGCGGCTTCCGTCATCTGTGGCATCTGCTCGCTGCGCGCCTGTCCCTGGAAATTTTAGGCCTGCTGAATTAGCGTGTTAGCCAATATTTTGGAGCCGCGCCAATGCACATGAGTCAATTCCACTATCTGCCGCTCGCGCCCGGTTTCTTTTCCATCCTGATCGGCATTTTTCTGGTCATGCTCGTTGCTATGGTGGTGCTTGGAGCTTTGCGGCAGGCCTTTGTAAGCCTGGGGGTGAGCCCGAGAACAGCCATGCTTCTCCTGTTTGCGACGCTGCTCGGCAGCTACTTCAATATTCCCATAGCGGTTCTCCCACCGGAAACGCTCCAGTCCGATACCGTGATCGATTTTTTCGGCATGGAATATACGGTGCCGCAGGTCGAGAACCTTCGCGGTACGGTAGTCGCCGTTAATGTCGGCGGCGCCGTCATCCCAACGATCATGTCGGTCTATCTCCTCGTCACCCGGCAGCTATGGGTGCCAGGCGCGATCGCAGCCGCCATCGTCGCCATAGTGCTGCACTGGCTCGCCACCCCGGTGGCCGGCATCGGCATCGCGGTGCCGGTGTTCTTTCCCGCAATTGTCACGGCGGTGGTCGCCTTGCTGCTCTCGCGCCGCGACGCCGCGCCGCTCGCATATATTGGCGGCAGCATGGGCACGCTGATCGGCGCCGATCTCACCAACCTCGACAAGGTGCGCGGCCTCGGCGCGCCGGTCGCCTCCATCGGCGGTGCGGGGACGTTCGACGGCATTTTCCTCACCGGCATCCTCGCCGTGCTGCTGGCGGGTCTCTATCATCCGCGGCAAACCGCCTCGCAGCCTTGATGGCCGCAGGCTGAACCGAGAAAACGTGGACGGCAACAAAGGATCACGTCATGCCCTGGTATGGCTATCTCGCACATTTCATCGCCGGCGCCTTCCTCGCAAACGGCGTGCCGCATTTCGTACAAGGTGTCTGTGGCAACAAATTCCAAACGCCGTTCGCAAACCCCAGCGGGGTCGGCGAGTCTTCCGCGATCGTCAACGTGATCTGGGGCTGGTTCAACTTCCTCGTCGGCGGCGTGCTCCTGCGCGTTTTCTTCCCGCCATTGCCGCCGCCTGTCAGCGTTTCGATTTCCACACTGCTGGGCGTGCTCGCCATGGCGCTATTTTTGTCCAATCATTTTGGCAAGGTGCGCAACAACGCACCGCATCCGTGAGTATTCTGATGTTAAAGGACCCTGCGCGCGTTCTGCTTTTCCTGGCTTTTGGCCTGCTCGGCGGCGCAGCCGGGCCATGGAAAATTACCAGAACCTGATATCGCCGCAGGTACCGATGAGCCTCGGTTCAGGCTCGCCGTCGGCTGCAACCGGGATGATTCGGGAAATAGATTCCGGCGCTGCCATCCCTTTCGGTGACATCTTCGATTTTCCGAACTGAGGGGCTGACTGCCTTCCACGCTCGGCGCGCCACGCCATAAGTCTATGTGTCGCAACGCCTTGTGGAACCTTATGTTATCTGGATAGTTGGCTTCGGGACATGATGGAGGAAGGGCATGCGAAAATCTGCTGATCGTTCTGGGGTTCGCCGCCGGTTTGGGGCTTGTTTGCAGTCAGAGCGCGATCGCCGCTCCGGCAGATGCCGCGGCCGTCAAGAAAGCAGCGGCTGCAGTCTCGCCATTGCAGCAGGCGCAGTATTACGAGCGCCACACCCGCCATGGCATCGTGAAATGCTATCGCACTTTCGTAATTGGCCCCTACCGCTGCCACTATTTTCGCTAGGCGGTTTCAGGCATTTCTTCGCGACAACACGTCGCGCTCTAAGCGCGCCTAGATATGGAGGGAGACTACGCGGAGTCCTCGACGTCGGTCTCGGGCCGGTCATCGCCGCGCGAAAGTTCCTGATGCCACTTGCCGTTCTCGTCCTCGTATTCGATGCCTTCGGTCTGGCCGGGCACGCGCTGTTCGGCGGCCGCGCGCCGGGCGGCGTTAAGAGCTTCCGTATGCGTTGGGAAACTCTCCGAGAACGCGCCATCGACCGTGTAGGCCCAGCCGTCCTCGTGGCGGACGATTTTATACGTGACGTGTACCATTAGTTCTCTCGCCAAATTCTGGTGTTAAGTTTCCGGTGTCAGGTTTCCCGCGCCAAGTTCTTGCCACCAAGTTCTTGCCACCAAGTTCTTGCCACCAAGTTCTTGCCACCAAGTTCTTGCCGCCAAGTTCTTGCCGCCAAGTTCTTGCCGCCAAGTTCTTGCCGCCAAGTTCTTGCCGCCAAGTTCTTGCCGCCAAGTTCTTGCCGCCAAGTTCTTGCCGCCAAGGTCTTGCGGCTAGTCATAAACCGTCGCGAGCATCCCACGAAATCCCCGGCGCGAGAACGAGATTCCACGCCTCCTTACGCCCAATCGCGCCGGATCCGCCTCCGAAGGAACAGGCAGATATCTGGCGAACGTTGCGGGATGGTTGCCGCCGATTTGCGCGATACTGGCACGGTGACACGCGGCTGGTGCAAATACCCGGGAGGCGGGTGTGCGGTGTGCCCGGACAAACGCACAATCAAGCGTTGAGTTTCATCATCTATGTTAACAAGATTGTCGCAATTATGAGCCGAACGGCCTTGAAGTTGTCCCCCGCAATTCATTGAATATCGAAGCAACTCGCGTTGCGTGCGTTGTCACCGTTTTGCGACACTAAGGCGTTCATTCTGTTAAGTCCCGTTTGGCTGCTGCGATCTGCGTGGCGTGGATCAATTAAAAAGCGGTACATCAGGGAATTTGGACGTCCATGAATGCTCGCCCCGGATTTGTGACCGTCGACCCCGTCACCCCTCGGCCGCAACTAGCTTGCGATATCTGCGCGGCAAATGGATTCGATCTTTGTCAGGCGATGTCTTTGCTCGCGCCTGAACCGGTGATCCGTGTGGTCCCGGCGCGGCGAGTCGTTTATCGCGAGCACGAGCTATATGATGAGGTGCCGTTTATTTGCGAGGGATGGGCGGCTTCCGCCATCAGGTTGTCGAACGGTACCCGGCAAATACTATCGATCTTGCTGCCGGGCGACATGGTGTCAACGGCGTTGCTGTTCGATACGCGCGCCGATTATCTGGTCGAAGCCATCACCAGCGTGCATTACCGCACTTTCAAGCGGGCCGACGTGAAGGCAAGCCTGTTAAAGCACCCCGATCTTTTCGAGAAATTTTCAAAGGCCTTCATCGAGGAGAGGGTCAGGGCCGATCAGCTTGTCGTCGACCTCGGGCGCCGGACTGCCGAGGAACGGATCGCTCGATTGATCCTTAATCTGGAAGATCGGCTCTCGCGCCGCGGCATGGCGAATCAGACGACGAAGGAAATCGATTTTCCACTGCGTCAGCACCATATCGCTGATGCGACCGGACTAACTCCCGTCCATGTCAGCAAAGTGCTGTCGGAGTTTCGACGCAGCGGCCTGATCAAAATCAGCGATCGCTCGTTGGCAATTCTGGACCCTGCTAGACTTCGGCGTATCGCGCTGGCGCGGTGACAAACCGAGCCGGTGGATTCGCAGCCGTGACCGCGGAATGGTCCGGCGCCGAGTGTTTCCAGGTCTGGCCCTGGACAAAAATGGCCGGATTGTCCCTTTCGGGAGCCAATTCGAAGGATGTGAAATGCGAGGACAACCCTGGGGTTGCACTTTTGGGCCGTCGAGAAACGTGACAGCGTGCCGCAACTAATGCGCGCAGAGCCTGCCGATATTTCCGCGAGCGCAGGCTGGCGAACTTCTTCCACTACCCTGTTGTGGCGTTTCCCGATATCGAACCGCCGGATGCGATTATCGTGGATAATACGAGACCCCTCGATAACTTCCCGCTGCTTCGCTCCCACGACATTGAGGAAGCGCGAGGATGCTTCTCCCGGATGTATGCCAAACCGATTTTGATGCCCACGGGCGGTGTTGACGGCTTCAACGCGACCATCAACGCCTGCCAGCTTCAAGGTATCGCGCTAGTCTATGCCACCTTCGGCGTTGCGGCGGCATTTGAATTCCCAGCGACCGGTTTGGTTTCTCAGCTTTTCCCGATCCGTGGCAGAGGAAGGAGCACGTGTGGGCGGGCTTCTGCCGCATTGGCCGCGGGCGCCGGCGCGTTGATTGCATCGGACTTGCCCCACCAGACGCAGATAAGCGGCGATTACGAGCACTTCGTGCTACGAGTCAGTGAAAGAGCATTGGCGGAAAAGCTGACAGCCATGACCGGGGCAACGATCAACGAACCGGTGCGAATCGACCCGGAGCAGAACTTCAAACATCCTGCGGCGAAAATGCTCCAACAGTACGTTCCGCTTCTTGTCGCAACGCTGAGCGACGCAGTCCCACCATTTCCGAGCTGGTGGGTTCGGCAAACCGAACAGTTCCTGATGACGCTGATGCTTTGCGGCCACCGGCACAATTACAGTTATTTGCTTGACGAGGAGGTGCCCGACGCCGCGCCGCGTCAGGTCCGGCTCGCTGAAGAATATATCGAAGCGAACGCAGAGCGGGGCGTTACGCTAGAGGAGCTGGCGGAGGTCACCGGCGTAAGCGCATTTGGCTTGTTTGGCGCGTTCAGGAAGTTCCGCGGGTATTCTCCCCTGGAATTTGTGGCGCAGGTGCGTTCTGGGCGTGGGAGACGGAAATGAGGACAGGCGCAACGCAACCGCTCGACCGGTTTCCGCTCGTCAATACCTCCAGCGCGGATGAAATGCAGGCGGCGCTTTCGCAGACCTACGCCAAACCGGCCATGGAATTCTTGGACGGCGAGCAAGTAATTCGGACAACGGTCAATCATCGTCAGCTACGGCATATTGGTTTGGTTTATGCGTCATTCGGCGCCAGCTTGCGTCTTCAGTACCCCGAGACGGATCTCGCGGCGCAGATATTTTTGATTGGCGGAAAAGGCGAGGCTCGTACCGGTGGAGCGTCTGTTGCGATCAGTCAGGATCGCAGCGTGGTGATATCTCCAGGCGAACCTTTAAACATAGTCAGCGATCCGAAATTTCAACGTTTGGTCCTGACCGTAAAATCCGAGAGCCTGGCCGGCAAGCTGGCTGCGATAGTTGGAGAGTCCTGTAACGACGTCCTGAAATTTGAGCCGGCACAGAATTACGCGCTTCCCTCGGCTAGGGCTTTGCGGAGCCATTTCTTGTTTCTGATCGAAACGATGAACGCGTCTGTCGCTCCCATCCCGAAAATCGTATTGGCAGAATTCGAGCAGACCCTCATAGTGAGTTTTCTTCACGCCAATCGGAACAATTACAGCCACTTGTTGGAGCAGGCACCGCCGGCCGTGGGCACATGGCAGGTCCGCAGGGCGGAGGAATACATCGAGGCAAACTGCCGGCAGGCGATTACCCTCGAAGATCTCCGCGACGCGGGTGGCGCGGGCGTTCGTTGCCTGTCTCAGGCATTCAGGGGGGCTCGCGGTTGTTCGCTCAGGGAATTCGCGGACCAGGTGCGACTACGACACGCGCGCCAGCTGTTGCTCGATCCGGACACTACTACCACAGTTGTGGCGGCTGCCTTGGCCTGCGGGTTCGCTGACCTTGGCCGTTTCGAAAATGCTTATATTCTGGCTTTTGGCGAGCCGCCGGCGACGACACTCCAGTCCGGCAGGGGCGTGGGCCAGGCGAGGCACTGATCAATCTGGTTTCGCTCGTCCACTTTGGCGCGGGGCCGGTCGTCTCCGACGATTTTCACGATGCGCGGAACCTCAAGGATGGCGCCCACCCAGCCAAGCAATTTCTTAATAAAACTGGGGTAGAAGTCCGCCAACCAGTACAGGGATTCCGTGCGATGTCTCTTTTGTCTCGCATTGCCGCCGATTGGCAGAAGGCTCTCCCCGCTCTCAGCGCGATCGGCATTGCCGCCTGGATCGCCGTGTTCCGGCATGATCCGACCAGTGAGCGCGCGTTGTTCGCGGCGCTCCTTGTGATCTACTTCGTGCATCAGATCGAGGAGCACCTCTGGCCGGGCGGCTTCCGCCAGTTCACCGACGCTCACATGTTCCACAGCGGCAACGACGACTGGCCGGTCAATATCTCCGGTGTCGCGCTGGTCAACATCGCCTACGTCTGGCTGCCGGTCGGCCTCGCGGTCGCATTTCCCGAGGCGCTACGCTGGGTCGGTCTCGGCTGGGTCGGCTTGACCCTGATCAATGGCATCATCCACGTCGTGACCACAATTCGGCTGCGTATTTACAACCCGGGTCTCGTCACCTCCATCGTGCTGTTTCTGCCGTTCACGATTTATGTGCTCGTGCTCGAAGTCGAACGTGGCATGCTGACCGGAGCCGAAGTCGGGCTGATTGCGCTGTGCGGAATCCTGCTGCACCTGCCGGTGGCGGCATTGTTCGTGGTGCCGTTTTTGCGGCGCCGTCTCTCTTCGCCTAGAGCGCGCTCGATTTAGATTTGAGTCGGTTGGCGCTCTGGCTTTTTGGTGGCGCATTGAATGCCCTGATCTCGGGTCAAGGCGCCTTGCCGGAATTCTCCAATTCGTCACCAGCCGACGCAGCCGGCCAAACCTCCGGTGGTGTCGTGCCTCCCGCACCCAGCGATCGTTGCACCATCACCACGTCGGTCCAATGTCCGAACCTGTAGCCGATCGAAGGGAGGTAGCCGACTTTTGCGAACCCGCAGGCTTCGTGCAGCTGGATTGATGGCGTGTTGGCGGAGTCGATATAGCCAATCATCTGCCGGTATCCAGCCGCGGCGCAAGCATCGATCAGGGCTGGCAACAGCCTGCGGCCAATGCCGGAATGCAAGTGCTCGGAATGGACATAGATCGAGTGTTTCAACGTGAAACGGTAGGCCGGCCTTTTTCGAAACAGCACCGCATAGGCGTAGCCGACCAGCATGCCGCCGCGCTCAGCAACGATGTGAGGCAGGCGATGCTTCCGCATGTTTCGCCGGCGTCTCTTGAAGTCTTCCGGCTGCAGCGCCTCGTCGTCGTGCATGAACGAACGCTCGACACCATAGGCAATGTGGTGTCGATAAATCGCGAGCATCGCCTCCACGTCCTCGTCACGAGACGCGCGGAGCGTCACCGATGCGTCATTCGCAATCATGGAATGTCGCCCAGCGGATATCGGTTGTGACCCGGTCGTGTCGGGCATCGTCATTCACGCACGACATAGGTGTGGAAGCGGGTCTTTCCGGCGGCATCGACCTCGCGATAGACTCCCTGTATCTCGGTTTCAAAGCCCGGAAATAGATTGCTGCTGCGCTCGAATGCCTTGAGGTAGTCGATCATGGGAGACGTTTGCTTGCCAAGACGTTCGCCCGGGACGATGGTTGCTATTCCAGGCGGGTACACGACGAAAAGCGTCGCCGCGACGCGTCCTCCGATCTCGTCGATCGGCAGGTATTCGACATTGTTGCGTACCAGATGACGGGCGGCCTCCGCCGGCGACATCGCGGGCTCCGGAAGATGCTCGGAAGTGAACTGCGCCTTCTGCAAGGCGCTGATATTTTCCGCGCGAAAGAACGAGTGCATCTCCGCGCACAGATCGCGGAGGCGCACACCACGATAGCGTTGCGGCCGGACCGCTACGAATTCCGGAATCGCATGATCGAGCAGGGCGTTATCGTCGTGCAGGCGTTTAAAGGCGACCAGCGTGCTGACCAGCGTTCCTGCCTTGCTCGCCTCGACACCCGGCGTAAGCAGAAACAGCAACGAATTCAGATCGTTCTTCTCCGGTACGACCCGATTCTCGCGCAGGTATTGCGCGACGACCGGCGCCGGAATGCCGTGCGCCTCGTATTCGCCGGTAGTTCGGTTGAACCCCGGCGTCAGCAGCGTCAGTTTGTTCGGATCCGTTATCGCAAAGCCCGGGATGGTATGTTTGAATCCGTGCCAGGAAGCGCCTGGCGAGAAATCCCAGAAGTGCGCGTGCGTCGCGAGCGCGTCGGTGGCGAGACTTTCCCAAGCCACTTCGTGCACGCCCCCCTCATGCGCGGTATCGGGCAACCGGACGAGATCCGGCACGAAAGGATCGAAGAACCAGCGACGCGCGGGGTCCGCCTCCTTGCGTTCGAACTCGCGTTGGACCGCCCGCAGTTTCTTTCGCAATTCGATACCGAGCCGTATCGTGTCGTCCCACAGGACTTCGCCGGAGCGTCCCTTCATCATCTGGGCCCCGACATCGAGCGAGGCGAACAGCGGATAGAACGGCGAGGTCGACGCGTGCTGCAAGAAGCTCTCGTTGAAGCGCCGATGTTCGACGCGACGCCGCTGCCCGCGAATATGCCGGTCTTTCACATGAATCTGTGAAGCCTGTGAAAAGCTCGCAAGCTGCTTGTGGGTCGACTGTGTCGCGATAATGCCGGGCGCGTTTTCGTCTAGATTGCGCAGTCCCATGGCAAAGCGGCCGGCATATATCGGGTGAAACTTCATGAACCCCGCCCACGCCTCGTCGAACACAATATAATCGCAGAGCGGCCCGATGCGTTCGAGAATGTATTGCGCGTTGTAGATCGTTCCATCGTACGTGCATTGCTCGATCACCGCGGCGCGGAACGGCCGCTGGCGCCGCCAGGTGTCCGGATCTTTGACAAGAGGATTGGTTCGGATGGCCTCGCGAATTGCGCCCTCTTCGAGGGCGGCGGGCCGGATCGGACCGATCAGGCCGTATGCGTTTCTGTCGGTCGGCAGGTAAATCGGAATGCCGCCGGTCATCAACAAAGCGCCATGGTGCGCCGCCTTGTGATTGTTGCGGTCGAAGAGAACGAGGTCGCCATCGGCGATCAGAGCCGACAATACGATCTTATTGGACGCGGAGGTTCCGTTGAGAACGAAGTAGGTTCGTTCCGCGCCGAATATCGCGGCGGCCTCTTTCTGCGCCTGAAGGGCGGGGCCCTCATGGGTGAGAAGATCGCCGAGCTCGAGAATTGAATTGTCGAGATCGTCCCGAAACACCGCCTCGCCGAGGTGTTCCTTGAAGATCCGGCCGATCGGACTGCGGCTGTAGAATATGCCGCCATTGTGCCCCGGGCAGGTCCACAACTGATTGCCCTTTTGCGCGTAATCGACCAAAACGCCAAAAAACGGCGTCTTCAGCGTTTCGGCATATTGCGTCAGCCGGCTGACGAGGTTCCTGGCGATGAACTCGGGCGTCTCCTCGGCAAGGAAAACGTAACCGTCGATGAAATCGAGAACCTCGACAGGTACGTCTTCGAATCGCTTTCGGCGCACCAGCAGGACGATCGGCATTTCGAGACCGCGCTGTCGCATGAGATTGATCAGCGACGCCGTCTTGCCCTCGAGCCCCTTTTTCCCCCAATCGACGACGAGACAACCGATGGCGGCGTCGGTTTGCACCGCCATTTCGGCATCTTCAATTCGACGGGCTCTGACGACCTGGAAGCCAAGCCGGTCGATGGCCGCGATGATCTGCTGAATGCGCAGACCTTCGAGGTCTTCGGAATCGAATGTCGGAGCCGAGAACAGAAAGGTGAATCTTTGGGAGAAGTTCATGGGAGGGATCAGCCGAGTTGCGCAACACCTTATGGCGTTGGGTGACGCTATTGTGACGGCCGGATTGTGACGGCAGACGCGGATGCCGAAACCCAGCGTGTTTTGCAAATCTCGGACCTGGCGCCGCGCCGGCCAAATAGTCATTATCGGGGGTGACACCGATCGAAGCCAAAAGCTACACGCTTCCGGCGACCAATGCGCCGAACTGGAAGGGGCGTTTCAAGAAATATTGCTGAGCAGTTTGCTCTGCATGGATCCGCGGCGGCGCCTTTACCGCGCTTCGCGGAGGGCGACCAGGTAGTCTGTTTCTAACGCCAGCAGGATTTGGCGCGGTGTCGGTTTGAGTTCATTTCATCGGCAATAGACGATGTGGCAAAAGTGCCCGTGGAGATTTCCACCGGCAACGATACACGCGCGCATGGCGACCGCCTGGGCCCTGATAAGCAAGATCCGGTTGGCCCAGCCCATTGCTCCATTGCCGCTGCGGGCAACGCAATGAAATGCCGATGCAGACGTTGACGCCGCGGAAACGATCGCCAGCGCGACGACCGCGGCTGCGAAAAATCGGCTCATAATAGACCTCCCGGTGATTTGGTTATGGAAAAATTCTAGATCATCCTCGTTTCAAATCAAGGTGTGGGCCGATGCTCGCAGCCGGAGCGTGAGACGCTAGTCCTGCTTCAGCAGCACGCGATCGACGCTCCACGCCCCGCCGCCTGCGAATACGATGTAGAAAAACACGAAGCAATACAGCACCGATGCGTCGCCGGCGTTAACCGCGGGAAAGAACGAGCGGGGAAAATGTGCCATGAAATAAGCGACGGCCATGTCGCCGGCGAGAATAAAGGCCACCACACGCGAGTAGAGGCCGACCAGAAGAAGGAGGCCGCCGACAATCTCGATCGCGCCCTGAACATAGAGCAGCGGCGTCATCGGAGGGCCCGCTGAAGGGAATCCCAAAAATTTCTGCAGACCGTGTTCGAGGAACAGCAGGGCGACGACGATGCGCACAACACTTAGAATGTAGGGTCGGCCTTTTTCGAGGTTCGCATAGAGTGCCGTCATGGCAGCCTCCGATTTGACTTCTGTTCCCGAGCAGCGGTGTTGCAACACATAACCCGGCTTCGCTTGTGCGCAAACTGTAGGATATAGTGCACTGAAACGATTTCCTCGATTGCCGCCAACTCGTCCAAAGGCCGGGCGGGCGATCCATCGAGCGAAATGGATAACTAGGCGATACAAAAGGGGGAGGGCGCGTGCGGCTTTGTCGCTTTGATGACGACCGGCTGGGGGTGGTGCTGGGCGATGAGGTCGTCGATGTCAGCGCCGCCGTTGAGCGCCTGCCGATGCCGCGTTGGCCGCTGCCGTTCGGCGATCCGCTGTTCGCTCATCTCGACACATTGCGCCCGGAACTGGAACGGCTATCGCACGCGGGCCCGCGCAAGCCGCTGTCCGAGGTCAGGTTGAAGAGCCCGGTAGCGACGCCCAGCAAGCTCATGGCGGCGCCGGTCAACTATCGCGCCCATCAGGCCGAGGCGATCGCCGACCGGGGGATCAACTTCGGTTCCGACGTCAAGACCATCGAGCATTACGGCCTGTTCCTCAAGAGCTCATCCGGGTTGGTCGGTCCGAGCGAGGGCGTCAGCCTGCCGGCGGCGGACCGCCGGATGGATCACGAGGTCGAGCTGGCCGTGGTTATCGGCAAGTCGGGGTTTCAAATCCCGCGCTCGAAGGCGCGCGAATATGTTGCCGGCTACGCCATCGGGCTCGACATGACCATCCGCGGCGCCGAGGATCGGAGCTGGCGCAAGTCGTTCGACAGTTTCGCGGTGCTTGGCCCATGGGTCGTCACCGCCGACGAAATTTCCGATCCGAATGCGCTCGACTTCTGGCTGAAGGTCAACGGCGAGGTGCGCCAATCCGCGAACACACGCGCCCTCATTTTCGACGTTGACCAGCTCATCGAATATGCCTCCGGCGCCTACACGCTGTATCCGGGCGACGTCATCATGACCGGCACGCCGGAAGGTGTTGGCCCGGTGGTGCCGGGAGACGTGATGGATTGCTACGTCGAGGGGGTCGGTCAGATGCGCGTACCGGTGCGCCTGCGAACGGCGCGGTGAGGTGATCTGTGGAGTTCGGCGTCCAGTTTTTCCCCTCAGTCGGCCCCGATCAGAAATCGGCCGAGCAATATTGGGGCGAAGCGCTGAAACTCACGCAACTGGCGGAGCAACTTGGCTACGCCAACGTGCGCACGGTCGAGCATTATTTTCACTCGTATGGCGGCTATAGCCCGGACCCGCTGATCTTTTTGAGCGCTGCCGCCGCGATCACGAGCCGGATGCGACTGATAACCGGCGCCGTGCTGCCGGTGTTCAACAAACCGCTGAAACTTGCCGGCCAGATCGGCATGGTCGACGCGATCTCAAAGGGGCGTGTGGAGATCGGGTTCGCGCGGGCGTTTCTGCCGCACGAATTCGCCCGCTTCGGCATTTCGATGAACGAGAGCCGCGCCCGCTTCGACGAAGGCCTCGAGCAGATCCGCCGCTTGCTCGAGGAAGAGAATGTCACCGTGCAAGGCCGCTTCCACAGCTTCGAAAACGTAACGTCGCTGCCGCGGCCGACACAAAAACCACGCCCGCCGTTCTGGATCGCGACGCTGTCGACCAAGGAGTCGTTCGAAAATGCCGGCCGCCTTGGCCACGGCATCATGGGCATCCCGCTGGTCGGCGTGCACATGGCGGAACTCCTGAAAATCTATCGCGATGCCTGGACGGCGGCGGGCCATGGCGGGCGCGGCCGGGTAATGCTGGCGTTCCACATGTTCTGCGCCGAGACCCGCGAGAAGGCCGCGGCAATCGCACGCGAGCCGCTCAACATTTATCTCAAGTCGATCGTCAATGCCGCGTCGGACTGGATGTCCGGCGTTTCGTCGGCGGATTATCCGAATTACCAGAAGATGATCGAGATAATTTCCAGGGAGACGTTCGAATCGCAGATCGAAAAGGGCGCCGCCTGGATCGGCACGCCTGATGATATCCGCAAGGCCGTCGCGGCCTATCATGCCGAGGTCGGCGGCTTCGAATCCGCTTCGCTGCAGGTGAATTTTGGCATGATCCCGCAGCAAAAGGCCGAAGAGTCGATAACGCTGTTCGCCCGCGAAGTAATGCCGTACTTTAAAGCGCCCTGACCGAAAGGGAGACACCCAATGTCTGCCACCGCCACAATAGCTGCTGTCGCCGCCCCCGCGACGGGCCTTTCGGGCCGCGATATCCCGACACTTCCAGTACTCTACGAGGCCGCCGGCGCGCTTAATTTCACGCCCGGTTGGGTTCCGCGCAAGAAGCCGATCCTGTGGAGCGAGCCGCGGCCGGATTTTTGGCCGGCGCACTGGACATATGAGAACGCCAAGGCCGGGCTCGACGCGGCGGGCCGGCTGATCGACGTCTCGCTCGCCGAGCGCCGCAACCTGGTGATGCGTAATCCGGCGCCCGGCACCAATTTCGAAACCACCCGCACGCTGGTCTGCGCTTATCAGATGATCCTGCCCGGCGAGATCGCACCCTCGCACCGGCACTCGTCGCATGCGCTGCGCGTCATCATCGATGGCAAGGGTTCGTTCTCAATCGTCAACGGCCAGAAAATGCCGATGGAGACCGGCGATGTGGTGCTGACGCCCGGCTGGTCCTGGCACGGCCACGGCCATGACGGCACCGAGCCGGCGTATTGGTTCGACGGCCTTGACGTGCCGCTGACCCAATTGCTGGAGCCGATGTTCTTTCAGGAATACCCGCAGAAATATGAAAAGGTCGAGCGCGTGGCGACGAGTTCTCCGTTCCGCTTCACACGCGACGACATCTCGCGCGGCCTCGATGCCGCGAAAGCGGACACCGACGGGTTTCACGGTCCGCGCATAACGCTTGCCGCGCCGGATATGCCGCCGATGGGTTTGTCGATGGAACGGCTACCTTCAGGCACCAGGACGAGGCGCTACCGCACCACTGCCAATACCATCTTCCACATTACCGAAGGCAGCGGCGAAACGACAATCGGCGATAATCGTTTCTCCTGGCGGCGTGGCGACACCGTCGTCGCGCCTTGTTGGCACGCCATCAGCCACCATGCGAGTTCCGACGCGCAATTGTTCACGCTGACTGACGAGCCATTGCTGCGGTTCGCCAGTTACTATCGGTTCGAGGCGCTGGAGTAAGGCGTGCACTCATAAATCGTGTCAGCCGATAGCCGCCATCCGGCGTCCGTTTTGCAGCGCATTGCTGGATGAAATCGGACATCGCGCCATGTCCGATAAGGGCTACGAACCGACGTCAGCTGGATCGGCAGATGTGGCGAGACTCACATCAACCGCGCGGTTAATGCGGCGCGCCGGGCGGACAAAATATTTGGTTCATTCGCCACCGACATGCGCACCTTTCTCGGCCACCGAACGTTTCATCAGTAGCACCACAGGCACGAGCACGAGCATCACCGCGGCCAACAGCCAAAAGACATCGAAATACGCCAGTGCCGATGCCTGCTGGTGGCGCAGGTTCTCCAGCGCCTGCCACGCCAGTTGCTGCGCGGCAACCGGATCGCCGGTCTGCTGGAGGAAACGCGCTTGAGCCTGTTCAAGAAAAGAATGTACAGCCGGATTAAAAGGATCGAGGGACTCGCCTAGCCGCAGCGTATGGAATTGATCCCGCCTTTCTTGCAAGGTCTGGGCCATCGACGTTCCAACGCTGCCTCCTTCGTTGCGCAGAAGGCTCAATAAGCCCACGGCCGCCCCGCGCAACAAGGGAGGAGTGTAAAGATAGGCAGCCACGTTCACCGGCGCAAAAACGATCGCCAGTCCGACGACCAAGCCGGCCCGAGGCCAGATGACTTGATCCGGACTGATATCGAGGTTCATCTGCGACATCCAATAGTTGCTGATGGCGATAAGCAGCAATCCCGCGGCGATCAACCATCTGGCATCCATCTGTCGGCCGAGCAATCGGCTGACGACCGGCATTGCCAGCACAGCGAAGAATCCGGCCGGCGACATAACGAGCCCTGCGGCCAAGGCGCTGTAACCAAACAACGATTGGAGTAAGCCCGGCAAGGAAGTGCTGGCGCCGTAGAGGACGGCATAGGCGAAAAAGATGATGATGCAGCACGCTGCGAAGTTACGTTCGCGCAACGGTCGAAAATTGACCACCGGATTTGGGCTGCGCAACTCCCAGAAGATCAACCCAATCAGGCCGGTCGCACAGAGAATCGCCAATGTCTGTACACGCCAGAACGGATCGCCGAACCAGTCCCATTGCTGGCCCTTGCTGAGCACCACCTCCCAACAGACCATGACGATGACCAGCAGCGATAAACCGATCGAGTCGAAATGGAACGGCCGTCTCCTCAGCTCCGTTCGCTCTTTCACGAGATATTCCGGGTCGCGGAGAACGGCATAACATCCGCCGAGTGCCAGAAGACCGACAGGCACATTGATGAAAAAGACCCATCGCCACTGGTACTGGTCCGTCAGCCAGCCACCGAGTGTCGGACCGACGACCGGCGCGAGCAGGGCCGCGAGGCCGAACAGCGTCATCGCCACGCCCTGCTTTTCCCGCGGGAAGGCGTCCAGCAGAACGGCCTGGCTGCTGGGCTGCAGACCGCCACCCGCCAGACCCTGAATGATGCGGAACAGGATGAGCTGACCGAGACTGCCCGCCATTCCACACAATCCGGAACTGAGAGTAAAAACAGCAATCGATATGAGGAAGTAGTTGCGGCGACCCAGATGCGCGCTCAACCACCCGGTGATTGGCAGTATGATGGCGTTGGCTGCAAGGTAGCTGGTGAGCACCCATTCGCCGTCCTCGACCGTTGCCGACAGACCGCCGGCGATATAGCGGAGCGCCACCACCGCGATGGTGGTATCGAGCACCTCCATGAAGGTCGGCACCACGACCACGGCGGCCACCAGCCACGGATTCGCGGCCGCGGAAGCCCTCGAGGGTGAAAGAGCCGCGTCCGTCATTTGTCGGCACCAACCGAGCTCTGGCGCGGACCAACCGTTGGCAACCGAGGCATGTATGTTTGTAGAAATTTGCCGGCATCGGGCCCGGTAAGCGGCTTGTTCAAGTAGACGTATGGAACAACGGAAGTGCCGATGAACAGCGTATTTTCGTTCGGGTCGTATCCTTCGAGGTCGATTCGGACCGGTAGTCGCTGTACCACTTTGACGAAATTGCCCGTGGCATTCTCAGGTGGCAGCAACGCCAGCGTCGATCCGGTTCCCATCGTAAACCCGGAGACCCGACCTTTGAATACGTGTCGTCTCCCGTACATGTCGACATACAGATCGACAGCCTGGCCGATGCGCAAATCGCGCAGCTGCGTCTCCTTGAAATTGGCATCGACCCAGATGTCGCGGAGTGAGCGGATTGCCATCAAACTCTGCCCAACCTGCACATTATTGCCTGGATTGACATTTCGGCGCGTTACAACTCCATCAATCTCAGCGACGATGTCACAGTAGCTAAGGTTAAGCTCGGCCTGATCGAGATCACGGTTGGCGGCATCGAGTTTGGCTTCTGCCTGCTTGACGGCCGGTGCGTTTGCGGTCAGTCCGGCAAGCGTACGGTCGACATCGCCGTGATCCAGGCTTTCGAACTGCTCGAGCATCTGTTTCGGGAGTTGTTCATACGAATGGACAACGCCGAGCTGCGCCGCGGTCTGAATGAGAGCTGCCTGCGCCTCCCGGACGGAGGAAAAAGTCTGATCGAGATCGGGTGGCACCTCACCGAGATCTCCGCCTTCCGGCTGCGCCGGCAAGCCCAAAGAGACACGGATTTGACGGACCTCGGCCAACGCTTGCGCCACTTCGGCCTGCGCCGCCGATAGGGCCGCTTGCCGTCGATCATATTCCTCCTGGCTTGTTGCTCCAGTCGGCAACAATTGCTTCGCGCGTGCGAATTCAGTTTGCGCCAGCTTGAGCGTAGCGTTGCTCTTATCGAGGGCGGCAACGCGGGCGTGTAGCAGGGCCACCCGGTTTTGGACATCCTCCATGGCGTACTGCAATTTCCAACGTAAGCTTCTGGCTTGTGCTTCGAGCCCACGCACCGTAGCCGTGGCAGCCAGCAAATCCGCCTTTGCGGTCTCGACGGCCGCTCGTTTTTCGGCAACCGCAACTTCATACGGCTCCCGGTCCAACTGGGCGAGAATTTCGCCCTTGTGGACACGGTTGTTATCATCGACGAGAACCCGGGCTATTTGGCCGCCGACGCGAGCGGCAACGAACGTGACATGCCCGTTCACATAGGCGTCATCGGTCGAGACGGTGTTGAGCGTCAGTCGGATCCAGGGGACGCCGAATATCAAGATGCCCGCCAGCACCAAAGCGGCCAGCACTCCCATCACCAACCTTCGTTGCAATACAGGCCGATGATTGGCCGGTTTGGCTGGTGCCGTCTGAACAGATTCGGTCGCCCGCTCAACCGAAACGCCTTCCTCGGCTCTCAGGGCGGCATCGCGACGACTTGACTGGTCCTTACCCGCGTCTTGTTTCTCGACCATGGATGGCCATTGGGTAAAAACGGGGGTTTCAAGCGTGCTTCGATTTTCCGGCGAACACGTGGCAAAGTCCATCGAGCAGCGATAGGCACCCTATCCCTATTACGTGGCCAATCAATGTCCGCCCCGGCGCATGCGGCGACTTGTCGAAGTGTTGGGGCGATGTCTCCTCCTGCACTAATAGCCGACATTGGATGTGGGACATTTATGAGTACACACCCAAGGGAGACGCTCTCCGAAACCGTCACGCCCGCTCGATACGGGCAGCGTAGCAGCCGGGCGCTGCAAAGTGGACGTGTAGATAGGTTGCGCGCACATCTGCGAAAAGCCGCGCGATGGCGTCTAGCCGCCCGCCTTCGATCAACTCTTGACCAATCATCGCCGCCTCTCGCGTCGCTGCGCGAGGCTATCGTCCATCACGCACGCGGCGGCACGCCGCCGAGATTGATGATGTCGTATTTCTCGTTCAACGCGGCCATCAGCTTGTCATCGGCCAGTTGCGCACCGCTCAACCTCGCAAGCTCTTCGAGGAATTGATCGAAGCCCGCCGGCTGAAAGATCATCAGACAGCGCCCGGTGCCGCCAGCCGGCAGATCGAGTGCGTGCGGCACGCCGGGCGGGATGTGCACACAGGTGCCGGAGGCCGCTTCCATCCAGTCGCCATCGATGTGGAAATTCACCGGGCCGTCGAGGATGTAAAAGGTCTCGGCATGTTGGCGGTGCAGGTGCAATCCCAGCGCGAACTCGCGCTTGAGATTGTCTTCCATCAGCGCGTAGGCGCCACCGGAGTCGGCGGCCGCGACTTTGACGAAGGTATGATCCCGCGTCCAGTCGTAGTTCCGGCCACCGCCGGAAGGCACAAAGCGATAGCGCTTGGCGGACATAAAGGCCTCAGGGGCGCGAAATCGCGCGCTCGAAGCGAACGACTAACACCAGCATCTTGCCACGATTTCAGATGGCCCGCGTGTCGGCAATATGACAGAGCCGCGGCCCGGCCGCCGGCTTTGGCCGTCAGCCCGTCCGCCCGACTGCAGATTGCCACCGTTTGGTCAGCCGCCGAAGAACGTGCCAGCGCGGTTGCGGCTTCGCGAGCTTGGTACGATGCGGCGCCGTCGTGTTTGGCGGCGTGATCGGCGACGTCTTGTCGGCCGGTGCCGGCGCCTTCTCCTTGATAGCAGCTACGACGTCGTCGGCGGCCAACGCGACTTCCTCCGACCGAGGCTTGCTGCGGGCTTTCCTGAGCGATTTTTTCAGCGCCTTGCGGCCGACATTGCGCAGGAAGGATTGCTCGTGCGCCAGATTCAATCGCTCGATGGCCGCGGATAACGGCAACCATTCAACCGCTTTGATGTCGTCGCTCGGCTTGCCAAGCGGGGCGCCGATCGCCTGCATGCGCCAGAAGTGGGCGATCTTCGGTCCGCTGCCGCCCACATATGAGATCACACCGAGATATTCGTACACGCGCACGGAAGATCCGGTTTCCTCGACCGCCTCGCGCCTGGCGCCGGCAATCGGCTTCTCATTCGGCTTGAGCTTGCCCTTGGGCAGTACCCAGGCGTTGTCCCGCCGCCGCTGGACCACGGCGACCAAAGGCTTCGCGCCGTTGCGGATGACGATACCGCCGGCAGCCAAGATGGGGGGGCGCGTCGACTTTCCCATTCTGCCTACATAACCAATTCGAGGCCACCTGCGGAACATCGCATGGGCTGCGCGTTATATCGGGCTGTGCGCCGAGGGCAAGTGCTACGCACGCACAGGCCTTTCCCATGCGGCGCGTTGAAAGCGAATGTGTGGCGTGTCTCCATCTTCCCCGCTTCCCACAGGGGAGCTCAGGGGCCGCGCATTTCGTTTCACGGAGTTGTGCCTGCCTCTGCTATAAGTCCCGCATGGCACGGCGACCAACATACGATCCGCGCACGGCAGCCGAGAAGGCATTCAAGGCGGCGACGACCAAGCCCGTTGAAGGGCCACTGAAACCGCCGCCGTCGCCGCCGGGCGTCAAGGAAACAGTGTCGCTGCGCATCGATCGCGACGTGCTCGATTTTTTTCAGGAAGAAGGCCCCGGCTGGCAGGATCGCATCAACGCGGCGCTGCGCAAGGCGGCTGGAAAGTAGTCTGCGGAGCACCCGATGCCGAACCAGACGCCCCACCTCACCTGGGACCACATCCACCTGCGGAGCCCCGATCCTGAGGCGACCGCCGTATGGTTCGAGCAAATGCTGGGCGCACAGGTGATCCGTTCCATGGCGCAAGGCAAGCCGCGTATCGATCTGAAACTCGGTGGCGCCAATGTCTTCATCATGCCGGTCGCACCGGGCGACGGCGTGCATGCGCCGCCGGTGACGCCCTACCAGGGACTCGATCATTTCGGGCTCGCCGTCAGCGGCATCGACGCGGTAGCGGCGGAGCTGAAAGGCAAGGGCGCGGAATTCACGATGGAGCCGCGCACCGTCCGTCCCGGACTGCGGGTCTGCTTTCTGCGCGGGCCGCAGGGCATCTCGGTTGAATTGCTCGAGCGGCATGAAAAATATGTTTGAACGGTAGGTGATGCCGCGATCTGAGCGAACGCGGCACCACTGTTACTTCACGATCGCATTCTCGTAGGGATAGATTACGTCGCCGCTTTTGAACTGTGGCGGATAAACGATCACCTCCGTCTTGGTATCGCGGAAGTCGTCGACGCTGTTGCCCTTGATGTTCTGGAACTGGGCGGCCAGTGTCCGTTCCTCCGCCCATTCCCCGAGCGGCCCGAATTTGACGTCGCCGACCACGGTCTTGAACGTCGCCTCGTGCATGTATTTGGCGAGGACGTCGTCGTTGAGGCTCTTGGTTGCGGCGATCGCCTGGCCGAGCACCTGCAGATCGGCATAGGCCCATACCGGCATGTAGTAGCCGAGGGGATCGGTGCCGGCGGCCGCAGCGCGCTCCTGATATTTCTTCAGAAGCTCCATCGCGCCGGGGAAATCCATCGATTTGACCGGCAACCAGGTTTCGAAATTGACGATGCCGTTGAGCAGCGGCCCGAGCTGGGTTTTGAATGCCGTGGCTTGCAGGCCGACCATAGCCCCGCCCCACATCTTCGGCTTGAAACCGAGTTCATGGATCGTCTTGACCATGCCGACGGTGTCCAGCGGATAGGAGCAGATCACCAGCAAGTCGGGGTTCCTTGCCTGGATCGCGCGAACGATCGGCGTGAAGTCGACGGTCGATGGCGGGTAGCTCTTGTCGTAGACGACGTTGAACCCCGACGCCTTGGCGTTCTCGCGCGCGCCCTCGCAGGCATTCTGTCCGAACTCAGCATCCGCATAAGCGAGCGCGACAGTCTCGGGCTTCGGCTTTTGCGCTTCGGCCACCTTGAAGAAGCCGCGGGTGAAGGCCGGCTTCGGGGTCGGACCGTTCGGGATCATCGCGAAATATCTGTCGTATTTGAACGCGTTGTTGATGCCGGTGCCGAACAGGCTCACGAAAAGCTTTTTTCGCTCGATCGCGACCGGCATGGCGGCGGCGACCTGGGTCGAAGCATAGCCAGAGACGATCAGATCGACCTTGTCGACGTCGAGAAGCTTCGAATAAATCGCCGGAACTTCCGCCGGCTTGCTTTGATCGTCGTAATAAACGAGCTTGACCGGGCGCCCAAGGAGGCCGCCATGCGCATTGACGTCAGCCTCCCAGATCTGCATCGCGACGAGCGACATCTTGCCGTTGGCGGCAAGCGGTCCGGTGAGCGACATGCCGAACCCGATCTTGATCGGCTCTTCGGCCTTCACCGGCAATGCGGCGGCAAGAAACAGCCCCGCGGCCGCAACGACGCACGTCAGGCTTGTCAGTTTCAGCAATCGTGATTTCACAGGCATTTCGTTCCCTCGGGTCTGCCGGCGCGTGCGGCATTAAACTGATAATAACAAGCTCTTATCGCACCATCCAGATTTGATCTGCATCAATCGGCGCGGCAGCGCAATTCGCCGCAGGTGTGGGAAGCTCTGCCCAATGCCGCGCTTGAGCGGGTAATCCGCTGCTGAAGCCGGCAATAGTGGGCGGCGCGCAGCTCAAGGCTTCGCTGGAATCACATCCGCGGGCGCGCCTTCCGCGCCCATGAAGACGGTCAGGATGCGCACCGGAGTGCTGCCAACATCGGTGCCGAAATGCGGCACGTCCATCGTTTCCATGAATGCATCGCCCTTGCGATAAGTGCGCTTGCCGCGGTCGCCATAGTCGACGGTGAGTTCGCCCTCGAGGATGTAGGCGAACATCGGAACGCCGTGCCGATGCAGGATGGTCTTCCCGCCCGGCTCAAGCGTGACGATCTCGGCGGTTATGTGCGCTGGGCCGCCCGTCGGGTAGTGCAGGGGCTCGCCGAGGATCGTCGTGCCGGTCGACAACAACGGCATCGCTGGAGCGTGGATTTCCTCGGCGTTGGTTTGGCCAGACGCGGCGATGACCGCGATGAGAAAGAGCGCTGCGGCGAGAATCCGACGGTGCATGGACGTTATCCTCGTGCTGGGCGCCTTTGGATCTTCCCCACGAGACGGAGAAGATAGGCGCTGAACGGAGCCATTCGTATCCTACGCTTGTGTCACCCTTTCGTGGATCGCCGTGCAGTGGCGCACCAGGTTTTGCTGCGACAGCACGAATTGCTTCAGCGGCGTCTCGATTGCGTAGAAATAGATGTTGGCGATAAAGCCGTAGATGCCGGCGTCGACGCTGGTCGGCTGTTGTCCGTGCACATACGCACCGGCCGGAATGAGATCGGTCAGGACCTTCAGATCGGCAAGGCCGCGCGCGTAAGCCGCCTCCGGCGCGTAGCGGCCGATGCCCTGGAAATGGTAACGTTGAAAATTGAACTCCCGCGCTTTTTGCAGGCCTTCCGTGGTGAGGCTCGGATGCTCGCGCATCAGCGCATCGCGAAACGAAGGCCAATAGCGCTCATCCTTCCAGCGCGAATACGACATCACCCAGTAGAGATCGTCGAGCATGCGGGTGATGAGCAGGCTCACGTCGCGTTGCCGCGCGACGAGCGCCTGGTCGATGTCCAGCCGGTATTTGGCGATGAGATGGGCGACGATGGTTTCGCTGTCGCCGATCGTTTCGCCGTCGTCGACAATGTAGGGAAGCTGCCCCCGCGGCGCCGCCGAGGCGTCGAAGATGTGCTCGTGGGTGAACGGCACGCCGGCGAGCCGCATGAAGGCGAAGACCTTGAGCCCGTAGCCGTTGTTGTCGGCGACGCCGAACAGCGAAGGGTAGGAATAGAGGGTGATCATCGGGCTTTCTTGCTCCGCGGAATTCGAGACTTCAGTGCGCAGCGCTTTTGACATGGGCGGCAAGGAACATGAATGCGTGCGACGCGATGACGGCCGAGAGCGAAATGACGGCGGTCTGCACGACGCCGCCCACCACCAGGGCGACCATCGCCGGCGCCGAGCCGGTGGTGCCCACGCCGGGCCCGAGCAAAATGACAGCGCCCACGACGACCGCGAACCACGGCAGCAACGCCAGGAAAAAGATCGCGAGCAGCCGCAGCGCCTGTCCCTTGGTGTCGGCGAACGCGTTGGGCGCGGTCGCGCCCGGCGTCTCTACGGCAATGGCCGGAAACAGGACGGTCAGCCGCAGCGACACGGCGACCGCGACGATGAGCGCGATGGCAAGAACGAGCGTGGTCGGCCACAGCGAGAAGCCGCGCGCCTGCAGCACGCCGAGCAGTTCGTATGGCAGTCCGGCGATGACCTTCAGAGCAAGCAGCCAGGCGAAAAGATGCCAAAAGGCCGGCTCGCTTACATCGAGCCCGTAGCGCGGCGTGGCTTCGCCGAGGACGATGAAGCGATTGATGGCGATGATGATCGGTGTGAGCAGGAACGCCCGGACCGCGTCCTCCGCGAGGCCGAGCGCGGCGCCGGACAGCTCCCGATCCCAGAGGCGATGCGGCACCAGCTCCGTCACCACGGCGACCGCGAGCACGATAAGGAATGCGCTGATGATGATCGTGCGGAGCGGAAACAGCAGGCGCCGCCAGTCGCGGTACACTGCCGCAAGCGTCGGCACGATCGGCAGGCGGCGTTCCTTCACGTCTGCAGCCTCGAAAAACGATTGCCCTGGCGCGGCACACTCTAACATCTCTGCTGCCTAGCATCTGCTGCACCGAACGGCGAGATGCGCGACGAGGCCGCCTCATCGGGCCGATTAAGCTTCGCCAAGCTACCCCGCGACTGATATGCCATTGAAGGCCCGACAATTCATTCGCAAAGGATGGTGGAATGGCGGAGAAATCCAGGAAGAACGAAGCCTACGTTCAATTCGCCAAGTTGCAGCGCGCGGAAGACGCCAAGAAAGCGACGTCGGAATACGAATCCACCGCTGCAGCGCTGCGGGCGAAGACCGAGCGGCTCAAGGCGCTCCGCCTCGAGCGTGACGCCGCCGCGCCCAAACCAGCGCAGGCCACGCCGAAGCGAAAGAGCAAGACGAAGGGCAGCGGCTCAAGCCTGTCGGACTTTCTTGACGGACAGGCCAAGGAGGGCCGCAACGGCTGAGGCGGACGCGGAGGAGGGCTAAGCTTTAGCCGACACCACCCCGCTGCCTGGCGCGGCCCGATGGCGGGCGCGGTGAAACCGTCAGCAGGGTCCGCGCATGTTCAGGACATCGTCGGTGGCCGGGCACGTTCGTCCAGAAATACGCTTTCCTGATTTTATGGTTCTGCATCGGCGGCCGCATCGACGTCGCCATCTTTGCTGCTCCGCTCGCGCCGTCTTGCGGCAGGTGGCCCAACCGTCATGATGGGATGAGAGAAACGGCCGCGCGCGCGGCACGGCCGGCGGCAAGATGACAGCGCAGCTGCGCGGTGGTTTCGGAGGGGGAGGGAGGCGATCATGGCGCAAACGATCATGGCGCAAACAAAGCCGCCGATCATCGGCACGGCGGTGATGGCCTGGGAGGACGCCTTCCGCGCGATCGGCGCCATGCCGCTCGTCGCCGGCACCGCCTTCGTGATCGTGATCCTGATGGCGCTGGCAAGCTTCTGGATCATTTCCGACCCGTATGCGCTCGCCGAGAGCCCTTGGCTGCCGGTTTACTCGATCGTTACGGGCATCGTGCAGGGCCTGCTGCTTGCTCCGCTCGCCATCGCGGTGCACCGCTATGTGCTGCTCGGCGAAGTGACGGGCCGTTATCCGCTCGATCCGTTCAGCGCGCGTTATGTGCGCTTTGTCGGCTTTGCCATATTGATCAAAATCTTGTGGTCTCTCCCAAGCCTTATCCAGAGCTTCATGCGGAAGTCGCCGGAGGAAACCGGTGTCGAAGCTCTGCTGGGCTTCGTCGAACTCGCGCTGTTCATCGTTGTCCTCGTTGTTACGGTTCGGCGCGTCATCCTGTTTCCGGCCATCGCGGTCGATGCGCCGGGCGCGACCTGGAGCAACGCGCGGCGCGACACCAAGGGCAGCTCGTGGCGCGTGGCCTTCATCTTCGTCTGTGTGGCGGTGCCGGGCACGATTCTGGGCGGTTTGCTTTACTGGGCGCTCCTGAGCGGAGGCCTGGGCAACGCCAATCAGCTGTTTTTCTCGCTACTCGGTGCGATCGTGGAAATTCCGATGCTGTGCGCCTTCGCAGCAGCGGCGTCGCACATCTTTCGCTCGCGGGCCGACACCCTGGCGCGGCCGTTAGTTTGACGCGCGGAGCGCAACGCTGGGCGGCGTGTTACGCTGGCAGTACTCTCACGTCTTCCCGGCATAGGCGACGCATTCAAGCTCCACGCGCGCGC
>CAVZSB010000040.1:0-155367 GCA_963777635.1 uncultured Alphaproteobacteria bacterium
GGGCACCGAGATCATTCCCGGTACGGTCAAAGGAAACGGCTGATCGTCCGCGCACCAGTCCAGCACGTAACTCAGGCCGAGCTCTTTCAGGAGAAGCGGCGTTTCGAAAGTCTCGGAGAGCGCCGGTCCGAGCCAGCCTTTGATTTTATGACCGGTCGCCGAGGAAAGTTTTTCCACGGCCTCCGCAAGATACTTGCGCTCATCGTCGATCTTCATCCCGGTCTGGAAAGTCGAGTTGTTCTTTCCATGCGCGAGCCACGCCCAGTTTCGCTTTTTGCCGGCCTCGATAATCTGCGGGTAACGCGCGCAGCAATCCGAATTCAGCAGGACCGACGCGCGCATCTTGCAATTATCCAGGGCCTCGATCATGCGCCAGATACCGACACGCACGCCGTAGTCGCGCCAGCCGAAATTGAGCGGATCGGGAACCAGCCCTGCCGTGCCGCCAAAAATGCTGGTCGAAGGCTTGTCGACTTCGAAGTGCTCGATGTTCAAGCCAATGTAAAACGCAATGCGGGCGCCGTTGGGCCAGGTCAGCTTAGGCCGGGTGGTGATCGGCGAGTATTTGTAGAGCGCATTGTCCATGTCTTCTCCAGTACAGATCCTCTCCAGCCCAGAAGTCTCAGCGGTCGCGTACGGCGCGCGCCAAGGCGCTGCGATAGAGCAAAGCGGAAAACAGTTGACGGCCTACGTCAGTGTCCTTCCCGGCCCGGTAGAGGCACGTCGAAGCAATCGTTGACCATGCCTATCATCGAATAGAAGCCGCAGAGCGTCACGATCTCGATCAGCCCGTGCAGGCCGAACCGGCCGACGACTTCGTCCTGCAAGGCCGCCGGAATTGAGCGATACCCTAAGGCGTAGTCGGCTATCTGGTCCACCATGTCGAAGGGCGCGGGAAAGGAACGGGTTCCGCGTTTGATGCCGTCAATGACATCGTCCGGCAGGCCCGCGGCGTGCGCCGCCGCGATATGGTCTTCCCACTCGAAGGCGACGCCCGAGCGCTTGGCGAGCGTCAGCACGATGAACTGATAGACGTCGCGCGGCAACGCCAATTCATATTTGTAATAATAGCCGAGTTGCTCGATGAGCTGCGCGAGTTGAGGATGATTGAGCAGAGGGATATAGGGGCCGAGATGGTCGACCCCCTTGGCCCGCCGCCGCGCCAGGATATCGTCGTAAATCGCGCGGTCCTTGCCGGTGAGCGTCGCCGTCGGATCGGGGAGCCTCGCCATGGCCGTTCTCCGTTCACTCGTGATACGACCAGGCCCGCGCTCCGGCCTTGAAGTCGTAGACCGGCGTCGGGCAATCCTTGTCGGCCTTCACGTCGATTACCACCGTGGTATTGGCGGCGAGCGCTTTGGCGAAGGTCTCGCGCAGCGTTGCGGGATCCTCCACCGTCATGCCTTCCGCCCCCAACGCGCGCGCGAAACCGGCCCAGTCATGATCGGGCACGGTCGTCAACTCGGATGGCAGAGCTCCGAACTGATGGGCGCGAAGCCAGACATTGCCGAGGGCGCCATTGTTCAGCACTACGTAGATGATCGGCAGGCGATAACGGGCGGCCGTCTGCACGTCCATGCCATGCATTTGCATGCAGCCGTCGCCGGTGATGACCGCAACCCGACGCCGCGGCTTCGCGCATTGCACCCCGATCGCTGCGGGAATGGCCCAGCCCATCGGTCCGAGATTGGTGGCGGAGATATAAGTCCGCGGCTCATAGGCGTTCCAATAATGCCCTGCGAAGGCGCGGTGCGCGCCGGAATCCACCAGCAGAATGCCGTCGCGCGGAAAGACTGCGCGCAGCGCCGCCACCGCGGCGGCGGGATGGATCGGCTTGGTGGCGCGATGGCAATTCTCGGTGTCGTAGAGCCGTGGTCCTGCCTTGACCTTGGCGATCCAGGACTGCCGTGCCGACTGGCCTTTCGCCAGTGCGTCCGCCGGCGCGCCTTCGTTGCGATTGAGCAAATCAAGGAAAGCGTGGCAGCTGCCCGGCACGACATGACCAGCTTCGCCGCCCGCGGTGATTTCGTGCATGTCGGTATTGACGTGGATCATCTTCGCCTTGGATTTTCCGCGCAGCGTCCAGTGCATGGTGTCGCGCTCGTTGAGGCCCGAACCAAGGATCAACAAGACTTCGAGATCGGCGGCGAGAAAAGCTGCGGTCGCATGCCGCGTCCCGGCATAGCCGAACACGCCGAGCGAAAGCTCATGGTCTTCGGGAAAGACGCCCTTGGCCCGCAGCGTCGTCGCGACCGGAATAGACCAGCGTTCGGCAACCGTCTTCAACGCTGCCGCGGCGGAGTCGTGTTCGATGCCGGCGCCGGCGAGGATGGCAACGCGCGTGCCCTGGCCGAGAAGCGCAATCGCTCGCTCGGCCGCCGGCAGGCTGAGCGGCATCACGCTGTCGAAGAAATCGGAAACCGGGACATACTTCGCATCGCAATCCGCGACCAGGACATCGTGAGTAAGTGAAAGATGTACCGGTCCGCTTGGCTGCGCGAGCATGGACGTCAGGCCGTGACGAAACCAGTGGCCGAGATTCCTGGCGCTCGCAACCGTCGTCGAAAGCCGCGTCACCGGCCGCATCACCGAGGTGTCATCCAGCGACGCTTGGCTTGCATCCTGGAATTCGCCGAGCCCCTCCATGTCGACCGGGACTTCGCCGCTGAGCACCAGGATCGGCGAGGAGTCCGTCTTTGCGGCGGCGACGGCGGTCGTCATGTTGCAGAGACCGGGACCGCCAATGCCGAGCACCGCGCCGAACCGTCCGCTGGCGCGAGCATAGCCGTCCGCCATGTAGGCGGCGCCGCCTTCATGGGCGGCCACGATGGGCGTCAGCTTGGGATGACGGGCGAGCGCGGGAAGGAAGGGATCGATCAAGCCGCCGGGCACCATGAACAGGTGGTCGATGCCTTCGTGGACCAATGCATCCAGAATAAAATCCGTGCCGGCGCTCATGAAATTCATCCTCAGATAGCATCGCGATACTGGCCGCAGCGATTGTTTCTCGTTCGGACCCGCTACTTTTTAGTCGTTTACAGGCTTCAAGAATGCCAAGTTTCGAAGACCCTTATTAGGGGTCAGACGGCGTTCTGGCAAAAAAAGCAAGTGCGGAGCGCTGGTCCGCGATAGATCTATAATGAGAGCTGGCGCGCCCGAAGAGATTCGAACTCCTGACCCCCAAATTCGTAGTCTGGTGCTCTATCCAGCTGAGCTACGGGCGCTTTGCGCGTCACACGGGTAATTTGCCGGCAACCAGCGCGGGCCCTAGCTATAGGCTTCGGGCGATATTGGCAAGCGCAGGCGCCGGCCGGCGCGACGGCAACGCCGGCAAACGCTATATGACATGAGGGCGGTTGCCGCCCGGGAAACGCGGAGAAAAGGACGTGTGGAGACCGCCGCAGCGCATCCGGTTCACGGCTTCGGCGGGACGCATTCCCTCCGCGTCCGAAGCCGCTGCGTCGCGTTTGTTCTCGGCCGTCGATATCGGGCCGGTGTCGCTTGCCCAGCGCAGCTGGGTTCCGGCCATGGTGCCGTGGCGTGCGACCGACGAGGGCTTTGTCACCGACGAAGTCATCGAGTGGTACGAGCGCTTTGCCAAAGGCGAGCCCGGCGCGATCGTGGTCGAAGCGACCGGAATACGCGACGTGCCGAGCGGTCCGCTGCTGCGCATCGGGCATGACCGCTTTCTGCCGGGCCTCACCCGCCTGACTGAAGCGGTGCGCCGCGCCAGCGCCGGCCGCACGCGCCTTTTGATCCAGCTCATCGATTTCCTCGCCATTCGTCGCCGGCCCGATCCGAAAAAGTTTTTCGAGCGCTTTCTTGCCATCACCGATCGGCATCGGGCCGCGTTGCCCGGTACGGCTGATGCGGATATCCGCGTCCGCCTGAGCGCCATGAGCGAGGACGCACTTTCGCACGTTCTCGCGGCGGACGAACTGGAAGCGCTGCAATTTGGTTTTCGTGAGCGTGTCACCGACATGCAGCACGCGCATATCCGCGATCTGCCGAAAGTGCTTCCCGGTTTGTTTGCCGAAGCGGCCATGCGCGCCGAGCAAGCCGGCTTCGACGGCGTCGAACTGCACTACGCGCACGCCTACACGATGGCGTCGTTTCTTTCACGCACCAACACCCGCGCGGACGGTTACGGCGGATCGCGTGAAAATCGCGTCCGGCTGCCAATCGAAGTCTTTGCCGAGGTCCGCCGCCGCGTCGGCAAGCAGCTTGCCGTCGGCTGCCGGTTCCTCGCCGACGAATGCATTGCCGGTGGCAGCGACGTCAGCGATGCGTGTTTTTTCGGCGCCGCCTTCGCCCGCGCCGGCATGGACTTTCTGTCGACGTCTCGCGGCGGCAAATTCGATGACGCCAAGCAGCCGGCCGTCGGCGCAGCGGCCTATCCCTATACCGGGCAAAGCGGCTACGAGTGCATGCCACAGTTTATCTCCGACGAACGCGGACCGTTCGGCCGCAACGCCGAGCCGACGGCGGCGATCCGCCAGGCGGTACGGGACGCCGGCAGTGCCGTGCCGGTGGTGTGTACCGGCGGCATCCACAATTTCGAAATGGCGGAGGATTATCTCGCCCGCGGCGTCTGCGACATCGTCGGCGCGGCGCGCCAGACGCTCGCCGATCCGGACTGGTTTCGCAAGATCCTGTTGGGGGTCGGCGGCGACGTGAGGGTATGCGAATACACCAACTATTGCGAAGGACTGGATCAGAAGCACAAACCGGTCACCTGCCAGCTTTGGGATAAGCTGCCTTCCGCCGGAACAGAAAGACGCACGCGCGACGGCAAGCGCCGCCTCACCGCGCCGGCTTGGCAGCCGCCGACTTAATGCGAAAGCGAGGGAGCGAGTTGCCGCGCTTCGGCTAGCTCGGGCGGGTCGTCGTCGCCGTCGAACAACGCAATAGCCTCGCGAAGCGGCATTGTTCCTTTTTCAGGCGCGCCTGCGGCGCCGCAGGCGCGCGCCAGGCTGAGCGCCGCGCGCAACTGAAACGCGAGGGCGTGCTGGTGTTTCGCCGCGGCGATGGCGGCTTCGAATGCGTCCACTGCTTCGTCGAGACGCGGCGGATCGAGCCGCAGCAGAGATTGGCCGCGCAGCCGATAAACCTCCGGCAGATAGAAGCCGACGCCCGGCTCGTCGACGGCGTCCAAGATCGGGTCCAGCAGCTCCAGCGCGCGCGCCGCATGGCCGGACGCGAGCCGGACGCTGCCGAGCAGGCAGGCATAGTATTGCGGCAGCGGGCCCATGCCGGCGGTTCGCGCGAACTCTGCTTCCATGGCGCCAAGTCCGTCAGCCACTCCCTCGCCGTGAGCCCGCGCCCATCCACTCATAAAGACGCTGACCGACCGCTGCGGGGGCAAATTGAAGCGGTCCGCGATCTCGATCGCCAGCGACGCGCACCGCAGGACGGCTGGGCGATCCCCGATTATTTGATACGTCGTCATCGCGTTCATGCATCCGAACGCCAAACTGTTTGGATGATTAAGCGATCTCGGCCAGCAAAAGGCCGCGTTCGGCGGCAGCTGCTGCCTCGCGCATCCGGCCCATCTGCGCCAGCGCCAACCCGATAACCGTATTGGCGCAAACTCCCGGATCGTGCCCGCCGAACTCCGCGGCGAGCCGGCCATGCCGATCGGGATCGTAGTGACGGATTCCCTCACGGCCGTCGCTCAAAGTGCGCGGCACGTCGCCGCGAAAAAACGCCGTCGACCAGCGGCAATGTATGGCTTCAAGAATCAACAACTCGTCGCCGGAATGTTGCGCGAGCGCGACCAGTTCTTCGGCGCGGTCGCGGGCTGCCGCGGTCCGGCGGCTCAGGTTCGAGCAAAGCCATAATCCCCAGATGGCCTTGAACAGCGCTTCGTCGTCGCCGAGCGGTTTGGCGATCTCATAGGCGCGCTGATAGTTGCCCTCGGCGACCTGGCCCCGGAGGCCCTTGTAAACGAAGACGGCCGGTCCGCGTTTGAGCAAAACGGCTAGTTCGCGCCGGTCGCGGTCGCCGCCGGGCGGCATGCGCGCTATTTCCGTCAGCGCGGCGTCGAAATGCGCGACTGCTTCGGCAAAGGCCGAGCGGGCGGCGGCACGGTCGCCGGCGCGCTCGCTGTAGATCGACGCGGAAGCAGCTACTCCGGCCTGACTGAAATGATACGCCAGGATTTCCGGCTCCGCCTCGGCCAGCGCCGGAAAGCGTTCCTCGAGGGTGCGTGCGATGCGCTCGTGGAGCTGCTGCCGGCGCGAGCGCAATAAGCTATCGTAGGCCACGTCGCGGGTCAGCGCGTGGCGGAAACTGAACGTCGGCTCGATGGCGCGGCTTTGCGGAAACACCAGGCTCGCTTCCGTCAATCGCGCCAGCGCGCCCTCGAGTTCGCCGGCGCCGACCGGCGCGACGGCGGCCAGCAGCGCCTGCGCGAATTGTCGCCCGATCGCGGCCGCGATCTGCGCAATTTCCTTGGCGGGGCCGAGGCGATCGAGCCGCGCCATCAGTGAATCCTGCAATGTCGCCGGCACCGCGAGACGGTCAAGTGTCGGCGACTCCGCCATCGTGCGCGTCAATTCCTCGACGAACAATGGGATGCCATCCGTCCGTGCCAGGATATCGTCGACGACATCCAAGGCGAGCGAATGCGCGGCCGCGATTCCGGCGACGATCTCGGCGCACTGGGTTCTGCTGAGGCGGCTCAGTGCGAGCGTGAGCACGTGATCCCGCCCCGCCCATGGGGAAACAAATTCCGGCCGTGCGGTGACGACGACCAGGACGCGTGCGGACGCGATCGAATCGATGAGGCGCGTCATCAGTTCCAACGTCGTCGGATCGATCCAGTGGGCATCCTCGAGGTCGAGCAACACCGGATCGCGCTCGGAAAGATGCAGGATGTAATCGACCAAAGCGGAAATCGCCGCGTTCTTGAACTGCGCCGGCGTGAGCTCCAGCGGCGGGTAGCGGCCCTCGGCCGGCACCGAAAGAAGATTGGCAAGCAGCGGAGCAATTGGCGAAAGGGGCATGCCCGTTTTCGTCAGCCAGGCGTCCAGCTTGTCGAGTTTTTGCGTGGTTGAGTCTTCGAGCGCGAACCGGGCGGCCTGCTCGATCTGGCGCAGCACCGGGTAGAAAGCGGTATTGGCGTGATAGGGCGAGCATTGCACCACGATGCGCCGATGCGGCTCGCTGCCGACGCGATCGAACAGCGCTTCGACCAGCCGCGACTTGCCCATGCCGGGCTCGCCGGTGAGCAGGACAGTCTGGCCCTCGCCGTGCTGCGCCAACCGCCAGCGTTCCAACAACAAGCCCATTTCCTGTACGCGGCCGACGAACGGCGCGAGAATTGTCGCGCGCGCCGCCTCGAAGCGGCTCGCCAGCGGTGCTTCCCGCAACACCCGCCAGGCCGGCACCGGCTTGGCAAAGCCTTTGAGCATATGCTCGCCGCGGCTTTCGTATTCGAAAGTGCGTCCGAGCAGGCGGTAGGTCGCGTCGGCGACAACGACGGTGTTCGGCTCGGCCAGTGCTTGGAGGCGTGCGGCAAGGTTAGGCGTTTCGCCGACGATCAATTCTTCGCGCGCGGCGCCGCTACCGATAATGTCGCCGACAACGACCAATCCCGTCGCGATGCCGATGCGGGTCTCCAAGCGGCGGCCGTCAGGCCGCGCGATCCGGCCAACCGCGTCGACGATGGCAAGCGCCGCGCGCACGGAGCTTTCGGTGGAGTCTTCGTGCGCCTGCGGATAGCCGAAATAGGCGAGCACGCCGTCGCCGAGGAATTTGGCGATATATCCGTCGAACCGCGCAATCGCGCCGGCGCAGGCATCCTGGTAGCGCTTGATCAGGTCGCTCATGTCCTCGGGATCAAGCGCGGTGGCGAGCGCCGTCGAACCGACGAGATCGCTGAACAAGACTGTGACCTGGCGACGCTCGGCTTCCGACGTTGCGGCGGCTTTAGGGGGTGTCGCGGGCGTGTCGGCCACCGCCTCCGCTGCCTTGACGGGTGCGCCATGCAGGGAGGCGATTGCTTTGATGAGCTTTCGCCGATGACCGAGGGAAATCCCGAGCTTCTCGAAATCGGCCTCGGTCAAATCGGGAAGAATGTCGAGGTCGACGTCATTGTCGGCCAGAACGCCGCACAGCGCTTCCAAGCCAAACTGTTTCAGCCAGTTCTCAAGGTCGGGCATTGCGTCGTCCTACCAGCCGGCCGCGGACGCCACGGGACCGTCCTCGCGCCAATTCGCCGCGATGATGCGTTGTCCTGTGACCCCATCCGACTTCGTGCTCGCCAGCCATTGCAGCGGCGGCACCATGATCGACGGATCGAGCAGACTGCCGCGCAGATGATCGGGAAAGCTTGACGGGATCATTCCGGTCAGGGTTGCGCCGCCGGGCAGCAGCGCGTTGACGGTGATACCTGAATCGGCGAGATCCTGCGACCAGATAATGGTAGCGGATTCCAGCGCGGCCTTGGACGGTCCATAGGGCGAAAAACCGCGCCGCCGCATGGTGTCGGCATTCATCGAAATATTGATGATGCGTCCCCAGCCTGCCGCCAACATCGCCGGCACCGCAGCGCGCGCCATCAGAAACGGACCGACGACGTTGGTGTCGATGACGAGCCGCCAGACATCCGGTGCCGTTTCCCAAAACTTGGTCGGCGCAGTCAGGAAATTCTCGCTGACGTATTTCATGCCGCGCCCGGCATTGTTGACCAGGATATCCAGCCGGCCGCAACGGTCGAGCGCGGCAGAAACGGCGCGTGCACAATCGTCCTCCCGAGTGACGTCGGCGATAACTGGGACGATGCGGCCGGGCGCAGCCTCGCCAGCCACCCGCTTAAGCTCGTCCGGTTCGCGCGCCGCGGTCGCTATTACTGTCGCGCCAGCTTGCGCCAGTCCAAGCGTCATGGCGCGGCCAAGTCCCCGGCCGCCACCGGTGACGATTGCAACTCGTCCGGCAAGCGGTTGGTCCTCGCTCACGGATGACTCCCTTCCACGCTCAAGCTTCTGCCCCGGTCCGGAAGTCCTGATCGCAAACTTATGGCGGCCTCCGGCGGCGAGTGGTGCATGCCACGCCGAAAATGCAAGGCTGCATTAATCTTGCTTCGTCTTGAGCGCCGGCCAAATCCGGGACAATGTAGCAGTGACGAAAGACAATGAGAATGCCGGGGGAGGAAGCCGATGAATATACAAAGCAGAGCCGATCAGCTGAGAGAGGCGAGCAATCCGCTTTTCAACGACCGCAAACTGAAGCTTGGGACGTTCTGCACCAACCTCAGCGGCGGCTGCACCATGTCGTCGATCGACGGTATCTTGCAGGCCAGGTGGGAGAGCTCGGTCGCTCTTGCGCACATGGCGGACGAGATGGGGTTCGAGGCCATCGTGCCGGTTGGGCGCTGGAAAGGCTTCGGTGGCGCCACCAATTTCAACGGCGAAGGCTTCGAGTGCTTCACTTTTGCCGCAGCGATGAGCGCGCTGACAAAAAATCCGAGCGTCTTCTCCACTTCGCACGTCCCGACCATGCATCCGGTCATGGCGGCCAAACAGGCCGCCACCATCGATCACATCAGCGGTGGCCGCTTCACCCTGAACGTGGTGACAGGCTGGTACCGGCCGGAAATCGAGATGTTCGGCGCGCCGCTAATCGAGCACGACGCCCGATACGACATGGCGATCGAATGGATCGAGATCATCAAGCGGCTGTGGACCAGCGAGAAGGAGTTCGATTTCGACGGCAAATTCTATAACGTCAAACGCGCGCTCATTGCGCCGAAGCCACTGCAGAAGCCGCACCCGGCGATCATGAGCGCCGGCGCCTCGCCCAAGGGCCGGCAGTTCGCGGCGCAGTTCGCCGACGTCAATTTCATCAATCTCGACGCCCACGACTTTGACGGTGTGCGCAAGCGCGTCGACGCCTCGCGCAAGACCGCGTGGGACGAATGCAAGCGCGAGATTCAGGTCTGGACCAACGCCTACATTTTCCAGGGCGACACCGAGGCCGACGCGCGCGCCTTCTACGAAGATACCGTATTCAAGAACGGCGATTGGGAAGGCGTCGAAAACCTCGTCAGCGTCATGGGCATCAATTCGCAGTCGATTCCGGCGCCGGTGCTGCAGCATCTGAAGGAGCACTTCATCGCCGGTTGGGTCGGCTATCCGCTCGTCGGCACCAAGGAGCAGGTGGTCGATGGCTTGTCGCTGCTCGAACGCGCCGGCTTCGACGGTGTTGTCCTGTCATGGCCGCGTTACGTCGAGGGCATGCAGCAATTCAAGACCGAGACATTTCCGCTGGTGAAGCAGGCCGGGCTGCGGTGAGATCCTGACGGCCGTGAAATAAGACAAAAGCGATGAAGTCGTTGGCACTGTGGGCGACGATGCACGTCCACAGCGACCTCGCGACCCGGTTTTATCGGCATGCGACCTTGAATGGCCTGAACTCCACCCGGGCGCCCTGGCCGAAGAGGGTCTGCTCGTAACGCGGATCGAGCCCGGGGATGCCGGGGCGATCTCCGGCCGTTTCACGATCGTTTTTAAGGTCGCCGAACAGCGTGAACAACCCGCCGCCAATCTTGATGCTGTCAACTTTCACGATGGGGCCCGGCTCGCCGGGCGGTGCTCCGACCCGTTCGCGCTCGGCGACAATCTTGCCATCGACCAGCCACGCGACTTTGTCGTGGCTGCGGTCATAGCGGATCGCGTAACGGTGCCACTCACCCTGCTTGGTCGGCACCTCGATCGGGATCAATTCCGTAAATGCGGGATACGGATTGTCTTTGCTCACGCCGAACGGCAGCCGTTCGTAAAGCGGGACGATCCGGCTGCCGCTGACGAAGAAATCGAACACCATCCAGGTCTTCAAATCGATGGTGTTGAGAGCGCCGCAGGCCAGACGCACGTCGCCGGCATCGACGCCGTACGGATTACGATCGGTGCCGAAGGTGGTGACGCGCATGTCGGTCGCGACCGAAATGAGCCCGTCTTCGCCCGGGGCGAATTCCGCGGTCGAGTAGACCAGCGCCTTGACGTTGTCGTGTCCGTCGCGCCGTCCGAGCGTGAAGCGCCGCGCCTCGACCGCGAGCGTTCTTTCCGGGGCGCCGGTGCAGGTCACAACCGTTGCCGGATCCCAAAGGTCGCACGCGGGTACCCGGTGCCGGTACCACTTGTCGCCGGGCCACGCGCCCGGCGTTGCGAAATCATCATAGATTGTCTCGACCCCGTCATCCGCCCCGACATTCATTGGCAGCCGTCCCGCCCTTTGAAGGTCGGCAAATTTAGCCCGGATTTAAGCGAGAGTGAAACCCGCGAGGTCCCGCGGTCGGACTATGCGGCCAACAGGCGCTTCACATCCGGCCAGCTTTGCGTGCCGAACGTCTTGAGGTCGGCGGTAAGGTCCGGCGGGCACATGTCGAGAAGCGACGGCTTGAAACTTGGACGAGATTTGACCCGCTCAAACCATTCCGTCAGCCGCGGCCGCGTGATGGTCCACATGTCCGACATTCCCAGCATATCCAGCCGGTTCACATAAGGCGCCATGCTGATGTCGGCGAGGGAGAACGTATCTCCCGCGAGCCAGTTTTCGTGCCGCAACGTGTCTTCCATCTTCTGTAGATAGCTGTCGTAGAGGCGGAAAGTCCGGTCGACGCCCGGCGCCGCCATGCCCTGACGCACGATCTCCTTCTTGCGCGCGTGCCAATGCGCGGTGACGGAAATCGGCGGCGTGCTTTCAAGGAATTCCGTTAATTTTTCCGGCGTCAGCCGCCCGATGATGTAACGGTGGCAGGACGCAAAGGTCAGTTCGGCGCAGGCTGGATGCAGAGACTCATCGACGGCCTTGGTCCAAAGCCGCATCGCGGCGCGATGCTCGGGTGCGGCGGGTTTAAGCGGCGGATCGGGAAACGTCTCGTCGAGATATTCGCAGATCACGGTCGATTCGATGATGACTTTTCCATCGTGGATCAGAGTTGGAACGACCGCCTTGGGATTGAGCTTCTGGTAAGCCGGATCGAATTGGTCGCCGCGCAAAATGTCGACATAGATGCCGTCCCACGGCACCGATTTTTCGGCCAGCACCAGGCGGACCTTGGCGGCGCAAACCGACGATCCGTGATGATAGAGCGTGATCATGGCGTCTTCCCTCTCTGTATTTGTCTGGCCAAATGGGCCGTTTTTGTCAGTCACGAAGAGCCTGCTGCGAGCGAGAGAATCCGCCGCAGGTGAGGCCGGTCGTAGACCAGGCGCTGCTCCCAAGGCGGCCGGTCGCCGTATTGCTCGATCAGATATTTGAGCAACATGCGCACTTTGGCGGGCACTTGCGGCGAACGGCGATAGAACGCGCTCAGCATCGCCGACTGCACCATGAAGTCATCGAACACAGGGACGAGCGCGCCGCTTCTCAGCTCGTCGACGATCGAATAGATCGGAAGGATGGCGAGGCAGTCGCCGCTCAACGCCGCTTCGCGGATCATCCAGATGCTGTTCGACAGCACGACGGGCCGGATCGGCGGCGTCCGCACCGTTCCGCTTGGGCCGGTGAACGTGATGTCGCTGATCGGCAGGATGTAGTTGTTGTGAGCGAACCGATGCGAAGCGAGTTCGTCCGGATGGTTCGGCCGGCCGTGGCGCTCGAAATAATCCGGCGCCGCAACTACCAGCCGCCGCAGCTGGACGATCGGCTGACGGATGATGTCCTGCCCGCCGATCTCGCTCGGCTGAATGCAGATGTCGTAGCCCTCCTGGATCGGATCGTAGATGCGATCGTTGTGGTGCAGTTCGACCAGCAATTCGGGATGCTGTTGCTGGAATCGACACACATCCCGGCCGAGCTGATGCGCAAGAAACGATGCGATGCAGCTCAGCCGCAACGTCCCGCTGAGACCGACGGTCAGCGAGCGCACTGCCGACTGCGCCTCGTCCAACTCGGCCACCACTCTGGCGCACCGTTCGAAATAACTGGCGCCGGCATCCGTCAGCGTCAGGCGACGGGTGGAGCGGACCAAAAGCTGGGCTTTGAGCCTGTCCTCCAGCTCCTTCACGCGTTTGGTGATGACCGATTTGGAGACGCCGAGTCGGCGGGCGGCGGACACGAAGCTGCCGCCCTCGACCACGCGAACGAACATGCGAATCCCGGCCAGCTCGTCCATGATCTATTGTTCGCGTTGTGAGAACGATCCGTTTCTAAGTTAGCTGATTATCAAAAAATCTGACCTGATCTATTATCAACTGACCTATCCAAAAGCAAAAACATATTCAGGAGGAACGGATGGCTTGCCGGCGTGTCGCCGGATTACCCGGCGCGGGACCATCCGCATCCCAACAGGAGGTGGTCCCGTGATCGTCAATCCGACCAACAAAAGCGTGACCAAGCTGGAAGGTTTGCACCTCTTCCATTCCGACATGTCGAACTGCTCGATGCGGGTGCGGATGGCGCTGGTGGAAAAAGACCTGCCATGGACCAGCCATCATCTCGACCTGCGCAAGAAAGAGGCCGTGACGCCGGAATACTTCGGTATCCACCCCAAGGGGCTAGTGCCGACGTTGGTCCATGACGGCGTCGTGCACATCGAGTCGAACGAGATCATCGAATATCTGGACCAACGTTTTCCCGATCCGCCGCTGCAACCCAAATCGCTGGAACAGCGGAAGGAGCTGCGCGACTGGCTGCGCACCGCGACCGAGATTCATGTCCCGGCGGTGAAGACGCTGATCTACACCCGAAAAATCGGCAAAGTGCTGCGCAAGAACGAAGATGAGGATGCGAAATATCGCTCCTTGCAGCGCGATCCCGAATTCCTTGCCTTTCACAGCGCCGCAACGAGCGGCAGCGGATTGCCACAGGAAAGGGTCGACGCGGCCGAGCGGCGGCTGCTCGATCTCTTCGGCAAGGCCGAGAGCGAACTGGAACAACACGAGTGGCTTGTCGGCGATCAGTTTTCGCTCGCCGATATCGCGTGGGTGCCGTTGCACTTCACGCTGGTGGGGGTCGATTTCCCGTTCGAACGCTTCCCCCGCGTCAGCGCCTGGGCCGATGCCATTCGGGAACGTCCCAGTTTTCAGGAAGGCGTGCTGCGGTGGTGCGCAAAATTCTGACGGTGCGAAAAAGGAACGCGAGGCATGGCCATGCTTGAAGGAAAAGTCGCGCTCGTGACCGGCTCATCCCAGGGGATCGGCGCCGCGCTCGCGCTGGCTCTGGCGGAAGCAGGCGCCAAGGTCGTTGTGTCGGATATTCAGGATTCCTCGGATACCGCCCGGCAAATCAACGATCATGGCGGCGAAGCCGTGGCGATTACCGCCGACGTTACCAACAACAAGTCCCTGATCGAGCTCGTTGCCACCGCTGAGACGGCATTCGGACCGATCAATGTCCTGATCAACAATGCGGGTATATTCGGAACGCTGGAGCTCAAGCCCTTTGCGCAAATCACCGAGGACGAATGGGATCTGGTTTTCCGCGTCAACGCACGCGGTGTTTTCCAGGCCACCAAGGCGGTCCTCTCCAGCATGAAGCGGGCGGGAGGGGGATCGATCATCAACATCAGTTCGGGAACGATCCTGCGCGGCGCGCCGATGTTGCTGCACTATGTGAGTTCGAAAGGCGCGGTGTTCGCCATGACTCGTTCCATGGCGACCGAGCTTGCCGCCGACAATATCCGGGTGAATTCGATTATTGCCGGGTTCACCGCGAGCAAAAGCGTGCTCAATCATCCGACCATGATGGAAAAGATCAGGCCGCATACGCTCAATGCGCGCATGATCAAGCGCGACATGATGCCCGACGATCTCTGCGGCACGGCGGTGTTCCTGGCGTCGGACGCCAGCGCCTTCATCACCGGCCAGGCGATCAACGTCGACGGCGGCGCAGTCACCTACTAGCTTGCGTTCCCCAGATCACGCCTCGTAATTATGGACGAAATCCTCCGGCACATTGGGCCCCCAGGCGTAGAAGGAATCCTCTGGCGGGTGATCGCCGCCTTTCCAGTCGCAAGTCGCCGAGATGTAGTCGATGTCGGCTGCGTATTCGCTGAAGCTGCCCCACGGGTCCTGGACGTAGTGGAAGAAGTTCGATCCGAGCACGTGGCGTCCCAAACCCCAGCCCTTGGCGAAGCCCTTGTCGAGCATGTGCATGGCGCCGGCGCCGATGTCGTCGACTGATCCGACATCCCAGCTGAAATGATGATGCCCGGGCGCATCGGAACGCGCAAAGGCGATCATGTGATGATCGCTGCCGTGGATGCCATGCAGAAACGCGACGTTGTCGCCGGAATGATCGGACAACCGCATGCCGAGCACGCGTGTGTAGAACTCGATCGCTTTCGGCACGTCGCGCGTGAACAGCAGCACGTGGGTAAGCCGCCGCGGCCGCGTCCGTGGTATCGTGCTGCGGAAGGGCGCGCCGCGCTCGTCCGCAGGCATCGACTTTTGCGCGAAACGGGTTTTCTCGTTCGGCGACGATTTTTCCGCAACCTTGATTTCGATCAGATTGCCGTCGTGATCACGAAACCACAGCCCATTCGAGTCGGTGCCGTGGGGTGGATCGAGGCGCTTTACTCCGCAAGCCTGCAGATGCTTCGAAAACCTGTCGATATCGTCCTCGAATGCTCCGAACGACAGATAGCTGAACTTCTTGCGCGGTCCCTCGCCGATCGTTCCCCAGGTGTGAGGATGGCCGAACGTGTTGAGCGACAGCAGATTTCCTTTCGCGCCGAACGTCGAGGCCGAATTCGCCAAAGAAGTTTTGCGCGACGGCGAGATCCGGAACGACGAAATTGAAATGATCGAGGGAGTGAATACCCAGTTCGCCCGGCCGACGGGTCGCACCGATAAATCCTTGGATCGCGGTCATCGCATCTCCCTCCAAATGAGCGGGCGTCGTCTCTCGCCCGAGCGCCACCCTTGAGCCATTAGTCATCTATGTAGCATTGTCGATATTTAATCTGCCAAAGAAAATTTCTGTCAAGCAAAAATATTTTTTCGTTGACATCGTAATCTTTGCGGCTCAGCTTGTTTTAATGAACAGGATGGCAAGCGCAGAGCAAGCCGTGACCCAGGGCGATCAAGCCTACGAGGCCTTGTTGGCTGAGATTCTCGACGGTCGCCTCGCGCCGGGGGCCAAAATCACAATCAGCGAAGTCGCCGTGCGATTGGGGTTTAGTCCGGGCTCGGTACGGGAAGCGCTGTCGCGTCTCGCTGCGGAAAAATGGGCCGTCGCGACCGCGCAAAAGGGCTATTCGGTCGCGCCGGTTTCGATTGAAGAGCTCAAGGATCTCACGCGGACGCGGATTATCATCGAGCAGCTCTGTCTGCGCTCCGCAATCGCGCATGGCGACGTCGAATGGGAGACGTCCGTCGTCGCCGCTTACCACCGGCTGCATCGCATCCCGGTCATGGTTCAAGAAAGCGCTTCACGGTTGAATGACGCCTGGTCGGCCGCGCACATGACCTTCCATACGGCGCTTACGGCCGGGTGCGACAGTCCCTGGATGCTGACACTGCGGGCGATGCTCTATGCACAGAGCGAGCGCTACCGGCATTTGTCGGTCGCGCTGGCACGCGAAAATCGGGATGTCGATGCCGAGCATAAGAATATTCTCGATGCCTGCATCGCTCGACAGGCTGACCGCGCCTGTGCGCTGATAGAGCAGCACCTGACGCGGACCATGGAAATTTTGGTGACGTCCCCGCGGTTGCGTGACGGGCCGCACGATCTTAATGCGGTTGCGGCGCAGCGGCGGATGGCGGAAATGCCGCGCACAAGACCAAATAGCTAGATCTGTTGGGAGGAGACATCGAATGACCAGAACCGCAAGCGTACACAACCTGGCGCCGCCGTCGGTACAGGAGCTGGTGGAGAGGGCGCGGGAACTCGCGCCGCTGGTGCGCAAGAACGCCGCCGCGGGCGAAGCCAATCGGCGCGTCGAAGAGGAAACCATCCAGGCTGTCAAAAAAGCCGGCCTCATGAAGGTCTGCACGCCGAAGCGTTATGGCGGATGGGAAATGAATACACGCGCGATGCTCGACGTCAGCGCAGCCGTCGGAGAGGCCGACGGCGGGTCGGCGTGGGTGGTCAACCTCAACAATATCTGCTGCTGGCTCACGAGCCTGTTTCCCGTCAAGGCGCAGGACGAGGTATTTCGGCGCCGATCCCGATGTCTGCGTGTCCGGCGTGCTCAACCCGACGGCAACGGCGAAGAAGGTGGCCGGCGGGTACCGCATCACCGGTGCGTGGTACTACAATTCAGCCGGCTGGCACGCCCAATGGGCCGTGCTCGGCATGCCGATTGTCAACGACGCCGGCGAAACGATCGATCAGGGACTTGCGCTGATCCCCATGACTGATCTGGAGCGCGTCGACACCTGGTTTGTTGCCGGCATGAAATCGAGCGGCAGCATCTGCCTGAAAGCAAACGACGTCTTCATTCCCGACCATCGAATCCTTTCGGTGCCGCGTGCGATCGAAGGTGACTATCCGACCGAAATGCGCGACCAGGAGGCGTTCTATCGATCGGCGTTCGTTCCGATCCTTTCGATCATCCTGGTGGGACCGATCCTCGGCTTGGGTCGCGCGGCATTGGAGTTCGTTCGACAGAAGGCCGGATCGCGGACCATCGCCTATACCTTCTTCGAGAAACAGACGTCATCGGTCGGCTTCCAACTGCAAGTCGCGGAAGCGGCCATGATGATCGATACGGCGCACCTGCATGCTTATCGCGCTGCCGACGACGTCGACAACGCCGCCGCGCGCGGCGTCTATCCCGATATGCTCACCCGCGCCAGGGTGCGGTCCGACGCCGGATACGTCGTCGAGAAGATTACCCAGGCGATCGAAAAGTTGATGTATGCCCACGGCTCCGCGGGCTTTGCAGACACCAGCCCGCTGCAGCGTATATGGCGCGACGCCGCTGTGGCTTCGCGGCATGCGGTCATTCTCCCGCCGATCGGCTACGAACTCTTCGGCAAGGCTCTTCTCGGGGTCGAAAATAACGTTACGCCGCTGATCTGAGCATCTGTCCGGAGCATGCGGGGTCCCGGGTCGAGCAACGTGGTGGCCCCGGCGCCGGAAAACCGGCACTGGTCCACATTCCGGGTCATTCTGCCCTGTATCCCGGGCGAGGTCCGGTGTAATACCATGGATGCATAGCCTGTCACGGTCATGTCTGCGATGACGGGGTCTATGTGGAGCCAGCCCAACTCGACGAAGTGGGCGGCGCCTTTTGAACCAGGGAGGAAACGAATATGCGTAGCAAGTGGGGACTAAAAGGCCAGCGTACGGAAAAGGTCGACAAGCAGCGCCGCACACTGCTGAAGCTCGCCGCGGCAGGCGGCGCCAGCGCCATCGCCTCGCCGTGGACGTTTCAATCGTCGCGCGCGGCCAGCAAGACCATCAAGATCGGCATGATCACCCCGGAAACCGGCCCGATCGCCGCTTTCGGCGAGCCCTCCAAGTGGGTTGCCGCTGGCGTCCAGAAGGCCCTGGGGGACGGTATTACCGTCGGCGGCCAGAAATACGCCGTCGAGATCATCAACAAGGACAGCCAGTCGAATCCCAACCGCGCCTCGGAAGTGGCCGCCCAACTCATCAACAACGACAAGGTCGATATCATGACCGCGTCGTCGACGTCCGACACGGTCAATCCGGTATCCGACCAATGCGAACTCGCCGGGGTCCCTTGCGTGACCTCCGACGACCCGTGGCAGGCCTGGTTCTTCCCGCGCAAGGGCGACCCGAAGAAGGGCTTCGAATGGACCTACCATTTCTTCTGGGGCTTCGACATGCTCGGCAACGTGTTCGCCGACATGTGGCTGTCGATGCCGACCAACAAGATCGTCGGCACGATGTGGACCAACGATCCCGACGGCAACGGCGCCAACGACGAAAAAAGGGGACTGCCGACCCTGTTCCGGTCAAAGGGTTTCGATGTCCACAATCTCGGGCTCTATCCCCCGCTGTCGGACGACTTCTCGGCGCAGATTTCGGAACTGAAAAAGGTGAATGCCGAAATCGTCTGCGGCATTTTCAATCCGCCGCAATTCGCGACGTTTTGGACGCAGTGCGCCCAGCAAAACTTCAAGCCCAAGATTGTCACCCCGCCGAAGGCCGTGCTGTTCCCGACGGCCGTGGAAGCCCTGGGTGATCGTGGCGCGGGCATTTCGACCGAGGTGTGGTGGTCACACCATTCTCCGTTCAAGTCGCCCCTGACCGGACAGACTGCGCAGCAATACTGCGACGCTTATGAAGCGGCGACCGGCAAGCAATGGACGCAGCCGCTTGGCTTCAAGCTCGCCAATCTCGAGGTCGCGATCGACGCGCTGAAGCGCGCAAAGAAGCTCGAGCCGACCGCGATCCGCGACGCCATCGCCCAGACCGACTATCAGTCGATCGTCGGCCCGATCACCTGGAAGGGCGGACCCACGAACCCGGTGCCGAATGTGTGCACCACGCCGCTGGTCGGCGGACAGTGGAACAAAGGCAAGAAGTTCAAGTACGACTTGGACATCGTGTTCAACAAGACCGCGCCCATCATTCCGCTCGACAGACCGTTCGAGCCAATTAAGTATTCTTAAGTTATCTCTTCGTGAGCCAACGAACCGCCGCCGCGCTCCGTGCGCGGCGGCGCCCAACTACAGTTTGTCATGACGGTCCTTCTGGAACTTGAAAGTGTCTCCAAATTCTACGGCGCGCTCAAAGCCGTGGATGAGGTCAAACTCGCGGTCAATGCAGGCGAGGCGCTCGGCGTGATCGGCCCGAACGGCGCCGGCAAATCCACCATGTTCAATCTGATTACCGGCGACGCCGCGCCGTCGGCGGGCCGCGTCCTGTTTGGCGGCTCCGACATGACGACGATGCCGCCGCATGCGCGCTCCCGCCTGGGTATCGGCCGCTCGTACCAGATACCGCATCCGTTCGCGAACATGACGGTGTTCGAGAATCTTCTGGTCGGCGCCATTTTCGGCGGCCGCAACAGCGAGCGGGAGAGCTACAATCGTTGCAGCGACGTGCTCAAGATCACCGGATTATATGACAAGGCCAACAAGCCGGCGCGCACGCTCACACTGCTTCAGCGCAAGCGGCTCGAACTCGCGCGCGCTTTGGCCATGCAGCCAAAGCTTTTGTTGCTCGATGAAATTGCCGGCGGCCTGACCGAGCATGAATGCGCGGAGCTGGTCGGGACCATCAAGGAAATTCACGCCAACGGAACGACGATCGTGTGGATCGAGCACATCGTGCACGCGCTGGTTTCGGTGACGAGCCGGCTGGTGGTGATGAACTTCGGCCAAGTCCTGGCGGAAGGCGATCCCCATGAGGTCATGGCGAATCCGCGGGTGCGGGAAGTTTACATGGGCATCCCGGTATCATGACCTTGCTGCAAACCCACAATTTGTCGGCCTTCTACGGCGACTTCCAGGCGTTGTTCGATATCAACGTCACGGTCGAGCAGGGTGAGACCGTCGCCATCATCGGCGCCAATGGCGCCGGCAAGACCACGTTTTTGCGCGCTGTCGCCGGCGCTTTGCAGACTAGCCCCGACATGGTGCGGTTCGACGGCGTGCCCATCGGACACCGCACGGCGCACGAGATCGTCCGGCTCGGGATTGCGATGGCGCCGGAAGGGCGCCGGTTGTTTCCGAGCCTCTCGGTGGAAGAAAACCTGCTCCTCGGCGGCCACAGCAAGCGTCCGGGCCCGTGGAACCTGAAACGCGTCTACGAGCTGTTTCCGCGGCTTGCAGGAATTGCGTCATCTCCCGGCTACGGATCTGTCGGGCGGACAACAGCAGATGACGACGGTCGGTCGGGCGCTGATGTCCAACCCGCGGCTTCTGCTGTGCGATGAGCTGTCACTCGGACTGGCGCCGGTCGTCATCCGCGATATCTATGGTTGCCTCGAGAAAATCACGGCCGAAGGTACGACGGTCGTGCTCGTCGAGCAGGACATCAACCGCGCGCTCGATGCTTCGGCGCGCTTCTATTGCTTTCAGGAGGGCCGGCTTGCACTGACCGCGCCCACCAAGGGCTTCGACCGCGCGGCGATCAGCGCGGCATATTTCGGAATATAGGGCGGTCGCCAAAATGGAATGGGTCAATACCTTCGTCCAGGGCAGTCTGCTCGGCGGAATCTATGCCTTGTTCGCGATCGGCCTGTCGCTGTCGTTCGGCATCATGCGGCTGGTCAATATCGCGCATGGCGATCTGATCGTGCTCTCGGCCTATGTCGCCATGGTCGTCGGCCAGGGTACGGGCCTCGACCCGATCACCTGCCTCGTCATTGTCGTGCCGCTGATGTTTGCGCTCGGCTACGCGATGCAGCGGGGACTGTTGAATCAGACCCTGAGCGGCGGGCTGCTGCCGCCGCTGCTGGTAACCTTCGGCATTTCGATCATCATTCAGAACGGGCTGTTGCAGGTCTTTGGCGCCTATACCCACCGGCTCCAGGAAGGCGCGATCGAAACTGCGAGCGTGCAATTTCCCGGCGGCATCTCGATCGGCGTCTATCCGCTGATGGTCTTCGGCGTCGCTCTGCTCGCGCTCGGCAGCCTGCAGTTGCTGTTCTACCGAACCGGCCTCGGCCGCGCCTTTCGCGCCGTGTCGGACGATGCCGATACCGCCGAGCTGATGGGGGTCGACAACCGCAAGCTTTACGCGCTTGCCTTCGGCATCGCGATGATCTTTACGGCGATCGCCGGCACCCTGTTTGCGATCCGAACAAATTTCGATCCCGCCGCGGGCCCGATCCGGCTGATCCTGGCATTTGAGGCCGTGATCATCGGCGGGCTGGGCAGCCTGTGGGGTACGCTGATCGGCGGCATGGTGCTGGGCATCGCTCAGTCGGTCGGCGCGGCACTGGATCCGACCTGGCAAATTCTGGCCGGACATCTCGCCTTTCTCGCCATCCTGATCGTCCGCCCGAGCGGACTGTTTCCGCGCACGAGGGACTGACATGGAGACCGTACGGGTCGAGCGCGCAACCACGGCCAGTCGCGTCTTCGCCGTTGTAGCAGTTATCGTGCTCGCGGCGCTTGTCGCATTGCCGTGGTGGGGCGATGCCGGCAACATGCGCCTCATCGCCGAGATGGCCTATTATCTTGCGTTGGCGCAGCTGTGGAATCTTCTGGCCGGCTATGCCGGTCTCGTGTCCGTCGGCCAACAGGCTTATGTCGGCCTTGGCGGTTATGCGTTGTTTTATCTCACCGGCGCGCTGAACGTGAACGTGTACGTCGCGCTGCTGATCGCCGGTCCGTTCGCGGGACTGCTGTCGATACCGGTTTCGTTCGCGGTGTTCCGGCTTCGCGGCGCGTACTTTGCCATCGGCACCTGGGTCGTCTCGGAGGTGTTCGCGCTGTCGGCCAGCCTCATCACGGTACTCGGCGCCGGCTCGGGCCTTTCATTGACTCCCGCAATCGTCCGGCAAATTTCGCCTGACCGGGCCAGATCGCGAGACGATTCTCTATCTCATGACGCTGGCGATCTCGGTCGTGGTTGTGGCGGTCGTTTATCTGCTGCTGCGCTCGCGGCACGGGCTGGCGCTGACGGCGATCCGCGATTCCGAACCGGCGTCGGCCAGTCTTGGCGTCAACACGTTCCGCACGAAGTTCATCATTTACATCGTGACTGCCACCTGCACCGGCCTGGTCGGCGGGCTGATCTTCCTGCAGAAGCTGCGCATCTCGCCGGAGGCCGGCTTCAGCATCAACGACTGGACGGTCGTCGTGATCTTCATGGTCGTGATCGGCGGAATCGGCACCATCGAGGGGCCGTTCATCGGCATGCTCGTCTTTATCCTGCTGCGCGAGCTTCTGGCCGACTACGGAACGTACTATTTGATCCTGATGGGGGTGCTCGCGATCGCGATCATGCTGAAGGCGCCCTCAGGGATTTGGGGCTGGGTCAGCCATCGTTTCAACATCCAGCTGTTCCCCGTCGGCCGCCGTCTGGCGCTCGCCGAGACGCCGCGCTAAAGCACGATCCGGAAAAAGCCTGCCGCAGGACTTGATCCGGGGGTGGAAGCCGGTTTTTCCGAACGATCATGCTCCACCAAAAAGCTGGAGCGCCAATCAATTCAATCTAAAACAGCCGCGCTCTGGCGGGCTGGCGCGGTCGGCTCAGCCCTGCGCGCGGACGCCACGGCGGGCGTTCAGCTCGACGGCGCGGTCGGGAATGCTGAAGCGGAGCGTCGCCCCGATCGTGCCTTCAACGAGGCGAATCTCGCCGCCATGGGCCCGTACCAGTTCGGCGGCGATGGCAAGCCCGAGACCGGTTCCGCCCGGACGGGTCGAACCCTGGAACGCCTCGAACAAATGCGCCTGCGCCTTTCCGGAAAAGCCCGGTCCGGTGTCGGATACCTCGATCACCACGACGGCGCCTTCGCGCCGGCCGGTGATGCGGATCTGATCGCGGCCCGGGTCATGCGCCGCGCGGCTTTCGAGCGCCTGCAATGCGTTGCGCGAGAGATTGAGCAAAATGCGGAAGAGCTGTTCGTAGTCGGCCTCGACCATGAGCCCGCGCTCGACGGCGCTGATCCAGCGAATGGATAAGTCCGGAGGAATCCCGAGTGTCTCGTGCACTTCCTCGACCAACGGCTCGAGCAGGATCGGTTTTCTCTCCGGCGGCGGCTCCTGCACGCCCCCATAAGACAGCGTCGATTGGCAGAAGGCGATAGCGCGTTCCAGCGCGCGCACGAGCTTGGGCGCAAAGCGCTGCACATCCGGATCGGGCAAGGCGAGCAGGCGATCGGAAATGAGCTGCGCCGAGCCGAGCAGGTTGCGCAGATCATGGTTGATTTTCGACACCGCGAGCCCAAGCGCCGCGAGCCGGCTTTTTTGCTGGAGCATGGAGGCAAGTTCGGCCTGCATGGTCGCCAGCTCGCGCTCGGCGATCCCGATTTCGTCGCCCCGCCGGGACGGCACGATGATGCGGTCGGCGTTCTCCGGGTCGGCGCGAAACGCCATCATATTGGCGGTGATGCGGCCCATCGGGCGCACGAACATGTAATGCAGCGTCAGATAAACCATCGCCGCAGTAATGCCCGAGATGAGCAGGGAGATGAGCAAAAGATTGACCGAGTAGCGCAGCAGCGCCTTGCGCAGCGGCGGTTCGTCCATGATGATTTCGATAAAGTCGCCACCCATCGGGGCCGGGCCGACGACGCGCATCACGTTTTTGCGCGTGTCGAGCATCAACATGAACGCGTCCGCGATCCAGTCGAAGGTGTAAACGTTGCGCATGTCGAAGTCGTGATTGATCGGCGGCGGAGCGTCGCTGACCGCGAGCAGGCGGCGCTGCGTTCCCATTTTCATGGCGACGGCGCGGGCGCCGATGGAGTCGAGAATTTGCTTGGCCAGACTTTCGGGCACCATGCCGCTCGGTGCGACGTCCAGCACCAGGGCCGCGGTATAGGCGCTGGCCAGCTTGTCCTTGAGCCAGTTAACCCGGAAGTTGGCGACCAGCGGCACATAGATCAGCACTTCCGCGATCATCACGAACAGGATCGTGAGGACGAGGAGTTTTCCGGAAAGCCCAAGGCGCGCAGCGCGGACCGGCTTCGGCCGGGCGCCAGATTCATCGCTCATGGCCAAAGCCTAACTGCATCAGGCGACTAACGCCAACGACGCAACCATCCCATGATGCGACGCGTGCCAAGCGTCGTCAAACCTTGGGTGAAATAGGTAATCGCGGCGCGTTTTCCCACCTCGGCATAGGTTGGATAGGGCACCACCATGCCCGCCAGTGCCCGGATATTCAGTTTTTGGCTGATCGCCAGCGTCCACGGGGCGATTGATTCGGCGGCGTGCGCGCCGACGATCGTGGCCCCCAGGATCTGGCCATTGCGGTCGGTCACGACCTTGATGTGGCCGTCGGTTGCCCCATCGACATGCGCGCGGTCGTTCTCGCGGTATGGCCAGCGCAGCACGCGAATGATGCCGGAATGCGCCCGTGCTTCATCTTCGAGCAGACCGACATGGGCCAGTTCGGGATCGGTAAACGTCACCCACGGGATGCTCTCACGATCGATCTTCACCGGTGTCCCGAACAACGCGTGACGCACCACAATCGCGGCGTGGTATTGGGCGAGGTGAGTGGAGTTCGGCCCTCCGGCCACGTCGCCCGCGGCGTAGATGCGTTTGTTGGTGGTGCGCATGTAGGCGTCGAGGGTAATGCCGCGGGGCGTGGTGAGTACGCCGGCGGCGTCGAGGTTGAGTTCCTCGACATTCGGTCGCCGACCGGCCGCGATGAGAAGATGCGAGCCTTCGATCGTCTCCACGCCATCCGGCGCTGCGAGCCCGACTTGCACCCTCCCGAGCACACGGCAGACTTTATCGATCGCGACCCCGCTGCGCAGCTTGATCCCCTCGCGCAGCAGCGCGCTAAGCACGACGGCGGCGGCTTCGGGATCGGCGCCGGAAAGCGGCATCGCCAACTCGATAACGGTAACCTCCGAGCCAAGGCGGCGGAACGCTTGCGCCAGTTCAAGTCCGACCGCACCGGCGCCAACGACAATAAGATGACGTGGAGTTTCACTGAGACCGAAGATGGTTTCTTCGGTGAAATATGGCACGCCGAGAAGGCCGGGGATGGCCGGAATAATTGGCGACGATCCGGTGGCGATGACAAAGCGACGCGCCCTGATCGTGGCGTCGCCGGCGACCACGGTTCGCGGATCGACGAAGCGCGCCTCTCCGGCAATGACATTCACGCCAAGGCCCGCGAGGCGTTCGCGTGCCGCATTCGGCGCCAGCGCGCCGATGACACGCCGCACATACGCATTGACGGCCGCGAGGTCGACAGTGGAGCGGGCCGTCTTGATGCCGAATTGTGCGTTGGTCCGCGTGGCGTTGGCGCGATCGGCCGCCGCTATCAAGGCCTGTGCGGGGATGCTGCCGCGATTGAGGCTTTCGCCGCCCAAGCGGCCTTTTTCGATCAGCGTCGCCGAGAAATCGAAGGCGGCCGCCGCGGCGGCAACGGCAAGTCCGCCGGGACCCCCGCCGATCACGCAAATCTCCGGCGTGATTTCTCTAATATCTTGCGCCATCAGCCCGCTGAACCCACCGCAATTGAGACGAATCTTGGCGGAGATTCTTTGCACTCGCGCATGACGCGGACTTCTTGATGGCGTGTCCGAGATGACGAAGGCTTGAAGGAGAGAAACCTCAGCCGGCAGGTCTCGGTTCCGTCACACATATTCTATACTCCGGACCGGCCGGCAAGCCGTTGCAAAGCGGCAACGCATCGCATTGACGAGCCGGAAGGGGTCTCGTATAAGCCGCGCCAACCGCGCGTGCGCGCGTTGAAAATTCGTGCCTAATCGATAAGCAGCTGCAAGTAGACGCGGGTCTGGCGTGCAGCGGAGAAAACCCCGTGAAACGAACTTACCAGCCGAGCAAATTGGTGCGCAAGCGCCGGCATGGTTTTCGCGCACGCATGGCGACCAAGGGCGGCCGTAAGGTCGTTGCGGCGCGGCGCACGCGCGGGCGCAAACGTCTCAGTGCGTGAGGGCACCGCCCGTTCCGCCGTCGTCGAGCGGCTGAGACGCCGCAGCGACTTCCGGGCGGCGGCAAAAGGTGCGCGCGCTTCCGGCCGAGCCTTCGTGGTGCAGGCGCGGCCTCGCGGTGAGGGCGAGGCTGTTCGCATCGGGTTTACCGTATCGCGACAAGTGGGCAATGCTGTGGAGCGCAACCGCGTACGTCGCCGATTACGCGAAATCGTGAGGCTGTCGGCCGCAGCGGGCACTGGTCGACTATGTCCCGGCCATGACTATGTGTTGATCGGCCGGCGGGCCGCGCTGGCGGTCCCGTTCGGCGAGTTATTGCAGGAACTCGATTCGGCGCTCGGTGCGGATTAGCGCCTCCCAGAGCCAGGGAACTGGTAGCGCCGGGCACGACCCCCTACATGAAGCAGGTTCGCCCTCCCGGTCGCAAAAGCAGCGCCGCAAAAAGCCGCTAAAGTCCCCCGTCGCCCCGCCGCAAGAGCGCTGAATGATCGAGCACAAGAACACCATCCTTGCCATCGTGCTGTCGCTCATTGTGGTGGTCGGCTGGCAATATTTCGTCGGCTATCCGCAGATGGAAAAGCAGCGCCGCGAGGCCGAGCGCAAACAGCAAGAGCAGGCGCAGTTGCAGCCGGGCCCAGCAAAGTCCACGACGCCGACACTGCAAACCGGGGCTCCGCCGGTGCCGGGTTCGTCTGCCGGCGCCGCGCCGCAGCCGGATCACGCACGCGAAGCGGTAGTCGCGGCTTCCCCCCGCGTCACCATCGACACGCCGCGGCTCAACGGCAGCATCGATCTAAAAGGGGCGCGCATCGACAATCTCTCGCTGGAGCAATATCGCGAGACGATCGATCCGAATTCGCCGCCGATCGTGCTGCTTTCTCCGTCGGGATCGCCCGAGGCCTATTATGCTGAGTTCGGCTGGGTGCCGGCGGCCGGCACGACGGAAAAAATGCCGGGTCCGGATACGATCTGGACGCAGGCCGGCAGCGGCGCGTTGGGCATCGATCATCCGATCACGCTGACCTACGATAATGGCGCGGGGTTGCTCTTCCGCCGCATCATCGCGGTCGACGACCGTTATCTGTTCACGATCAAGGATGAAGTGCAGAACCGCAGCGCCAATCCGGTCACGCTATACCCCTACGCGCTGATTTCGCGCCATGGCACGCCGAAGACATTGGGTTACTACATCCTGCACGAAGGTCTGATCGGCGTTATGGGCGATCAGGGCTTGCAAACGGAAACCTACAAAAAGATCGAGGAGAAGAAAGAGCAGAACTGGGACGTCACCAATGCCTGGCTCGGCTTCACCGACAAATACTGGGCGGCGGCTTTGTTGCCCGACACCGACGCCAAGGTTCACGCCCGCTTTTCCGCCGGCGAAGCCGGCGGTCAGAAGACGTATCAGACCGATTACCTGCTCGAGCCGAAAACCATCGCAGCGGGCGCGACCGGCTCGGTCAACGCGCGGCTGTTCGCCGGCGCCAAGGAAGTTTCGGTGGTCGGCATCAATTTCCCGTACGCGTCCGCCGGCGGCTATAACGAGGCGCTCCAACTCAACCATTTCGATCTGCTGATCGACTGGGGCTGGTTCTACTTCCTCACCAAGCCGATGTTCCTCGCCCTCGACTTCTTCTTCTATCTGGTCGGCAATTTCGGCGTCGCCATTCTCATCGTCACGGTGCTGGTCAAGCTCCTGTTCTTTCCGCTCGCCAACAAGTCCTATGCTTCGATGGCGAAGATGAAGGCGGTGCAGCCGGAGATGGCCATGATCCGGGAGCGCTACGCCGACGACAAGATGAAGCAGCAACAGGCGATGATGGAGCTGTACAAGAAGGAGAAGATCAATCCGATCGCCGGCTGTCTGCCCATCGCAATCCAGATTCCGGTGTTTTTCTCGCTGTATAAGGTGCTGTTCATCACCATCGAGATGCGCCATGCGCCGTTCTACGGCTGGATCAAGGATCTGTCGGCGAAGGATCCGACCAACATTTTCACGCTGTTCGGGCTGATCCCGTTCGATCCGACGACGTTGCCGCTTGTCGGCAGCTTCATGCATCTCGGCATTTGGCCGGTGATCATGGGCATCACCATGTGGGTGCAGATGAAGCTCAATCCGCCGCCGCCGGATCCGACGCAGCAGATGATCTTCAACTGGATGCCGCTTATTTTCACCTTCATGCTGGGAAGCTTCCCGGCCGGGCTGGTGATCTATTGGGCCTGGAACAATACGCTCTCGGTGCTCCAGCAGAGCGCGATCATGCACCGCAACGGCGCCAAGATCGAACTGTTCGGCAATCTCAAGCGCACCTTCGTCAAGCCGAAGCAGCCGGCCGAGTGAGAGCCCTCGCGATGGCGGCGAGGAAGGCGTTGCTCAGCGGCTCACGCGCACCAGCGCCTTGCCGAAATTCTTCCCTTGCAACAGGCCCATAAAGGCGGCCGGTGCGTTCTCGATGCCGTCGGTTATGTCCTCGCGATAATGAATGCGCCCGTCGGCAATGCCGCCGCCAACGGTCTTGAGGAAATCGGCATAGTGCTCCGCGACGAATTCGGTGTTGATGAAACCGCGCAGCGTGAGGCTCTTGGTCAGGACCTCGCGCATGGTTGCGGGCAGGAGGTTCGGTCCGCTGGGCGGACCCGCCGCGCTGTATTGCGAGATCAGTCCACAGACCGGGACACGCGCGTAGGTATTGAGGAGCGGAAGAACCGCCTGCCAGATCGCGCCGCCGACATTTTCGAAATAGACGTCGATGCCTTTCGGGCAGGCCGCCGCGAGCTTTGCCGCAAAATCGGGCGCGCGATGGTCGATGCAATCATCGAAACGCAGGTCCTCGACGACATAGCGGCATTTGTCGGCACCGCCGGCGATGCCGATGGCTTTGGCGCCGGCCATCTTGGCCAGTTGCCCAACCAGCGATCCCACCGGGCCGCTCGCGGCCGCGACGACGACAGTTTCGCCCGGCTTCGGCTTGCCGATCACGTATAGGCCGGCATAGGCGGTGAAGCCCGGCATGCCGAGCACGCCCAATCCGGTTGTGATCGGCGCGAGCGCCGGGTTGAGTTTGCGCGTCGCCGGCCCATCCCATGCGGCGTGCGTGCGCCAGCCGGTATGCGCCAGGACGATATCGCCGGCGGCGTAGCCCGGACGGTCGGACTCAAGCACCTCGCAGACGCTCTCCCCGGTTATCACTTCGCCGATCCCGACCGACCGTGCGTAGGATTTCCGATCGTCCATGCGGCCGCGCATGTAGGGATCGAGCGACAGATAGAGGACCCGCAGCAAAAGACCTCCGGGGGGCAACGCCGGCATCGGCGCTTCTTCCAAACGGAAGTTCTCCGCCACCGGCGGCCCATTGGGCCTCGACGCCAGCACGATCTGTGTTACGGCCGGCTTGTTCATGGTTCTCTCCCAAGGGTGACGCTGGGCGCTCACTCTAGCGCACGGTGGGGGAGAAGAAATAATCGGGGGCTCATTTGCAATATGAACGGGAAAAGCAAAACGGGAGGCCGAAGCCTCCCGCTGTTGTGGTCCCCACAAACGAAGTTCAGCTTCTGCCGACGACGTCAACCGAGACGTGGGCAAGACCGGAAAAGCCCAGCGCCTGGGCTGCGGCCGGCGTCAAATCGATGATACGCCCGGCGACGAATGGTCCCCGATCATTGATCCGCACGACGACCGAGCGGCCGGTGGCCCGATTGGTCACCCGAACCCTGGTGCCGAACGGCAGGGTGCGATGCGCTGCGGTCAAGCCGGATGCTGCCGCGTGCTCGCCATTGGCGGTCGTGCCGCCGGAATAAACCGAAGCAATTCCTTCTTGTGCCGATGCGGTCATCGGTACAGCGATAGTAGAAGCGACAAAGACGAACGCAAAAACAAGCTTAGTGAGGCTATTACAAGCCATGATCTGCCTTTTCAGTTGTTGATGGGATTGGTGAATCGGTTCAATTAACTTGAACCGAACCCGGGGTCTGTTGACCCGATATTGTGGAGATTGTGCGGCGCGGCAGTTTTAATTGTTGCGGCGCACTTGGCTATTGGGAACTTTTCTCGGAAATACTTGCAATTTGAACGATTTATGACCCGGCTGGCCGGTAACCATAATCCCGGTGGGCGGCCTTCGCCGCCCGGCCCGGCGTCGGGCAGAACCGGGCGTTCAGCCCGTCACGACGATGATTCGGGCGCCGTTATTCGGCGGCGACGGCCGTCGGGAGCACGTGATCTTTGAATTGATCGCGCAGCGCGGTTTTCTGGATTTTGCCGGTCGCGGTGTGGGGAATGGTGCTGACGAACACCACGTCGTCGGGCATCCACCAACCGGCGATCTTGCCTTCCAGATAGCCGAGGATCTCTTCCTTGGTTGCCGCTTGCCCCTCTTTGAGCACGATCACCATCAGCGGCCGCTCGCCCCATTTTGGATGGTTCACACCGATAACCGCCGCTTCGGCGACCTTGGGGTAACCGACGGCGAGATTTTCCAGATCGATCGAAGAAATCCACTCGCCGCCGGACTTGATCACGTCCTTCGAGCGGTCGGTGATCTGCATATAGCCGTAACGATCCATGGTGCCGACATCGCCGGTATCGAAAAACCCCTCGTCATCGAGGATCCGGGTGTTATCGTTGTAGTAGGCTTTGGCGACGGCGAACCCGCGCACCTTGATGCGGCCGAAGGACTTGCCGTCCCACGGCACGCTCTTGTTGGAATCGTCGGTGATTTTCATCTCGACGCCGAAAGGCGTGTAGCCCTGCTTTTGTTTCATGTCGAACACGGCTTCGGACGGAAGCGCGGCGTATTCGGGCTTCAGTGTGCCGACGGTTCCAACCGGGCTCATCTCGGTCATGCCCCAGGCGTGGAAGACCTCGACGCCATAATCCTCCCAGAAGGTCTTGATCATGGCGCGCGGAACGGCGGAACCGCCGATCAGCACGCGTTTGAGATCGGGAAGCCTGCCGCCGGATTTTTCCAGGTATTGCAGCAACAGCAACCACACCGTCGGCACTGCGGCGCTGCACGTGACCTTGTATTCGGTAAGCAATTCGTACACGGACGCGCCGTCGAGTTTGGCGCCCGGCATGACCAGCGCGCAGCCCGCCATCGGCGCACTATAGGCAAGACCCCAGCCATTGGCGTGGAACAGCGGCACAATCGGCAGCACGATGTCGCGCGAAGATATGCCGAAAGCGTCCGGTTGCAACGCCAACATGGTGTGCAGAACGTTCGAGCGATGCGAGTAGAGCACGCCCTTCGGATGGCCGGTGGTGCCGGAGGTGTAGCACATGCCGGCGGCGGTGTTTTCGTCGAACGATTTCCAGGTGAAATCGCCGTCGGCTTCGGCAAGCCATTCCTCGTAGGGCACGGCGTTGCGCAGCGTTGTCGCCGGCATATGCGCCGCATCGGTGAATACGATGTATCGTTCGATGGTCGGCAGCTTGTCTGCGATTTTCTCCAGCAGCGGCACGAAAGTGAGGTCGGTCATCATTACGCGATCGCCGGCATGATTGACGATCCAGATGATCTGCTCGGTAAACAGGCGGGGATTGATGGTGTGATAGATCGCGCCGATGCCGAGAATACCGTACCAGCTTTCAAGATGCCGCCAGGTATTCCACCCCAGCGTTGCAACGCGATCGCCGAGCTTGATGCCGTCGCGATCGAGCCGCTGCGCCACGCGCAAGGCGCGCGCCCGGATCTCGGCGTAGTTGGTGCGGTGGATCGGCCCTTCGATCGAGCGCGTGATAACCGGGCGTTCGGCGTGATTGATCGCGGCGTGATCGATGACGCGATGGCATAGAAGCGGCCAATCCTGCATGAGTCCGAGCATGGATTTCCTCCAGGAAGCGTTGCTCTGTCTTTGTTCTTGCTTCGTTGCACCGTAGCCGCGGGCGGCTCCGGCGCGGACCCCAATGTAGCGGGGTGTCGCGGCGATGAAAATGCCCGACTGCGTGGAGCGATGTCCAATATGCTCGCCGGCACTTGAACGGTGGCACGCTGACCGCTTAAACGTTAATCTTCGTCCCTAACCGATCGGGGACCGCCATTCCGCCGGGAATCTGCAGCGTGAAGGCTCTCGTCCTCATCATCGGGCTGTTGGCTTCTGCCCAGTTTGCTGCGGCGCATGATGCCGTCAAAAAATCCGCGAAAGCGGCCAAGCCCGCGCCCGAAGCGGCGGTTCGGCTTGTGCCGCCGCAGCAACCGCCCAGTCCGCGGGCCGCGCTGCCGCCGGGCATCCCCGAACAATTTTCGCCGCCGCAGGAAGCCTACGCTTCGTTCCCGGAACCGGTCGGCGCGGCGACCGCGCCCGCTAAGCCGTCTGCCTGCCAGGTGCGGCTCGCGAAACTGGCGACGTTCAAGCCGGTGCCTCTTCTCGTCGGAGCGGGCGAGTGTGGTGCGGTGGACGCGGTGCTCCTCGAAAGCGTGATTCTGACCGATCAGACGAAGGTTTCCGTTACCCCGGCGGCTACGTTGCGCTGCACGATGGCGGAACAGGTGGCGATCTGGCTCCGCGAGGACGTGGCGCCGCTGGTGCAAAAGCGCGGCGCGCCGCTGCGTGGGCTGGACAACTTTGACTCCTACGAATGCCGTGGCCGCAATCGGGTTCGCGGCGCCACACTCAGCGAGCACGGCCGCGCCAATGCTCTCGACGTGCGCGGTTTCAAGCTCGCTAACGGTGAGGTGATCGGGCTGACCGACGTGGATGTGTCGAAGGCTTGGCGCGAGAGCGTGCGTGCCAGCGCCTGCGCGCGCTTCTCAACCGTGCTCGGCCCGGGCTCCGACGGCAATCACGAAGAACATATCCACGTCGATCTGGCCGAACGCCGCGGCGGCTACAAAACCTGCGAGTGGCAGGTGCGTGAACCGGTCAAACAGGCGGAAACCGCGGCACCGCCCCCGGCAGAGCCGCAGACGGCAGAACCGGCGGCCGCGCTTTCCGAACCGATACCGCTGCCTCGCCCGCGCCCCAAGGCTGCGAAAGAAACCCGGCCAACGTCCAAAAGAGCGCGGGCGCAGCGCGGGCGGCAGCTTTGATACTGAATTTTTGGAGTGATGCCGCGATCCCCGGCGAGGATCGCCGACGAAATTACTTGCCGACCATTACGTCGGAGGCCTTGATGACGGCCCACGCCTCGTCGCCCTTTTGCAGAGCAAGATCCGCTACCGCCTCGTTGGTGATCGACGCCATGATGACGATGCCATGGCCGACATCGATGCGTACGTGCGAAGTGGTGGCGCCCTTTGTTACGTCGACGACTTTGCCCTTTAACTGATTGCGTGCGCTGAGTTTCATTTTTTCGCTCTCTGAAAGATAATGGTCAGTGATATATCGCGTGTCGATATATTCGTCGTCGCGGCAGACCGAAAGATGCCCTCGTTTGCCTTCACCAAAAGCGCGGCATAACAGATCGCGACCATTCAGGGCCGGTGATTGACCGTCGTGACACGCCAGCCGGAGGCGCTTTTGTTTTGATAGTGGTCAAGCCGGGTTAGCGAACAATTGTCGATCATGAAGGCGAAGCCGCCGCGGGGCGGCAGGCCGAGAGCGATGGCGATGGCGGCCCGGATCGTTCCGCCATGAGCGACGGCAACAATGTCGCCACCTTGGTGCGCCTGCGTCATCCGCTCGATCGCGCCGCCGACGCGCGTGACCAGATCGACGAAACTCTCGCCGTTCGGTGCGCGCTCGTCGGCCGCCGCATACCAGAACGAATCCGGCTCCTGCTCGCGGCCCATGAGAAAGGTCTGGCGGTCAAGACCCTGCCAATCGCCGAGATGTTGCTCGGCAAGGTCTTTGTCTTGCTGAAATTCGTGCGGCGCTTCGAAATCGCCCGCCGCAAGAATCGCCTGTGCGGTTTGGTGCGTCCGCGCAAGATGGCTCGTGATCCAAACTGCCTGACGCGGCAAAAGCGCAGCGAGATTGGCAAAGAGCTGCCTGTCGCTGCAATCGCAGGGCAAGTCCTTTTGGCCATAAATCCGGCCCTGGTCGACGTGGACCGGCGCGTGGCGCACCCACCACCAGCGCGTACGCACAAAGCCGTCTTTTGCGGCCTTGCTCGCAACGATGTGGTCTAATGTCGCGGTCGTAGACAAAGATTTCTCCTATGTCGATACGCCTGATTAGGGACTGTTATGCCCCGGTTCAAGCGTGAACGGAGCGGCTGCATTCGTCTTTGAGGCGTCGCCGCTAAAGCCACAATGGGGCTGCAAATAACAGCCAGAAATCGGCCAAGACCCGGCCAAGACACTACGGGACTTCCATGCCACCGCCGCTCAGCAATCTCGCCGCTCGCGACGTAGAAACTTTAGTGCATCCGTACGTCAATCTCGCGAGCTTCCGCGAGACCGGGCCGCTCATCTTCGAACGCGGGCAGGGCATCTACGTCTACGACACGGATGGTAAGGCCTATATCGAAGGCATGGCGGGCCTCTGGTGCACGGCACTCGGCTACGGCAACGAGGAACTGGTCGAAGCCGCCGCCGCGCAGATGCGTAAGCTCTCCTTCGCGCATCTCTTCACCGGCAAGAGCCACGATCCGGCAATCGAATTGGCCGAGAAGCTCAAGGAAATCGCGCCGGTGCCGATCTCCAAGGTGTTTTTCTGCAATTCCGGATCGGAGGCGAACGACACGCAGGTCAAGCTTCTCTGGTACCTCAACAACGCGCGCGGCAAGCCGAAGAAGAAAAAGATCATCAGCCGCATGAAAGCCTATCATGGTGTCACCGTCGCTGCCGCTTCGCTGACCGGGCTCCCGGGCAATCATCGCGACTTCGACATTCCGTTGCCAGGTTTTCTGCACGCGGGCTGTCCGCATCATTATCGCTTCGCGCATGATGGCGAGTCGGAAGAGGCATTTGCCATGCGGCTCGCCGACGAACTCGAGGCGCTGATCTTGAAAGAAGGACCCGATACGGTCGCGGCGTTCATTGCCGAGCCGGTCATGGGTGCCGGCGGCGTCATCGTGCCGCCACGAACCTATTTCCAGAAAATAATGGCGGTATGCGCCAGGTACGACCTGTTCGTGATCAGCGATGAAGTGATTTGCGGGTTCGGGCGGCTTGGCACCGTGTTCGGCTGCGAGAAGCTTGGCTTCAGGCCACAGGCAATCTCGGTCGCCAAGGCGCTCTCGTCGGCCTATTTGCCAATCGGCGCTGTCATGATCCCGGAGCTGATGTACGAAGCGCTCTTGGTCGAGAGCAAAAAGATCGGGACGTTCGGGCACGGTTTCACCTATGGCGGCCATCCGGTCTCTGCCGCAGTCGCGGTGAAGGCCATAGAGATTTACGCGCGCGAACGCATCATCGAGAAAGCCGCCAAACGCGCACCGCTGTTCCTGGCTCGGCTGACGGCGCTCGGCGATCATCCGCTTGTCGGCGAGGCGCGTGGCCTCGGCCTGATTGGCGGCGTGGAGCTTGTCGCCGACAAGGCCAGCAAACGTCCGTTCAACGCCCAGCACAGTGTGGGCGCAGCCGCGGTCCGATTCGCCGAACGGGAGGGCCTGATCGTGCGCGCCGTTGCAGGCGACGTATTGACGCTGTCGCCTCCGCTCGTGATCAAGGCGCCGGAAATCGAGGAGCTTTTCAACAGGCTGACCCGTGCCCTCGACAAAACGCTGGATTGGGTGACGCGTGAAGGTCTCACGCAACCGTGAAGCGATGCGTTCTTCGAACGGCCAATCGACGCAGGCCCGGCCCAAGCGAATGAACGCCCAATTCATGAATCCCGCGCTAGAAAACCCCCCATGAGCGAACCCCTATCGAAAAGCGCGCCACCGGAGGCGGCAGAACGAACTGCCAACGGGCGCGTATCCCGCCGCCGGGTTCTTGCCGGTGCCGCCGGGCTTATTGGTCTTTCCGCGGCGGCAACGGGCGGTTACGCCACCGGGATCGAGCCGCGGGGTCTCGTCGTCACCCGCTACGCGCTCAATCCAACCGGCTGGCCGGCGCGCCGCAAGCTTGCCGTGACGGTCATCGCCGACATTCACGCCGGCGGACCGGACATGACGCTGCCGCACATACGCCGCGTGGTCGACACCGCCAACGCCTTGCAATCCGACCTCATCGTTTTGCTGGGCGATTACAACGCGACATACCGTTTCGCGACGCGCATTCCCAACGCGACGTGGGCGGCCGAGCTGGCGCGACTTTCGGCGCCGCTTGGAACGTGGTCGATACTTGGCAACCATGATTGGTGGCACGATGTCGCGGACGTCCGCCGTGCCCTGTCCGATGTGCGTATTCCCATCCTGGAAAATGATGCTGTGATGCTTGGCCCCGCGGGGCAGCGATTTTGGCTCGCCGGTCTCGGCGATCAACTCGCGTATCGGCTCGGTCGGGGCCGCTATCGCGGCGTCGATGACCTGCCGGGAACCATGGCGCAGATCGGAACAGACGACCCGGTGTTGCTGCTCGCCCACGAACCGGACATCTTTCCACGCGTATCATCGCGCGTGGCGCTGACGCTTTCCGGCCACACGCATGGCGGCCAGATCCGGTTGCCGCTGATCTGGCCGGCCTTCATTCCGTCGCGATACGGCGCGCGTTTCGCTTACGGCCACGTGGTCGAAAATGATCGCCACCTGATCGTATCGGGCGGCCTCGGCACGAGCATCGTTCCGGCCCGTCTCGGCGTGCCGCCGGAAATCGTTCACATCGTGCTCGGCGCGTAAGCACGTCCCAAGGCGACTCGGCGAAAACCAGGCAAAGAAAAATGGCGCCGAAAGTGTCGGCGCCATATCGTCAGTTGGGAGGTCGAAGCTTCAGTAGGTGAAGGAGCTGCCGCCACCATCCGCCACATGGGCGTTGAACAGCCCATCTTGATGCGGCGCCAGCACAATGACGATCGTTCCGAGCTTGACGCGATTGTAGAGATCGATCGCATCCTCATTCGTCATGCGAATGCATCCCGAGGAAACCGCAGAGCCAATATGCTCCGGCTGGTTGGTGCCGTGGATGCGATAGAGCGTGTCTTTATTGCCGGAATAAAGATACATGCCGCGCGCGCCCATCGGATTGTGCGGACCGCCTGTGACAAAGGCCGGTAGTGGTCCAAGACGCGCCTGCTCGCCAGGAGTCGGAATCCAGGGCGGCCATTCTTCCATGCGGCCAACCTTGGCGATCCCGCTCCAGGCTTGCGCCTGCTCGCCGACGGCGACGCCGTAGCGAATCGCTTTACCCTGCGGCAGCACGTAATAGAGGAATTTGTTGTCGCTATCGACGACGATGGTGCCGGGCGCTTCTTTACGGTGATATTCGACGATATGCCGGCGATAGGTCTCTGCAACTGCCGTTTGGTTGTACGGCAGGTTGGACATCAGGTCCTTGTCTTTTTGCTTCCAGCCGACCTCGCTCGACGGATCGAGCGTGCCGCCGGCCATGTCCTGAACGCAGCCGCCGAGCGCGACAGCCGCAATAACAAACACTAGCCCGCGAATGGCCATGAGTTACCCACCACTGTTCCGCCGTCCCAGCCGTCAATCTGCCCCGAATTCCTTACCGAAATCGTTTTGATCATTCCAGCGATCAGCACGGTTAACGGCAAAGTCGCCGACAAGTGTTGCAGGAATGTCGCACTCTTTAACCGCCACTTAACCACGAGTCGCGTCAGTTGATGGATACGAGACTACCGACGGCGAATATCACTTTGGCGGACGATTTGCCGCCCATTTCCGCCGTACTCGCCGAATACGACCAACATCGTCGCCAACGACGAAGGGAATGGGGTTCGATAATGCAAGACGTTACCGCCAAATCGGCCAAGAAGACCGGCAATCAACGCAAGCCTCGTAAGTCTTCTGACGAGCAGATTGCGCTGCATCTTTGCTACCGCCAAATCGGGATATCCGCGGTAGCTGCCGCTGCCCGCTATCAAAGCGGTGCGAAAAATCCGGCCCAAGCTTCGGCCGCGATTCGTTTGGACGAGCGCGGCGCGGCGATCGCTTGATCGCCATTGTCGTCGGCCGTCCGGCCGGCTGCGTGTGACAAAGGGGGACGCCACGTCCCCCTTTTCGATTCGCGCAGCGTAATGAAGAACGCGCAGCACCACCGTTCTGGAAACGAAGCCGTCAGGGCGATACGGTTGGTCGATGGGCATCGAGGGCGAATTTTCCAGAGCCGAGATCGACGAGGGTCGCCGTCTGTTCGCTGGCGACTGGGATTTTCTCTCGGCGGCAAGCTCGATCGATTCGTTGCCGCGGGCGAAAGGGCTTGAGATCGCATTCGCTGGCCGCTCCAATGTTGGCAAATCGAGCCTCATCAACGCGCTTACCGGCCGGCGGGCGCTCGCGCGCACCTCGAACACGCCGGGGCGGACCCAGGAGCTGATCTTTTTCGGCGGCTCAAGCCGGCTCGTGCTGGTCGATCTGCCGGGCTACGGCTACGCCGCTGCGGCCAAGAGCAAGGTTTCCGCATGGACCCGGCTGATCCACGATTATCTGCATGGCCGCGCGGCTCTCGCCCGCGTCTATGTGTTGATCGACGCCCGTCACGGCCTGAAGGCGGTCGATGAAACGATCCTCGACACGCTCGGCAAGGCGGCTGTCAGCCACCAGATTGTGCTCACTAAATCCGATCAGGTGAGCGACGCGGAACTTGCCGCGTGTGTCGAAGGGGTGAAGGCGGCGATACGGAAAAGGCCGGCCGCTTTTCCCGAGCTGATCGCGACCTCCGCCCGAAGCGGCGGCGGCATTCCACAGCTACGCGCCGCGGTCGCACGTCTGCTGGCGGAACGCTCCCGCTGACGCATTGTCGTTCGCGCCTCGCGCCGCTACATAGGCAGCGCCGAACCGACCGCCGCGAAACGGGAAGATGCCCTCCATGAGCCACAGCGACGCCGTAAGCCCGGAGGTGCAAGCGCGCATCCTCTCCGAGGCCCTGCCTTACATGCAGCGTTACGACGAGGAGGTCATCGTCGTGAAGTATGGCGGTCACGCCATGGGTAAGGAGAATCTCGCACGCGAGTTTGCCCGTGACATCGTGCTGCTGGAGCAGACGGCGATCAATCCGATCGTCGTGCACGGCGGCGGCCCGCAGATCGAGTCGATGCTGAAGCAGGTTGGCGTCGAATCGCAATATTCGGCGGGCCTGCGCATCACCGATGAAAAGACGCTGGAAATTGTCCAGATGGTGCTGGCCGGCTCGATCAACAAACAGATCGTCGGTTACATCAACGAGGCCGGCGGCAAGGCGGTCGGGCTTTGCGGCAAGGACGGCAACATGGTGATCGCGCGCAAGCTGACGCGCGCCGTGGTCGATCCGGACTCGCATATCGAGCGGGTGGTCGACCTCGGATTTGTCGGCGAGCCGGACAAGGTCGACGTGACGGTGCTCATGCAGATCCTCGGCCGCGAACTCATTCCGGTGCTGGCGCCGGTCTGCGCCGCGGTGAATGGCGGGACCTACAACGTCAACGCCGATACCTTCGCCGGCGCCATCGCCGGTGCGCTCAAAGCCAAGCGCCTTTTGCTCCTGACCGACGTGCCCGGCGTGCTCGACAAATCGAAGAACCTCATCAAGCAGCTATCCGCCAACGAAGCGCGCAGCCTGATTGCCGACGGCACCATTTCCGGCGGCATGATTCCCAAAGTGGAAACCTGCATCGACGCGCTGGAGCGCGGCGTCGAAGGCGTGGTCATTCTCGACGGCAAAGTACCCCATGCCGTGTTGCTCGAGCTCTTCACCGAGCTTGGTGCCGGAACGCTCATTCACAACTAAGGGCGCGTAGTTGTATGGAGTTCAGAGACGGGAAGGTTGCCCGTGAGACCCAGTATTTCGGCGATCCCTTCGAGCCGAGGGCCTCGCGCGCTCAGTGGGTCGAGCGAATACGCTGAAATGTTCGCTACGAAATCGAGGCCAGCACGTATGTGGCTTCTGCGAATTGGATTTCCCCGCAGCCATCACGAGCGGCATGGCGTGCAGTTGAGGTTCAGATCGACAACCCAACCTTTGCGAGACCGTCGACGATTCTTTGGACATCCTCTTGGCTCTGGAAAGGTTGCCGTGCGTAATGTTCGCTGAAGGAATATTTTGGATTGATCTCTTTGAGTTCTTTCCAGATGCGACGGGCCTCATCGCCCTCATTGAGGTGACCAAGAGCTGAAGCGAGTAAGACGCGGCTAAAATCCGTTCCTGGCATCAGGAGAATACGCTCCCTTAGCAAGGCCGCTGCCGTTTCGTACTTGCCCGCAAGCAGATACGCCATGCCGAGGAAGTGCAGATGTGTAAGCCTGAAAGCCGGATCGAGACGCGTGGCGCGCTCAAGCGCCGGTATCGCTTCCAGCGGCCGTCCCGACAGCGTTTGAATGTGGCCAAGAATGAGGTAAGCGCCGGAGTAATTTGGGTTTAAAGACAGTGCAATGTCTGCCTCGGACTTCGCCCGATCGAGGTCCTTTTCCAAGATTGCGGTCCACGACGCGGTAAGTCTTGCAAACGGATCTTTCGGGTTCTTTTCGATCGCCTGTTCCGCATTGTGTTTGGCAAGCCCCAGCGACAAATCAGGATCGTCACTCCAACGGTTTTGATAGTCTAAACCGTACGCCATACTTAGTCCCGCGTAGGCCTGCGAATAGCTGGGGTCGAGTTCCAATGCCCTTATGTAGAACTTTGTCGCTTGTTCGAACCTCTCACGGTTCTTGGGATTCACGGCCATAACCTCGCGGCCGCGAAGATAACAGTCGTAAGCCTCGATGTTGGGCGTCCCGCTGTCGGCAAGCCGCGTGTTTTCGGCCGGACTGAGCGTGACTTTGAGCGCATCGACGATGCGGCGAGTGACGTCATCCTGCACTTCGAAAATGTCGGTCAGGTCGCGGTCGTAGCGATCGGCCCACAGATGAGCGCCGTTGGTCGCGTCGATCAGCTGTGCGGTGATCCGCACGCGATTGCTGGCGCGGCGGATGGAGCCTTCGAGGACCGAACGAACGCCCAGCTCCTTGCCGACTTCGCGGATGTCGACCGAGCGACCCTTAAAAGTAAAGCTTGAGTTGCGCGCGATCACGGTCAGGCCGGCGATCTTTGACAAGTCGGTGATAATGTCTTCGCTGATACCGTCTGAGAAGTATTCCTGTTCCGGGTCGCCCGACATGTTGGTGAACGGCAAGACAGCGATCGACGCCGCGGCGTTCGGCTCTGGTTTGGCAGCACGGGATCGGGGGGTGGTGGGGATCGTCGCGCCGGGTTGCCATTTCCAGATTCGGATAGGCCGGTCGATATTCTTGACATTGATGTCGCCGCTGTCCTGAAAGCGAACGTCGATCCGATTGCCGACACTTTCATTGACGATCGAGGACACGCAGATTCCACCTGGCTCGGCAAGCGGCTCCAGGCGCGCGGCAATATTGACGCCATCGCCATAGATGTCGTCGCCTTCGATAATGACATCGCCAAGATTGATACCGATTCGCACCACGATGGTTGGTTGCGTCGCGCTTTGATCCGGCGTTGAGGCACCCGAGCGTTGCACCGAAAGTGCACAATTCACGGCGTCAACCACGCTGCCGAACTCGGCGATGACCCCATCGCCGATCAACTTCACAATACGGCCGTTATGGGCGATGACTGCCGGGTCGAAAATGGCTTCCCGATGCCGCTTCAAAGCGGCCAGCGTGCCTGCCTCGTCGGCTTCCATCAGACGCGAATAGCCGACTACGTCGGCGGCGAGGACCGCCGCCAGTCGACGGTTGATGCGCTCTTCGACCATGAATGATCCCACACCCAGTGCAGGCCTTGCTTGGGAGCGCATGGCCCCCCATGAACTCGATGGTAACAAGGCGTTCGCCTACCGATATGTAGGCGTGCGTGCATCGTGGTCCAGAGGGAAAAAACTGTGCTCAACATTCCTTTTCGTCGACCGGTCGCCTTTCTGGCCGTCTCGGTTGCGCTTACAGCCGCGGCAAAGGAGGCTGACGCAGACCCAAGATTGAGCGCGGACAGCCGAGGCGGCCACTGGGTGCTCTCCGCGGGACAGCAGACGTAGTTCCGAAGCTCCCGCGATAGCGGAGTTATGCGGTACAGGCCTTAGTTCGCCGGTATGAAAGAACGCTAGGGTATCAGGGCCTGAGGATGGTTCTGTCGCGCCAGCCGGCGGCGGATTTCTTCGCAGAGGGAAACGAAACCGGCGCCGAAGCGGCGTGACAGCGTCACCGCCATATCGTTGATCGGGCAGAAGGCGATGGCGCATAAAAAAGCCAGCGGCAATATCGCAACCCCGACGATCCATCGCTGCAATTCGGGAGCGACATCGAATGAAGCGAGGATGGCGAGACCGCGCGGCGCCACCGCATAGATGACGGCGGCCTGTACCAGATAAAGCGGGAAAGAAATCCAGCCGAGGAAGCCGGAGAGACCGCTTTCGAAGAAGCGGCGCACCGGCGTGCAAAATATCGCGCCGGCGGTCAGACAGGTCGCGCCGCCGACATAGACCGGGCCGAACCAGGTGTTTGGCAGCAGGATCAACAACAAGCCGCCGACACAAAGAGCTGCGCCGGCCCGGTCGGCTATGGCCGGCCGCACCCCTTGCAGGAAGATGTCCGCGATCAGAATGCCGGCGATGAAAAGAGCAAAGTAGCTCTGCAAGCTCGCCAGCGCCGCGAACAATACGCTCAACATCAATGTCCGCAGCCGTGACGGCCGCAGCAGGGCAACGACCGCAAACACGATGAACGACCCGTAGAACTCGTAACTCATGGTCCACAGCGGCGGATCGTAGGTTTCGGCGCCCGAATAGGCGACGAACACCTTCAGCAACGAGAAGCCGAAGAGTCGCTCCAGCGTCGGCGTGAACGTCAGGAAGACATCGAGCGGCGGTGGCCGAAGCGCCGGCGGCGGAATGACGCCGAATACAAGCAATGCATGGGTGATGGCGCAGATCGCAAATATCGGCAGGGCCAATCTCAGATATCGGCCGGCGGCAATGCGCGCCAGCGCGCTGCCGTCGCCGCGATCGAGATAGCGGATCGACAAGGAAAATCCGGAGATCACGAAGAAGACGCACACGGCGAGCGTACCGTTGAGGAAGAAAACCTTGGCCCACAGGCTTCGGTCGGCCATGAAGCCGTTCGCGGGCAGGCCGTCGACGAAAACATGATGCAGCAGGACGACGACCGCCGCCCAGCCGCGCAGGCCGTCAAGAAATCGGAGGCGCCCGGCCTCGCTCATCGTCGTCGCCGGCTGTTGGGCTTGCATGGGGCCGATCGTGGCCGAACGTCGTTAAGGCCGCGAGAATGGGCATGGTTAACGGTCGGTTTGGCGATTGCGACGGTGCATACAACCCGGCCTTTACCAATAGGCGGCTAAGTGTTCCGGCACGTCAGACGTTGCGGAGGCGCGGTTGGATTTCTCGCCGGGCATTGCGTATTTCCTGGGCCAGCTCCACAAGGCCTTCTTCGGCGTCGGCTCGCACATCTCGCTGCTGTCGCTGGTGTGCGCCTTTTTGATCGCCGTCGTTTTCGTGGCCGCGCGGCGCTATCGCAAGGGCCGCCGCATCCGCGTGAGAGCCTTGCTGCTGGCGCTGTTCCCGAAGCGCATCGTCATGAGCCGGTCCACCGTTGCAGACCTCGGCTATTTCTATTTCAATCTGTTTTTGTTCGGCATCATCTTCGGCTGGGCGCTGTTGTCGTACGAGGTTCTAAGCCACAGCGTCGCCGATCTCCTGACGGTGATGTTCGGTCCGCGGCAGCCAACTTCTTTGTCCCCGCTGGTGACCAGGACCGTGATGACCGTGACGCTGTTTCTGGCGTACGAGCTCGGTTATTGGATCAACCATTATCTCTCCCATCGGATACCGTTCCTCTGGGAATTCCATAAAGTTCATCACTCGGCGACGGTGCTCACGCCGCTGACAAATTTCCGCGTGCACCCGGTCTACATGTGCATATTCCTGAACATCCTCGCGGTGTTTACCGGATTGGCGAGCGGCGTCGGCGAATATGCCTTCGGCCAGACAACGCATCAATACGGTTTGTCCGAGAACAACATCATCCTGGTGTTCTTCATCTATCTTTACGTGCACCTGCAACACACGGAGCTCTGGATCTCATTCTCGGGATGGCTCGGCCGCCTGTTCATGAGTTCGGCGCACCATCAGATTCACCACTCGCGCAATCCGGATCATTTCAACAAGAATTTGGGAAGTTGCCTGGCGCTTTGGGACTGGATGTTCGGAACCCTGTATGTTCCCTCGGCGGAACCCGAAAAGCTCGAATTTGGCGTCGAACCCGATCGCGAGCATGCGCACACGATCAGGGGCGAGTTCATCGCGCCGTTCGGACGGGCCGCCCTGTTGCTGACGCCGCTGCTCGGTCGGCGATCGGCGGACGTTCCGGTCGCCGCTTCCGATAAGATCGCGCTTCGGCGATAAGCCGGGCTGGTTCCGAAAACAGCGGAAAGCCGGCTCCGTAGCCTGATCGCGTCCCGCCAAAAAATCTCTCAGGCGGTTGCGGCGCGCGCTGCCGCCGCGTATGCGTCAAGCGTGATTGCTTCCCGAGTGCCCCCCGCTTGACCTCACGTATCATCTTTCCTGTCGCGCCCGGGATTGCCGCGGCCGTCGTGCTCGGGGTCTCCGACATACTCGTCAAGATCATCGCTGGAGCGCATTGCGACGTGCTCACGATGCTGTCGTTTCGCAGCGTGATTGGTCTCGTCTTTATCACGATCTGGCTGTGGATTGGTCCGACGCCGCCGACCAATGCGCGCGTGCGCTGGATATCGATGGCTATCGGCGTGCTGTTCACCGTTCTCATCTTTTGCCTGTTCAAGGCCATCGAGCTGAACGACGTTCCGACGGCGGTCCTCACCTATTTCGTCTATCCGCTGTTGACCGGGCTCGCTGCTGCGGCGACCGGGCTCGAGCGGCTGCACTGGCGCGGCGTGGCCTGCGCTCTCGCAGCGTTCTGCGGTCTGGCGATCATGATCGGCGCTCATCCGGCCGGCCTGGCGCTCGGCGGAATTGCCTACGCGCTTGGCGCGGCGTCGTGCCGAACCGGCGTGCTGATCGCGACGCGCGCATTTCTGGTCGGCGCCGATGCCCGGCTGACAACGTGGTACTCGGTGGTTGCGCAGACTGTGATTTTCGTCGCGCTGTCGGCTCTGACGCAGACATGGCAACCGCCGCAGACCGACGCCGGGTGGGTCGCTCTGGTCGGGATGAGTATTGCGACGACCGCCGGTATCTTCTTTATCTTTGTGTCGACGGTTCGGGTCGGCCCGTTTCGTACTGCTCTGATCATGAATCTCGAGCCCCTGATTGCGATGGTGTTGAGCGTGCTTATGCTCGGCGAGCTGATTACGCCGCTACAGGCGATCTGGCAGCGCCATCATGCTCGCGTCGCTGGTCGCGTTTCAGCTGTGGAAATAGCCGTCAAATAGTCGGCGCATACCGGATATGTCATTGCGGCGAGAGTAAGCGCCGCGACCATGTGTCATGCATGTTTCACACGAGGCGTCACAACTCGGACCAACTTGACGCTGATGCTCCGCCGCAACAATTCCTATCCGGGCAATCGAAGTGAGGGACCATGCGCGGGTTCCATAGCTATGCGTTCGATCCCAAGACACTGGTCGTTTTGGAAACGGCTTTCGACGAGGCGTGGCTGACGCTCAAGGCGGCCGGCAACTCAACGGTGCGGCCGGAAGAGCTGGCGCGGTCGGTGCTGAATCTCGCCATGGAGGGCGAACGCGACCCCGTGCGCCTGCACGATGAGGCGCTCAAGGGTTTGCTTCCGGCGGCCTCATGGCGAGAGGCGAGTTGAGCGGCCGCGCGGGTCTGGAGGGGGGGCCGTCAGGAACGGGCGATCAGCATGGCGATGCCGGCAACGGTCGCGGCGGCCAACGTGCCAATGAGCGCCGCCTGCACGAACGGTATCGATCTGCGTAACGCGCGGCGCATCGGCTGCTCCAGGCCCGCCAGTTGCTAAAATCAATTCGGCGAGCAACAAAGCGTCCTCGCCACCAAGTGTGGCAACAACGAGTCGCCTGGAATGAATGAACGCAACGTGCGCGGCTTTGGCGCGGTCGAGACCTGGGTGTTCGATCTCGACAACACGCTTTATCCGCATCACCTCAATCTCTGGCAGCAGGTCGACGATCGCATCCGCGATTTCATCGCCGGCTTCCTTCGCGTCAGCCACGACGAAGCGTTTCGGGTGCAGAAGGATTATTACCGGCGTTACGGCACCAGCATGCGCGGCTTGATGGAAGAGCACGGTCTGGATCCGCACGAATTTCTCGAAGTCGTGCACGCGATCGATCATTCACCGCTCACGCCCAACCCGGCGCTTGGGGCGGCGATTGCCGAGCTGCCCGGCCGCAAGCTTATTCTCACCAACGGCACGCGTCAGCATGCCGAAGCGGTGATGCGCCGGCTCGAAATCAGGGAGCACTTCGAGGACGTCTTTGATATTGCCGCGGCCGAACTCGAGCCGAAGCCGCGCCCCGTCGTCTATGACCGCTTCCTCGCCCGCCACGGCGTCGATCCGGTCAAGGCGGCGATCTTCGAGGACCTCGCCCGCAATCTCGAAGTGCCGCACGCGCGCGGCATGACCACGGTGCTGGTGGTGCCGGCCGGTGCCCGTGAAGTCGTTCGCGAGGAGTGGGAGCTTGCGGGTCGTGACGAGCCGTATGTCGACCACGTTACCGACGACCTCGTCGGCTTTTTGCGCGGCATCGACGGCCACGGCCGCGACGGCTGAAGGGGGCGCCGGTTGGAGATCCCGGCAAGTTCCCACGGTAGTTGACGCGGGCACCACGATCCTGACGGACGGCGCTTGACATCGTGCAAGCGCACTCCGACAAACCGCGCATCGGGGACCTTATGCTTCATGTCAGCCGCCGAATTCGCCAAGACGCCGCACACGACCGAGACCACATCGCTTGCGCAAACCATCGATGCTGCCTTCGAGCGGCGCGACGAGGTTGGCACGGCGACAGAAGGCGCGGTGCGTGACGCGGTAGACGAGGCGCTCCTTCTGCTCGACCGCGGCGCAGTGCGGGTAGCGGAGAAAGCGGCGGACGGCTCCTGGCGGGTCAATCAGTGGCTGAAGAAAGCGGTGCTGCTGTCGTTCCGGCTCAACGACATGGGCGTCATCCCGGGCGGTCCCGGTCACGCGGTGTGGTGGGACAAGGTCACGTCAAAATTCGACGGCTGGGACGAACAAAACTTCCGTGCCGCCGGGTTTCGTGCGGTGCCGGGCTGTGTCGTGCGTCGCTCCGCCTTCATCGCACCCGGCGTGGTGTTGATGCCGTCATTCGTCAATCTCGGCGCCTATGTCGATCGCGGCACCATGATCGACACCTGGGCGACGGTCGGCTCCTGCGCGCAGATCGGGAAGAACTGCCACATTTCCGGCGGTGTCGGCATCGGCGGGGTGCTCGAGCCGTTGCAGGCGGGCCCCGTGATCGTCGAAGACAATTGCTTCATCGGCGCGCGCTCGGAAGTGGCCGAGGGCGTAATCGTGCGTGAAGGTGCGGTCCTGTCGATGGGCGTGTTCATCGGCGCTTCGACCAAGATCGTCGACCGAAACAGCGGCGAGATTTTCCTGGGTGAGGTGCCGTCCTACGCCGTCGTGGTTCCGGGAAGCTTGCCGGGCAAGCCGCGCGCGAGCGGCGAAGCGAGCCCCAGCCTCGCTTGCGCCGTGATCGTCAAACGCGTGGACGAAAAGACGCGCGCCAAGACCAGCATCAACGAATTGCTGCGGGACTGAAGCGGCGCAAACACCGATGGATTGGGCCTATCTTCTCAACGGCTTTCACGGCCGCATCGGCCGCCAGACATTCTGGATCGCGATGGCCGTGCTCACGGTCGCAGAGATCGTGGTTCATCTCATCGCTGACGAGTTTCAGGGTGACCGGCTCGGCGCCATTGTCGATCTCGCGTTTACCTATCCCGAGTTCGCCATAGCTTTAAAGCGCGCGCACGATCGCGACCTGCCAGTGTGGCTGTTGGGAATTTTCTTCGGCGCCGGTGCCGTGCTCGACCTCTTCACGGTACTCGGGCTCGCCGGCTCCGACGAAACGCCCAGCATGCTGTCGCTGATGATCGCCGTGCCGTTCGCGGTGTTCGGGCTCGCCTTGCTCATCGAGCTTGGCTTCCGCCGCGGCACCGTCGGCCCCAATCAGTATGGCCCCGATCCGCTGGCGAAGGTTTAGAGCGATGCCCGCCGATCCCGTCGCCATCGCCCGCGATCTCATCCGCTGCCCGTCGGTGACGCCGGAGGAGGGCGGCGCGCTCGCCTATTTGCACGATGTCCTCGCGAAGGCGGGCTTTGCGGTGCATCGCATGACGTTCGCGGAGCCTGGCACGGCGCCGATTGAAAACCTCTACGCACGCATCGGTACGGAAAAGCCCAATCTGATGTTCGCCGGTCATACCGACGTGGTGCCGCCGGGCGACGAGGCGGCGTGGCGGCACGCGCCCTTTGCCGGCGAGATCGCGGGCGGCAGCCTTTACGGCCGCGGCGCGGTCGACATGAAAGGCGGCATCGCCTGTTTCGTCGCCGCCGCGCTCGATCATATCGCGCGCCAATGGCGGCAAGCCGAAAACGGGCTCGCTCTCCCTGCTTATTACCGGCGACGAGGAAAGCGTCGCCGTCAACGGCACGGTGAAGCTTTTGAAATGGGCGGCGGAGCGCGGTGAGGCGTTCGATCACTGCATCCTCGGTGAACCGAGCAACGTCGCTGTGCTCGGCGATACCATCAAGGCCGGCCGCCGCGGCTCGCTCAACGGCACGCTGATCGTCACCGGCCGCCAGGGCCACGTCGCCTATCCCGATCGCGCCGACAATCCGATCCGCGGGCTCACGACGCTGATCGCTGCATTACAGGCGCCGCTCGACGAAGGCAGCGCGCATTTCGATCCTTCGCATCTCGAATTCACCTCGGTCGATGTCGGCAACCCGACCGTCAATCTCATTCCCGGCGAAGCGCGGGCGCGCTTCAACATCCGTTACAACGACTGCCACAGCCAGACCGCGCTCAAGATGCTGATCGAGCGGCGGGCGCAAGCCGCCGCGGCCGGCCGCGTGCATTTTTCCTTCGACTGGCAGCCATCGAACGCCGACGTTTTTGTCACCAAACCTGGCCCCTTCACCGAGCTGGCGGTCGCCGCGATCGCCGAAGTTACGGGGCGCGCGCCCAAGCTCTCGACCTCCGGCGGCACCTCCGACGCGCGCTTCATCAAGGATTACTGCCCGGTGCTGGAATTCGGCCTGGTCGGGCAGACCATGCACCAGGTCGACGAATGCGCGCCGGTCGCCGACCTCGTCACCCTGACGGCGATCTACCGGCGCATCATCGACAAGTATTTCGGGTGATTGCGCGCCACAAAGTTCTCGGTCGTCATGCCCGGCCTTGTGCCGGGCATCCACGTCTATCTGGCTTCCCGATAGCAAGACGTGGATGGCCGGAACAAGTCCGGCCATGACGGCAGGATCAATAATCCACCCGCACCAGATAAAGTCCGTGCGGCGGAGCGACCTGGCCGCAGGCCGAGCGATCGCGGGCGGCGAGCGCAGCGGCGAGGTCGTCGGCGCTCCATTTACCTTCGCCGACATGGACGAGGGAACCGGCCATCGAACGCACCTGATGTTGCAGGAATGAACGCGCTGCGGCGCGCACCCGCAATTCGTCGCCGTGGCGCGCGACGTCGAGCCGGTCGAGGGTCTTCACCGGCGAGCTCGCCTGGCATTCCGCGGAGCGGAAGGTCGTGAAGTCGTGGCGGCCGATCAGTTTTTGCGCGGCATCATTCATGGCCTTGTCGTCGAGGGGACGCGGCACGCGCCAGGCGCGATTCCGTTCCAGCGTGAGATCGGGCCGGCGATTGACGATGCGATAGAGATAGTGGCGCTTGATCGCCGAGAAGCGGGCGTCGAAATTCTCGGTGACGCGTTCGGCGGTCAGCACCGCGACCGGATGCGGTCGCAAATGCGCGTTGAGAGCGTCGCGCACGGTGTCTTCGTCCCAATCCTTGCCGAGATCGACATGGGCGACCTGGCCGAGCGCGTGAACGCCGGTATCGGTGCGCCCGGCGCCGGCGACGATGGTGCGCTCGCCGGTGAATGCCAGAATGGCGTCGGTGATCACGCCCTGGACGGTGAGTTGGTTGTCCTGCGCCTGCCAGCCGACAAAGGGCGTGCCGTCATATTCGATGGTGAGCTTGTAGCGGGGCATCGCTCAGCCGAGGACGCAACCGCGCGCGATCGGTGTCCCGCGCAGGAATTCCTCCGTGCGCATCGGTTGCCGGCCGGCGCGCTGCAATTCGACCAGGCGCACGGCGCCTTCGCCGCAGCCGACGGTCAATTGCTCGTCGAGCACCTGGCCCGGCTTGCCGCTGCCGGTTCCTTTAGTTGAATGCAGAACCTTGACCCGCCCGATGTCAGCCATTTCGAACCAGGCGCCGGGAAAGGGCGACAGTCCGCGGCAATGGTCGTGCACTTGCTGCCACGGCTTCGTCCAGTCGATGCGCGTCTCGGTCTTCTCGATCTTGGTCGCGTAGGTCACGCCGTCGGAGGGCTGCGGCGTTAATTGCAGCGTGCCGCGCTCAAGCGCGGCGAGGGCGATCACCATGAGCTTGGCGCCGCGCCGCGCCAGCTCGTCGTGCAATTCACCGGCGGTGGTGTCCGCGCCGATGGCGACACGCTCGGCCATGGCGATCGGGCCGGTGTCGAGCCCCGCCTCCATCCGCATCACCATCACGCCGGTCTCGCGGTCGCCGGCCATGACGGCGCGCTGGATCGGCGCCGCGCCGCGCCAGCGCGGCAACAGCGAAGCGTGGACGTTGAAGCATCCGAGCGGAAAGGCATCCAAAATCGGCTGCGGCAGGATCAGCCCGTAGGCGATAACCACCGCAGCGTCGGCTCCATGCGCGCGGATCGCGGCGGCGGCCTCGGCGTCACGCAATGTCTTCGGCGTGAAGACCGGAAGCCCGAACCGCGAAGCTTCGCGTGCGACCGGGCTTTCTCGCAATTCCATTCCGCGTCCGGCCGGCTGCGGCGGGCGGGTATAGACCGCCACGACATCGTGCCCGCTGCCGACAAGCTCAAGGAGCGCGGGCACCGCGAAGTCCGGTGTCCCCATGAAGACGAGGCGCAGCGCCAATCACGCCTCCACGTTCTTCGCTGCCTTGTTCGCCGTCTTATCCGCGGTCTTGGTGGCAACCTTGGCTGCCTTGGTGAATTTCTTGATGACCCGGGCGCGCTTGAGCCGGGAAATGTGGTCAATAAACAGGATGCCGTTGATGTGGTCGATCTCGTGCTGCAGGCAGGTCGCGAACAGCCCGTCGGCTTCGATGTCGTGTGATTTGCCGTCGAGATCGAGATATCGGACCTTCACCAGGAGCGGGCGTTCGACTTCTTCGTAGTATTCCGGGATCGACAGGCAGCCCTCTTCGCGCGCCGATTTCTCGTCCGACGCCCAGGTGATCTCAGGATTGATGAAGACCTGCGGCGCGTGGGCATCGTCTTTTTTCGACAGGTCCATCACCACGAGGCGGGTCGGCACGCCAACCTGGATCGCGGCAAGCCCAATGCCGGGCGCGTCGTACATGGTTTCGAACATGTCTTCCGCCAGCGCGCGAATGTCGGCATCGACGCGCTTTAGCGGCGCGGAGACCAGCCGCAGCCGCTTGTCGGGAATCTTGAGGATTTCACGCAGCGCCATTCTTCACCAAGTTCTTGGCATCAAGTTATTCGCGCCAAGTCATTGGCGGCGATGTAAGCGGTGCATAAAGCGCGGTCAATTGCACGCCCTGTTGCGCCGCCCGGTATTTGTACGTTATACATGTTCTTCATTTGTTCTTAACGGCGTTTGGTGCAAGTACCCCCGTCAACGGGGCCGGCACCGCGGCCTCAGGTGCCACCGAATCGCGTAGAACCAGCGCATGATCGATACCGATACCGCCATTTTAGCCGTTCCGATCGCCGGTGCCGCAATTATCGCGGCCGTCGTACTGGCGATCCTGCTCTGGCGCGCGCGCCGGCCGCCGGCCGAAGACCCGGTGCTGGCGGAACTCACGCGCGCTCAGGCCGAAGCCGCGGCGCGGCTCGAGGGCGCCATCAGGCTCCTGGCGAACAACCAGTCGCAGCTCCAGCGCAGCGTCAACGAGCGCCTGGATTCGGTTTCGCACCGCCTCGGCGATTCGCTCGAAAAGACCAAGCAGAGCACCGCCGATAACTTGCAAAAGCTCGGCGAGCGGCTCGCGGTCATCGACCGCGCGCAGAAGAACATCACCGACCTCGCCACCCAGGTGACGTCGCTGCAGGGCGTGCTCGCCAACAAGCAGTCGCGGGGCGCGTTCGGGCAATGGCGGATGGAGACGATCGTCCAGGACAGCCTGCCGAAAGGCGCCTACGCGTTCCAGCACACCCTCGGCAACCGGACGCGTCCCGACTGCTGCGTGTTCCTTCCCGACAAACGCCCGCTGGTCATCGACGCCAAGTTTCCCCTTGAAGGCTTCACAGCCTACCGCGAGTCCAAGTCGGACGACGACCGGAAAGCCGCGGCCCAGCGGTTGCGCGCCGATGTCGGCAAGCATGTCGCCGACATCGCGGAGAAATACCTGATCCCCGGCGAGACGCAGGAGATGGCGTTCATGTTCGTGCCGTCGGAGTCGATCTACGCCGAGCTTTACGACGGCTTCGACGATCTGGTGCAAAAGGCTTACCGCGCCCGCGTCGTCGTGGTATCGCCGTCGCTTCTCATGCTTGCGATCCAGGTGGTGCAGCAAATCCAGAGGGACGCCCGCATGCGCGAGGCGGCCGGCCAGATTCGCGACGAAGTCGCGCGTCTCGTGAAGGATGTGGGCCTGCTTGGCGATCGCGTCCGCAAACTGCAAACCCATTTCAATCAATCGAATGAAGATATCCGGCAGGCGATCATTTCGGTCGACAAGATCGAGGCGCACGGGGAACGCATCCAGCAGGTCGAGTTCAACGCCGAAATGGGGCCCGCGGTGGCGTCGTCCGGTTCGAACGTGATCCCCGGGCCGGTCCGCAAGCTGGAGGCGGGGGAGTAGCGGCGCATGCGGTGGACGCGCGACTCCGCGACCGGTCCGCCGCCCGCTCGCCCATCGATCGCCGACACGCTCGCGGTTTATCTGCAGCGTCGCGTGCTGATCGTGATGTTCCTTGGGTTTTCTTCCGGCCTGCCGCTGGCCTTGTCAGGTTCGACGCTGGCCATCTGGATGCGCGAAAGCGGCGTCAATCTCGGCACTATCGGACTGTTTGCACTGGTCGGCACGCCTTACACGGTGAAGTTCCTCTGGGCCCCGATCGTCGACGCGCTCGACGTACCGGTATTGTCGAAACTTCTGGGACGGCGTCGCGGCTGGCTTCTGCTGTCGCAGCTATTGCTGATCCTGGCGATCGTTTTCCTCGCCGCCAGTGATCCGTCGAAGTCGGCGCTCGTCGTCGCCGTCGGCGCGTTGCTTGTCGCCACCGCATCGGCGACGCAGGACATTGTCGTCGATGCCTTCCGGGTGGAAAGCCTCAGCGAGAATGAGCAGGCCGCCGGCATGGCGTCCTATGTCGCCGCCTATCGTATCGGCATGCTCGCCTCGACCGCGGGCGCGCTGTTCGTGGTGAGCGGCTTTCAGAGTTTCGGGCTCGACCACCATGCCGCCTGGAGCGCCGGTTACGTCGTCATGGCGGGGTTTGTCCTGATCGGCATCGTCACGACCCTCGCTGCCACGGAGCCCGAAAAGTCCGCGGCGGCCGAATCCGCGCATGCCCGCGAGAATGCACTCGAGCGCGTCATCGAGGCGGCCGTCGGGGCCTTTTCCGAGTTCCTCTCGCGCGACATGGCGTTTGTCGCGCTGGCTTTCGTGGTGCTGTTCAAGTTCACAGATGCGCTGTCCGGCTCCATGACATCGCCTTTCGTGATCGATCTCGGCTTCTCGCGCAACGAATACGCCGCCATCATCAAGGGTGTCGGGCTTGCCGCGACGCTTGTTGGCGGCTTTGCCGGCGGGTTCGTGGCGCGCGCCTATTCGCTACCCACGAGCCTCCTGCTTGCCGGTGTCCTTCAGGCGGTCGCCAATCTGGCGTTCTCCTGGCAAGCCATCGTCGGCCTGAATGCGGCTTGGCTCACCTTCGCGATCATTGCCGAGAATTTCACCAGTGCCATCGGCACGGTGATCTTCGTTGCCTATCTTTCGGCGCTCTGCCGCAATCCGTTGCATACGGCGACCCAATACGCGCTTTTGACGGCGCTGGCGGCTTTCGGACGCACCTACCTGTCGTCCGGAGCGGGTTTTATCGCGGCCGCGACTGGCTGGGCCTGGTTTTTTGCGATCTGTGCGCTGGCCGGTTTGCCGGCGCTTGTCTTGCTGGCCTGGTTGCGCAGGCGCCACCATTTCGACGCCCTGGCACCGGATAGTAAGTAGTTCAATGGCCGGTTGTTTGCCGATCTGCCGGGGTGCACGGTGCCGCATTTGCGTCACAACTGCGTAATCCGCCCCCGGCAAAAAAAGACCCGCAAAAAAGTCTTTTTGTAAGGATCGGATAGCTATACTCGATGCGCATAGTGCAGTTCACCTCGAACTTGGTGTCTTCGCGTCCCCCATGGACATGATTCTGGTCAAGATTTTCGCGACGGCGTTGGCGCTGAGCGAGGTGACGACGCAGCCGCAGGCGGTGAAGACGCATTTCGACCCGGTGCAGGACCGCACGGAGGTGGTGCAGCTTCTGCGCGACGGCTGCGCTCACATGCGGCAGGCGTTCGATATCGAGTCCATCAACCTCGACGAACTCATCGCCACTGCTCTCACCGATTCAAAGTCCCCCGGGGTCGAAATCAAAGCCTTTCACGGCATCAATTTCGCCGACCTGAACACCGCTTATCACCAGTTCTGCAAGAATGAGAGCGTCGACCAGCCGGTCGTCGATATTGGCCAAGTCATCGAGTTCTATAACAACGCGGCTGCCGATCTCCCGGACCAGACGCGGCTCAAGGGCCGCAAGCTGCCGAGCATGAGCACGGTGCTTGACGGCAAAGGCGCCAATTTCGCCAACGTATTCGAGCCGGGCAATCGGCGGGTCTGGGTCCCTCTCGCCAAGATTCCGGACTTGGTGCAGAAGGCGTTCATCGCGGCCGAGGACCGGCGTTTCTTCCAGCATCACGGTGTCGACGAGCGCGGCATCATCCGCGCCTTCATCGGCAATCTCGCCAACTCGGGCCGGCCGCAGGGCGGCTCCACCATCACGCAACAAGTCGTGAAGAACCTCCTGGTCGGCGAGGACGTGACCTACGAACGCAAGATCCGCGAAATGATCGTGGCCTCACGGCTCGAAGCCACGCTGAGCAAAAACGAGATCCTCGAACTCTACCTCAATTCGGCTTATCTCGGCCGCGGCTCCTGGGGCGTGGAGATGGCCGCGCGCAGCTATTTCGGCAAGTCCGCCAAGGATCTCACGCTTGCCGAGGGCGCCATGCTGGCGAGCCTGCTCAAAGGCCCGAGCTTTTTCAATCCCGACCGGCATCCCGATCGCGCCAAGGAACGCCTTGCTTACGTGCTCGGCCGCATGCAGGAAGACGGCAGCATCTCGGCAGAGCAAAAGGAAAAGGCGCTTGCCGCGCCGCCAAAGCTCGTCGCCTTCGCGCGGCCGCGCCGCGACAGCGGCCTGCACTTCATCGATTTCCTTGGCCGCGAAGCGAGGGCGGACGGCATTCCGACCCTCACCGCCGAGCCTTATACGGTGCATTCGACGATCAACGCGGCTTTGCAGCGCGAGGCCGAAGCGGCATTGCAGGAGGGGCTGGCGCATTATGAGATGTCCGCCGGCCGCACCCAATACCGCGGACCGGAGGCGAATATCGCCGACGCGGTGCAGAAGTTAAACGGCGCGAAACCGGGCGGCACCACGAGCGGCGCACCGAATGCGCTGCCGGCGTGGCAACAAGCGCTGCAAGAGGTCCGCCTGCCGCTCGCCGACGTGCATTGGGACCCTGCGGTGGTGCTGGACAAGGGCGGAAAGCGCGGCGACGGCGTGATCCGGGTCGGCCTGCGGGACGGGCGCGTGCTGCCGCTCAATCAGATCGGCGCGCAGATCCGGCGTGCGCTGAACCTCTACGACGTTGTCTATGTCCACGTGACCGAAGCGAGGCCGGCGGTCAAACCGAAGCATGCTCAAGGCGCCGCGGCGCCGGCCGTTCCGGTCGGCGGCCAGGTGCAGTTGCGCGTGCGTCCGACCGTGCAGGGCTCGGTGCTGGTGCTGGAGAACAAGACCGGACGCATCCTGGCGATGGCGGGAAGCTTTTCTTACATGGCAAGCCCGCTCAATCGGACCTCGCAGACCCGGCGTCAGCCCGGTTCGGCGATTAAACCTCTGACCTATCTGACCGCGCTGCAAAGCGGCTTGCAGCCAAATACCCTCGTATCCGACGACACGATCACGTTGGCCCCGATCGGCGCTAGCGGTTACGGCCGCGATATCATCGCCCGCAACTACGGAAGTAACATGCGCGAGCAGGACTACTGGACCCCGCGCAACGCCGACGGCAGCGCCGGTGGCGCACTTACGCTGCGGCGGGGGCTGGAGAACTCCGTCAACATGGTGACCGCTCACCTGCTCGATGGCGGCATCAGCGTAGATCCGGAAAAGAGTCTCGACGAGGTCTGCGCGACTGCGGTTGCGGCAAAAATCTATACCGAGTGCGTCCGCTACTATCCGTTTGTGCTTGGCGCCCAGCCGGTCCGCATGATCGATCTTGCCGGCTTCTACGCGGCGGTTGCCAACGAAGGAGCGTTGCCGCAGCCGCACGCCATCGAATTGATCGAAACGGACGGCCATACGGTTTTTCAGTATCCGAATACGCCGCTGCCTTTTATCGCCGCAGCCGATCGGGCCGCCTTCTATCAGCTCAAGACCATCCTGCAGGGAGTCGTGGCGCGCGGCACAGCGCGTGCGATCGGCGCCTGGTCGCCGTACGTCGCCGGCAAGACCGGCACAACCGAAGACGCGGTCGACGGATGGTTCGTCGGCTTTACCAACGACGTGACCATCGCCGTCTGGGTCGGCTATGACAACGGCGACGGCAAGCGCCGCTCGCTCGGCGGGAGCGCGACCGGAGCGAGAGTGGCGCTGCCGATCTTTGAGCCGATCCTTCAGACCATCTGGGCGCAAGGTATCGCGCCAAAAGCGCCGCTCAACGGGCCCTCTCCGGAGGCGAAGCTTCATCTGATCGATCTGCCGATCGACTATTATTCGGGCAATCGCGTGAGCGGCGGCGGCAACTTCGTCGAGCATTTCCGGCTCGATGCCGATGGCCGCCTCGTTGAGACGCAATATCAGCTTGTCTCGCAGCAAGAGACCTATACCGAAAACAATCCAGAGCCTGCCGAGCAAAGCTGGGGCTCCTGGGGTTGGGGAGGGGCTCAAGGGCGCGGCAGCTCTTATTATCCGGGGCAGCAGGCGCCGCAGCAGCCGGTGGCGCGGGGGTTCTTTGCTCCTCCATGGTCCTCGCGGAACGAATCTCGCGGCTTCTTCTGGGGCGACCGACCCTTCTGAACCTCAAGCGCTCGAAAGAAACCGGAATGTCGATACGGCACGCGATCGCGCTTGTCGGCCTAGTGGGATCATTGTCCGCGGCGAGCGCGGAGGATTTTCACATTGAAGACGTGCCCGCGCAAAACTGGAATTTGGCGGAGCTCAAGCCAGGCACCATTGCGTTCAGCGACTTGGGAAGCGGCGGTAACGGCGACACCGCGAACCTGATCGCGTTCGGCGACTGGGGACAGGCGCGTCCCGCGCAGAAAAAATTCCTCTCGCTGTTCCCCGGTTACACCGAGCCGACGGTCACCAAGGCGGCAAGCGCCGACGCGGCGCCCTCCCCGATCCTCGAGAAGCTCACCATGTATGTGGCGCAGGCGCGCTTTGTTCTCGACCGCCCGCCAAGTGCAATCGTCCTTTCGAGCTACGTGACGACGCCTTTTCTTGAGAAGGTCGATCCGGCGATCAAGCACAAGCACATCGCGTCGGCCGACGTGAATCCGCTCACCGATCCGCAGGGCACCGGCAATGCAAATCCGGATCGTAAATGGTGCACCGGGCGCGCGACGCTGATCTGCATCGATTCCAGCTACAGGCTCGAGGGCAAGATCCCGCTTGGCATCTTGCTGGTCAATAAATTGCGCGACAGCGCCAAGAAGATTTCCGACCACATCGACTTTCAGGGAGAATTGTCGGCGCTTTCCGCCGCGGATGTCGATCAGGCCGGACTGAAGGAACTGACGGGCCTCGATACGCCGGTCGCCGGCGTGCTCGAGCAGAACATTTTCTACGTCAATCAGATCATGAAATTCGGCAAACTCCTTGCCGTTTTCCAGGAGCATCCGGCCGACGCCAACAAGACCGTGGTTACCGCCTACATGGTGCTGGCGATCGAGGAAAGCGTGCTCGACAAGAAGAAGGATTTCGAGAAGGTGCCGGTGCTGCGCAACCTCGTGCCGTCGCAGGTGCTGATGGGGAAATCCTCGTTCAACTCGGGCGATTCGATCAGCGCCGGGTTGCCCCAATACGCCCGCAACGAGATCAGGACCATTGCCGGCCTGCTGGCGAAAAAATAGCCGGCATCGGCGATCGCGCCACCACGCGTGCTTCGCCGCCTCGCTCCAGTATCTCCGGTAACTTCCTCGATACGACTATGCGTCGCCCTTTCGCTACTTGGCGCCCGCCAGGCCGGTCTGCATCTTTTTCGGCATCACCCGCGCGAACGGGCTTCGCCGCACCTTCACCTCGCAATATCTTTCACAGTCTTGTCTGTCACAGCCCTGTCTGTCACAGCCTTGGGGCAGGTGACGAGCCATGCATAAGACGACGGGAAGCTGGGATTTCTGGATCGACCGCGGCGGCACCTTCACCGACGTGATCGGCCGGCGGCCGGACGGTCATCTCGTCACTCAAAAATTGCTGTCGGAAAATCCCGAGGCCTACCCGGATGCGGCGGTCGAGGGCATCCGGCGCCTGCTAGGGCTCAGGTCTCGTGAGCCGATCCAGGGCGCCAGCATCGGCGCGGTGAAGATGGGCACCACGGTCGCGACTAATGCGCTGCTCGAGCGCAAGGGCGATCGCACGCTCCTTCTAATCACCAAGGGCTTCCGCGATGCGCTGCGGATCGGCTACCAGGCGCGGCCGAAAATCTTCGCCCGGCACATCGTCAAGCCGGACATGCTCTACGAACGCGTCGCCGAGGTCGACGAGCGCGTCCGCGCCGACGGCACAGTCGAGCGCGCCGTTGACCTCGATGCGGTGCGTGCCGAGCTTTTGCGCGCGAAGGGCGACGGCATTCGCGGCGTCGCCATCGTGTTCATGCACGCTTACCGTTTTAGCGAGCACGAATGCCGGGTCGCCGCGCTCGCCCGCGATGTCGGTTTCGAGCAGGTTTCCGCCAGCCACGAAGTGTCGCCGTTGATCAAGCTTGTCGGCCGTGGCGACACCACGGTCGTCGACGCTTATTTGTCGCCGATCCTGCGCCGCTATGTGTCGCAAGTGTCCGGCGACTTGAACAACGACGGGGTGGCGGGAGCTTCGCCGGTTCTTCCAGGAGGGCGTAAGGAGAAACCCCGCCTCATGTTCATGATGTCGTCGGGCGGCCTGACGGCGGCGGATTTGTTTCGCGGCAAGGACGCAATCCTGTCAGGTCCCGGCCGGTGGCGTCGTCGGCATGGCCGAGACCGGGCGGCAAGCCGGATTTCCACGGCTCATCGGTTTCGACATGGGCGGTACATCGACCGACGTGTCGCATTTTGCCGGCGCATACGAGCGTGCATTCGAAACCGAGGTCGCCGGGGTGCGCATGCGTGCCCCGATGATGCTGATCCACACGGTCGCTGCCGGCGGCGGCTCGATCCTGCACTTCGACGGCGCGCGGTTTCGCGTCGGGCCCGGCTCCGCCGGCGCCGATCCCGGGCCGAAATGCTACCGGCGCGGCGGTCCGCTCGCGGTCACAGACGCCAACGTGATGGTCGGAAAGCTTCTTCCCGATTTCTTTCCGAAGATTTTCGGACCCGCGCAGAACGAGCCGCTCGATGCCGGCGCAGTCGGCGAGGCGTTTGCCGCCTTGGCGAAAAATGCGGGCGGCGGCTCCGCGCCTGAACAGATCGCCGACGGCTTCATCAAGATCGCCGTCGAGAATATGGCGAACGCGATCAAGAAGATATCGGTGCAGCGCGGCTACGACGTGACCCGTTATGCGCTCAACTGCTTCGGCGGCGCCGGCGGTCAACACGCCTGCCTCGTCGCCGATGCGCTCGGCATGACCAGCGTGCTGATCCATCCGTTGTCTTCGCTTCTGTCCGCGTACGGCATGGGCCTCGCCGATATTCGCAGCGTCCGCCAGCAGGCGGTCGAGGAGCCGTTCGGCGACAAGGGACGCGAGGTGCTGGTGCGTGCGGCTCGCAGACTTGCGCGGACCGTGATCGACGAAGTCGCCGGGCAGGGCGTCGCGGCTGACAGGATCGCACTGCACGTTCGCGCCCATATTCGCTATGCCGGGACCGATACGGCATTGATCGTCGATGCCGGCACGCTCTCCCGCTCGCCTCTGGCGCGGACAAGGGGGAGGCAAACGGAGCAAGCGACGCTCGCCAGCCTGCAAAAAATGAAAGCCGCCTTCGAACGCGCGCACAAAGCACAGTTCGGGTTCGTCGATCGCGACAAGACACTCGTGCTTGAGGCCGTATCGGTCGAAGCCGTCGGCGGCGGCGCAAGATTCAAGGAGCGGACGCTAAAGATCCAGCGAGGCCAGCTTCCCGCCCCTGCGCGTCGCACGCGTTTCTTCTCCGGCGGTAAATGGCGGCGCGCGATGGTGTTTATGCGCGACACGCTCGCGCCCGGACACAAGGTCAAGGGTCCAGCCATCGTCGTGGAGCCGCATCAGACCGTGGTCGTGGAGGATGGCTGGCAAGCCGAATTGACCGCGAAAAACCACCTGGTGCTGCGGCGAATCAAGAAGCTCGTGCGGCCGCGCGCCGTCGGCACCCGGGCCGATCCGGTCATGCTGGAAGTGTTCAACAATCTCTTCATGTCGATCGCCGAGCAGATGGGCGTGGCGCTGCAGAACACGGCCTATTCGGTCAACATCAAGGAGCGGCTCGACTTCTCCTGCGCGGTGTTTGACGGCGACGGCTCGCTCGTCGCCAATGCGCCGCATATGCCGGTGCATCTCGGCTCGATGGATCGCGCGGTCGAGACGATCATCCGCGAGAATAAGGGAAAGATCCGGCCCGGCGACGTGTACGCCATTAACGCGCCCTATAACGGCGGGACGCACCTTCCCGACATCACCGTCTGCACGCCGGTTTTCGATGGGCGTAAAATGCTGTTCTGGGTGGCGTCGCGCGGCCATCACGCCGATGTCGGCGGCATTTCGCCCGGTTCGATGTCGCCGAACGCGACCTCGATCGATCAGGAAGGCGTCTATATCGACAATTTCAAGCTCGTCGATCACGGCCGCTTCCGGGAAAAGGATATCGCCGCGCTGTTGACGGGCGGCAGGTTCCCGGCGCGCAATCCGGTGCAGAACGTCAACGACCTGAAGGCGCAGATTGCCGCCAACGAGAAAGGCGTCCACGAACTGCATAAAATGGTGCGCCATTTCACGCTGCCGGTGGTGCGCGCCTACATGCGGCACGTTCAGGACAACGCCGCCGAAAGCGTGCGCCGGGTGATTGACCGGCTGCATGACGCAAGCTTTGCGGTCGAGATGGATCAGGGCACCGTGATCAAGGTGCGCATCAAGGTCGACAAGCAGAAGCGCGAGGCGACGGTGGACTTCACCGGCACCAGTCCGCAGCAATCGAACAATTTCAATGCGCCCGAACCGGTAACGCGCGCCGCGGTGCTGTACGTGTTCCGCGTCATGGTCGACGACGATATCCCGATGAATGCCGGCTGCCTGCGGCCTATCCGCATTGTCATCCCGAACAAATCCTTGCTGTCGCCGGAATTTCCCGCCGCGGTGGTCGCCGGCAACGTCGAGACGTCGCAGGAGGTGACCAACTGCCTGTTTGGTGCGCTCGGCGCCATGGCGGCGGCGCAGGGCACCATGAACAATCTTAATTTCGGCAACGCGCGCTACCAATACTACGAGACGATCTGTTCCGGCTCGCCGGCCGGGCCCGGCTTTCCCGGCACCGACGCCGTGCACACCCACATGACCAACACCCGGCTGACCGATCCGGAGATTCTTGAATTCCGCTATCCGGTGCTGCTCGAGGATTTTCACATCCGCAAGGGCTCCGGCGGCCGCGGCCGCTGGAATGCCGGCGACGGCATTCTCCGCGCCATCCGCTTTCTGGAAAAGATGGAATGCACGCTCCTGTCCGGCCATCGCCGCGTGCGGCCGTTCGGGCTTGCCGGCGGCGAGGACGGTCAGGTCGGCGAGAACCGGGTGCGGCGCAAGGATGGGCGCATCGAAATGCTTTCCGGCTGCGACGCGACCGTGCTTGACGCCGGCGAGGCGATCATCATCCAGACGCCGACTGCGGGCGGCTATGGGAAACCCGATCGAAACTCGTGAAGGTTGGACATTCCATGCGTGCCACAGTGGAGCACACAGTGGAGCAATCGGCGCGCGGCCCCGCTGGCAGCTGCTTCAATCGAAGCAAAATCAAAACAGCCGCCGGCCGACCACGCAGTTGCCCTGATAATTCCCGCCCTTGTCATCGCCGTTGGAGGGCGCCCAGGTTAGCTGAAACTGGCCGGTGACGCGATCAATAAGGAGGTTTTGGTTGACCGCTGAATCCTTGTCGACAGCGGCAATGACAGTCTCGGAAAATTGCTCCGTTTCGATTTTGCTCCCATACCCGATATTCAAGACACTTCGCTTGGCCGGATCGATCAGCACAGAAAATGTGACTCCAGCCTTTTGGCTTTCGCAGCGCAGGATCAATTGGTCGGCCAGAAGTGGCGTTGAACACATGCAGAGGCCTGCGGCAACAAGCAGCCGTAATGTCTTATTTCTCGCCGAATGCATTGATAGCGGACCCTTAAACGCCTTGATGCCGAGGCTTTAAAAAGCGCCTCATGATCTCACTATGTGATGTAACGGTTAATGAATTTGAAAACGCTCGCTCCCCAGAACCCGCCTGGCCGGCAACCCTCAAAGGGATTTCTCCTTGTGACCCATCTCGGACGTGGCACCCACGAAGACAGCCGGGGTCGAAGCATCCGCCTGTCCAGTGGGTCCTTTTTGATGCGGGACAGGGTGTTCCTGCTGGCGTCTCCGGCATCATCTGCAGGAATCCTGGCATTGGTTGCCTTAGGAAAGCCACCTCGGCAGATAATGAGATATTGGGAAGGGTCCCACTGTCGGGGGATATAGCGGTGATCCGCGCCACGCTCGTCCGCGCGCTTGTGCTGTCAGCGATTTTGGTCGCGCTTTTTAACGCCAGGCCGATGCCTCAGCCAGGACGGCCATCAGTTGCCGGCGAAGGCAACGCAGGAGCTCTCGCGCGATCTGCTGTCTCGGCTTCGACAAAAGAAAATGCCCAAGGCCTCACCGATCCTTTTGCGCATCTTCAAGGAAGAATCGGAACTTGAAGTCTGGAAGCAGGACACAACCGGCCGCTTCAAAATCCTCAAGGTCTACCCGATCTGCCGGTGGTCGGGCGATCTTGGTCCGAAAATGCATGAGGGCGACCGTCAAGCTCCGGAGGGCTTCTATACGATTACGTCCGAGTTGATGAATCCGAATTCCAACTACTATCTCGCGATCAATACCGGATTTCCCAACACTTTCGACAAAGCGAATGACCGCGACGGCAGCTTTCTCATGATCCACGGCGACTGCGCGTCGATGGGCTGCTATGCCATGACCGACGAGCAGATCGGCGAGATCTATTCGCTGGCGCGCGAGGCGTTTCTTGGTGGCCAGCAATCGTTTCAGGTCCAAGCCTATCCGTTCCGCCTGACGCCTGCGAATTTGGCGCGGCATCGCACCAATCCGCACATGGCCTTCTGGAAGATGCTCAAGATCGGCAGCGATCATTTCGAGGCGACGCATCTCGAACCCAAGGTGGATGTGTGCAATCGCCGCTATGTGTTCGACGCGCAGCCTTCCCCCGCTTCGTCGAAGCCTCTTGTGTTCGATCCGAGCGGTGAATGCCCCGCCTTTGTCGTCAACCCGAAAATCGCGCGACCAGCGCTTGAGAGACAACACGCCGACGAGGCCGAGTACGCGCAATTGGTTGCAGACAATGTGTCAGTCGCCCCGATCCATAGCGGGCTTGACGGTGGAATGAACGAGGTTTTCTTCACCCAGTTCCCGTGGATCATAGTACCGCTTGCGAAAGTGCTGCCGGACGGACTTGAGCTGCCACGACTGCCAGCCATCCCGTATGCCGACAACGATGGTTCGCTAACGGGTAGATTTTTTGGCTCGGTGTTCGGATGGAAGCCGGCCACTCGGGCTCAAGCGGCCCCTATCGAATCCACCGATCTCCAGTCCGCTCTGAGCCGATAGCTTGGAACCATGGCATCGGCTTCGTCTTAGTCGCGGCAGGTGCTTTCTTCGTCTGTCGTGGATCACGCTAGTCGCGGCGAGGTGACCAGCTCCGAGCCTGCAATGTCTCATCTTGGCACCGGGCGGTCATCGTAGGCGGGCTGACGCCGGAATCGGCCCGCGAAAACCGCGTGCACCGGTGTTTCGGACTCGGGAACCAATTGCTTCGGCCGCAGTTGATGGCGTCGGGTGAAAGTGTGCCCGCTACCGCGGCCGCGCGTCCAAAGCCCGTAGCGCAGCCTTTTGTGCCAAGGAGAAAGGCAAAATGAAACGGCTTTACCGGAAAGGCGAGAACTCGCCCGCCATTCGGTTTTTGTCGGCCTGCAAGCGGATTCGCGAGCATGCCTATGCCCCCTATCTGATTGCCACGGGCTGCGCGGCGGCGGGTTTTCTGGCGCAATGGTACGGCCAGAGCCACTACGAAGGCGCGCCCTTCATTACCCTCTATCCGGCTGTCGTTGCTGCGACCTTGTTCGGCGGCTTTGCGGCGGGGTTATTTGCCGCCGCGCTCGACGGCGTCGCCCAATGGCTGTGGTTCATCCCGGTCGCGCACTGGCTGGCAATTGCAACCTACGTAGCCGATGCCCTGATCTGCGTCGCGCTGATCGACTTCATCAATCGCAGTTTCGATCTGATGCTCGTTCTGCTCGAGCGCGAGAAGCGCGAATCCAGCCGCCAGCGGATGCTCGGTCACGAACTGCATCATCGCATCCAGAACCTCTTTGCCGTGATCCAGGGGGTGATCCGGCTCAGCATGGCCGGCAGCGGCAGCGTCGATAAGTCGGAGTATCGGGAGCGGCTGCTGGATCGCATTCAGGCGATGGGAACCACCAACCGGGTGATCACCGATTCAGGCGGCGACGTGATGCTGCATGATCTGGTTGCAAGCGAGATCGGACCGTTCGACGGTCGCGTCAAGGTTATCGGCCGCACCAGCGTGATCCTCGACGTACAGATGGCGCAGAATCTCGCCTTGATCCTCCATGAATTGGTAGCCAACGCCCTCAAATACGGTGCGTTGTCGGTGCCGCAGGGTCACGTCGAACTGCGTCTGCATTGGCGCAGGCCGGAGCTGTTCCTGCAATGGAAGGAGAGCGGTGGGCCATCGCCGCAGCCGTCGATCAATGGGGGCTTCGGCAGCCGCCTGCTCTATTCCTTCGCCCGGCGCATCGGCCACGACATCGAGGTGCACTATGAACCAACCGGATTGCGCTACTCGATGAAGGCCAACTTGAACCATAGCGGTTCTGAAACGCCGGTGCCGGGTGAACAGCAGGCAATTGCCGAGGCCAATGAAGGTATGGCCTAGGAAAATCCAATAATTCATTCAAACGTCAGGGTGACGTAACGCGCCGTCGCGCGTCGCCGGCCGAGCCGCGTATTTAATTTTGAAAGAGTTGCATCGCCTCCTCGGCGAGCACGCCGCCCACGATCACGATGGGATCGAATTTCGCCTTGGCTGCGATCTCACGGCTGGTCACCATGATCTGGTCTATCTTGGTCGCGAGTTGGGCCATCGAGGCAGCGAAAACCAGACGGCTAATGCCGCACCAAAGAATCGCCCCCATGCACATGGCGCAGGGTTCTCCCGACGTATAAAGCGTCGCGCCGCGCAGCGCCTGTGCGTCGCGATCGGCGACTGCTCGTCGGATCGCGACCATTTCGCCGTGCGCAGTCGGGTCTCCGGTGGTGCGGCCGAGATTACGTCCGCGCGCGATCACCACGCCGTCGCGCACAATGACGGCCCCGAACGGAAAGTCACCCTGGCGTGCCTCTTCGATCGCCATCCGCATGAACTGCTCGTCCTCCGCCGTTGCGCGCCCGTCCTCCGGGGCGGGTTGGCCAAGCGTTACGGTTGGTAGAATAGCTATCGTAGCCGCGCCTGCGATGCCCGAAACGACCGTCCGCCGACTCGGAAGGATTTGCTGACACCGCGAGCAACAACAGGTTTCATGCTTCATTGGCACAGGCCCCTTTTCAAATCATTCCGCCTCAGATCGTCGACCGCATCCCCACCGTACCATTGATGGCGGGCGCCGCAGTCATCAAGACGGAGCTCATTTTGCCGCCGGCCCGCGAGCTAGAAGCGGTAGTTGACACCAGCCCGTGCGATCTCTGTCGTCAAGCGAACTGAGCCAGGATTTGCCAAGGCTACCCCACGCGCCGCTGGCATTTCCACCGATATAGCGCCCGACCCAGGAGAAAGCCTCGAACGGCGGAGCCCTTGCCGGCAAATCGGCAGCCGGCGCCGAAACTGCGGACGCAACCAAAGCCGCTGCTCCCAGACTGCGGGTACATGCGGCATCAGCAGGCTGGAACACTTCAACCACAATTGATTCAGCTCTAATTACACAGGCTCGAGTTGCAATTGTTTCGTAGTTTGTCCGTACTATAATGCTGAAAGTCTCATTCCTGGTTCCGCGCGAGTGCTGGGCACACGGCTTTAAGCGCGGAACGCATTGGCAGGAGACGCGCATGTTCACGCATTTTCTGGTTTGTTTCGTCACTGCGGCGACGCTGGCGTTTACGGCTTCTGCGGCGGCCGCCTGTCCGAATGGATATCATAAATGCGGCAGCTTCTGCTGCGGCGATTAGATCGCGATAGCAGCTACGATGAAGCGATATCTGATCCTTGTATTGACTGTGCTGGTTGTTGCCGCGCCACTGCTGTTTTATTTTTGGTACACTCGCGAGGCCGACGAGATATCGAGCGCAATTGTTGGCATCGGGTTTGATCCCCTGGTGCCGCCGAACAAAGCGCTAACGCTTGGTTCATTCTATTACATATCGCTCGACGGTAGTCATCCTCGCCCGGTTTGCAGCGCGAGCCCGGCGGTTGTAGCCGCTATGACGGAGACATCTCCATTGCCAGAGTTCATGGCATCCAAGCTGATAAACGCGCACGCCAGCTTGCATAGTGAAATGCTGCGCGCCGTAAAAGCCGAAGCGGCCCTGGAGGACCAACTGACCATCGAATATTCTTTCAAGGACACCAAGCTCTTCCAGCTTAACGGCGCGGATCTGGTATCCCTCGAGCGCGCTCTTTTTGAGGAAACGAACTGCAACGCTGCAATATCCGAGTACATCAACAATGTCGGCTTGGTCTGCCAGGTTCAGTCCGCACTCATGGCGACGGTGAACTATGCGATCAAACGCAGAGACGGTCGCAGTCTGTCGGCCTCGGATGTCGAAAAGATCAAGAGCGCGCTCGAAACGACCACGGATATGAAAGGAATGACGGTAAGAGAATCGACCATCGAGGGCCAAGGCTTGTTCTACGGAATTATGTTCAAGCCGAAATGCGTGACCAATACCGATGCCGGTCTGGTGTATCCGCAGTCCAGGATGGACCGCGTATTACTGCATGCAAGGCTTATTTGGCGAAGAATATTCTCCTGACATTTCATCTGTGATTTCCGCCTTTCCGGAATGCGGTCGTCGTACCCTGCGGCCCGCCAATTCTGATTTATCAGCACACACCCTAATGTGCGTTGAGTTCCGCGGTGACCGGGGGAGGGCGTCGCAGGAGCCAGACCAGTGCCGCAAAGATCGCGAACATAAGAGCCAGCAGCATGAACACGTCGGCGAAGGCCATGACGATGCCCTGCTGGCGGGTGAAGAGGAAAAGCTGCTTGAGCGCCATGCTCTGCGCGTCCGAGGTCGGGATGCGCGCGGCGAGGCCGTTGAGCATTTCGACGGCCGGCCGGCGCGACCAGGTGATCGATTCGTGCAGGCGCGCCAGGTGCAGATCGACCCGCTTGTTGAGCACCGTATTGAGGCCGGCGAGACCCACCGCGCCGCCGAGATTCCGCGTCAGGTTGAATAGCCCGGACGCGTTCTTCAGCCGGCTTGGCTGCAGCGTCCCCAGCGACAGGCTGGTGATCGGCACGATCGCGAACATCATGCCGAAGCCGCGCAGGATTTGCGGGATCAGCAGTTGGTCAAAATCCCAGTCCCGCGTGAGGCTCGTCATTTGCCAGTTGCTGATGGCGACGACCGCGAAGCCGAAGCCGAGCATGAAGCGGGCATCGACCCGCGACATCAGCCGGCCGACGAGCGGTGCGGTCAGGAACATTGTCACGCCGGACACGAACAGGGTCTGGCCGATCATCAGCGCGTTGTAGCCGCGGATCTGGCTGAGATAGATCGGATAGAGGTAGGTGAGGCCGTAGAGGCCGATGCCGAGTACGAACGAGTACATGCTGCCGAGCGCGAAATTGCGGTCGACAAAGGCGAAAAGATCGACGATCGGCTGTTGCGCCGTGAGCACGCGGGCGAAGAAGATCACGGCCGACGTTGCCGATACCGTGGCGGCAAAGGCGATCGTGGAATCCTCGAACCAGTCGTAGCGCGGGCCCTCTTCCAGGACGTATTCGAGGGTGCCCAAAAACAGCGCCATGAAGATGAGGCCGACCACGTCGAATCGCCGGAACAGCGAGTAATCCGGCTTGTCGAAATCGATGAGCGTAATGGCTGCGGTCGTCACCACGATGCCGGGCACGATGTTGATGAAGAACAGCCAGTGCCACGACGCCATGTCGGTCAAATAGCCGCCGACCGTCGGACCGATGGTCGGCGCCAGCGTGGCAACCAGCCCGATCATCGGCGTAATGATCGGCTGAAGCCGGCGCGGGAAAATGGAATAGGCGGAAGCGAAGACCGTCGGCACCATGCCGCCGCCGATGAAACCCTGGAGCGCGCGCCAGACGATCATCTGGCCCATCGACGACGACAGCCCGCACATCAGGCTGGCGACGGTGAAGCCCGCGGCGGCGGTTGCAAACATGGCGCGCGTACCGAGCGCGCGCGAGAGGAAGCCGGAGAGTGGAATCGCGACCACTTCGGCCATCAGGTACGACGTTTGCACCCAGGTGATCTCGTCGCTGGAAGCGGCAAGCCCGGCCTGGATTTCCGACAGCGACGCCGACACCACCTGGATGTCGAGAAACGCCATGAACATGCCGAAGCACATCGCCAGAAAGGCGAGGACGCGAAGCGGATCGACGCGCTCGACATTTGCCGGTGCAAATGCCGCTTGTCCGGGAGAAGCAATTGCGGCCGCGGTGGCCATTGCCGAGCCTCGCCCGATCAGCGTGCCGCCGCGCTCTGAGCCTGCGACGGGGCGCTATTGCCGGCAAATGCGCTCGGCTTGGTGTTCACGCTCACCACGACCGACATGCCGGGCCGCAGCAATCCTTCGCTGGCGACTTCGGCCGGGACATGGATTCGCACCGGCAGCCGCTGCACGATCTTGGTGAAGTTACCCGTCGCATTGTCCGGCGGCAGCAGCGAGAACACGGCGCCCGAAGCCGGCGAGAAGCTTTCGACCGTACCGTTGATGCGGTGTTCGGGAAGCGCATCGATTGCAATCAAGACCGGCTGTCCGGGCTTCAGTTGCGCGAGCTGCGTCTCCTTGAAATTGGCGGTGACGTATACCTCGGCGAGCGGAACGAGACTCGCGAGGCGCTGGCCGGTCTGCACATAGTCGCCGGTCTGCACCGCGCGATTGCCGATCACGCCGTCGAGCGGCGCGCGGATGACGGTAAATGACAGATCGCGCTCGGCCTTGGCGAGCGCGGTCTTGAGCTCGTTGAGTGTAGAGATGGCCTCCTGCTGCTGGCCCTTGAGCACGTCCACATTGGCTGCCGCGGAATCGATTGCGGCCCGCGCGCCCTCCACGCCGGCGACAGCCTGGTCGCGGTTGGCTTGCGCCTGTTCCTGCAATTGACGGCTTGAGGCGTCGCGAGCCACCAGCAGGTTCTGGCGATTGAGCTCCAGCTCGGTGCGCCGGGCGGCCGCCTGGGCGGAGACAAGCTGCGTCTTTGCCTGCTGGACGGCGGCTTCCTGCGCGGCGATTTGATGACCCATCCGCGCGATGGTCGCCGTCTGGGTCGCAACCTTCTCGCGCGCCGAGTCGACGGCGAGCCGATAGTCGACATCGTCGATGGTCGCGATAACGTCGCCGGTGTGAACGTAGGTGTTGTCGGTGACCGGAACGCTGGCGACGTAACCGGCGACTTTTGCGGCGAGCGTCGTGTTGTAAGCCTGCACATACGCGTCGTCGGTCGACACCGTGAAGCGGCCGACCGTCCAATAGTCATAGCCGAACCAGCTTGCGACGCCGGCTCCGATCACAACGACTGCGCCGAGGAGGAGCTTGCGCAGCCTCGAGCGCGGCGCCTTCTTTTGTTTGACTGGAGGGTTGACCGCGCCAGCGCCGGGCGCCTGCGGTGTCGGCTCAACCTGCTCGAGCCGCTGTGTTTCCTTTGCTTCATCAGGCGATGAAGCGACGGGGGAACCGGGAGCGCCGTTATCCTGGGTGCGATACACGCGCGTACTCCTCTGGCGGCCTTGGTGGCCCCGATCGAGTGACCGAACGGTTCGGTCATTAATAGGTCAGCAAACCGCCGGAGTCAATATTGACCGAACGGTTCGGTCAATATATGTATTGCTCAGATTTCTGAACGATTCCGCCTTGTTAGGGCCCAATGCCGGGGCTCCTGCGCGCGAAAGGGCCTTGGATATGAGCGAAGTGGGGATTTTGGCGCAGATAGGGGCGGCGTCGGGGGATGAGGACAGCGCCAAGCGGCGCCAGATTGTCGATGGCGCCCGGGCGGTGTTTCTCTCCCAGGGATTCGATGCGGCCAGCATGAACGACATCGCCCGCGCTGCCGGGGTCTCCAAGGGTACGCTCTATGTGTATTTCAGACACAAGGAGCAGTTGTTCGAGGCCATCGTCGACCAAGAGTGCGAAGCGCAGGCTGAGGGGATTTTCGATCTCGATCCGAGCGATCACGACGTCGAGGCGGTGTTGACCCGGCTCGGTCTGGCTTACGTGCGTTTTCTGTGCCGGCCGGAAAAAGCCTCGGCGATCCGCACGGTGATTGCCATCGCCGAGCGGATGCCCGAACTCGGCCGCAGGTTTTACGAGAGCGGACCGGCGAGAGGGATCGCGCGGCTTGCGGCCTACATCGCTGCGCAGGTCGAGGCCGGCGTCCTTGTCGTCGAGGACAGCGAAATCGCCGCCGCGCAGCTCATGGAAGCCTATCAGGCGATGATATTCAAATCGATGGTGTTCAACTTTGTCCGCGAGCCGAGCCAGCAGCAGATCGAGCGCGTCGTGCGGGTTGCAGTCGCGGTTTTCCTCGCGGCATACCGCGCGCCGGTCAAGGCTTAAGGGCGAAGTCGAGACGCAGCTTGTGTCATTGCGAGGAACTGCGCGACGACGCAGTCCAGTCCAATCGCAACACCTTAGTCGTTCCGCGTCGGCGCCTGCGGCTCTTCGGCCGCCGGTCCTTTGGCGGCCGGCTTGCGCGAGATCGAATACCGCATGTCGGCGGTATTGCCTTGCCAGAAAAAACTGTAGTCGATGTTCAGGGTGCCGCCGTCCGAGAGCGGCAGCACGACGTTGCAAACGACCTGTTGCTTGCTGCTCGAAATCGTCTTGATCGGCTCGTCGCGCAGCGGCTCGACCTTAAGCTGGCCAAGGACATCGGACAGCGTCTGCTTGGCGCGCGACGAATCGCATGCCGGCAACGTGAACCGCTCCTGCTACCCCGCGATAGATCAGCACGCCGGCGAAGGCGAGCGCGGGGATGGCGATGAGCCGGAATACCAGGCGGTTTGAAGTCCTGGGCGCCGACCGAGCCGACGACCAGCGCGAGGGACGCCTGGAGGCGGGCGGCCTGGCAGAAGGGTCTCCCGAGGCCATCCGCGCCGCTCGCTCACTCTGCCTTGACGATGGCTTCTGTCATTTTCTTGGCGTCGCCGAGCAACATCATCGTGTTGTCGCGGTAGAACAGCGGATTGTCGATGCCGGCATAGCCGGACGCGAGCGATCGTTTGTTGAACATCACCGTGCCGGCTTTCCAGACCTGCAGCACCGGCATGCCGTAGATCGGCGACTTCGGATCGTCCTCGGCCGCGGGATTGGTGACGTCGTTGGCGCCGATCACATAGGCCACGTCGGCCTGCGCAAATTCCGAGTTGATGTCCTCAAGCTCGAAGACTTCGTCGTAGGGAACGTTGGCCTCGGCGAGCAGCACGTTCATGTGTCCCGGCATGCGGCCGGCGACCGGATGGATCGCGTATTTGACTTCGACGCCATGCGCCTTGAGCTTGTCCGCCATCTCGCGCAGCGCGTGCTGCGCTTGCGCTACCGCCATGCCGTAGCCCGGCACGATGATGACCTTCGAGGAATTCATCAGGAGGTAAGCGGCGTCTTCCGCAGAGCCGATTTTGACCGGCCGGCTTTCGTGGGCGGCGCTCGGGCCCGCGACCTCGCCGCCGAACCCGCCGAGGATGACGGAGATGAACGAGCGGTTCATGCCCTTGCACATGATGTAGGACAGGATTGCGCCCGAAGAACCGACCAGCGCGCCGGTAATGATCAGGGCCGAATTGCCAAGCGTGAAGCCGATGCCCGCGGCCGCCCAGCCGGAATACGAATTGAGCATGGAGATGACGACCGGCATGTCGGCGCCGCCGATCGGGATGATGATGAGCACCCCGAGCAGGAACGAAGCGGCCGCGATCAGCCAGAAGGTAACGTGATGCTGCGCCTCGAAAAACCAGACGATGAGCGCGACCAGAGCGAGCGCCAGCGCGATGTTGATGACGTGCCGGCCTGGCAGCGTGATCGGCTTGCCGCTCATGCGCCCCGAGAGTTTCAGGAAGGCGATGATCGAGCCGGTGAAGGTGATGGCGCCGATCGCGACGCCGAGCGACATTTCGATCAGGCTTTGCCCATGAATGGCGCCTTCCGCGCCGATGTCGAAAGCCGCGGGCGCGTACAGAGCGCCGGCGGCGACCAGCACGGCCGCCATGCCGACCAGCGAGTGGAAGGCGGCGACGAGTTCCGGCATCGAGGTCATCGGTACGCGCCGGGCGATCACTGCGCCGATTCCGCCGCCGATGGCGACGGCAACGACGACCAGCACCCAGGCAACCGGGCCCGCGGGCGGATGCGCCGCGAGCGTGGTGGCGACCGCAATCGCCATGCCGATCATGCCGAAAAGATTGCCCCGCCGGCTGGTCGTGGGATGCGAGAGGCCGCGTAGCGCCAGGATGAAAAGGACTCCGGCGACCAGATAGGCCAGCGCGGCGAGATTGGCGCTCATGTTATTTTTGCTTTCTCTGGAACATGGCGAGCATGCGCTGCGTCACCAGAAAGCCGCCGAAAATATTCACCGAGGCGAAAACCAACGCGACGAATCCGAATGCGCGAGCCCAGATCGGTCCGTTGTCGTCGGCGACGAGGGCGACGCCGACCGCAAGCAGCGCGCCGACCACGATCACCGAAGAAATCGCATTGGTCACCGACATCAGCGGCGTGTGCAGCGCCGGCGTCACCGACCATACGACGTAATAGCCGACAAAGACCGCGAGCACGAAGATGGAAAGCCGGAACACAAACGGATCGACCGCGTCGCTGACCGCGTGGATCGCGCCGCCGCTGGCGGTGGAGATAATATCGAGCTGCGCCAGAATCGAAAGCGTTATCATATCGTATCGGCTCCTATCTCCCTCTCCCCGCTTGCGGGGAGAGGGTTGGGGTGAGGGGGCCTTTCCGCTGGGCTCAAAATCACGGCCATGCCCCCTCACCCTCGTTCGCTTCGCTCACTCGACCTCTCCCCGCGCAGCGGGGAGAGGTGTTTTTCATCACGCCGCGCTTTTCGGCTTGAAGTTCGGATGAACGATGGCGCCGTCGCGGGTGAGCGCCGTCGCCTTGACGATGTCGTCGTCCCAATTGACCGCAAGCGTCTTGGTTTTCTTGTCGATCAGGAGTTCAAGGAAGGCGTAAAGGTTCTTGGCGTAAAGGCTTGACGCCGTGGCGGCGAGCCGGCCCGCCACGTTGCTGTAGCCGATGATCCGCACGCCGCCGACGTCGGCCACCGTGTCCGCCTTGACGCCTTCCACATTGCCGCCGCGCTCGACCGCGAGGTCGACGATCACCGAGCCCGGCCGCATCGACGCCACCATGTCCTTGGAGATCAGGCGCGGCGCCGGACGTCCGGGAATGAGCGCGGTGGTGATGACGATGTCCTGCTTCTTGACGTGCTCGGCGACCAGAGCCGCCTGCTTCGCCTGGTATTCCTTGGACATCTCCTTGGCGTAGCCACCCGCGGTTTCCGCCGCCTTGAATTCCTCGTCCTCGACTGCAACGAACTTGGCGCCGAGACTCTGCACCTGTTCCTTGGCGGCCGGGCGCACGTCGGTTGCGGTAACGACGGCGCCGAGGCGGCGGGCGGTCGCGATGGCTTGCAGTCCGGCGACGCCCGCGCCCATGACGAAGATCTTCGTGGCCGGCACAGTGCCGGCCGCGGTCATCATCATCGGCAGCGCGCGGCCATACTCGGCGGCGGCGTCGATCACGGCACGGTAGCCGGCGAGATTGGCCTGGCTCGAAAGTACGTCCATCGCCTGAGCGCGGGTAATGCGCGGCAGAAGCTCCATCGCAAAGGAGGTCAGACCGGCATCGGCCATGGCGCGCAGCGCGTCTTCGTGGCCGTACGGGTCCATGATGGCGATGATGATGGCGCCGCGCTTAAAGCGCGACAGCTCCGAAGCCAACGGCCGCCGCACCTTGAGCACGATATCGGCGCCATTCACCGCGTCGCCGGTCACCGTGGCGCCGGCCGCGGAATAATCCGCATCGAGGATTCCGGATTTCATCCCCGCGCCGGGTTCAACGGCCACTTCGGCGCCGAGCCCGACGATTTTCTTGACGGTCTCGGGCGTCGCGGCGACCCGCGGTTCGCCCGCATCGATCTCGGCAGTAACCGCAACTTTCATGAGTCCTCCGACACCTGCCCGGCTAAGCGGTCGGGTCGAAAAGATAGGCACGGGCGACGAGCCGTCGACATCGGCAGGCGCCGAGATACGCGGACGCGCGTCCAGTTCAAACCAGGAAATACGCCATCAGGATTAAGATGACGACGACAACACCGAGGACGACTTTTACCAGGGTTATGAAATTACGGTACGTCTGCTCATGCGCCGGATAATCGTTGCCCGTTGCAGTGGCGTATTCGAGCTCACCATGGTCGGCCATCGCATCCCTCTAAACCTTGCCGTGTCCGTCGCGGGCTTAGCGTAATTGTGCCCGCAGGGCAACGGCATCCGGGTGCCCGGTCCGCACCAATTCTCAGATGTTGCCGCTTTCCGCGGCGGCGTTGCGCCCCGCGATCAGGCCCTGACTGACGGCGCGCGGCAGGCCATGCAGGCTCAAGCCGCCGGCCGATTCGCCGCCGCAATAGAGACCCGGGATCGCCGCTCCGGTCATGTCCAATACCCGGCAGCGCGCATCGATGCGCAGACCCGCACGGGTGTCGTGGATCACCGGCGTCGCCCAAGCGGCGTGGAAAGGCGGCTTGGCGATGCTGTAACGCGGCCGGGGCTTGTCGAAGTCGGCGTCCACGCCGGTTTCGACGAAGCGGTTGTAGCGCGACACGGTCGCCGCAAGGTTCTCCGGCGGCATCTTCACGCGCTGGTGCTTCATGACGATCCTGGCGGCAAGCTCTTCGATGCTGTTGGCGCTGAAAAAGAAGCCAGCGCCGCCATCGACGTGCGGCGGGGTCAAATCCCACATCTCGCGCGCGGCGGCGTCGGCGTCGAAGATCGCCCAGATCGGCCCGCCGCCGTTTTGCCCGTCGCCAATGCCGGCGAGCGCGGCGTTGATGAAGTTACTGGGATCGTATTTGACGGCCGTGGCATTGCGATAACTGCCGGGCTCGTAAGGCGTAAAGCTGCCGAAAAGGTTGGGTGTGAATTGGCGGCCGGTCTCGTCGTAGAACCGCTTGCCCAGCATGTTGACGAGGATCACATCTTGCCAATCGGCAACCTTCAGGCCGATGGCGCGCGCCTTGTCGAAAACCGTGCTGCCCGGAAACCACCGCAGGTTGGCATAGCCGTATTGGCAACCGATCGAGCCCGGCTTGGTGACGCCGGTGCCGTACTCGCCGGCGAAGTTGGTCAGCCCCCACAACGAAGCGCCAATCGCCATCGCGGCGAGTTCGCCGCTCGCGTCCTGATCGGACCACGGCATTCCGGCGAGACCGCAATATTCCTCGGTGAGGCGCGGGTCGAACATGCGGCGGAAATTGACGTTTCCCGACGATCCGCCGGTGCCGACGATGACGGCCTTCTGCGCCCGAATGTTGAGCGCCGAACCGTCATGATCCACCCCGATGCCGGTCACGCGGCCGGAAGGAGAGGCCTCCCGGTGAATGGTGGTCATCCGATGCTGGAGCAGAATCTTCACGCCGGCTGCGCGTGCGGCCGCGTGAAGCGGCTGCATCAGCCCGTTGCCGGACGATGTCGTCGCCCGGAGTTCAGGCTCGATGGGCTTGCCGGTCTGGATCGTCGGCCAGTCCATGGCCGCACAATGCAGCGTGCGCGGTGCCGACATGCCGATCTCGTGTCCGCTGAGATTGTCCGGCGCCTGATCGATGACTTTTACGCCGTGGGCGAGCAGGAAATCGAAGGCCGCAACGGCATTGTCGGCGTAGGCGCGGGCGATTTCGTGATCGTTGTAGCGGTAGGGGGGCGCGCCGTTGGGCTCGACCACCGACCAATCGATCAGATCCCGGAACAGCCGGTCGGGTGAATCTTCGATGCCGTATTTTTTCTGGTAGCTGTTGCCGCCGCCGAATGAAATGTTGCCGCCGCTGCAGATGGCATGGCCGCCGGTATGGCCTTGCGCTTCGACAAGAATAACCGATGCGCCGGTTTCGCGGGCGGCGATGGCGGCCGGCAGGCCGGTCGCGCCCGCTCCGACAACGACGACGTCGGCCGCATCATCCCAATGGGAAGGCACAATCACATATCCAGGACGAGGCGCTCGCTCTTGGAGCCGCAGCAGCAGATCATGACTTTGTCGTTCGCCGCCTGCTCTTCCTCGCTGAGCACTGAATCGCGGTGCTCGGGAATGCCGGAGATGACGCGCGTCACGCACTCGCCGCAGATGCCAAGCTCGCACGAATAGTCGACGTCGACGCCAGCCTCGTACAGCACTTCCAAAATCTTCTTGCCCTCCGGGATGTAATATTCCTCGCCGGAGCGCGCGAGTTCGACCCAGAAGCCGCCGGTTGTCGCCGCTTCGGCCTTGGGCGTGAAATATTCGACATGCACGTTGTGATGTGGCCGCGCGGCGGCCGCCGCCTCGAACGCCGCGAGCATCGGATTCGGACCGCAGCAATAAAAGTGCGCGTTCGCCGGCGCCTTGGCGATAGCGCCGGCGAGATCGAGAAATTTGCCGTTCGCCTCATCGTCGAAGTGCAGGTGCGCACGCTCCGGCCCGAGCTTCTCAAGCGTGGCGAGGAAGGCCATGTCGGCGCGCGAACGGCACGAATAGTAAAGCTCCCACGAGCGGTTCTGCGCGGCGAGCTGCTGCGCCATGCACCACACCGGGGTGATGCCGATGCCGCCGGCAAACAGAACGACATGCTCGGCGTTTTCGACCAGCGGGAAATTGTTGCGCGGCGCGCCGATCTTCAGCGTGTGCCCGACCCGCAGGTCATCGAAGATGTAACGCGAGCCGCCCCGGCTCGCGGCGTCGAGCTTGATGGCGACCACGTAGCTCTCGGGATCGGCCGCCGGATTGAGCAGCGAGAATTGGCGGATGAGACCGTTCGGCAAATGGATGTCGATATGGGCGCCGGGCTTGTAGGGCGGCAGCCGGGCGCCATCCGGCCGGCGGAACGTATAGACGTTCGTATCGCGGGCGACGGTCTCGATTTCGGACACCTGCACGTCGATCAAGGCCGCGGAACGGGCGCTTTCGGCTGCGGGGACGGTACTTGCTGGTGCGATCATCGTGTTCATGGGGCTTAAATAGGCGGGTCTGGCAGGGTTCCGCAACCCGTTGTTTGCGTTCCGCGGCCGGCCGGTTCCGCCCGCGATTAATCGAACATTTCCAGGGTGATGGTGGCCGTCCACCGGCCGGGTGGACGTCTAGCGTTGTTCCCGGCGCCGCCCCTCGACCGGTTGATCTTCGCGCGTCGCGTTCGTTGCATAGTCCGCAAACACGCGCCCGATCAGCACGACGACCGGCCCCGGCGTCGCCTGCGCGGCAAGCAACGCCGGAAGATCGGCGATATTCCCGGCGACAGTCTGTTCGTCCGCGCGCGTGGCGCGAGCGACCGCCACGGCCGGCATGGCCGGATCGAGGCTCGCCGCGAGCGCCTTGGCGACAAGCTCGGGCAGCGTCTTCGCCGGCATGTAGACGATCGTCGTCACCGCCGGATCGGCAAGGCTCGGCCAGTCGATATCGTCCGGCAGCTTGCCGTCGCGGCCGTGGCCGGTGATGTATTGCACCCGTCGCGCTTCCAGGCGCCGCGTCAGCGACACCTTGAGCCGGCTCGCGGCAGCCTGCGCCGCCGTCACGCCCGGCACGACATCGAAATCGATGCCGGCGGCCCGGCACGCGGCGATTTCCTCGTCCGCGCGGCCGAAGATCATCGGATCGCCGCCCTTTAATCGCACCACCCGCCGTCCGGCTTTGGCAAGCGACACCATCAGCGCGTTGATGTCTTCCTGCTTGCACGATGGCGCATAGCCGGTTTTGCCGACCAGCAGCTTCCGCGCTTCGCGCCGGGCGAAATCGAGAATTTCCGCCGACACGAGATGGTCGAACAGAATGACGTCCGCGGATTGCAGCGCCCGCACCGCGCGCAATGTCAGCAACTCCGGATCGCCCGGACCAGCGCCGACGAGGACGACGGAACCGGTTTCCGCCGTCTCGGTCGGCGTGAGCAACGACTCGAAGTCGTTGTCCGTCGGCAAAGCGTCGGGCGCGGCGATGGCGCGGTCGGTGAATTTCTCCCAGAGCGTTCGGCGGCGGCGGAAGGAAAGCGCAAGCGCCGCAATGCGCGGACGCCACGAGCGCGCCGCGTCGGCCCAGCGCGCGAAGCCGCTCGGGATCAGCGCCTCGATCTTGGCGCGGATCGCCTGGCCGAAAACCGGCGCCGCGCCGTCGGTCGAAATGCCGATGACGAGCGGCGAACGGTTGACGATCGCGCCAAAGGAGAAATCGCAATAAGCCGGCCGGTCGATGACGTTGACCGGCACGCCCGCGGCGCGGGCGGCGGCGGCGAACCGCGCGGCTTCCGCGTCATCGGCGCATTCGGCGACGGCGATCGCGGCTCCGGCGCAATCGGCCGGTGTCCACGAACGCTGATGAACAATGACCGCGCCGGCCGGCGGATTTATCTCAAGCGCGCGCAAGTCGTCAGCGGGCTCCGGCGCGAACACATCGACGCGGGCGCCCGCGGCCGAGAGGAGTTCGGCCTTCCACGTGGCGGCGTGGCCGCCCCCGGCCACGATGGCGCGTTTGCCGTCCAGCAGCGAAAAATGCCGGCAGCCGCGACAGCGGGCCCATGCGGGCCTTGCCAGTTTCAATCGGAGCACGGTTCATGCGCACATCTTTCAACAAGCCACTGACGTAGAATATGATACCACCTAATGACAACCATTCAGAGAGAATTTTAGAACGAAATACCGCGATATGCCATCGCGACAGATTATTTTTCCCTCAAGCAAGCCGCGGGCGGCTGTCGTCAAGGCCAGTGCTGTTGACCAGTCGGCTTTCAATTCGCGTGCCAGTCTACGCTGAGAGAATTGTCAGGAGCACGCCGGCTGCGTGCCGCAAGAGTAGCGGCCTCTTACGTCCGAGCAAAGCACCGAAACGGCCACGACGGGGTGGGAATTTTGATAAGTGGTATTCCGTCCCGACCCGATTGAGACCAGTTCGCAATGCGGGCCGGGCGCGCGTTTAGCTTGCTATTTCCAGCCAGCCGCCTTGCTGCAGGCATCGCGCTCGGTGTGGTGGGTCTTTTCCCACTGGGTGATGGACTGGGTCTCGTTATCATCCATCTTATTGTTCATGCAGGTACAGTATTTGAGGGCGACATCCGGCGTCGCTCCCGGTTCGCCTTTGTTGTCGCTGACGCATTGACTAATCCATTTCACGTCGTCCGTCGTTGCCGCGAAGCTAGCGCTGCCCGCCGTCACGAATGCGACGACAAACACAGTACTTATCGCGAATTTCATAGGCGTTTCTCCAAGCTTAGTTGCAAGTCCAAGACATAAGTCTCGTATCATGTGATCGAGGCTGATCGCCTAGTTGCCGCGAATTTTTCTGTTAATCCGATTAGGACCATGCACACGGCCGCTTCTGCCGATCCGCGCATGCGTGGAATTGAGAGGGGGCCTGCCGCGTCATCGGCTGACCCTAAAATTTGGCGGGCGCCCGGCGGGGTTCCGCCGAGCGCCCTTAGATAGGCATCAGTCAGTCTATAAGCCGGGTTCTGGATGGCATGCGAAAACGCTTCGCATACGTGACGGCCATTCCTCTTGGACGCCGGTTACCCGGCGCCTCCAGCAACCTACCCGGACGGCGGTTCCAGACATCGACCTGAGATCCCGACGCTTGCGCGCCCGGCCTCGTGCCGTCCCTATTCGGTCTTGCTCCCGGTGGGGTTTGCCCTGCCGCCGGCGTTGCCGCCAGCGCGGTGCGCTCTTACCGCACCTTTTCACCCTTGCCGCGGAATACGCAACGCCCCGCGGCGGTTCGTTCTCTGTGGCACTTTCCCTAGGCTCGCGCCCGCCGGACGTTATCCGGCACCGCTTGTCCATGGAGCCCGGACTTTCCTCCCCGGCGACCTTTCGGTTTCGCCGGAGCGGCCGTCCGACCGACTGACGAGAACAGGGATGGGGAGGCTGCGCCCCGGCGTCAAGGGGCCAGAGATAATAGGGTAAAGTCTCAAGAGGCCAGCCGCGCGAAGTCGCGGGCGCGGGCGGCGATCGTCCTGATCCGGCCGCTCTGCGCGATCAGCTCGCGCAGCGTGACGCGCGTTGAATGATCGCTGATGCCATCGACCCGTTCCGGACGAAAGTGACGCTGAAACGCCTTTACCACGTCATACGTCTTTGAATCGAAGGTTCCGCTCACATTGATGCCGTAGCCGTATTTGGCCAGAGCATCCTGCATCTCCCTGACGGCGTGGCCGCGGTCACCGAGCGTGAGCACCGCTCCTGCTTCGGTGATCCCTGCCGGCTTCACCCAATGGCCGACGCCCGAATCCCAAAGCGTGCGCCACGGAAATTTTTCCCCGGGATCCTGTTTGCGCGAAGGCGCCACGTCGGAATGCGCCAGCACCCGCGTCGGCGAGATCGTGTTTCGTGTTTGAATGCCGCGGCAGAGTGCGGTCACAGCAGCGATCTGGCGCGTCGGGAAATCGGAATAGCCGTAGTCGTGTCCCGGATTGACGATTTCGATGCCGATCGAGCAGGAATTGATGTCGGTTTCGCCAGCCCAGAAGGCCGCACCGGCGTGCCATGCACGACAGTGCTCCGGCACCATTTGGATCACGCGGCCGTCCTCGAGAACAAGATAATGCGCCGACACCTCGCTGCCCGCGGAGCACAAACGATCCAGCGCCAGGCCGGCGTCCGGCATGCCGGTATAGTGGAGCAAGATCATATCGGGGCGCTTATTGCCGGAGCGCTCGCCGTAATTAGGCGAAGGCCTGACTTCGGCAACGATACTGGACTCTGCTGGAAATTCCCGACGCGACATTTCTATGACACTAAGTTGCCTGGTCTCGCCGACAAAGCGGTTCACGCGTTCGCCGGTGCAAGTCTGTGGAAAAGTCGGCCCGAGGCCGGCTTGCAACGCGTTGCGGTTTTGCCGGGGCAAGTATCCGGACAGCCGGTATTTAATGTTCGCTGCGCCCCGTGTCTGGGCCGCCGGTGAAGATTAAGACTTCAACCTTTCCTTAAGCTTACCCCGCATTAATCGAGATCGGAGTGGTGCGGCGCTTCGCTGCGCCGGTTGGTCGACGCCCATAATGCCCATGATTGCCGAAGTATTTGTAAAAGCCGCCGAAATGCCGGGCGTGCATGACGGCGAAGCAGTAGTCGGCGCGAAGCGACAAGCGCACAGTCGGTTATCGCTGGGGCGATCATCCGCCCGTTCGTGCGGTGAGGAACGAGATGGATCGGCTTGTGCCCCACCCCGTCTTCTGTCCGGACGCCAAAGGCCGCGTCTTGGCGGCAAGGCTGCAGGGGGCGCGGGAACGATGACAGGGAGCGACGGCGAAGCTGCCACTGGCGGATTGGCTCGTCATATCCCGGTTCTTGCCGGTCGCGCGGTGGAATGGCTCGCGGTGCGCGACGGCGGAATCTATGTCGACGCGACATTCGGCGCCGGCGGCTATACGCGCGCGATTCTGGAGACGCCCGGCGCGCGGGTCATCGGCGTCGACCGCGATCAAAGCGCGATCGCGCCACGGCGCTGATCTCGTCGCACAGGCGCGCGGTCGTCTCGATTTGGTCGAGGACCGGCTATCCAACCTGCAATCGCTCGCCGGCGCCGCGACGGTCGACGGCGTTGTGTTCGATCTCGGCGTCTCGTCGATGCAGCTTGACGAAGCCGCGCGCGGTTTCTCATTTCGGCTCGATGGGCCGCTCGATATGCGCATGGGCCGACAGGGGCCGACCGCTGCCGATGTGGTCGCCTGCGCCGGCGAGCGCGAACTCGCCGCCATCATTGCGACACTCGGAGAGGAGCGCCATGCCCGGGCCGTCGCGCGCGCAATCGTGCGAACGCGGGCCGTGCAGGCGATCGACACGACACGCACGCTGGCGGAGATCGTTGCGAAAGTCGTGCACGCTCGCGACAGCGCGATCCATCCGGCGACCCGGACCTTCCAGGCGCTGCGTATTTTCGTCAACGACGAGCTCGCCGAACTGGCGCAAGGGCTCGTTGCCGCCGAGCACATCCTCAAGCCCGCTGGCCGACTTGTCGTTGTCGCCTTCCATTCGCTCGAGGACAGGATCGTCAAGAATTTTCTCAACGAACGTGCCCGTGCCCCGGCGTTTTCGCGGCATCAACCCGAGCTGACGGCGGCTCCGCCGACTTTCCGCGTCCTGACGCGTCGGCCGGAAACTGCGGATGATGCCGAGATCGCGGCCAACCCGCGCGCGCGTTCGGCGAAGCTGCGCGCGGCGGAGCGGACCGATGCCGCGCCGCGCGAAGGCTCGATCGGGACCATGCTGCCGCGGCTGCCTTCGCTCGCCGACGTCATGCGGGGGCGCACATGATTCTGCGCGCTCTCAATTTCGTCGTGATCGGCGCTCTCATCCTCGCCGCGGCCTACGTTTATCGCATCAAGTTCAACTCAACGGTGCAGGCCGAGCGCCTCGCCAAGATTCGCGGCGAGGTGCGCCGCGAGCGCGACACCATTGCCGCGTTGCGCGCGCAGTGGGGCCAGCTTGACAATCCCGCCCGCATCGAGGCGCTCGCCAAGCGCTTCCTGCCGCTTAAGCCCGTCACGCCGTATCAGTTCGACCAGTTCAACCAGCTGCCGGATCGTCCACCGCAATTCATCAAGCCCGACAGTCCCGATCCCATCGGCGCGGTTATCGAGAATCTTGAGGAGCCCGCGGCCATAACCGGGAACGTCTCCGCGCCGGACGCGACGCCCTCATCCGACGACGCCGACGATCCGGCCGCGCGCCGCGATCAAGTCCAGGCGGCAAGACCGATGAGCGCCATCGCCGAGACCGCCTCGCCGACCTCCGCCGTGCAGCCCGCAGCGGCGCCCGTGGAGTCTTGGCAGCGCCGGTTCATGCGCAACGTGCTTTACGGCAGCAAGGTCGATCGCGACGCCAAGGCCCGCGCCCGCGTTGGGCTGGCGATCGTCGCTTTTGCGGCGATCTATTTCGTCATTGCGTTGCGGCTCGTCATGTTTGGCATCGCGTCGGACAGCCGAATTGTGCATCGCGTGGGTGGCGGTGACGCCATTGCGACGGCGCGACCGGACATTCTCGATCGCAACGGCGAAGTCCTGGCGACCGACGTGCGCGTGCCCTCGCTCTATGCCGAGCCGCGCCGGCTGATCGACGTCGATGAAGCGGTCGAACTCCTCACTGCCGAGCTGCCCGATCTCGACGCGACCGAACTCCGCGAGCGGCTCTCGTCCAAGCGCGGCTTCGTTTGGCTCAAGCGCGACATCACGGCTGAGCAGCAGCGCGCGATCTACAAACAAGGTCTGCCCGGCATCGGCTTTCTGAACGAGAACAAGCGCGATTATCCGAGCGGTTCCGAAGTCTCTCATGTGATCGGCCACGTCAACATCGACAATCAGGGCATTGCCGGCATGGAGAAGTGGCTCGACGGGCATGGCCTCGCCGCTCTGCACCTGGCCGGACTTGCCACCGACCGCTTGCAAAACCCGGTGGAGCTTGCCGTCGATCTGCGCGTGCAGCATGCGCTGCGCGATGAACTGGTCGCTGCCCGCGCCAAATTCAACACGATCGCTGCCGCCGGCATCGTCCTTGACGTTCGCACCGGCGAAATTGTCGCCATGGTCTCGTTGCCGGACTACGACCCCAACAATCCGCATGAGGCGCTCGATCCGACGCGCATCAACCGCCTGACCACCGGCGTTTTTGAAATGGGATCGACTTTCAAGGCGTTCACCGTCGCCATGGCGCTCAACTCGGGCAAAGCCACGTTGAAGTCGTCGTTCGACGCGCACAACCCGCTGCATTTCGGCAAGTTCGACATCCACGATTTCGAACCGATGCAGCGTTCGCTGACGGTGCCGGAAATCTTCACCTATTCGTCGAACATCGGCGCAGCGCGGATCGCGATGGCGGTCGGCATCGAAGGACACAAGGCCTTTCTGAAAAAAATGGGCCAGCTCGATCGGCTGCGTACGGAATTGCCGGAAAGCGCCGAGCCGATCGTGCCCAAACGATGGGGTGAGCTTAACACCATCACTATCGCCTTCGGGCACGGCCTCTCGGTCGCGCCGCTACAGGCCGTGATGGGCATCGCGGCGCTGATGAACGGCGGCATATTGATTCCGCCGACCTTCCTCAAACGATCCGAGGCCGAGGCGCAGGCGCTGGGCAAGCGCGTCATCAAGCCCGAAACCAGCGCGCTGATGCGCTATTTGATGCGGCTCAATGTCGAAAAAGGCACCGCCTCGAAGGCCGACGTGAAGGGCTATTATATCGGCGGCAAAACCGGAACGGCCGACAAGGTCGTCTTCGGCCGCTATTCCAAGACCAAGGTGCTGACCGACTTCATGGCGGTGATGCCGGCCGATCAGCCGCGCTACGTGCTTCTGATTATGCTCGATGAACCGCATGCCACGCCGGAAACGCATGGCTTCAAGACTTCGGGCTGGAATGCCGTGCCGACCGGGGCGGCGGTCGTCGCACGCATCGCGCCGCTTCTCGGCATCCAGCCGCGCATGAACCTGCCGCCTGCCGATCAACTGATACTGGCCTCGGTAAAAGAAAGCAGGTAAGGCGGGGGCCGCGTTAGAGCGCAGTTGCGTGGCGTGGGCCGGTTGTCGCTCTAACATTTTTGGTGGAGCATGATCTGTTCGGAAAACCGGTTTCCACTTTTCCGGATCATGCTCTAAAGCGAACCGCCATGAAGCTTCGCGACATTCTTCCTTCCGACGCCGAAATCGAGACGCCTATTGCCGATCTCGACGTCGGCGGCGTGTCGGCCAACTCGCGCGCGATCAAGCCGGGCGACATTTTCGTGGCGATCGAAGGCGGCAAGACCGACGGCCTCAATTTCATCGGACCGGCGATTGCCGCCGGCGCCGTGGCGGTGGTGGCGCAGCGCCGGCCCGATGCGCCGATGCCCGGGGGCGTCGCTTTCGTGCGGGCCGGCAATCCCCGACGTGCCCTCGCGCTCATCGCCGCCAAGCTTTACCCGCGGCAGCCGCCGACCATCGCCGCCGTCACCGGTACCAGCGGGAAGACGTCGGTTGCGGCGTTCACACGCCAGATCTGGGCGGCGCTCGGCTATCAGGCGGCGAGCATCGGCACCATCGGCATCGTTTCACCGCGCGGCGAGACCTACGGCTCGCTCACCACGCCGGATCCGGTGGCGCTGCATCGTTCGCTCGATGCGCTCGCGGGGGAGGGGGTGACGCATCTTGCGATCGAGGCGTCGTCGCACGGGCTCGATCAATATCGTCTGGACGGGCTGCGCATCGCGGCGGCGGCGTTCACCAACATCACGCGCGATCACCTCGACTATCATCCCAGCTTCGAAGCGTATCTCGCCGCCAAACTCCGGCTGTTCGAGGCGCTCGTCACGCCGGGCGGTAGTGCGGTTGTTGATGTCGACCATGCGCGCGCGGACGCGGTCGTGGCCGCCGCGACAGCGCGCGGTCTTGCCATCATCAGTGTCGGACGCGCCGGAACCGGAATCCGGCTGGTCGAATCCGCCATCGACGGCTTTGCCCAGAAGCTGCGGATCGAACACGGCGGCAAAAGTTTTCGGGTGCGGTTGCCGCTGGTTGGCGAATTTCAGGTCGAGAACGCGCTTCTTGCTGCCGGGCTGGTCATTGCGACCGGCGGCGATCCGCGCGCGGTATTCCCGGCGCTTGAACATCTGGCCGGCGCCAAAGGGCGGCTTGAGCTTGTCGGTTCAAGCCGCGGCGCGCCGATCTTCATCGATTACGCGCACAAGCCCGATGCGCTCGCCAAGGCGCTGGAGGCGCTGCGGCCTGCAGCGAGCGGCAGGCTGGTCGTGGTGTTCGGCGCCGGCGGTGACCGCGACCGCGGCAAGCGGCCGCTGATGGGCGCCGTCGCTGCCGCCAACGCCGATCGCGTGATCGTCACCGACGACAATCCACGCAGCGAGGACGCCGCCGCCATTCGCGCCGCCATCATGGCCGCGGCGCGCGGCGCCGTCGAGATCGGCGACCGCAGCGAGGCGATCCGCACTGCGATTGCCGAGCTGCGCTCCGGCGACGTCCTGCTGATCGCCGGCAAAGGCCATGAAACCGGCCAAATCATCGGCGACCGGGTTGTGCCGTTCAGCGATCATGAAGCAGTCGCCGCGGCGCTTAAGGAGCTTGCCGCATGAGCGCCCAGCCGTTGTGGACGGTCGCGGAGATGGCGGCGGCGATGGGCGCCGAGCGGCAGGGCGCGTTGCCGCAATCCGTGCCGGGCCTCTCGATCGACAGCCGCAGCATCGGCCACGGCGAGGCATTTTTCGCCATCACCGATCGCCGCGACGGCCATGAGTTCGTTGCCGCCGCGCTTGCGGCCAAGGCGGGTCTTGCCGTCGTCGCCGCCGAGCGGCGCGCCGCCATGCCGGCGGACGCGCCGCTTCTGGTCGTGCCCGATGTGCTTTCAGCCTTGCGCGCGCTCGCCGCCGCTTCCCGCGCGCGGACAAACGCCAAGGTGATCGGCGTGACCGGCTCGGTTGGCAAGACCAGCACCAAGGAAGCGTTGCGGCTTGCGCTCGCGCAGGACGGCGAGACCCATGCGTCGGTCGCTTCTTACAACAACCATTGGGGCGTGCCGCTGTCGCTCGCGCGTTGTCCGGCGAGCGCGCATTATGCGGTTCTGGAAATGGGGATGAATCACCCCGGCGAGATCGAGCCATTGTCGCGTCTTGCCCGCCCCCACGTCGCAATCATCACGACCATTGCGCCGGTGCATCTGGAGTTTCTCGGCACGCTCGCCAAGATCGCCGACGCCAAGGCTGAGATCTTCCTCGGACTTGAAGAAAACGGCGCCGCCGTCCTCAATCGCGACATTGCGCAATTCGGCCGGCTGAGGCGCCGCGCGAAAGAAGCCGGCGTCGGACGCGTCGTATCGTTCGGCGAGCATGCGAAGGCCGACGCGCGCCTGATCAAATACGCGCTTCATGCCGAGTGCTCGACCGTCCAGGCCGATATCCTCGGCACCGAACTGACTTACAAGATCGGCACGCCCGGCCGCCATCTCGTGCACAATTCGCTCGCGGTGCTGACGGCGGTCGCGCTCGCCGGCGCCGACCTCGCTTTGGCGGCGCTGGCGCTTTCCGAATTCAAGCCGACCTCCGGGCGCGGGGCGCTGATCGAGGTCGAACTTCCGGGCGGCCGGGCGGTCGTCATCGACGACAGCTACAATGCCAATCCCGCTTCCGTGGCGGCATCGCTCGCGCTGCTTGGTCAGACACCGATCGGACCGCAAGGACGGCGTATCGCCGTGCTTGGCGACATGCTCGAACTGGGGCCGCGCGGGCGAACGCTGCACCGCGGCCTGCTCGAACCGGTAGTCGCCAACGCGGTTGACCTGGTGTTCTGTTGCGGGCCGCTGATGCGGGCCTTGTGGCAGGCCCTTCCCGCCGGCCGTCGCGGCGGCTATGCAGGGGACTCCGCCGCGCTCGAGGCGCAGGTGCTGTCCGCGATCCGTGCCGGCGACGCCGTCATGGTCAAGGGCTCCCTCGGTTCGCGCATGGCGCCCATCGTCAAGGCGCTGCAACGGCTGTCGGTGCGCCAGGACAATGCGGAGTCTGACACGTTGGAAACCGCGTCCGCACAAGGTTGAGGCGATGCTCTATTGGCTGGTCGATCTGTCGGACAAAGTCACCGTCTTCAACGTGTTCCGCTACATCACGTTCCGCACCGGCGGCGCGGTCATCACCGCGCTCCTTTTCGTGTTCCTGTTCGGCCAGGTCATCATCAATCGGCTGCGGCTGTTGCAGGGAAAAGGTCAGCCGATCCGTACCGATGGTCCCAAGTCGCACATCATCGCCAAGGCCGGCACGCCGACGATGGGCGGACTGATGATCCTTTCCGGCATGGTGGTTTCGACCCTGTTGTGGGCCAACCCGAGCAACCCTTACGTCTGGGTGGTGTTGTGGGTGACGCTCGGCTTCGGGCTCGTCGGCTTTTATGATGACTATCTGAAAGTTACGAAGCAAACGCACAATGCGTTTCCCGGTCTCGCGCGCATCGGCATCGAAGCTTTGATTGCTGCGGTGGCTTGTGCTCTTTTTGTTGAGCTTGGGCGGGGACCGTTCTCCACTTCGTTGGTCCTTCCATTCTTCAAAGAGCTCGTGATCAATTTCGGCTGGTTCTATGTTCTCTTCGCCATCTTCATCGTTATCGGCGCCGGAAACGCGGTTAATCTGACCGATGGCCTCGATGGGCTCGCCATTGTTCCGGTGATGATCGCCAGCGCGAGCTTCGGCATGATCGCGTATCTCTCGGGCAACGCCGTGTTCGCCGACTATCTGCAAATTCATTATGTGGCCGGGACCGGCGAACTCTCGGTGTTGTGCGGCGCGGTAGTGGGGGCGGGACTGGGCTTTCTGTGGTTCAACGCGCCGCCGGCATCGATCTTCATGGGCGATACCGGCTCGCTCGCACTCGGCGGCATGATCGGCGCCATCTCGGTCGCCACCAAGCATGAGATCGTGCTCGCGGTCATCGGCGGCCTGTTCGTGCTCGAGGCGGTCTCGGTCATCGTCCAGGTGGTATCCTTCAAGCTGACGGGGAAGCGCGTGTTCCGCATGGCGCCGATCCATCATCACTTCGAGCAGCTCGGCTGGACCGAGCCGCAGATCGTCATTCGCTTCTGGATTGTCTCGGTCGTGCTCGCACTGGCGGGGCTTTCGACCTTGAAGCTGCGGTAGCTTTCTCGTGATACCGGTCACGACCTTCGTTGGCAAAAAGGTCGCCGTGTTCGGACTGGGCGGCTCCGGGCTCGTGAGCGCGAGCGCGCTTCTTGCCGGCGGCGCCGACGTTGTTGCTTATGACGACGACGCGGAGAGCGTGGCGAAGGCCAACGCCGCCGGCATTCCCACCGCCGACCTGCGCAATGTCGATTGGTCGCGACTGGCGGCCCTGGTGCTGGCGCCCGGGGTTCCGCTCACGCACCCCGTGCCGCACTGGACCGTGCAACTGGCGCAACGAGCCGGCATTGCGGTGATCGGCGACATCGAGCTGTTCTGCCGCGAACGCCGCCATGTCGCACCCGATGCGCCTTTCGTCGCCATCACCGGCACCAACGGCAAATCCACCACCACGGCGCTGATCGCGCATCTTGCGACAGCCGCGGGCATGGACGCGCAACTCGGCGGCAATATCGGCACCGCGATCCTGTCGCTCGCGCCGCCGCGCGCCAGCGACGCCCAGCCCGTACGCGTCCACGTCGTCGAATGCTCGTCGTATCAGATCGATCTCGCGCCTTCGCTCGATCCATCGGTCGGGATCCTCATCAATCTCAGCGAGGATCATCTCGATCGCCACGGCACGATGGAGCATTACAGAGCCGTGAAGGAGCGGCTGGTCGCCGGTGTGCCGAGTAACGGGACCGCTATCGTCGGCGTTGACGATGACTGGTGCCGCGAGGTTGCCGATCGGCTTGCGCGCTCCGGCAAACGGGTGGTGCGGGTATCGGTCAAGCATGCTGTCCCGGACGGTGTTTATGTTGAAGGACAGCGGCTCGTGCGCGCCTCGGGCGGCAGTGCTACGCCAATCGCCGAGATCGGCGGCATCGGCGCGTTGCGCGGGCTGCACAATGCGCAGAACGCCGCTTGCGCTGCGGCGGCGGCGTTGGCGCTCGGCCTTTCGCCCGAAGCGATCCAGGCTGGGCTCCGCTCATTTCCCGGACTTGCGCATCGCATGGAGGAGGTCGGCCGCCGCGACGCCGTTCTCTTCGTCAACAATTCCAAGGCGACCAACGCCAATTCCGCGGCGCAGGCGCTTGCCTGCTTCGGCGACATATTTTGGATCGCCGGCGGCAAGCCGAAGACCGGCGGCATCGAATCGCTGCGGGAGTTCTTTCCGCGCATCCGCAAGGCGTATCTGATCGGCGAAGCGGCCGACGAGTTCGCGGCAACCCTGGCGAACGCCGTTCCGTACGAAATTGCCGGGACCATCGACAATGCACTCGCCGCCGCCGCGCGGGATGCGCAAGCGTCGCCGGCGCGGGAGCCGGTCGTGCTGCTGTCGCCGGCCTGCGCCTCGTTCGATCAGTATCGCAATTTCGAGGTCCGCGGCGACGCCTTCCGGGCCCTCGTCCGCGCCCTGCCCGGGGTGAAATGAACGGCTCGGAACCCCGTTCTTAATCCCCTAGAAACCATCGCGGTGTCACCACTGAGGCCGGGATTTCCATTGGGACGCCATTGTTGGGGAAGTCATGGCCTCGCGCGCCCAGCCTACGCCGTTAAGCGAATGGTGGCGGACAATTGACCGGCTGACGCTGGCGGCGCTCGGTGCGCTGATGCTGGGCGGCATCATCCTTTGTCTGGCGGCGAGCCCGCCGGTCGCCGCGCGCATCGGCCTCGACCCGTTCCATTTCGTCAACCGCCAGGTACTTTTCCTCATTCCCGCCACCACGGTGCTGCTCGCGACGTCCTTTTTGTCGCCTCGCGAGATCCGCAAGTTGGCGCTGATCGTTTTCATCGTCAGCCTGATCCTGGTTGCCGCGACGCCCTATTTCGGCGCCGAGATCAAGGGCGCGCGGCGCTGGCTGGTGATCCTCGGCGTCAACATCCAGCCGTCGGAATTCCTCAAGCCGGCATTCGTGGTTCTGATCGCGTGGCTGTTCGGCGAATCCAGCAAGCGCCCCGACATGCCGGCGAACACGGTCGCGCTCGTTCTGCTGGCGGTCGTGGTGAGTTTGCTGGTGATCCAGCCGGATTTCGGCCAGACCATGCTCATCACTTTGGTCTGGGGCGCGCTGTTCTACATGGCCGGCATGCGCTTTATCTGGGTGCTCGGGCTCGGCGCGACGGCGAGCGTCGGCTTGCTCACCGCCTTCTATACGGTTCCGCATGTGGCGCAGCGCATCAACCGCTTTCTCGATCCGTCATCCGGCGACACCTTCAACATCGATATCGCGACCGAGTCGTTTGTACGCGGCGGCTGGTTCGGGCGCGGTCCGGGCGAAGGCACGATCAAGCGCATCTTGCCGGAAGGCCACACCGATTTCGTCTTCGCGGTCGCGGGGGAGGAATTCGGCGTTGTGCTCTGCCTCATTCTCGTGTCTTTGTTCGCCTTTATTGTAATCCGCGCTCTGGTCAAGGCGATGCGCAACGACGACGCGTTCGTCCGCTTTGCCGCGGCCGGCCTCGCGATTCTCTTTGGGCTGCAATCGACCATCAACATGGCCGTGAACCTGCACCTCATGCCGGCCAAGGGAATGACCCTGCCATTCATTTCGTATGGCGGCTCTTCTCTCATCTCGCTCGCTTACGGCATGGGCATGCTGATCGCGCTGACCCGCGAGCGGCCGCAGGCGCATCTTTCCGCCGGGCCGATGCTCGCTGCGGGCGCAGCGTGATGCTTGCGCCGCGCGGCGCGCCGGTCCTGGTCGCAGCCGGCGGAACCGGCGGGCACCTGTTCCCGGCCGAGGCCCTTGCCGCGGCCTTGGTCCAGCGCGGCATTGCCGTTCATCTCGCAACAGACCGGCGGGCCGCACGCTATGGCGGCGCGTTCGTCGATGAGGCGGTTCACGTCATCGCCAGCGCGACGCTGCGTTCGCGTAACCCGATCGCGCTGTTGCGGACCGCAACGACGCTCACCGCGGGCTTTGCCCAGGCTTGGGCGTTGATCGGCCGCCTCAAACCGGGCGCAGTGGTGGGCTTCGGTGGTTATCCGACGGTCCCGCCGGTCCTTGCGGCGTCCTGGCGCGGTGTTCCGACCCTGGTGCACGATGCCAACGCGGTGATCGGCCGGGCGAACCGGCTGCTGGCGCCGCGGGTCAGCGCCATCGCCACGACCTTCCCCGACGTTTTCCATGATCAGCCGGCGCTTGCGGCCAAGGCAACGCTGACGGGCAATCCGGTGCGGCCTGCGGTCGTCGCGGCGGCCGCCGTGCCATTCCCGGCGGTAAACGATCCGCTGCGCGTTCTTGTTTTCGGCGGCAGCCAGGGCGCCCGCGTCATGGCCGATGTCGTTCCGGCTGCGATCGGACAACTCGAACCCGCGCTGCGCGCGCGACTGGCGATCGTCCAGCAGGCCCGGGACGAGGACCTGGGCCGCGTCCGCAGCGCCTATGATGGTCTCGCCGTAACCGCTGAAATCGCGCCCTTTTTCCTCGACCTGCCGGCACGCATGGCGGCGAGCCATCTGATCGTGGCGCGCTCGGGAGCGTCAACCGTTGCCGAGCTTTCTGCGATTGGCCGGCCATCGATCCTGGTGCCATTGCCCCATGCGCTCGATCAGGATCAATTCGCCAACGCCGGCGTTCTGCAAACTGCTGGGGGCGCCGTTCGGCTGGTACAGGACGAGTTTACGCCGAGGCGGCTTGCTACTGAGATCGCCTCATTTTTAGCTGAGCCGCAGCGGTTGATGGCGATGGCCGCGGCGGCCCGCACGATCGGCCGGCTCGACGCCGCCGACCGGCTGGCCGATCTGGTTCTGAAGGTGGCGGCGGCGGGCGCAAACCAGTAGGTTCGTGTTTTCGGCGCTTTTCGCCGCAGGGAGACTCTATGAAGCTACCGCGCGACATTGGCCCGGTGCATTTCGTCGGCATCGGCGGCATCGGCATGAGCGGCATTGCCGAAGTGATGGTGAACCTGGGCTATGTCGTGCAGGGCTCCGATCAGGCCGAGGGCGCCAATGTCAAAAGGTTGCGCGAAAAGGGCGTGAAGATCTCGATCGGGCATGCCGCCAGCAACTTGGGCGATGCCGGGGTCGTCGTCGTCTCTTCGGCAATCAAGCAAGACAATCCGGAACTGGTGGCGGCACGCGCCGGCCGGCTGCCGGTGGTACGCCGCGCCGAAATGCTGGCGGAACTGATGCGGCTGAAGAGCTGCGTCGCCATCGCCGGCACCCATGGCAAGACCACCACCACGTCGATGGTGGCGGCGCTCCTTGATGCCGCGGGCTTCGACCCGACGGTGATCAATGGCGGTATCATCAACGCCTACGGCACCAACGCTCGGCTCGGCGCCGGCGAATGGATGGTGGTCGAGGCCGATGAATCGGACGGCACGTTTCTCAAGCTTCCGGCGGATATCGCCATCGTCACCAATATCGATCCCGAGCATCTCGATCACTTCAAGAGCTTCGAGGCAGTGCAGGACGCGTTTCGCGCCTTTGTCGAGAATGTGCCGTTCTACGGTTTCTCGGTCATGTGCACGGATCATCCCGTGGTACAGAGCCTCGTTGCCCGCATCGAGGATCGCCGCGTCGTGACCTACGGCGAGAACCCGCAAGCCGACGTGCGGCTCGTCGAGGTTACCCATGCCGGCGGCACATCATTGTTCACCATCGCGTTGCGCGATCGCTCCGGCCAGTTCGTGCGCGAGATCAAGAATGTCGCGCTGCCGATGCCGGGGCGCCACAACGCGCTCAATGCCACGGCGGCGATCGCGGTTGCGTATGAACTGGGCGTCGAGGACAGCCGCATCAAGGAAGCCCTGGCCCAATTTGGCGGCGTGCGGCGACGGTTCACCCGCACCGGCATGTGGAACGGCGTCACCATTATCGACGACTATGGGCACCACCCGGTCGAGATCGCTGCGGTTCTGAAAGCGGCCCGCGAATCGACCAAGGGCCAGGTGATCGCCGTCATGCAGCCGCATCGCTACACGCGGCTGGCGGCTTTGTTCGAGCAGTTCTGCACCTGCTTCAACGATGCCGACGCGGTCATTGTCGCGCATGTCTATCCGGCCGGCGAAGCGCCGATCGAAGGCGCCGACCGCGACGCCCTGGTGCAGGGGTTGCGCACGCATGGGCATCGCCACGTTATCCCGCTCGACAGCCCCGAAAGGCTTGCCTCGCATGTCGCCGGAATGGCGCAGGCGGGCGATTACGTCGTGTGCCTCGGCGCCGGCTCGATCACGCAATGGGCCTATGCGCTGCCCGGAGAATTGGCGGCGCAGTAGCGCATGATCGGGAGCAGGCCGCCGCTTCTTCTAAAAAAGATCACGCTTCACCGAAATAACTTCCGCGAAGAATTCGCATCATGAGCAAAGACTGCCTGGCGGTCCGCCACGTTACCTTCGAGGATCTCGGACTACTCGGCCCACTTGTCTCCTCGCGCGGCTATGACGTCCGCTATCACGATGCCGGCGTCCAGCCGATCGACGCGGAAACGCTGCGCGCGCCCGATCTTCTCATCGTGCTTGGCGGTCCGATCGGCGTTTACGAGCGCGACGCCTATCCGTTCATTGCCGACGAGGTCGCGGCGATTGCGGCACGTCTGCAGGCGAACAAGCCGATACTCGGCATTTGCCTCGGCGCACAGATGATGGCGGCGGCGCTCGGCGCCGGTGTCGCGCCGGGCCCGGTCAAGGAGATCGGCTGGGCGCCGTTGACTCTCAGCGGCGAGGGACGGGCTTCGGTTCTTGGTCCGCTCGGCGTCACACCGGTTCTGCATTGGCACGGCGACAATTGCGAGCTGCCGAAGGGCTGCACGCGGCTGGCGTCAACGCAGCATTGTCCGGTGCAGGCGTTTATGCGCGCGCCGTCGCAGCTTGCGTTGCAATTTCATCTGGAGACGGAGCCGGCACGCTTCGAAAGCTGGCTCGTCGGCCACACCGTCGAACTCGGCAAGGCCGGCATCGACCCGCGCGTGCTGCGCAGGCAGGTGCACGAACTGGGGCCGGCGACGCGGGACCTCGGAGAGAAAGTGTTCTCGGCATGGCTCGATCGGGTAGTCGAGGCGGCTGCATGAGCTTTCCCGATATTGCCGCCGATTTGCGATCGACCATGCCGGCGTTGCGCGGGCGGATCCTGCCGAACCAGTCGCTTGCCGAGCTGACCTGGTTCCGGGTCGGCGGGCCGGCGCAAATATTGTTCATGCCGGAGGATGCGGAGGATCTGTCCTACCTGCTCGGCAAATTGCCCGGCGACATCGCCGTCACCGTGATCGGCCTCGGCTCCAACCTTATCGTCCGCGACGGTGGCATTCCGGGCGTGGTGGTGCGGCTGGGCCGCGGCTTTGGCGAGGTTGCCATTGAGGGTATGCGGGTCCGCACCGGGGCGGCGGTTCCGGATGTGAAAGTCGCGCGCGCGGCGCAGGAAGCCGGCATCGCCGGGCTTTCCTTCCTGCGCGGTATTCCGGGCGCCATCGGCGGTGCGCTGCGCATGAACGGCGGTGCATATGGCGGCGAGACCAAGGACGTGCTGGTCGAAGCGCGCGGCGTCGATCGCCGCGGCACGCTTCACGTCTACGGCAATGCCGACATGGATTTTAGTTATCGGCACTGCGGCGTGCCTGATGACGTCATCTTCACCCAGGCGCTGTTCCAGGGCCGGCCCGGCGATGTCGCGGCGATCGCGGCGGAGATGGACAAGATCACCGAGTCGCGCGAGGCGACGCAGCCGATCAAAAGCCGTACCGGCGGTTCCACCTTCAAAAATCCGCCGGGCCAAAAAGCGTGGCAGCTGATCGATGCTGCGGGTTGCCGCGGCTTGCGCGTCGGCGACGCACAAGTATCGGAGATGCACTGCAATTTTTTGATCAATCTCGGCACCGCGACCGCCACCGACATCGAGACGCTCGGCGAAACGGTGCGGCAGCGGGTCAAAGCGCATTCCGGTGTCGAGCTGGAATGGGAAATCAAGCGGATCGGCGTACCGGCGCGCGTGGCGCGAAGCTGATCTCTGGAAAACCCGCTGGCTCGCGATCAGCGCTGATGTTCATAGAGTGCGATTGTTTAGATTGAATCGATTGGCGCTCTGGCTTCTTGGGTGGAGCATGATCTTTTCGGAAAACCGGCTTCCACTTTTCCGGATCATGCTCTGGTTCGTCAGCCTTCGAATGTCATCTTGCCGGCCTCTGCTTGGTGCAGAATGAATCCCTCCAGCGGATCGAAGTCGCCGGTCCACGGCGCTCGCGCCAGCACGCGACGCGTATCGGCGTATCCCGCCCGCCACCGATGCTGGATGCCGATGCGGCTGAAGTCGATATCCTTGGCATGGTCCTCGCCGGCCAGCGCAGGCGCCAGCAGGCGGACGACATGCATGCGCGTGACGCAGCCATACGAAGCAAGCTCCCGAACCTCGGGTGTCATCGCGACTTCGGGAGGCAACTTTTCCGCAAGTTCGCGGATGATGTGACGCATCTTGTGCAGCTGCTTCTGACGCGCGATGTGACTGGCCGCGCGGCTCGCATATTGAAGATCTTTTTGACGGGCCAGAACCTTGGCGATGGAGTCCGGCTCAGGTCCGTTGGGGGCCCACATGTGGACCGCGAATATCAGCCCGCTGCGCCGCGGATTGTCGTCGAAGATGGCCTCGACGGGCGTGTTGGAAAGAATGCCGCCATCCCAATAAAGATCATCGTCGACACGGACGGCGGGGAATGCCGGCGGCAACGCCCCCGACGCCATCACGTGTTTTATGGTCAATTCACAGTCGCGGCTGTCGAAATAGTGCATGTCGCCGGTCTGGACCTTCGCGGACATCGTTCTACCAAACGGCAACGTCAGTCGCGCCTATGTGAACCCGGATTTCCGCTACCGTATGGATCCGGAAGATATCCTCCAAGCCGTACGAGGCTTCAAGCGACGATAGCGGCGAGGTCCGTGGTCCAATCGCGCGATCGCGCCAGTCTGACGAACGCGTCGGTAGCGGCCGAGAATGGCCGTCCCGCGACCGTCGCAAGACTGACCTCCCGGTCGATCTCCACCCGTTCAATCGGTCGCGCCACGATTCCTTCCAGCAGGGCATCGCTCCGCGGCGTGAAGCCGATTCCGAAGCCGGCACGCACGAGATCAAGGAGCTGGTCGATACCGTCGACGCGATGGCGAAACCGCGGCATGACGCCGGTAGCGGCGCACAATTGGCGCAATCGCCGGCATCCGCCGCATTTCGTCCGCTCGATCAGGTCCTCGTTGTCAAGATCCTGAAGCATGAGCGTCGTCTTCGTCGCCAGCCGGTGGGAACTGGCCATGACGAGGTGGAAATTCTCTCGAAACAGCGGCCAAGTCCGCATGCGATCGGGAACGGTACCGCCATCTCCCAGGACGACCAGATCAGCGTTTCCTTTCAACATGGCCTCGCGAATCTGGGTTTCCGGACCGGCCTCGACGGCGAGTTCAAAATTCGGCACGCCGCTCCTCACGCCTTGAAGGACGTCGGTGAACAGGCGGCTCGATACGGAATTCGTGAATCCGAGCCGCAGGGGTGCAATATCGCCCCGCCTGAACGCCTCGGCCAGCGCGCGCGCCGACTGCGCTGCCAGATAGCTTTGCTCGATATGTGGCAGCATGGCGCGGCCAAGCTCGGTCAGATGGGTGTTGGCCCGCTCGCGGTGAAACAATGGTCCGCCCAGTTCTTCTTCCAGTCTTTTGACGGCGCGGGTCAGGGAGGGCTGCGTCACGTTGCATTCCTCCGCTGCCTTGGTGAAGTTCAAGGTCCGCGCCAGGACGAGGAAATAGCGGACCTGATGCGTCTCCATTCGTGGCGACCTTCATCGGCAAAGCAAAATGACGGCTTCGACCTTTAAATCGACCTTGCCGGGCATTGAAAAGTAACAACCTCGTAAGCGAGCGGCGCTCACCCGCCCCGTTTTGGCGGCGGTCCGGCCGGAACAATGTTGCCCGAACCGCTCGACCTTTTGCCAATAGTGGATTCTATTGGTGACCCAGCGAATCAGCAGAGCTAGCTGAGGCACCCGGCTGGGCATGACCAAGCACGTCGCCGTTTTGATGGGAGGCTGGTCGGCGGAGCGCGAAGTTTCTTTGCGCTCGGGCAAGGCTTGCGCCGACGCGCTCTCGCGCCTCGGCTACCGCGTTACCCCGATCGATGCCGGTCGCGATATCGCCGCGGTGTTGACGGCGGTCAAGCCCGACGTCGCCCTCAATGTGCTGCACGGCCGGCCCGGTGAGGACGGGACGTTGCAAGGTGTGTTGGAAGTTCTCGGCATTCCGTACAGCCATTCCGGCGTGCTCGCCTCGGCCGTCGCGATGCATAAAGGCTACGCCAAGGCGATCTTCCGTGCCGCCGGCATCCCGGTCGCCGAGGATTTGATCGTGTCGCGGATCGAGGCCGCGGAGCGGCACCTCATGGCGCCGCCCTACGTCATCAAGCCAATGGCGGAAGGTTCCAGCGTCGGGGTTTTCATCGTCACCGAGGAGCATCCGCATCCGCCGCAGGAGCTGTATCGCGACGATTGGGCATTCGGCGAACAGATTCTGATCGAGCGCTACATCCCGGGCAAGGAACTGACCTGCGCCGTCCTGGGCGATCGGGCGCTCGATGTCATCGATATCGTGCCGACGACCCAGTTCTACGACTACGAGGCGAAATACGCCGCGGGCGGTTCCAGGCACGTTCTCCCGGCGCAAATTTTACTAAATGTTTACCAGGAAGTCCGCAGACTCTCGTTGGCTGCCCATAACGCGCTTGGCTGCCGCGGCGTGAGCCGTGCGGACTTTCGCTACGACGATCGGGGAACTGGAGAGCTGGTCTGTCTTGAGATCAATACACAGCCGGGCATGACCGAGACTTCGCTCGTGCCCGAGCTTGCTGCGTACGCGGGCATCACTTTCGATGAGCTGGTGCGATGGATGGTGGAGGATGCCTCGACCAACCGCTGATGCGGTCGGGGCCAGGGCCGGGATCAAGCAGCACGGAAGCGGTCGGCGCGGCCACTGACGAGCCGCGCCTTGCGCATGCCGCGTGGCTCGCCGGCCATCGCCGCTGGATCGGACGCTGGGGCGCGAGGCTCGCGCGGCTGCCGCCCGGTTTTGGTATCGCCGCGTCGGTTCTGCTCCTCGCCGCCGCAGTCGGATACGGCGCTGTCATCGGCGGCCACGTCACCGGTATTGTTGATTGGCTGAAGGATGCCCGCGACCAGGCGGCCAATACGGTCGGCTTCAGGATTGCGGCCATCTCGCTCACCGGGCCGAAGGAAGTCAGTCGCGAGGAAATTCTCACGACCGCCGGCGTGACCGGTCACGCGTCGCTGCTTTTCCTCGACGCCGACGCGGCTCGTGAGCGCCTCATGGCGAATCCGTGGATCGCCGATGCGGCCGTTTTCAAACTGTACCCGGACCGTTTGCAGATCACGATCACGGAGCGCGAGGCCTTTGCGCTCTGGCAGCAGGATGGCCGCGTGAGCGTCATCGCCACCGACGGTACGGTACTCGAGCCGTTTGTCGAGGATCGCTACCGCGGCTTGCCACTCGTGGTCGGAAAAGGGGCCGAGCGGCAAGCCAGGGATTTCCTCATCATCGTCGGGCGCTATCCCGACATCCGATCGGCTTTGCGCGCGTCGGTTTTAGTCGCGGAGCGCCGCTGGAACCTGCGGCTCAAGAACGGCATCGACGTGCGGCTGCCGGAAAATAACGTGGAGGAGGCGCTCGACCGCCTGGTGGCGCTCGACCGCGACAAAAAACTACTGTCACGCGACATCGTCGCGGTCGATCTGCGATTGCCCGACCGGGTCACGGTGCGTCTCTCGGATGCGGCGGCGCAGGCTCGCGAGGACGCCCTCAAGGAGAAGAAAAAGAAGAAGGGCGGCGACGCATGACCGCCCTGCATTACGGCCTTACTCCCAAGATGAAACCGGTGTCGCCGCGGCGCACCGCTCTTGTTGCAGCACTCGATGTCGGGTCGAGCAAAATCGCCTGCCTGATCGCTCGGCTGCGGCCGCATCCGCCGCAGCAGGTCCTTACGCGCAGGAGCCATGCCATTGAGGTGGTCGGTTACGGCCACGCGGCGGCGCGCGGCACCAAAGCAGGCGGTGTGGTCAATCTGGCCCAGGCCGAAGAGGCGATCCGCCAGGCGGTCGACGGCGCCGAACGTATGGCGTCGGTCGAGATCGAGTTGGTGGTTCTTTCAATATCGGCCGGACGACTTGCCAGCGATCTATTCGCGGCGGAAATCAAGATCGCCGGCTCAGAGGTATCCGAGGGCGACATCGGGCGGGTGTTGTCGGCCGGCAACCGGCATTCGATGCGCGAGGGCCGTGCCGTTCTCCATTCGCTGCCGATCGGCTACTCGATCGATGGCGGCAACGGCATCCGCGATCCACGCGGCATGCTCGGGTCGCGGTTCGGCGTCGACATGCATGTGGCGACCACCGACGTCGCGGCGGCGCGAAATCTGATGCTGGCGGTCGAGCGCTGTCATCTTGCCGTCGAGGCGATGGTGGCGAGCCCTTACGTCTCCGGCCTCGCGGTTCTCGCCGACGACGAGGCCGATCTCGGCGCCGCGGTTGTCGATATGGGCGCCGGCACGACGACGGCGGCCGTATTCCTTGGCGGCCGCTTCATCCATTCGGAAGGCTTCGGGTTGGGCGGCCACAACGTCACCCTTGACATCGCGCGCGGCTTGAACGCGAGCGTCGCCGACGCCGAGCGAATCAAGACGTTCTATGGCAGTGTGCTTGTTGGTGGATCGGACGAACGAGACATGATCAAGGTTCCGGCCGTCGGCGACGAGCGCGAGCAAGCGCAATTCGTGCCGCGGTCAGCGCTCGTTCACATCATCAAGCCGCGCGTCGAGGAAATTCTGGAAATGGTGCGCGACCGGCTTGCGGTCTCCCCGTTTGCCGCGGAAGCGCGCGGGCGCGTGATCCTCACCGGCGGCGCCAGCCAGATGACCGGACTTACAGAACTCGCCGCCCGCATTCTCGGCCGGCCGGTGCGCATTGGGCGGCCTTTGGGAATCGCGGGATTGCCGGACGCGGCAAAGGGCGCGGCCTTCGCAGCGGCGACCGGCCTGCTCGTTTATCCGCAGGCGGCGCATCTCGAATATTTCGAAACCCGCCACAGGCGGTACCCGATGAATGGCGCGGGAAGTTATTTCACCCGCGTCGGACAATGGCTTCGTGAGAGTTTCTGATGGCCCGCAGACACGAAACCAACGCGTTACGGCTGACATCGCAACGGCCGGCGGCGGACCGGCCGGAGGCGGGCGTCGATGACGCCCGCATATGAAAGAAGAGGCAACCATGACCATCAATCTGAAAATTCCCGACATCCGTGAGCTGAAGCCGCGCATCACCGTGTTTGGAGTCGGCGGGGCCGGCGGCAATGCCGTCAACAACATGATCAGCGCCGGTCTCCAGGGCGTCGATTTCGTCGTGGCGAATACCGATGCACAGGCGCTCACCATATCGAAGGCCGAACGCATCATCCAAATGGGTGTGCAGGTCACCGAGGGCCTTGGCGCCGGCTCGCAGCCCGACGTCGGCTGCGCCGCCGCACAGGAAGTGATCGACGAGATTCGCGATCACCTCTCGGGTGCGCACATGGTGTTCGTCACCGCGGGCATGGGCGGCGGCACCGGCACCGGAGCCGCGCCGGTGATCGCCAGGGCGGCGCAGGAAGCCGGCATTCTCACCGTCGGTGTGATCACCAAGCCGTTCCATTTCGAAGGGCAGCGCCGCATGCGCATTGCCGAAGGCGGCATTACCGAACTGCAAAAGTGCGTCGACACGCTGCTCATCATCCCCAATCAGAATCTGTTCCGCGTGGCGAACGAGAAGACGACATTCGCCGATGCCTTCGCGATGGCGGACCAGGTGCTTTATTCCGGCGTCGCCTGCATCACCGATCTGATGGTCAAGGAAGGCCTCATCAACCTCGACTTTGCCGACGTGCGCGCCGTCATGCGCGAAATGGGCAAGGCGATGATGGGTACGGGCGAGGCGGAAGGCGACAAGCGGGCGATGACGGCTGCGGAAGCAGCGATCTCAAATCCGCTGATTGACGACGCCTCGATGAAAGGCGCGCGGGGACTTCTCATCTCCATCACCGGCGGCCGCGATCTTACGCTCTACGAGGTTGACGAGGCGGCCACCCGCATCCGCGAAGAGGTCGATCAGGATGCGAACATCATCGTCGGCGCGACGTTCGACGAAAGCCTCGATGGCATCATCCGCGTTTCAGTTGTCGCTACCGGCATCGACCATGCGCTCGCGCAACGAGCCACGGCGCCGGCGCCCGCCGCTGTCGCGGAGGCTCGCATCGCGGAAGTCGCGCAGCGGCTGCGCGCCGACAACGAGCGTCAGGTGGAACGCGCCGAGCGGCCCGAGCCGCCCCGGGTGGCGTGCCCCCGCGCCGGCCATGGCGCCGGCTTCCGTCAACGCGTCCATCGAATCGGCCAAAGCGGCCGTCGCAGCCGCGATTCTGCCGCAAAACATCGGCGGCTCGGAGGTGACCATCCGTCCGCTCGGCCCAAAGCCGTCGCTGTTCATCGATGCGCCGGTAAGCGGACCGGAGCCGCATGAGCCGGAAGCTTTCATTCCGCCGCAGCCGGAACGCATGCCGACGCGCGGAATGCGCATGCCGCGCCTCGATGAGCTGCCGGTTCCGGCGCAAAATGAGATTCGCGCCCGGCGGGGCGAGCTTCCCGAGGAGCATCCGGAGAAGCGGAGGACGTCGCTGCTGCAGCGCCTGGCCGCGGTGGGGCTGGGCCGCCGCGAGCAGGAGCACGAAGAGGAGCCTGTCCCCAGTCCGCGGTCGGCGCCTGGGATGCCCCTTCCGGCAGCCGAGCGGCTGCCAGGACGCCCCGCGCCGCGGCAAGAAATGCGACCAGAATCGCGCCAGGAACCGGTATCAGAATACGCCAAACGCGCGGCACCTCAGGGACTAGACCAGCACGGAAGGCAAGCGCCTGTGCATAACCGGAGTGAAGAAGACCAGCTCGACATTCCGGCATTCCTGCGTCGACAGGCGAATTAACGCCCGCATTCTGGTACGCTGCCTTGCCCCGTCGACGGCCGCCGGAAGGCCGCCGGCGACCGGATATTTTGATTAAGTATTTGAATTTTTGAGATATTTCTGCGCCCGCGACGAGCCGGCCTCGGCTGTGATCGGCCGCCGCGCCGGGTGCCTTGGAGCGCCTGGTCGCGCGTTCGCTTCGGGCGCCTTGCCGACATTAGTGCGGCCAGAACAAGGTAACATTTGGTAAGAAACCGTGAGTTGGCCACGAATCGCGTCGCCGGTATGGTTTAACCGTCATCGGGGATGTTTGTGTCGGGGTGTTCGTAACGGGTCTGGTGGGTGTGGACAGATTCCGTTGGTGCAGACCTTGGCATTCCTCAGGGTGGGGTGGGCTCGATTGCGCTTGCGATCGGTCTAAGAGGCTAAGGTGGTGGGCATGACTAGGGGCATGCAAGCCGGCAGGCAGACGACCCTGCGCGAGCAAGTCAGCGTTTCCGGGATCGGCGTTCATTCCGGTTCGCCTGTCATCGTCGTTCTTCATCCCGCCGAACCGGACACCGGCATCGTATTCTTGCGAACCGGAATAGACGGTCAGAAAGATCGCGAGCTTCCCGCCAATTTCCGTTCTGTTACGGCGACCGAATTCGCTACCGTTCTTGGCGATCAAAACGGTCCGGCCGTATCGACCACCGAACACGTGCTTGCCGCGCTTTACGCGATCGGCGTCGATAACGTCCTTGTCGAAATCGACGGTCCTGAAGTTCCGATCATGGACGGCAGCGCCGCGCCATTCGTCGATGCGATCGATCGCGCCGGCATTGCCGCGACATCGTCGCCGCGCCGCTGCATCAAAGTTCTCAAGCCGGTACGGGTCAACGCCGACGGCTGCTACGGCGAGCTGCGGCCGCATGTCCGCGGCTTGCGCCTCGAAACCGAAATCGAATTCGATCACCCGCTGATCGGACGTCAGAAGCTTGCGCTCGACATCGAGGCAAATCTTTTCCGCCGCGAGCTCGCGCGGGCGCGGACTTTCGGCTTCATGCGCGACGTCACCAAATTGTGGAGTGCGGGATACGCGCTCGGGGCTTCGTTCGAGAATACGGTCGTCATCGCCGAAGACCGCATCCTCAACGCCGAGGGCGTGCGTTTCCCCGATGAGTTCGTTCGTCACAAGGCGGTGGACGCCATCGGCGACCTGGCGCTTGCGGGCGCGCCGATAGTCGGTGCCTATCGGTCGGTGCGCGGCGGCCATAAGCTCAATCACGCCGTGGTCACGGCATTGATGTCGGATCCGAGCGCCTGGACCTATAGCGAGATGGACGAGCCGGTGCGTCGCCCGCGTGGCCATGCCGACATTGCCGCCGGTCATTCGGCGCCGGTCTATGGTGCCGACGTCTCTTGATTTCCTTAGCTTTTTTGCCTTAATCCCGGCCGATTGTCGGCCTAATTAACGTTGGGCCGCTGAAAGCTCCCCGCGTCGCCAAGACGGTGTAACATGGCGGCGAACTTAAGCGGCGGCGGGACGGGACTCTTCAACGCTCTCATGATGTCGCGTTTACGAGGATCGTGGCGATCCGGTTGCAGGCTGCGCATGCTGGCCGGCGTGCTGGCGCTTGTGTTCGTTTCCGCGCCGATCATGGGCTGCAGCCTGTTCAACAAGGAAGATGACTACGTCCCCGAGGACCCCGCCGACAAGCTCTACAATGAGGGCCTCTATCTCCTGAACAAGAAGCAGGACTACGCGGCCGCGGCAAAGAAATTCGACGAAGTGGACCGGCAGAATCCGTATTCCGATTGGGCGCGCAAGGCGCTGCTGATGTCGGCCTTCTCCTACTATCAGGCGCAGAAATACGACGACTGCATCAACGCCGCCAAGCGCTACGTCACCCTGCATCCCGGCAATCCGGATGCCGCCTATGCTCAATACCTGATCGGCGCTTCCTATTACGACCAGATCCCGGATGTGAATCACGACCAGACGCGGGCGGACAAGGCCGTCAGCGCGCTGGAGGAAGTGGTGCGCAAATATCCGGAAACGGAGTACGCCCGAAACGCCAAGAAGAAAATCGACATGGCGCGCGACCAGCTCGCCGGCCATGAGATGGAGATCGGGCGCTTCTACATGAAAAAGCGGGACTTCACCGGCGCGATCAACCGCTTCAAGGTGGTCGTGACGCAGTACCAGACGACCCGCGAAGTCGAGGAAGCGTTGGCGCGGCTCACCGAAGCCTATATTTCGCTCGGCATTTTGGATGAGGCGCAGACTGCAGCTGCCGTGCTCGGTCACAATTTCCCGGATAGCCCCTGGTACAAGGACGCCTACAAGCTGGTTAAATCCGCCGGCGGCGAGCCTGCTGAAAACAAGGGCTCGTGGATGAGCCGCGCCTTCAAGGGGCTCGGCTAGGGCATGATCCGGAAAAGTGGCAGCCGGTTTTCCGAGAAGATCATGCTCCAGCAAAAATCTCTAGACGGCTGACGACGCAGGGCGGACGACAGAACGGGGAATCACGACTATCATCTATCCTCCGTCGCTCATCGGCCGCCGGTCATCATGCTCGTCCGCCTTTCCATTCGTGATATCGTTCTGATCGATCGCCTGGACATCGACTTTGGCTCCGGTCTTGCTGCGTTGACCGGCGAGACCGGCGCCGGCAAATCGATCTTGCTCGACGCCTTTGCGCTTGCGCTGGGCGCGCGTGGCGACGTGGCGCTGGTGCGTGAGGGCGCCGAGCAGGGGCAGGTGACCGCGGCGTTCGACATCGCCGACGATCATCCGGCGCGCGCCGTGCTCGCTGCCAACGATCTTGGCGCAGATCTGGGCGCCGGTGACGAATTGATTGTCCGCCGTGTGCAATTCGCCGACGGCCGCACCCGCGCCTTCATCAACGATCAGCCGGTGAGCGTTCAGGTGCTGCGCGCGCTCGGCTCCGCTTTGGTCGAAATTCACGGCCAGCATGATGACCGCGCCTTCGTCGAGGCGGCAACGCATCGCGCATTGCTCGACGCGTTTGGCGGCCTTGAGGACGCTGCCGCGGATGTCGGGCGCCGCTGGGATGAGCGGCGCGAGCGCGAAGCCGCGGTCGAGGCGCATCGGGCGGATGTCGAGCGCGCCCGCCGCGAGGCCGAATGGCTTCGCCACGCGGTCGATGAGCTCGGACGTCTCGCGCCGCAAAGCGGCGAGGAGACTTCGCTCGCCGAGCGCCGGACCGCCATGATGCAGGCGGAGAAGGCCGCCGAGGATTTGCGCGCGACGCATGAGGCCGTCGCCGGCCCGCATTCGCCGGTGCCGCCGCTTGCGACCGCAATGCGGCGGCTGGAGCGGCGGGCGGCGCAGGCGCCGGCGCTGGTCGAGCCGGTGGTGAAGGCAATCGATGCAGCGCTCACCGCACTCGACGAGGCGCGCGGGCATCTCGAGCAGGCGCTGCGCGCCGCCGACTTCGACCCCGGTGAGCTCGAACGCATCGAGGAGCGCCTGTTCGCGTTACGCGCCGCCGGGCGCAAATATAACGCGCCGGTCGATGAGCTGGCCGCCCTGGCGCGACGCTATGAGGGCGATCTGGCGCTGATCGACGCCGGCGCCGAGCGGTTGGCCGCGCTGGAAAAGGAAGCGCAGGCGTCGGTGATGCGCTACCGCGAGGCCGCGCAGTCGCTATCGGCTGGGCGCAAGCGCGCTGCGGCAGCACTGGACAAAGCGGTCAACGCCGAGCTCAAGCCGCTCAAGCTTGAGCGCGCGCAATTCTCGACGCAAATCGAGACCGGCGGCGAGGGGCCCGACGGTCTCGATCGCGTCGAATTCTGGGTGCGCACCAATCCGGGGACGCGGCCGGGTCCGCTGATGAAAGTCGCTTCCGGCGGCGAGCTCGCCCGCTTTCTGCTCGCGCTCAAGGTCGTGCTCGCCGATCGTGGCTCGGCGCCGACGCTGATCTTTGACGAGATCGACACCGGCGTCGGCGGCGCCGTCGCCGATGCAATCGGCGTGCGTCTGGCGCGGCTTGCTTCCGGCGTTCAGGTGATCGCAGTGACCCACGCACCGCAGGTGGCGGCCCGCGCCGATCGCCACTATCTCATCGCCAAGGACACGCTCGCCAAGGGCAAGCGCGTCGCGACCCGCGTCCTCGAATTGCAAGCCGAGCGCCGGCGCGAGGAGATTGCCCGTATGCTGGCCGGCGCTGAAATCACCGCCGAAGCCCGCGCCGCCGCCGAACGCCTGATCCGTGCGGCGGGATAGTCATTCCGGCCCCGGAATGACGGAATAACGAAACCATGGCTCCGAAAGATACGTCAAAGACGCCGGTCGGCGATTTGACCGAAAAGCAGGCGAACGCCGAGCACGCGCGGCTTGAAGCGGAAATCGCCGAGCATGACCGGCGCTATTACCAGGAAGACGCACCGACGGTCTCGGATGCAGCTTATGACGCGCTCCGCCTACGCTACGCAGCGATCGAGGCGCATTTCCCGCATCTGCGCACGCCGGAAAGCCTGACCCAACGCGTCGGTGTCGCGCCCTCGGCGCGCTTTGCCAAGGTGCGGCACGCGGTGCCGATGCTGTCGCTCGATAACGCGTTCGCCGAAGCGGATGTCGTCGATTTTGTCGGCCGCATTCGCCGCTTTTTGCGTCTCGACGATGACGAGCAGATCGCGTTTTCCGCCGAACCCAAGATCGACGGCCTGTCGATGTCGCTGCGCTACGAAGACGGCAATCTCGTCAGCGGCGCGACGCGCGGCGACGGCAGCGAAGGCGAGGACGTCACCGCCAACGTGAAAACGTTGAACGACATTCCGCACCTGCTCAAAGGCAAAAGCGTGCCGGCGGTCTGTGAGGTGCGCGGCGAAGTCTACATGACCAAGGCGGCGTTCCTCGAGCTTAACCGAAAGCAGGCGGCGGCCGGGAAGCCCCTCTATGTCAATCCGCGCAATACCGCGGCCGGTTCGCTGCGTCAGCTTGATGCTTCGATCACGGCGTCGCGGCCGCTCGGCTTTTTCGCCTATGGCTGGGGCGAGATGAGCGAAATGCCGGCCGACAGCCAGTCCGGCATGATCAAATGGTTCGAGCATCGTGGCTTCAAGACCAACCCGCTGACCAAAATCTGCCGTTCGGTCGAAGCGCTCTTGCAATTTCACCGCGAGATCGAGGCGCAGCGGGCCAGTCTCGACTACGACATCGACGGCGTGGTCTACAAGGTCGATCGTCTCGACTGGCAGGAACGGCTCGGTTTCGTGTCGCGCAGTCCGCGCTGGGCGATCGCGCACAAATTTGCCGCCGAGAAGGCGACCACTGTCGTCAGAGACATTGAAATCCAGGTCGGCCGCACCGGGGCCCTCACGCCTGTCGCCAAGCTGGAGCCAGTGACGGTCGGTGGCGTCGTGGTGCAGAACGCGACCCTGCACAACGAGGAGGAAATCAAGCGCCTCGATGTTCGTATTGGCGATACGGTGACGATTCAGCGCGCCGGCGACGTCATTCCGCAAGTCTTGAGTGTAGTGCTGGAAAGACGAAAGCGAGGCGCAACACCTTACGAATTTCCCAAAAGATGCCCGTGCCCGCTCAAGACCGATGTGGTTCGTGAGGTTATCGCCGGCGGTGAAGAAGGGGTGCGCTCCCATTGCACCGGCGAATTTGCTTGTCCCTATCAGAAAATGGAGCACCTGAAGCATTTCGTGTCGCGCCGCGCTTTCGACATCGAGGGATTCGGCGAAAAGCAAATCGAATTCTTTTTCGAACGCGGGTGGGTCAAGGAGCCGGCCGACATTTTCGAACTGGCCAAACGCAATCGTGAGATCAAGCTCGAGGAGGAAGAGGGCTACGGCGAGACCTCGGTGCGCAATCTGTTCGCTGCGGTCGAAGCGCGGCGTGAGATCCCGCTGGAGCGGTTCATCTACGCGCTTGGCATCAGGCACGTGGGCGAAACAACGGCGGTCGCGTTGGCGCGCGGCTACGGCTCGTGGACCGCCTTCCACGAGGCGAGCCTGAAAGTAGTCAAGGGCGACCAGGAAGCCATCGCCGAGATGGATGCGTTGGACCAGATCGGCGAAACAGTGATCGACGCCATCAAGGCGTATTTCGGCGAAGCCCACAATCGCCGCATCGTCGAGCGTTTGACCAGGGAAGTAAGAATACGCGATGCCGAGAAACCGCGTGCCGATTCCGCCATCGCTGGCAAGACCGTGGTGTTCACCGGCGCGCTGGAGAAGATGACCCGCGACGAGGCGAAGGCGTCGGCCGAGCGCCTCGGCGCGAGAGTGTCGGGCTCCGTTTCCAAAAAGACGGACTATGTTGTTGCCGGTCCCGGCGCCGGCTCAAAGCTCGGCGACGCCAAAAAGTTCGGCGTCACCGTGCTCACCGAGGATGAGTGGCTAAAGCTCATTCGCTAGGTATCACCGCGTTGCCGTCATATTCGTCCAACCAAGACCAGGATAATGACGATGATCAGGACGAGGCCGAGACCGCCGCCGGGATAGTAGCCCCAGCCGGACGAGTACGGCCACGTCGGCAATGCGCCGACAAGCAACAAAATTAGAACGATGACGAGTATTGTTCCAAGCATGATGCGTCCTCGCTCCAGCCCGCGGAAAAAACGCCGCGTGTGAGCAAAAGTTCCCCGGTCGGACGAAGCGGCTAATCGTGCGGCAGCGCGATGGTCGCCGCGAGCAGCCAGGCTCGCGTTGCCGTATCGACCAGCGGCGCAATCGTTTCGCGCACGCGCGCGTGATAGGCGTCGAGCCACCTGCGCTCGGCATCGGTCAGCATCGACGGCTCGACGAGGCGGTTGTCGATCGGCGCCAGCGTCAGCGTCTCGAAAGCGTTGAGCGGCTTTTCAGCACCGGGAACCGGCGCGGCTTCGGTCACCAGGATCAGATTCTCGATGCGGATGCCGTAGGCGCCGGTGCGGTAATAGCCGGGCTCGTTGGACAGGATCATCCCGCGCCTGAGCGCCGCGCTGCCGAGCTTGGAGATGCGCGCCGGCCCTTCATGCACCGAAAGATAGCTGCCGACGCCGTGGCCGGTGCCGTGATCGAAATCGAGCCCGTGCTGCCAGAGAAATTGCCGCGCAAATGAATCGAGCTGGGCGCCGTTGGTGCCGTCCGGAAACACCGCGCGGGCGATGGCGATATGGCCCTTGAGCACGAGGGTGAAGTTGCGCCGCATGTCGGGGGTTGGCGGCCCCACTGCGATCGTGCGCGTAACGTCGGTGGTGCCGTCCTCATACTGGGCCCCGGAATCCAGAAGGAAAAGTTCGCCCGGCACGATGCGGCGGTTGCTTTTCTCGGTGACGCGGTAATGCACGATGGCGCCATTGGGCCCGGCGCCGGAAATGGTCGGGAACGAAATGTCCTTGAGCACGCCGGTCTCGCGGCGAAAGGTCTCCAGCGCCTGTACCGCTTCGATCTCGGTCAATTTACCGCGCGGCGCCTGACTGTCGAACCAGGCGAGAAAACGTGTCAGAGCCACGCCGTCGCGCTCCTGCGCCGCCCGCGCGCCGGCGATCTCGGTCGCGTTTTTGATCGCCTTCATCGGCACGACGAGGTCGGCGCCGCGCACCAGGGTGCCGCCATTGTCGACGACGAGCCGTGCGATCGCATCGGGGCAGGCGGCCGGATCGAGCCGCAGGCTGCGATGCTCGTTGCCGAGCGTGGCAAGATCGCGCTCGAACGCCGCGTTCGGCCGCACGTCGGCGATCTCTTCCAGGTGGGAGCGGACGTCGTTGCCGAGCTTGCGCAGATCGACGAAAAGCGTCGGCCGGCCCGTCTTCGGCACCGTTGCGAAGGCAAGCACCACCGGCGTGTGCGGGATGTCGCTGCCGCGGATGTTGAACAGCCACGAGACCGCGTGCGGATCGGACACCATCAACGTATCCGCGCTCTGGTCGAGCATCTCGCCGCGCAGCCGCGCGATCTTGCTCGCGGCATCTTCGCCGGCATAGCGCAGATCGTGCAGCACGACGGGACCAAGCGGCGGCTCGGGCCGGTCGGTCCAGATGACATCGATCGGATTTTCTTCGACCGCGACGAGACTCCCGCCGGCGTCGGCGCAGGCCTTGGCGAGCCGTTCGGCGCCGTCGACCGTGTGCAGCCACGGCGAATAGCCGAGCTGCGCGCCCGCCGGCAAATTGTCTTTTATCCAGGCGTGCGGCGGCTGCTCGACCAGATGTTCGATCGAGAACAGCGCGCTGTCGACTTCCTCGCGCACCTGCACCTGATAACGGCCGTCGACGAACAGCGCCGCGCTGTCGGCAAGCACGACGGCGATACCGGACGAGCCGGTGAAGCCGGTGAGCCAGGCGAGCCGCTCGTCGGAGGGCGGAACGTATTCGTTCAGATAGCGATCGGCGCGCGGCACCACAAAGCCGCCAAGCCCGCGGCGCGTGAGTTCCTCGCGCAACGCGGCGAGGCGCGGCGCACATGCGGCGCGATCGGTGCGATCGTCGAACGACTGGAACTGGGCTTCGAACATGGAGCGCAATCTAAAGCATGGCCCGGAAAAGTAGATACCGGCTTCCGAAGGGATCACGCCCGGTCTACGCGCTGTGGGGCGCGAGGGCAACGCACGTAGTGCCTCCCTCAGGTGCGGTCCGGGTGAACTTTCCGCCGCGTGAAAACGAGCGTGCTCCAGCCGTCGATGTCGGTGCGCCGTTCGAGTGCGAGCGGCCGATACGACGCGATCACCGCGTTGGCCTGCGATGGCAGCACGCCGGAGAGAACAATGCGGGCGCCGGGCGCCGCCAGACGGCGAAGCGATGCGGCCATGCGCTGGAGCGGTCCGAGCAGGATGTTGGCGAAGATGAGATCGTAAGGCGCGCGGGCGCGGATCTGTCGCGCGCCGACGCCATTCGCTTGGATGATGTCGACCAATCCGGTGCCGCGGTTGAGCCGGACATTTCCGCGCGCAGCTTCCACCGCGCTGGCGTCGATATCGGTTGCCAGCACGCGGCGGTGGAGCGCGCGGGCAGCGGCGATCGCCAGCACGCCGCTGCCGGTGCCGACATCGAGGATGCGCAGCACGTTCTTTTTCCTCCCCCTGAAAGGGGGAGGGTGGCGAGCGAAAGCGAGCCGGGTGGGGGTCGTTCGGTGGCGATGCAGGTTGTGACCCCCACCCCGACCCTCCCCCTTGCAGGGTGACGGGCAGGGGCTCGCCGCTTGCTCAGCGTCTTGCAAATCCGGTCGAGTGCGAGAAGACAGCCGCGCGTGGTGCCGTGATGGCCGGTGCCGAACGCGAGCGCCGCTTCGATCTCGATGCCGACGCGGTTGACCGCAATGCGAGTGCGGTCGTGCGCGCCATGGACGATGAAGCGGCCCGCGGCGACGGGCGCGAGTCCGGCGAGGCTTTGGCGCACCCAGTCGGTTTCCTCAACGCTCGCGAAGCCCAGCCCCGAGGCGGCCGGCGCTCCGGCGGCTTGTGCGACCGTTGCGCGCAGGGACTCCCGATCGATCTGCGCGCGGAAATGGATCGCCACCTGCCAGCGGCCGCCGCCTGCATCGAACAGGCTCACCGCAAGATCGTCGGCGCCATAAAGCTCCGAGAGGATATTGGCGATCCGATGCGCGGTTTGTTCATCGGTTTCAAGTTGCGCGACCGAAGTTCCATGGCTGGTACCCGCAGCGGAAGGCGCTGATTTGCCGTTTGTTTTTTGCGGAATGCCCACAATTCACAGTCCGTTTGCACAATCAGGTGTCGCGCTTCGGCGCCGGGTTTTCCCCTTCGTCATCACTGGCTTGGTCCCCCGTTATCCGCAAAGTTGTCCCGGGCGTCTGCACATGTTTTCCACCGCGGCCCAAATTCCGTCCGCGGTTCCATGGCGGCCGAGCCCGCGCCAAATTCCACACTGGGGTACCGAATGTTGTTACACTGTCACGTGATTCTGAAGTTGGCATGGGGTACCGGCGAGCGTCTGCGACCTTCGGAATCAGGAGGACCAAAACAATTTGCCTGATGGCCAAACTGGGAGAGCTCGCATGAATGTCGTTGTTTTTGCTTCCCGTAAGGGTGGTTCGGGTAAGAGTACGCTTGCGGCGCATATTGCCGCGCACGCCCACAAACCGTCTCGGGCGTGTCTCTTGATCGATGCCGATCCACAAGGATCGCTCACGCTCTGGCACAAGCTGCGCAAGGCCCGGGACCCGCAATCGGACGATTTGCCGCTCAAAGTCGCGCTGCGCGGCATCGGCGATATCGTGCGGGCGGCAAGGCGCGACGGCATCGAATGGGCCTTCGTCGACACCGCGCCGAACATGTCGGCGAGCGTCACCGAAGCGATCCGTGCGGCGACATTGGTCGTCGTTCCGTGCCGGCCTGGCGTGTTCGATCTCGACGCCGTGAAGGACACCGTCGATTTCGCCCGGCAGATGCGCAAGCCCTACGCGGTCGTCATCAACGGCGCGCCGCCGCGGCGGCAGGACACCGAGTCGCCGATGGTGACGCATGCCCGTGAAACTCTGCTCGGCCTGAATATTCCGGTGTGGGGCGGCCAGATCACGCAGCGGGCGAACTTCATGCTGGCGCTGGCGGAAGGCGAGGGTGCGAAAGAATACGAAGCCAACTCGGTTGCGGCGGCCGAAATCGGCCGGCTGTGGGGAGCGATCGAAAAATCGGTGAAGGCGATCCACGGCGCCCGCGACAACGCCGTGATGCACCGCGTCGCGGCCTAGAGCGGGCCGCGCCGGATCCTAATACTGACCGAACGGCCGATACACCATCACCGGTGGCGGCTGCGGCGGATAGCCGGGCTGCGCGTAATAACGCGGCTGCGGCTGTGCGTAATATTGTTGCTGAGGCTGACCATAATATTGCGGCGGCTGCCGGTAATAGCCCTGCGGGGCATATTGCGGCTGCTGCTGCGCGTAGCCTTGTCGCTGCGCGTAGCCGTCATAGCCCGGCGGCGCAATCTGCGTCGGCTGCGCCGCGACGGCCTGTACCGGCAGGCGGCGCCGCGCGACTTCCGGACTGGCGATCGGCGTCTGGCCTGAGATCACGACCGTGGTCTCCTTCATGCCTTCCGCCTTCACCAGCGCAAACAGCGCCGTCGCGTTGGCGGGCGAAAGCCGCACGCAGCCATGCGACGCGGCGCTGCCGAGGTGCCGCGCATCGAGCGAGCCGTGAATGGCGTGGCCGATCTTGGTGAAGAAGATCGAATGCGGCATCGGCGCGTCGTCCCACTCCCTGGAGAAGTGCTCGGCCTCCATGCGGAACGGCGTGTAGGTGCCGTTCGGCGTGTCGTAGCCCGCCCGTCCGGTCGAAACCGGCCAGACGTAGCGCGTCGCGCCATCGACGGACACCGTCATCCGCTGCGTGTTCTTGTCGACGTTGACGAGGATGTTGGCGCTCGCCGGTGCGGCGAAGCAAAAGGCCAATAATGCGGCGAGCAGCGAGGCAGGAGCGATGGAACCGGAACGCATGAACACACCCGATGAAGACGCGAGGACAGTCACCCACGCCGGAAAGTCTCTCGCACGCCATTGGTTCAAATCAAGTGAGCAAGGGCGCGCAACCCGGAATCATGGTGAACAATCGGCGTGAAGCTTGCGTGAAATTACAAGGAGATGGCGGGTAAAGCCCGCTTTCCGCATCGCGATCTTGTGATCGGCCAGACGGCTCTCGGGGCTGGGCTGAAGCCCTGCTAGCCGAACCCGGCGCGCTTGAGACGCACCAGGGCCTGATCGAGCGACGAAAGAAACGTCGAGCGGTCGCGCGGCGCGAACGGCTTCGGGCCGCTCGTGATCGCGCCGGCGCTGCGCAGCGAGTCCATCAGATTGCGCGTCGCCAGCGTCTCGCCGATCGAGGCTTCGGTGAACGCCTTGCCGTTCGGCGCGATCACCTCGGCGCCGGCCTTGACGCAGCGGCTCGCCAGCGGCACGTCGGCGGTGACGACGATGCCGCCGCGGCCGGCGCGCTCGGCGATCCAGTGGTCCGCCTCGTCCATGCCGGAGCCGACCACGACGCGCTCGATCATTCATCGCGGGGAACGGCGATCGGGCTGTTGGAGACGACGAAGACTTTCAGCGCGACGCCTTTAAGCGCATGCCGCTCGGCGACGCGATAAATCTCCTGCTTCACCGGGCAGGCATCGGCGTCGATGTAGATGGTGATGAGAGGGCCCGTCATGGCCGGGCTTGTCCCGGCCATCCACGTCTTGTTTTAGTCGGGTCATGAGGGGTGGCTGGCTTTATTTTATGACCAATCGACGCAACGGCATCTTGTATGCCGGCGTCACAAGCAACTTGCAGCGGCGCGCCTTCGAGCATCGGGAAGGACTTGTTGATGGATTTACTAGGCGTCATGGCTTGAAGCGATTGGTTTATTTGGAGCACTTCGACGAAATCCGATATGCCATTCAGCGTGAGAAAACCATAAAGCATTGGCCGCGCGCCTGGAAAATCCGGCTCATTCACACCACGAACCCGAATTGGGACGATCTCTACGGAACGCTCGTCTGATGCACGTCATGCGTCCGCCAATTAGTCGCTGGCAGCCACGTGGTTTTGTTGGCCCAGGAAGAAAGACGTGGATGACCGGAACAAGTCCGGCCATGACGTTTAGGGACACGAAACCTTATCGCCGAGATGGGCACTGCCCTCACACCCTCTCGACGAAACTATCCACCACGCGCTTCTCGCCGGCCTTGTCGAACTGGATCGTCAGCTTGTTGCCGTCGATCGCGGTGACGTTGCCGTTGCCGAATTTCAGGTGGAACACGCGGTCGCCGAGCGTGAAGGCGGAGACGGTGCCGGTCGATTTCGCCACCAGCTCGCCCTCGATGGTGAGCGGCAGGCGGCGCGCGGCGGGCGTGCGCTCCTCGCGGCGCCGCCAGGGGGAAGGCGATGAATAGTCGTCGGCCGCAGCCGAACCGGAGCGCCGCGCCCCCTCACCCGGTCGAGCTTTGCTCGACCGACCTCTCCCACCAGGGGAGAGGTGAGATAAATCCTCCGTCGCGTCACCCGCGTCGTCCGCCTCGTAGCGGGTGCCGTCTTCGGTAAAGCCGCCTTGGCCTTTCTTCGCCTGCGCGCGCTGCCAGCCCGGCGTTGAATAGCTGGAGCCGAACGAGGTGGTGGCGTCGAAGCGCGAGGCGCCGTAGCCGCCATAACCGCCGAAGCCGCCCTGCAACTCGGTGACTTCGACGTCGGCCTCCGGCAATTCGTCGAGAAAGCGCGACGGAATGTTGGTCTGCCACATCCCGTGCATGCGCCGGTTGGTGGCGAAATAGATCTTCGCCCGCTTGCGCGCGCGGGTCAGGCCGACATGGCCGAGGCGGCGCTCCTCTTCGAGGCCGGCGCGGCCCTGATCGTCGAGCGCGCGCTGGTTCGGAAACACGCCTTCCTCCCAGCCGGGCAAAAACACCGTGTTGAATTCGAGGCCCTTGGCGGCGTGGAGCGTCATGATGTTGACGGCGTCGGCCTCGGCCGCCTTCTCGTTGTCCATCACCAGCGAAATGTGTTCGAGAAAGCCCTGCAGGTTCTCGAACTCGTCCATCGAGCGCACGAGTTCCTTCAGGTTCTCCAGCCGGCCGGCGGCGTCGGCGGAGCGGTCCTTCTGCCACATCTCGGTGTAGCCGGATTCGTCGAGCACGATTTCGGCGAGCTGCGTGTGCGGGAGGCTGTCGCGCTGCTTGCGCCAGCGGTCGAGCGATTCAAGCAGGCCGCGCAGCGCGCCGCGCGGCTTCGGTTTCAGCTCGTCGGTCGCGACGACGGCGCGGGCGGCTTCGGTCATCGGCACGCGGCTTTTGCGCGCATGATCGTGCAGGAGCTGCACGGTGGCGTCGCCGAGCCCGCGCTTCGGCACGTTGACGATGCGCTCGAAGGCGAGATCGTCGGCCGGCGAATTGATCAGGCGCAGATAAGCCAGCGCATCGCGGATTTCGGCGCGCTCGTAGAAGCGCGGGCCGCCGATGACGCGATAGGGCAGGCCGAGCGTGACGAAGCGGTCTTCGAATTCGCGCATCTGGAACGAGGCGCGCACCAGGATGGCGATCTCGTTGAGCGCGTGGCTCTCGCGCTGCAACTGCTCGATCTCCTCGCCGATGGAGCGGGCTTCTTCCTCCGAATCCCAGGCGCCGGTGACGGAGACTTTTTCGCCGGGCACGTCGTCGGTGCGCAGCGTCTTGCCCAGCCGGCCTTCATTGTGGGCGATGAGATGCGAGGCGGCGGCGAGGATGTGCCCGGTCGAGCGGTAATTGCGCTCCAGCCGGACCACCGTCGCGCCGGGGAAATCGTGCTCGAAGCGCAGGATGTTGTCGACCTCGGCGCCGCGCCAGCCATAGATCGACTGGTCGTCGTCGCCGACGCAGCAGATATTTTTGGCTGGTAGCCTACTCCCTTCTCCCCCTTGCGTAGCTTCCCTCTCCCCTTGCGGGAGAGGGTGCCGAACAAGGTCCAGCGAGTGAGGCGGGAGAGGGGGTAGCGCGCGCGGCGAATCCGGCCCCCTCACCCGGCCTCGCTTCGCTCCGAACCAGCCTCTCCCGCGTGGGGAGAGGGGAAGGATGCATTCTTCGCCGTCGTGCGCCGGCGTCCTTTGCGCCAGCAACCGCAGCCAGAGATATTGCGCGACGTTGGTGTCCTGATACTCGTCGACCAGGATGTATTTGAAGCGCGACTGATACTGCCGCAGCACCTCGGGCTGCTCGCGGAACAGCCGGATGTTTTCCAGCAGCAGATCGCCGAAGTCGGCGGCGTTGAGGATTTTCAGCCGCTCCTGATAGGCCTTGTAGAGCTTGAGGCCCTTGCCGTTGGCGAAGACGCCGGCCTCGCCGGCCGGAACCTGCTCTGGTGTCAGCCCGCGATTCTTCCAGCCGTCGATCAGCATCGCCAGCACGCGGCCCGGCCAGCGCTTCTCGTCGATATTGTCGGCGGCGAGGAGCTGCTTCATCAGCCGCACCTGGTCGTCGACATCGAGAATGGTGAAATCGGGCTTCAAGCCGACCAGCTCGGCGTGCCGGCGCAGGATCTTCACGCCGATCGAATGGAACGTGCCGAGCCATGGCATGCCCTCGACCACGCCGCCGACGATCTCGCCGACGCGGTGCTTCATTTCGCGCGCCGCCTTGTTGGTGAAGGTGACGGCCAAAATCTCGCCCGGCCGGGCGCGGCCGGTCGCCAGGATGTGGGCGATGCGCACGGTCAGCACCCGCGTCTTGCCGGTGCCGGCGCCGGCGAGGACCAGCACCGGGCCGTCGAGAGTTTCGACCGCGAGCCGCTGCTCGGTATTCAGTCCGGCGAGATAGCCGGCGGAGCCGGGCGCCGCGGCGCGGGCGCGCGCGGCAATGCCGCCGGGCGCGGGCATGGGCGGTGCCGGATCGAGCGGGTCGAGGCTCTGCTTGAGCGGATCAGCCAAGGCGCAAAATGTCCGTGATTCTCTTGGGCTAAGATGGCACCTGGACGCGGCTTTTACGAGGCTTCTTCCACGGCCCGGCGAGGCATTGTGCCGCCAATTCAAGCCTTTTCCGGCATCGCGATGCGGCGGCCGACGCCATCCGGCGCCGGCAGGTTCGCGTGTGCGGCCTTCATCCGTTGCAGCCGCGCGGCGATGAAATCGGGAAACGGCGCGGTCTTTCGCGCCACCATGTCGACATGCAGCACCATGTTTTCGGATGTGGCCGACAGCCAGCCTTCCTCGGCGTGAAACAGCTGCTCGAAATAGTGCATGCGCTTTAAGTCGTAATCGAGCAGCTGGAAGGTTACGCGCACCGGATCGCCGGCGTGAAGTTCCCGCAAGTAGCGGACATGCGCCTCGGCGGTGAAGGTGGAATGCTTCGCCTCTTGCAGATAAGCCAGGCCGCAGCCGATGAGCTCATAGGCCTCGTCGACCGCGCGGTCGAACAGCACGTTGTAATAGGCCATGTTGAGATGGCCGTTATAGTCGATCCAGCCCGGTTCGACCTGCATCACCGATGACACGAAGGGCGCGAAGAAGGCGGGTTCCAGATCGAGGCGATCGAGCATCTTGTTTCTGTCGCGCGGGCGTCGCGGGCCCGCAAATGTGACGGATTTCACCGGCGATGCAAGGCCGGACGCAAATCTGGATGCAAGTTCGCCCGCAAGTCTGCCGCGAAGCCGCGGCGAGCGCCCTTGACCGGTAGAAAAGCTGCGGCCACGTTGCGGGATAAACAACAAAGAGCAACCGCGATGGTGATGACCGAAGCCTGGGAGGCGCTCAACCACGACCGCAAAGCGGTCGAAGCCGTGATCGCGGCGCTTGCGGCCATGGTCGGCAATCGGCTGGTGACCTCGCAGGCGGTCCGCGAGCAACACGGCAATACGCTGACCTGGATCGGCAATCAGCCGCCGGATGCGGTGGTGTTCCCGCAGAGCACCGAAGAAGTCCAGCAGATCGTGCGGCTGTGTGCGGCCGAGCGCGTGCCGGTGATCGCGTTTGGCACCGGCACTTCGCTCGAAGGCCAGGTCAACGCGCCCCATGGCGGCATCTGCCTCGATTTCCGCGACATGAATTGCGTGCTGGCCGTGCATGCCGAGGATCTCGATTGCGTCATCCAGCCCGGCATCACGCGCAAGCAGCTCAACGAGCACTTGCGCGATCAAGGCGTGTTTTTCCCGATCGATCCCGGCGCCGATGCGTCGCTCGGCGGCATGGCGGCGACGCGCGCTTCCGGCACCAATGCGGTGCGCTACGGCACCATGAAAGACAACGTGCTGGCGCTCAAAGTCGTGCTCGCCGACGGCGAGGTGATGACGACGGCGCGGCGGGCAAAGAAGACAGCGTCGGGCTACGATCTGACGCGCCTGATCGTCGGATCGGAAGGCACGCTCGGCGTCATCACCGAACTGACGCTGCGCCTTGCCGGCATTCCCGAAGCGGTCGCCGCCGGTGTCTGCCCGTTTCCGTCCGTCGAGGCCGCGTGCAACGCGGCGATCCACACCATCCAGTCCGGCATTCCGGTGGCGCGGATCGAGTTGCTCGACGCATTGCAGGTGCGCGCCAGCAATCTTTATTCGAAGCTCAGCCTGCCCGAAACGCCGATGCTGTTTCTGGAATTTCACGGCACCGAGGCCGGCGTCGCCGAGCAGTCGCGGCGTTTCGGCGAGATCGCGCGGGACCTGGGCGGCGGGCCGTTCGATTGGGCGACCAAGGCCGAGGACCGCACGCGGCTATGGCAGGCGCGCCACGATGCCTACTGGGCGCAGCGCGGGCTTCGTCCCTCGACGCAACCGCTGGCGACCGACGTCTGCGTGCCGCTGTCGCGGCTGGCCGAATGCCTGACCGCGACGCAACGCGACATTGCCGACAGCAAACTCCTGGCGCCGATCGTCGGCCATGTCGGCGACGGCAATTTTCACGTCGGGCTGTTGGTGGATATGGGCGACGAAGACGAAGTCCGTCGCGTCCATGCCTTCCTCGATCGCCTGGTCGAGCGCGCTTTGGCGATGGACGGCACCTGCACCGGCGAACACGGCATCGGCCAGGGCAAGATGAAATACCTGCCAGCCGAGCACGGCGAGCCGGCGCTCGATGCCATGCGTGCGATCAAGCGGGCGCTCGACCCGCTTAACATCATGAATCCGGGCAAGATCGTAAGGCTCTGAGGCGGCGGGCCTGAAGGTTCCTAAAAGATGTTGCGGGCCTGAAAAAGCGACACAGAATCGCCTGCAAATGCCGCTAATCGCCGCCGCGAAGACGTGCATTCCGCAGGGGCATGCTCTAGGCTTTGGCCGGCAGGCGCGCGGAGTCATTTAAGCGATCAAAAAGGGAAGCTTGCCGTGCAGACGACGCTGCTCGGGTTGGCCATCGCACTTATACTTGCGCTCGTAGCCGCGCTGGTCGCCCCGTATGTTGTCGACTGGAATCTTTACCGCTCCTCATTCGAGGAGCAGGCGAGCCGGCTGACCGGCCTCACCGTCCACGTCAACGGTGCGATCGACGCGCGTATCCTGCCGAGCCCGCGTATCAATCTGCACGATGTCGAGGTCGGCGAGGCAGGCCGTCCGCCGCGCCTGCGTGCCGGCGCCATCGAGCTTGAAGTCGGGCTTACGCCGCTCATGCGCGGCGAAGTGCAGGCAAGTGAGGTTCACCTCCGCGCGCCGCGGATCAGTCTCGGGCTCGACAGCGCCGGCGCCATCGATTGGCCGGCTTTGTCGCCCGCTTTCAATCCGGACGCGCTCACCATATCGCGCCTCAGCGTCGAGGACGGCCGCATTACGCTCAGCGACACGGCCTCCGGCTCGCGCCTGGTGTTGCAAAAGCTTTCGTTCGACGGCGACATCCGCTCGTTCCTCGGGCCGTTCAAGGGTGACGGCGTTTTTCAGGTCGGTGACGAGCCATACAGCTATCGGATCTCGGGCAATCACGTTGACGACGACGGCGGCATCAAGATCAGGCTCGGGATCGATCCGTCAAAGCACCCGCTGAGCACCGAGATCGAGGGCACGCTCAGTTTCGAGCGCGGCGTGCCGCAGTTCGACGGCGTGCTTTCGTTGGCGCGGCCGGTTGGAGCGACGCTCGCGGGCGGCGAGCGGGTGATGAGCGATCCCTGGCAGCTTGCCGGAAAGCTTCAGGCCACGCCTGCTTCCGCTTCGTTGCGGGAAATCGCGTTGCAGTATGGGCCGGAAGAACGGGCGGTGATTTTCAGCGGCAAGGCGGAGCTGAAATTCGGCGCCCGCCCGCATCTCGACGGCGAGGTCACGGCTCGCCAGGTGGACGTGGACCGCATGCTCGCCGCTCCCGACGTGACGCATCGCCCGCCGCTGGTTCTGTTCAAGAGCTTCGCCGAGGCGTTTATCGATGCAGTGAAATCACCTGTGCCGATCGCTGCCAGCGTGGCCATCGACGCGGTGACGGCCGGCGGCACCACGATCCAGAACGTGCGCGGCCATGTCCATTCCGACGACAAGGGCTGGAGCCTTGACGATCTGACGTTCCGCGCGCCGGGACTGACCGATGTCGAGCCTGAGCGGCCAGTTTGGCGACGGCCCGCAGGGCTTGGCGTTTGTCGGGCCCGCCAGCGTCGAATCGGCCGATCTGAAAACGTTGCTGGCATGGCTCGAAGGCCGCGGCGATCAGCGACCGGATTCGCCCGAAAGCTTGAAAGCGCGCGGCCAGGTGACGATCGCTAACGATCGCTTCGTTCTCGATCGCCTGTCGGCCTCGTTCGGTCAGGAGAATGTGGAGGGGCGAGTTACCTATGTCTGGGCGGCCGGCAAGCGACCGGCTTCTCTCGACGGCGAATTGCACGCGGCAAAACTAAACGTCGATTCGCTTTGGGGATTTGCCGATGCGGCGGTCGCGCACGGCGCTTTCGATGTGCCGCACGACGTCGCGCTCGTGCTCGATATAGGAAGGGCGACGTTCGCCGGGGTCGATGCGCGCGCGGTCAACGCCCAGGTCAAGTTCGATGCCGGAATATTGCACATCGATCGGCTTTCGATCGGCGATGTGGGCGGCGCCGCCCTCGACGTCAAAGGACGTATCGACGAGTTGTCGTCGCGGCCGCGCGGGCAATTGACGCTCGACGTCAACGCAACGACGCTGGCCGGCCTGTCCAATATCGCGGGCCAGTTCGCGCCGCGTATCGCGAATTCTTTGCGGCCATTCGCCGACCGTCTGGAGCCGGCAAAACTGCACGGCGTCCTGACGGTCGATCGGGCCGGCGCCGCCGCGACAATCGCCAAGCTCGACCTTGGAGGCAATCTCGGGGCGCTGCGGCTTACCCTCAACGGCGAAGCGACCGGAATGCCGGCGCATGTCGAAGCGGCGATCGTTCGCGTGACCAGCCGCCTTGACGCCGACGACGGCGGCGCATTGGTCCGGTTGCTCGATCTCGATGGTGTCCTTGGGGTCGATCAGTTGCCCGGACAGATGACTTTAACCGCCAACGGGCCGCTTGATGGCGAGGTTCGCGTCACCGGCCTCGCCACCGCCGGCGGTTTCTCGGCGGCGGCCCAGGGAGGGCTGCACCTCGGCGCGAAGCCGGCGCCGACGGGCAGCCTGCAGGTCAAAACTTCCGCCGCCGATCTTCGGCCGCTCCGCCGCACGCTGACCGGACAGCCCGGCACCGGCTTTGCGACGTCGGCGAGCGCCATCATCGGCTTTGCCGGCTCCGATCTGACGTTGAGCGACCTGGTCGTCAACGTCGGCAAATCGGCACTGCACGGGCGGCTTGATCTCAAATTGTCAAACCCGATCGCGGTTGGCGGCGATGTCGCCGCCGACGATGTCGACGCCGCCGCAATTGCGGGCATGCTGCTGGGGCTGCCGAGCGTCGCGCCAAATGCCGCCAAACCCTGGTCGGTCGCGCCGGTCGGTGCCGGCGCCTTTGGCCCGGTGAGCGGCGCAGTGAACTTCAAGTTTGACCGGGCCGCGCTGACGCCGGCTTTGATCGCACGCGACCTCAAAGGCGTCGTGCAGTTCCAGCCGCCGGAAATCGCATTGCGCGACCTCGACGGAAAAGTGGCGGGCGGACGTCTCACCGGCGGGCTCACCTTCCGTCGCGATCCGCAGACCTTCGCCGCGCAAGGTCACGTCGAGCTTGCCGGGGCGAACGCCGCAGCGTTCATTGCATCAAACAGCAATGCCATTGACGGCGTGCTGACGGCGAAGCTGCAAGGCGAGAGCCAAGGAACGAGCCCTGAAGCCATTATCGGGGCCTTTCACGGCGGCGGGACGCTCGCGCTCAGCCGGTCGCAGTTTGCCGGTATCAATCCGGCGGCGTTCGATGTCGCGATCCGCCTGGCCGATCAGAGCGGCACGATCGACGCGCCGAAAATCCGCGCCGCCGTGAGCGCCGCCATGGACAATGGCCGGCTGATGGTGCCGAAGGGCGAGGCGGAAGTGACCATCGCCGCCGGGCAAATCCATTTGAGCAACGCAAAATTGCAGGCGCAGGGCGGCGCGGAACTGTTGCTCGATGGCGCTCTTGACCTCAACACCGAGGTCGTCGATGCGCAGCTGACGCTGTCGCGACAACCCGAGGCTAATGCCTTGATCCCGGCACGGCCGGAACTTGCCATCACCGTGAAGGGTCCGCTCGCGACGCCGGAAAAAAAGATCGATGTATCGGCTCTGGTCGGATGGCTGACGCTGCGTGCAACCGAGCAGCAAACAAGGCGGCTCGAATCGCTCGAGGCCAATCGGCGTCCGGAAGTGATCGCGGATGCCGCCCGCCCGCCGCCGCCTTCCACGCGGATCATTCCGCAAGGCACGGTGCTGGAGATAAACAACCACGCGAATGCGGCCGCCTCGCCGATACTCGGCACGAATGCCTACGACCGCTTGCGGCCTGAACTTCCCGCTCCCGCCGCAGCGCCGCCTTCATCGGCGGCGGTTAAACCGGCGGCGCCCGGTTCGGCCACCGGCGCCGACAAGGCGACCGCAACCGCCGGCGCCGCCCAGCCGGCGCCCGCACCAGCGCCGCAATCAACCCCACAGTCGAGTTTGCGCTCTTTGCTGAATTCGCTATTCCGCTCGCAGAACTGACGCGACCGCCGGCGGAACAATCACCAATTCGCCCTGCCGTTTCGTCTCGTGATCCTGACTTGTCCTTGCCTGGTAATGTTCGAGCACAAACAGCCGTATCGCCGACGACAGATTGCCGTGCTGGCGCTCGGTGTCGATTGCTCCGACAAGATCGGCCAATGTCACGCGCCGGCTTCCTGCGATCTCCTTCAGGCCCCGCCAAAATGCATCCTCGAGGCTGACGCTCGTCTTATGGCCGGCAATGACGATGGAGCGTTTGACGACCGGCGATTTCATTGCCCGTCTCCCGTTTCGATCCGGTGCTGGTCTAGTCCTTCGCGGGCCTTGTCGCTCCGGGACTGGTCGAGGGCGCGCTCGGCCTTTGAGCGGCCATGCGCAAGCCTATTGGAAGCGGCCTTCTTGTCGGCTTGACGCCGCTTGGCCTGCTTGCGCGCGGTGCGGAGATTGACGATGTCGCCCATGCAAAGTCCGCGATACCCAAATCGGCGTCATTCCGGTCCGCTTAGTCGGGAAGAATTGCGCCGATATGGTGACGCCGAAGGTCGCTAACCGGGCTTCGCAGGCTAATCGCTCAAAAAAATGCCGTGGGAAAGCTTGCGGTCGGAAAACGCCGTCATCGCGAGGCGATCTTGCGCGGTCGCCTTACGAGCGGCGACAAGCCATCGGTCTTATTTCTTTCGGAAACGATCGAGCCGCACAACCTCGCCGCCGGTTCCGGCATCGGGAGCCGTCGGAGGCGGGATTTCCGGCTTGCTCTCTTCCGCCGCCGAGCCGGCCGCGGTCACGGCCGGCGCCGGCTTATCTGCCGCTGGCGGGCCGGCATTGGCGTCGGCGGTCGCGGTGCCCTCGATGGTCTCAAATTGAAAGCCGAATTGCACGGCGGGATCGTAGAAGGCGGTCACGGTCTCGAACGGCACCAGGATCCGCTCCGGAACGCCGCCAAACGACAGGCCGACCTCGAAAGCCTGCTCGGTGACAATGAGATCCCAGAATTGATGCTGCAAGACGATCGTCATGTCCTGCGGATAGCGCGCACGCATGCGGTCGGACAGGCGTACACCCGGCGCGGTGGTGTTGAACGTGATCTTGAAATGGTGCTCGCCCGGCAGGCCTTTTTTGGCCGCATCAGCGAGCACGGTGCGCACCACTCCGCGTAGCGCCGCCTGGGCGAGAACGTCGTAGCGGATGTGATCGGTGGCCATTGGCGGAAAATCAGATTGCCTGAGTTGGAATATAGATATGGCGTGAATCATAGAGGTCCAGATTGCCGCTGTCCCCTGCCGCGCTGTCGCTGTCCTCTGGAAAGTGGAGGCTTCTGTTGCCAGGTGCCTCCGAACCCCGCCTGACGGAGCTTAACCCGTCAGGGCTTTAAGATCGGTTTTTCGAGCCGCTTACGCGGCCAGAGCAACCGGAGCATAGTTGTCGTTGGCAACTATGGAATTGGCCCGATAACGGCGGAACCATGCCGAGCAAAAGCACGCCCTTTACGCCCTCGTCGATCCTATTTCGACCCCGTTGGTGGAGTCGCCGGGTACTGCCCCCGGGTCCGAAAGGTTTATTACGACGGCCATTTATCGCCATATCCGGCTTGCGCCGGCGCAAGGAATATAAGCTCAAAATGTTGACGAAAAAAGAGGTTTAGGTTCGGCAACCGGCAAGCTGCCGAAAATGGCGAATAGGGGACGGCTACCCCCAATCCCGCTATTCGCCGTTCGCAGCAAAGCGCTCTATTGCAGGCTCAGCGCCACAAAACGCGTCTCGCCGTCAGGATTGGAGACGAGCAGGACCGCTACTTTCTTGCCTTGGCTCTTGAGCTGATCGATGCGGCTCTGCAAATCGGTCGGATTGCCGACGCCCTGGTATTGCACCTCGACAATGACGTCGCCGGGCGAAAGCCGTTTGTCGGGCGCGGACGATGCCACGCTCGGATCGACGGCGGTGATGAGGACGCCCTTGACGTTTTCGCGCACCTTGAATTTCTTGCGCAGATCGTCGGAGAGGCCGGAAAGCTCCAGCCCCAGCGTCTTCTGCACGGCGGACTTGGGCGCCGGTGCGGCATCCTTGCCGGCCTCCGCCGCCGCCATTTTCTCACCGTCCTCGAGGCGGCCGATCTTGACCTTGTGTGTCTCTTCCTTGCCCTTGCGGATGACGACCACATCGACTTCCTTGCCGACCGGCGTGTCGGCTACGATACGCGGCAGATCGTGCATCTCCTTGACGTCGTGACCGTCGAATTTGATGACCACGTCACCCGGTTCGATGCCGCCGGGCTTCGCCGGACCTTTGTCGTCGACTCCGGCGACGAGAGCGCCATGCGCCGGCTTGATGCCAAGGCTTTCGGCGATGTCGTCGGTGACCTGCTGGATGCGCACGCCGAGCCAGCCGCGCCGCGTCTCGCCGTATTGGCGGAGCTGGTCGATGACGGCAACGGCGCTCGACGACGGCACCGCGAAACCGATGCCGATCGAGCCGCCCGAGGGCGAAATGATCGCGGTGTTGATGCCGATGACTTCGCCGTTGAGGTTGAACAGCGGACCGCCGGAATTGCCCCGGTTGATGGCGGCGTCGGTCTGGATGTAGTTGTCGTAAGGACCCGAGTTGATGTCGCGGTTGCGCGCCGAGACGATACCTGCGGTCACGGTGCCGCCGAGACTGAACGGGTTGCCGATGGCGACGACCCATTCGCCAAGCCGCAGCTTGTCGGAATCGCCGAATTTAACGGCCTTGAGCGGCTTGTCGTAGTGCACGCGCAGCAGCGCGAGATCGCTCTTTGCATCCCTGCCGACCAGCTGGGCGGGAATCTTGGTGCCGTCGTTGAGAATGACGTTGATCTCGTCAGCATCGGCGATGACATGGTTGTTGGTGACGACGAGGCCGGACGGATCGATGATAAAACCGGAACCGAGCGAGTTGATGCGGCGCGGGGTGCGATCCTGATCGCCGGGGCCGCCTTGGCCGCGCCGGTTCTTGAAGAATTCGTCGAAGAATTCCTCCATCGGCGAACCCGGCGGCAGATCGGGCATGTTGCCCATCCGCGAATCCACCTTTTGCGACGTCGAGATGTTGACCACGGCGTCGATCACTTGTTCAGCCACATCAGCGATGTTCTCGGGTCCCCGCGCCGCGGCCGTCCAAGCCGGCAGGACGACGATCGCCGCTGTCAGCGCAGCCGCCAGCGAGCCGTGCCGCACCAGTCTGACGACGGGGCGGGACATGAACAAGCAAGACGTGGAAACCATGGGAGTCCGTGCTCCTGGAGGAGGAAGTCGTTAAAAGGGTGCCTAGGTCCTACGCCAGACGCAAGGCCATTGCGAGGCGCGTGGTGCAATTAGGAGCGGGATTGGGGCGGAAAAGCGACCCAAAATGCGCGCCGTTTTTGCGGTTCCCTTTTTTAGTGCCGCACCAGCCAGACAATGACAACGCCGACCAATGCCGAGACCAGGCCGACGATGCGTAGTCGGCCGTCCGGCATGTCCAGCGCAGCGACGATTGCGCGCTTTGCGCCGAGCGGGAAAGCGGCGAACAGAATGCCTTCGATTGCAAAGAGCAGGCCGATCGCGGCAAGAAAATCCGACATTCGCGTCCTAAGCGTGACGACGGACCTGCAAAACTATTTGGAGCCGGGCGGCGTAGGTGGCGCAGCCTGCTGATTGGGCGCTGGGCGGCCAGACGGATCGGAGAAATAGCGGAAGAAATCTGAATCCGGCCTGAGCACGAGCCGCGTGTCGCCGCGCTGCATGCTCTTTTCGTAGGCCTGCATCGAGCGATAGAAGCCGAAGAAGTCCGGATCGCGACCGTACGCCTCGGCGAAGATGCGGTTGCGCTCGCCATCGCCCTCGCCGCGAACCTGTTCGGCGTGGGAGGTGGCATCCGCCAACAGCACCGTCACATCGCGATCGGCTTTGGCGCGGATTTCCTGGCTTTTTTGGCTGCCCTGCGCGCGGAATTCGGCCGCCTCGCGCTGACGTTCGGTCTGCATGCGCTGATAAACCGCTTGGCTGTTCGGCTTCGGCAGATCGGCACGGCGGATACGCACATCGACGATCTCAATTCCAAACGGCTTGGCGTCAAAATCGAGCTGATCGCGCATTTTTTTCATCAGCTCATCGCGCTTGTCGCGCACGACATCGGACAAAGTGGCGGCGCCAAGCACGCGACGCAATGCCGAGTTGAGCAGGATCGAGAGCTGGGCGTCGGCGCCCGCCGCTCCCACGGTCTGATAGAATTTGAGCGGATCGGTGATGCGGTAACGGACAAAGGCATCGACCACGAGGCGTTCGCCGACCAGTTCGGCTCTGGTCGAAGTTTCTTGGCTCGAAAGAGTTATTTCCTGCGCCGGCGATTCCACGTTGAGAATGCGCTTGTCGATGTAAATGACGGCGTCGATAAACGGCACTTTCACGTTGAGGCCTGGCTCGGTGATGACACGAACCGGCTTGCCCAGCCGCACTACCAATGCCTGCTGGGTCTGGCTCACGGTGAACAAGGTGCTGTAGCCGACGACGACGGCGATCAGAAGGATGACGGCGATGGCGCCGCCGGCAAGACCGGGTCTCATTGGTTGCCTCCCGCTGACGGGGTGGCAGGGTTGCGCGGCTGCGGGCGCGGCTGAGGCAATTCGGTGAGCGGCAGATACGGTACCACGCCCGTCCCGGCTTTCCCGGTATCGATGATCGTCTTGCTGTTCTCGCCGAGAATGCGTTCCATAGTCTCCAGATACATGCGCTGCCGGGTCACGTCGGGAGCTTTCTTGTATTGGTCGTAGATCTGCAGGAAGCGCGAAGTCTCGCCCTTGGCTTCGGCGACAGTCTGCTCACGATACGCTTCAGCGTCCTGGGTGATCTTGGCGGCGCGGCCGCGCGCCTCCGGAACGACGCGATTGGCATAGGTTTGCGCCTCGTTCTGCGCGCGTTCGGAATCGGAGCGCGCCGCCTGCACATCGAGGAAGGAATCCAAGACCTCGGACGGCGGATTGACTTTCTGAAGCTGGACGTTCTGCACCAGGATGCCGGCGCCGTAGGAATCGAGCGTCTTCTGCATCAAGTCCCGGACCGAGGTTTCCACGTCGCTCTGCGCATCCAGCGGTTTCTTCGAGCCACCGCCACCGGTAAGCAGCCGCTGGACATTCGAACGCCCGATCACCTGGCGCATGGCGCTTTCCGCCACCGCCTTCACGGTGCCTTCGGGATTCTGAACGTCGAAAAGATAGTCGGCGACTTGGTTCGGCTTGACCCGCCACAGCACCGAAAAGTCGACGTCGACGATGTTCTCGTCGCCGGTCAGCATCAGGCTTTCTTCCGGCAGTTCGCGCACCGACGTGCGGCGGCCAACATCCTCGACCGGACGGATGCCGACATCTGTCTTGTTGACGCGCAGTGCCGGCGGCGTCAGCGCGGTCTCGATCGGATAGGGCAGGTGGTAGTTCAGCCCGGGCTGGACCTCGCGGACGAATTTGCCGAACCGGAGCACGACGCCGAGTTCGTCGGGCTCGACGCGGAAGAAGCCGGAGAAGCCCCACAGCACGATCGCAGCCAGCGCGATCAGCGCGATGCCGCGGCCGCCGAGGTTGCCCGGAAGCATGCCGCGCAGCCGATCCTGGCTGCGGCGCAGGAATTCCTCGAGATCGGGCGGGCGCGATCCACCGCCCGGCTGTTGCGGTCCCGAACCCCAAGGGCCTCGCGATCCGGAGCCCCAGGGCCCGCCGCTGCCGGACTGGTTATTCCACGGCATCAAATTCTCCTCGGGCCGGCGCGACCGCCGGCTTGGTTTTGGGGGGTTATAGGGGAGCGTTCCGCCCCTTACAACGCGCAGTTATGACGCGCGCTCGTATGTGACATAAGCAAAAGCGGCGTCATCGCCGGCCGCCGCTTTCTGTTCATCACGGGCGATTTCGTGCCAGATCCTCCCATCGATCGCCGGGAAATATGCATCCCCTTCGACCGCGCGGTGGATATAGGTCATGGCGATGCGTGCGGCCAGTGGCATGGCCTGGGCATAGATATCGGCGCCGCCGGCGACGACGATCTCTCCCACTTGGCGGCGCAGCGCGTCGCCGCGCGCGGCGGCGAAGGCCACGTCAAGACTGGGGGCCACGAGGACGCCGGGCGCGGCGAAAGCGGGGTCGCGGCTCACCACGATGTTGGTGCGGCCGGCAAGCGGCTTGCCGATCGAGAGAAAGGTCTTGCGCCCCATGATGACCGGCTTGCCCATCGTGACGGCGCGAAAATGCTGCATGTCCGATTTAAGGCGCCACGGCAGCGCGTTGCCGCGGCCGATCACGCCGTTCTCGGATACGGCGGCGACGAGGGTGATGTTGAGCATGAGATGACCGCCGTCCTTCACTTGTCATGCCCGCACGCGTTGCGGGCATCCACGACTTCTGGTTTGCGCAAGAGTCAAAGACGTGGATGGCCGGGTCAAGCCCGGCCATGACGGACTACACCGCCACGGCGGCCTTGATATGAGGATGCGGCTCGTAACCCTCGAGCGAGAAATCCTCGTAGCGGAACGCGAACAGATCCTTGACCGCGGGATCGATCCGCAGCGTTGGCAATGGCCGCGGTTGGCGGGAAAGTTGCAGGCGGGCCTGCTCGAGATGATTCAAGTAAAGATGCGCGTCGCCGAACGAGTGGATGAAAGCGCCCGGTCTTAGCCCGGTCACTTGCGCCACCATCAGCGTCAGCAGTGCGTAGGACGCGATGTTGAACGGCACGCCGAGAAAGACGTCGGCCGAGCGCTGATAGAGCTGACACGAAAGTGCGCCGTCGGCGACATTGAACTGAAACAGGCAGTGGCACGGCGACAGCGCCATCAGATGGTTCTCCGCCGGATTCCAGGCGGTAACGATCAAGCGGCGCGAGGTAGGGTTGCGGCGGATTTCAGCCACCACGTCGGCCATTTGATCGATCGCGCCGCCGTCCGGCGTGGGCCACGAGCGCCACTGGCGGCCGTAGACCGGGCCGAGATCGCCGTTCTCGTCCGCCCATTCGTCCCAGATGGTGACGCCGTGCTCGTCGAGATATTTGACGTTGGTGTCGCCGCGCAAGAACCACAGCAGTTCGTAGATGATGGATTTGACGTGCAGCTTCTTCGTGGTGACCAGCGGAAAGCCCTGCCTCAGGTCGAAGCGCAGTTGGTGCCCAAAAATCGAGCGGGTGCCAACGCCGGTGCGGTCGCGCTTCTCGACGCCTTCGGCGAGCACGCGCTCCATCAAGTCGAGATATTGTCGCATCGGCCTTTCCAATTCTCGGCAAACTCGACGGCAGGGATTTGTGACAAAGAGCTTACACCGGCCTGACCGCGCCCGTTAAGCGGATGGGAACACTTATTAAATAAATATACAGCTCTAATCTTCCCATTCGCCCGACATGCTCAATTTGAAAACACTCCATCTGCCGATCGCGATGAAGGCCGTCGTGCTGATCGCGGCCTTGGGCCTATTGTCCATTGCCGCCGACGCATTCTGCCTGCAACGGCTTGACGCACTCGACAAGCTCAATGCCGTGGTTACGCGGCATTTCGCACCGGCGCGGCTGGCGCTCGCCGAAGCCAAGGCTGCAATAGAGTCACTCGGCGTCGCAACCTATAAGAGCTATTCGGCCCCGGATCCCGAAGAGGCCAACGAAAGCGCTGAGGAGATCGAGGGACATTACGCCGCCGCCATACGCGCACTGAACAACGTGCTGACTTACTACCCTGCCGCCGAAGACGATGTCCGCCGCATTTTCGACAAGCTGGAGCTCGCCCACACCATCGCCGTCAATCTCAAAGCATGCGGTCAAGGCCGGTAACAAGGAAGAAGCCAAGCGCATCGTCGATTTCAAATTCGATCCCGCGCGCGACGATGTCACGGGTCACATGGACCGCCTGATCAATATTCTTGGCGCGCAGACGCGAAGCGCGGAGGCGGAGGTCGCCGAACGCAGCGCCTGGATGTTTCGCACCACCGTCGGCATTCTCGTCGCCGGCACGATTGCCGCGCTCGCCATTGCATTTCTGCTCACCCGGTCTTTTGTCACCCGGCCGTTGCGGAGCATGGCGCGCGCGATGACGCTGATGGCCGAAGGCGATCTCGGTATTTCCGTTCAGGGCAGCCATCGTGCGGACGAGATAGGCGCAATGGCGCGCGCCGTCGCCGTGTTCCGCAACAACGCGATAGCATTGCGGGATACCGAGCGGGCGCGTACGGCGGAGCGCAAGCGCGCGGAGGCGGAAAAATCCGCCGCATCTGGAGGCGGTCGCCGCGGCGTTCGAAAGAGACATCCTCGCCATCGCCGCTTCGATCGGGCACGCGGCGACGGAACTCGAAGAGTTCGCTCGTGGCATGGCGGCGGTACTGGATGAATCGCACCGCCATGCCCGCAAAGCCGCCTCGGCGGCGGAGGACACCACGGCAAGCGCGACCAGTGTCGCTGCCGCGATCGAAGAACTATCGGCCTCGATCGCCGACATCGGCACCCAGGTCGCCGGTGCGTCCGACATCGTCGAGGAGGCAACCCGCCGCACCGACAGTGCGGTTGCCAACACCTCCGCGCTGGTGACGACGGTCAAGGACATCGACCAAGTCGCCGCGCTGATTACGGCGATCGCGAGCCAGACCAACCTCCTGGCGCTCAATGCCGCGATCGAAGCGGCGCGCGCCGGCGAGGCCGGGCGCGGTTTCGCCGTCGTCGCCCAGGAGGTCAAGGCGCTGGCGGGGCAGACCACGAAAGCGCTGGCCGAAATCAGGGACAAGACGATGTCGGTCGGTCAGGTGATCGAAGTGGTGCAGAGCGCGAACGAGGCAATGGCGAACTCGATGCTGCAGGTCAGCAAGATTTCCGGCGCCATCTCGCATGCTGTCAGCCAGCAGAATTTCGTGGCCAGCAAGATTGCCGAGACCGTGGACAATGCGGCGATGCGCACGGGAGAGGTGTCCGACAGCATCGCCGGCGTGAGCGACCTCGTGCACCGTTCCGGACGCGGCGCGGATCAGGTGCTTGCCGCCGCTGCTGAACTCAGTCGCCAGGCCGCCGCGCTGACCCGCGACGCCAGCGCATTCACCAGCCGCGTGCGCGCCGCTTAGAGCATGATCCGGAAAAAGCCTGCCCCCGGACTTGATCCGGGGGTGGATACCGGTTTTCCGAAAAGACCATTGCGCAAACAAAAAACTTGGCTTCTTCACTCGTTCATCCGAACAGCGCGGCGATGAACGTCAGCGCGCGGGCGTAAATCCCGGGCGCTTCGCTCTCGCGCGGGCCGCCGACGGCAAGCGTCAGCGCATCGCCGTGTCTCGCCTGCTGGACGCGCAGCCAAAGCGCAGCGTGTTTGAGGATGTCGGGATTTGCCAGATCGGCGACGAACAGCGGCTTGCGATAGCGATGCGCGAGGTCCTGCGCCAGCGCCGTTCCGGGCGATGCGTCCAGCCCGCCGTCGACGACGATCAGGCAGGCATGCGCGTCGCGCACGTTCCAATCGGTGCGCTGCGCCGGATCGGCAAGCGGCGTCTCCTTCAGCTCCGGATATTTCGCCAGCAATCCGGGCGGCTTCGGAAAGTCCTCGGCCCAGCCGCCCTTCGGGCACCAGCCGCCATAGTCGATGCCGCCCTCGATCGCCACGTCGAGCGCGGCGCGATCGACGCCCGATTGTCCGCCGGTGAGAAGCTTCATTGCGCGAGATCCTTGGCCGAGCCTGTCTAGAATGAAGAGTGCTGCACTGCACGCTGTTTATTGTTTCTTCCTTCCGCGCTTTGCGGGACGCCAAAGCCGGACATTGCTGCGGCGCACTCTCACTGTCTTGCTAACAGACCCCAAGGGGTAGAGACTCTTTCGGCGCCGCTGAAATCGGCGCGAAAGTCCGCCGCCTTGATGAGGTCAAGAAGTGACCGGAAAAGGCGAAACAAGAACAAACCGCGGGGAGCGCCTCCATGGACACGCCGATCGAACAAAAACAGCCTTCCGAAACTTCGGCGGCGCCTAGAGCGTCCAACGAACTCATCAGGCTCATTCGCAAATTGCGCTGGATGGGTCGGGAAGAGGAAGCCGCGGGATTGCAGAAGGAGCTGCGACGGCGGCGTCCAACCGACGCAGACACCGTGCTCGCGAGCCCGGGTGAGACCGATTGATTTTGGCGAACGTCACAAGGCTCGATTTGCCCGAAAGAGCCTGGGTCCTTCACGCCGCGCCGGTCCGGCCAGATTTGCCGCGAAGCACGGTTTAATCCAGCACTTCAATCCAGCATATGGCTGACCATGCCGTCGGCGAGCTTGGGCTCGAACCAGGTGGATTTCGGCGGCATGATCGCGCCGGCATCGGCGACCGCCATGAGGTCATGCATCTGCGTCGGATAGAGCGCGAACGCCACCGCCATCTGTCCGGAAGACACGAGGCGGTGCAGTTCATCCAGTCCGCGACCGCCGCCGACAAAATCGATGCGCTTGTCCCGGCGCGGATCGGTGACGCCAAAAATCGGCTCGATGATGTTGCGCGCCAGCAGTGTGACCGGCAGCCGCGCCACCGGATCGTCCTGCACGCCGATCGCCGCGAATTCGGGGCGAAGCGTCAGACGGTACCAGCGGCCGGCGAGCACCATGCCGACTTCGCCAGCGCTCGCCGGGCGCACCGGCTGTTCGCATGCCTCGATCGTGTAGCGCTCGCCGATTTCCGTCAGCAGTTTTTCCGGGCTGCGTCCGTTCAAGTCGCGCAGCACGCGGTTGTAATCGAGGATGGTCATCTGCGCCTGCGGCAGCAGCACCGCGAGGAAATACGAATGCGCACCTTCGCCGCCGCGCACTTTCGCAACCCGCTCGGCTGCGGCCGAGCGGTGATGGCCGTCGGCGATATAAAGTGCGGGTAGGGCGTCGATGGCGCGGGTTAGCGCCTCGATCGTCGCGGGGTCGTCGATCACCCAAAGCTCATGGCGCACGCCGTCATCGGCGGTGACATCGACCGCGGGCTGACCCGCCGCGGCGCGCGCCAGCATCGTGTCGATGTCCGGCGCGTTCGGGTAAGCAAGCATGACCGGGCCGGTCTGCGCGTTCACGGCCTCGATCTGGCGGACCCGATCGTCTTCCTTGGCGAGCGTCGTCAGTTCGTGTTTGCGAATGCGGTTTTCGGCATAGGCGGCAACCGAAGCGACCGCCGCGAAACCCGTCTCGACATGGCCATGCCAGGTGAGCCGGTACACGTAGTAGCCCGGCTTGTCGTCGCGCAACAGGACGCCGGCCGCGATCATGTGCTGCAAATTCTCGGCGGCCTTGGCGTAGACCGCGCGGTCGTAAGGGTCGATGGCCGGCGGAAGATCGATCTCCGCCTTGGAGACATGCAGGAAGCTCCATGGCTTGCCCTTAGCGCGCTCGCGCGCTTCCGCGCTCGAGAGCACGTCATAGGGCGGCGCAAGAACTTCAGCCGCGCGATCCTGGCGCCGGCCGCAACGCGCGAAAGGGCTTTATCAGGGACAAATCAATGCTCTCTTGTTCAGCGTCGGCGAAGATTGCGGTGCGCCGATTTTGTTTTCTGGATTTTCTTTCGCGCAAATTCGCATTACGTCAAGTCTGTGAGCGAAACCGAGATCATTCTTATTTCCGGTCCAACCGCGAGCGGCAAGTCGGCTCTGGCGCTGGAGTTGGCGGAGAAGCTCCGCGGCGTGATCATCAATGCGGACTCGATGCAGGTTTACCGCGACCTGCGCGTCATCACCGCGCGGCCGACGGCCAAGGAAGAACAGCGCGCGCCGCACCGTCTCTATGGCCGCGTCGATGCGGCGGAAAGCTATTCCGTCGGACGATGGCGCGCGGACGCAATCGCGGCGCTCGAGACGACGAGGCGCTATGGGCGTGCCGCGATCGTCGTCGGCGGCACCGGTCTCTACTTCAATGCGCTCACGCGCGGCCTTGCTGAGGTGCCGCCGATCCCTGCCGAAATCCGCGAGGGCGTACGTGCGCGGCTCACGAGTGACGGTGTCTCCGCGCTGCATAACGAACTCAAGGAACGCGATCCGGCCGCGGCGGCGCGGCTGATGCCGGGCGATCGCGCCCGCATCGCGCGGGCGCTCGAAGTGGTGCTGGCGACCGGCCGTTCGCTGCTCGACTGGCACGAGGAAGGCAACGCGGCGGCGCTGGACGCCGCGCGCGCCGCAAAGATATTTCTCATGCCCGACCGCGACGAATTGTTGCGCCGGGTCGATGCGCGCTTTGATGCGATGATGAAGGAGGGCGCGCTCGAGGAAGTGCGGGCGCTTGCCGCGCGCAACCTCGATCCGGAACTGCCGGCGATGAAGGCGCACGGCGTGCCTTGGCTCATTCGGCATCTTCGCGGCGAGAGCGGTTTGGAAGAAGCGGTTGAAGGCGCCAAGCGCGATACCCGCCAATACACCAAGCGGCAAGCCACGTGGTTCCGCAACCAGCTTCCCGAATTCACATCGGTCGAGCCGCGGAACGCCATCGCCACTATCGAGACGCAGCTGAAAAAGCTGTCGGAATGACGCGTCGCGAATAAGCGGCAGAGCCGCGTTGTGACGTTTTGTCCTATGTGTTGGGGCGTCGTTCGCGTGGAGCGTGCTAACAGCCCGATCCGCTTCCGATCGGCGGCGTTTCCGCCGGAGAGCTTAGTCAAAATTCTGTGATAGTGCGGCTGGTGTCAAAACTTGGCCGTCAGTGGCGTCAAGATTCGAGCGTCAAGATTTGGGCGTGAAGATTCAAGCATCAAGATCGAGCATCGAGATTCGGAAGAACGTGCCTGCACGTCTTAACTCCCTTTGCCGGAAGGAGGAAAATCGTGCCACAATTCGATCCTGAACTCATTCAAATCATGCGAACCGTTCTAGAGGACGTCATGACGCGAGTGCCGTTGGAATTCGTCAACACGGAAACCAAGGCCTATCTCGCAGAATGTATTCTCAAAGCCGCCGCTCGGGGGCACACCAATTACGCTGACCTGCTCACCGCGGCTACCGACCACATCCAGCTCATTGCTTCAATGTTCACGTGAATGACTTTTTGCTGACCCAAACGGTGCCGTTTGTCCGCGAGCGCTAAAACGGTTCTCATCGCCGGCGCGGGCATCGCGGGGCCAACTCTCGCTTTCTGGCTGAAAGCCGCAGGGTTCGAGCCGACGCTGATCGAGCGCGCGCCGGCGCTGCGCGCCGGTGGTTACGTCATCGACTTCTGGGGCCTCGGATACGACATTGCCGAACGCATGAACCTTGAGAAAGAGATCAATCGTATCGGCTATCACATGCGTGAAATGCGGATTGTCGACGAGCAAGGCGAACGGATAGCCGGCTTCGGGACAAAGGTGTTCGGTGAGTTGACTGGCGGACGCTTTGTGACGCTGGGGCGCAGCGACCTCTCGCGATTGCTGTTCGAGAAGATTAAGAGCACAACCGAGGTCCTTTTCGGCGACGAGATTACCGCCATCCAAGAACAATCAGATTGCGTGCGCGTTCAATTCAAACATGCCGGTGAACGTTTTTTTGATCTGGTGATCGGCGCCGATGGCCTGCATTCAAATGTTCGCAAGCTTGCGTTCGGTCCGCAGGAGCGATTTGAAAGGAAGCTCGGATACACGACGGCGGCGTTCGAGGTTCAGGGGTACCGTCCGCGCGATGAAAATGTATACGTGATCTATAGCGAGCCGGGCCGGATGCTTGGGCGTTTTGCCTTGCACGAGGATCGAACGTTGTTTTTGTTTGTATTCGCGGCCGACGTTGACTCGGGCTCTGAAACTTTCGATCTGCCAGCGCAAAAATCGATGCTGCGGAGGATATTCGGCGACGGCAAGTGGGAGTGTCCCGGCATCCTCGACGAACTCGATCGCGCCGCGGACCTTTATTTCGACAGCGTCAGCCAAATCAAGATCGACAATTGGTCGCGTGGCCGCATTGCTCTCGTCGGGGATGCTGCATTCTGCGTGTCCCTGATGGCCGGACAAGGCTCAGCGCTGGCGATGACGGCGTCCTACGTGCTGGCAGGCGAACTTGCCAAGGCGAGGGGACAGCACGAAGAAGCGTTTCGGAATTACCAAGCACACTTGCGAACGTTTATCGGCGCAAAGCAGAAGGGCGCCGAGCGTTTCTCCGCGGCCTTTGCGCCAAAGACTCGATGGGGGCTGTTCCTGCGCAATCAGGTGATCAAGGCATTCGCCATCCCGGGAGTGGCGAAAATCTCGTTCGGCCGAGACATCAGCGACACCCTGCGGCTCCCCGAATACGGCTGGCCGGCGATATGACCTTGGGGGTGTGCTCATAACGGGCGGCTGAGCTACAATGAACGCCTCGCGGATTGCGTCGGCATTTTCAGCTCCAAGCGTCGCGGGCTGTCGTCAGTCACCGTGCGCTCGCCATTTTTACCATTGGTCGGGTTGAGATACGCTCCGCACGGCTCCTGGCCATGGCGAATGCTGCCGGCGACGAGCGTGGTATTCACTCGTCAAGGCTCCTCAACGGGAGACATCGTTTGGATTTCGAGAAAGCAATCGTCGAATTCGGTACGGAAGCGGTGTTGCGATACCGAAGCGTCGCGGAAACGCGACACGACAACGAACTTCCCGAGAGCTTCCTGCGTAGCTTCGTTGCGCTACGTCTTCATGAGCGGTTCGGCTACCAGGTGCATGTCGAGCGACTTTACACCGCAATGGCCATCGATCTCGGCATGCCCGTAACCGCAGACCTCGTCACTGTTCTGGGTGCATTTCGCGCCGATGTAGCGCTCTACCAGCATGGCAGGCCATTCGCCGTCATAGAGCTGAAGATTTTCGATGCGCCATCGCCCTTACCGTCTGTTGGCCTTGAACTCGATAGGGCGCAAATTCTGGCGCGTTTCGCCAAGCTGCGCATTTTCGTCGGCGTCATGATTTGCCCGATTATCGTATCGCTCGAAGCGAGGATCGAGCGATTGCATGATGCGTTCGGTGGCAACATGTATATCGGCGACCGCCAACCCTCACGCGACCGCCAATGGCAGTGGTGTTTTGCATGCGCTTCGCTCGGCGAGCGCGAAGGTGTCCGTTCGTACTAGTGCGAAATATATTGCAGCCCGGCCGAATAGGCCGCGCCGCCGACCACGCAGGGAATGCCGAGCTCTATCTGACCGGTTGCCGCCGCGACGACGCAGCCCATTGCCAACGCACCCTGGCCGACCTGGCCCCAGCCGGTGAGTTCGCGCCGGGCGTTCGGGCCCTTCTGCTTGAGCTCATCGATGGCGGCGATCAATTCCTTGCGCATGCGCACGGTGTCGACGTTCTCGGCCGTTTCGATCACGTCGTTGAGCACCCTGGCAACGTCCTCGGGCTGGCCCTTGACCGCGCGCTTGAGCATGGCGAGCAAATGCAGATCGCGCACGGCGTTGCTGGCGAGCGTGAACTTGGCAGCGCTGCCGGTCGTGAGATTGTCGACGTCGTCCTTGTCGTTGGCGAGCGGCAATAGCTTGATCATGTGGCCGATCGGCCGATACGAGCCGGTGGCCAGATAGTATCCCCAGAGCACGTCAATCAATTCCGGACTCGGATCGAGCACCACCGCTTTCTCATGCTCGCCACCGATCCTCAGACTGGTCTTGATCCGGTCGATCATGCCGGGCTTGGCGTTCTGGTAGGAAATCTGATCCAGCGTCGGCAACTTTCCGCCGACATATTTCTCGATCATGGCGCGACGGGTCGGCATGCGATCGACGTACTTCAGGAGCAGCACCTTCCAGTTCGGCAGGCCCGAATAGGCGATGGCGCGAACCAGCACCCAATGGTCGGCCGGTGCAATCGTCAGCATCTTCACAATAAGCGCGTCGGCGCGTCGGGGATTGGCGCCCAATACACCGGCGATAAAGCCGATATAGGCGCCGGAGGATTCGGCGTCCTTGAAAGCCTGCAGATCGCTGAGACCGTGCACGAGCACCGGAAGGGCGTCGGGTTCGGGCTTGCCGCGATAGGCATTGATCCATCGCAGCATCGAGTCGGTCGAATTGGGCGTTGCATTCGGCGGCTGCGGCTCCGCAGCGGCCGGCGCGGCAAAGGCGGTCGGCAAGCACAATGAAGGCAAGGAGGCTTTTGGGCGCGTGCCGCCAAAATCCCCCAGCCCTGATAGACAGGTTATTTGCAAACAAGTTACCCGCGAGCAACTCTCCGGCAGCCATGGTCCCCCTCCGGTTGAGCAGTCGCGAGCGCCCATGAACCCCGAGGGCGCCGCAACGCGTTTATAATGAGCAAGTCGCGCGGGCGAATTGCTGGCCGCTCCGGCGCGGAATCACGGCGGTGCTGTGGCGTTGGGAAAGGAGTTAAGAAATGCTTTTTCGCGCGCCGCGTCGATTTCAAACGATCGTTTGAAGTGCGACGGGAGCCGGTTCGCCAGATTCCGGCCGCATTTGGCTTGACCGGTCTTGCCACAATGCTTATAAAAAGCCGTCTGTGAAAGAAGGTACTTCTCGTGCGGCATTTCGTGGTCACGTCGCTCATTCTCGTAGGAAGGCGCACCGCCGGGGGTGGATAAAATCCACCTGCGAGACGTGGCGGTGCGCGAAAAACAGGGGCTCTTGAGCCCCTTTTTTATTTTCCGGCGACGATTCTACGAAAAGACCCCGTTTGCGAAGAAGAGATGTGACAGAGCGGAGCAAGTCATGACCGAAATGACCGGCGCGGAAATGGTGATCGCGGCGCTTGCGGATCAGGGCGTCGAGTACCTGTTCGGCTATCCCGGCGGCGCGGTGCTGCCGATCTACGACGCCTTGTTTCAACAGGACAAAGTGAACCATATCCTGGTGCGGCACGAGCAGGGCGCGGTGCACGCCGCCGAGGGCTATGCGCGCTCGACCGGCAAGGTCGGCGCCGTGCTGGTCACCTCGGGGCCGGGCGCCACCAACGCGGTCACGGGCCTGACCGACGCGCTGTGCAACTCGATCCCGCTCGTCGTCATCACCGGGCAGGTGCCGACCCACCTCATCGGCAACGACGCGTTCCAGGAATGCGATACCGTCGGCATCACGCGGCCCTGCACCAAATACAATTACCTGGTGAAAAACATCGCCGACCTGCCGCGCGCGCTGCACGAGGCCTTCCACATTGCCGCCAGCGGGCGGCCGGGCCCCGTCGTGGTCGACATCCCGAAGGACATCCAGTTCGCCACCGGCACTTATTTCAAGCCGAAGGAATTCCAGCACCGCGGCTATCGGCCGAAGGTCAAGGGCGACCTCGACAAGATCAAAGAGGCTGTCGACCTGATGGCCGCCGCCAAGCGCCCGCTATTCTATACCGGCGGCGGCGTGATCAATTCCGGCCCCGCCGCATGCGACTTGCTGCGCGAATTGGTCAAGCTCACCGGCTTTCCCGTCACCTCGACGCTGATGGGGCTCGGCGCGTTCCCGGCCGCCAACCGGCAATGGCTCGGCATGTTGGGAATGCACGGCACCTGGGAGGCCAATTGGTCGATGCACGATTGCGACCTGATGATCGCGGTCGGCGCGCGCTTTGACGACCGCATTACCGGCCGGCTCGACGCCTTCGCGCCGCATTCGAAGAAAATCCACATCGACATCGATCCGTCGTCGATCAACAAGAACGTCAAGGCCGATGTCGCGATCATCGGGGACTGCGCGCACGTTCTCGAAGACATGGTGCGTCTGTGGCGTGCCAGTGGCGTCGTTCCCGACAAGAAGGCGTTGCAGGCGTGGTGGGATCAGATCGGAACCTGGCGCGCGAAGAATTCACTCGCCTTCCGCAACTCGAATGAGATCATCAAGCCGCAATACGCCATCCAGCGGCTGTACGAACTGACCAAGGATCGCGACACCTACATCACGACCGAAGTCGGTCAGCACCAGATGTGGGCGGCGCAGTTCTACCATTTCCAGGAACCGAACCGCTGGATGACGTCGGGTGGCCTCGGCACCATGGGCTACGGACTGCCGGCTTCGGTCGGCGTGCAACTCGCGCATCCGAATTCGCTCGTCGTTGATATTGCCGGCGAGGCTTCGGTCCTGATGACCATGCAGGAAATCTCGACGGCGGTGCAGTACGACCTGCCGGTCAAGATTTTCATTCTCAACAACCAGTATATGGGCATGGTGCGCCAGTGGCAGGAATTGCTGCATGGCGGTCGTTACTCGCATTCCTATACGGAAGCGCTGCCGGATTTCGTCAAGCTCGCCGAGGCGTATCACGCCCACGGTATCCGCTGTGAGCATCCGGGTGAGCTCGACGAGAAAATCCGCGAGATGATCGACGTGAAGAAGCCGGTGCTGTTCGATTGCGTGGTCGATCCGACGGAAAACTGCTTTCCGATGATTCCGTCCGGCCGCGCCCACAACGAAATGCTGCTTGGCGACGCCGCCACCCGTATCGAGGACGCCGTCACCGAAGCAGGCAAGGTGATGGTGTGAGACATTCGCGGACGGAAACCCTCTCCCCTTGTGGGAGAGGGTGGCGAGCCAACGGGTCCGGCCCAAAGTGGCCGGCCCGATGACAAGGCGAAGCGAGCCGGGTGAGGGGTTCGAATTCGCGGCACTGTTACCCCTCACCCGGCCCTCGCAGCGCCGCGTGCTGCTCGGACCACCCTCTCCCACAAGGGGAGAGGGTTATACGGAGAAACCACGTGACCGACCGCAACCTCGCACTATCCCGCCGCGTCGACCAACCAGGGGATCGAGAGCCGCACCCTGTGCGTGCTGGTCGACAACGAGCCCGGCGTGCTGGCGCGCGTCATCGGCTTGTTCTCCGGCCGCGGCTACAACATCGACTCGCTCACCGTCTCCGAAACCGAACACGAGAAGCATCTCTCGCGCATTACCGTCGTCACGCGCGGCACACCGATGGTGATCGAGCAGATCAAGAACCAGCTCGAACGGCTGGTGCCGGTGCATCGTGTCGTCGATTTGACGACCGCCGGCCCCGCGCTGTCGCGCGAGCTTGCCATGGTCAAGGTGCGCGGCAAGGGCGAGCAGCGGATGGAGATGCTCCGTCTTGCCGACGCTTTCCGCGCCCGCGTCATCGACGCCACCAACGAGAGCTTCGTGTTCGAGATCACCGGCGCGTCGGACAAGATCGAAAGCTTCATCAACCTGATGCTGCCGCTCGGACTGGTCGAGGTTTCCCGCACCGGCGTGGTCGCCATCGGACGCGGCCCGGAGGGGATGTAGCGGCGGCGCCACGGGGCTCTGGTTAAAATCCATAACCTACGCTAAATAGGTGACTGGCAAACTAGGTGACTTGCAAGCCGGTCGGCACGACGACGCGCGAGAGAGGGCCTCGGTCATGAAACCCAATCACGTACATCTGCCGGCGGACTGCCGCGCGGTCAGCGACGTACTCTCACGGATCGGCGACAAATGGTCGGTCCTGGTGGTGACCCGGCTGGGAGGCGGGCCGTTGCGCTTTAACGAATTGCGCCGCGCCATCGGCGGCATTTCGCAGCGCATGCTGACGCTGACGCTGCGCGGGCTCGAACGCGACGGCCTGATCACGCGCACCGCCTATCCGACCATTCCGCCGCGGGTCGACTACGCGTTGACGCCACTCGGCCGCGATCTCTTGATCCCGGTTTCGGCGCTCGGCGCTTGGGCGATCAGGAATCAGCCGAAAATCGCGCGCGCCCGCGAGCAATTCGACGAGGTTTGCGTGGCAAGCGGCAAGCCGCCGATCAACGGCGCACGGTCGCGGAGCGGGCACGCTCAACCCCGCGCGGAGGCTGACGCATGATCGCGCCAAACCGATTTGCGCGCCCGGTCTAACGTTTTGATGGCCGTGATCTTTTCGGCAGACCGGCTTTCACTTTTCCGGATCATGTTCTAGAAGCAGCACGGCAACAAATGGCCAGCCACTGGCCGCTGTAGGGGTGAGAACAATGCGTGTTTACTACGACCGCGACGCCGACCTGAATCTGATCAAGGGCAAGAAGGTCGCCGTCATCGGATACGGCAGCCAGGGTCATGCCCACGCGCTCAATCTGCGCGATTCCGGCGTCAAGGACGTCGCGGTGGCGCTGCGCAAGAACTCGCAGGGCGTCAAGAAAGCCGAAGGCGAGAAGTTCAAGGTCATGGAAGTGGCCGAAGCCGCCAAATGGGCCGACGTGATGATGATGCTCACGCCCGACGAGTTGCAGGGCGACATCTACAACAATCACCTCCATGCCAACATGAAGAACGGTGCGGCGCTGATGTTCGCGCACGGCCTCAACGTTCATTTCAACCTGATCGAGCCGCGCGCCGACCTCGACGTGCTGATGATCGCGCCCAAGGGGCCCGGTCATACCGTACGCTCGGAATACCAGCGCGGCGCGGGCGTGCCTTGCCTGCTGGCGATTCACAAGGATGCCTCCGGCAACGCCCACGATCTCGGACTTTCATACGCCTCCGCCATCGGCGGGGGACGCGCCGGCATCATCGAGACGACTTTCAAGGAGGAATGCGAGACCGATCTGTTCGGCGAACAGACCGTGTTGTGCGGCGGGCTCGTCGAGTTGATCAAGGCCGGCTACGAGACCTTGTGCGAAGCCGGCTACGCGCCGGAAATGGCGTATTTCGAATGCCTGCACGAGGTGAAGCTGATCGTCGACCTGATCTACGAGGGCGGCATCGCCAACATGAACTACTCGATCTCCAACACGGCTGAATACGGCGAATACGTTTCCGGTCCGCGCATCATCACCGCCGAAACCAAGGCGGAGATGAAGCGCGTGCTCGCGGACATCCAGTCCGGCCGTTTCACCCGCGACTGGATGCTGGAGAACAAAGTCAATCAGACCTCGTTCAAGGCGACCCGCGCCAAGCTTGCCGAGCATTCGATCGAGCAGGTCGGCGCAAAGTTGCGGGAAATGATGCCGTGGATCAAACAACGCGCATTGGTGGACCGCAGCCGGAACTAATCCACGGCATCTATGGTTTTGACGGGCTCGCGGGCGCTCGCCCTACGGGATCAAACAACGCGCATTGGTGGACCGCAGCCGGAACTAATCCACGGCATCTATGGTTTTGACGGGCTCGCGGGTGCTCGCCCTACGGGATCAAACAACGCGCATTGGTGGACCGCAGCCGGAACTAATCCACGGCATCTATGGTTTTCACGGGCTCGCGGGTGCTCGCCCTACGGGATCAAACAACGCGCATTGGTGGACCGCAGCCGGAACTGGTTCAGGGCGTCTTTGTTTCCTCGCTTACGCCGGCGCTTGCCCACGCCAAGAGCAGCGAGCGCCGGTGGGCGGGAGCCGAATTTGATTGCGGCGATAGCGGCGTAGTGCGTCGATACGAAAATAATAATTTGAAATTTCCAAACATTCTTTTGTTCAAACCATTTCCCAAACAAAAATAATCCGTCAGCGAAAGAACGGGTTGCAAGACGCTGCCCCGCACGGCGGTACAGTCTGTCTCTCGTGTTGAACCGGGCAAATGCGGCGTCCTGTTTGGAATTTGTCTTGCTAAGGCTTGATGCCTTGCTAGCATCTCAGGTGCTGGCAGGGCGCGCTTGATTTAGTTCGCGCTGCAACAATTCGCGACACAACAAACAATCCGCCGGCTTTGCGCGCCGCAGATGGCGCTGCGCATCGACCGGCTGCCGAGACCCGGCAACGTCACGGAGCTGAGAGGCGGCAATCCGTGACTTAAAGAAACCGCCATCGGAGGAAGTAATGGTCACCGTTAAAGTGAATGGACAAGAGCGCACGTTCGACGGCGATCCGTCGATGCCGCTTTTGTGGTATCTGCGCGACGGGCTTGGCCTCACCGGAACGAAATTCGGCTGCGGCGTTGCGCTCTGCGGCGCCTGCACGGTCCATCTCAACGGCGAAGCGATCCGCGCTTGCGGCATCATCATGTCGGACGTCGCGGGCAAGTCGGTGGTCACCATCGAAGGTCTCGACCCCAAAGGCGAACATCCGGTCCAGGTAGCGTGGCGCAATCTCAGTGTGCCGCAATGCGGTTATTGCCAAGCCGGCCAGATCATGCAGGCGGCCGCTCTTTTGGCAAAATCCCCGGCTCCGACCGACAAGCAGATCGATGACGCCATGTACGGCAACATCTGCCGGTGCGGTTGCTACCAGCGTATCCACTCGGCCGTTCGCGCCGCCTCGAAGGGGGCCTGATATGACTTATCATCGCAACCAGCAAGACGTCGTCATCGCCAATGTCAGCCGCCGCGGTATGCTTAAGGGCGTGGCCGGCACCGGCGTATTCGTTCTCGCTGCGCAGTTTCCGGCAGTGCGCAGGGCTATGGCTTATGCGACCGGCGCCGAGAAGATGCCACACGGTGTGGTGACGAATCCGCACATTTTCGTTTCGATCGACAAGGACGGCATCGTGACCATCGTGGCGCATCGCGCCGAAATGGGTAACGGCGCCGCGCGCACCTCGCTGCCAATGATTGTGGCCGACGAGCTCGATGCGGACTGGTCGCGTGTCCGTGTCGTCCAATCGCCTGGCGACGAGGAGACCTACGGCAACCAGGACACCGACGGCTCGCGTAGCGTTCGCCATTTCATTCAGCCGATGCGGCAGGTCGGCGCCGGGGCGCGCAAGATGCTGGAGGCCGCCGCCGCCAAGCGCTGGGGCGTGACCCCCAACGAGGTCGAGGCGCGGTTCCATGAAGTCGTGCACACGGCATCGGGCAAGAAGCTTGGCTACGGTGAGCTTGCGGCAGATGCCGCGGCCCTGCCGGCGCCGGCGCTCGATACCTTGGAGCTCAAGAAGCCGAGCGCCTTCCGGTATATCGGCAAAGGCTCGGTCACGATCGTCGATCTGTTCGACATCACGACCGGCAAGGCGACTTATGGCCAGGACGTCATGCTCCCGGGCATGATGTTTGCCGTCATCGCCAGGCCGCCGGTGGTCCAAGGCAAAGTGGCTTCGTATGACGCCACCGCAACGATGAAGGTGCCCGGCGTCGTGAAAGTGGTCACGATAGACGGCACGCCTCCGCCGGCTGTCTTCGCGCCACTCGGCGGCGTCGCCGTGATTGCCAACAGCACTTGGGCGGCGCTCAAGGGCCGCGAGGCGCTCAAGATCGTCTGGGACGACGGGCCGAATGGATCGTTTGATTCCGTCGCCTACAAAGCGATGCTTGAGGACAACGTTCGCAAGCCCGGACGGCTTGAACGCAATGAGGGTGATGTCGATGCGGCGCTGAAATCCGCCGCCAAGGTGATCACCGCCGAATATTATTCGCCCCACCTTGCACATGCGACCATGGAGCCGCCTGCCGCTACGGCGCGCATGACGGACGGCAAGCTGGAGATATGGACGTCGGTCCAGAGCCCGGGGGGTGCCCGCGACGATATCGCCAAGCGTCTCGGCCTCGACATCAAGAACGTCACCTTACATTGCACGCTGCTCGGCGGCGGCTTCGGCCGCAAATCGAAATGGGACTTCGCCATCGAGGCGGCGCTGCTGTCCAAAGCGATGGATGGCGCGCCGGTCAAGGTGGTGTGGACCCGCGAGGACGACATCCAGCACGGCTTCTATCATACCGTGACGGCGGAACGTCTCGAGGCGGGCGTCGACAAGGACAACAAGGTCGTTGCCTGGCGGCACCGTAGCGCCGCGCCGAGCCTGTTCGCGAATTTCAAGCCCGACGACAAATATCCGGGCTTCATCGAACTCGGGATGGGCTTCGTCGACACGCCGTTCAATGTGCCGAACGTGCGTCTGGAAAGCGGCGAAGCCCAGTCGCACGTGCGCGTCGGCTGGTTCCGCTCGGTCAACAACGTAGCGCATGCCTGGGCGATCCAATCCTTCGTCGCCGAGATTGCGCACCAACTCGGCCGCGATCCCAAGGATTTCCTGCTGGAATTGATCGGTCCGGCACGCCTCGTGGAAACGCCCAAGAAGGCGACTACGACGTGGTGGGACTATGGTGAACCGTACGACGTCTATCCGGTCGACACCGGACGGTTGCGGCGGGTCGCCGAGCTTGCGGCCGAGAAATCCGGCTGGGGACGGCAATTGCCTCCCGGTCACGGGCTCGGTATCGCGGCGCATCGCAGCTTCGTCAGCTATATTGCCACCGTGGTCGAGGTCGCCGTCGACAACAAGGGCAACCTCTCGGTGCCGCGCGTCGACACCGCGATCGACTGCGGCTTTTACGTCAATCCTGAGCGCATCCGATCGCAGATCGAAGGCGCGGCCGTGATGGGGCTCTCGCTCGCCAAATACGGCGAGATCACGCTTAAGAACGGGCGTGTCGAGCAGAGCAACTTCAACGACTACCCGGTTGTCCGGCACGACGAATCGCCGACCGTGACGAACACCCACATCGTCGAGAACGGCATCGAGGTGCCGGCGAGCGGCGTGGGTGAGCCGGGCGTGCCGCCGTTCACGCCGGCGCTCTGCAACGCGATCTTCGCGGCAACCGGTAAACGCATTCGCCGGCTGCCGATCGGCAATCAACTGGGATGATCGGGTTGGCGTGATTTGAACTGGCGCCCTCAGGCTAGGAAGGCGCAAATCACAAAAGAGCGGCACCCGGGGGTGCCGCTCTTTTTGTTTCTTTGCGGCCGCCCCGACAGGGGCCTTTAAGCCTCGAAAATCTTTCATCTGTCGACGTGGCGCGCTAAACCGAACGTACCTGGAGCCACCCTCGAAACCGCCTGCACGCCGGTCGGCATGACGCTACTCGAAAAGCCTGAAGTCACCCCGATCGATCGCGCCGAGATTGCCATCCAGCCATGGCAGTGGGAATTTGCGCACGCGCGCCGCGCGGAGATCGAGCAGCATTTTGCCCGTCGCAGGCTTGCCCAACCCGCATTGTGGAACGGCCGGTTGCTGCTGCTGAACCGCTACGCGGTGCGTGACGGCGTGCTGCGGGGCTCCGGCTTCGAGGCGGATTACGCCAGCTTCCTGGCGTGGCGCGATTGGGATTTTCCCGACGCCGGCGTGTTCAACATCTTCGCCGCCGCGGCGTTGCGATCCGCCGATGGAGCCTATCTCGTCGGCGTCATGGCGCCGTCGACGGCCAGTGCGGGGACGGTCTATTTTCCGTGCGGCACGCCCGACCTCGTGGACGTCACGGCGGAGGGGGCGCTCGATCTCGCCGGCAGCGTCGCCCGCGAACTTCTGGAGGAAACCGGCCTCGACGCCGGCGTGCTTGAAGCGGAACCTGGCTGGACGCTGGTGCACGACCGCGGTCTTCTCGCCATGATGAAGCGCCTGACGGCAAGCGAGAATGCCGAACCGCTTCGCTCACGCATTCTGCGCTATCTTGCCGGCGAGCCGCAGCCGGAGTTTTCAGATATCCATATCGTGCGCGGGCGCGACGATCTCGAGCCGGCCATGCCGCCGTTTCTGATTGCGTATTTTGAACAGCTCTGGCGGTAGTGCGGCGGCCGCCATTCATGCGAGGCAAATCATGAAGCTTACAAAGATTCTTAAAACCTGCCGCGTCGATCATGCTGCACGCTTTCGCCTCGCCGATTGCGATCCCACGGAGAGCTTCGGGCTCGATATCAGCAAGGACGATGTCAAGGCAATGCTGGCCGATGGCATCGCCCGTTTGTCGGCCTTGCAGGAGGGACTCTATGCCCAGGACCGCTGGGCAGTGCTGATCGTGCTGCAAGGGATGGACGCCGCCGGCAAGGATAGCGTCATCAAACACGTGATGTCCGGCGTCAATCCGCAGGGCTGCGAAGTCCACCCTTTCAAGGCGCCGAGCGCGGACGAATTGCAACACGACTTTCTTTGGCGCGCGGCAGTAAGGCTGCCGGGGCGCGGGCGGATTGGAATATTCAACCGTTCCTATTACGAAGAAGTCCTCGTGGTGCGGGTGCATCCGGACAAGCTTGCGGCCGAGAAATTGCCGGCCGAGCCTTCGGGCAAGGCGCTATGGAAGGACCGCTTCAGGGAGATTTGTGCGTTCGAACGCCATCTCTTGCGCAATGGCACGCTGGTGCTGAAATTCCATTTGCGCCTCTCCAAGGAAGAGCAGCGCCAGCGCTTTCTGGCGCGGCTCGACGAGCCCGCCAAACGCTGGAAGTTTTCCATGAGCGACGTCGCCGAACGCAAGCGCTGGGACGACTATATGGCCGCCTACGAGGACATGATCCGCGCTACCTCAACGCCCGACGCGCCGTGGTTCGTCATTCCCGCCGACCACAAGCATGTTGTCTGGCTGGTGGTCGCCGGCGCGATCATCGAAGCGCTCGAGAGCCTCGAGCCCAAGCCGCCGAAGATCTCGGGCGAGAAACTCATAGAACTCAAGGCGGCAGAAAAGGCTTTACGGGCAGAAGCGCCGAAGGCAAAGCGGAAGAAATAGCGGCGCTGCGATTTCACTCTGCCGCTTCGGCAGTGGCGTTCGGCGGGTATTCGGTGACGGCGCCCGCTTCATTGTCGACGACCATCAACAAATCGAAATAGCGGATCGTCGGCGTTGCGCCGGTGCGCGCCTTGATGTTCGCGAACCATTCGGCATTGTGACCGCGTTGCGCGGCTTCTTTGGAAGGCCAGATATAGAACGCGCCGCCGGAACCGTCGTCGCCGGCAATATAGTGCTTGCGGATGAGTTCCTTGTTGCCGCGCCAGCGCGGAATGGTGGTGCGAGCATCTTCGAGAATCTGCTCGCGGGTGAGGCCGGGCGGATAGTTGAATTGAACATATTCGACGATCATAGGTCAGTCTCCCTGTCATTTTTCTCATTGTAGCCCAACGGCGCGATGCGCGCTGCGATCGAGGAGAATATTCAGGCCAAGCCCCCAAACAGCAACGCCGGAGCGAGGACGTAAAGACCCGTCACCGTCTTTAGCCTGGCGCGCTGCCAATCAATCGATGGCGGCGAAGTCCAGATAAGCGCCACATAAATCAGGGCAATTGCCGCCCCGCGCGTGATGCCGAGCAGGTGGAGAAGCCACGTGGCCGTCGTTCGCCACCAGGGCATCGATTCTCCCATGACAAAATCAGCACAATCGCCGCATTTCGCGCCGGCGATCCCGCAGCCGGCCTTGCGTCCTCACCGGATATTCCGTTAAAAGGGCGCGGGTCCCACATAAGGTTTACGCGGCATTTACCGCGCTCCATGATGGTAGATCCGAGGACAGATGATGGCGATGCGCCACCAGATCAGCGCGATCAACCGGGCCGCCGATACGGCCGCGCCGGACGCTGTCCTCATTCTCGGCGGGCTCCTGCTCCTTATCGCCCCCTGAGGGCCGGCTGGGCGTTTGCGCCTGGGCACTCAGGGGTTGACCGAGCCACCGGAACCCAAAGAGCGCCCAAAACCCCGATATCGGCGGGCGCAGACGAGAAGGACCTGAATCCATGAACGCTCCAGCCCAGTCCGAAAAGGACCGCGTCGTCATTTTCGACACCACCTTGCGCGACGGCGAACAATGCCCCGGCGCCACCATGACCCACGAGGAGAAGCTCGAAGTCGCCGAACTGCTCGACGAGATGGGCGTCGACGTTATCGAAGCCGGTTTTCCGATCGCCTCGGACGGCGATTTCGCCGCGGTCAGCGAAATCGCCAAACGCGCCAAGAACGCCGTGATCTGCGGCCTCGCGCGCGCCGCCTCAAAGGACATCGACCGTTGCGCCGAAGCGATCCGGCCGGCCAGGCGGCGGCGCATCCACACCTTCCTTTCCACGTCGCCGGTGCACATGAAGTACAAGCTCCAGAAGGAGCCGCACCAGGTCTACGAGATGGTGATCGCGCAAGTGACGCGCGCGCGCAGCCATACCGACGACGTCGAATGGTCGAGCGAAGACGGCACCCGCACCGAGCACGATTTCCTCTGCCGCTGCGTCGAGGCCGCGATCAAGGCCGGAGCAACGACCATCAATATTCCCGACACCGTCGGCTATTCGGTGCCGGAAGAGTATTTCGCGCTCATCAAGATGGTGCGCGAGCGCGTGCCGAATTCGGACCAGGCGTGTTTCTCTGTGCACTGCCACGACGATCTCGGCATGGCGGTGGCCAACTCGCTCGCCGGCGTGCGCGCCGGCGCGCGGCAGATCGAGTGCACCATCAACGGCATCGGCGAGCGTGCCGGCAACGCCTCGCTGGAAGAGGTCGTGATGGCGATGCGGGTGCGTAACGACGTGATGCCGTTCTGGACCGGCATCAACGCCAAGATGCTGACGCGGGCGAGCAAGCTCGTCTCCGCCGTCACTTCGTTTCCGGTGCAGTACAACAAGGCGATCGTCGGGCGGAATGCGTTCGCGCACGAAAGCGGCATCCATCAGGACGGCATGCTCAAGCACACGCAGACCTATGAGATCATGGTGCCCGAGGACGTCGGCGTGAAACAGACCTCGCTGGTCATGGGCAAACATTCCGGACGTCACGCGTTCGTCCACAAGCTCGAGGAACTGGGCTACCACCTCGCCGCCAATCAGCTCGAAGACGCCTTCGTGCGCTTCAAGACGCTCGCCGACCGCAAGAAGCACGTCTACGACGAGGACATCGAAGCGCTGGTCGACGAGGAAATCGCCACCGCGCAGGATCACATCAAGCTCGTCTCGCTGTCGGTAATCGCCGGTACGCGCGGGCCGCAGCGCGCGACCATGAAACTCGACATCGACGGCAAGCCGATGATGGAGGAATGCGACGGCAACGGCCCGGTCGACGCGGTGTTCAACTGCGTCAAGGCGATGGTGCCGCACGACGCGGTGCTGGAGCTTTATCAGGTCCACGCGGTGACCGAAGGCACCGACGCGCAGGCCGAAGTCTCGGTGCGCCTGTCGGAGAACGGCCGCACCGTGACCGCCAAGGGCGCCGACCCCGATACGCTGGTTGCGTCGGCGAAGGCCTACCTCGCCGCCCTCAACAAGCTCGTGGTCCGGCGCCAGCGCGGCCAGGCGGAGGCGATCGTCGTCGGCGAGCGCCGCCTGCACTCGACGGATGTCGGATAAGGAACACGTCCGGTTCGCGGGCTGAAACAACCCGCGAACCGGAAAACCGGCCGCGAGGCGGCGCTATTCCGCCTTGCTCACCACGAACGTGCGCTCAGCCAGCATGCGGTTCTGGTACCAGATCTGCTGCTTCCAGACGCCCGGCACGATTTCCCAGGAATTGTCGAAGCCGTAGCCGAGCAGGCAGAGCGCGCCGATTTTCAAATTCGGGAAGGCAATGTTGGCGGCATGCATTGTTTCGCCGGTATTCGGATTGCGGATGCCCTGCGGCGGGAATGCGAGCACGAGGTACAGCGTCACGCCGTCGCCGGGTGGGGCGCCGTCGATGCGGAACTCGATGCCGAATTGCGTTCCGACTTTTCCGGCCACGTCCGCCGCATCCGATACAAAATGCCAATCGGATGCCGTGCCGATCGTGCCGGTCGGCGACGGCTGGCCGGCATGGGCCGCTGCGCTGGTCGACTGCCCGGTATAGGTTCCGGCATTGGTGATCGTGACGCCGGTTATCGTCGGGCCTTTTTCGGCGACGGTCACGGTGGTTTGTGCCGCGGCGCCGCTTGCCGCCGCCGCAAGGAGGCATAATACGAGGAAGGCCATGCGCATCAGCGGGTTCCCCCAAAAGCTGACCTGCCGATTCGGGACGCGATTCTCCTCGCTTGGAATTCCGGAAGCAATGCCCTAAATGTGGCCCGCGCGTTGGTCCGGAAGCCTATCGGCCGGTCCGTCGCGCTTTCATGGTGGAAGTGCCTAACCTCGTCTTCCCCGGTTAGGGCGCATAGCTCAGTTGGTAGAGCAGCTGACTCTTAATCAGCGGGTCCAAGGTTCGAGTCCTTGTGCGCCCAC